>NZ_JAGXKB010000001.1:0-751788 GCF_019091025.1 Pantoea sp. GbtcB22
ACAGCGCCGAGGCGACGTCGCCGGTGCTGGCCTGGAATTCATAGCGGCCGTACGGCAGGTTGCTGCCCGGCGTCCAGGTCCAGGTCTCGCCGCTGACGGTGGCGGTGGCGCTGCCGGCCCAGGTCGGGCTGCCGGCGAGGCGATAATAGACGATAACGGTGCTGCCGATGGAGACCTCGCCGCGCAGGGTTGGGGTGGCGTCGTCGGTGAGCGCGCCGTTGCCGAGCGCCCCGGTGAAGCTGCCCGCGTCGTCAAACGCATCGGTAATGGTAACCGTGGCGTTGTCGCCAACAATCACGATGTCAAACGCCGCTGAAGGCGCGCCGGCGCGCAGCTTGCCGGCGAAGGTCTCTTCGGCCATCAGGCGCAGGCTGTTAATGCCGTCTTGCAGGTCCTGCGCCGGCTCCATCACCCACTTGCCGGTGACCTTGTCCGCCACCGCGCTGCCGATTTTTTCATTTTTGTCGTTGAGCAGGTAAACGGTGCTGCCTTTCTGCGCGATGCCGGTCAGCGTCGGGCGTTTGTCGTCGGTGGCCTTGCCGGGGTCAAAGCTGCCGGTCACGGCGCCCTGGTCGTCGTAGAGGTTAACCAGCTCCGGCGCGTCCGGCGGGGTGGTGTCGACAATCTGGATGCCGAGCGTCGGCGTGCTGCGGTTGCCGGCGGCGTCAAAGTGGCGGAGGGAGAAGCTGTACTCGCCGTCGGCGTAGGGCGTCGGCGCTTCCCAGCGGTAAAAGCCTTTGTCGTCCACCGGGACGCGGAAGATGTCGGTGCCAATCACCAGCTCAATAAAGCCGCCGGGCTCCAGCTCGTTTTTGTTACCAAACACCAGTTTGCCGTCGGCGCTTTCGCGATATATCACCGGGCTGCGGGCTAATAAATCATTCATAGGTATCGTCCATAATGTGTTGTCAATAGTGCGTCGCGGTTTACACGACATCGCACAGCGGCGGGGATGGTAGAGCAACGTGTTACGGGCCTGTATCAAGAACCGTCTGCAAAGAAGGAAAATTCCTGGTGGAACGCAGGGGAGAAACTCTGGCACGCGCGATAAATCGCGCCGAAACGGTGACGTGCAAATTCTGAGTGATGATTACGTTTGGCCGCGCAACGGCGGGTGCGGAAAACAGGTGCCCGCAGCGGTGAAATCATAATTCAATAACCGAATGTTCTTGCGTCCTATCATGGTGTGGTCCTGTTTTGTACCGGGCATCTTTTTCACGCCGCCCACAAACAAAAAAGCCACACAGCAAAGGCTGTATGGCTTGGTAATCGCGATGCTCGATTAGCGACGCTAAATCATCAGCGTTTAAACGGCGTGTTGCACCAGTAATTCGGTCTCATCCGTGTACTGATAAACATCGTATTGAATGCCCGCAACGGTGAGGGTGCCTTGCTGCTGTTGCCAGCCGTCAATATCGTTGCCGGACAGAATATCCTCGAGCTTCACCACGTTGTTGGCGTCGCTGTCCAGCATGTACTGCGTTTTACCGTTATCAATCAATACGTCACTATCAACAACGGACAGCAGATCGCCAACACTCAGTGACGTTAACGCGTTGTTAAACGCGTCATCACCGCTTGCTGTATCTGCTGAGGTATCAATGGTGATCGCGAAGCTCTGGCTCCAGCTTGGTGCGCCCTCAACCTGCACCTGGAATGTCCAGTAGCCGTCATTCAGATTCTGCCAGGGCGTCCAGCTCCAGTTGCCCTCGTTGTCAGTGAAGGTGCTGTTGGTACGCACTCTGCCGCCATCGGTATACAAAATATCGATCAACGTATTAGCCGGACCGGTGCCATGCAGGGTTGGCAACGCGTCGTCAGTGATGCTGCCGCTGTAAAGGTCACCCTGATCGCTGCCGACGTTATCCGTAATATGGGAGATCTCAGCGTCGCGCATCGCCATACGGCCTTCTGGCGTATCAATGGTGATCGCGAAGCTCTGGCTCCAGCTCGGTGCGCCCTCAACCTGCACCTGGAACGTCCAGTAGCCGTCATTCAGATTCTGCCAGGGCGTCCAGCTCCAGTTGCCCTCGTTGTCGGTGAAGGTGCTGTTGGTGCGCACCCTGCCGCCATCGGTATACAGGATATCAATCAGCGTGTTAGCCGGTCCGGTGCCGTGCAGGGTCGGCATCGCATCATCGGTAATGCTGCCAGAGAAGCGGTCACCCTGATCGCTGCCGACATTATCCGTAATATGGGAGATTTCGGCGTCGCGCAAGGCGATACGGCCTTCCGGCGTATCAATGGTGATCGCGAAGCTCTGGCTCCAGCTCGGTGCGCCCTCAACCTGCACCTGGAACGTCCAGTAGCCGTCATTCAGATTCTGCCAGGGCGTCCAGCTCCAGTTGCCCTCGTTGTCGGTGAAGGTGCTGTTGCTGCGCACTCTGCCTCCATCGGTATACAGGATATCGATCAGCGTGTTAGCCGGTCCGGTGCCGTGCAGGGTCGGCATCGCATCATCGGTAATGCTGCCGCTGAAACGCTCGCCTTGCTCGCTGCCCACGTTATCGTAGATGTGGGTGATCAGCGCGTCCGGTGCCGCCGGGGTGTCGATGACCAGCGTGAACGCATTGCTCCACGTGTCCTGGCCGTCGGCCTGCACTTTAAATGTCCAGGTACCGTCGGCCAAATCGGCGCGTGGCGTCCAGCTCCAGTTACCGTCAGCATCGGTGGTGATGCCGTTGTAGCGAGTTACGCTGCCGTTGGTGAACATAATGTCCATGTAAGTGTTCGCCGGGCCGGTGCCGCGCAGGGTCGGAGCGGCATCATCGGTGCGGTTGCCGCTGGCACGCACGCCTTGCTCCTGTCCAACGTCATCCCAGGCATAGCGAATAACCGGGGTGATCGCTTTTACGCCGTAAGCGTAAGACGAAGGCTGGTGCGCGTAGCTTACCGGTGTGTCACTGACGAGGCTTTCAGGGAAACTGCTCAGGGTTTTGGTGGTGGTTTGCTCAATCACATAAGTTGAATTATCGAGCGCGATATAGGCGGTTGAACCGTTTTCACGCGACGCGCGGTCGGTGTCGAGGGTGTAATCCGGATAGCGTGTGTTCATCTGTGGTTCCTTAACAGAGTAAAAGAAGGGATTGACGCCTTGCTTGCCGAAACGGGCGGGCAACATGCCGATCCGGCTTGGGCTGGCAAGCGCACAGACGAGAGGATGGGTTAAACGCGTTAATCAGGGTACGAGAATGGTCCCGATGCGCACGCAGCTTTTCAATGCGTGAGCGAGAAAAGCGCGGCAGTCGGCGGCCGCCGCGCGGGAGCGTTAAGGGCGGGAAGCGGGCGGCAACATGGTCAAAATGTCATCCAGCGGCACCGCGTGGCTAAACAAATAGCCTTGCAGCTGATTACAGCCTGCATCGGCCAGCGCGTTTTTTTGGCCTTCGGTTTCCACGCCTTCAGCGGTCACCGTTAAGCCCATCGCGTGACCCAGCCGCACCACCGATTCCACAATCGCAGTAGAGTTCTGCGCCACGCCCAGCGACTGAGTAAACGAACGGTCAATCTTGATTTTGTCCACCGGGAAGCTGCTGAGGTAATTAAGGCTTGAATAGCCGGTACCGAAATCATCCAGCGCAATCCGGAAGCCGGCTTCGCGCAGCGCAATGATGCTGTTGCGCGCCTCGTGTTCATCCTCAATCAGCACGCCTTCGGTGATCTCCAGCTCCATGCGCTGCGGATCGGCACCTTCTTCCTGCACGATATGGATGATGCGCTCAACAAAATTCACCGCGCGGAACTGCACCGGCGAGACGTTCACCGCCACCACAATATCCGGCAGCTTGAGCGACGTTTTACAGGCTTCGCGCAGCACCCATTCGCCGAGCGGGATGATCATGCCGGTCTCTTCGGCGATGGCGATGAAATCACCCGGTGCAACGTCGCCGCGCATGGCGTGATGCCAGCGCAGCAGCGCTTCCAGACCTACCACCTGCTGGCCGCTGATATCCATTAGCGGCTGATACCACACCGCTAATCCACTAAACTTCACCAGCGCCTGACGCAAATCCGCCGCCATCTGCTGACGGGTGCGCAGCGATTCATCCATCACTTTTTCGAACTGGCGATACTGGCCGCGTCCGTGGTTTTTGGCATCATAAAGGGCGATATCCGCTTTGCGCATCAGCTCCAGCCGATCAATACCGTCTTTTGGCGCCAGCGCCAGACCGATGCTGACGCCCACCCACAGCTCGCTGCCCACCAGCTGATACGACTCGCTCAGGCGGCTGATGATGCGTTGCGCCAGCGATTGCACCTGACCAATATTCTCCACCTCCGGCATCACGATGATGAACTCGTCGCCGCCAATGCGGCCCACGGTGTCGCTGGTGCGCACAATCTCATTGAGGCGGCGCGCCACCTCAATGATCAACTCATCGCCGGCGTGATGGCCGTAGGTATCATTGATATTTTTGAAGCGATCAAGATCCAGCAGCAGCAGCGCCACGCGCTGATCGTGGCGTCCGGCCAGCGCCAGCGCCTGAGTTAAGCGGTCTTCCACCAGGGAACGATTGGGCAAACCGGTTAACACATCATGAAATGCCAGATGCTGCGCCTGCGCTTCACTGGCACCGAGTTTCAGCAGCGACTGCGACAGCTTGAGTGACGAGGTCCAGATGCGGCGCACCATCACCCAACACAGTACGGTAATCAGGATCACCGACAGCAAGGTAGACGGGCCGAGGGTGCGTAACATCTGCGCGCCGGGCTTATCGGGATTCCAGCTGAGGTAACCGACCGGTTCGCCCTGTTGTGAGTTCAGTAGATAGCGCGCTTTGGTTTTTCCCGCTGGCTCGCTGTCGCTGAAATGCAACTGACGCAGCTGGCTGCGATCGGCGAGGTTGCGCAGATAGCCATCGTCGAGAAACTTAATGCTCACCAGACGATAGCGCCCGGCCTGTTTGGTACTGCTGATATCGCCCACCGCCAGCGCGGCGGCGCGTTGACCGATGCGCACGAAATCGGCGTGATCGGTGGGGCCGGCTACCACATCGCTGTTTTGCACCAGCGGACTGTTCAGCATGTCCTGCAGATAAGGGCCGATGCGCTTGTCCGGCACCGGCTGGCCGTTGCGCCACACGTTAATCAGCTGGTTGTCGCGGTCCAGCAGCACCACCAGCTGGTGATCAAACATGTCATAGAGCCAGCCGCCGACATTTTGCGTCAGCCAGCGTTGATCGGGATGCGACGACGCCAGCTGATCGGCCAGCGGAGACCAGCGCGTCAGGCTGCGCAGCTGGCGCAGATGTTCCGTCAGGCTCTGGGTAAACGAAGCCTGGATCATGCGCTGTTGCTGATCGCGCGCTTCGTTATTGCTTAACGCTGTGCCCCAGAACAGACCCACGCCCGCGCCGACAAAGGTCAGAAGCAAAATTGCCAGCAGCGGCAAAATAACTTCACGCACAAAGTTGCGGCGAAAACCATCCGATAGTTTTATTGCGTTAATCATTTTAAAAGTTGGCCTGACAAGAAGGGTTCATCCTTTAACCTAGCAGAACATCCGCAGGCTGTATTCTGTAAGGGAGCTGAAAGCGTGATGTAAATTAGCGTTAATTTTTTGAATGCTGTCACAAACATAACAGTTAAAAATAATTTATTAAAAACACCCTCCGTTTCGCTGCAATTCTGCTGCCCTAAAACAAATTCATCCGCCCGTCATTGAGCCGTCACGGCGCTGTCATCTGACATGCGCAATGTAATCGCCATCCCGCAGCAAGCCCGCTGCGTTCCTCAACCAATGCGAATGAGGTATTGAGCGTGATGGAGATATCCAGACATCCGACCACTGTTTATCAGGCCGTTGCCGCCCAGCTGGAGCAGGCGCTGCAGGAGCGCTATCGCTGCGGTGATTATCTGCCTTCTGAACAGCAGCTGGCCGATCACTACGCGGTGAATCGTCACACCTTGCGGCGCGCGGTGGATGAGCTGGTCAATAAAGGCCTGCTGCAACGGCGTCACGGCGTGGGCATTTTGGTGCTAATGCGGCCGTACGATTATCCGCTGCATGCGCAGGCGCGCTTCAGCCAGAACCTGATGGAGCAGGGCAGTCATCCCACCAGCGAGCGTCTGCTGGCGGTGCTGCGTCCGGCGAGCAGCGATGTGGCGAGCGCGCTGGGCGTCAACGAAGGCGACAACGTTATTCACTTGCGCACGCTGCGCCGCGTCAATGGCGTGGCGGTGTGCGTCATTAACCACTTCCTGGCGCAACTCAGCTGGTGGCCGGCGCTGCAACAGTTCCACAGCGGTTCACTGCACGACTATATGCAGCAACAGCTTGGCCTGAGCCTGACGCGCAGCCAAACCCGCATCAGTACGCGTCGCGCGCAGGCCAAAGAGTGCAAGCAGCTGGAGATTGCGCTGCAGTCGCCGCTGCTGTGTGTGCGCACCCTCAATAAACACAGCGACGGTCAGGTAGCGGAATACTCCGTCAGCCTGACGCGTGGCGACATGATTGAACTGACTCTGGAGCACGAATGACACAGCAAACCGCCCGCCAGCATTGGCTCTCGGTGCTGGCGCACAGTGAAGCCCGCCAGCTTGAGGCGCACTGGCAGCCGTTACGTATCACTACTGATTTTGAACGCATCCGTCCGGCAGAAACCGGCTTAACCCGCCTGCAGGCGCGCATGGGCGGCAGCGGTAAGCGCTTTGTGATGGGCGATGCCACGGTGACGCGCGCGGTGGTGAAGCTGCACAACGGCACGCTCGGCTTTAGCTACGTGCTGGGGCGCGACAAAGCGCACGCCGAACGCTGCGCGCTGATTGATGCGCTGCTGCAACAGCCGGAAACCCAGGCGCTGTTGCAGGAAAAATTGATTGCCCCGCTGGCGGCTCTGCGTGAAGAGCAGCGACAGCTGCGCGCGCGTGAGATCGCCAGCTCCAAAGTGGATTTCTTTACGCTGGTTCGCGGAGATAACTGATGACTTTACTGGCAAGTTTTACCCATCCGGTGGCCGATGCCCAACGTGCTTTTCGCCGCATCCTGAAAGCGATGAGCGAGCCGGGCGTGATGGTATCGCTGCCGCTGCAACAGGGCTGGGGCGATCTCTCGCCGGCGGCCACGGCGGTGCTGCTGACGCTGGTCGATCAGGAGAGTGCGCTGTGGCTGGATGGCCGCATCGATAGTGACGTGGTACGCAGCAACCTGCGTTTCCACACCGGCGTGCCGATTGTCGATGAGCGCGATGCCCCTTTTGCGCTGACGCATGCGGCGGCCAATCCGGATCCGGCGCTGTTTGCTTCTGGCGACAACATGTCCCCGGAAAAAAGCACCACGCTGATTGTGGAAGTGCCGTCACTGAGCGGTGGCTTGACGCTGC
Organism: Pantoea sp. GbtcB22; assembly: GCF_019091025.1. NCBI lineage: Bacteria > Pseudomonadati > Pseudomonadota > Gammaproteobacteria > Enterobacterales > Erwiniaceae > Pantoea > Pantoea sp. GbtcB22. The sequence continues at coordinate 7,323 of NZ_JAGXKB010000001.1, forward strand.
GCCTGTCCGGTCCCGGTTTACGTGAGCCGCGCGCCATTGCGCCGCAGCTGCCGGAGGCGATTCTGCACTATCTGCGTGAGCGTCCGCATCCGTTCCCGCAAGGTGTGGATCTGATTTTCACCTGCGGTGAAGCGATGATGGCGCTGCCACGCACCACCGACGTGGAGGTGTGCTGATGTACGTTGCGGTCAAAGGGGGCGAAAAGGCGATAGCCAGCGCCCATCAGCTGCAGGCCGATCTGCGTCGTGGCGATCGCGAGGTCGCCGAATTGGGTTGCGATCAGGTGGCGCAACAGTTGGGTTTAGCGGTCGATCGCGTGATGACCGAAGGCGGCATCTACGATCCGCAGCTGGCGGCTTTAGCAATTAAACAGGCGAGCGGCGATCTGGTGGAAGCCATTTTCCTGCTACGCGCCTATCGCACCACGCTGCCGCGCCTCGCCGATAGCCTGGCGCTGGCAACCGCTGAGATGCGCCTCGAACGCCGTATCTCAGCAGTTTACAAGGATTTGCCGGGCGGCCAGGTGCTCGGCCCAACCTACGATTACAGCCATCGTCTGCTCGATTTCACCCTGCTGGCGAATGGCGAAACGCCTGCCGCGCCACGTGACGATCAGGCGCTGCCACAACGCTGTCCGCACGTGTTCAGCATGATGACGGCGGAAGGATTGGCGGCACGCGAAGAGGATGACGGCAGCGAGCCGTGCGACATCACGCGCGAACCGCCAGGCTATCCGGCTACGCGCGCCGCACGGCTGCAACAACTGGTGCGCGGCGACGAAGGTTTTCTGCTGGCGCTCGGCTACTCGACGCAGCGCGGCTACGGCCGCAACCATCCGTTCGCCGGTGAAATTCGTACCGGTTATCTCAGCGTGTCAATCTGCCCGGAAGAGTTGGGCTTTGAGATTGAGATTGGCGAAATCCTGCTGACCGAATGCGAGATGGTGAATGGCTTCACCACCGAAACTGACAGCGCGCCGCACTTTACGCGCGGTTACGGCCTGGTGTTTGGCCGTTCCGAGCGCAAAGCGATGGCGATGGCGCTGGTGGATCGCGCGTTGCAGGCGCCGGAGTACCACGAACGTATTGCCGGCCCGGCGCAGGACGAAGAGTTTGTGCTGTCGCATGCCGACAACGTCGAAGCGGCGGGCTTTGTCTCGCATCTGAAACTGCCGCACTACGTCGATTTCCAGGCGGAGCTTGAGCTGCTGAAGCAACTGCGCCAACCGCATCAGGAGCAGAACCATGAGTGAGTTAACCGGCTACAACAACGGTTATCTGGATGAGCAGACCAAACGCACCATCCGCCGCGCCATTCTGAAGGCGGTGGCGATTCCCGGTTATCAGGTGCCGTTCGCCGGACGCGAAATGCCGATGCCCTACGGTTGGGGCACCGGCGGGATTCAGATCACCGCCAGTATTATTGGCGATGCCGATGTGCTGAAGGTGATCGATCAGGGCGCGGATGACACCACCAACGCGGTATCCATTCGTCGCTTCTTCCAGCGCGTCAGCGGCGCGGCCACTACCGAAGCGACCCGTGATGCCACGCTGATCCAGACGCGTCACCGCATTCCGGAAACGCCGCTGGAAGAAGATCAAATCCTGATTTTCCAGGTGCCGATCCCTGAGCCGCTGCGCTTTATCGAGCCGCGTGAGACCGAAACCCGCACCATGCACGCGCTGGAGGAGTACGGCATCATGCAGGTGAAACTGTATGAAGATATCGCCCGCTACGGCCATATCGCCACCACCTATGCCTATCCGGTGAAGGTCAACGATCGCTACGTGATGGATCCGTCGCCGATCCCCAAATTCGACAACCCCAAAATGCACATGATGCCGGCGCTGCAGCTGTTTGGTGCCGGACGTGAGAAACGCATCTATGCGCTGCCGCCGTATACCAAAGTGGAAAGCCTCGACTTCGACGATCACCCGTTCAGCGTGCAGCAGTGGGAAGAACCCTGCGCGCTGTGCGGTTCGCGCCACAGCTACCTCGACGAGGTGGTGATGGATGACGCCGGTACGCGCATGTTTGTCTGCTCCGATACCGATTTTTGCCACCAGCAGCAGGAACAACAGCATGCACAGTGAACAGCCGCTGCTTGCGGTCAACCATCTCACCCACCTTTACGCGCCCGGCAAAGGGTTTGAAGAGGTGAGTTTTGAACTCTATCCTGGCGAAGTGTTAGGCATTGTTGGGGAATCCGGATCGGGCAAAACCACCTTGCTGCGCAGCCTGTCGGCACGCTTAGCGCCGCAGCAGGGCAACATTCTTTATCGCGCGCAGGATCTCTATCAGCTGAGCGAGAGCGATCGCCGCCGCTTGCTGCGCACCGAATGGGGCGTGGTGCATCAGCATCCGCTGGATGGTTTGCGTCCGCAGGTCACGGCGGGCGGCAACATCGGCGAGCGGCTGATGGCGGTGGGCCAGCGGCATTACGGTGATATTCGTAAAGAGGCGATGCGCTGGCTGCAGGATGTGGAGATCCCCGCCAATCGCATCGATGATCTGCCCACCACCTTTTCCGGCGGCATGCAGCAGCGTTTACAGATTGCCCGCAACCTGGTGACGCAGCCGACGCTGGTGTTTATGGATGAGCCAACCGGCGGGCTGGATGTGTCGGTGCAGGCGCGCCTGCTGGATCTGCTGCGCACGCTGGTGCGCGAGTTGAATCTGGCGGTGGTGATTGTGACGCACGATCTCGGCGTGGCGCGTTTGCTGGCGCATCGCCTGCTGGTGATGAAGCAGGGGCGCGTGGTGGAGAGCGGATTGACCGACCGGGTGCTGGACGATCCGCATCATCCGTATACGCAGCTGCTGGTTTCATCGGTGCTTAACTAATGGCGGACATCACTATGCAACCTTTATTGCGCGTAGAGCATCTGAGCAAAACCTTTGTGCTGCACAACCAAAGCGGCGCCGCGCTGCCGGTATTGCAGGACGCCAATCTTGACGTCAGCGGCGGCGAATGCGTGGTGCTGCATGGCCGCTCCGGCAGCGGCAAATCCACGCTGCTGCGCGCGCTGTACGGCAACTATCAGGCCAACAGCGGTCACATCTGGCTGCAACATCAGGGCGAATGGATCGACATGGCCAACGCGCCCGCCCGCCAGATTCTGGCGATTCGCCGCCACACCGTTGGCTGGGTCAGCCAGTTTTTGCGCGTCATCCCGCGCGTGCCCACGCTGGAGATCGTCATGCAGCCGCTGCTGGAGCGCGGCACCGAGCGCGCCTTCTGCGAAAAGCGCGCCAAAGAACTGCTGACGCGCCTCAACGTGCCGGAGCGTTTATGGTCACTGGCGCCGTCCACTTTCTCCGGCGGCGAACAGCAGCGCGTCAACATCGCACGCGGCTTTATCGCCGACTATCCGGTGCTGCTGCTGGATGAGCCAACCGCCTCGCTCGACAGCGCCAACAGCGCTGCGGTGGTGGAACTGATTGAACAGGCGCGCGCCCGCGGTGCCGCCATTGTCGGAATTTTCCATGACGAAGCGGTGCGCGCACGCGTGGCCGATCGCCTGCACGTCATGCAGCCAATGCAAGCAGGAGCAGAAGCATGATCGTCAACAACGTCCAGCTGGTGCTGGAAAACGAAGTGGTAACGGGATCGCTGGAAATCCGTGACGGGCGCATCGCCAGCTTTAGCGACAGCGTCAGCCAACAGCCGGGCGCGCTGGATGGCGAAAACGCCTTCCTGCTGCCGGGTTTGGTGGAGCTGCACACCGATAACCTCGACAAGTTCTTTGCGCCACGTCCGAAGGTGGATTGGCCCGCCTATTCGGCGATGAGCAGCCACGATGCGCTGATGGCCGCCAGCGGCATCACCACGGTGCTGGATGCGATTGGCGTCGGCGACGTCCGCGATGGCGGCCATCGTCTGGATAATCTCACCAAAATGATCGACGCGATTCAGGACAGCAATCGCAAAGGCATTAACCGCGCCGATCACCATTTGCATCTGCGCTGCGAACTGCCGCACAACACCACGCTGCCGCTATTTGAAGCGCTGATCAACACGCCGGAGCTGTCGCTGGTGTCGCTGATGGATCATTCGCCGGGCCAGCGCCAGTACGCCTCGCTGGAGATGTATCGCACCTATTATCAGGGCAAATATCAGCTCAACGACGAGCAGATGGATCAGTTTGAGCGTGAGCAGTTGGCGCTGGCCGCCGAGTTCTCCACGCCTAACCGCAACGCCATTGCCAGCTTGTGCCGATCGCGCGGCATTCCGCTGGCCAGCCACGATGATGCCACGGCGGCGCACGTTGCCGAATCGCATGCGGTCGGCAGCGCCATCGCCGAATTTCCCACCACGCTGGAGGCGGCACGCGCATCACGCAACTGCGGCATGCAGGTGCTGATGGGCGCGCCCAACATCGTGCGCGGCGGTTCGCACTCCGGCAACGTGGCAGCGGCAGAACTCGCCAGCCACGGCCTGCTGGATATTCTCTCCTCCGACTACTATCCCGCCAGCTTGCTCGATGCGGTGTTCCGGCTGGTGGCCGATGAGCGCAACACGCTGACGCTGCCGCAGGCGGCCGCGCTGGTGACCCGCAATCCGGCGCGGGCAATTGGCCTGCACGATCGCGGGCGCATCGCCGAAGGACTGCGTGCCGATTTGGTGCTGGTGCATACCGATCATGGTCATTCGCACATTCGTCACGTCTGGTCGCAAGGCAAGCGGGTGTTCTGATGGCGCGCCTGATCTGGCTTACCGGGCCTTCGGGCGCGGGAAAAGACAGCCTGCTGAACGCGCTGCGTGAAGCGCCGCCGGAGAATTTGCTGATCGCCCATCGCTACATTACGCGCGCCGCCGATGCGGGCGGCGAGAACCACGTGGCGCTAAGCGAAGCCGAGTTTCGACGGCGCGAGGCGCTGGGGTTGTTCGCCGTCAGCTGGCAGGCGCACGGCATGTATTACGGGCTGGGCGAGGAGATCGATCTGTGGCTGGCGCGCGGAATGAACGTGCTGGTGAACGGCTCGCGCCTGCATCTGCCGATGGTGCAGCAGCATTACGGCACGCAGCTGCTGCCGCTGGTGTTACAGGTTTCGCCAGCGGTGCTGGAAGCGCGTTTGCGGCAGCGTGGGCGCGAGTCAGAAGCGGAGATCGCGCAACGGCTGGCGCGTGCCGCCGAACCGCTGCCCGCGCACTGTTATGCGTTGAATAATGATGGTGCGTTGAGCGAAACACTGCTAACGCTGCGCCAGTTGCTGACCGATCCAGCCGCTGTCACCGTTTAATCATTTTACTGTCATCAAGCTTTCATCCGTTTTGCCCGTAATAGCGTGCAATCAACAGCTCAGAAGAGATGGAGTGCAACATGGCACAGGCATTACTGAAAACCGTTGTCGACAATCCCTTCCCGCACGTTACCGGGCAGGGCAACAAGGTGCTTTCGGTGCAGGGATTGTGCAAAGCGTACGGCGCCAACCAGGTGCTGGATAACGTCAGCTTCGATCTGCATGCGGGCGAGCTGGTGGCGGTGATTGGCCGCTCGGGCGCAGGCAAATCGACACTGTTACACATGCTCAACGGCACCATCAGCGCTTCACAGGGCGCGATCCTCAGCAATCGCCACGGCGAAGTGGATCGCGATGTGGTGACGCTGAACAGCCGCCAGATGCGTGAATGGCGCAGCGAATGCGGCATGATCTTCCAGGACTTCTGTCTGGTGCCGCGCCTCGACGTGCTGACCAACGTGCTGCTCGGTCGTTTAAGCCAAACCTCGACGCTGAAATCGTTCTTTAAAGTCTTCTCCGAAACCGACCGCGCCCGCGCAATCGAACTGCTGCAGTGGATGAACATGCTGCCGCAGGCGCTGCAGCGTGCGGAAAATCTCTCTGGCGGCCAGATGCAGCGCGTGGCGATTTGCCGGGCGCTGATGCAGAACCCGCGCATCCTGCTGGCGGACGAACCGGTGGCGTCACTCGATCCGAAAAACACCAAGCGCATCATGGACGTGCTGCGTCAGGTGAGCGAGCAGGGCATCAGCGTAATGGTGAACCTGCACTCAATTGAATTGGTAAAAAGCTACTGCACCCGCGTCATCGGTATTCAGCGCGGCAAAGTGCTGTTTGATGGACATCCTTCCCGGTTGACCGACGGCCTGATGCATGAGCTGTACGGCGACGAAATTAACCAGCTCCACTAACTCCCACGGCAAGAGAAAACCTAAGAATGAAACTGACTTCTTTAGCTTTACTGACTATTGCGATGGCATTTGGCGCAAACGCAGCGGATGCACCAAAAGAGTTGAACCTCGGGATTCTTGGCGGCCAGAACGCCACGCAGCAGATTGGTGATAACCAATGCGTGAAAGATTTCTTCGATAAAGAGCTGCAGGTGGATACCAAACTGCGTAACTCGTCTGACTATTCAGGCGTGATTCAGGGCTTGCTGGGCAACAAAATCGACCTGGTGCTGAGCATGTCGCCCGCCTCATTTGCCTCGGTTTATCTGCAGAACCCGAAAGCGGTGGATGTGGTGGGCATCGTGGTGGACGACAAAGACGGTTCGCAGGGTTATCACTCGGTGGTGATCGTGAAAGCCGACAGCCCGTACCAAAAGCTGGAAGACCTGAAAGGCAAATCGTTCGGCATGGCCGATCCGGATTCCACTTCTGGCTTCCTGATGCCGAACCAGGCGTTCAAGAAAGAGTTTGGCGGCACGGTGGACGATAAGTACAACAACACCTTCTCCAGCGTCACCTTTTCCGGCGGTCACGAGCAGGACATCCTCGGCGTGCTGAACGGCCAGTTCGAAGGCGCAGTAACCTGGACGTCGCTGATTGGTGACCGCGAAACCGGTTATACCTCGGGTGCCTTTGGTCGTTTGATACGGATGGATCATCCGGATCTGATGAAGCAGATCCGCATTATCTGGCAGTCGCCGCTGATCCCGAACGGTCCGATTCTGGTGAGCAATAATCTGCCCGCTGACTTCAAAGCGAAAGTGGTGGCCACCATCAAGAAACTGGATAAAGAAGATCACGGCTGCTTTGTTAAAGCGGTTGGCGGTGCCCAGCACATCGGCCCAGCTACCGTGGCGGATTACCAGAATATCATCGATATGAAGCGTGATTTGATGAAGGGTACGCGCGGTTAATTTAGTTGGTGCTGGCTGTCACCTTCCTCGGTCGGTGCTGGCTGTCCCCCATCCCGGCCTTCCCCCACAAGTGGGGGAAGGAGATGCTGCCACATGCGACTTCGGAGCTGCATTTTGCACCATCTTCCTCCCCCACTTGTGGGGGAGGACCGAGGAGGGGGACAGCGAGCACAATCCAGCAAGCACCCTCCAACGAGCACCATCCAGCAAGTCCCCAACCAACAGGAATCCCCCCTTGACCGATTTCGAACACTACTACCAACGCATCCGCCGCCAGCAAAAGCGCGACTCGCTGCTGTGGTCGCTGCTGTTACTGGCGCTCTATCTGGCCGCGGGCAAGATGGCGGAATTTAACCTGCTCACCGTCTGGCAGTCGCTGCCACACTTTTTCGATTACATTGGCGAAACGCTGCCGGTGCTGCATTGGTCGGAACTCTTCTCCGATGTGAAAACCGAGGGATCGCTGGCTTACTGGGGCTATCGCCTGCACTACCAGCTGCCGCTAATCTGGGAAACCTTACAACTGGCGCTGTCGTCCACCATCATAGCTGTGGCGGTGGCTGGCGTGCTGGCGTTCTTCGCAGCCGACAACACCCAAACGCCGCGCAGCCTGCGCATGGCGATCCGCGCGTTTGTCGCCTTCCTGCGCACCATGCCCGAACTGGCGTGGGCGGTGATGTTCGTGATGGCGTTTGGCATTGGGGCCATTCCTGGCTTCCTCGCGCTGGCGCTGCACACCGTCGGTAGCCTGACCAAACTGTTCTACGAAGCGATTGAGAGCGCCTCGGATAAACCGGTGCGCGGCCTCGCGGCGTGCGGTGCCAGCAAACTGCAGCGCATGCGCTTTGCCTTCTGGCCGCAGGTCAAACCAACGTTTCTCTCCTACAGCTTTATGCGTCTGGAGATCAACTTCCGTTCCTCCACCATCCTCGGGTTGGTCGGTGCGGGCGGTATCGGGCAAGAGCTGATGACCAATATCAAACTCGATCGATACGATCAGGTCAGCATTACGCTGTTGCTGATCATTGTGGTGGTGTCGCTGCTGGATACGCTGTCCGGCTGGCTGCGTCGCCGCGTAGTGGAAGGAGACGTATCATGATCGCCTTAGCGCCGGATGTCGCCAAACTTAAGCAGGAGCATGCCGCCCTGTTTGCTGCGCAAAATCGCTATCTGCGGCGCGTTGCGCTGATGGCGCTGGCCATCGCGCTCTATTACCTGCTTTTTTTCGAATTCTTTGGCATTGAGTGGAGCCGTTTTCTCATTGGCTGCCAGCAGCTCAGCCGCTATTTCCTGCGTATGTTTGTCTGGCAGGATTTCCTCAACTGGCCGTTTGCTTACTACTTCACGCAAGTCGGGATTACGCTGGCGATTGTGTTCTCCGGCACGCTGACCGCGTCACTGATCGCCTTGCCGGTCTCGTTCCTGGCGGCACGTAACGTAATGCACGATCCGCTGATGCGTCCGATTGCGCTGGTGGTGCGTCGCGTACTGGATGTGCTGCGCGGCATCGACATGGCGATTTGGGGGCTGATCTTCGTGCGCGCCGTCGGCATGGGACCGCTGGCCGGCGTGCTGGCGATCGTGATGCAGGATGTCGGCCTGCTCGGCAAACTCTACGCTGAAGGGCACGAAGCGGTGGAGCGTTCGCCGAGTCGCGGTCTCAGCGCGGTGGGCGCGAACAGCCTGCAAAAACATCGCTACGGCATTTTCACTCAATCGTTCCCGACCTTCCTCGCGCTCAGCCTGTATCAGATTGAGTCCAACACCCGCTCCGCAGCGGTGCTGGGCTTTGTTGGCGCGGGCGGCGTCGGCCTGGTGTATGCCGAGAACATGCGTTTATGGAACTGGGATGTAGTGATGTTCCTGACCCTGATTCTGGTGGCGGTGGTGATGATCATGGATGTGGTCTCCAGCAAGCTGCGGAAGCGTTACATCACGGGGAAAGGGGTGCCGTTGTGGCAGCCTGCCGCGCGCGACTAAGCCGTTCACTGCGCTGCCAGGCGCGCTCCAGCGCCTGCACCAGCTGCGCCTGATGCCAGGGTTTTGCCAGCCGCTCACACAGCGGCAGCGTGACCTGCGTCTGGCGCAGATCCTGACCGCTGATCAACACCGTCGCCAGATGCGGCCACTGCGCCTGCGCCTGGCGAATCACATCCGCGCCGTTAATGCCGCCCGGCAGCATCAAATCACTGATTAACAGATCGATATCCGGCGTCTGGCGCAGCAGCCTCAGCGCGCTTTCGCCGTCGCCACACTCCAGCGTCAGATAACCCAGCTGATGCAGATGTTCGCACAGCGTTTGCCGCACCGTCGGTTCATCATCCAGCACCAACACCAGCCGATCGTTGCTGGCCTGCGGCACCAGCGGCGGCGGCACGCTGAGCGGTTGCGCCGCTTCGGGCGCGCGCGGTAATAACAGCCGCACGGTGGTGCCTTGTCCTGGCGCGGTTTCCAGCTCAATCTGGCCGCCGGATTGCCGCACAAAGCCATACACCATCGATAAGCCCAAACCGCTGCCGCTGCCGATGGCTTTGGTGGTGAAGAACGGCTCAAACACCTGTTCACGCACCTCGGCCGACATGCCGCAGCCGTGATCGATCACTTCAATGGTAACGCGATCGCGCTTGCCGTCGGCTTCCTGTTTACGCTGATTCCAGATACGCAGGCGGATTTCGCCGCTCTGCTGCGCCATGGCATCGCGCGCGTTGACCACCAGATTGATCAGCGCGTTCTCCAGCTGTCCGGCATCGATCCACGCTGGCCAGCCGGGTCGCTGCGCATCAATTATCAGCTGCTGGCCGGGCAGCAGCGCGTGCTGCAGCAGCGAATGCAGATTATCCACCAGCTCCACCACCGACACCGCGCGCGGATAGAGCGCCTGCTTACGTGAGAAGGCCAGCAAGCGCTGCGTCAGCTGCGCCGCACGGTCGGCGGCCTGACGCGCGCGTTCGATGCGGCTGGCGAGCGTGCCGGGCGGCAGCTGATCGACGGTTAACGCCAGGCTGCCAATGATCACCGCCAGCAGATTATTGAAGTCGTGCGCCAGTCCGCCGGTCAGCTGTCCCACGACTTTCATCTTCTGGCTGTGCAGCAGCGCTTCCTCCAGCGCCTTGCGCGTGGTGCGCTCCAGCACGGTATTTACCATGCCGCGCCGCGGCACCGGGCTGAAGCGCAGCTCCAGCGTGCGGCCATCCGCCAGCCGTACTTCCTGCGCATCGGCTATTCCGTTGAGCTCGACATCAACGCGTTTGAGTAGCTGCTGATAGTGCAAACCGCGATGCAGTTCACGCGGCGCGATGCCGAGCAGCTCGGCATATTGCGCATTCCATACCACCAGCTGACCGCTGTTATCGAACAGCGCAAAGCCGTCGCGCATGGCGAGAAAGGTCGATTCCAGCTGGTTGCTTTTCTCTTTTAGCAGGCGCGACGTGTGCGCCAGCGACGCTGTATTGCGCGCAAACACGTTGAAGGCGCGCGCCAGATCGCCCAGCTCATCGCGCCGCGCCAGGCCCGGCACGTTGACGCTCTTTTCACCCTGCGCCAGCCGCGTCATGGCGTGGGCGATGGCGGTCAGACTCGAACCGAGATTGCGGTAAATGTAGTAACCGGCGTAACCGGTGATCAGCAGCGCCAGCAGCATAAACAGGCCGATAAAGCCGATGATCGAATCCAGCTCTTCATGCGTCACCGCGCTGCGTGCGTCACTCTGTTGCGCCACCAGCTGCACGTAATGGGTGATGTCATCGTTGAGCATCGCCACCAGCGCTTTGATGCGATAAGTCGCGTAGGCGATGGCGATATCACTCTGCTCCAGCTGCTGCGCCACCGGCTGCAAATCCGTGCTGGTGGCGATCAGCCGCTGCACCTGGGTATTCAGCGCGCCGTTGAGCCTTAACGCTTGCCACTGACGCAGCACCGATTGCAGCTGCTGCACCGCGGCCTGTGGCGCGCTGGATTGAATCGCCACGCTGAATAAGCTGTGGGTTTGCTGACGCAGCGCGGCAGAAGGGGAATCGGTGCGCGTAAGCAGGTCAATGCGATTGAGTAACAGCTGCGATTGCCACAAGCCGCTCAGCATCACGTTGCGCTGCAGATGGCGCTGATGCCCGGCGCGCAGCAATTGATTAATGGTTTGTTCCAGCGTCTGGCTGCGCTCACGAATACGCGCTAGCAGCTGCGGCTGCTGTGCCGCCAGCGGCGCACTTGCCAGCAAGCTCAGCGACTGTTGCAGTTCCCGCTGCGTTTGCTGCAGGCGCGCCGATTCGCTCTGATACTCCAGCGCGCCGACCACCTGCGATAACCGCACCGCCGCAATGGCCACATTGGCGGTGTCGCGCGCCAGCGCCAGGCTGCCGTTCATATCGGCCAGCGTTTGTGCCTGCGCCTGTTCCTGAATGTGACCTGCGTGGCGAAATCCAAAAATCGCGACCAGGCTCACCGCCAGCGTCACTGACATCACCAGCAGATTAAACAGCAGCAGGCGACTGCGCGCGCCCGCGTGCCAGTGCAGACTGTGACTCATAGCTGCCACTCCTTACCGCTCAACTGCTGGCGAGTATAGAAGCGCGATCGGGGCGAAATATGACAAATATGAATGGCCGCTGACATTTTCCATTTATCTAAGCAGGTTTTACTCGCTGCAACCTTTGCCAGCAGGAGTCTGTAAATGGATGCCACACCGATACTCTCCATGCGGGGAATCACCCGACGCTTCGGCAACTTCTATGCGCTCAAGGGCGTGGATCTCACGGTCTGGCCCGGTGAAGTGCATGCGCTGATGGGCGAAAACGGCGCGGGCAAAAGTACTTTGATGAAAATTCTGGCCGGCGCCTATACCGCCAGCAGCGGGGAAATTCTTATCGACGGCCAGCCGTATGTCATAAAAGGCCCAAAAGAGGCGTTGGCGGCGGGCATCACCCTGATTTATCAGGAGATCAATCTGGCACCCAATTTGACGGTGGCGGAGAACATCTTTCTCGGCAGTGAAATCACGCGTGGAGGCCTGGTGAAGCGTCGCCAGATGGCGGAAGAGGCGCAGCGGGTGATTGATCGCCTGGGTGCGCAGTTCAGCGCCACCGATCTGGTGAGCCGCCTGAGTATTGCCGAGCAGCAGCAGGTGGAAATCGCCCGCGCGCTGCACCGCAACAGCCGCATTCTGGTGATGGATGAGCCGACTGCCGCGCTCTCCAACCGTGAAACCGAGCAGCTGTTTGCGCTGATTAAACGGCTGCGCAGCGAAGGCATGGCGATTATCTACATCAGCCATCGCATGGCGGAAGTGTATGAGCTATCCGATCGCGTGAGCGTGCTGCGTGACGGGCAGTACGTCGGTAGCCTGACGCGCGAGCAGCTTAACGCCAGCGAGCTGGTGCGCATGATGGTCGGGCGGCCGCTCAGCGATCTGTTCAACAAAGACCGCGATATTCCGCTCGGCGACATCCGTCTCGCCGTCAATCACCTGTGCGACAAACACAAAGTGCGTCCCAGCAGCCTGTCGGTGCGGGCCGGCGAGATTGTCGGGCTGGCGGGGCTGGTCGGCGCCGGACGCAGCGAACTGGCGCAGCTGATTTTTGGTGTGCATCAACCGAGCGGCGGTGAGATCTGGATCGACGGCGTGAAAGTGCAGATTCACTCGCCGCGCGACGCCATCGCACGCGGCATCGGTTTTCTCACCGAGAACCGCAAAGAGCAGGGCTTGTTCCTTGAACTGGCGGCGCAGGACAACATTGTGATGGCGACGCTGGAGCGCGATGCCAGCTACGGCCTGCTTAATCGGCGCAAAGGGCAGAAGATCGCCAGCGAGGCGATTGATGCGCTGAACATCCGCGTGCCGCATGCCCAGGTGCGCGCGGGCGGCTTGTCCGGCGGTAATCAGCAGAAGCTGCTGATTTCACGCTGGGTGGCGATTGCACCGCGCATCCTGATTCTCGATGAGCCGACGCGCGGCGTTGATGTCGGCGCCAAGAGCGAAATCTACCGCATGATGCAGCAGATGGCGCAGCAGGGCGTGGCGATTTTAATGATCTCCAGCGAGTTACCGGAAGTGGTGGGCATGAGCGACCGCGTTTATGTGATGCGTGAAGGCGCCATCGCCGGTGAGTTGAGTGGGGCAGAGATTAGCCAGGAAAACATTATGACACTGGCCACCGGCGCGCAGCCGGTTCAGGCCTGAGGAGAGCGCAATGACCAGTGAATCCGCACGCGTAAAAAGTCCCACCCTCAAGCGCGCGTTAATGAGTGACCTGCTGCAAACCGTCGGCATCCTGCCGATTTTGATCCTGATCGTGGCGGTGTTCGGCTTTGTCACGCCGAACTTCTTCACCGAGGGCAATCTGCTCAACATTACGCGTCAGGCCTCGATCAACATCGTGCTGGCGGCGGGCATGACCTTTGTCATTCTCACCGGCGGCATCGATTTGTCGGTCGGCTCGATGCTCGGCACCACGGCGGTGGTAGCGATGGCGGTGTCGCTCGATCCGGCGTTTGCGTCACTGACGATTCCGGCGGCGTTAGGTGCCGGGCTGATTATGGGGTTGTTCAACGGCATTCTGGTGGCGTGGGCGGGGCTGCCGCCCTTTATTGTCACGCTCGGCACCTACACCGCGATGCGCGGCGCGGCTTATCTGCTAGCGAACGGCACCACGGTGATCAACTCCGACATCAACTTTGAGTGGATAGGCAACGGCTATCTCGGGCCGGTTCCGTGGCTGATCATCATCGCCTTTGCGGTGATCGCGCTGTGCTGGTTCATTCTGCGTCGCACTACCTTAGGCGTACACATTTATGCCGTTGGCGGCAACGTGCAGGCGGCGCGCCTGACCGGCATCAAAGTCAGCGTGGTGCTGCTGTTTGTCTACGCCATGAGCGGCTTGCTGTCGGGGCTGGCCGGATTGATGAGCGCCTCGCGGCTCTACAGCGCCAACGGCAACCTTGGCGTCGGTTACGAGCTGGATGCGATAGCGGCGGTGATCCTCGGTGGCACCAGCTTTGTCGGCGGCATCGGCACCATCACCGGCACGCTGATTGGTGCGCTGATTATCGCCACGCTGAATAACGGGATGACGCTGATGGGCGTCTCCTATTTCTGGCAGTTAGTGATCAAGGGCGCGGTGATCATTATCGCGGTGTTGATCGATAAGTACCGGACGCGGCATCACGTGGGTTGAGTTATATCGTGCTTGCTGTCCCCCATCCCGGCCTTCCCCCATAAATGGGGGAAGGAGATGCTGCCACATGCAGCTTCCACACTCACATTTTGCAGCATCTTCCTCCCCCACTTGTGGGGGAGGACCGAGGAGGGGGACAGCGAGCACTCACCATAAAAACCAAAAAGCAGGAGAACATCGACTATGCGTTTTAATCCGATTCTAACCGGACTGCTGGCGGCTACGCTTCTGAGCGCGCCATTGGTGCAGGCCAAAGAGCTGAAATCCATTGGTGTGACCGTCGGCGATCTCGCCAACCCGTTCTTCGTGCAGATCACCAAAGGTGCCGAGCTGAAAGCGCGTGAACTGGCGGGCGACAAAGTCAACGTAACGCTGGTCTCCAGCGGCTACGATCTCGGCCAGCAGGTGGGGCAGATTGACAACTTCATTGCCGCTAAAGTGGACATGATCATCCTTAACGCCGCCGATTCCAAAGGTATCGCGCCCGCGGTAAAACGTGCGCGTGATGCCGGGATTGTGGTGGTGGCGGTCGACGTGGCGGCAGACGGCGCTAACGCCACTATCACCTCCGATAACACCGCCGCTGGCGCCATGGCGTGTAAATACATCTCCGACCGCCTGAAGGCCAAAGGCAACGTGGTGATCATCAATGGACCGCCGGTTTCTGCGGTGCAGAACCGTGTGGAAGGCTGCATGACCGAGCTGAAAACCCATCCGGACATCAAGCTGCTCTCCTACAACCAGAACGCCAAAGGCAGCCGCGAAGGTGGCCTCGAAGTGATGACCGGCCTGCTGTCGGCCAATCCGAAGATCGATGCAGTGTTCGCGATTAACGACCCAACGGCAATTGGTGCCGATCTGGCGGCGAAACAGGCTCAGCGCAATGAGTTCTTTATTGTCGGCGTCGATGGATCGCCAGACGGTGAAGAGGCGCTGAAACGCAAAGGCTCGCTGTTCGTGGCCACGCCAGCGCAGGACCCGCAGGTGATGGCGGCGAAAGCGGTGGAGATCGGCTATGACATCCTGCAGGGCAAGCCCGCGCCAGATAAGCCGGTGCTGATTCCGGTGACGATGATCGATCGTAACAGCGTCAGCAGCTATAAGGGCTGGACGGTGAAGTAAGCAGCCGCTGTCCCTCACCCTCACCCTAACCCTCTCCCATAAATGGGAGAGGGGACAAATAGCGCCCTCTCCTGCTTGCGGGAGAGGGCTGGGGTGAGGGCCAGCGTGGAAAGGAGGAGAAGATGCAACGCTCAGAAGTGAATGCGATCCTACAACGCACCCGCGAATTCTTTATGCGCCAGGATGTGCATCTGCCGCCGTGGGCCGATTACGGCCTCAGCCAGTGGCGCGCGCTCGATAAACATGACGCCGATGAACTGCTGGCGCTGCATCTTGGCTGGGATGTCACCAGCTTCGGCGCTGACGATTTCAATCAAACCGGTTTAACCCTGTTCACATTGCGCAACGGTTCGCGGGGTGGTCAGCCGTGGGCCAAACCTTACGCCGAAAAAATCATGCATGTGCGCGAAGGGCAGGTCACGCCGATGCATTATCACCCGCAAAAGATGGAAGACATTATCAATCGCGGCGGCGGCAATCTGATCGTCACGCTGCATAACCGTGCGGGCAATCAGCTGGCTGATACGGCGGTGAACGTCACGCTCGATGGCATCCGCCAAACCCACGCCGCCGGTTCGCAACTGCGTTTATCGCCGGGTGAAAGCATTACCTTGCTACCGGGCATCTGGCACAGCTTTTGGGGCGAAGAGGGCTACGGCGATGTGCTGGTGGGTGAAGTCTCGATGCCCAATGACGACGAACATGACAATGTGTTTCTCACGCCGCTGGCGCGCTTCAATCCGCTGGATGAAGATGAAGCACCACGCTGGCTGCTGTGTAACGAATATCACCGCTGGCTGGCCTAAAGGAGCCTGATATGGCACTGATTTCACTGGCGCAGGGTTTGGCCCATGCGCAACAGAACGGCTACGCGCTTGGCGCGTTTAACGTCCTCGACACCCATTTCCTGCGCGCGCTCTATCAGGCCGCTGAGCGGCAGCGCTCGCCGTTTATTATCAGCATCGCTGAAGTGCATTTTAAGTATGTCAGCCTCGAGCATTTGGTCGCCGCGGTGCGTACCGAAGCGGCGCTGCACGCTATTCCGGTGGTGCTGCATCTCGATCATGGCCTGCATTTTGAGGCGGTGATGCAGGCGATTCGCCTTGGCTTTACCTCGGTCATGTTCGATGGCTCGACGCTCAGCTATGAGGAGAACGTGCGCCAGACGCGCGAGGTGGTGAAGATGTGTCACGCGCTCGGCGTATCGGTAGAGGCCGAACTTGGTGCGGTGGGCGGCGATGAAGGCGGAGCGCTGTTTGGCGAAGCCGACAGCGATAAATTTACCGATCCGGCGCAGGCCGCTGATTTTGTGCACTCCACCGGCATTGATTGCCTGGCGGTGGCGATTGGCAATGCGCACGGCAAATACAAAGGCGAACCCAAACTCGACTTTGACCGGCTGGCTGCGATTCGCTCGACGGCCGGCATTCCGCTGGTGCTGCATGGCGGTTCCGGCATTAGCGACGCGGATTTCCGCCGCGCCGTCAGCCTTGGCATTAACAAAATCAATTTCTATACCGGCATGTCGCAGGCGGCGCTCGGGGCGATTGAAGCGCAGATCGCCCAACGCGATGCGCGCTACGACGCCTTTGCTGAGTTGTTGATGGCGGTAGAGCGCGACATCGCCAACGTGGTGGCGCAGCAGATGCAGGTATTCGGCAGCGCCGGGAGGGCATAATCGCATGGTGCGTAACGGAATCATCGGTGCCGGCAGCATGCTGGTGGATCACGTGCAGCGCATCAGCCATTGGCCGGAACAAGGCTGGCTAACCGAGATTCAGCACAGCGAGAAGTGCAGCGGCGGCGCGGCGCTCAACGTGCTGTTTACGCTGGCGCGCATGCAGCTGAATCTGCCGCTGGCGGGCGTCGGCATAGTAGGCGAGGACAGCGACGGCGACTACATCCTGCAACTGCTTGACGATCATCACATCGACCGCCAGTTTGTACAGCGCACCGCGAGCATTAACACGGCGATGACGCAGGTGATGACCACGCCGGATGGCCAGCGCACCTTCTTCCATGCGCGCGGCGCCAATGGCAAGCTCGATCTGGCGCACTTCGCCAACGTCTTCACGTCCCATCGCATCTTCCATCTCGGGTATTTGCTGCTGCTGGATAGCCTTGATGTGCCGGACGATGAATACGGCACGCGCAGCGCACGGCTGCTGGCGCAGATGCAGCAGCGCGGCTATCTCACCTCCCTCGATTTGGTGTCGCGCGTGGGCGAATATCGACCGCTGGTGGTGCCTGCGCTGCGCTGGCTCGATTATCTGGTGATCAACGAACTGGAGGCGCAATCACTCACCGGCATCAGTTTGCGCACGCCGCACGGGCTTGCCGCCCCCGAAGCTTTTGCCGAGGCGGCTACCTGGCTAATGCAGCAAGGCGTACGTCAGCGGGTGGTGATCCACGCACCCGAAGGCGCGTGGGGCCAGCAAGCGGACGGCGAAGAGCGCTGGCAACCGGCGTGGTGCTTAGCGCCAGAAGAGATCGTTGGCAGCGTGGGGGCGGGCGATGCGTTTTGCGCCGGTGTGCTCTATGCCAGCCATGAAGGCTGGTCGCTGACGGAAACGCTGAAGCTGGCGCACACCTGCGCCTGTTTTAATCTGCATGCCGCCAACGCGCTGGACGGCACGCGGCCATTAGCCGAGATGCAGCGCTGGATGGATCAGGCGATTTGCGTTTCGCGTGCCGAAGAGGCCGGACGCATCACGTCGGCGGAGAAAACATAGCCGAGACCGCGAATGGTGCGGATCAGGCTCGGTTGATGCGGATTGATTTCTATCTTGCGTCGCAGCCGCATAATCAGCACATCAATGGTGCGATCAAACACCTCAAGGCTTTCGCTGTGCGTCAGTTCGAGCAACTGATCGCGGGTTAATACTTTGCGCGCATGCGCCACCAGCGCGCGCAGCAGCGTGTATTCACCTTGCGTTAGCGGCACGCTTTCGCGTTGTGGATTGAACAGCTGGCAGCGCGCATCGTCGAGGCGCCAGCCGTTAAATTGCCAACCTTCATCCGCTAACGCTTCCGGCTGCACCAGCCGTCCGCAGCGTCGCAGCGCCGCGCGTGCCCGAGCCACTACCACGCGCGGATTGAACGGTTTAGCGATGTAATCATCCGCGCCCATCTCCAGCCCCACCACCATATCCGCTTCCGAACCCATGCCGGTCAACATGATCACTAGCAGATCGGGACGCTGCCGCTGCATCTGTTGCAGCACCAGCAAGCCGTTGGTGTCTGGCAGCATCATATCCAGCATCACCAGTGAAATTTCCGGGTGCAGCGCCAGCAGAGCCAGCGCATCTTTCCCCTGATGGCAGCAATAAACGGTAAATACATGTTCATTCAACACATCGTGCAGCAATTCGCACACTGCACGATCATCATCGACCACCAGAATCGCGGGCTTCATGGATGCGCCTCTTTTGTTACGAAAGGGTTAAAAGCAGTGTAACCCGATGTTTTTTACCTGCTGATTAAGGCAACAGAAACGTGAGCGCCATCGCCTGGCAGAGTGCGGAAGCGTGCAGTGCCGCACTCTTTTTGCCAAACCATCGTCAGGTAGGAAAACGATTGCGCGGCGCTGGTGCAATGCACCATAATCGCGCCTCATTCTGGTTCAGAATAATCTTAGCCGCAGCCGCAAATGAAAACGTAATCGATTGCGTAGGGGAGTGGCATAGCTATTGCTATATGGACAGGGGAAAGCGCAAGGTTTCACAACCTGTTGTCCAGTTTGCTTCGCTTTCAAAACAACAATAAGCATGTAAACCACATTGGCAAGGAGCGCGCGCATTCGTGCCGTCTCCGCTCATGAGAGATGATGATGTTAGAAAAACTCTTCAAACTAAAAGCGCACAACACCACGGTTCGCACCGAAATCATTGCGGGTATCACCACCTTCCTGGCAATGGCTTACATCCTGTTTGTTAACCCGAGCATTCTCGGCGCAACCGGCATGGATAAAGGTGCGGTCTTCGTGGCGACCTGTCTGGCGGCGGCGATTGGCTGTGTGTTAATGGGCCTGATCGCTAACTATCCGATTGCACTTGCACCGGGCATGGGCCTCAACGCCTTCTTCACCTATACCGTGGTGCTGCATATGGGTTACACCTGGCAAGTCGCGCTGGGCGCGGTGTTCTTGTCGGCGGTGATCTTCTTTGCCATGTCGCTTTTCAAAATCCGTGAGTGGATTATTAACAGTATTCCGCTGCCGCTGCGTGCCGGTATTGGTGCCGGTATCGGTCTGTTCCTGGCGATTATCGCGCTGGAAGGCGCGGGTATCGTGGTGGATAACCCAGCAACGCTGGTTGGCCTGGGCGACCTGACCAAACCGGGTCCGCTGCTGGCGCTGCTCGGCTTCTTCATCATTGTGGTGCTGGAAGCGCGTCGCGTTACCGGTGCGGTGCTGATCGGCATTCTGGTGGTGACCTTCATTTCTATGGGCATTGGCCTGACGCCGTTTGGTGGCGTGTTCTCCGCTCCGCCCTCTATCGCGCCAACCTTTATGCAGCTGGATATCGCCGGTGCCTTTAACGTCGGTTTGGTGAGCGTAATCTTCGCTTTCCTGTTCGTGGACGTGTTCGATAACACCGGCACCTTGCTGGGTGTGACCAAGCGCGCCGGTCTGGCAGATGAGCAGGGCAACGTGCCGAAAATGGGCCGTGCGTTGATCGCAGATAGCGCCGCCGCGCTGTTCGGCTCGCTGCTTGGTACTTCAACCACCACCAGCTATGTGGAATCTGCTGCCGGCGTCAGCGCCGGTGGCCGCACCGGCCTGACGGCGATTGTGGTGGCGATTCTGTTTCTGCTGAGCCTGTTCTTCTCGCCGCTGGCGGGCAGCGTACCGGTTTATGCCACCGCACCAGCGCTGCTGTTTGTGGCGGTGCTGATGGCGTCTGGCCTGGCGGATATTGACTGGAAAGATATCACCACCGCCGCGCCGGTAACCGTGACCGCGCTGACCATGCCGCTGACCTACTCGATCGCCAACGGTATTGCGTTCGGCTTCATCACCTGGACGGTGGTGAAACTGCTGAGCGGCCGCACCAAAGAGGTCAACCCGGCGCTGATCATTTTGTCGATTCTGTTTGTTATCAAACTGGGCTGGCTGAGCGCGTAAATGTTGCTTAACGGAAGCCCGCTCGGGCTTCCGTGTCTGCTGTTGCATCCCTTCGTTTATTTTCTGCGTGACACTTCGCAATCCTTTTTGATGCTCACTTTCCTTCCCTCTCAAAACAGCCCAGGCTTTGCGTGTTATTTAAACCTGCCCGCAAAAAATGTGCTGTGAATGGCGGGATCGTGGAATGTTAACGCTGCGCAAATCTGTTTCACTAACAGTGTGGTGGAAAGATTGAGCTGCGCGATGGAAGAGGATTCGGTGATGGATTACCCCATTAGCAATACAACTCGTGTGTTCCCACCGCTTATTTTTGACGTTGGTAACAAAGGAGATCACCAAATGGAACAACTCACCAAACGCGTTGAAGAGCTGGAAAAAACCACGCAGCAGATTCAGATGGATGTTGCTGTGCTAACTGCGCGTTCAGAGCATTTTGCGACTAAAGCGGATATCGAAAAGGTCAGAGCCGAGCAGGGCGTGATGCGTGTGGAGATTATGGGCGAGCTGGGGGCGCTTGAACAACGTCTCGATAAAAAGTTTGAGCGGATGGAAGACAAATTCGATAAAAAGTTCGAAAAGATAGATGAGAAGTTTGGAAAGATAGATGAGAAGTTCGAAAAAATTGATGAGAAGTTTGAAAGGATTGATGAGAAGTTCGACAGAGTTAATCAGAGATTCAATCAGCTGGAAGATAAAATATCTGCCTTCAACAACAGCATCACCTGGAAAATCATGATACCGACCGGCCTTCTGGTGCTGGCGTGGTTTGTGCAGAATATCGTTTTGAAAATGTCATGACGCGCTTTACTGCACGGTTCCGGCCCTTCATGGGCCGGAACTCATCATGATTACCTAAACGGCGGCTCGTTAAAGGTTCTCAGCTTCCTCGAATGCAGCTTGTCGCCTTCAGCTCGTAGCAGTTCTACCGCGCAGATGCCAATCTGCAGGTGCTCGGAGATTGCGCCTTCATAGAAGCGGTTTGCCTGGCCCGGTAGCTTGATCTCGCCATGCAGCGGTTTATCGGATACGCATAGCAAGGTGCCGTAAGGCACGCGGAAGCGATAACCCTGCGCGGCGATGGTGGCGCTCTCCATATCAACCGCTACGGCGCGGCTCAGGTTGAAGCGCAGCGCCGAAGCGGAGTAGCGCAGCTCCCAGTTACGGTCATCGGTGGTGACCACGGTGCCGGTGCGCAGGCGCTGTTTAACTTCTTCGCCGGGCATGCCGCTGACCGCTTTGGTGGCGTCATACAGTGCGCGCTGCACTTCGGCGATGCTCGGGATTGGGATATCTGGCGGCAGTACGCTATCCAGTACGTGGTCGTCGCGCAGGTAGGCATGCGCCAGCACATAGTCGCCGATGGTCTGGCTTTCGCGCAGTCCACCGCAGTGGCCAATCATCAGCCAGGCGTGCGGACGAATCACCGCCAGGTGGTCACAGATGGTTTTGGCATTGGATGGCCCCACGCCGATGTTCACCAGCGTAATGCCGCGACGATTCGGTGATGTCAGGTGCCATGCCGGCATTTGGTGCTTCTTCCACGCCAGATCGGACATCATCGCCGTCGGGTCTTGCGTATCGGCGGTGATCACCACTTCACCGGCGCAGGCCAGGCTGTCGTAAGGCGTGGTGGGATCCTGCACTTGCTCAATCGCCCAGCGCACGAACTCATCGACGTAGCGCGTGTAGTTGGTAAACAGCACGAACGGCTGAAAGTGCTCTACGCTCGTGCCGGTGTAATGGCGCAGGCGTGCCAGTGAGAAATCGGTGCGCAGGGCGTCAAAGTGCGACAGCGGGAAAATCGCATTGGCGTGGAACAGGCCGTCGGCGGTTTCATCACCGATTTGCGACAGTTCGGTGGTGGGGAAATGGCGTGCGATGCTGGCGCTCATTGAGCGGTCCAGTGACAAGCCGTCAATCACATAAGGATAAGGAATTTCCTGCTGTGAAGGCGCGACCTCAATCAGCACGTCGTACTCCTTCTCCAGCATCTGCAGCTGCTCGCTGAGATAGTGGCGCAGCAGCGCCGGGCGCGTGATGGTGGTGCTGTAGCTGCCGGTATGGGTAAAACGTCCCCACGCGCGGGTGCGATTTTGCTGCGGACCTTCACCCAGCCAGGTGATGCGCAGCTGCGGATAAACAAACAGCCCTTGCTGACGCGCGGCCTCATCCGGCAACTGTCCGGTGGCAGTGAAATCGCGAATGGCGTTGCGCAGCGCGTCAACGGCTGCGTCGTACAGGCGTTCTAGTTCGTCCAGCGCTTGCTGGCTGCTCAATCCGTTCCGTTGTGTATTCATGGGTTCTCCTTCAGAAACATGGACCGTTTTCACCAGAGCATAGCGGATAAACCCTTCGCTACGATGAAGAATCTGTGATCGACCGCATTCTGCACCATCACGGTGCTGGTGCGTGGCGTAACCGCGGCTATGTTTATGATCAGCAGGGATGTTACATCGCGTGTCTCCTGTTCTGGAGCGATGCCCGAGTAATAAATCGTCCACCTTCGCGGTATTGGCGAGCTTATTGCTTAGTTTTCAACCGTGGCCTTAATGAATCCATCCGGTTCTTAAAGCAGGTTGCCATAAATGGCGACTCTTCAGGTGTTGGAGGCCGCACTCTGTTCTGCCGAAGTTTCAGAAATTGATTTCTCCCAGGCCGTGGTATGGCTCCGTTCCTGACCCGTTGAGGATTGAAAGCATGTCTTTGAAATTCATAAAACACCCAATGAAGGTGGCGATTGCAGGTTGTTTAAGCGTGGCCTTTTACGCTCAGGCAGATATTAAAATTGGTGTGGCGGGTCCGTTCTCAGGGCCTAATGCGACGTACGGCGCGCAATACTGGAAAGGCGCAAGCCAGGCCGCGGAGGATATCAATGCGGCAGGCGGCATCAACGGCGAGAAAATCGTGCTGGTGCAGGGCGACGACGCGTGTGAACCGAAGCAGGCGGTATCCGTCGCTAACCGATTGGTCGATCAGGATAAAGTGATGGCGGTGGTCGGCCACTTCTGCTCCTCATCCACCATGCCCGCTTCGGAAGTCTATGATGAGGCCGGCGTTTTAGCGATCACGCCCGGATCCACCAACCCAAAAATTACCGAACGCGGCATGAAAACTCTATTTCGCATGTGTGGGCGTGATGACCAGCAAGGCGCCATCGCCGCGGATTACATCATCGACAAGCTGAAAGCGAAGAAAGTGGTCATCATTCATGACAAAGACACTTACGGCCAGGGTTTGGCGGATGCCACCAAAGCCTCACTTGAGAAGCGCGGCGTAAAAGAAGTGCTGTATGAAGGATTGTCGCGCGGCGAGAAAGATTTCAATGCGCTGGTAACCAAGATCGGCGCGCTGAAACCGGACGTGGTCTATTTCGGCGGCTGTCATCCGGAAGCCGGTCCGCTGGTGCGCCAGATGCGTGAGCAGGGCGTTAATGCGGCTTTCTTCTCCGGTGACTGCATTGTGACGGAAGAGATGGTGACGGCAGCAGGCGGCCCGCAATACACCAAAGGCGTCTACATGACCTTCGGCAACGATCCGCGCACCATCGCCGATGGCAAAGCGGTTATCGACAAATTCCGCGCCAGCGGATTTGAGCCAGAAGGTTACACCCTGTATGCCTACGCCTCCGTGCAGACGCTGGCCGCCGCTTACAAAGCAGCCGGTAAAGACAACGCCAAGGCCAGCGACTGGCTGAAAGCCAACAGCGTCGATACCGTCATGGGCAAAAAAGGCTGGGACAGTAAAGGCGATCTCAAGGTGTCGGATTACGTCGTGTATCAATGGGACGACAAAGGCAAGTATCACCAGCTGTAATGTGCCACGCGGCCCCGCGCAGTGCGGGGCCATTCGCGATTGCGCGCGAGGTGTGCGCTCCCATTGAGTACGAGACGACATTATGGACGCCTTTTTCTTACAGCAGCTGATCAACGGTTTAACGCTCGGTGCCGTGTATGGCCTGATCGCCATCGGTTACACCATGGTTTACGGCATTATCGGCATGATCAACTTCGCCCACGGCGAGGTGTATATGATCTCCGCCTATCTGTGTGCCATTGGCTTATCGCTACTCAGCTTTTTTGGCATTCACTCCTTCCCGCTACTGATATTCGGCACCTTAATCTTCACCATTATCGTCACCTCGGCTTACGGCTGGGCGATTGAGCGCATCGCCTATCGACCGCTGCGCAACTCGACGCGCCTTGCGCCGCTGATTTCAGCGATCGGCATGTCACTGATTTTGCAGAACTATGTGCAACTCAGTCAGGGGCCAAATCAGCAGGGCATTCCGACGTTGCTGACCGGCGTGTTGCGCATGGAATTTGATGGTGGCGTGGTGCAAATCACCTGGACCAAAATCTTCATCCTGATCGCGGCGTTTTGCGGCATGGCGCTGCTGACCTGGATTATCCAGTACACCAAACTCGGGCGTATTTGCCGTGCAGTGCAGCAGGATCGGCGCATGGCTTCCATTCTCGGCATCAATACCGATCGCGTTATCTCGCTGGTGTTTGTGATTGGTGCGGCGATGGCGGGATTAGCTGGCGTGCTGGTGACCATGAATTACGGCACCTTTGATTTTTACGCCGGATTTATCATTGGCATCAAAGCGTTCACCGCCGCAGTGCTCGGCGGCATCGGTTCACTGCCGGGCGCGATGCTTGGCGGATTATTGCTGGGCGTCGCGGAAGCGCAGTTCGCCGGGATGGTGAATTCTGACTACAAAGATGTGTTCTCGTTTTCGCTGCTGGTGGTGATTTTGATCTTCCGCCCGCAAGGACTGCTGGGACGTCCGCTGGTCGCTAAAGTGTGAGGAAGCCTCGATGAATGCAATGACGCAAAATCCTGTGCGCCAGGCGCTGCTCGATACGCTGCTGGCGGGGTTAGTGGCGCTGGTGGTATTTGGTCCGATTGTTGGCGTGGTGCTCGACGGTTACAGCTTCAAACTGTCGCCACAGCGCGTGGCGCTGCTGGTGGCGGTGGTGATGGCGGGGCGTTTGCTGTTCAGTTTGTTTCTGCACGCGCCTGTTGGTCAGCGCATCATGCGCAAGTTTGCCAGCAGCGATGACGGGGTTTACGTGCGCGAGCCCGGCTATCGTTCGCGTTTGCGCTGGATATTGCCGCTGCTGCTGATCGTGGCGCTGGCCTTTCCGTTTCTCTCCAGTAAATATCTGCTGACGGTGGCGATTCTCGGCCTGATTTATGTGCTGCTCGGGTTGGGCTTGAATATTGTGGTTGGGCTCGCCGGATTACTTGATCTCGGCTACGTGGCTTTTTATGCCATCGGAGCGTACGGCCTGGCGCTTGGCTATCAATATCTCGGATTGGGTTTCTGGAGCATGCTGCCGCTGGCGGCGCTGCTGGCAGCTTTTGCTGGCGCGCTGCTCGGGTTCCCGGTGCTACGCATGCACGGCGATTATCTGGCGATCGTTACGCTCGGCTTTGGTGAAATCATTCGTCTGGTGCTGACCAATTGGGTCGCCTTTACCGGCGGCCCGAACGGGGTTTCCGTGCCGTCGCCGACCTTCTTTGGCCTCGAGTTTGCCCGCCGCGCGCGCGATGGCGGCGTGCCGTATCACGAGTTTCTGCACGTCACTTACAACCCGAATATGAAATTTATCTTTATCTATGTTGTGCTGGTTCTGGTGGTGTTGCTGGTGCTGTGGATCAAGCATCGCCTGACGCGTATGCCGATTGGCCGCGCCTGGGAAGCGCTGCGTGAAGATGAGATTGCCTGCCGCGCGATGGGGCTTAACCATGTGTTGGTTAAGCTTTCAGCCTTTATGTTGGGCGCGTCAACGGCGGGCATCGCCGGGGTGTTTTTTGCCAGCTATCAAGGCTTCGTTAATCCCACCTCGTTTACCTTTTTTGAGTCAGCGCTGATTCTCGCCATTGTGGTGCTTGGTGGGATGGGATCGACGCTCGGCGTGGTGCTGGCAGCGTTTGTGCTGACGGTGGCACCGGAACTGCTGCGCAGCTTTGCCGAATACCGCGTGCTGCTGTTCGGCATGCTAATGGTGCTGATGATGATCTGGCGGCCACGTGGGCTGGTGCGCACCGCACGCGTTGGCGTGCCGCTGCGAAAAGGAGTGCGCCATGAGTGATGCCATCCTGCAAGTGGACAACCTGATGATGCGCTTTGGCGGCATCAAGGCGCTGAATGACGTCAGCCTGGCGGTGGAGCGCGGTTCGGTGACCTCATTAATTGGTCCTAACGGTGCCGGTAAAACCACGGTGTTCAACTGCCTGACCGGTTTTTATCGCGCCAGCGGCGGACGCATTGTGCTTAACGCCAATCAGCGCAGCACCGATGTGATTCAGGTGTTGGGGCAAAAAATTCACGCAGGTGACTGGATCAATCCTACACGGCTCGGCTCGCGGCTCTGGTACAAGATGTTTGGCGGCGCGCATCTGGTGAACCGCGCCGGGCTGGCGCGTACCTTTCAAAATATCCGGCTGTTCCGCGAAATGTCGGTGATTGAGAATCTGCTGGTAGCTCAGCATATGCAGGTCAATCGTCAGCTGCTGGCGGGCGTGCTGAACACGCGCGGCTACCGTGAAGCAGAAAATCGCGCGCTGGATCGCGCTTTTTACTGGCTGGAAAACGTCGATCTGGTCGCCAGCGCCAACCGCCTGGCGGGCACGCTCTCTTACGGTCAGCAACGGCGGCTGGAGATCGCGCGCGCCATGTGTACGCGACCGGAACTGATTTGTCTGGATGAACCGGCGGCTGGGCTGAATCCGGTGGAAACCGAGGCGTTGAGCGCGATTTTGCATCGTCTGCGTGCCGACCATCGCATCAGCGTGTTGCTGATTGAACACGACATGCCAATGGTGATGCGCATTTCCGATCACATCGTAGTGCTCGATCATGGCGATGTGATTGCCCAGGGCACGCCGCAGCAAATTCGTCACGATCCCAAAGTGATTGCCGCCTATCTCGGCGCAGAAGAGGAGAGCGATCATGGCTGAACCGATGCTGGCTTTTGAGCAAGTCGATGTGTTTTACGGTCCTTTGCAGGCGTTGAAACAGGTGTCGTTGACGGTGAATCAGGGCGAAACCGTGGCGCTGATTGGCGCTAACGGCGCGGGAAAATCCACGCTGCTGATGTCGATCTTTGGTCAGCCGCGCATTGCCAGCGGCGAGATCCGCTTGCGCGGCGAAGCGATCAGCCAGCGTTCGACGCACTTCATCGCGGCCAGCGGCATTGCGCAGGCCCCGGAAGGACGACGCATCTTTCCTGATATGACGGTGGAAGAGAACCTGCTGATGGGCACCATCGCTATCGGCGAACGTTTTGTTAAAGAGGACAAAGAGCGCATGTATCAGCTGTTTCCGCGCCTGCTGGAGCGGCGTAAGCAGCGCGCCATGACGCTCTCCGGCGGCGAGCAGCAGATGCTGGCGATTGCGCGTGCGCTGATGAGTCGACCTAAGCTGTTGCTGCTCGACGAACCCAGTCTTGGCCTCGCGCCGATTGTGGTGAAGCAGATCTTTGGCATTCTGCGCGAATTGACCCAGCAAGGCATGACGCTGTTTCTGGTGGAGCAGAATGCCCGCCATGCATTGCAGCTAGCCGATCGCGGCTATGTGATGGAGAACGGTGAGATTCGCCTGAGCGGCAGCGGCGCAGAGCTGCTCAATAATGACGACGTGCGCAGCGCCTATTTGGGCGGCGCAGCCGATCCTGCGGTGGTGGCGACAAAAAGTTTGTAATAATGATTAAATGGTGAGGGGAAACACTTTGCATAATTCTCAGTGGCCTATCATCATTATTACTCTTCTTCCTCTCCAAAGTGATTTGGTAATCCCTTGCAAAATCCTGGCGTAGCAGTGATGCGGGCGGTCAGAAACACGGCGTGGTATCCCAAGCGCCGCGCTTACCGTACGTTGTTCTGGCGAGAAATCACCCCATTAGCCGTGCCCATCTTTATCGAAAACCTCTGCGTGATGCTGATGGGCGTCCTCAGTACCTTTTTGGTGAGCTGGCTGGGTAAAGAAGCGATGGCGGGCGTCGGTTTGGCCGACAGCTTCAACATGGTGATCATCTCCTTCTTTGCCGCCATCGATCTCGGCACCACGGTGGTGGTGGCGTTCAGCCTGGCGAAACGCAACGGCAAACGGGCGCGAGCCGCTACCAGACAGTCGCTGGGATTGATGACCGCGCTGGCGTTTGTGCTGATGATCGCCATCGAGTTTTGGGGGCATTTGATCATTGATGTGATTGCCGGCAGCGCCGATCCCAAAGTGAAAGAGCTGGCACTGAGCTATCTGCAAACCTCGGCGTGGAGCTATCCCGCAGCGGCGATTGCGCTGATTGGCAGCGGCGCGCTGCGTGGTGCGGGCAATACCAAAATCCCGATGCTGATCAACGGCGGCATGAACATTCTCAACATCGTGATCAGTAGCGTGCTGATTTACGGCTGCCTCGGTTGGGAAGGGCTGGGCTTTGTTGGTGCCGGATTGGGCTTGACCATTTCGCGCTACATCGGTGCGGCGGCGGCGATTTATGTGCTGTATCGCGGCATTACGCCAGCCCTGAAAATCTCCATCGCCAGCTATTTCCGGCGCTGGGATCGCAATATCCTGATGGAAGTGTTGGGCATTGGCGTGCCTGCCAGTATTGAATCGGTGCTGTTTAACGGCGGTAAGCTGCTGACGCAGATTTTTGTTGCTGGCATGGGCACCAATGAAATTGCCGGTAACTTTATCGCCTTCTCGATTGCTTCGCTGATTAACCTGCCAGGTAACGCGCTGGGATCGGCGTCGACCATTATTACCGGCCGCAGGTTGGGACTGAATCAGGTGATGCAGGCTGAACGCCAAATCAAACACGTGTTCTGGCTGGCGATGATTGGATTGTGTTCGCTGGCGTTGTTCACCGTGCCGCTTGCCGGAACACTCGCGCAGTTTTACAGCCGCGATCCGGAAGTCATTTCAGTTACCAAGCATTTGATTTGGCTGAATGCCGCCTTTATGCCGATCTGGACCGCTTCATGGGTGCTGCCCGCCAGCCTGAAAGGCGCGCGCGATGCGCGTTACACCATGTATGTGTCAATGTTTAGCATGTGGGGCGCCCGCGTCGTAGCCGGTTATTTCCTTGGGATTGTATTGGGAATGGGCGTGATAGGCGTGTGGCTCGGCATGTTCCTCGACTGGACGGTGCGCGGCGTATTTTTCTGGTGGCGACTCAACAGCGGCAAATGGCTGAACAATTACCGCAAGATGATGGCGAAGAGCAGGGGATAGGGCATTGGCTGGTGCCCATTGTGGGCTCTACGTATATGCATTAATTGGCAATGAAGCGCACAACTAATCGGTTTGGTTATAGGAGAGAATACGGTTTACTGTCAGCGTCAATCATTTGTGGAGAAGCTGGCAATGAAACACCTCTTGCAGCAGTGGTTTAACCAACTGATCAATGGCGAGACTGGACCCGCAGAAGAGCGCGAATTCGATCTCAGTAATCATATCGACCTGCTGATTCCCATCAGCCAGCTGTACGGTGTTGAGTTCCATCCTTCGGTGTATCGTTACTATGAGAGATGAGCGCCTGCACCATGTCATCCGCTACAGCTACTGG
Organism: Pantoea sp. GbtcB22; assembly: GCF_019091025.1. Taxonomy (NCBI): domain Bacteria; kingdom Pseudomonadati; phylum Pseudomonadota; class Gammaproteobacteria; order Enterobacterales; family Erwiniaceae; genus Pantoea; species Pantoea sp. GbtcB22. The sequence continues at coordinate 37,422 of NZ_JAGXKB010000001.1, forward strand.
AATGAGCTGTGCGCTGTTGAATAAAGAACCCGCTCTAGCCAGCGGGTTTTTTTATGCCTGAAATTTGACCCTTCGTTCAAAAAAATTCATCAGATTTTTACACTCTCTATCAATTGTCTTGATTCCGTAATTTTCTCGTAAAGAAATGTATTCCTAACTCGCGGCGTGCGTGTAAGATAGAAAAGTAAATGATAACCATTGGCGTTATCATTTAGGTGTCACGCCAGCTCAACGCCTTGCCGCCGGAATGCTTCTGCGCCAGGCCATCCGCTGATGTGATGTGCGCGTCAATCATTACAAGAAACTCACTCCCTTAAAAATGGATAAAAATCGCAACCTGCCGTTTGGCAGCTTCAATTCCCTGACCTTGTTCACCGGGCTTTGCATTGGTATTTCTCCTGCTGCCGCATTAGCGGCAGAAAATGGCAACAAAAAATCTGACGATACCTTAGTGGTTGAAGCGCATACGCCATCGCTGTATGCCCCCAACGCATCTGCCGATCCGAAATTCAATCGTCCGCTGGTGGATACCACCCGCACCATGACGGTGATTCCGGATCAGGTGATTAAAGATCAGGGCGTAACCAATCTTACTGACGCGCTGAAAAACGTGCCGGGCGTGGGCGCGTTCTATGCGGGGGAAAACGGTAGTTCTACTACCGGTGATGCGGTGTATATGCGTGGCATTGATACCTCCAGCAGCATTTACGTTGATGGTATTCGCGATATTGGTAGCGTGACGCGCGATACCTTCAACACTCAGCAGGTTGAAGTGATTAAAGGGCCATCGGGCACCGATTACGGACGCAGCGCGCCGTCAGGTTCGATCAATATGATCAGCAAACAGCCGCGCCTCGATAGCGGGCTCGACGCCTCAGTCAGCGTTGGCAGCGCGTGGATGCGTCGCGGCACGCTGGATTACAACCAGGCGATTAACGACAACGCCGCGTTCCGCCTCAATCTGATGGGTGAGAAAACTCACGATGCGGCGCGTGATAACGTGCAGAACGAGCGTTATGGCGTGGCGCCATCGCTGGCGTTGGGTCTGGATACTGCAACGCGCTTGTACCTCAACTATCTGCATGTGCATCAAAACAATACGCCCGATGGCGGCATTCCAACCATTGGCCTGCCGGGCTATTCGGCGCCAAATGCGGCGACATCGGCACTGAACAATTCTGGCAAAGTCGCGACCAGTAACTATTACGGCACCGATTCTGACTTTGATAAATCGACCACCGACAGCGCCACCATACGCTTCGAGCACGATATTAACGACAGCACCACCATCCGCAACACCACGCGTTGGTCACGCGTGAAGCAGGAATATCTGCTGACGGCAGTGATGGGCGGCGCCACCAATATCACTGCCCCGAACCGGAACGATGTGAATAGCTGGAGCTGGTCGCGCCTGGCGAACACCAAAGACATCAGCAACCGCATTCTCTCCAACCAAACCAACATCACCTCGAAGTTTTACACCGGTTCGGTTGGGCACGATGTCAGCGCGGGCGTGGAGTTTACGCGTGAAAATCAAACCAACTACGGCGTCAATGCGATTACGCCGCGATCGGTTAATATCTACCATCCTATCAGCAGCATTTCGGTGGGTGGATTGGACAGGAATGGTGCCAATGCTAACGGGCAAACCGATACCGCAGGCATTTACGCCTTTGATACGCTCGCGATAACCAAAAGTTTTGAGCTGAACGGCGGCATTCGTCTCGATAACTATCACACTGAGTATGACAGCGCGACCGCCTGTGGCGGCACCGGACGCGGTGCGTTGACGTGCCCAGCTGGCGTGCCGCGCAATACGCCGGTTACCACCGTGGATACCGCAAAATCGGGCAATCTGGTGAACTGGAAAGCCGGTGCGCTTTATCGTCTGACCGAGCAGGGCAACGTCTATGTTAACTATGCCATTTCTCAGCAACCGCCAGGCGGCAGCAGCTTTGCACTGGCCGCGGGCGGCACCGGCAACAGCGCCAACCGCACTGACTTCAAACCGCAGAAAGCCAAGTCCAGTGAAGTGGGCACTAAATGGCAGGTGCTGGATAAACGTCTGTTGCTGAATGCTGCGCTGTTCCGTACCGATATTGAAAATGAGGTCACCGCTAATGACGACGGCACCTATTCGCAAGCCGGTAAAAAACGTGTGGAAGGTTATGAGCTCTCAGCCACCGGTAACATCACGCCAGATTGGGAAGTGATCGCCGGCTATACCCTGCAGCATGCGTCAGTGACCGAAGGGGATAGCGTATCGCAGGATGGATCTTCTGCGCTGGCTTACACGCCGAAGCACGCCTTTACATTGTGGACCAACTATCAGGCAACCGATGCGCTTTCAGTCGGTGCCGGTGCGCGTTATGTGGGCAGCCTGCGTCGCGGCAGCGATGGTGCGGTCGGTACGCCGGATCACACCGAAGGTTATTGGGTCGCCGATGCCAAACTGGGCTACAAGGTGAACAACAACCTCGATCTGCAGCTCAACGTGTACAACCTATTCGATACCAACTATGTTGCCTCAATCAACAAGAGCGGTTATCGCTACCATCCGGGCGAGCCACGGACTTTCCTGCTGACGGCAAACGTGCACTTCTAAGTTAACGTCGTGGGGCGTGCGCGCCCCACAATTTTTGAGAGAACAACGCGATGATGTATCACATTCCTGCTGTACTGACGCCGGAAGAGGTAGCGAGTTTTAGCACGCTGCTGCAACAGGCCGAATGGATCGACGGAAGGGCGACGGTCGGCAGCCAGGGCGCGACGGTGAAAAACAATCAGCAGATCGATACCCGCACGCCACTGTACGATCAGCTGCAAACCGCGGTGATGCAGGCCCTGAACAACAACCCGCTGTTCTTTTCCGCTGCATTACCACGATCGATTTCCACACCGCTGTTTAACCGTTATGAGCAGGGCGAAACCTACGGTTTTCATGTCGATGGCGCGGTACGCCATAACGGCGCGGCGGGCTGGATGCGAACCGATCTCTCCGCCACGCTGTTCCTCAGCGAACCTGAAAGCTACCAAGGTGGCGAGTTGGTGATTGAAGACACGTATGGTCAGCACAAGGTGAAACTGCCAGCGGGCCATCTGGTGCTGTATCCGTCGAGCAGCCTGCATTGCGTCACGCCAGTTACCCAGGGTGCGCGCGTCGCTTCATTCCTGTGGATTCAGTCGATGGTGCGCGACGATAAACAGCGTGCCATGCTGTTCGAGCTGGATCGCAATATTCAAAGCCTCAAAGCGCGTCACGGTGATAGCGCAGAGCTGTTGTCGCTGCTGAACATGTATCACAACCTGCTGCGCGGCTGGACGGAAGTGTAAAAGCAAAAAGCCCGCTTAGTTTCCTAAGCGGGCTTCTCTAAATATGGCTCCTCTGACTGGACTCGAACCAGTGACATACGGATTAACAGTCCGCCGTTCTACCGACTGAACTACAGAGGAATCGTGTGAACGAGGCGAATATTAATTGCGCCCCTTGCAGGTGTCAACAGCTTAAAACACATTTGTATTCAACTGGCTAGCATTAGTACAAAGCGATCGCGATTTAAGCAGGTTCTGCTGTTAGCATCGCCAGTCGCGCCAGGGGGGCCTGACGATAGAACTGCTGCAGATGGCGATACATCGCCGGGAAACGGTTAGCCAGTAAATCCGGTGCGCTGAAGAAATACTCCGACAGCACCGCAAAACATTCAGCCGCATCGCTGGCGGCGTAAGGATCGATGGTCGCCGCCTGTTCACCGACTAACTCAACTTCCGCTTCAATCTCCGCCATTGCCTGCAGCAGATCTTTCTCCCAACTGGCGACATCGCGCAGCGCCATCACCGGAATGCCGCTGGTATAGCCGCTGCCGCGCGCATCGAGTTTATGCGCCACTTCGTGGATCACCAGGTTAAAACCGGAGAGATCGAGCGAATCCTGAATATCCAGCGCATTCAGCACCACCGGACCTTGCGTCCAGCTTTGTCCAGCGTGCACCACCGGCGCGTGATGCACCAGGCCGTTATCATCTTCCCAGCGATTGTCGACATTGAAAGGTTCAGGATAGATCAGCACTTCATGAAAGCCATCAAGCCATACGAGACCGAGCTTCAACACTGGCAAACAGAACAGCAGCGCCAGACGCGTCAGTAATAGTTCATCGAGTTGCAGGCCTTGCAGCGGCGAGATTTTTTTCTGCTGCAGGAAGCGTTGCGCCAGCGTAACCAGCGCGGTTTTTTCATCAGGATCGAGCAGTGAAAAGATCGGCTGCGCCAGCGCCTGTTGCCAGGGCAGCGCCAGTACTGAAGTCTCTATTTGCGCATGCCACGGCCATTTGAACATTGCGTCACTCACTCTTCAGACGAAAACAGTATCCTGGCGCGGCAAAGGGGAAATTACCAGCGCGGAATCAAAGCCGGAGATTCAACCAGTTAATGGGGGATTTGTCTGTGATTGGCGTGGCAAAGCGGCAAAGTAAGTTTGCCTTCACACCAACGCTCTCCCGCAGGCGGGAGAGGGAGCTTGCTGTGCAAATCTTCACGTGATCCCCCAAACTTCTACATCGCTAAGAACGGTTCCCTCGCCCGCCCGCGGGAGAGGGTTAGGGGGAGGGGACGTCTTATCGTTCAACCCGCTGGAACGCGATCACCCAAACCCACGGGTTCACTTCCCAGCTGGTGGCGCCGTACTGTTTCTGCCACGCTTTGCGGTAGGCTTCTTTTGGCGATTCGGAATTCATATTCATGGTGAAGAAGTTATTCAGGAAGTGCGAATCGGTCTGCACGCCTTCCGCCATGATGTCATCTTCACTAATGTCCTGAATCTTCTCGGCTCGCACCGAGGTGATTTGCAGGTCGATGCGGCTGGCCCAGCGCGGCATATGAATCGCGGTTTGCCAGCCAAACTGCTCGGCATTCTGCATATTCTCATCCAGCTGTCCCAATTCATTGCTGTCAGCGCGATATTGGCAGTAAGCCGCATTGCGGAACGGCAGAGGATCGCGTTCGTAATCCGCCAGCATCGCCTCCGGCACGATCGGGCCGCGCCAGGTTTCACGTACCCACAAACCATCGCCCGCCTGACCAAATGGGCAGTGCGAACTGACATCGGTCATCGACATCAATTTATAGCCGTGCAGATGATTGGCACTGACATCAAATGCGTGTACCCCTTCATGATGATCCTGACCCGGACCAAAGGCTTGAGTTTTCATAATGCGCCGGGTCTGCGTTTGCTGGCCAACCAGCAGGGCGCGTACCCGCTGTTCGGAAAAAAGAATCGGCCGTTCTTTCATTGCATACCTCTTAATGTGTCACAAACCCGGAAACTGCGAAGAATCCCCTAACATCCGTAGATGTGAGAGCTAGCATAATGGGTTTGAATCAGTTTGCTTAATAATTTGTCGACTTAGTATCAGGCTATTCTGGCAATTTTAGATGTAAAAAATGGTTCATAAGCAAAATGTGTGCTGAAAAGGACTTTGCAAGGGATCAGAAGCCATAAATTTTCCAGATACAGTACGTTATAAAGGCCATTATGGGAACCTTTTCAGATTATGCCGTGTTGATCTGCCTCTAAGAAGCCCCATTTATCAGCATAGATAACTGGAATTTATCCCTAAAGCGAAATTTGTTGATGACGCGAATATATTAAACCTATTGAACAGAGTTATTTAACTAAAACGCACTAAGGAAATACCGAAATCGCAATGGCTGCTGTGCAAGCGGCGTTAACAGCGTTATAACAAGATCGGGATCTCATTTTTACGCCTGGCACCGCCTGGACGGATGTAAAAAAAGTGTCATGGCCAGGCCGCTATGATGTCCGCAGGAACGTAGATAACAGCAATAACAGGAGAAGCACGATGTCACTTACTCACTGGCAACAACGCTACGAGAATTGGCTGCAGCTCAACTGGCTGCACGACGACAAAGCCCACGATATCGCGCACCTGCGCCGCGTCTGGATGAGTGCTAAGCGCATCATGCAGCACAGCGACGCCGATCCTATGGTCGTGATGACCGCCTGCTATTTTCACGATGTGGTCAACCTGCCGAAAAACCATCCCGAACGTCATTTAGCGTCAACTTATGCCGCGGAAGAGACGCGCCGCATACTGCAGCAAGATTTCCCCGACTTCCCGTTCGAACGGCTGGATGCCGTTGCGCACGCGGTGCAGGCTCACAGCTTTAGTGCGCGTATCGCGCCGCAAACGCTGGAAGCGAAAATCGTGCAGGATGCCGATCGTCTCGAATCATTAGGTGCTATCGGCCTGGCGCGCGTTTTCTACACGGCGGGCGCGTTAGGTCGTCCGCTGTTTGATAGCGAAGATCCGTTAGGAAAGGATCGCGAACTGGATGATGTGAAGTGGACCTTGGATCACTTCCAGAAAAAGCTATTGGGTTTACCGCAAACCATGCAAACCGAAGCTGGACGCCTGTTGGCGGAACATAACGCCGATTTTCTTGTCCACTACATGGGCAAACTTTGCGCCGAGCTGCAGGGCAATTTGACCTCCATCGATGAATCGGTGTTAAGAGATTTCAGCCCCATACACTCGTAATATTAAATTTTTATGACAGTCTGTTAAGTTTCATCTGCTTCCGCTACGTTGTTGTAAATCAAAAGGGAGTATGAAAATGACCGAGACCGTTAACTTAACCATCAAAATTGACCCGGCACTGAAAGAGCACATCAAACAGTTAGCCGCCGATAACCAAATCTCCATGAGTCAGGAGATCGTTAATCGCCTGCAGGCCAGTTTAGATGCGGGTGCGCAACCGGCCATTGATAGTCTGGATACTCAGGAAGCGGTGGAAGATCAGCTCTCCGCTGCGGAACTGAAGCAGATTCGTGCACTGCTGAAGAAAAGTAAGAAGAAGAAATAAGCAGAAAACCCGTCACTGACGGGTTTTTTTATGCCTGCAGATTAAATACGGAACTGCTGCGCGCGCTGAGCCAGGCGGTCCGATAAGGCGCGCAATTGCACTGCCGATTGCACCTGATGGGCGTTAAGCGCTTCGTTCTGCTGCAGCTGTCCGCTCATCTCCACCACTTCCAGCGCAATCTTTTTTACCCGATGACTCTGCGCGGCACTGTTTTGCTGCAGCTCGTTCAGCTGCGTCACCACGCCAGACACCGCGCTGCTGATCTGCGCGAACAGCACCTCCAGCGCTTTCACCTTATCGAAGCCAGCATGCACATGTTGCTGCGTATGCTGAATCAATCCGTCAATCTGGCGCGTCGAGGCACCGCTTTGCTGCGAGAGCAAACCCATCTCTTTGGCGACCACCGAGAAACTGCGGCCGTAAGCGCCGGCATGTGCCGACTCGATCGCGGCATTTAGCGACAACAAACGCGTCTGCATCGACAAGTCATCCAGCATGCCAACAATCCCGGCGATATCATCCGACGCGGTGACAATTTGCTGCATCTGGATTTCCATCTTATCGACTTCCAGTGCGCAGTTACGCATCAACGCATCGGCAGATTGCGCTTCCTGCGTCGCCTGCTGCGAGAACTGGGCACCAATCTCCACCTCTTCAGAGACGCGATCTAAGCGCTGCGACAGATGATGGAAGCTGGCATTTTGCTGCTGGTGTTGCTGCATCACTTTCTCATTATGCTGCTGCATATCTTCTGCGCCGGCGGCCACGCTGACCGCCACCGTGTTGATGTCGCGCACAATCTGCTGCAAGCCGCGTCGCATGGTCTCAATTGACTGGAACAGCTGGCGCGTTTCCAGCGACTGACGACGCGGAGGGTTTTGCGCATCGACCAGATCACCGGTGGCGATCTGTTCCAGCTGCGCATTCGCGCGACGTAGCGGCAACAATACGCCGCGCATCAGCAGGCTGGAGGCCAGCACTAACAGCGCCATCAGCACCGCGCTGACCATCAGCGACAGATTGCGGCTCTGCTTCAACGTGCTGAGGGTGTTTTGATTCACGCTGCTGAGCTGCTGATTGGCCTGCTCGATTTCACTGAACCACGCATCATTAAACTGCTGCTGAAACGCCTGCATCGGTACCATAAAAAAGGCGTTGATGTCGTTGGCCGCTAATCCTTTCAGCTGCTCCTGCAATCCTGCTGCCAGCATGGCGAAGCCTTGCGCCAGCGGGCTATCCGCATGGGCGTGGTAGGCGGCGAACTGTTGTTGCGCATGCTTCAACGAGTCATCGGCTGCCGCCGCCAGACTTTTCCAGCTATCCACCGAGCCACTTTGTTGATCCTGCATCAGATAAATACCGGCGCGATGGCTGTTATCACTGGCGGTAAGCAGTTCGATGCGCGCTTTATCCAGCAGGGCCAGACGTTCGCGCAGTTGATTCGCCTGCTGCAACGAGGTTTGCGTCTGGTTAACGTGGGTATTCAGTAGCAGCACGCCGGCAAACTGCAGCAAGCAGAACAGCGCAATGAACAGCAAAAACTGGCTACGTAAACTGGTGAGCCACAGCGGAATACGCGGGGAGAACCGCGCGCGTAACCGCAGCGGCAGAGTGATAACAGACAGGAGTGACATCACACGCCTCCAAAAAATAAAACAGGAGTATTGGCAGCACGCGTGACAGTTTGGTGACAGCGGGCGCGATTAGGCGAAAAACAGCATAAAGCGCGGCCCTAAATAAAATTGTGGTCCTGAATCGCTACGCCTTTTGCGCGGCGTACTGTTCAATCAGCGGCAATAACAGTTGCGCCACCGCAGTAAATACCGGCACCACTACCGAGTTGCCGAACTGCTTGTAGGCCTGCGTATCGGAAACCGGAATGCGCAGTTTGGCCTCGCCCGGCGCTTCAAAACCCATCAGGCGGGCACATTCGCGCGGCGTTAAACGACGCGGACGGCGCGCCATATTCTCCGCCTGCTGGAAATCTGCTTCGCCTTGCGCGTAATCCCAGCCGCGATCGATGAGGATTTCCGAACCATCTTTGTAGTAGCGCGCCGATAAAGTACGCACGCAAATGTTCAGATTACGCGGATCGTTAAGGCCAAAGCCGAAGCCGTTACCTTTGGCTTTATGCTTTTTTGCGTATTGATACAGATAGTTCCACAGCGTGGGCGATAGCGTGTATTTTGCTTCCGGCTCGGATTCCAGCAGGCTGTGTAACGACGGCACCTTTTGCGGATAGAGCGCGGGCAGGGCGCGCAACGAAAAGCCGTTGCTGAGCCCGCTATCACGGCGAATGCCCACCAGCACGATACGCTCACGATGCTGCGGCAGGAAATGGCGCGCATCGATAATTTTCGCATCCGGCAAACCGCCGTCATTGGCATCGGCCACGTCATAACCGAGTTCATCCAGCGTGGCCATAATGATGGCGAAGGTGCGGCCTTTATCGTGGCTCTTAAGGTTTTTCACGTTCTCCAGCACGAAGAACGGCGGCTTCTTGGCGGCCAAAATGCGCGCCACATCGAAGAATAGCGTGCCTTGCGCTTCGCACTCAAAACCGTGCGCGCGACCCAACGCATTCTTCTTGCTCACGCCCGCCAGCGAGAAGGGCTGACAAGGAAAACCGGCCAGCAGCACCTGATGATCGGGAATGGTGCGATCGATATGCTGATAAATTGCCTGCTCATCGCTGATGCCCGCGGGCTGCGTTACCAGACGAATATCACTGTTGAAGTGATGCAACTGTGGATCGCTATACAGATTGGCTTTATAGGTGCGCACCGCTTCTTTATTCCATTCGCTGGTGAACACGCATTGACCGCCAATCTGCTCGAAGCCACGACGAATGCCGCCGATACCGGCAAACAGATCGACAAACTGGAATTTGGCGTCGTCATAGTGCGCCGGACGCTGCGGCAGCAAGGCCTGCAGGCTGGCCACTTCGCGGCTGGAGAGCGCCGGCGCGGCACTTTTACCGGCGCGGATGCGATTCAAACGCGGCACGCTCCAGTCGCGGCCACCGGCTTCAGTTAAGGTGATAACCACATCGCGTGCGGCATAGATATCGAGCACCTGCAGTAACAGCGACGTCGCGTCATCCTGATCGGCGGTTAACGGGGAGGGCGAGACGGGGTCGATAGCGAGCATGCGTTTTTCCTTAACAGTGAAGCGGCTATGCTAACACTCATCACGCAACGAGGAAATTGGCGTGCGGTGTGCTTTCGCTTTTGGCTTAAACCGCTAAAGTTGTAGAAGCGCTAATACAAGGAGACGCCATGGCAGACGTTCACTCGCAAGCCATTCGCAGCAAAAACATGCGCGCGATTCGCAATCAGGATACCGCGATTGAACAGCGTATTGCGTTGATTCTCAAAGATCGCGGCTTCACCTATCGCGTACAGGATAAAGCGCTACCGGGCCGCCCGGATTTTGTCCTGCCCGCCGAGAAAGCGATTATCTTTGTTCATGGCTGCTTCTGGCATCGACATCACTGCTACTTATTCAAAATGCCGGCCACGCGCACCGAATTTTGGAGTGGCAAAATTAACAGTAACGTTGAGCGCGACCGGCGTTACGTCGAACAACTGCGCGAAGGAGGTTGGAAAGTACTGATTGTTTGGGAGTGCGCGCTGCGCGGCAAACTGCAGCTGCAGGACAGCGCGCTGATTGAACGTTTAGAAGAGTGGCTGCTGGCCGCAACCGACAGCAGCGAAATCGACCATCAGGGCTTGCATCACTATCGCGTTGAATAGTGCGAGATTGTTGCTTTTAGCCGCTATAACAGTTTAGATCTCCCTTTTCTCTGGGACGCGGAATTGAGCCATGAGCAGCATCAAACTTACCGTTAAGCGCCTGTATCAACTCCGCGATGAGCGGATGGTGACAACCCAAGCCACGGCGCGCATTTATCTTGGCGACCGGCTGGTAGCCACCGAAGAGATCAGCGGCATGACGGAAAGTCCAGTGAGCAAGTATTTGCACGCCGGGGATCTGACGGGGCCGTTACGCGTCGAATGGGACTGTGCCGGCATCGCCGATATGTCAGTAACGGCGATTGAGCGTTGCCCCTGTTGTCAGGATCACGAACCGGAATAATAAGGAATACCACTTTGGCAGGAACCAGTTTACTCACCCTTCTGGATGATATTGCAACACTGCTCGACGATATCTCGGTCATGGGCAAAGTTGCGGCAAAGAAGACCGCAGGCGTATTGGGTGACGATCTGTCGCTGAATGCGCAGCAGGTTAGCGGTGTCAAAGCCAACCGTGAATTGCCCGTTGTATGGAGCGTTGCAAAAGGCTCCTTTCTTAATAAATTCATTCTGGTGCCGCTGGCGTTATTGATCTCGGCGTTTGCGCCCTGGTTGATTACGCCGCTGCTGATGATTGGCGGTGCCTATCTCTGCTACGAAGGCGTGGAGAAAGTGCTGCATAGCCTCAATCACGATAAGGCCGAGCAGAGTCCGGAGGCGCGTCAGCAGCGTCTCGACAAACTGGCGCAGCAGGATCCGCGGGCGTTTGAAAAGGACAAAGTAAAAGGCGCAGTGCGCACTGACTTTATCCTCTCGGCGGAGATTGTCGCCATCACGCTGGGCATCGTCTCAGAGGCGCCGCTGCTGAATCAGGTGCTGATTCTCGCCGGTGTCGCCATTCTGGTGACCATTGGCGTGTACGGCATCGTGGCGATGATTGTTAAAATTGACGATTTGGGCTTTTGGTTAAAAGAGAAATCTTCCACGGTCGCGCAGGCCATTGGCGGCGTATTGCTGGCCTTTGCCCCCTGGTTGATGAAAGCCTTAACGTTAGTCGGCACGCTGGCGATGTTTTTGGTTGGTGGCGGCATTGTGGTGCACGGCATCACGCCGCTGCATCACGCCATTACGGAATACAGCGCCGGATTCAACGGTTTGGTCTCGGCACTGCTGAGCAACGGCGCCAATCTGGTGATCGGCTTTATCATTGGGTCGATCGTGCTGTTGGGCGTAAATCTGATTGCTAAGCTGCGCGGCTAGCAGTTATAAAGCGCTGTAAATTTTTAATCACGGTCAGGAGAACGATGATGAACGACGATATGTTTGAATTTGATATCGATGCACAGCTGGAACAGGCTGAAGCCAAAGCGGCAGAAAAAGCCAACGAAGTGCCTGCGGATATCAGCGACGAAGCGGATTGCGAAGGCTGCAAAATCTAATTTTCCTGTCCAGGACGTGCTATCAAAGCCGACAATAAATTTTGTCGGCTTTTTTTATTTACAGAGTTTTTAACTGCTTATTCTGATTTAGTAGCAGTAATAGATTAATCGTATAGGAAAAAATCGGTCACAGCTGCTATACCTAAATTCGGTCATTTAACGATGAAAGAGGGAGGTGCGGTATGATCTTTGCAATCAGTGACGAAGTTCAGCACAAACAGGGCGGACCCACCATGGTGGTCACCGGCTATGCCAGCGGAATGGTAGAGTGTCGTTGGTATGATGGTTACAGCGTGCGACGTGAGGCGTTTCGCAGTGATGAACTCAGTCACGTATCGAGCGCGCAACAGCTGGCCAGTTAAACACATTCGGGACGATACCCGTCGTCCCGAATGTGGTTCAACCCTGCATTACACCTTGCCGTCGTTATCCTCTTCCACCGCCTGATAAATCCGCTGCAGAATATCCGGAAAAGCCGATTGCACGCGACTCCAGCTGGGAATAAAGGGTTTCTCATTCGGACGCTCAATAAAGGCTTGTCCGGCATCGAGAATCGCCTGAGTGAACATTTCTACCGCCGCTTCCTCAATGTGCTGATCAAACTTGAGGCCGTTCATGGTGGCTTCGTGGTTGTAGATCTCCATCATGTCCAGCGCATTACGGTAGTAAGTGGCTTTCAACACCCGGAACGAATCGCTGGTGAGCGGCACGCCCATGGTGGCCAGCTTACGCAGCAGCGACTGCACGATGTCATTGCTCATGCGTTTCAATCCGCCGGTACCATCATCTTCGGCCAGCGGCTGATGCTTGTGGTCGTAGTTATCGGCGATCTCAACCTGGCAGGTCTGACGCGTGGTGTAGTTACGATAAATCTCCGACAGCACGCCAATCTCTAATCCCCAATCGCCAGGAATCTTGATGCCGTTGAGCACATGCGTGCGCATGGCAAACTCGCCAGAGAGCGGATAGCGGAAGCTGGTGAGGTAATCGAGATATTCCGAGTGACCGTAGACTTTCTGCAAGGAGCGCAGCAGCGGACCGACCAGCAAACGCCCAACGCGGCCATTCAGCTTGCCGTCGGCGACGCGCGCATAAAAACCTTTGCAGAACTCATACTGAAACGACGGATTGGCCAGCGGATAGAGCAAACGCGCCAGCATGCCGCGTTCATAGGTGACGATATCGCAGTCGTGCAGCGCCACGCACTGAGTGCGGTCGGAAGCCAGCGTGTAGCCAGTACAGAACCACACATTGCGCCCTTTGCCGGGTTGGCTCGGCGATAAACCCTCTTTATCCAGTTCGGCATCCAGCGCTTTCAAGCGCGGCCCGTCATTCCACAAAATGCGATGGCGCTGCGGCAGGCGGGAGAAGAACTCACGCGCAAACAGAAACTGGTCGCGATCGGCGCGGTCGAGGCCAATCACAATCTCCTCCAGGTAAGGTACCTTCGCCAGTTCGTTAACGATATTATCCAGCGCCGGGCCTTCCAGTTCCGAGAACAGCGACGGCAAAATCAGCCCCATTTTGCGTTTGCGTGAGAAGCGCACCATCTCTTTTTCCAGCGATTCGACGCTGCGGTGGGTGAGATTATGGAAATTAGTAATGACACCATTCTGGTAAAAATCACTCATCGTCTCATCCTTTTGGTTAAAGGCCGTTACTCATTCGGCGCAAGAAAATAGTCCAGACCTTCACGCCAGCCCTGCGGACCGACGTGCGCGGTGTGGTAAACGTTCTCAGTATCGGTGCGTTGCAACGCCACCGGCGTTTTACTGAAGCCTTTTATCACCACGGCATAATCAACGCGCTCCAGCATCGGCACATCGTTGGGACCATCGCCCAGGCCGATTGTGGTGCGCGCTTCTCCTTCCTGCGCGGCGAGATGCTGCTGAATGTCCGCCAGCGCGATACCTTTGCCGGTGCCGGCGGGCATCACATGCCAGAAACGCCCGCCCTGGGTTAACGCCAGATTGTGTTCGGCCAGCGCCGCGCGGAATTCCGGTAAACGCTGTTCGTCATCGCGCCACAACACCACTTCCGACGCTTCGCGTAGGCGGCTTTGGCTGGCTTCGGCAAGGGTTAAACCGGTAAAGCGTGCGACTTCGGCATCACTAAATTCATGAAAGCCGTTGAAGCGAAATCGTGCCTGCAACGCTTGCAGCGTCTGGCACAGCGCATTATAGCTGGCGCTGGTTTCGATCGGCGGCGTGTATTCACCGCCCAACACCACACGCGCACCGTTTTCAGCAATAAAGGGTGCACCGACAATGCCTAACTTCTTTTGTAGCGGAATAATTTCGGCCGCCGTTTTGCTGGAACAAATCACCAGCGGGATCTGATGTTGTTTCAGACGCGCCAGCCATTCACTGGCCGCATCCCAGTTATAGTCATGATGATCCAGCAATGAGCCATCGAGATCGGTAATGATCATTAGGGAAGAGTTAAGACTCAGCATCATCACACTCCTTACGCCAGTGGCATCCGTAAAGCGAAGAGTAATCAGTATAATAGCGGAATCGCGATCACACTTTTTCCCGCGACCCGGCCAGCGACATCCAGGATAATTCTTAAATGGCAAACGTGACGGAAGGCGCGATGCACATTTCGTGCACAGCTGAAACCAGCAGTGACGCGGCGTGTAGGACGATTCACATGAATGCTTATACAAAATTGTTCGATTTACATGCAGGGATGAGTCTTGTCTTAATCAGACTAAGGCGTAATCTGACAGGGTGTTAAGAATTCCCTGGTGTAACGAACTTACTGATTTACTTTACCCGGCCATCCCGCCGGGTATTTTTTTGAAATCGATTTCAGCGGTTAACTTCGCTGCTGGCGAAGTCGCGAATGTCGAGTTCGAAAGCTTCCGCTAGCTCGGAGTAAGAGTCATAGGCTGCGCCATTTACCGTAACGCGATGCGCGTCTTCGGCTTCCATAAACTCTTTTACCTCGCCCGACGTTCTCTTCTGAATCGCTTCCAGCAACGCATCAACATCGACATTCACTTCGCGCTGAACTCTCTCGCTGTACTCTTTTGCAGTGGTCATGGCGGCCTCACGGAGGCAATCGGATCTACACCAGTATAGTCGTTGGTGAAAAGAGGGCGCGGAGGGCAAATGGCAGGCAAAAAAAAGCCCGCGCTGCGCGGGCAAAAATCCTTGTTACTTTTAGGTTGACTGCGCCTTTGGGGTTGGTGCAGTACCGAGAAGTGTACGAGCAGGCTGCGTCAAAAGTCTCTCTGCGAAACGTTAAGAAAGCGAAAAAGCGCATCTTGACAGAGTTTTACCTGCCTTTAAATGCACAGTGCGTAACAGCGACTATGCTTAGCGATTGATTGTTAAGTGATATCAGGGAGTGAATATGGACTTTTTACGTATTGTCATCGCCATTTTGGTTCCACCACTGGGCGTATTCTTGCAAGTCGGTTTTGGTGGGGCTTTCTGGCTCAACATTCTGCTGACGCTGTGCGGCTACATTCCGGGCATCATACATGCGGTGTGGGTTATCGCCCGACGCTGATCGCGATCAGGCAGTGTTGATTATCTTCCGTTAAACTGTGTCGCAGGACAATTTGTGGAGAGTAATCAATGAAGGTGAACGATCGCGTTACGGTTAAAACCGACGGCGGCCCGCGCCGTGTGGGTACGGTGCTGGCAGTGGAAGCATTCAATGAAGGCATCATGTATCTGGTGGCGTTAGAAGATTACCCGCTGGGGATTTGGTTCTTTAATGAAAGCGATCATGCTGAAGGGGTTTTTGTGGAGCCGTATGAAGAGGCTTGATTAATTTTCCCTCACCTTAACCCTCTCCCGCAAGCGGGAGAGGGGAAAGATCGGCGCACCATCCACTCCTTCGCCCACATGTGGGAGAGGGCCGGAGTAGGGGATACCGCACACTACCTCAAATCAAAACGTCTCCCAGTTATCATTCCCTGACGTCGCCAATGCAGGACGCGGCGCCAGATTTGGCGTACGCAACGCAGACTGCGCCGCTTTAGCCACGTGCGCCACCGGCGCGTCATTCAAACGGAACACCGCCACCGCCTGCGTCAATCTGCCGGCCTGATCTTCCAGCGAAGCCGCTGCCGAAGAGGCTTCCTCAACCAGCGAGGCGTTCTGCTGCGTCACGTTATCCATCTCGGTCACCGCCAGGCTCACCTGCTGGATGCCACGGCTCTGCTCATCCGACGCGGCGGCAATCTCAGCCATAATGTCCGTCACGCGCCGCACCGCTTCAACAATCTCGCCCATGGTATTACCGGCTTCGCCGACCTGGCGTGAACCGTTGGTGATCAAACCCACCGATTCAGCAATCAGCGTTTCAATCTCTTTCGCCGCCTGCGCACTGCGTTGCGCCAGGTTACGTACTTCGCTGGCCACCACGGCAAAACCACGGCCTTGCTCACCGGCACGCGCCGCTTCCACCGCAGCATTCAGCGCCAGAATGTTGGTCTGGAAGGCGATGCTGTTGATGACGTTGGTGATCTCGGCAATCTTTTTCGAGCTGCCAGAAATATTGTTCATGGTTTGCACCACGCCGCTCACCAGATCGCCACCGCTGCGCGCTTTGCCTGAGGCATCGGCGGCCAGCTGGCTGGCGTGATGGGCGTTCTCGGCGTTCTGTTTCACCGTGGCGGTGAGCTGCTCCATGCTGGCGGCGGTTTGCTCCAGCGCGGAGGCCTGCTCTTCAGTACGTGATGAGAGATCGGTGTTACCGGCGGAAATCTCGCTGGAACCCTGATAAATCGCTACCGCGCCTTCTCGCACCGTACCAACGGTACGCACCAGCGAGGCCTGCATCAGCTGCAGGTTATGCAGCAAGCTACCAATCTCGCTGCGGCCATAGGCTTGTTCCGGCGCGGTGAGATCGCCTTGCGCGATACGCTCGATGCGATCAACGGACTGACGTAGCGGGGTGATCACCACGCGACGCAGGAACACGAAGGTCAGCAGCACCAGCAGCAAGGCGGCAGCAAACGCCACCGCCATAGCAATAAAGCCAATGCGTGATTGATGCGCGGCTTCGGCATTAATCGCTTCGGCGCGGTCAGTACGGATTTTAATCGCCTTCAGCAGCACGGCGTTGTAGGCATCATCCAGTTTGCGCGTGACGTCAGTTTCCTGCGCCACAATGCCTTCGAAGCTGCCCTGTTTAGCCGATTCAATCATCGGCTTGAGACCTTTATCAATATAAGCATTGAAGCTGGCGGTCAGCGGTTCATCGAGGGCAATATCCGCCGGCGTTTTAGCCTTGCGATCCATATAGAGTTTAAAACCTTCGCGCGCTTGTTTAATACGCGTCTCGGTGCGCGCTAAATCGGCACGATAACCATCCATTTCACCAATACGAGCGGCTGCACCGGATTGCAGCACATTGAGTCGCGCAGTACGCAGATGGTTAGAACTGTTAGAGATACCCATACGAATTTGGATTTCTTCGGTGGCATCGTTTAGGGAATTATTACTCTGAATCAAAAAGTAGCTGGCGAGTCCAATGCACAGGGCAAAAAGCAGCAGAATGCCACCAAAGATCATACTGAACAAAGGCATCAGGCGCAGGTTCTGCCAGATGCTGAGCTTATATTGCTCATCAATCGATGCTGTTTTCATATCCTTGCTCTCATGTAGGTAGGTGTTATGAGAATAAGCATCGGCAGGCAGGGAGAAAGGATTAGGCAGGAAAGTGGGATCAAACTCTCAAAACGTGAAAAGGGCCAATCAGATGATCAGCCCTTTTATTCACTGTAGGTAATTATCGCACGTTAACATAAATCCCTGAGGTGACATTATCAGTCAAACGGACGACATGATAAATAACCTGCTTATTATGGGTTTTAATTTTACGTTTAATATTACCTTTATGTGACGATACGGTTTTGGCTTTAATTTGCATATTCTCAGATATCTGAATGGTGTCATGACCTGACATCCACATTTTCAGCATATTTGATTCAGTCTGACTTAATGTCAGTGGATGCACGTCGAGCCCGGCAGAAATACGCGGCGAAGCGTTGAGTTTCTTTTGCAAATAGGTGCCTAATAACGAATCCAACGTCGAAGTTTTTATCGATTTTGATGTAATAATCAGGTTCTTACGAACGTAGAGATATTCCTCAAAATGGATATTCGAGATCGCCATGAAAATAAAGAATAAGGTATCAGGATGCTGCATGATAATAGCACGAATACGATCGCTGGAATCAGATTCGTGAATAAAGCACTCTTCGTTGATAAACACAACGCCCGGCTTAATTTGCTCACATCTTTGTTGCAATTGGTCGATATCCGAGACAGGAGTAATATTTTTCTTTTTAACTCCTTTCGCAGACATATAGTCAGACAAACCCAGGCGTGTGTAATTACATGAATCCATAATAATCGTTGGCATTATAGCGACCCTCACCAATTTGTTATCCGTTTAAATCAACGATGAATACGCGTTTGCGGTACGAGAGAAATTTCCAAAGACACTTTTTTATTCTGCTCAGCAGATTGGCGATAGTTGTCCATGCGCCATCATGACTCTTCCCTGAACCGTGCTGCGAAGTTTTTTTTATAGTACATCCACGTCACTCTCATCTCAGCCATAGTGGGAATGGCTAAGGATTTGCATTAAGTGTTTTATTCGCTCTGTTTTGAGAGCCCTGTCACTATCGCGCAGATCACAGACAAATCTGATAGGACAAATCTTAAAAACATTTGTGTGGCGAAAGTATGACGCTTCAGCGAGCGTTGACAATGCCGGAAAAAAGGGATTTAGACAAGAAAAATCGCTGTGAAATTTTTTTTGTTTAAAAACAGCCCTTTGAGCATTTAATCAACCGATTCAGCAGGTTTAACCCCTTAGGAATCGTCTGACTAAAATACGCGAAGCGCGGTTTAATAAGAATAATTTTCACCAAAAATGCGCACTTATCAGAATTTCCTCAGTTGATTTCTGAGAAATATGGTTCAGAAAATGCACTAACAGATTTTGAATGCTTAACTATTACTTAAGGGCGTCTACAGAATAGTTAATCAACGGGCGCGGGAAAGTTCTGACACAAACTGGGCGAGTAAATCAAAGACTTCGCTAAACAGATGTTCGCAGAAGGGAGCAAGCAGCGGCATCATCAACCCTACGCTGAGGATGCCCACCGTTAAGGTAATCGGGAAGCCAACCGCGAAAATAGAGAGTTGTGGTGAAACACGGTTTAACAAACCTAGTGCCATGTTTAGCGTGAGGAGCAGAACTATTAAGGGCAGCGCTAACATCATGCCATTAAGGAAAATTAATCCCGCGGATTTCACCAACGCCATAAAAGCATTGGCGTTGAGCGGCTGATCGCTGATTGGCAACGTATGAAAACTGTCCACCAGCAGTGAAATTAGCCACAGATGTCCGTTGAAGGTAAGAAACAGCAGCATGGCCAGCATATCGAGAAAACGAGCCAGCACCGGCATGTTCAGGCGACTGCCTGGATCGAAGAAGGTGGCGAAGGACAATCCCATCTGCAAACCAATCACTTCCCCCGCCATGCGCACCGCCGCAAAGGCGAACTGCATGGTCAGGCCGATGCTCACGCCAATCAGCAGCTGTTGCAGTAGCAACCAAAATCCCGCGGGTGTAAACAGGGTCGCCTCCACCGGCGGCAGTACCGGTAGGATGATCCAGGTGGTCAATACCGCGAGGCCAATCTTGACGCGTTTGGGAATCGATTTTTCGCTCAGCACCGGCGCGCTGGCGAACAGCGCCAGCAAACGCACCATCGGCCAGAAGAATTGTGCGACCCAATGGATCAGCTGGCTGCTGTCGAGGTTAATCATTAGCCAATAATGTACGGCAGATTGCTAAACAGCGTGCGAATGTAATCCAGCATCAGATTAAGCATCCACGGACCAGCGATTACCGCCGTAGCGGCAACGGCCAGAATCTTGGGGATAAAGGAGAGCGTTTGTTCGTTAATCTGGGTCGCGGCTTGCAGCACGCTGATGATCAACCCGCTGATCAACGCCACCAGCAACATCGGCGCGGCCATCAGCAGGGCGACACGCATTGCTTCCTGGCCCATAACCATCACTGATTCAGGTGTCATGCTGCACTCCTCGAGAAAGAAAGGTGAGGGCGAACGCCACTCAAGAGTAGAAACTTTGCGCCAGTGAACCCACCAGCAGCTGCCAGCCATCCACCAGCACGAACAGCATCAGCTTGAACGGCAGGGAAATGGTCGCCGGCGGCACCATCATCATCCCCAGCGCCATCAGTACGCTGGCGACCACCAGATCGATGATCAGGAACGGGATAAACACGGTGAAACCAATCTGGAAGGCGGTTTTCAGTTCGCTGGTGACATACGCCGGCAGCAGAATACGCATCGGAACCGCTTCCGGACCCTGAATCGGTGCGGTGTTAGCCAGACGGGCAAACAGCGCTAAATCGGCTTCGCGCGTTTGACGCAGCATAAATTCACGCAGCGGCTGAGCACCTTTATCAATCGCGTCCGCCATACTGATTTTGTCCTGGCTGAACGGCAGATAGGCGTCGGAGTAAATCTTGTCGAAGGTCGGCGCCATGATAAAGAAGGTCAGAAACAGCGCCAGGCCGAGCAGTACCTGGTTTGGCGGCGCCGACGGCGTGCCGAGGGCGTTACGCAGCAAACCAAACACAATAATGATGCGCGTGAAGCTGGTCATCATCAGCAGCACCGCCGGAATAAAGGTCAGCGAGGTGATGAACACCAGCGTCTGTACCGGCAGCGACCAGCTCTGGCCACCATTCGCCAGCGGCTGGCTGATTAAGCCTGGCAGCTGCGCATGCGCAACCGGTGCCAGCAACAGCAGCGGCAAGAGAGGAAGTAATCGACGCATCATTGTGGTTTTCCGGGACGTTTAACCAGGTTCTGGAACAGCTGACGAAAATCCTGTGGCGCAGCGCTGTGATTTGCCCGTTCTTCCGGCGGCAGCGGCGGTAACGAATGCAGATGGGTGATCTGCTGGGCGGTCACGCCCAACACCAGACGCGCATCGGCAGTATCGACAATGACCACACGCTCACGCTGGCCAACCTGCACCGTCGCGCTGACTTTCAGCGCCTGGCCGGTCACCGTTTTCGGTGCAAAGCCAAGGCGTTTGGCCAGCCAGCCGCAGCCGAGAATCAGCAGAACAATTACTGCCAGCACGCTGCTGACCTGGCCAATCACCGAACCGGTTGAGACCACCGGCTGGCTGGGTACCGGTTGTTCGGCTTGCGTGTGTTTTAACATGCTTAACGGCTCAGACGACGCATACGTTCAGACGGGGTAATGATGTCGGTGATGCGCACGCCATATTTGTCGTTCACCACCACCACTTCACCCTGCGCGATCAGATAACCGTTGATCAGAATATCCAGCGGTTCCCCGGCCAGCCCATCCAGCGCCACCACCGAACCCTGCGTCAAGCGCAGCAGCTCTTTAATGGTCATTTTGGTGCGACCCAGTTCCACGGTCAGTTTGACCGGGATATCCATGATCAGATCGATATCCTGCAGCGAGCCGCTGATGCCAGGATTTTCCAGCGATTTGAACACATTTTCAGTTGGATCTGGCGCGCTGGTGGTGGTTTGTTCGTTCATAGCTGCAGCCCACAGATCGTCCGCGGAGATGTCGTCGTCGGACGGTTTCTTGCTGTCACTCATCGGGCTGTTCCTCGTTCAGCGAATTCAAAATCGGGTTAATCAAATGTTCTACACGCAGCGCGTACTGGCCATTGATGGTGCCGTATTGGCTGGTCAGCACCGGCACGCTATCGACGTGAGCGATGATGCGGTCCGGCTTCTCAATGGGCAGGACGTCACCGGGTTTCAGCTGCAAAATACGTGACAGGCGCAGCGATGTTTCGGCGAAATGGGCAATCAGCTCCAGCTCCGAGTGCTGCACCTGTTTCACCAGATTGTCGCGCCAGTGATTATCTTCCCGGCGTGAGTTTTCCAGTGGGGGATTGACCAGCAGCTCGCGCAGCGGCTCAATCATCGAAAACGGAATACAGATATTGAATTCACCGACCAGGTTTCCAATCTCCACCTGGAACGGCGTGTTCACCACGATGTCATTCGGTGAAGTGGTGATGTTGGTGAACTTCACCTGCATCTCGGAACGCACATACTCCACTTCCAGCGGATAAATCGCTTTCCACGCGTCGCTGTAGCCATCCAGCGCCAATTTCAACATGCGGCGAATCACACGCTGTTCGGTATGGGTAAATTCACGTCCTTCAACTTTGGTCGGGAAACGACCGTCGCCGCCAAACAGGTT
Organism: Pantoea sp. GbtcB22; assembly: GCF_019091025.1. Lineage (NCBI taxonomy): Bacteria > Pseudomonadati > Pseudomonadota > Gammaproteobacteria > Enterobacterales > Erwiniaceae > Pantoea > Pantoea sp. GbtcB22. The sequence continues at coordinate 59,765 of NZ_JAGXKB010000001.1, forward strand.
ATCGACAGCAATAAAAACCAGGCTCGGTGAAAACACCACCAGCGCCGTGCCGCGCAGCGGCTTCAGGTGGATCAGGTTCAGGTTGGTTGGCACCGGCAGGTTGCGGGCGAACTCGTGGTACGGCTGAATCTTGATCGCACCCACACTAATATCGGGGCTACGGCGCAGCAGGTTAAACAGCGCCATACGGAAATGACGGGCAAAGCGCTCGTTGATGATCTCCAGCGCCTGCAGACGCTCACGTACGACGCGGCGCTGAGTATTGGGATCATAGGGACGGATATCGCCATCGGTCCCTTTGGAACTGTTCTCTACTTCCGCACTGTCACTGTCGCCATTAAGCAGCGCGTCAATCTCAGCCTGGGAGAGAATGCTATCGCCCATTAAATCACCTCAAAATGAAGGCGGTAAACAGCACGTCATTGACAACCTGAGCCGGTTGACCTTTTACCAGCGGCGGCGCCAGCACCTGTTTGATCTGCTCAACCAGGGCCTGTTTGCCTTGCTCTGTTGCCAGAGCCGTCGCGCTTTGACGCGAAAGCAGTAACAGCAGACGGCTGCGCACTTCCGGCAGGTAATCGTTCAATCGACGACGGGTATCCTCATCGGGCAGACGCAGGGTGAAACCCACGTACAGCACACGGTCGGGATCGTTGTCAGGATTGACCAGGTTTACTGTAAACGTATCCATTGCAAAAAATACGGGAGCAGCCGGTGGCTCGACTTTCGCCGCGTCCGGTTGGCTGCCTTCGTGTTTATTCATCATTCGCCAGACTGCATAGCCTGCCACGCTGCAAGCGGCCAGCGTTACAATCAGTAACACCGGTAGTAGTAGTGAACGTTTGCGGCCTTTAGCTTTCGCGTTATCAGACATCTTGCAGTTACTTCCTGTGAATTATGGGTAAGCCTCTCGGCTGACCTGGACAGATTATCCCGCGTCTTAAGTCAAACAATGGGAAGAAAAGACGCGGGTTTTACGCTTACCTTCAGCGTTTAGCGGCTATCAGGCAAAGATATCGACAGCGCCGTTACCGGCCGCGCGCGCTTGAAGGGCTGCCGGGACGGCAATAGGCGTTATCTCGTTGTCACTGTCCTGGGAGAGGCTAAAGCTGCCGTGCTGTCCGTCACGACGTCCTTCCTGCTGGCCTTGATAACTCTGGCCCTGTGCGAAGGCGTCGCTGCTGACGTTACTCTGTCCCAGGTTTATTCCGCTCTCCGCCAGCGCGCTACGCAGCTGAGGAAGAGCCGCTTCCAGCGCGGCCCTCACTTGGCTGTGGCTGGAAACCATATTTAACTGTGCCTGATCCTTATCAAGGGTCAGGCTGATCTGGATAGCGCCCAGATCCTGCGGATGTAGACGCAACTCGGCGTTCTGCTGCCCGTTGCGGCTAAACATCACAATCTGCTGACTCAGCGCCTGCTGCCACTCGCTGCTGCCAAGCTGCGCGTTCAGCATGGGCGTCGACGGCGTGGTGCTGGTCGAGGCGGTGCTGCTTACCAGCGAGCTGGTGGCGCTGAGCGGTGCGCTGGTGAATGGCGTCACCGGGTCATCACTGCTCTGCGCGGCGGCGCGCGCTTCCGGCTTACTCAGCGCATTCAGCACCTGCTTAAAACTCTCATCCAGCGTCAACCCGCTGCTGTTACTGGCGGTGGTGCTGACGCTGCTGCTCTGCGCGCTGCTGGCCGTTTGCGTTAAGAGCGTTACAGCATCGCTGGATTTCTTCTGTGCGCCATCCGGCTGGGCGTGCTCTTCTTTTACTGCACCTTCCAGCGAACCCCTTAACAGTGCGGTATTAAGCGAAGCGCGAGTGTCGGTTTTCCCTTCGCCTGCGCTACTACTTACGCTGGTTGGGCTGGTGCGGTTCTCTACCGCCACCGGCAACATGGCGAATAACGCCTGCACATTCTGTAAGTCGCTGGCAGTTAACGAACTTGCCTCACTCTTGTCTTTATCATCGGCTGATTTCAGCGTGGCTTTAGTGTTTTCCGGCTGTAAAAGTGCGTTTAACGCATCGGGTTTCTCCAGCGCCTGTAATAACGCGCTTAGCGAAGCCTTACTGACGTCTTTTTCATCAACTTCTGCTGTCAGATCAGTCGATTGCGTGTTAACAGCTTGTTGCTTTACCAGCGTCAGCAAGCGGTTGCCGAGTTCAGTAATAAATCCCTGCGGCAGCGACTCCGCGCCCTGCAAAACATCTGATGAAACTGAAGTGTCAGCGTCTCCCAAAACCGAGGTTTGCGTAGCAACTGTTGGCAGCGTAATCATTCGCCTTTCCTCAATGCGGCCCGTTGGGCAAATTCATCCATCCGTTTCTGATCGAGACGGTTTTCTTGTCGTAATGCGTTTTCCTCAGCGCGCGTAATCAGCGTCTGATAAGCATTGAGCCGCTTATGCTTTTCACGCCAGTTGCTCAGCGCGCTGTCGAGGCGCTGATTCCACTGGGAAAGCTGTTGGCGATGCTGTTCGATGGCTTTTTCCAGCGTCTGAATAAACTGGTGATAATTGGTCCAGCGCGTGCTGGCGATGCCGCCGGACATATCCTGATTGAGCTTGTTGCGATACTCATCCTGATAATCCAGCAGCATGCTGAGTTGTTCGTCGGCCTGCTGCACACCCCGGCGCATATCGCCAAGGTGAATCACCGCACTCTCCAGTTCCTGCTCCGCCATATCGCGCAGCTTGTTGATCGCACTGGCCGTTTTCATCACTTAACCTCGTTTGGCGTTAACCGAACATCGCCTGCAGATGCAAACAGGCATCGTCGTAATCGCTGCGTTCGAAAATGCCCTGATGCAGGAAGGCTTCCATCTCGGGATAGAGCTTGATGGCGCGGTCCAGCATCGGATCGCTGCCTGCGGCATACGCACCCACACTCACCAGATCGCGGTTACGCTGGAAGCTGGAGAGCAACTGTTTGAACTGACGCACGCGCGCGTAGTGTGTCTCATCAATTAATGAGGTCATGGCGCGGCTGATTGACGCTTCAATATCAATAGCCGGATAGTGACCGGCTTCCGCCAGACGGCGCGACAGCACGATGTGGCCGTCGAGAATCGCACGCGCCGAGTCGGCAATCGGGTCTTGCTGATCGTCGCCTTCGGTCAACACGGTATAAAAGGCGGTGATTGAACCGCCGCCGTGCGTACCGTTACCGGCGCGTTCCACCAGCGCGGGCAATTTGGCGAACACCGAAGGCGGATAACCTTTAGTCGCCGGCGGCTCACCGATGGCCAGTGCGATTTCACGTTGCGCCATGGCGTAGCGGGTGAGGGAATCCATAATCAGCAGCACATGCTGGCCGCGATCGCGGAAATCTTCAGCGATACGCGTGGCATAGGCGGCACCCTGCATACGCAGCAGCGGCGAGACGTCCGCCGGCGCGGCGATCACCACCGAACGCGCACGGCCTTCGGCACCGAGAATATTTTCAATGAACTCTTTAACTTCACGGCCACGTTCACCAATCAACCCCACCACGATCACGTCGGCTTTGGTGTAGCGCGCCATCATGCCGAGCAGCACGCTTTTACCGACGCCGGAACCGGCGAACAGGCCCATACGTTGACCGCGACCCACGGTGAGCAGGGCATTGATGGCGCGCACGCCGGTATCCAGCACATCTTCAATCGGCGTACGTTGCAGCGGGTTGAATGGCGCGGTGATCAGCGGGGCGCGATAGCCGGTTTCCGGCGCGGGTAAACCGTCGAGGGGTTTGCCGCTGCCGTCCAGCACGCGACCCAGCAGTTCCGGGCCCAGCAGCATCTGTTTGCCGCTGTGCCCGCTGTCGCCACTGACGCGCGCATAAACGCGTGCGCCCGGTAAAATACCGTCGACTTCTTCCAGCGGCATCATTAGCAGTTTCTGGCCGTTGAAGCCGACCACTTCACTTTCAACTTCAGTGATCTTGCTGCCATCGGTACGTTCAATAATGCAGGTAGCACCGAGCGGCAGCTGCAGGCCGGTGGCTTCCAGCACTAAGCCGGTGGCGCGCGTCAGGCGACCGTAACGACGCACGGTTTGTACCTGCGAAATGCGTTCTTCGAAGGCGTCGAGCGCGCCGAGCCAGCGTGAAAGGCGTGAGGAGGTCATTACAGTGTCCCCGGAGCGGCCAGGCGGCACAGCTCCTGCCAGCGTGTTGCCACGCTCGCATCAAGGTCGCCATCTTCGGCGCTAAGCTTACAGCCGCCAGGATGCAGCGTGCTGTCGGCCAGCAAGCGCCAGCCGTGCAGATCGAGCGTTGGACCCAGCGTCTGCTCGATGCGCTGCAGATCGTCCGGATGGACGCGCAGCTGCGGTTTGCCGCTGAACATCGGTTCCTGCTGAATCAGCTGCTGGATTTGACGCAGCAGGGCGGTGCCGTCCACCTGCGTGGCCTGGCCAATCACCGTGCGCGCGGCTTCCAGCGCCAGCTGCATCAGACGTGAAGCGATCACGCTGTCGAGCGCTTCGAGCGTGTGATGGAACTCGGTCACCAGCTGCTGCATGCGTGCCTGCAGCGGCGCTTGCTGCTGCTGCGCATCGGCTAAGCCTTGCTGGAAACCGGCGTCATAACCGTTCTGTTGCGCTTCGGCGAAACCTTTCTGATAGCCTTCACTGTAGCCTTGCGTCTGCGCATCTTTGCGCATCTGCTGCTGCATGCGTTCCAGCTGTTGCTGCTGTTCCGCTTCGGCGCTCAGTTCGACATCGATCTCCGGCTCCTCTAACTGAGGTTCCGGTTCGGCACCGAACGGGCTGCCTAAATCATCAGGCTGCCAGCGCTGCCACGCGCGGGCGGAAAAGGCATCAGACATAGGTTTCCTCGCCACCACCAATCACCATCTCGCCGGATTCTGCTAAGCGGCGCACCACCAGAAGAATGGCCTTCTGCTCGTTCTCCACCGCCGACATACGTACCGGACCACGGTTGGCCAGATCGTCGCGCAGGATATCGGCCGCACGGGCGGACATGTTCTTGAGGAACTTCTCGCGCAGCGGCTGTTCGGCACCTTTCAATGCCACCAGCAACTGTTCGGATTCCACTTCCTGCAACAGACGCTGGATGCTGCGGTCGTCCACTTCCACCAGGTTTTCGAACAGGAACATCTCGTCGATGATCTTCTGTGCCAGCTCGCCATCGAAGTCGCGTACTGCTTCGATAACCGCTTCTTCCTGCTGGGTTTTCATCAGGTTGATAATTTCTGCTGCGGTTCTCACGCCGCCCATCTTCGCGCGCTTGAGGTTGGTGCCGTCGAGCAGGCCATTCAGTACTTCGGTCAACTCCGCCAGCGCCGCCGGCTGGACACCGCCGAAGGTGGCGATACGCAGCATCACATCGTGACGCAGACGCTCGTCGAACAGCGCCAGAATATCCGCCGCCTGACCACGTTTGAGGTGGACAAGGATGGTGGCGATAATCTGCGGATGCTCGTCGCGAATAAGGTCGGCCGCCGCCTGTGGCTCCATGAAGTTGAGCGTTTCCATACCGCTGGTGGTCTCGTTTTTCTCGAGAATATCTTCCAGCAGGCTTGAAGCTCGCTCCTCGCCCAACGCTTTGATCAGCACCGAACGCAGATAATCGTTGGAGTTGAGGCTCAGCGCCGCAAACTGTTCGGCATCGGCTTCGAACTCGCGCAGCACTTCGGTCAGCTGTTTGTGTGAAACCTGGCGCATGTTGGCCATAGCACCACTCAGATGCTGAACCTCACGCTGGTTAAGGTGTTTGAACACCTCCGCCGCGCGCTCTTCGCCGATGGTCATCATCAGAATGGCGCTTTTTTCTGTACCGGTCAGACTCATAGTTCTTTACTCATCCATTCGCGGATAACCAGCGCGACGACGCGCGGATCGTTTTCAGACATGTCGCGGATACGCTGGCTCATCACCTCGGCGCTCATGCGGTTAGTAGATTTACGCTCCTGATCCAGCTCGTCTTTGCTGAGCTGAACGTTAAAGGCTTCTTCTTCTTCCATGGCCGCAGAGCGTGCCGCCAGCGCTTCAGCCGCTGCCTTCTCCTGCTCTTTCTTACGCACCAGCTGTGGACGTACCAGCTTGCGATAGAGGATGAAGCCAACCAACGCCACCAGCAGCCAGCGACCGGCAGTCATCAGCTGATCGAAGAACGATTGCTGCTGCCAGAATGGCAGGTCGCCACCGCTTGGTTCGGTCATGTTGAACTGAGAGTTCACCACGTTGACGCTGTCGCCACGGGTTTGTGAATAGCCCATCGCTTCACGGGTTAAATCTTCAATCTGCTTGATCTGCTGCTCGTTAAGCGCCACCGCTTTGCCTTTACCGTCGTCGCGGTAGTTCACCACCACGGCAACCGACAGGCGCTGCACATCGCCGACGTTCAGCTTGGTATGACGAATGGTGCGGTCCAGCTCATAGTTCACCGTGTCGTTGCGCGTTGAGCTACTCGGGCCAGAAGGCTGTGCGGTGCTGGTGGTGCTGCCGTTATTCTGCGCATTGGCGGTTTGCGCGTTGGCGTTTTGGCCGTTGGCATTATTGTTGTTATTCGTTGGCGGATTGGTCACCGGCGCGGTATTGGCTGGCGCAGGCTGATTCGACAATGCACCCGGCACGCCGCCTGGATACGGGCTGCCATTCTGTTCGGAGTTGCTGGTCTGGCGTGAACGCACCGCGCTGTTGTTAGGATTGGCGTTCGGCTGGTATTTCTCGTCGGTCTGCTCGCTGCGGTCGAAGTTGATTTGCGCCGTCACCTGCGCATGCACATTGCCCTGACCGACAATCGGATTGAGGATCGCTTCGATACGCTGCTGGAAGCGCGCTTCCACTTCAGACGCATATTTCAGTTGCGCATCATTCAGGTCGCGACCTTCGCTGTCAGAGCGGGTCAACAGACGACCGGCCTGATCGACAACGGTAACGTTGCCCGGCGGTAAACCGGCCACGCTGCTGGAGACCATATGCTGAATGGCCTGAATCTGGCCTTCATCTAATGCGCGGCCTGGCTGCAGGTTCAGCGTCACCGAGGCGGAAGGGGCTTTCTGCTCACGCACGAACAAGGTCGGTTTCGGCATTGCCAGATGCACGCGTACGCTCTTCACCGGACCGAGCGTTTCGATGGTGCGCGACAGTTCACCTTCCAGCGCACGCTGATAGTTGATCTGCTCGCTGAACTGGCTGATCCCGAACTTCTCTTTGTCCATCAGTTCGAAGCCAACGTTGCCGCCTTTCGGTAAGCCTTGTTGTGCCAGACGCAGACGCAGCTCATGCACTTTATCGGCGGGCACCATCAGTGCTCCACCGTTATCGGCGAACTGGTAAGGGATGTTCATTTGCGTCAGCTGCGTGACGATCGCGCCACCATCCTCATCGGAGAGGTTGTTATAAAGCACGCGATAGTCTGGCGCTTTTGCCCACAGCACCAACGCAAACACCACCGCGATAACCGCAGCAGCAGCGATAATTAAGGGAATACGCGGATTGGCGCGCAGGCGGGCGAGAAGGTCACTGAAGCCTTTCTTAGCTGTATCCTGTGTAGCGGCTGCACTCGCATTCATGACCGATTCCTGCCTGACATTATTGATCGGGTGTGGTGTTGTGGTGACAAAACGTACTCCCTGAAGACTTCTCCCCTAAAATCGGGAGAGGAGAAAAATTAAATTCCACTTAATGGCAGGCATTATTTGTTGAAAGCCGCGACATCGATGGGTGGATAAGCCGGGTTTTTTGCGGTCATTTAGCGCCTTTGTCCTATTGACAGTGTGTTAACTTTCTCATCGTGAAAATTTAATCACTTCTTCATTAGGGGTCAGGCAATGTCAATTCAGGCGATTGAGGGTGTGCTGCAGCAGCTGCAGATGACGTCTCTGCAGGCCAGCGGTAAGCAAGCGGAATCCACTAATCAGGTCGATTTCAGTGCCACCATGAAAGCAGCACTCGACAAGATCAGCGAAACCCAGACAACGGCTCGCGCTCAGGCGCAGGATTTCGAAATGGGTAAACCGGGCATCCAGTTAAATGATGTGATGGTCGATCTGCAAAAATCCTCTATTTCCATGCAGATGGGCGTGCAGGTGCGTAACAAACTGGTGTCGGCGTATACCGATATTATGAGTATGCAGGTTTAGTTTCTTTCGGGTATTTCTTTCGGGTATAGTCCAGCGCGGTAATGGTGTTATATCAGGCGGGAAGGTTGCTGCATCACAGTGAGTACACCGCCAAACGCGCTGCCTTATTTTGAGAAGAGGATTCTCACGTGAAGAAAACCCCGCTGTTTTTAATCGCTATTGTCCTGCTCACGGGATGTGACAAGGATGACGCGACTTACTACTCGCAAATGAAAAACTTTGCCTATTTGTATCAATTCGAAGCGCTGCCCGGCAAAGTCAAAACGACCCATCAAACGCTGTTTACCGCCGACGGCCAGCAGATCTTCGAAGTGAATGTCGATTTTGACCGCAACGGCTGTCCGACGCACGTGAAATCGGTGCGCAAACAGGGCGAAGTGATTGATGTCACGCGCGATGGCGACCAATTAAAAGGCAGTGAAAACGGTCAGGACGTGGTGGTGACGCTGGATAAGAACTGCGCCATGGTGAAGAAAGTCACGCCGACCATGACCGTGGATATTGCCTATAACAAACAGGGTTTGGTAGAGCAGATCTCATCGCCCGCCTCCGATGCCGCGTTTCATCTCGCTTATAACAGCGCCGGTGAAATGGCGGTATTGAGTATTACCCAGGCCGGAACGGAAGTGTCGCGTGCTACCGCGGTGCGAGCAGAAGATAAGAAAAAGATCTCTGACGTGGTCACCACGGTGAAGCGTAATGACCAAATTAAAACCGTCAGCAATGTCTGCAAATACAAACATGACGTTCCCTATTATTGCGACATTATTAGCGTTGACGCGGCAGGCAACGTGATTGATAAGCAGTATGGCAATATTGAGGTAACGTATTACTGATTGGTGGGGTCGCCATGCATGGCGACCAACACTATTTAATCTCAGGCCACGCCACAGCCGGGAATCCATTCAGCAGCGGATAAGCAAACAGGAAACCCTGGAACTGGCTAATGCCTGCGGCTTCCAGCCACATCCACTCTTCAGCTTGCTCGACACCTTCGGCAATCACCGCAATCTCCAGCGATGCGCAGCACTTAATGATGGCGTGCATGATCGCCTGCTTCGGGCCGCTTTTGTGCACATCGCGGATCAGCTCACGATCGATTTTGATTTTGTCCGGCTGGAATTTCGATAACAGCGACAAGCCAGCAAAACCGGCACCAAAATCGTCCAGCGCGAGGCTGATACCCGCCGCTTTCAACTTTCTCACTTCGGCAGCAAACTCATCCGAGCGCGAAATGATCTCATTTTCGGTCACTTCGACAATCACCTGCTGCGGCACCAGCCCGCTGGCGTTGATCTCAGTAAGCAGGAATTCCACCGCGTTTGGCACCGTCACCAATGACATCGGCAGCAGGTTGATCGACAGACGATGCTCGCCAATGCCCAGTTTGTTCGCCACGCGAAAGGCCAGACGTTTCGATTTGATATCCGCGTGATAAATCGCTTCGCCGCCAAACGCGGAGAAATACTCATCGGGTGAGCCACCGTTTGGCGTGCGGATCAGCGCTTCAAACGAAGTGACGCGGCGCGCGAAGGGATCGATGATGGGTTGAAAAGCAAAGCGGCAATCCTGCAGGCTCTGATCGATACCCTCCAGATCGTTCTGCCATTCAATATCCGGAACAAATTCCCAGGTATTAGCTGGCGGGATCTCGAAGTAGTTCTCTTTGTCGCGCGCCACCACGAAGGTACGCAAAAACTGCAGCGCGCGATCTTTGTAGGTAAGCTGATAACGCGAGGTGCCTTTATCCAGCACGGCTTGCAGCACTGTGTCTTTGTCATGCTCGCGCAGATCGAACAGCTCCATGCCGACTTTGCCAAAACGGCGTTCAGGCGCGAAGTCGTGCATTAACTCCACCAGATTATGGTGGCGTGCGTCCTGACAAATACGCTTGTATATGCCCTGAACGGACTCGCGCGGTCCTTCCAGCAGCTGGAAGAAGTGCAGGCCGTCGAACAGCAGGATGCCAGTAACGTCGAAGTTTTTGTTTTTGCTATTGGCTTTAGCAACCATATCTTCGAGCGTTTTGATTGGCACGTGATCGTGCAGATGGCTGCGGTAAATAATTGTGGTGAGCATCGAGATTGTCCGGATAATTTATTATTTTGCGGCTAGATTAGCAGCCTTACCGCGGGGTCTGTCCATAGCTTCCCGCGATCAGGCTAAACTTTTTTTATTATAACAGCTTAAGCGAAGCGGCTAGCCGCTTCGGTAACGTCGCAACTCCATCAGCGTGCCGATAATTTCTAGCGCCGATTCCGCCGAATGCAGCTGCGGAAAGTCATCATTTAACGCGCGCAATGTGAAGATCTGCTCATCCTGCTGTTGCGTTTGCAGGCGATAAATGCGCACTCGTGCCACGCCATCCACCAGCGCCAGCACCACATCGCCCGGCTGCGGCTGAACGTCAGGATCAAAAATCACTTTGTCACCGGGCCGGTAATCGGGCTGCATCGCCTGATCGTCTATCGTGACCGCCAGCGCGCCATCGCTCAACTGACTCTCGCTGTAGAGAAAGTGGGCAGCCTGCTGTTTGAGCAACAACCGTTCCTCGCTCAACCACGCTGACGCTTGCGCCAGGCTAATCAATGGTACCGCCGCAACCGGTGCGGCTTTGGCGTGGGTGGCAAACACTTCGCCATCCCCGTCGATAATCCATGCCGCCGTGCATTGCAGCCACTGCGCGAGCCGCAGCAAATTTTCGCCACGCGGTACGGTTTCCTCTTTTTCCCACTGCGATACAGCCACATGCGACACCCCAATGCTTTGGGCCAGCGCCTGCTGCGTCAACTGTAGTGCTTTACGTCGTGCCCGGATGCGCTCACCGGAAGATTCTTTTTTCATCATCTTGACATCTCCTGAAGGAACGACTTAAGTATACTTAAATTCATAAGTTAAAGTAAACTTAAATTCAGGCGTTGACCGCGAAGCTGGCAAGGGTGGTCAGCGTGCTTATGGGGCACATCCCTTGCCAGGGGTGAGAGGTGAAGCATGGAAAGTAGTTTAGTCACCAGCGTAGGTGCGTTGCTTCTCGGCGGCGGCGCAGCAGCTGTGTTCTGGAAACCGTTAATGGCGGGTATCGCCGCTATCGTCACCAGCAATCGTGCCGGTGGGGAGATCATCACCAGTTACAAAGAACAGGTAATGCTGCTCAAAGAGGGTCACGCCTTGATGCGCCAGGAAAACGATGAATTGCGCATCCGACATGACAAAAACCTGCGGCGTATCTCTTCGCTGGAAACCGATCTGCGGCTGATAAAAAACGCCCTGAGCATTTTGCTGGCCACCACGGAAGCCGAGCACAGCGAGAAGTTTCGCAGCCAGGTTAACCAACTGATTACCACTCTGGAGGAGAGTCGTGATGATGCAGATAAACAGTGAGTACGTAGTGAAAAACCATCGGCGCCAACTGTTCTTCGGCGGCTTTTTGCTGATGTTGTCTTTGATGTGCGTGGCGATGACGGTGCTATTCCTGTTCGTCAGTAACAGCGCCAATCAGCGTGTTGAAGAGATTCGACAGCAATATCGAACCATATCGGAACGACGTGAAGCACGTGTGGCGGAGCTTACCAGCCAGCTGGTGGCGCTGCAGAACAAGCTCGATGGCACCGTGAAGCACCCGGTCAGCAATCCGGCTGACAAAGGGAAACCGGCAGAAGGAGATAAGTCGCCACCTCAACCCAAGCGTTAAGGAGGGCATCATGCGAATTACCCCGTGGATTGCAGCCAGTCTTGCCCGACTGCGATCTTTATTCAGTATGAAGGAGAGCATTATGAGCGATCAAACTGTCATCAATCCCGCCAGCACCATCCCATCGTCACCAGCGGAAGATTTCGCCAACGAAGTCGCCACGCCCGTTGCTGCACCGACGACCGCCGTAGCACCTGAAGCGACGCCCGCCGTCGTCGCAGAAGCAGCACCTGAAGTTGCGCCCGCAGCGGCAGCGGCACAGGCTGAAGTTCCACCGGCACCGGCACCCGAGGCGATAACAGCTGCACCCGCGCAGGTGGCGGCGACTGCCGCTCCTGAGGCGGTAACGCCTGCGCCAGCCGAGGTTGCGCCGCCCAGCGAACCGGACATCGCTGCTCCCGCTGCAGCCGATGCGCCACCAGCCGCCGCAACGGCGCAGAGCCACGACGGGACTCAGGCGTTCTCAGAAGGCGTGAAGGATTTTGTCAGAGCGTTTAGCTTTGTCGAGCAGGGCGTAATCAAGCTGGGCGATGCCGCGAAGGATGAGCTGATTGATCTGGCGAGGAAGTATCTGTAATGCCTGACGACTCAGCATCGGGGGACCGGGATGTCCCCTGTTTACTAACAGGTTTTAGTCACTTCCGATTATTCCTAAGGCAGCTTCGATATTTTGCACTACATTTAATCATTCAAGCGTTATTTAAATCGTCTTATTAAGCGAAAAGGAAGATAGCATGAGTGATACAGAAACTGTAAAAACCAAAACTGAATACTTGCGTGATGTCACCTCCCAGCTTAAAGAGATGCGCCACTACGCGCAGACCAACACTGAGACGCTATCTGGCCACTGGCTGGCGTTTGATGCGGGTGAGTATAAAGACACCGAATACGCGGGACGCTTCGACACCTTGCTGAACAAACAGGGTAAGCTGCTGGATGACATTGATGCGGCGATTCAGGATCTCGAAATCGCCATCAACCATGCTGAGCAGGAAAGCTAAGCGCCTAGCGTACTGGTGGCCTAATCGGCCACCAGCCACATTTCCGCCTCATCAAACATCTCTTCAACAATCCGCGCAACTGTCGCTTTATCGTTCTTACTCATATCAGTATCTATTGCGTTACGCTCCATCGGTTTGACGCGCACCTCAATATCGGGAAAGACGCGCTGTACACGCTTTTCCAACTCCTGCAAAATCATCTCGCGTGCACCCGGTAATCCGGCCACGTTACGCTTATCGTAAATCAACTCCACAAACATCAGGGTCGTTCCATTCATTGGATCGGGTGCGATATAGTACTGTAAATAAAAACAGGGGTAAATATGCGCCAACTGGTTATCGATATCTTATTGAAAATGGCAAAAATGGATGTGGAAGCAAAAGAGCTGGTGGCGCAGGTAGAGGCGCAGTCGTTATTGATTGCCGCGCTGCTGATTCAGGCGAAAGAGAATAACTCGTTGACTATTTCCGATACGGTGCAGGAGGCAATTGTTACCGCTTCGCGCGCATCGCAGGAATTTTTACAGTCCGATGTTGATCTGCTGCTGACCCACGTCAATCGTCTGCTGGCGGTGGCAAGTTATATCGAAGTAAAAGGGATTGAGCGGGAAGGGTAAGAAAAAATATTACCTCTGGAAGTGGAAATCCAGCAACACTTCCAGAGGCGGTGCAACAGCACCATTCGTTCAAGGACAATCTACGACTGACGTCGTGATGAGTAAGTTATACAAGTTTTCTCAACTTGTACAACTTTTTCCTGAACATTTTGTGTGGTTGGCGATGTATCTTTGATGCCGTTACAGTGCGTGGCCGACTACAACTCGTTTTTGATGCAGAACTCTTCCCACGTCATGCCTAAGGCTTCCGCGTGAGATTTCAGATACTTTTCAATGGCATCCGCGGCAACGGCTTTATCGGGCTCCGCCAGCTGAATGGAAAACAGCATGCCATCCAGCTTCTTCTGACGCAAAAACGCGGCATAAATACGTTCCGCATGCCAGTCGCGTAACTGCGCTAATGACAGGTTCGCCTGGCGGGCATCGCTTTCGGTGAGTTCATCCAGTGCAGACTGGAAATCAGGGTGAGCAGCGAAAAACATCGTGCGCGCCTGAGCGTAATACTCTTCTGGGGTTTTCATTCGGTGTTCCTGCGTATCAACTTGCGCGCTAGTGTAACGCGCGCATGTAGCCTTGTCAGTTTCCGATCTTACACAACATGGGCATTGTAGCGGCGCAATTGATTGCGCGATAAAGCGCGCCGCTAAGGTATGTTCAACTTGTGATCACCGCCTATCAATGCATCTGCTGATAAATCCGCGTCACATCTTGTTGGTTCTTTGCCAGCGTTTCATCCAGCGTCAGTTTACCGCTCAGCATATCCGCCAGATTCTGCCCGACGGCGTTACCCATCTGATCAAACCCGGGAATACTCACGTACTGCACGCCCTGATAAGGCACCGGATTGAGCGTCGGCTGCTCGACGGTAGCCGAATCAATCGCCGCACGCACCTGCGCGGCATACGGCGCCAGGCGCTGATAGCTCGCCTGCTGATACGTCGAATTGCGGCTGCCCGGCGGTACCGCGCCCCAGCCGACGGTATCGGCCACTTGCTGGATATACTGTTTTGACGTCGCCCAGCTAATAAAGGCAATCGCCGCCTCGCGATTCGGCGTATTTGCCGGAACCGCCAGCGCCCACGACCACAACCAATTGGAGCCGTTACGCGTTATGCCGCCCGGCGCAGGCGCAAAGGCCAGCTTATCGGCGACTAATGAGATCTGCGGATTTACCAGCAAACCGGCTGCCACCGTACTGTCGATCCACATGGCGCATTTGCCTTGCGCAGTCAGGCGCAGAATCTGGCCGAAACTGTTTTTCACTGTATCCGCGGGTCCATCCTGCTTCACTACCTGCAAATAATCCCCCAGCGCCTCGCGCCACTCCGGCGAGTTGAGCGTCGGCTGCCAGTTTTCATCGAACCACTGCGCGCCATAGGCATTCGCCATGGTGGTCATGAACGCCACGTTATCGCCCCAGCCTGGCTGGCCACGCAGGCACAGACCGTAAATGCCTTTTTGCGGGTCAGTGAGTTTGGCGGCGAAGTTTTTGATATCGGTCCAGTCGGGATTATCGGGCATGGTTAACCCTTTTTGCGCAAACAGATCTTTGCGGTAGTAGGTCATGCTACTTTCACCGTAGAACGGCAGGGCGTAGAGCGTCTGCTGGAACGACAGCGCTTTGCGCACTGGCGCGATGAGATCATCGCTGTCGTAATCGGCGGGCAGCTTATTGAGCGGCGCCAGCCAGCCTTTTTCACCCCACAGCGGCGCTTCATAGGTGCCAACGGTGATGACATCGAACTGCGCCTGGCCGCTGTTCATCGCCGACAGCACCGCCTGACGCAGCGCGCCATCGTCCATCACATGCCATTGCAGTTTGACGTCAGGATGCTCCTGTTCGTAGCGCGTGGCGAGCTGCTGCATGATGGTCATATCGCCGTTAGCGATGGTGGCAATATTCAGCGTGGTCGCGGCGTGGCTCAACAGCGGCAACGCCGCCAACATAGCGAGAAGTTTACGCATCATCCCGCTCCTTAGCGCTGCTGCAGGCGGAAGAAGGCCATCTTCTCCACCAGCAATCCGGCATGTTCGCTAACGGTCTGGCTGGCGGCGCTGGCTTCCTGCACCAGCGAGGCGTTCTGCTGCGTCGCGCCATCCATCTGAATCACTGCGGTGTTGACCTGCTCAATGCCGCTGGATTGCTGGCGGCTGGCCACGGCAATTTCACCGACAATATCCACCACGCGCGCCACGCCCTGATTGATGTCATTGAGCATTGCGCCGGAACGCTGCACCAGCGCACTGCCGGCTTCCACTTTACCCACGCTGGCATCGATTAACGCTTTGATCTCGTGGGCGGCCCCGGCGGACCGCTGCGCCAGCTGACGCACTTCGGACGCCACCACGGCAAAGCCGCGTCCCTGTTCACCGGCGCGTGCTGCTTCAACCGCTGCGTTGAGCGCCAGCAGGTTGGTCTGGAAGGCGATCTCATCGATCACCCGGTTGATATCCGCGATGCGTTTGCTGGAAGATTCGATCTCCTCCATCGCGCTGACCGCATCACGCAGCACGCTGCTGCCACGTTCGGCCTGATGACGCACGTCGGTGGCCAGTTCGTTGGCCTGTGCAGCGTTATCGGCATTATGTTTTACCGTGGCGGTCATTTGCTCCATGCTGGCGGCGGTTTGTTCCAGCGAGCTGGCCTGCGAATGGGTGCGCTCAGAGAGATCGTCATTGCCATCGGCCATCTGACGCGCCGCATCACTCAGCGCAGTGGCGCTTTCGCCCACGTCGCGCACGATCTCCGCCAGACGCACATCCATGCGCAGCAGCGACTGCATCAGTTCGCCCATCTCATCGCGTGAAACGCTGCCGATATCGTGGTTCAGTTCACCAGCCGCAATCGATTCGGCCAGCTCGCGCGCCTGAGCAATCGAGCGGTTGATCGAGCGTATCAGCAGCCAGCCGAACACCAGCGCCACGCTCAGCCCGACCAGCAATATGATAATCAGGCTGTTACGCGCCAGCTGGTAATCGCTGTTGCTCTGCTGATAGGTGAGTTCCGCATGCTGGCGCATTAACGCATCAAGCTGATCGATGTCCTGTTGCAGCAGCTGGCTGCCGCTGCGCAGGCGGGTTTCAATCACCACCAGCGCGCCGGACGGGTTGCCGCCCTTTAGCAGTTCACCGGCATCTTTCAGCGCGGTTTGCCAGCCATCGAGATGGCTGATGAATTGCTGGCTAAGCGGTTTGGTTTGCGCATCAAACGACAGCTGCTGCCAGGTTTGGCGGTCTTTGGCTATCTGCTCGCCATAGTGCGCGATGCGCGCCAGACGTTTCTCCACTTCGCTGCTGTCGGTCCAGTAGCGCAGGGCATCGAACAGGGTCGCGGATTGTTCCTGCACCATGCGGTACAGGCGGGATGAATATTGCAGCGGTAACAGCTCATTCTGGTAGGCGTTTTGCGCCCGTTGGTCGGCGGCGCGCAGGCCGATGATTCCCCAGATGGCGGCAACAATCAGTAAAATGCACAGCAGGCCAACAATCGATGTCAGACGCGCGCGAAGGGTCAATCGCATAACGGGATTCTCCGTAACGAAGGTGAGTGTGTAATCGGTCATTATTGTTTTTACAGGCACTTTTAACTCCAGAAGAGTTATCGGCGCAGAAGTGAGCAGCTTGAGGAAAATCATGTGGCGCGCAGCAGATACCTTGCGCAACCCGCGGGAAAAATTATAACGTAGCCGCCATTGATGCGAGTGTAGGGACCGAGAATGAAAAAGTGGATGATAGTGGCCGCGCTGGCGCTGAGTGGCTGTGCGCAGATCAGCAATTATGACCAGGCGGTGAAAACCCCGGCACCACTGGAGCTGCAAGGCAACTGGCAAACTGTAGGGCCGCAAAGCAAGCTGATCAGCAAGCAAGCGATGGGCAGCCTGATTATTGGTGCCGAAGGCGACACGCTGGATTGCCGTCAGTGGCAGCGCGTGATTGCCAAACCGGGCAAATTAACGCGTCTGGGCGATGACTGGGTTAACGTGACGCGTCAGGTGCGCGTGATGCCGCTGGTGCTGGAGAACGGTGAGCTGCGTTACGATGGATTGAGACTGCGTAAAGTGGATCGCCCAACCGTTGAGTGCCAGCAGGCGCTGGAAGAAGTGGCGAAGCGTCCGAATGAGGCGGTGATTCAGAATATCGAGCCAGAGATTATGCGTCCGGTTGTAATGCAAAAGTAAGCGCTTATCAACTTTGCTAGCGCGCAAATAAAAAAGGGTAAGAAGTGCACTCTTACCTTTTTTATTGATTAAAACCAAATTTCCCAGGAAAACATTCCATAATTAAAATCACACATACTTATTGTGTTGCAGCAGACGGCTGCGAACGTATTTCATCCATGCGAGAGCTAAGTAAACACTTAAGTTCGTTTTCATTGGCTAAAAGTTTATTCAACAGCGAGTGAATCTTTTTTTGGGTTATGGAAGCATAACCGTCGTTCAATTGTTCCATTAAGATGACTTCAACACTTTGCAGATAGATCATTTCGCTTTCAATTAAATCTTCCCAATGACCATTTTTAGCTTGCAGGATCATGGTGTTACTTTGTGATAACAGTTGCTCATACCATCCTAACAATTGATTAGATTTCATCGATAGGGTTCCTGCTGATAAAGATTTCCAATGGTATAACGTAGCTTAGCAGTCAAAATCCCTTTTATTGGCGATATTAAGAGGCATGATCGACCTCTTATTTTCACGTAAAGTCCATTAAAACGCTTTTCGAGACGTTATGACACATCTCGCGGCAACAACACTTTACCCGATAACTGGCTGTAGGCGTTCATTACCGTTTTTTGCTGAATATTGTTGCTGTTCAGCTGTTGCAACTGGCCCTGACGCTGAATAACTAATTGCTTCAACGCTTCTTCATTATCCAGCAACTGCTTCAAAAGAGGACGTAATTGGCTCAATGCATTCGGGCTTGGCGGGTTCTCCAGCGAAATGCGTTGAATTTCATTGACTGCGACAAAATAGCTGGGGTGCAACGTCAACAATTCATCCCAATTTTCGCTGCGCGCTAAACGCAGCAAAGATTGGCTCAACTCCAGCAGGCGTTGATAGTGCATTTGCAGCATAGGTGAAGTATTCATCATCCGGTTTCTCTTTCTGCTGTGGCGATTTCCAATGACTGTTTCCAGGCATCGGCAATGTTGCGCAGCAAAGTTTCAACTTCTTCTATTGCTTCAACATCATTGTGACGATTAGCGTGCACGATTCTGCGTTGCATATAGGCGTAAAGCGCGATCAAATTATCACTCAACTCATCGCTGCCTTCTTTCGGTAGACTCAGTCGAAGACCGTTTTCAATGATATTACCGGCTTTAGCTAGCGCGTTACCTTTACCTTCGATGTTGCCGTCCTGCATAAACAGACGGGCTCGAATTAATGCGCTGAGCGCCCCTTCAAACAGCATGGTCATCAGCTGTTCTTGGCTGGCGCTCATCACAGAGCTTTCCAGCCCGACGCGGGCATAGGCGTTAGCACCAGACTGGTTGTACATAACCTTTCCTTAGCTGCTGGATGAAGAAGACGTTGAGCTGAATTGTTGTGTCAGATAGCTCGACGTACTGTTCATTTGGGTGATCAAAGTGTTGAGCGCTGTGAACTGAGATTTGTAGCGCGCCATCGTTGCATCAATCGTTGTTTGCATTTTTTCGTAGCGATCGCCCAACTCATCCAATTGATTGTTAAAACCATCAATGGCGTTTTTCATCAGGCCTTCTTTACCGACCGATGTGCTGAGCATATCGGTCAATTTGGTATTGATCTGCGTGCCCAATCCGGTGGTTTTGCCGTCGCCAACGAAGAACTGCGTCACCGCCTGCGGGTTGTCAGTTAAGGCTGCGGTCAGTTTGGTGCTGTCTACTTTCAGGTTGCCGAGTGAACCATCAGTGCCTTTACTAGGATCGATGGTGACGCCCATTTGCGCCAAAATCACGAAGCTGCCGCCGCTTTGTACCTGAGTGATCATGTTGCTGAGCTGTGATTGCACTGAACGCACCGTGCTGTCACCCACTAACGCACCGTTGGACGTATCCTGATCGTCACCGGTGGCTACGCTGGTGTATTTGGTCACGCTGGCAATCACCGAGTTCACTTTGTTGTAGGCCGTGACGAAGTCAGTAATCGCAGTTTGTACTGCCGTAGTGGATTTGCCCACGACCAAGCTTTCATCAGACGTGGTCGCCGCTTTTAGCGTCAGGGTTACGCCATCAGGCGCGCCAGTGATGACGTTGCTGGCACTTTCCACATCAATGCCGTTCACTTTCAACATCGCGTTCTGCGATGCAGTTTGCACGGACATCGCGCCTGTGCCGCTGCCGCTGTCGAAACCGATAACGCCTTGCAACGTAGAGTCGTTATTCACGCTCAACGTGATGTCATTCGCGGTGCCGGTCTCTTTTGAGGTAATCAACAGACGGAAGTTGCCATCGCTTCCTTTAATGGTGGTGGCAGACACATTGGCACCGCTGGCGTTTATCGCTTTAACGACGCCGCTCAATGACAGTTGACCATCGTCAAGCTTAATGGTGACGGGATCGCCGCTCCCTTGGGTCAGCGTGATGGTACGACCTGTCGCACTGCTGTCACCAACATTAGTGGCATCGGCGATCGGCTGAGAAATCAGGCTCTGCGCCGTGGCGATCTGGGAAACGGACACGCTATAGGTGCCGGCTACCGCGCTGCTGCTGGTAGTGGCGCTGAATGCGGTGTTGGTACTGGTGACGGCGGTGGCGTTGAAAGTATCTGCGCTTTTCAATTTGGCAGCGGCCGTTTGCAGCGAAGCCAGCGCACTCTGCAGTTGGCCCAACGCGGTGACTTTACTCTGCGCTTTCGTTTGCTGGGTGGTGATTGCGGTCAGTTTGGTATTTTCAGCGGTTTCCAGCTGTGTGTACAGGGTGCCGAGTTCAAGACCCCCACCCACGTTCAGGTTACTAATTCCAGCCATGACACATCCCTCGGGCAGTTTAATGTTCTGCTGTTATCGGCAAGTCAGCCAGGAAGTTTACGCCGCTTTTTATTTTCTAATCGCCAAAGGTACGACCTGATAACGGTTTGTTTCTGCCGTTAAGCCGTGAGGGATAAACGCGTATGATCATATAAGAAAGAGAAGTCATAAAAGATTCACAGTGCGCCTGAGGTAAAATGCGTATCGCGTAATCGCCTTAATTAAGCAGGTGAGCAGAGTATAGAGGAAATGGCGTGGTGATTATCCATTTGATTTAGAATGAAAAGATGATTTTTTTACTTTTTTTCTAAAGCTACCAAAAACCGTGCCGATACCCTTTTTGACTGCGAGATGTGCCACGGCGCTTCTCACGAAACCTAAACTTTATTAAGGACTGAAATCATGGGCGTTATTAATTCAAATATTCTGTCACTGACCACTCAGAACAACCTGAACAAATCAGCGTCCTCTTTGGGCACTGCTATTGAGCGTCTGTCTTCTGGTCTGCGTATCAACAGCGCTAAAGACGATGCTGCTGGTCAGGCGATTGCCAACCGTATGACTTCAAACATCCGTGGTATGAACCAGGCTGCACGTAACGCTAACGACGGTATTTCAATGGCGCAGACTGCTGAAGGCGCATTGAACGAAATCAACAACAACTTACAGCGTATTCGTGAGCTGGCTGTTCAAGCGAACAACGGCACCAATAACACCTCTGACCTGTCTTCTCTGCAGGATGAAGTGAAAGCACGTTTGGAAGAGATCGACCGCGTTGCAACCCAGACCTCTTTCAACGGCACCAAATTGCTGGATGGTTCCGCTGGAACTGCTGGCGTCGTTAAGATTCAGGTTGGCGCAAATGACGCAGAAACCATCGACTTGGATTTGAACGCTGCAAAGGCGGGCACAACTGATTTAGGTGTTGATGCAGTCGACCTGACAACGGCAAGCACTACTGTACTGAAAACCATTGATGATGCTATTGCACTAGTTGACAAAGCACGTAGCGGCCTGGGTGCGGTTCAGAACCGTTTCGAATCAGCTATCACTAACCTGAACAACACCTCTACCAACCTGTCTGCTGCTCAGTCTCGTATCCAAGATGCTGACTACGCGACTGAAGTTTCAAACATGTCTCGTGCACAGATCCTGCAGCAGGCTGGTACTAACGTACTGGCTAAAGCGAACCAGGTTCCACAGTCTGCACTGACTCTGCTGCAGGGCTAATTAGCCGCAGCACTGTGACAAAAAGGCGACGCTATGTCGCCTTTTTCTTTTTGTTTTTCTCAGGAGCCGAGCAATGAAAGAGATTGCGATCACTGAACCTGTATTTGTCACCACCTTTCAGTGTGTCGGCAGCGACTGTCGTGAACACTGTTGCGGCGGCTGGGATATTTATCTGGATAAATCTTCGGTTAGCAAATACTTAAACAGTCAGAAAATTGAAATTAAACAGATCGCTACTGAGCATATTAATGTCCATAAAAAAGGGCATGCGAATTGGGGCGTAATGAAACTCAACGATGAAGGCAACTGTGCTTTTATTGATGAGCAGAAGCTGTGCAAAGTACACAAAGAGTTAGGTGCCAAAGCACTAAGTCCAACTTGCGCAACCTATCCCCGCGCGCAGAACACCAGCAAACGCGAAGTGAGCAAAACCCTGACGCTCTCCTGCCCGGAAGCGGCGCGTTTGGTATTAACCGATCTTGACAGCATGGCATTACAACAACGCACTGAATTACAAAAGCAGTTCAATTCTGAGCAGGAAATAAAAGATGAGAAGAAACTGCTCAATCTGATGTGCGCCACATTGATGAGACAGAGTGACATTCGTATTGAGCAGGGACTTTATAGTGTGGCAATGCTGTTTTTAATGCTGGATAAATTACCGGCAGGCGCCCCAGATAACTTTGCCCGTTTGGAACATGTTTTTGTTTCGCTGTTGCAGGGCTTAGAAAGCCATGCCACCGAAAATAATATGCAGTCATTGCAACCCAATGTGGAATTGCAGTGGGCGCTCATGCTGCATTTACAAAGTTTCATTCGTCAGCGCAGCGCAGCACGCGGACGCAATACCTTGGGTCGCTATATTGATCCGCTGCACCATTTCCAGGCTGATATCACCAGTAAAGAGATGAAAGCCGTCAAACTCGCCGAGCTTGACCAGCTTTGGCAGCAGCGCGTCGAGCCTTGGCTGGCGCAACGTCCGTGGGTCATCAATAACTATCTGCAATACCGTATTTATAATGATGCATTTCCCGGTTACGCATCACGCACGCCGCTGGCCTGCCTCTATTTATTAACTGCCGAGTGGCGACTGCTACGTGCGATGATCGCCCTCAGCGTGCTGGACCGGAGTGAACCGGATGAGCAGGATATTATCAATATCATCTATAGCTTCCACGCGGTCACGAAACACAATAAAGCCATCATGGATATATTTTTCCAGCGCATTGATGAATTCAAAATGAATGATGATTTGTCACTATTGTGTTTGCTGAATTAACGGCGAGCAACGAATCGATTATTTCAGCGAAAGTCCAAACCGCGCGATAAATCGTGCCGCTACTACACTATGTAGTTTATGAATACGGAACATTTCATATGCACATTCGGTAGCGGCGCAATTTATTGCGCAAGGTCAAAATGTGCGTGAAAGCCATTTAATCCATCCGCTATTTTCTCCCTTCTTAAACCAAATCAATCAAGCTCAGCAAACCGCGATTATCCTTCGACCTTACTTCCTCAAAAAAGTAACCAACCTGTTACAGTCCGCACCAAATCTGCCGATAACTCCCCTCAGAATCATTCCAATTTTTGAACCACATTTTTCCGTTTCTGGGGTGTCTATGCGCTTCAATTATGACTTGTTACCGGGTGAGCTACTGACCTTCGAAGAGATTGCCCTGCGCTACACGCAGCAGCATCCCGACGAGAAAGAGCTTACCGCACGCGGGTTGCTGAGCCCGTCGACCAGCTTTCGCAATTTGGTGATCCGCGCGCTGTTCGCGCAGGAGGAGATCAACAGCCCGATCGAGGATCTGCTGTTTGTCTCGGACGACAACGAGCGCAAAAATTATCTGCGTCGCTTTGAGCACTACCTGAAAAACCAGCAGGCGTTTCTCTACTTCCGGCGCAACGACGAAGCGCGTAAAGAAGGGCGCTGGAAAGTGGTCGGCGAAACTCAGGTGTTTGCCATGCTCGATCCCAATTCGGCAGCGGCACAGAATCTGCTCAACAGCCGGGGCTTTAAGCTGGTGCTGATGCGGCAGACCGAAGAGGATGAGTATTGGCAGCTGTTCGATGCGCAGGCGCATCCGTGCTTCCCGCTGTCGCGCAAAATCCAGTTTCTGGTGGTGTTGAGCACGCCGCAATACAAAGTGCCGAGCGGCGTGATGCCCGGCACCGAAGTCGGACGCCGTGTGAAAGCCAAAGTGCTGCAGCGCTCCAGCCAGGCGGAGTTCACCTCGGCGGTAAAAGCGCGCTACGGCGCCTGCATTATCACCGGCACGCAGCTGACCGAACGTCACAGCTGGCCGTGGGTGGAAGCGTGCTACATCGATACGCAAGAGAACGAAGAGGGCTTTCTGGCGGATAACAGCGCCGATAACGGCTTATTTCTGCGCAGCGACCTGCAGCGGCTGTTTATCAACAAAATGATAAGCATCAACGCGGAAACCGGTCAGGTGCTGTTTAATCCTGCGCTGGAAACTGAAGCGTTGATTACCCCTTTTTATCAGGCACTTGAGGGCAAAGTTTGCGCATTATGGGACGCGGTGCCGCCTGGCACGCGGGAAAGACTGCGTAATTTGCGCTAACGCCCGCGCGGATGGCGGTGCGATCCACCGCCATCCATAACAAATTTGAAATAACCTCGCTTTTGCCCGCCTATTCTGCCAATCAAAACCCCTACAGAATTGGATAATCATGCCGATAACTTTACTAACGCAGGGTAGTCAACGTGAACGATCTCTATACCGCCGATGGCGTGATGGATAAACATTCGCTCTGGCAGCGCTACGTTCCTCTGGTGCGGCATGAAGCGCTGCGCCTGCAGGTTCGTTTGCCAGCCAGCGTTGAGCTTGACGATCTGCTGCAGGCCGGTGGCATTGGCTTATTAAATGCCGTGGAGCGCTACGATGCGCTACAGGGCACCGCCTTTACTACCTACGCCGTGCAGCGTATCCGGGGAGCAATGCTGGATGAGCTGCGCAGTCGCGACTGGGCACCACGCAGCGTACGCAGAAATGCGCGCGAAGTGGCAGGTGCCATGCATCAGGTAGAACAAGCGTTGGGGCGCTCGGCTACTGAGCAGGAAGTGGCTGAGCGACTGAATGTTTCGCTGGAGGAGTATCGGCAGATTCTGCTCGATACCAACAACAGCCAACTCTTCTCCTACGACGAGTATCGGGAAGAACACGGCGACAGTGCGGAGCTGGTGACGGAGGGGCATGAGGAAGCCAACCCGCTTCATCAGTTGTTGGAAGGAAACCTACGTGACCGCGTGATTGAAGCGATTGAGGCCTTGCCTGAACGTGAAAAACTCGTGCTCACACTGTACTACCAGGAAGAACTGAACCTGAAGGAGATTGGCGCGGTGCTGGAAGTGGGGGAATCCCGCGTCAGTCAACTGCACAGTCAGGCGATCAAACGCCTGCGTGCCCGATTATCGGGGGCGCGCTAACAGTCTCAGTTCCTGGCGATCGAAAAAAACAATAAAACCGGGGACTCAGCAATGGGAGCCAAAGTTAAAGCCAGACCGTTAAGTCGCTATCTTAAAGACTATAAGCACAGCCAAAGCAATTGTTCACACTGTGGCAAAGTTTTAGATCGTATGGCGTTAGTCTTTCGCGGCCAGATCATCAATAAAGAGGCCATCGCACGCATGGACCAAATGATTGACGATCAGGTGTGGATGAAACTCCAGCCAGAATTGACCGCCTTGTGTCGTTTCTGCAGCGATATATTTTGTAATACCCATCCGAATTACTTCGACATTATGGCGTTTAAGCAATACCTGTTTGAGCAGACCGAGATGAGCCACAGTACCATACGTGAGTATGTGGTACGTTTGCGTCGGCTTGATGACATGCTGAAGGCGAAAAATTTCCCGGCCGATCGTTTACGGGGCAATAGCTGGCATGAATGTCTGGAGAACGATCTGCCTGATGCGGGCAATAACAATTACCGCATCGCACTGCGCAAATATGACCAGTTTTTAGGCTGGCAGCAGGGCTGAGGGAGATCCCACCCTTGTTGTTGTCGAGCATGACAGCAACAAGGGCAGCACGCGGTGAATTCCGGGTGCGACTTTTCTCATCTTCTGCAACACTGTATGGATAACTGCACATTGCCCGAATGGAGGCTGCATTGTCCTTACATCTTCTGCACCAGTTCCCACGTCTTGAATTACTCGGTGCACCTACGCCGCTTGAGCATTTGCCACGGCTTTCTGACTATCTTGGTCGCGATATCTTTATTAAGCGCGATGACTTCACGCCGGTGGCCCTCGGCGGTAACAAACTGCGTAAACTCGAATTCCTGGCTGCGGATGCGCTGCGCGAAGGCGCGGATGTGCTGCTGACGGCGGGCGCCATTCAATCTAACCATGTGCGTCAAACCGCCGCCGTGGCGGCGAAGCTCGGCCTGAAGTGCGTGGCGCTGCTGGAAAACCCGATTGGCACCACGTCAGAAAACTACCTCAGCAACGGCAATCGCCTGATGCTTGATTTGATGGATGTGGAAATCGTCATGGTTGATGCGCTGCACAATCCCACTGAACAGCTGGCCGCTCAGGCCGAACACCTCGAAGCGCAGGGATTCCGTCCGTATATTGTGCCGGTTGGCGGTTCTAATGCGCTCGGTGCGCTCGGCTACGTTGAGTGCGCGCAGGAGATTGCGCATCAAAGCGAAGGCGTGGTGGATTTCGCCGCAGTGGTGGTCGCTTCCGGCAGCGCCGGCACGCACGCTGGCTTGGCGATTGGTCTGGAACAGCTGTTGCCCGAAACCGAGTTAGTTGGCGTTACCGTGTCGCGCAAAGTCGAGGCGCAGTTGCCGGTGGTGGAGCGCATTCGCAGCGCGCTGGCTGAGCAGCTGGAAGTGCAGGCCAAAGCGCCAATCACCTTGTGGGATGATTACTTCGCGCCGCGTTACGGCGAGCCGAACGAAGAGGGCATGGCGGCGGTGAAACTGCTGGCGCGGCTGGAAGGCATCATGCTCGATCCGGTGTATACCGGTAAAGCGATGGCGGGATTAATTGATGGCATTGCGCAAAATCGCTTCCGTCGTGAAGGTCCGCTGCTGTTCGTGCATACCGGTGGATCGCCGGCGTTATTTGCTTATCACCCTTCGGTCTGAGACAGAACGTAAAAACGGTTTATAATCCGGCGGTTATTCAGAAGAGATCGCCATAAATGGCGACTCTACAAAGCACACAACAACACATCACAATAAATGGGGTAAACATGACTTTCTCTCCTCTTCGTCGCCAAATGGTGATGGGCATGATGGCGGTCGCGCTGGTTGCGGGCGTTAACGTTAAATCCTTCGCCGCAGAAGATTTGCTGGCAAAAGTAAAGAGTAAAGGCGAGCTGCGCGTCGGTCTGGAAGGCACTTATCCGCCGTTCAGCTTCCAGGATGAAAAAGGCCAGCTGACCGGCTTCGAAGTGGAGTTCGCGCAGGCGCTGGCTCAACACCTTGGCGTTAAAGCCGATCTGCGTCCGACCAAATGGGACGGCATGCTGGCCTCGCTGGATTCCAAACGCATCGACGTGGTGATCAATCAGGTCACCATCTCGCCAGAGCGCAAAAAGAAGTATGACTTCTCCACGCCGTACACCGTCTCAGGCGTGCAGGCGCTGACGCTGAAGAAAAACGCGGCCACCGTCACCAAGCCAGACGATCTGGCAGGCAAGAAAGTCGGCGTTGGTCTCGGCTCCAACTACGAGCAATGGCTGAAGGATAACGTGCCGAAAGCCGATGTGCGTACCTATGATGATGACCCAACCAAGTATCAGGATCTGCGTTCAGGCCGTTTAGACGCCATTCTTGTTGACCGCCTGGCGGCGCTGGATCTGGTGAAGAAAACCGGCGACACCATGGCGGTAGCGGGCCCGGCCTTCTCCCGTCTGGAATCGGGCGTGGCGCTGCGTAAAGGCAACGACGATCTGCTGAAAGCGATCGACTCCGCCATCGCGGACATGCAGAAAGATGGCTCGCTGAGCAAACTGTCTGAAAAATGGTTCGGCGCGGACGTCACTAAATAATGCAGGAAAGCTTACAACTGGTGCTGGATTCAGCACCATTCTTACTCAAAGGCGCGCTGTTCACGCTGCAGCTGAGTATCGGCGGGATGTTCTTCGGCCTGATACTCGGCTTCGTGCTGGCGCTGATGCGCCTGTCACACTTCTGGCCGATCAACTGGCTGGCACGCATCTACGTGTCGATTTTCCGTGGCACGCCGCTCATCGCCCAACTGTTTATGATCTATTACGGTCTGCCGCAGTTTGGTATCGAGCTGGATCCGATTCCGTCGGCGATGATTGGTCTGTCGCTGAATACCGCCGCTTACGCCTCTGAATCACTGCGTGGTGCGATTGCCGCGATTGAGCGCGGGCAGTGGGAAGCCGCTGCCAGCATCGGCATGACGCCGTGGCAAACGCTGCGTCGTGTGATCCTGCCGCAGGCCGCGCGCACCGCGTTGCCGCCACTGGGCAACAGCTTTATCAGCCTGGTGAAAGATACCTCGCTGGCCGCCACCATTCAGGTGCCGGAGCTGTTCCGTCAGGCGCAGCTGATCACCTCACGTACGCTGGAAGTGTTCACCATGTATCTGGCGGCCTCGCTGATTTACTGGGTGATGGCGACCGTGCTGTCGGCGCTGCAAAATCGCCTCGAAGCGCATGTGAATCGACAGGATCGGGAGGGCAAATGAGTGCAATTGAAGTCCGTCAGCTGGTGAAGCAGTTTCACGGCCAGACGGTGCTGCACGGCATCGATCTCGACGTGGCACCAGGCGAAGTGGTGGCTATTATCGGGCCAAGCGGCTCCGGTAAAACTACGCTGCTGCGCAGTATCAATTTGCTGGAAGTGCCGGAAAGCGGACGTATTAAAGTTGGCGATATTGCCATTGATGCGGCGCTCGGCCTCAATAAGCAGAAGCAGCTGGTGCGCCAGTTGCGTCAGCAGGTTGGCTTTGTGTTCCAGAACTTCAATCTGTTCCCGCACCGCTCGGTGCTGGAGAACATCATTGAAGGGCCGGTGATCGTGAAGGGCGAGCCGAAGGCGGAAGCCATCGCACGTGCGCGCAGTTTGCTGGAGAAAGTGGGATTGCACGGCAAGGAAGAGAGTTTTCCACGTCGTCTCTCCGGTGGACAGCAGCAGCGTGTGGCGATTGCTCGCGCGCTGGCGATGCGTCCGGAAGTGATTCTGTTTGATGAGCCGACCTCGGCGCTTGATCCTGAGCTGGTGGGCGAGGTGCTCAACACCATTCGCGCGCTGGCGCAGGAGAAACGCACCATGGTGATCGTCACCCATGAGATGAGCTTTGCGCGCGACGTCGCGGATCGCGCCATCTTTATGGATCAGGGACGCATCGTGGAGCAGGGCGCAGCAAAAGCGCTGTTCAGCAATCCACAGCAGGCGCGTACCCGGCAATTTCTCGACAAGTTTCTTAACCAATAATCCCCAGCGTCGCCTGATAAGGGCGACGCTTTTCTTATCTCTCCCGGTATTTTTCTTCTCAGTATTTTCCTAAAATCAATTTACCTGAATTTAATAAACATTTGAATTTTAACGTTTAAATTTCACCAGTACCCGACATGAATTATGGTAATTTCTTATTAGGAAAGTCCCGATTGAGACATCTTTGTAAATATAAATAATTCTTTACAAATTCATGGCGCAATTAGGACATAGCAATGACAACTGCCAGGAAAGAGGTCCTGTGGATCAACACGCTCAAAGGGGGCTGCATTTTGATGGTGGTATTACACCATTCCATCATCACCACGTTCGCGCCTTCGCTGCATCATCTCACGGCTGGGCTGATGCCAGCGCACTGGTGGGTGGCGTTTAACACCTATCTGTCGCCGCTGCGCATGCCGGCCTTCTTTTTTGTCTCCGGTTTGCTGGCTGCCAGTTCAATCACCAAAAAGAGCTGGAAAGAGGTGTTCACCAAGAAGTTCAGCAACATCGTCTATCTCTACCTGCTGTGGGGCGTCATTCAGTGGCTGAGCATTCACTACATCTCCACCCATCTCGGGGAACGGCTCTCCAGCACTAAAAACGCCGCCTATGCGGACACGCCGTTTGAGTTCGTTAAGCTGCTGATGACCTCAATGACGAGCCTCTGGTATCTCTACGCGCTGGCCGGATTCTTCCTGTTCACCAAGCTGTTCCACAAACAGAAGATGGCCTTGATGGCGCTGGCGATTGTCGCGACTTACGCCGCGCAGTTTAGCCTGATTCCCGGCTGGGGACCCGCCAGCGTGGCGCAGAACTATCTCTATTTCCTGCTCGGCGTGTTCTTCAGCCAGGCGTTGATCGAGTTGAGCGAACTGAAGCGTCAGCACTGGTTGATGTTGGGCGGCATTGCGCTGATTGGCCTGCTGCACCATGTCGGCGGCATCTATAAGAATCCGTTCTACAGCTTGCTGACCATCGTGTTTGGCATTGTGCTGTGCCGCTTGCTCAATGAACATTTCAATATGGCGTGGCTCAACTGGATTGGCCGTAACACGCTGCAAATCTACGTGCTGCACCGCATCTTTATTGAGCTGCTGGGGCTGAGTGCGATTGTGCTGGCGGTGCATTATGGCTGGTTTGACCATACCGTCTTTAGCTGGGCATGGGCGCTACTGATGCCAATTATCGGCGTTGCGTTGTGTACCAGTATTTCGCTGCTGGTGTGGACGCTGCTCAACCGTGGTCCGGGCCGCATGCTGTTTCTCTATCCGCGCCTGCTGCGCAAACCTGCGCTCGAAAGCAAAAGCGCACCGCTGCAATAACTTTGTTGATTACGCGCCGCACATTCCGTAGCGGCGCAATTCATTGCACGATAAATCGCGCCGCTACGGAATGTGCGGTAATAAATCGCCTAGCACAACGCTAATATTCCTGCTTATCCATTTGGCACATTAAATAAATCCACATTTAGAATTTGAATTTAATCTGGCATAAGAAAGGGTGGATTGTTCTTAATTTCCCTACGCGACAACGATCACACTTATTTTACTTAATCCTCTTTTAGTGACTCAAATTAAGACAAATTTCCTTAGCCTGCTCAGGGTTCTATTTTTGTCTGGATGTGTAAAGTATTGTTATATCAGGACCACAATAAAACATTTAGGACTTTCGCTACATCATGCCCGCCCTGCCTGTTGAATAATCGTTTAATAATCATAAATGCTACAACGCTTATTTCCTCATCCTTCTTCTTTAAGACCTACACAGCAACAGCAGCGGGAGTCATCATATGAATAACGCCAGGAAAGAAGATATCGCATGGATAAATACCCTCAAGGGAGCCTGCATATTACTGGTGGTGTTGTATCACACCGTATTACCTGGATTCGAAGGCACGGTGAAATTATTGACGGCTGGTTGGATCCCGGCAGAAATATGGGTGCAGTTTAATACCGTATTATCGCCGCTGCGTATGCCGGCGTTTTTCTTTGTTTCGGGCTTATTAGCCACTAACGGTATTTTAAATCGGCCGTGGAAACAGGTGTTTACCAGTCGCATCACCAACCTGTTTTATCTCTATATTTTGTGGGGCTTTATTCAGTGGTGGTCGATTGTCGGCATCTCAACCGAGATCACCGGGCAGCGTATTTCACAGAACCTCAACGCGGCGTATGCCGGTTCGCTGCTGGAGTTCTTAAAGCTGACATTCCTCGCCATGAGCACTTCGTGGTATCTCTACGGCCTGGCGCTCTATTTCCTGTGCGCCAAGATCTTTAAACAGCAGAAAGTGGCGTTGCTGGTGGTGGCGATTGCGCTCAACTATCTGGCGGTGGAGAAGATCATTCCGTATTGGGGACCCCAAAGCGTGGCGCAGTATTTCCTGTTCTTCCTGCTGGGGGCATTCTGGAGCCCGATGATGCTGCGTCTCAGTGAATGGCGTCGTGACAACATTGTGCCGTGGGCGATATTGGCGGCGGTCTCGGGCCTGCATATCATCTTTGGTCTGGATAAGAGCCTGTTCCTGTGCATCCTTGCGGTGCTGGGTAGCGTGGCGGCGTGTCGCTGGTTGAACGCGCGTTTCAAGATGAGTTACTTGAATTGGGTTGGGCGCAACACGCTGCAAATTTACGTGATTCACCGCATCTTCATTGAGTTCTTCGGTATGTCGGCGATTCTGTTCGCCCAGCGCCATCACCTGTTTGAGCAAGCATGGTTCTCCATTATGTGGGCCTGTTTCTATCCGCTGGCGATTGTTGGCATCTGTTCGCTGTGTTCGGTGGCGGTGTGGCAGGTGACGAATCGTGGATTGGGGCAGTCGCTGTTTGTGTTTCCAACGCTGATCGGGTTGAAGCGGAATAAGTCTGCGGCCTGAAAATTCACGCGATGAATCGCGCCGCTACCAAATCATGTACTGACTGTAGCGGCGCACTTTATTGCGCGTCTTAACCGATGGTCATCAAACTCGCATTACCGCCCGCAGCGGCGGTATTGACGCTGAGTGAACGCTCAATCAGCAAACGCTCCAGCAGCAGATTGGTTTCGCCGCGGGCGAAGCCCTGCACCGAGACAATCGCGCCATCGCGTGCCGCGACCTGCTCACACAGGCTGCGCAGCTGATCGGCATCACCGTGATAAATCACCGCATCAAACTCCGCCGCCAGCGCATCCTTTACCAGCTTGACGTGCGCTTGCACTGCAGCAGGCAAAGACGTACGCAGCCCACGATGCAGCTCATCATCCTGCCAGATGGCCTGACTGCCGACGCTGGTCACCGCCGCCAGTTGCGTCAGCGCGTCTTCCGCGTTATCGGCGATGCACAGCACATGTTCGCGCGGCAGCAGGGTGAAGGTATTGCGCTCGCCGGTTGGGCCCGGCAGCAGACGCACCGTACCGGCCTGCGCCAGCTCGTCGTAACGCTGACACAGCGCCAGCAGCTCAGGCTTATCCTGCGCCCACTGCTGCAATGCCTGATGCGCACGCATCAGCTCGGCACGCACTGTGCTATCCACCGGGCGCTCGGCATCCTGACGATCAAAGGTGATACGCAGCGCGCCATCTGGACGGTTGGCCAGCAGGCGATAGAGATAGAGCGGACCACCGGCTTTTGGACCGGTGCCCGACAAGCCTTCGCCGCCGAACGGCTGCACGCCAACGACCGCACCCACCATATTGCGGTTTACATACAGGTTGCCGACTTTAGCGCTCGCCGTAACCTGCGCGATGGTTTCATCGATGCGGGTATGCACGCCGAGCGTCAGGCCGTAACCCGACGCGTTAATCTGCTCAACCAGCTGCGGCAAGTTATTGCGCGAGAAACGCACCACGTGCAGCACCGGACCAAACACCTCTTTATCCAGATCGCTCACCTGATCTAGCTCGATCAGCGTCGGCTTGATAAAGGTGCCGCTGTTCCACTCTTTGCTGTCCTGCGGATTCTCCTGCGCCGCCTGATAGACGGTGAAGCCCTTATTGCGCAGCGCCTGAATGTGACGTTCGATGTTGGCTTTAGCTTCGGCATCGATTACCGGACCAATGTCGGTCGAGAGACGTTCCGGGTTGCCCATGCGGCACTCGGCCATCGCACCGCGCAGCATTTTCAGCGTGTGATCGGCCACATCGTCCTGCACGCACAGCAGACGCAGCGCCGAGCAGCGTTGACCGGCACTATCAAAGGCCGAAGCCACGATATCCACCACCACCTGTTCGGTCAGCGCTGAGGAATCCACGATCATCGCGTTCATGCCGCCGGTTTCGGCAATCAGCGGCGTCGGACGTCCCTGAGGATCGAGACGACCGGCCAGATTACGCTGCAGCAATGTCGCCACCGCGGTTGAACCGGTGAACATCACACCGCGCACGCGCTCGTCGCCGGTCAGTTGCGCACCCACGGTTTCGCCCTGGCCCGGCAGCAGTTGCAACACGCCAGCCGGTACGCCGGCATCCAGCAGGATGTGCACCGCCTGCGCGGCAATCAGCGGCGTTTGCTCCGCCGGTTTTGCCAGCACGCTGTTACCCGCCGCCAGCGCTGCGGCAACTTGTCCGGTAAAGATCGCCAGCGGGAAGTTCCACGGGCTAATGCACACCACCGGACCAAGCGGGCGATGGGTTTCGTTATCGAAATCGTCGCGTACCATGCCAGCGTAGTAATAGAGGAAATCAAC
Organism: Pantoea sp. GbtcB22; assembly: GCF_019091025.1. Classification (NCBI taxonomy): domain Bacteria; kingdom Pseudomonadati; phylum Pseudomonadota; class Gammaproteobacteria; order Enterobacterales; family Erwiniaceae; genus Pantoea; species Pantoea sp. GbtcB22. Next base: position 93,445 of record NZ_JAGXKB010000001.1, read on the forward strand.
CGCTTCACGCACTTCGGCGATGGCGTTGTTGTAGGTTTTACCGGCTTCACGCACCAGCAGGCCAATCAGCTGCTGCATCTGGCCTTCCATTGCTTCGGCGGCACGCTCCAGAATCGCGGCACGCTCCTGCGGTGGCGTCGCGAACCAGATTGGACCGGCATTGACTGCCGCATCCAGTGCAGCCGAGACTTCGGCTTCAGTGGCTTCACGCACGCTGCCCACCACATCTGCTGGTGCAGAAGGGTTAAGCACCGGGCGGCTGACGCCTTCGCCCAATTCACCTTCTACCAGCGGTTGGGCAATCCACGGCTGGCTGGCGCTGTTGAGCAGGGCACTGGAGAGCGACGCCAGACGATGTTCATTCGCCATATCCAGACCGGCGGAGTTAGCGCGTTTGGCGCCATACAGATCGCGCGGCAGCGGGATTTTCGGATGCGGTAAACCAATCGCGCCTTCCGCGACGCCCATCTTCTCCACGGCGGCCACCGGATCGGCGACCAGCTCATCCAGCGGCAAGGTGTTATCAGCGATGCGGTTAACGAAGGAGGTATTGGCACCGTTCTCCAGCAGACGACGCACCAGATACGCCAGCAGCGTTTCGTGGGTACCGACCGGCGCATAAATACGACACGGTCGGTTCAGTTTGCCATCGGCCACTTTACCGACAACCTGCTCATACAGCGGTTCACCCATGCCGTGCAGGCACTGGAATTCGTACTGGCCTGGATAATAGTTATTGCCCGCCAGCTGGTAGATCGCCGCCAGCGTGTGCGCGTTGTGGGTAGCAAACTGCGGATAGATCAGGTTCGGCACCGCGAGCAGTTTGCGCGCGCATGCCAGATAAGAGATGTCGGTGTACACCTTGCGGGTATAGACCGGATAGCCTTCCAGACCTTCGATCTGCGCGCGTTTGATTTCGCTGTCCCAATACGCGCCTTTCACCAGTCGAATCATCAGACGGCGACGGCTGCGCTGCGCCAAATCAATCAGCGAATCAATCACGAACGGACAGCGCTTCTGATACGCCTGAATCACAAAGCCGATGCCGTTCCAGCCTTCCAGCTCCGGTTCAAAGCAAAGTTTTTCCAGCAGATCGAGCGACAGCTCAAGGCGATCGGCTTCTTCCGCATCGATGTTAATACCGATGTCATACGAGCGCGCCAGCAGCGTCAGGGATTTGAGGATCGGGTAGAGTTCGTCCATCACGCGCTCATACTGCGCGCGGCTGTAGCGCGGATGCAGCGCTGACAGTTTGATGGAGATGCCCGGACCTTCATAAATACCGCGACCGTTCGACGCCTTGCCGATGGCGTGAATCGCCTGCTGGTAAGAAACCAAATAGGCTTTGGCATCGCTGGCGGTCAGCGCCGCTTCGCCCAGCATGTCGTATGAGTAACGGAACCCTTTCTCTTCCAGTTTGCGCGCATTGGCCAGCGCTTCGGCGATGGTTTCACCCGTAACAAACTGCTCGCCCATCAGGCGCATCGCCATGTCCACGCCTTTACGGATCAGCGGTTCGCCGCTTTTACCGATGATGCGATTGAGCGAGCGCGACAGATTAGCCTCGTTATGGGTAGAGACCAGACGGCCGGTAAACAGCAAGCCCCAGGTGGCGGCGTTAACAAACATCGACGGGCTGCGGCCAAGATGCGATTGCCAGTTGCCATTGCTGATTTTGTCGCGGATTAACGCATCACGCGTCGGCTTATCCGGAATACGCAGCAGCGCTTCCGCCAGACACATCAGCGCCACGCCTTCCTGCGAGGAGAGTGAGAACTCCTGCAGCAAGCTTTGCACCATGCCGGCGCGGCCGGTTGCACCTTTCTGGTGCCGCAACTTATCGGCAAGGCTGTAAGCCAGCTGATGGGTTTTCTCGGCCAGCGGGGCAGGGAGACGCGCTTGTTCCAGCAGCATTGGCACCGCATCCGTTTCCGGACGACGCCATGCAGCGGTGATCGCTGAGCGGCTGACTGACTGCGGTAAAATATGTTCGGCGAAGTCGAGGAAAGGCTGCAGCGCCTCGTCGGGCACGCTTTCATCACCGGCGGCATCAATCAGCAACTGCGGAATTTCCGGCACGGATTCACCGGCTTCCAGCTGCTCCAGATAATTAAAAATGGCCTGCTTGATCAGCCAGTGTGATGTGCGGTCAAGCTTCTGCGCCGCCAGTTTAATGCGATCGCGGGTGGCTTCATCCAGCTTCACCCCCATGGTAGTCGTTCCCATGATGTCCTCGTCCTCAAAAGTAGTGATTCAACGCTTGCGTGGCAGCAATATCACCTATGTTGCAACTTTGTGCAACCAGGTTAAATGTGACCTCTGTTGCACGCTTTGAACCGCCTAAAGTGTTAAATCGATGAATGCGGCATGAAAATTGCTGCAAGAAACTCGCCAATGTTGCAACCGCCAGCAACAAGACGGTTCCTGAACCCGATGAGGTGCAACTCAAACTGTGAGCAGGCGCAACCTGCTGGCATTAAAAAAGCGAAGGAAGGTGAAACCGGTGTAACAGCTGTGTTAAATGCATTGTGCGCGCCGACCCTTTGCGGCAGGATACCGCGCCTCAAGAGAAATCGCTTTCTCTGGATGCGGTGAAACCAGGCTGCTGTCCCGTTCCGACAGCGCTGATCAAAAAGATTTCTCTTGATGGATCAAATAATAAGTGGAGAGACTCATGAGTGTAAGTACACCGATGTTGGTGACCTTTGTAGTGTATATCCTTGGGATGGTGCTGATTGGTTTCATCGCCTGGCGATCAACCAAAAGCTTCGACGACTATATTCTCGGCGGGCGCAGTTTAGGGAGCGTCGTGACCGCGCTCTCTGCGGGCGCTTCCGATATGAGCGGCTGGTTATTGATGGGCCTGCCGGGCGCCATTTTCCTGTCCGGGATCTCCGAAAGTTGGATCGCCATCGGCCTGATCATCGGTGCCTGGCTGAACTGGCGCATTGTGGCGGGCCGTCTGCGTGTGCAGACCGAGCATCACGATAATGCGTTAACCCTGCCAGACTTCTTCTCCAGCCGTTTCGAAGATAACAGCAAACTGCTGCGCGTTATCTCGGCGGTGGTGATTCTGATCTTCTTCACTATCTATTGTGCGTCTGGCGTGGTTGCCGGCGCGCGTCTGTTTGAAAGTACCTTTGGTATGGATTACCAGACCGCACTGTGGGCAGGTGCCGCTGCCACCATTCTCTACACGCTGGTGGGCGGTTTCCTTGCGGTGAGCTGGACCGATACCGTGCAGGCCAGTCTGATGATTTTTGCGCTGATTCTGACGCCAGTTATCGTGATTGTCGCCGTCGGCGGCCTGGATGATTCACTGGCGGTGATCAGGGCGAAGAGCCTTGAAAACCTCGATATGCTGAAAGGGCTGAACTTTGTCGCGGTGATTTCGCTGCTCGGTTGGGGACTTGGCTACTTTGGGCAGCCGCATATTCTGGCGCGCTTTATGGCGGCCGATTCGCATCACACCATCCGCAGCGCGCGTCGTATCGGTATGATTTGGATGATCCTGTGCCTGGGTGGCGCGGTGGCGGTGGGCTTCTTTGGTATCGCCTACTTCGAGAACCATCCCGATCAGGCGGCGGGCGTAAGCCAGAACGGCGAGCGTATCTTTATCGAACTGGCGCGTATTCTGTTCAATCCGTGGATTGCCGGTATCTTGCTCTCAGCGATTCTCGCCGCGGTGATGTCGACCTTAAGCTGCCAGCTGCTGGTGTGCTCCAGCGCCCTGACCGAGGATCTCTATAAAGGCTTCCTGCGTAAAAACGCCAGCCAGAAAGAGCTGGTGTGGGTAGGGCGCTTGATGGTGCTGGTGATTGCCTTGATTGCTATCGCGTTGGCTGCCAACCCGGAAAACCGCGTGTTAGGTCTGGTGAGCTATGCGTGGGCTGGCTTCGGTGCCGCCTTTGGTCCGGTGGTGCTGTTCGGCGTGTGCTGGAAACGCATGACGCGCAACGGCGCGTTGGCCGGTATGGTGATTGGCGCGCTAACCGTACTGCTGTGGAAAGATTATGGCTACGCCGAGCTGTATGAAATCATCCCAGGTTTCGCGTTCGCCAGTATCGCGATTGTGGTATTTAGCTTGCTGGGTCGCGGCCCATCAGAAGCGGCACAGCAGCGCTTTGCTGCCGCCGAAGCCCAATACCACAGCAAGTAACCTCTATCGCCATTGATGGCGACGTGTTTGATGAACCCCCGGGTGCGCAGGAGTGCGCACCCTCAAAACCCGCTCCCCCATCCGCAAAACAAAATTAATTTCCTGCAGTGACTTGTATTTCTCTCTTCAGTAATGATAATCACTATCGTTCGCACTTTACGTTTTTTTACCTAAGGTTTACCCTTCTTAAAATTCAAGAGGTTGATGATGTTCGTTCCCTTTCTCATTATGCTGCGTGAAGGTCTGGAAGCAGCGCTCATCGTCAGCCTGATTGCCAGCTATCTCAAACGCACTCAGCGTACCCAATGGTTTCCCGCCATGTGGGCCGGCGTATTTATCGCTGCCGCGCTCTGCTTAGCGTTGGGCATCTTTATTAATGAAACTACCGGTGAGTTTCCTCAGAAACAGCAGGAGCTGTTCGAAGGCATTGTCGCGGTGATTGCCGTGGTGATCCTGACGTCGATGGTGTTCTGGATGCGCAAAGTTTCGCGCAATATCAAAGCCACGCTGGAAAAATCGGTCGATCAGGCGTTGCAGAAGCAGGGCAGCAGCGGCTTCCCGCTGGTGCTGATGGTGTTTCTGGCGGTAGCGCGTGAAGGGCTGGAGTCGGTGTTCTTCCTGCTGGCCGCGTTCACGCAAGATGTGGGTTATGCGCCGCCGCTCGGCGCGGTGCTCGGCCTCGCAACCGCCGTGGCGCTGGGCTTTTTGCTCTATTACGGCGGCATCCGCCTGAACCTGGCGCACTTTTTCCGCTGGACCAGTTTGTTCATTCTGTTTGTCGCAGCGGGTTTGTCCGCCGGCGCCATTCGCGCCTTCCATGAGGCCGGTTTGTGGAATCACTTCCAGGATGTGGCGTTTGATATGAGCAACACACTCTCAACGCACTCGGTGTTCGGCACGCTTTTGGAAGGGATTTTAGGTTACCAGGAAACGCCAAGCGTCAGCGAAGTGGCGGTGTGGCTTGCCTATCTCATCCCGGCGCTGCTGCTGTTTTTCTTCCCGGCCCGGCCTGCAGTCAACGCGGCACGTACCACACGCTGAAATTTAATCAGGCGCGATTGCGCGCCTGTTCTTCCATGTAACAGGGATATCACTATGACGATTCGCTTCCGCCACAAGGCGCTGTTGGTTGCTATGCTGGCGCTTTCCGGCGCGGCTACTGCTGCCGTCCCGCAAGTCACGGTCACCGTGACGGACAAACAATGTGAGCCGATGTCGCTCAACGTGCAGGCCGGTAAAACCCAGTTCATCATCAAAAACAACAGCCAGAAAGCGCTGGAGTGGGAGATCCTGAAAGGGGTGATGGTGGTGGAAGAGCGTGAAAACATCGCGCCTGGCTTCAGCCAGAAACTCACCGCCAATCTGGAGGCGGGCGAATATGACATGACCTGCGGCCTGCTCAGCAACCCGAAAGGCAAGCTGGTGGTGAGCGGCGATGCGAAGCAAGCGGCAAACGGTAAACCGGATGTGCTGGAGCTGGTTGGCCCGATCGCCGACTACAAAGTCTACGTGATGAATGAAGTGAAAGAGCTGGTAGCGGGCACCAAAGCGTTTACCGATGCGGTGAAAGCCGGCGACATCGAGAAAGCCAAAGCGCTATTCGCACCTACGCGCGTGCATTACGAACGTATTGAACCTATTGCTGAGCTGTTCTCCGATCTGGATGGCAGCATTGATGCGCGTGAAGATGACTTCGAGAAGAAAAATGAAGATCCGAAATTCACCGGTTTCCACCGCCTGGAAAAAATCCTGTTCGCCGATAACACCACCAAAGGTGCCGAAGAGTTCGCCAGCAAGCTAAATCAGGATGTGCTCGATCTGCAAACCCGCATCAGCGAACTGGCGTTCCCACCGGCGAAGGTGGTTGGCGGCGCAGCCGGTCTGATTGAAGAAGTGGCCTCCAGCAAGATCTCTGGTGAAGAGGATCGTTACAGCCGTACCGATCTCTCCGACTTCCAGGCCAACATTGATGGCGCGCAGAAAATCGTTGATCTGCTGCGTCCGCTGCTGCAGAAAAACAACCCGCAGCTGCTGGCGAAAGTGGATGCTAACTTCAGGAAAGTCGACGGCATTCTCAGCAAATATCGCACCAAAGATGGCTTTGAATCGTACGAAAAACTGACTACCGCTGACCGTAACGCGCTGAAAGGCCCGATTACCACGCTGGCGGAAGATCTCTCACTGTTGCGTGGAACCTTGGGTCTCGACTGATCATGAGTGATAAAAATGACGCGGCGCAGCCGTCGCGTCGTCGATTATTGCAGGGATTAGGCATGTTGGGTGGCGCAGCCGCCCTCGGCGGCGGTTGTCCGTTCCATACCGCAGCCGCCGATAGCTTCTCTCCCGGCACGGTTGCACCCAACTCGCGCCAGCAGGCGCAACCTTTTTACGGCGCCCATCAGGCCGGTATCGTCACGCCGCAGCAGGCATCCATGATGCTGGTGGCGTTTGATGTGCTGGCGAGCGACAAAGCCGAGCTTGAACGTCTGTTTCGCTTGCTAACCGATCGCTTCGCTTTTCTCACGCAAGGTGGACCGGCGCCGGCGGTCACCAATCCGCAGCTGCCGCCGATGGATTCGGGAATTCTCGGTGCCGATATCGCGCCCGACAATCTCACCATGACGTTATCGGTCGGCACCTCGCTGTTTGATGAGCGCTTCGGCTTAAGCAAACACAAGCCTACACAGCTGCAAACCATGACGCGTTTTCCCAACGATTCGCTGGATGCGGAACAGTGCCATGGCGACCTGCTGCTCCAGATTTGCGCTAACACCCAGGATACGGTGATCCACGCGCTGCGCGACATCATTAAACGCACGCCCGATCTGCTGGCGGTGCGCTGGCGTCGCGACGGTTTTATTGCCGACCACGCGGCGCGCAGCAACGGCAAAGAAACGCCGATCAACCTGCTGGGCTTCAAAGATGGTACCGCCAATCCCGATACGCATAATCCGGCATTGATGGATCAACTCTTGTGGGTCACACACGAACAGCAGGAACCGGCGTGGACGCACGGCGGCAGCTATCAGGCGGTGCGTATCATACGTTTTCACGTAGAGATGTGGGACCGTACGCCGCTCGGCGAGCAGCAAACCATCTTCGGTCGTGAGAAGTTATCAGGCGCGCCGCTGGGTATGAAAAACGAGCATGACGTACCGGATTACAGCAAAGATCCCGATGGCGATTTGATTGCGCTGGATGCGCATATTCGTCTCGCCAATCCACGCACGCCGGAAACCGACAGCAGCTTGATGCTGCGGCGCGGTTACAGCTATTCCAGCGGTATAACCGGCTCAGGTCAGCTGGATATGGGTTTATTGTTTGTTTGCTACCAGCATGATTTAACCAGGGGATTTATTACCGTACAGCAGCGTCTCAATGGCGAAGCGCTGGAAGAATATATTCGCCCGATTGGCGGCGGATACTTTTTCGCGCTGCCGGGCGTGGCGGATAAAAACCATTATCTCGGGCAACCTTTATTGCAGGCCTGATTAATAAATGTGCAGCGCCTGCGGTGGTTATCGCTTCGCAGGCGCATTTGTTAAGTATTCCTTAAACTTTACGCTGGAAGTAATCACTTCCGAATGTTCTTAAAAAGTTATGTTACCCGTTAATAAATCATCTATATGATAAATATGAGAAATTTAATTTAAGGTAAAAGACCTTAGGCTTCGCTTATCTTTTTTTCTTTACTGCTACGTAAAAATAATGTTGCAAACCACCGTAAATATGATGCACTTTATTCATAAGCGTTGTCAGTTGTGTGGCTAAGCCACTGGAGTTCGCGCATGATTCGTCTCTCTTTGGGACAGTTAAATAGTTTCACCACACGCAGTCCACTGCGGGGGATTTCTTCCCTCCAACGTAACCTCGCTACTTTTCAAACATCGTTCTTGTTCAATCTCATTTTCTTTACCGGTGCGCGCCTGCGTCTCGGCGCTGATGCACACCATTCTCACTGGCTCGACACGGCTTACAAGGAAGCCAACTAAACCTCTAAAGCGTTCAAGTCATCGCCGCGGGTGATCCGCCGCGATAAATGAAACCAACTGTAAGGTGCCACTATGGGAAGACAGAAAGCAGTGATCAAAGCACGTCGTGAAGCAAGACGCGTTATTCGTAGCGACTCTCGCAGTCACCGTCAGCGTGAAGAAGAATCGGTCACTTCGCTGGTGCAAATGGGTGGGTTGGATTCGATTGGTATGGCACGTGATGCACGTGACCGCGGGCCGATTGAAGCCAGAAATGAAGCTCAGGCACACTATCTCCATGCCATAGAAACGAAACAGCTTATTTTCGCCACCGGTGAAGCCGGCTGCGGAAAAACCTGGATTAGCGCAGCCAAAGCGGCTGAGGCCCTGATCAATAAGGATATCGAAAGGATTATCGTAACGCGCCCGGTTCTGCAGGCGGATGAAGATCTCGGTTTCCTTCCCGGAGATATTTCCGAGAAATTCGCGCCTTATTTCCGACCGGTCTATGACGTTCTGGTTAAACGTCTCGGCGCTTCCTTTATGCAATACTGCCTGCGGCCCGAAATTGCCAAGGTAGAGATCGCGCCCTTCGCCTACATGCGTGGACGTACCTTTGAAAATGCGGTGGTGATCCTTGATGAGGCACAAAACGTCACCGCCGCACAGATGAAGATGTTCCTGACTCGCCTGGGGGAAAACGTGACGGTTATCGTCAACGGCGATATTACCCAGTGCGACCTGCCATCCCACGCCAGGTCAGGCCTTGCCGATGCGTTAGCGCGCTTCGAAGAGGATGAGATGATCGGCGTGGTGCGTTTCGGCAAAGAGGATTGCGTCCGTTCAGCGCTGTGCCAACGCACGCTGCACGCTTACAGTTAACCGTTTGATTGAGAATGTAGCTTAAGTAAAACCCGGCGCGCGCCGGGTTTTTTTATTGTGTCCCCCCTCGGCTCGACACCATCCCCCTGCGGTAACAATTAGCGCCATTGTATTATTGATACCTGTAAAAGTATTTTTGGTGATAAATGGCACTCCCGGTCAAAAATAATTTTAAGAACAATCCTAGTCACTTTATCAGGGTTCATCAGGGGCTTAACTCAAATCATAAGAAATTTCCTATATAAATCAGATCACAAAGATCGCCTCGCTTTATTGCCTTCCTAAAATATCAGCTATATATTCGCGCGGTAACACACAGGGAAAGTGTGCCTACGCGTGCTTTCCGCGCCATTTTTACAAGGAGTAAACATGAGCAACTCTTACCAGAACGAAATCCCTAAAGCACGTATTAATTTGAAGCTTGACCTGCACACGGGTTCAGCCGCTAAGAAGACCGAGCTGCCGCTTAAGCTGCTGGTGACCGGCGATTTCAGCAACGGCGCGGAAGATCGCCCGCTGTCTGAACGCGAAAAAATCAACGTCAACAAAAACAACTTCAACAGCGTGCTGGCCGATATCGCGCCTGCGGTGTCATTTGCCGTGCCGAACACCCTGGCCGGTGACGGCAGCGAAGAGAACGTTCAGCTTAACTTCCGCGACATGAAGGACTTCGAACCGGAGCAGGTTGCCCGCCAAATTCCCCAGCTGCGCGCCATGCTGGCGATGCGCAATCTGCTGCGCGACCTCAAATCCAACCTGCTGGATAACGTCACCTTCCGCAAAGAGCTGGAAGCCATCCTGAAAGATCCGGCACTCAGCGACGAACTGCGCAGCGAACTGTCTGCGTTAGCCACCGATCAAGCCTGATCATCCCCGTAACGGACTATTGAGAGAGAATGCTGATGTCAGTTCAGAATGAAACCCATGCCAATGGTGCAACCACCGTGCTGGACCGCCCGGCTGCGGGCGGCGTCTACGCGTCGCTGTTTGAAAAAATCAACCTCAATCCGGTGTCAGAGCTGAGTGATCTCAACGTCTGGCAGGACAATCAGGCGATGTCTGATGCCACCGCCGACGAGCGCGTGACAGCCGCGATGCAGGTATTCCTGACGCGCCTGAAAATCAGTGGTGCGAAAGTGGAGAAGCTGGATAAAAACCTGCTGGATCACCATATCGCCGAGCTGGACCGCCAGATCAGCCGCCAGCTCGATGCGGTGATGCACCACGACGAATTCCAGAAAGTGGAGTCGGCGTGGCGCGGCCTGAAGTCGCTGGTGGATAAAACTGACTTCCGCCAGAACGTGAAAATTGAAGTGCTCGACGTATCGAAAGACGATCTGCGTCAGGATTTCGAAGATGCGCCAGAAATCATCCAGAGCGGCCTCTATCTGCAAACCTACGTCGCCGAATACGACACGCCGGGCGGCGAGCCGATTGGCGCGGTGATTTCTGCCTATGAGTTTGATGCCTCGGCGCAGGATGTGGCGCTGCTGCGCAACCTGTCGAAAGTCGCGGCGTCAGCACACATGCCGTTTATCGGTTCGGTCGGCCCGCAGTTTTTCCTCAAAGAGTCGATGGAAGAAGTGGCTGCCATCAAAGATATCGGCAACTACTTTGACCGTGCCGAATACATCAAGTGGAAGTCGTTCCGTGACACCGACGACTCGCGCTACATCGGCCTAACCATGCCACGCGTGCTCGGTCGTCTGCCGTACGGCCCGGACACCGTGCCGGTGCGCAGCTTCAACTACATCGAAGAAGTAAAAGGCCCGGACCACGACAAATACCTGTGGACCAATGCCTCTTTCGCCTTCGCCGCCAACATGGTGCAGAGCTTCATCAGCAACGGCTGGTGCGTGCAAATCCGTGGCCCGCAGGCCGGCGGCGCGGTGCAGGATCTGCCGATCCATCTCTACGATTTGGGCACCGGCAACCAGGTGAAAATCCCGTCCGAAGTGATGATCCCGGAAACCCGCGAATTCGAGTTCGCCAACCTCGGCTTTATCCCGCTTTCGTACTACAAGAACCGCGATTACGCCTGCTTCTTCTCGGCCAACTCGACGCAGAAACCGGCGATCTACGACACCGCTGATGCCACCGCCAACAGCCGCATCAACGCGCGTCTGCCGTACATCTTCCTGCTGTCGCGCATCGCGCACTACCTGAAGCTTATTCAGCGCGAAAACATCGGTACCACCAAAGACCGCCGCCTGCTGGAGCTGGAGCTCAACACCTGGGTGCGCACGCTGGTGACCGAGATGACCGATCCGGGCGACGAGCTGCAGTCTTCACATCCGCTGCGCGATGCGAAAGTGCTGGTGGAAGATATCGAGGACAACCCGGGCTTCTTCCGCGTTAAGCTGTTCGCCATCCCGCACTTCCAGGTGGAAGGCATGGACGTGAACCTGTCGCTGGTTTCTCAGATGCCGAAAGCTAAAGCGTAAGGCGGAACTCAGGGATGAAAACAGAACAACCACTCTGGGGCCGGGGCACGATGATCTCGCCCCAGCACTTTCAGCAGCAGTCCGCCTGGCAGGCGTGGCAAAGTGAATGCATCGCGCGCATGGGGCTTAATCAGCCGTGGGGCGTATTTCAGGTTGAGTTTGAGCCGGAAGCGTTAAAGCGCGGACGTTTGCAACCGCGTCATCTCCATCTGCGCTTCAGTGACGGCACGCTGGTGGATACAAACAACGCCGATCCGCTGCCACCGACGCTGACGCTGGAGGCGGAGCAGAAGGAAGTAACGGTTGTTCTGGCGCTGCCGCAGCTCTATGCCAATGGCTGCAACTGCCTGCAGGAGAGCGACGTGGCAGAGCGCCCGGTACGATTCCGCCAGCGCTGGCGCGATATCCGCAACCTGTTCGGGGATGACTCTCGTCAGATTGCAGTATTGCAGCCTGAACTGACGCTGCGTTATGCACATCAGGACAACAGCGATTGGCTGACTTGTCCGGTGGCGCGTCTGCAGCAGGATGCGCAGGGCGGCTGGACGCTGGACAGCCAGTTCCTGCCACCGCTGCTCACCCTGCAATCCAGCCCGTGGCTGATGACGGCACTTGAACAACTGGTGACGCAGCTGCGCGCACGGCTGGTACGTCTGATGGCGATGCGCCGCGAAAGCAACCAGCGCATGGCGGATTTTGCCGTCGCCGACGTGTCGCTGTTCTGGCTACTCAACGCGCTAAACAGCGCCGAACCACTGCTGGCCGATTTTCAGCGTCATCCGCAAAGCCCGCCGGAACGGCTTTATCCCGAACTGGCGCGCCTGGCGGGCAGTCTGCTGACGTTCTCACTGGAACATCAGGTCAGCGCCATTCCGGCTTACCGCCATGAAAATTTGAATGAGGTGTTCCCACCGCTTTTCAGCCTGCTCGGCACGCTGCTGGAAGCCAGCCTGCCGTCGCGCATGGTGGCAATCGACATGACGCACGACAGCCGTCTGCGTCAGTGGCAGGCGCGCCTCAACGATCCACGCCTGCGCGAGGAAGCCGATTTCTATCTCTCGGTGCGCTCGCCGCTGCCGGTGGCGCAGCTGCAGGAGCAGTTCCCGCGCCAGTGCAAAGTCGGCAGCCCGGATGACGTGACTGCGCTGGTCAACAGCTCGCAACTGGGCATTCCGCTTAAGCCGCTGAGTCACGTACCGGCCGCTATTCCACTGCGCCTGGAGAACCAGTATTTCTCGCTGGATCTGTCGCATCCGGCAGCACGCGCCATGCTCGAAAGCGGCAGCTGCATGTTTTACGTCCCCGGCACGCTGGGTGACCCGGAACTGGAACTCTTCGCGGTGCTGAGATCATGAGTACTGAAGCAAAAACTATCGATATTGATGCGCTGCTGCAAAACACCTGGCTGCAGGTAATCAGCCTGCGCCACGGCCCGCAATTTGCCGATGGCGAAGGGCTGGCACTGTGGCAGCGCTGCGTCAGTGATGCGGAGCGGGTGCAGCTGGCGCTGCGTGACGCGGGCGTCAGCCGCGAGAGCCGCCATGACATTCTGCTGGCGCAGTGCGCGCTGCTGGATGAGGCGGTTAAAGGGCGCGGCGTGCAGGATGATGCCTGCGTGCAGTGGTATCACATGCCGCTACAGGGCCATTTTTTACAGACCATGGATGCAGGCGAAACGCTGTGCGACCGCATGCAGCGGGTGCTGGCGCAGCCGGAAGCCGACGAAATGGTGCTGACCTGTTTTCACCGCGTAATGATGCTGGGCTTTCTCGGTGGTTATACCTCCATTGATGCGCCCGCGCGCCAGCAGTTGGTGAGCGCGCTGACTAAACGCGTACCACCTTTCACGCGTCCGGCGGATGCGCCGTTGTTATCGCTGGCAAGTGGTGGGCTGCGAGCGGGCTGGTTAAGCAGTTGGCCTGCACGTCTTGGCCTGACCGCGCTGCTGCTGGCCGCGCTGTGGTGGGGGCTGAATCACTGGCTCGATCACCTCATCACGACGCTGCTGCCCGGAGTCAAAGGATGACGACGCTGCTTCCACGCCTGCTGGTGCTCTGGATTTGGCTGCTTGCGGCGGTTCTATGCACGCAGTTTCTGAGCTTTACGCGCAGCAGCGATTTCCTCGTGTTGCTGGCGATACTGCTGCTGGCTGGCACGGTAACGTTTAGAGTGCTGCGCCGCCGCAAGCATGTGACGAGTCAGGAATGGACTGATTTGCCCGATGCAGCTTATCGGCAGCCGGTGGTGCTTTGCTGCAATGCAAGTGGTCTGTCGGACGTGGAACCGGTACGCGTGTTGCCGCACGGCTGCTTTATTCACGTTGCCGATAGCAGCGAACTCCAGCACAACGTGCGTGAGTTGTTGCTGCAACGTCCCGACTGGGGCCGCCAGATTTCAATCTGCCTCAATATCAGTCCACAGCAACAGCAGGACAGCGCAGCGCTGGAAAATGCGCTGTTTGCTCTGCGCTGGCAAATTGCGTTACTGCGCCGTGAAACCCGTCAGTCGCTGCCGCTGCTGCTTAACATCGGCGTTGCCGGCGAGATGGCGCAGTGCGCTGCACCACTTTGGCAGGTTCAGCTGGCAGGAAATAGCCCACAAATCTGGCAGGACGACACCTCGCCTCGTGGCACGGCCGAATGGCTGCAGTCGGGTGGCAGCGTGGCGATGCAGCAGCAGGTCCTGCTCAACTCGCTGGATGCGTGGGCGCGTCAGCATGTGCTACGCGTGCTGACAGAGGTGCACAGTGATGTCGCCGCCGTGATACCCGCCGCATATGTGTTGCAGCTGCAACCCGCTACGCCGGTTGCGGGCTATGACTCTCTGTGGTGCGCCTGGTTATGGCAGCACACCACCATCCGCAGCGCCGGAGCCGCAGCGAACATACCCGTCATCCTGCCTGACTTTATCCTTCCGCTGCTTCCAGAAGGCCGTGGCCTGACGCCGGGCATCCGCGCGTTGCGCACGGCGATCACGGCCTTCGCCGTTGCCGCTGTCATCGCACTCTGTGCGGTGGCCTGGAACAACCAGTCGCTAATCCATCGCATCGTATTCGACCTCGAACACTACAACCGCATCGCCATGACCGACTACGCGCCGAAGCTCGCTGCTGTGCAGGTGCTGCGCGAGGACGCGAGTCAGCTCGACAACTATGCGCGTCAGGGCGCGCCGCTGCGCCTGAGTCTGGGGCTTTATCAGGGCGGGCATCTGCATCTGCCGGTACTGCACGCCATTAGTACCTGGATACCGGAACCTAAGCCAAAACCTGCGCCAAAGCCGAAACCGCAACCCACGCTGGTAAGGCTGGACGCGATGTCGCTGTTCGATTCCGGCAAATCCGAGCTGAAAACAGGCTCGACCAAAGTGATGGTGAACGCGCTGGTCAATATCAAAGCGCGCGCGGGCTGGCTGATTGTGGTCGCGGGTTATACCGACGATACCGGCAATCCTGCGCTGAATCAGCGTCTGTCCCTCAAGCGCGCCGAAGCGGTACGCGACTGGATGCGCGACACCGGCGACGTGGATGAAAGTTGCTTTGCGGTGCAGGGCTTCGGTCAGAGCCGTCCGATGGCGACCAACGACACTGCCGAAGGCCGCGCGGCCAACCGGCGCGTTGAAATCAGTCTGGTGCCGCAGGCCGACGCCTGCCAGGCAGCGGACGCAATCCCTCCGTCATCACAGGATGGTGACGGCAATCATGAAGAAAAGGAGTAACAACATGGCAATTCCGGTTTATCTGTGGCTGAAGGACGACGGCGGTGCGGACATCAAGGGCTCGGTGGACGTGCAGGACCGCGAAGGCAGCATCGAAGTGGTGGCACAGCAACATAACCTGTACATCCCGACCGACAACAACACCGGCAAGCTGACCGGCACGCGCATTCACACGCCGTTCCTGTTCACCAAGGAAATCGACTCGTCCAGCCCGTATCTCTACAAGGCGGTCACCACCGGCCAGACGCTGAAGTCTGCCGAGTTCAAATGGTACCGCATCAGCGACGCCGGCCAGGAAGTGGAGTACTTCAACACCAAGCTGGAAAACGTGAAGGTGGTGAAGGTCAATCCGGTGATGCACGACGTTAAGGACCCGTCGAAAGAGAAACACAACCATCTGGAGCAGATTGAGCTGCGCTACGAAAAAATCACCTGGACCTACAAAGACGGCAATATTATTCATTCCGATTCGTGGAACGAACGCGCCACCGCCTGATTACGCGTCATATTTCGCGCCGCTGCTGCGTTGGCTGCGCGCGTTCGCCCCGGTCACATAGTTACCTATGCTCCCGGGGACTCGCGCACTTGCCGCCTTGCCGCGACACGAACTATTTAGCGTAATCGCCCCTCCGCTGGGCTGTTTTTGCAGCCCGGCAGATGATTTATGAATTCATCCATAGCGGGTGAAATCACAAGTCATTTCCCATCTTTCCTGCTGCCTTATGCGCTTCGGTTTACGGCGACGGGCGGTAGCGTGCCACCAGTCAGGAGAATTTTGCTATGGACAGTCAGTCAGCCGCGCTTTTGCGTCGCCTCAACACGTTCTGCGCGCAGGCGCTGGAAGCCGCCGCGTCGCTGTGCCAGACCCGCGCGCACGCTGAAATCCAGCCGGAACACTGGCTGCTCAAGCTGCTGGAGCAGGGCGAGGGCGACATCACGGTGATTGCGCGCCGTTACGAGTGGGATATGGACGCCATCTGGCAGGACTTGCTGGCGTTTCTCGACCGCCAGCCACGCGCGGTGCGAGGGCGTCCGCAGCTTTCTTCTTCGCTGGAAGCGCTGCTGAAGCAGGCGTGGCTAATGGCCTCCGCATCTGATAATTCCCCGCAAATTCGCAGCATCCATCTGCTGATGGCGCTGTCCGAGCAGCCAAAACTTGCACAGTGCGAAGGTCTGTGGCCGCTGCTGAGCCTGCGCATGAGCCAGCTTGAGCGCCTGCAGCCGATGCTCGAAGCACAGTCCGACGAGCGTGCGGAAGCGGAAC
This sequence comes from Pantoea sp. GbtcB22, assembly GCF_019091025.1. Lineage (NCBI taxonomy): Bacteria > Pseudomonadati > Pseudomonadota > Gammaproteobacteria > Enterobacterales > Erwiniaceae > Pantoea > Pantoea sp. GbtcB22. Next base: position 109,879 of record NZ_JAGXKB010000001.1, read on the forward strand.
AACCGGAGATACCAGTCAGCAGCCTGGAACAAACCGCTGCAGGCGAAACCAGAACCCCCTCCACCGAAGCCCTGACCCGTTTCACCCGCGACGTCACCGCCGATGCGCGCAGCGGTAAAATCGACCCGGTCTTTGGCCGCGACAACGAAATCCGTCAGATGGTGGATATCCTGTCGCGTCGCCGCAAGAACAACCCGATTCTGGTCGGCGAGCCGGGCGTGGGCAAAACCGCGCTGGTGGAAGGGCTGGCGCTGCGCATCGCCGAAGGCAACGTGCCGGACAGCCTCAAACCGGTGAGCGTGCACACGCTGGACCTCGGCATGCTGCAGGCGGGCGCGGGCGTTAAAGGCGAGTTCGAGCAGCGCCTGAAAAACATCATCATCGAGGTGCAGGCCGCGCCGAACCCGGTGCTGCTGTTTATCGACGAGGCGCACACCATCATCGGCGCGGGTAATGCAGCGGGCGGCGCGGACGCGGCCAACCTGCTGAAGCCGGCACTGGCGCGCGGCGAACTGCGTACCATCGCGGCCACGACGTGGAGCGAGTACAAGCAGTATTTTGAAAAGGACGCCGCGCTGGAGCGCCGCTTCCAGATGGTGAAGGTGGACGAGCCGGACGACGATACCGCTTGCCTGATGCTGCGCGGCCTCAAGTCGCGCTACGCAGAGCACCACGGCGTGCACATCACCGACGCGGCGGTGCGCGCCGCCGTCACACTGTCGCGCCGCTACCTCACCGGCCGCCAGCTGCCGGACAAGGCGGTTGACCTGCTCGACACCGCCGCCGCGCGCGTGCGCATGAGCCAGGACACGGTACCGGAAGCCATCACCCGCCTGCGTGCGAAGCTCGATGCGCTGAACATCGAGCAGCGCGCCATCCTCGACGACGAAGCGCTGGGCGGCGCGGTGTCGCAGGAGCGACTGGCAGAAATCGCCGGCCTGATTGCGGTAACCGATGAAGAGCTGGAGGCGCTGGAGCAGCGCTACGGCATTGTGCAGTCGCTGATGCAAGAGCTGCTGGAAGGGCGCAAAGACGCCAGCCAGCGCGGCGCCATCGCACAGCTCCAGACCGACCTCGACGCGCTGCAGCCCGGCGAACCGCTGCTCACCGCCGATGTTGACGCGCGCATCGTGGCGGGCGTGATTGCCGACTGGACCGGCGTGCCACTCTCCTCATTAATGAAGGACGAGCAGGCCGAACTGCTGGCGCTGGAAAACCAGCTCGCCACGCGCGTGGTGGGACAGGACGCGGCGCTCAATGCCATCGCCCGGCGCCTGCGCGCCTCGAAAACCGGGCTCACCTCCGAAAACGGTCCGCAGGGCGTGTTCCTGCTGGTCGGCACCAGCGGCACCGGCAAAACCGAAACCGCGCTGGCGCTGGCTGATTTGCTGTACGGCGGTGAGAAATCATTAATCACCATCAACCTCAGCGAATATCAGGAAGCGCACACCGTTTCCCAGCTGAAAGGCTCGCCGCCGGGCTACGTCGGTTACGGCCAGGGCGGCATCCTCACCCAAGCGGTGCGCAAGCGTCCGTATAGCGTGGTGCTGCTCGACGAGGTGGAAAAAGCGCACCGTGACGTGATTAACCTGTTCTATCAGGTATTTGACCGTGGATTTATGCGCGATGGCGAAGGGCGCGAAATCGACTTCCGCAACACCGTGATTCTGATGACCTCGAACCTCGGCAGCGATCAGTTGATGCAGCTGCTGGAAGAAATGCCCGAAGCAGCCGAATCCGACCTTCAGGAGTGCCTGCGCCCGATCCTGCGCGATCACTTCCAGCCCGCGCTGATGGCGCGCTTCCAGACGGTGATTTACCGCCCGCTGGCGCGCGAGGCGATGCGAATCATCGTGGAGATGAAGCTGAAGCAGGTCAGCAAACGGCTGCAACGCCATTACGGCATCCGCACCACCATCGGCGACGGCCTGTACGACATGCTTACAGACGCCTGCCTGCTGCCGGACACCGGCGCGCGCAACGTCGACAGCCTGCTGAATCAGCAAATCCTGCCGGTGCTGAGCCAGATGATTCTGCAGCACCGCGCCAGCGGTACTTTGAGCAACAGCCTGACGCTGGACACTAATGATGAAGGCGAAGTGAGCTTTATCTTCTGAACATGTGACGTTCTTTTTAATAACAAGGAGTGTGTATGAAAACCCAGAATATCCCCGTTTCACCTGCGTTTATTGCGATTTCCTGGATTGCCATGCTCGGCGGCACGCTGGTTTACTTGGCGGGTCTGTGGCGCGCGGAGATGCATCTTAATGAAAAAGGCTATTACTTCGCGGTGCTGATCCTTGGACTGTTCACGGCGGTTTCGCTGCAAAAAACCGTACGCGACCGTCTGGAAGGCATCCCGACCACGCAGCTTTACCACATGGTTTGCCTGCTGGCCTTCACTATTGCCGTGGTGTTGCTGGTTGCTGGGCTGTGGAATGCAACGCTAATGCCAAGCGAAAAAGGTTTTTACGGCGTGTCATTTTTCATGGCGTTATTCGGTGCTGTAGCGGTACAGAAAAACACCCGTGACGGTATGCACAGCGTGACTGAAAACGCTACTGAGGAAAGCCAGGAACCTCAGGCCTGACATTTACCTAATATTCCCGCAGCCGCTTTAGGCGCGAGAGAAAGTTAATGTCAGAACAGCGAATTAAAAGGATTTAATCATGACAGATACGACCATTACCCTGTTCAGCCACAGCCATCACCGGCTGAAGGTCACGGACAGCGCCTCACCGCTTGACGTGTTGAGCTTCGAAGGCACAGAGGCGCTGAGCGCGCCGTTCAGCTGGAAAATTATCTTCACCAGCGTGGATAAAAATATCAACCGCAAAGCGATGCTGATGAAAACCGCGTCACTGGCGTTGCAGCCGTCGCCGCAGAGCCTCGCCGACCTGCTGCGCAAGGCCGAACCGCTGCGCGTGGTGCAGGGCGTGGTGACCGGCTTTGATATGCTCGGCGTGTCCGCCGACGAAGCGCGCTACGCCATCACGCTGCAGCCGCGCCTGGCGCTGCTGGCGCGTACGCGGCAGAACGCCATCTGGCAGGATGCCTCGGTGCCGCAGATTGTCGAATCCATCCTGCGCGACCGCCACGGTATGCGCGGACAGGACTTCGTGTTCAGCCTCAGCCGAGACTATCCGAAGCGCGAGCAGGTGATGCAGTTTGACGAAGACGACCTGCGCTTCGTCTCGCGCCTGCTGGCGGAGGTGGGCATCTGGTTCCGCTTCACCACCGACACGCGCCTCAACATCGACGTGGTGGAGTTTTACGACGGCCCGCAGGGCTATGAAACCGGCCTGACGCTGCCCGCCGTGCCGCCGTCCGGCCTGCACGACAGCGGCGTGGAGTCGGTGTGGGCGATGGAAAGCCGCTTCCGGGTGGTGGAGAAAACCGTCAGCACGCGCGACTACAACTACCGCGACGCCACCGCCGACATGAACGCGCAGGCCGACGTCACCGGCGGCGACGACACCACCTGTGGCGAAGCCTATCACTGGGCGGATAACTACCTGCAGGCGGGCGAGGCTTACAGCGCCAGTCCCGCGACCGAAAGCGGCGCGTTCTACGCCCGGCAGCGCCACGAGCGTTACCTCAACGGCCAGACGCGGCTCAGCGCCAAATCCAGCAGCGCGACGCTGATGCCCGGCGTGGTGGTGCGCGCCAGCGGCGGCAACGCGGCGGAAGTGTTCCGCAGCGGCGTGGTTATCACCTCGCTTGTGTGCCGCGCGGCGCGCGACAGCAGCATGGAAACCCTGTTTCAGGGCATCCCGGCAGAAGGCCGCTATAGCTACCGCCCGGAACCGGCACCGCGCCCCGTGATGGCCGGCACCCTGCCGGCGCGCATCACCAGCACCACCACAAATGATACCTACGGCCACATTGACCGCGACGGGCGATATCGCGTCAGCATGCTGTTTGACCGCGCGGGCTGGGAAAGCGGGCATGAAAGCCTGTGGGTGCGCCAGTCGCGCCCGTTCGCCGGCGACACCTACGGCCTGCACCTGCCGCTGCTGGCGGGCACCGAGGTGGCGATTGGCTTCGAGCACGGCAACCCGGACCGCCCGTACATTGCCGGCGTGCTGCACGACTCCTCCCGCGCGGATCACGTCACCATCCGCAACTACAGGCGTAACGTGCTGCGCACGCCGGCGAACAACAAGCTGCGCCTCGACGACACGCGCGGCCAGGAGCACATCAAGCTCAGCACCGAGTACGGCGGTAAAAGTCAGCTCAACCTCGGTCATCTGGTGGATGGTGAAAGGCTGGCTCGCGGTGAAGGCTTCGAGCTGCGCACCGACAGCTGGGGCGCCATTCGGGCTGGCAAAGGGCTGTTTATCAGCGCCGATGGGCAGGCGGCGGCACAGGGTAAGCAGAAGGACATGCAGGCGGCGCTGTCGCGTCTGTCCGCCGCGCTGATGGAAATGCAGTCGCTGGCGGCCAGCGCGCAGCAGGCACAGGCGCTGGCGGCGGACGTGGCGCGTCAGCAGGCGCTGCTGCAGAAAAAGATGGAAGACATGCAGCAGGAAGTGCTGCTGGGCAGCGCGCCGCAGGGCGTGGCGCTGGTGAGCGGCGGGAATATGCAGCTGTCGGCGCAGGATAACCTGACGCTGACCGCCGGAAAGCAGATGGACCTCGGCGCGCAGAAGGACTTCACCGTGGCGGCAGGCAAACAAATCAGCCTGTACAGCCGAGAGGGCGCGAAGCTGTTCACTTCCCGGGGCGATATCGACGTGCAGGCGCAGGGCGGAAACGTGACGACCTGGTCAACGCAGGACACGCATATTTCGAGCGGCAGGAAGCTGGTCGTGACGGCGCAGGATGAGCTGACGCTGATTTGCGGCGGCGGTTATATAAAGCTGAAAGGCGGCAACGTGGAGATTGGCGGACCGGGCAGGCTGCTGGTTAAAAACGCGGGCATCAGTAAGGCGGGGGCAGCAAATATGCAGAGCGTGATGAAGTCGTTTGAGCCGGGAAGTTTTGATGAGAAGTTTATTATCAGGAATGCGTTAACGAAAGAACCACTACCAGGCAAAGCTTATAGCATTACCCTGCCAGATGGTTCTGTTTTTTCAGGTATCACCGATGGCATTGGCGCAACTTCTCTCAATTCATCTGATGTTATTGACAATATGATAATCACCTTAAGCAAGGTAAATTAATATGATGTGGAACTCATCAAATAATAAGGTTCTCATTGCCTTTGTCATTCTTATGATATTTTTCGGTGTTTATAAGATTTTTGGAATTTTTATAGTGCATAGCATGGGGGCAAGTTTCGGAGTCGGTTTAGGGGGGATGAGTGGCTCTCAAAAAACTATCGAAGCGCGTAAGGTTGATACAGATGCACCCAGTCAGATCATTTATCGAATTGATAAAAATCGTTTTTTAACGCTGGAGAACTATATTTCATGCGATAAGGGTGGGCAGGTTTATTATAATGATACCCAGAGGGGGATTAAGACTTTTGTGGGTTTCAATAATGATTTTTATGATTTCTCATACAGTAAAGGAAATAGTGTTTCGGCTTATCAGGGTACCATAATTAATGGGGCCAATAACGGTTATCTTGCATTTCCTGGTGCGTCGACGCAACAGTACTGTGGTAGTGGTAATTCTGAAAGAGGTTGTCCTGTTTTCTTTTACTTCTCTCCTGATTATGGTAAGACCTTTATTTATAATTCTATTAAAGATGGTTATGATACACCTAAGCGATTTAGTAAACTTAAGGTAGTCGTAAACAATAATGGTGTTTATTTAAGAGATGAGTCTGAGGAAGAACCTCTACATGATGATTATAAGAGGTCTTATAACGACATAACGAGGGTGATTTTCTACTACTACGAGTCAGGGAAGTTGATAAATATTTACAATTATTGGGATAAGCTTGTTTACAAAAACATAAAGTCAGAGATTGAGAAAAGAAAGCTTTCTTACGCTGATGTTTACGATCAAAGTTTTAACATTTACTCCTACGCCAAAACACTGAAACCAGTACCAACGAGTGATGAGATTAATCGCATGGCTGATGAATTAAGAGATCTCATTGGGAAGGAAGAAAAAAAAATTTATAAAAATAAAATAAAATTACCGATTTTTTCCAAAATGGATAGGGATGATAAATATCGATGCAATATGAATGAACGAGCAAAAAGAATAACATATATCTCTAAAGACGGAAGAAAAGAGGTGATTGATCATGAGTAATGGAATAGAGCCAATCCGTGAACTTGAATGTGAATTTGATGATAACGGACATCCATCATGGACATCATTCCCTTCACATAAGAATTGCAAAGTCAGAGGCGGATGTGATTTGCCGCCTCATTTACCAGGGATTATTATTTTGATTCATGGTGTGAACTCTACAGGGGAATGGTTCAAAAGTGCAGAAGATAATTTATGTTCTGGATTAAATAAGAGGTTAGGACTTGATAATTCATCTTTTGAGTTAAAACCTAAAGTATATGTTAGTGATGAAAAAGTCGCGAATGAACCTTTAGTAGAGCGAGTCATACCATTAACAAATAAAAATGAAAGAGATTCTCCAGTGATTCGATTTTATTGGGGGTATTCTTCAATCAAAGGTGAGGAGAATAAGTATGTTATACCTTTAGCTAATAAGAAAGGATTAGACTACCATCAACTCAAAAGACGAGGCTTTTCCAATGAAAAAATTGCAGAGGAGGGACCATTTTTTTGGGGGGGCGGACCATTTCAAAATGGTACAAATAATTTACATTCTTTATGGAGTGACAAAGGTTTTAAGGAGAGCATCTCTGGTTTTAAAGTACAGTGGGTTAATGAAGACGAAGATCGTTTACTAACCAATGCGCCACCACGTAAATATTATGCACATGCAGCGAAACGTCTTGCTAACTTAATTGACAGTGTACGTAATAAATATCCGAAAGATACTGTTACGATCATATCCCATAGTCAGGGGACAATGATAGCAATGGCTGCAGTAGCGATAGCGGAACATGCACCTGATGCTTTATTTGTACTTAATTCACCTTATGCATTGGAGCACAATATTCTTACTGAAGCTTCACTTACTGACGATGAATGTATTTCTCCTGAAGGACGCGAAAGCACTTTATCTGCTATAGTTAGTAAAGTAGCTACTAGGAAAACACATTTATCATCTATTGGCTATGGTGGGCTTTGTGTTGGTCAGACAAGTAATAAAAAAAACTGGCGGCCGGATGTGATTTTGTTATCTAAAAATGGCGATGAGATTCAAGAAAGAGATAATCACGGTAGGACATATATATATTTCTGCCCTCATGATCGTGTAATGGGGTCTCGTCCATTACGTTCAATTGGTTGGCAAGGATTACCAAATAATATTATAGGTAAGCCACATCCTTTATTACTAAAGCACGAAGGTGCACTTTTTCAGAGAATGCTTGCGCGTAGTACGCCATGTGGTGATATTCCCAATCCTAAAACACCATTTGCCAAATTACCAGACGGAAAACCCTTTTGGGACGATGCAGGCGACAAATACCAAAGTAGCAGCTTTACATATCCTAACCCTCCTGAGTGGCAAACTGTCTTTATCAATGCAGAAAAAGTTCCAGAACCGATTCAACCTGAAAGCTTGGCAAGATTTGATGGAACCCGAGTAGGGGCTGAACATAGTGTAGAAGAACAAAAAGATGGGTGGGGAGAAATTAAAGTTGGCGGCAGTAATAAGAATGATAATACATATGACAATTACATAAATCTTTATCCAAATAAAGATGTATTAATCGGTTTTAGTAATATAGGCACTAAAACTAGACCTCAGATGGTACCTGTGACTCGGGAGGAAACTTTTGAAGAAAAGGATCTTCGCCTGAGAACTTATGTTTCTCAGCCAACTGATCACAGTACTTTACCAATGAGCGCTGAGTTTATGGCTCAGGTAGTTGCTTATGATTTGCCGATAGGATATTGCGATGCAACTTGGGATAAAGCCTTCATGGATGAATTGCGCCGAAAAGCTGATTGGGTACAGGGTGAGGATCCTTACCTGTTTAGTGGAGTACCTGACAAAGTACCTGAACCCGATTTAATTAGCAGAGATACTGTCACAGATAAATTTAATCGAGAGCAAATGACGTTGCCGGTATATAGGGCCGTAAATAAAGCATAGGTAGCAATAATGATAAGCTAGCGGTCGTCCTGGGAGATTATACGTCCGACGGTGGCAAAGTCACGTCTGCATAATCGACTTTAAATATTCAGAAAAAAAATGCTGCCCATGCTGAATAATACGGTGTCTGCCCATTGGCACAAACCGTATTGATCCTGAACTACAGGCGCAACGTGCTGCGCACGCCTGCGAACAACAAGCTGCGCCTCGATGACACGCGCGGCCAGGAGCACATCAAGCTCAGTACCGAATACGGTGGCAAGAGCCAGCTGAATCTTGGGCATCTGGTCGATGGCGAGCGTCAGCCGCGCGGCGAAGGCTTTGAGCTGCGCACCGACGGCTGGCGCGCCATCCGGGCTGGCAAAGAGCTGTTTATCAGCGCCGATGGGCAGGCAGCGGCACAGGGTAAGCAGAAGGACATGGAGGCGGCGCTGTCGCGTCTGTCCGCCGCGCTGACGGAAATGCAGTCGCTGGCGGCCAGCGCGCAGCAGGCGCTGCTGCAGAAAAAGATAGAAGACATGCAGCAGGAAGTGCTGCTGGGCAGCGCGCCGCAGGGCGTGGCGCTGGTGAGCGGCGGGAATATGCAGCTGTCGGCGCAGGATAACCTGACGCTGACCGCCGGAAAGCAGATGGACCTCGGCGCGCAGAAGAACTTCACCGTGGCGGCAGGCAAACAAATCAGCCTGTACAGCCGCGAGGGCGCGACGCTGTTTACTTTCCGGGGCGATATCGACGTGCAGGCGCAGGGCGGAAACGTGACGACCTGGTCAACGCAGGACACTCATATTTCGAGCGGCAGGAAGCTGGTCGTGACGGCGCAGGATGAGCTGACGCTGATTTGCGGCGGCGGTTATATCAGGCTTAAAGGCGGCAACGTGGAGATTGGCGGACCGGGCAAACTGCTGGTTAAAAATGCGGGCATAAGTAAAGCTGGTGCAGCGAATATGGAAGGTGTGATGAAGTCATTTTCACCAGAAACTTTTGATGAGAAGTTTGTCGCCACAAATGCGTTAACAGGTCATCCGATAGCCAACCTGCCTTACCGCATTACTAAGCCGGGAGGAAAAGTGATTGAGGGAGTTACTTCTGCTTCTGGCGAGACAGAACTAGCTCAATCTGAAATTGTTGACGATATGATCCTGACATTTAATCCGGCATTAAAATAACATCGGGGTATTACAATGGTTAATACTGAAAGTAAAACTATGAGCAGAAGAAAGAAAATAACATTAGCTATATTAATTTCTCTAGCAGTTGTTATGGTTGTTGTCTGGAATTTTGTATTACCTATGATAGCAGCTACTGGAGGTGGAAGTTTTGGTTATGGCTTTCCAAGTGGTTCTGGCGGTCGGGCTATCAGGAGTGTTGAGATCGATGTTGATCCGCAAGTTGTCTATCGCATAGATGATCATCGTTTTTTCACCTTTGAAAATTATGTGAGTTGTAGCAGTGGTGGATTTGTATATTACAATGACACAAATAAAAGAATTAAGAAGCTCGCTGGAATAGAGGGCAGTGATAAAAAACTTCAGAATGAGGTTTCTATCAGTGAGCGTAATGATGTTTTATCTTTTATTGGTAAATTTATCTACTCTGCTGGAGATAATATCATTGCATATCCTACTAGGGATATTAACTATAAGTATGGTAATTCTACTCACTTTATATCTTTTCAGGATGTAAATGACTCATCAAAGGATTCCTTTATGAAAGTTGCTGGTCCAAATATTTCCATCATAGTCATGAGTGATTCTGTACTTGCTAAAACAAGTATTTTGAGTGAGTTTTACTACAGTCATAAGGCGCCATTAAATTCAGGTGATTATAATTTTATCAATGATGAAGACTTAGTATTGAATAGTGCGTCAATAGATGATCGTTTTCATTGTAATGAAAGTATCAAACCTAGAAAAATAAAGTACATTTCTAACTGACAGGATGTTCACTAATATGAAGAATGGAAAAGAACCAACGCGAGATGTTGCTTGTTTTTTTAGTGATAACGGGAGTCCTCAATTTCGAAGCAGTCTTTCACCAAAAAGTGTTCAAGTCAGGGCTGAATGTAAGCATCCTCCTCGTTAACGGGTCATCCGATATTCAACCTGCCGTATTGCACCACCATGCCGGGTGGTAAGACTATTGAGAGCGTAGTTTCTGCATCTGCCGAGACAAAACTAGCTCAATCTGAAATTGTTTACGATAAGATCCTGACATTTAATCCGGTATCAAAATAATATTGGGGTATTACAATGGATAATACTGAAAGTAAAACTATGAGCAGAAGAAAGAAAATAATATTAGCTATATTAATTTCTCTTGCAGTGGTGATGATTGTTGTTTGGAATTTTGTATTACCTATGATAGCAGCTACTGTAGGTGGAAGTTTTGGTTATGGCTTTCCAAGTGGTTCGGGCGGTCGGGCTATCAGGAGTGTTGAGATCGATGTTGACCCGCAAGTGGTTTATCGCATAGACAATCATCGCTTCTTTACTTTAGAGAATTATGTCAGTTGTCACAGTGGTGGGCTTGTGTATTACAATGATACAAACAAAAAGATAAAGATATTCGCTGGGCTGGAAGGTGACGATAAAAATCCTCAAGATGAATTCTCAATAAGTAGACAGAATGATGTTTTATCTTTTAATGGTGAGTTTATCTATGCTGCAGGTGATGATTTAATTTCATACCCCCATCGCTTTGTTAACTATAAATATGGGAATTCGGAGCATTATATAGTTAGCGAAAGTTTAAGGGAGGGGGCTAAGTCGCACAAAAGTGAAAATATACTTCCAAGTGATACAGTGATTGTTACCAATGATGCAGTTTATATACAGGATAGAATTCACAAGGAATTATTAAAGCGAATAATATCCATCGGAAGTAAAGATAAGGTTGGCAAATGGATTGATAACCCAGATTTCAAAATTGAGGCGCAATCAATTGATGAACGATTCCACTGTGATGACAATATCAAACCTCGAAGCATTAGGTATTTAAAGGCTAGTAGTGGAGTTATGAAATGAATAAAGTGAACGATCCTACTCGCGAGTCTAATTGTTTTCTTGGCGATAACGGGAATCCTTATTTTAAAAGCAGTCCGTCTCCAAAAAGTATTAAAGTAAGGGCAGAGTGTAAACATCCTATACATCACCCTGGGATCATTTTATTCGTGCATGGTGTTAATTCCACTGGAGAGTGGTATTCAACAGCAGAAAGAAATATATGTGAAGGGCTTAATGAACGCTTGGGTTTAAAATCAACATCTTTTGAACTGATTCCTAATAAATATAACTGTGACAATATATTTGATTTAGAAGGTTATAAATTGGATCGGGTGTTGCTTAATGCGGGTGAGGCTAATTCCCCGGTGGTTCCTTTTTATTGGGGTTATAGAGCAGTTGATGGTGAAGAAGGAACATATGAAATACCGTTAGTTAATAAAAATAATGAAGACTACCATCTTCTTAAAGAAAAAGGATTGAAATTAGAAGAATTGAGAGGGAAAGGCCCTTGGTTCTGGGGAGGAGGGCCATTCCAAAACGGAACAAATAATTTGGTATCACTTTGGAGTGATGTCGGATTTAATGAGAGGATGCGTTATTTAGGTCTGGAAGTGCAGGATTTTGCACCAGACTTTGACCGTTTGCTCAAGACTGCACCACCAAGGAAATATTATGCACATGCAGCAAAGCGCTTGGCTGATTTGATGGATTCTATCCGTGATAAATTTCCACGAGACACTGTTAGTGTAATATCTCACAGTCAGGGAACCATGATTGCTCTAGCAGCAACGTCACTAGCTAAGAAAGCACCTGATTGTCTCTTCATTTTGAATTCACCTTATGCAATGGAACCGAAAATTACGGATAAATTCTCTACACAAGATAAAGAGATCATTACAGACACCGCACGCGAACAGACTCTTGAGGCAATTATTAATAGAATAGCTGAGCGCTCTAATTTTCTGCAACCGGATAAATACAATCAATTGTCTGTTGGTAAATCTTCAGACAATCAACCTTGGACACCAGATATATTTCATAAATCTTCATCGGGAAAAAAGATCCCTGAAAGAGATAATCACGGTAGGTTATATATATATTGTAACCCACACGACAGGGTCATGGGATCATCTCCTCTATTAAGCCTTGGTTGGCAAGGATTGCCTAATAGTGGGTTGGAGCAACAACCACATAAATTAATTACGGCCCACAAAGGACATTTATTTCAACGAATGATGGCACGTTCGACCTCTTGTGGGGCCGCGCCGAATTTTAAAACCCCCTTTTGGCCTTTGCCTGACGGAAAACCTTTTTGGGATGATGGCGGTAATTACCCAACATATTCTACGCCAAAATATCAAACCATTACTATTAATTCAGAAGAGGTTCCTAAACCTATTTTTGCTGACCAAATGACCGATTTTGACGTTAAACGTCTAGGTGATGGTAGTGAATGGGATGAAATGCCCATTTCCCATAAGGGAAAGGGTTGGGGACAATTTTCCGAAAAATCTGACAAAGATGAAAAGTCAGTTGTTGTTCCTAATGATGATACGTTTAATAACTTTGTTGTGCTGTATCCCAAAAAAGAAGTTCCAACAGGTGCTTATCAACCATCAGGCAAAGCATTCCCTCAGTTTGAGCCAGTGATGCGTCTTGAAACTGATGAGGAGAGACGTATTCGCGTAGGTGCTTATATTTCTCAACCAACCGATCACAGTACATTACCTAATAGCCCTGACTTTATGCGACGGGTAGTCACCTATGATTTTCCTATTGGTTTTTGTGATGCTACTTGGGATAAGAATTTTATGGCAAAGTTGCGTGATATGGCAGACTGGACTAAGGGATATGACACTTATTTTGAAACAGGCCAGCTAAACATCCCACCAATTCCAGCTGAAATATTCACAGAAACCATTTCTGATGTAGAACTCGAAAAGAGAAAGGCTGAATGGTATGAAATGAATAAAAAAATTAATTCACGAACATCAATTAACTTTGGGTGATGTTACTTGTTTTTGTATTGCAAGTTAAAATTTAATTAAGAGTTGGTTGATTTTTAATGAGGAAAGAATGCTTGGGGTAATTTATCTGGTGATGTTTTTATACGCAATCTTATCAGGCAGTGTTCTGACGTTGATATATTGGGTCTTAACTAAAAGAAGTGGCTTGAATTATGTGGTTGTGTTTTTTCTGTTAGTTTCTTTTTCTTTCTGCGTTTTTAATGTTCTCGATTATCATGGTGTTCCGATAATTAGATGATTCTTTGGAGTTAATGCCTTACTTGTCCTTCTTTTGTTTAGGTGATTTTAAATGACATTTAATGATTCCGCCTAGTCAGTTTTATTAAATAAGTTATTCCACCCGCCGTTCAGTAAATAAAATATAGGTCATAATAATGGGCAAACTCGCAATCGTCTTGGGAGATTCTACGTCTCACGGCGGCAAAGTCACATCTGCATCATCTACTTTCGATATTCAGGGAAAAAATGCCGCCCTGCTGCATGATACGGTGTCCTGCCCATTACATGGCACCAACCGTATTATCGAATGCGATGTTGCATCTTATGAAGAAAATGGCCGTGGGATCGTAATACATGGCTGCAAAACGGAATGTGGCTCGGTGGTTATCGCCAGCCTGCCGGATATGGAGATCGGCTAATGGGATGGTCAGTACCGGAAGTGCCTGAGCGGACACCCGCCAGCGCATGTTCTCCGTGGATCTGTTTTTTTATTATTTTCTTTTGCGTATTAATCAGTGTTGCCTGGCTTTTATTTTCTGGTTCAGCGGAAGAACTGTCTTCCCTTTCATCCGGAGCCTGGCTGCCGCTGGCCGCAGCGATGCTGGTGAGTGTGATGGCAATCCTGACGGTGTATTTATTAGGCTGGGAAGTTCAGGCTCTGAAAGCTTTTTACTGGAACAGCTGGCGACTGAATGTGCATGCCGCCTGGCAGCAGCATGCCCATCAGCATCTGTGCGTGGTTAATCAGATAAATTTAACGGTGAGCACGGATTGCGTCCCTCAGTTAACAGGGCTGGTCGCAAAAAAAGACGTTATTGATAAACCCACCACATTGCTGGCCGGTGAAGCGCTCATCCCCGGCATTTCACGCTTTGAGCAGCTTAGCCAGGCGCTGCTGAAGCAGGTAGCACTATCGTTAGCAAACTGGTATCCCGGTGGTGCGCTCACCGTTGTCATCCAGACCTCGGCCGCCTCTCTGGAGCAGGAAAAGCAGCGTGTTGCGTCACTGTGGAAACAGCATGCACTGCCGTGGACGCCCACCTTTCATGTGTTGCCCGCTGAGTATCCTTTTGAGTTCTGGAATAACCAGTTGCTGGCATCGCACAACCCGGTACTGATTCTGGCAATCCATTATCGTCAGGTAAATGAAACCCTGGCTGAATTTGCCAGCGCGTTATTACTCGCGCCCCCGTCACTGCTTTCTGCTGTTCAGCAACGAGAAACCGTAAAAGTCTTTCGGGCGATGCCGCTGCAAACCAGCGAACTCTCAGCCGAGCTAAAAGAGCTTAAAGAGATGAACCAGCAACCATCTTCATCTGTTGGGCTGGTGTGGTTCAGCGGACTCACCGCCCCTCAGCGTCAGCAACTGACGTCTGCCGTATTTGAACTGCCGTTGTCTCTTCGCAGTTCCGCGCCGATGGCGGGACTCATTGATTTTGATGAAGGCTGCGATCGTTACGGCCACCTTGCCGGCTGGCTGATGCCCGTTGCGGCAATCGAAGCCGTCAATTACGACATGGGTAGCCAGTGGCTGGTGTGGGCCGATGATAAACAGGCTTGGGCGATGGTGGCTGGCAGGAAAATGCCGCTGATGAACACTTCCCCCGAACGGGCGCAGGCCGCGCCTTTCCCTGCCGGTGGAATGATGCTGGCGGTGCTGCTTAATACTCTTCTTATCTGGTCTTTAGGTTTTGCCTTCCCGGTCTGGTTATTTTCGTGGTGGGGAACGATCACTTTACTGGCCGTACTTGGCGTGACCTTACCGGGTCTGGCATTCGCGTTACGAAAGGTGGTGGCCAGCGCGCTGCTGCCGGGATTTTTCCGTGCTGCCGGTGAGCACGAAAGGAATAAAAAATAATGAAAAACTTCTTTCGTCTGCTGGGGTACGGGCTCGTTGCCGTGTCCGTTTTACTGCTTTTTTTATTCCTGCTATCCCAGCTAAAAGCCTTACCCGTTGAAGCAACCACCCGTCAGTTTTGGTTACCGTTGACGGGATTTGTTTTTCTCGCGTGCCTGATATGTACGGTGATTTTCTTCTTATTCAGTCCGTTGAATGCGGGCGTCCCGGTCAGGCCATCGGGTGACAAAAAAGAAGATATGCCTGCCTCTGCCACTGCTTCCACATGCCTGGCGAGCGATATGAGCAACTATCTTCGCTCACGCTACAACCTCTTCTGGCGCAGCAAAGTTCGTCTGCTTCTGGTGGTCGGCGACGACGCCGCGATCAGCCCGCTTGTACCGGGACTCGGCAAAAATGTGTGGATGGAGGGTAACCGGACGGTTCTTATTTACGGTGGTAGCCTCGATGCTCAGTTAGATGCTGAAAAATACGCCGCGCTGCGCAAGCTGCGCCGCAGCCGTCCGCTGGACGGCATTGTGCTGGTTCAGGATTCAAATTCCACCCTGACACCACAAAAAAGCGATGCAGCGATGCGCTCGCTGGAGAAGATTGCCGCCGCGCTGCGCTGGCGCGCGCCGGTGTGGATCTGGCAGCTTGGACGCAGTGACTGGCCGCAGCCAGAGCGTGAGAACAACGCGGTAGGCGCAGTGTTTCCGGCCAAAGCGCTGCCGGAAAATGTTGCGCAGCAGCTTGAAAGCTTGATCGCGCCACTGCGTGATCGCGGTCTGGCACAGGTCGATCACAGCCTCAGTAACGACTGGCTGCTGCGCCTGTCGCAGCAGTTCGGCAGCGGTGAAAGTCAGGCCTGGCAGCAGCGCTTAGCGCCCTGGCTGGACCCCGCGCGCCGCAGTTTGCTGCGTGGTCTGATGTTCAGCCTGCCTGAAGCAAAGCCTGTACTTGACAGCCTGCATCCTCACGCATTAACCGACAGCGCGCTCTGGCAGGGCATCGCGTCAGACCGCGCCAGAGGTCGTCGCACCGGGCTGCCTTGGGAACAGACCCTGGCCTGGTCGCTGCTGAGCCTGATGCTGCTCGCTGGCGCGGGCATGCTGGCGTCTTCGCTGTTCAACCGTCATCAGATTGTCAGCGCGGCGGATAAAGCCGAGGTATTGGTGAATTCAACGAAGGTTGATGATGCGCAGCTCATTGCGCTGCACGGCCTGCGTAACGATCTCGGTCAGCAGCAGCACTGGCTGGAGCACGGTGCGCCCTGGTATCAGCGCTTCGGCATTAACCATACGCAGCAGCTGCATGATGCGCTGCTGCCGTGGTACGGCGTCGCGGCGCAGCGGCTGATCCACGAACCGGCGCGCATCGCGCTGGAAGATAAGCTGAACTATCTGGCCAGCCTGCCTGCTGCCAGCCCGCTGCGCGCCACGCTGGCGCAGCCGGGGTATAAGCAGTTAAAGGCCTGGCTGATGATGGCGCGCCCGGAGCGTGCCGAACCGGCGTTTTATGCGCAGACCATGGCGACCGTTCAGCCGGAATATCCAGGCATTTCAACGTCGTTGTGGCAGACGCTGGCCCCGGATTTGTGGGCATTCTATGCCGCGTCGTTGCCGTCCCAGCCCGGCTGGCGCATCAAACCCAATGCGTCGCTGCTGAGTCAGGTACGTCAGGTTCTGCTGCTGCAGACCGGCCAGCGCAACGCCGAGATGACACTGTATCAGAACGTCCTGCGCGACGTGCGCCGCAACTACACCGACCTGACGCTGGAAGATATGACGCCGGGCACCGATATGCGCCGGCTGTTCAGCAGTGACGACAGAGTTCCGGGCGTGTTTACTCGCCAGGCGTGGGAAGGCGGCGTGCGCCAGGAGATTGAGAAAGCGGCCAACACCCGTCGCGATGAAATCGACTGGGTGCTCAGCGACAGCCGCAGCGCGGTGCCGCAGGAGATTTCCCCGGAGGCGCTGAAGGCCCGTTTAACGCAACGTTATTTCAGTGACTTCGCCGCCAGCTGGCTTAACTTCCTCAACGGTATCAGGCTCAATCCGGCGCAGAACATCGCCGACGTTACGGATCAGCTGACGCTGATGAGCGACGTGCGCCAGTCGCCTCTGATTGCATTAATGAACACGCTGGCGTGGCAGGGCCAGACCGGCCAGCAGCGTGAGGCGCTGTCAGACACGCTGATCAACTCGGCCAAAGACCTGATTGGCCAGAAAGACAAGCCGGTTATCAGCCAGAAAGCTACCGGCCCTGAAGGACCGCTGGATGTGACCTTCGGCCCATTGCTGGCGCTGACCGGCAAAAACAGCGGCTCTCAGCTGATGGCCGCCGACAGCAGCCTGACGCTGCAAACCTATCTCACCCGCATCACCCGCGTGCGCCTGCGTCTGCAGCAGGTGGCCGCCGCGCCGGATCCACAGGAGATGTTGCAAACCCTGGCGCAGACGGTTTTCCAGGGCAAAAGCGTTGACCTTACTGATACGCAGCAATACGGCAGCCTGATGGCGGCGAGCCTCGGCGAAGAGTGGAGCGGCTTTGGCCAGACGATGTTCGTGCAGCCGCTGACGCAGGCGTGGGAAACCATCCTGCAACCGTCTGCGGTGAGCCTGAACGCGCAGTGGCAGCGCTCCATCGTGGAAAACTGGCGCACCGCGTTTGACGGACGCTATCCATTCGCGGCGGGACAAAGTGACGCGTCACTGCCGATGCTGGCGGAGTTTATCCGCCGCGATGCCGGGCGCATCGACAGCTTCCTCAGCAGCCGCCTCGGTGGCGTACTACAGAAAGAGGGCAGCAGCTGGGTGCCGGATGCAGCACACAGTCAGGGACTGACGTTTAATTCCGCTTTCCTCAAGGCGGTGAATCAGCTGCGCGAGCTGTCCGACATTCTGTTTACTGACGGCACGCAGGGCATCAGTTTTGAACTACAGGGCCGCGCTGCGCCAGACGTGGTGGAAACCCAGCTGATGCTTGATGGTCAGCCGCTGCGCTACTTCAACCAGATGGCGACGTGGCAGGCGATGCGCTGGCCGGGCGACAGCCTGAAGCCGGGTACGTTGCTGACCTGGACCGGTGTGAAAAGCAGTGCACAGATTTACGGTGATTATCCCGGCACCTGGGGCTTTATCCGCTGGCTGGAGCAGGCCAAACGTGAACGTCTCGATCGCAGCCGCTGGTTGCTGAGCTTCACCACGCCGGATAAGCGTACGCTGACGTGGGTGCTGCGCACGCAGATGCGCGACGGCCCGCTGGCGCTGCTGCGCCTGCGCGGCTTTACGCTGCCGACGGAAATATTCAGCGTCGATGCTGCCAGTGCCTCCGAGGCGATGGCCCCGCGCGACGCCGTTACGGATGACGTCATTACCGACATGGAGGGAGCAGAATAATGAGCGCAATGACCGAACTGGTGCACGCCTGCGGCGTGGATGAGTCCACGCTGAGAACCGATGCACAACAACGCTGCAGCAACTGGACGCGCTGGCTGGAACCGATCAGTGAAGCGTTGCCCGCCGGAGACGATCCGGCTTACGACGATCAGTTTATGCAGATCCGTGAAGAGGTGAACAAGCTTTCCGGCTTTGATACCGACACCATCGCCCGCCTGTCGGAATCGCTGCTGACAACCGTGAGCAAGGATATCCGGGTTATCACCTTTTACGCGTGGGCGCGCCTGCATCAGGACGGCGAGCAGGGGCTGGCGGAAGGACTGGAACTGCTGGCCGCCGCGCTGCAGAAGTTTGGTGGAAAGCTTCATCCACAACGCAGCCGCAGTCGGCAGGGCGCGCTGGCCTGGCTCGGCAGCGCCAGAATGCTCGACAGCCTGACGTTATGGCCGGAAGCCGATGTCGCGCGGGTTTGCCGCATTAGCGGTGCATTGCTGCTGATTGAAGATGCACTTAATGAAGATGAACGCAACGGGCTTCAGCCGCTGTTGCGCGCACTGGAGCTGCGTTTAGCTCAGAACGGGGGTGCCAGCGCGATGGTGCCACTCAACAGCCCGACACATAGGGACGTGGATGATTCGTCGCTTGCTGAACTCGCGCCGGTTAACTCCGGTGAAACTTTGAAGGCACAGGCGAAAGTGTTGGCAAACTACCTGCGCGAGCAGCCCGGCGGCTGGCTTTCCGCCCACCATCTGATGAAAAGCGTACGTTGGGATACCATCCTCAATCTTCCCGCGCTTGGAACCGGCGGCAATACGCGTCTGCCGCCGCCAAAACCCGATCACCGTGCGCACCTTAAGCGCCTGTATCTGCAGCAAAGCTGGACGGAACTGCTGGAACTGACGGACTCGCTGTTTGCGCAGGCCATCAATCACGTGTGGTTCGATCTTCAGTGGTACGCCTGTGAAGCGCTGAATCGTCAGGACAAGGGCGCGGCGCTGGCGAACATTGTGCAGCAGGATTTGCATGGACTTTTATCAAGGCTGCCGGGACTGGAAACGCTCTCGTATTCAGACGGCACACCGTTTGCCGATGAGGTGACGCGCAACTGGATCGCGCAAAAAGTGATGAGCGACGTGGGCTTTGCGGAGAGCGACACGCTGGTTGCAGGACCTGACAACGACATCCTGTCCCTGGAAAACGAGGCGGTGGATAAAGCGGAATCGGAAAGCGTGGAAGCCGCACTGGCATGGCTGCAGATGCGTCCGGGCACCAATAGTTTGCGAGATCAGTGGTTAATACGTCTGCTAATGGCGCGAGTGTGCGAGCAATTCGGTAAAAGTGAAATGGCGCTGTATCTGCTGGATGAACTCAATCAGCATGCCGGCGCACTGACGCTTGCGCAGTGGGAACCAACCTTATTATTCGAAGTGCGCGCCCGGCGGCTGAAGCTGCTGCGTGCCCGAGCCGCGCGCAGTGAAAGTGAACGTACGCGCATCCAGCCGGAAATGGACTCGCTGTTATCCGGCCTCATCACGCTTGACCCGGTCAGGGCCGCCATCCTCTGCAGCTGACTTCTGCTTTTTAACTTCCTGTTGCCTGACTGGTTCGGGCTGCACATTACTGATGTGAATACCATGGACGATTTAACTCTGCGTTATTACGACGCTGAAATGCGCTACCTTCAGGAAGCTGGCGAAGAGTTCGCACGCGCGCATCCTGAGCAGGCGGCGATGCTCAATCTGGACAAAGCCGGCGCGCGCGATCCCTACGTTGAACGACTGTTCGAAGGCTTTGCCTTTATGGTCGGTCGCCTGCGTGAAAAGCTCGACGACGATCTGCCGGAACTCACCGAAGGGCTGGTCAGCCTGCTGTGGCCACACTATCTGCGCACCATTCCGTCGATGTCGGTGGTGGAGTTCACGCCCGACTGGCGTGAGATGAAAGAGCCAATGCGGCTGGCACGCGGCTTTGAAGTAATCTCACGTCCGGTAGGGGAAAAAGGCACGCGCTGTCGCTACACCACCACGCGCGACGTGCAGGTGCTGCCGCTGGCGCTGGAGTCGGCAAAATTAACCACCGATGCCGCCGGACGCTCAGTTGTTCGCCTGCGTTTCAACGGCGGCGCGCTGGCCGACTGGAGCCGCATCGACGTCAGCCGCATTCCGCTCTATCTCAACGCTGATGCGCCGCTGGCCTGTGCGCTGCATGAAGCATTGACGCTTAACGTCGCCAGCATCGCACTGCGTTTGCCTGGTGAAACCGACAGCCGCCGCTTTGACGGGCACTTCAGCGCACAGGGCTTCAGCGAGGAAGATCGTCTGTGGCCGGGCGATGAGGGCAGCTTCAGCGGCTATCAGCTGCTGCTGGAATACTTCACCTTCCGCGAGAAGTTTATGGCGGTGAATCTGCGCGGGCTGGAACAGATTGCACTGCCCGCGTCGCTGCCATGGTTTGAAATCGACGTAGTGCTGGCCGAGCGCTGGGAGCACGATTTTCAGTTCAGTGAAAAACATCTGCGCCTTAACGCCGTGCCGGTGATTAACCTGTTTGCGATGGAATCCGATCCGCTGATGATCAACGGATTGCAGACCGAATATATGCTGCGCCCGATGCGCGTGCAGGACGGCCATACCGAAATCTACTCGGTGGATTCGGTGATTTCCTCGAAAGGGCTGCCGTACGTGCCGTTCAGCAGCTTCCGCCACAAAGGCGGCATGCTGCGTCACGAAGCGCCGGAACATTACTATCACACGCGCGTGCGGCGCGGGCCGTCCGGGCTGCATGAAACCTGGATGATCCTCGGCGGCGAAGCCTTTGATAATCACAGCCTGCCGGAGAACGAAAGCCTGTCGGTGAGCGTCACCGGCACCAACGGCCAGCTGCCGCGTCGCGCGCTGCAGAGCACGCTGCTGGATACCGCCGTCAGCAGCACCGACGTGGCGATGCAGATGCGCAACCTGTGCGCGCCAACGCTGCCGTGCTATCCGCCCAATCGTGATCGCTTTCACTGGCGCGTGCTGAGCCATCTCGGCTCGAGTTTTCTGTGGATGATGGATAACGCCGAGGTGCTGCGCGGCACGCTGGCGCTGTACGACTGGACACACAGCGAAATGAACCGCCGCCGTCTGGACGCCATCCTGCACGTCTGCCACAAAGAGACCGAACGCTTTGAGCAGGGTTATCTTCTACGCGGCGTGCAGATTGAAATCACCCTCGACAGCAGCGGCTTTGCCGGCAGCGGCGATATCTGCCTGTTTGGCGAAATGCTCAGCCGCTTCTTCGCGTTGTATACCGACATTCACCTGTTTAACCGTCTGATTTTAATCCTGCAGCCAACCGGAGAGCGCCTCGAATGGGAAGAGAAGCACAATCGCCGCATCTCCGGCTGACGCCACGACTGGAGCAGGAGCTGACGCGGCTGAACTTTTACCGTTTCTGTCAGCTGATAGAGCATCAGCATAAAGATAAGCCGCCGCTCGGCAGCACCAGCAAACCGCAGAACGACGCGGTGCGGCTACTGCCGCATCCCGGCATGGGGTTTCCGGCGGGTGAATTGAAGGCGTTTGAGTACAGTGAAACAGATGCCGTCGCGCCGCCGGTGGTGCGTACCACTTTTTTAGGTTTATACGGCGTGGATTCGCCGCTGCCGGGCAGCTACATAGATGATATTACCCAGCGCGATGAAGGGCATGAAGCGCTGCAGGGCTTTCTCGATATTTTTAACCACCGCATCCTGACGCAGTTTTATCGCATCTGGCGCAAATACTCGTATCCGGCGACCTTCGAAGCGGGCGGTGGCGACAGCACTTCGCAGTCGCTGCTCGGGCTGGTGGGATTGGGTATTCCCGGCACCGGCAGGCATATCGCCACGCCGGTTTCACGCTTTCTGGCGCTGCTCGGCGTCATGCGTCAGCCGGGCAG
The DNA here is from genome assembly GCF_019091025.1 of Pantoea sp. GbtcB22. NCBI lineage: Bacteria > Pseudomonadati > Pseudomonadota > Gammaproteobacteria > Enterobacterales > Erwiniaceae > Pantoea > Pantoea sp. GbtcB22. The sequence goes on from NZ_JAGXKB010000001.1 coordinate 132,432, forward strand.
AACGGAAGAGGGCATTCGCGCGCTGGTGCGTTTGCTTGCGCCGAACACCTCGGTGACCGTGCAGCCGTACTGTCTGCGTCCGGTGCCGGTGAGTCATCCGCTGGAGTGCGAGTTCGTGCTGGATGGCAACGCGCCACTCGGCGATGAGGCGATGGATGCCAACAGCCAGCTGCTGATCGAACTGCAAACCGCCTGCCCGAACGAAGCCGAACGCTGGCTGCCGGACGGCCAGTTGTATCAGGATTTTCTGGTGATGCTGCGGGTTTATCTCGGCTGGCGCTATCGCGCGCGCATCCGGCTGTGTCTGGAGACGCAACTGCTGGCCCCGCCAGAGCTGGGCGATGCGCCGTTCTGGCTCGGCATGACCGGCGTGCTGGGCGCGGACGAAGCGTGCAGCGACATCCCCCAAACTTTTACTACTGAACTGGGTTGCTATGCAGGCATGCGCCCGGTCAAACCCTGCGAGGAGCAGCGACGTGTCAGTTACCACTTTGATTAAAATTTTGATGTGCAGCGCACTGTTGCTGCTTGGCGGCTGCGGTTTGCAGCAGAAAGTCACCGATGGATCCGTCGCGGCGTTTGACGCGATTTTCTACAAGCAGATTAAAACCCTGCATCTGGATTTCAGCGCGCGTGAAAGCCTCAACAGCGACAGCCGCGAGCATAATCCGCTGTCGCAGCCGGTGATGGTGCGCGTGTTCCAGCTCAGCGAGCGCAAAGCTTTTGACGGCGCGGTATATCAGCAACTGATCGGCGATGCGGCGGACGTGCTCAAAGCCGAACTCCTCGCCGACCGCGATGTGGTGCTGACGCCGGGCGGCGACGTTTCGCTGAATATGCCGATGGAAAAAGAAGCTAAATTTGTCGCGGTAGTCGCGTTGTTCCAGCAGCCGGATATGGCGAAAAACAGCTGGCGGCTGGTGCTGGAGCGCAACGATTTAGACCCGGATAAAGCGCGCGTGATTGAATTAAGCAGCAACAGCCTGCGCCTGATCACCGAGGCAAAACCATGAGTGGCGGCAATCATCAACCTTCGCTGTATGAGCTGCTGAAAGGCAGCTTCGCGGGTGGGCTGGAGCTGGACCGTGTGAAGGAACAGGATCAGGTGATCCTCTCCGTGCTCGATAACATGCAGCGCATCCTCAATACTCGCGCCGGATCGCTGTCGCATATCCCCGATTATGGCCTGCCCGATATGACGCGCATCCTGCAGGGCATGCCCGGCACCGCGCATCAGCTGCTGTATACGCTCTCTGAGGTGCTGCTGAAATACGAGCCGCGCCTGAAGCGCATTGACGTGGTGTTACTGGAACAGAGCATGCCCGGCGAATTGCGCTATGTCATTGATGCCGAACTCAAAGAGGGCGGATTGGTGCGCTTCGGCACCGAATTTATGCCGGAAGGGCGCGTGATGATCCGTCACATGAAACAGCAGCAATATCTGGATGCCAGGGCATCTGTTTAATTTTTTTGCCTGATTAGGGCTTTTCGGAACACAGCAATGACTTCATCTCAACCTCGCTTCGTCAAAACCGGCGGCGATCCACGCGCGTTTGCCGAATATGCTGCGTTGCGTCAGGAAATGCAGAAGCTAAGCCACCCGGCGCGTCCGGATTTGGATTGGCCGCATGTCTCCGTGCTCTGTTTAACGCTGTTCGAAAAAAACGGCGTCGAGCTGCAAAGCGCGGTCTGGTACACGCTATCGCGCGCGAACACAGCAGGATCGGCCGGTATGACGGAAGGCCTGGCGGTGCTGGTGGCATTGATTACCCGCGAATGGCCGACGTTATGGCCGCAACCGGCACATTCACGTATCGAACTGCTGGCGGGACTGAGTCGTCGGTTGCAGCAATTCCTGCGTACTCAAACAATAACCGAAGCAGACTTAACGGCGCTGAGCCAGGCGGCACGCTTGCTCAGCGAGGTTGGCGATCATCTGCAACGTCTTGAACTGCGTCAGCTTAGTCAGATTGATCCGCTGCTGGACCGCATTTGCAGTGCGGTGGTGATGCTGGAACACTGCGATGTTTCAACATCTGATGCTGTGGCCAAGCTGCCTGAAGTCGTTCCGATTGAGAAGCCCGCGCTGGCGTTAGCAAGTGCAGAAGTCAGCGGCTGGGTGTATGTTCCTTCTGCGGGTGCGCCTGCACCCGATTTGCGGCGGCTGCGGCGTCGGGCATTTATCAGTGGCGTGGGCGCGACGCTGCTGAGCGTGTCACTTATCGCCGCTATAGGCTATTTGGTTGTGCAAAAAACTGAGCAGGAATCTCCGTTACAGCAAGCATTACTGGCTTCAATATCACCACTTCCTGCGCCTCTCACACCGGAAATGATGGCTGAGCTGCAGGCGAATCCCCCCGAATGGCTAAACGAAGCGGCATGGCTGGAGCAAACGCAGCAGCAATTGAACCGGCTACAAAACGTATCGCCGGACTGGAATCTGCAGCTCGGTAATGCGCTGGTAATGCAGGCCAGCCTGTTGTGGCCTGATTCGGATGCGGTTAAAACGATGAGCGCACGCTGGAACAAGCAGCTTAACGCGGCAGCAATGCCAGCAGATAAAATGCAGCGATGGCAACAGGGCATGGAGCAGCTCAACGCGTTGTCGCAGCGCCTGAATGGACTTGACGAGAAGCGCGGCAAATATCTGACGGTGAGCGAACTGAAAACAGCGGTCTACAATATGACGCAGGCGTTCAACGTAACGGTGCCACTGGAAGAGGAACTGCGCGTGTTGCAGCAATCGGACGATGACGCTACACAGAATCAGTTAACACAAGCGGAAATGCACCTGAAGCAGCTTATCGCCAGTTACCAAACGATAGCTACATCGTCAAAAGAGCAGGACTAGCAAAATCCGCAGCTAACCGGTATTCGCAGCTATCAAACTTTGCGGGGGTTCGAATCCCCCTCGCAGAAAACAGGCAAAAAAAAGCCTGAACTTTCGTTCAGGCTCTTCTTTAGAATGTGGCGGTGAGAGGGGGATTCGAACCCCCGATACGTTGCCGTATACACACTTTCCAGGCGTGCTCCTTCAGCCACTCGGACACCTCACCACATTTTTTTGTCAACCGCGCTGGGTCAACGGGGCGCTACTATAGGGAGATCGCTGAAAAGGGTCAAGCGCTATTTTCTCCTTTTGTTCTATTCGCTTAAGCTCTGAGCGTATTGCCGTTGGCCTGCTCATCATGGCGATTCTGTCATCAAATCATTCCCTCTCTGTCACAAAAATGTCACCGCACTGTCGCAGACTTGTCCGCGGAAACATTTGGTTATATCTATGGAAAAGGATGCTTATAAATGAAACAGATACCTCTCTTTACGGTTACGCTGCTGGCTTCTCTGATCGCGACATCAGCAGTGGCAGACGATGCACACTATTCCCGCGCTGCTACCGGCGATGTCACCGAGCACGGCGGCGCGCGTCGTCTCACCGGCGACCAGACCGAAGCGCTAAGAGCGTCATTAAGTAATAGCACCGCAAAAAACGTGATTCTGCTGATTGGTGACGGCATGGGAGATTCGGAAATCACCGCCGCGCGTAATCAGGCGCGGGGCGCAGGCGGTTTCTTTCCCGGCCTTGATGCGTTGCCGCTCACCGGTCAATACACGCACTATTCACTGGATAAGAAAACCCACAAGCCGAATTACGTGACGGATTCCGCCGCATCGGCCACCGCGTGGGCCACCGGCACCAAATCCTATAACGGTGCGATTGGCGTCGACGTGAACGGCAAAGATCAGGTAACGATTCTTGAGCTGGCGAAAGCCGCCGGTAAAGCCACCGGCAACGTTTCCACTGCTGAACTGCAGGATGCCACGCCAGCAGCGTTGATCGCCCACGTCACTTCGCGCAAATGCTACGGCCCGGAGAAAACCAGCGAATTGTGCCCGACTAACGCGCTGGAGCAGGGCGGTAAAGGATCGATTACCGAGCAGATGCTAAAAACCCGTGCGGACGTCACGCTGGGCGGCGGCGCGAAATCCTTTAGTGAAACCGCCAAAGCTGGCGAGTATCAGGGTAAAACCCTGCGCGAACAGGCACAGGCGCTGGGTTATCAGTGGGTTGATAATCTCGATGGCATGAACGCCATTCAGCAGGCCGACCAGAGTAAACCGGTGCTTGGCCTGTTCGCCGACGGCAATATGCCGGTACGCTGGCAGGGACCGAAAGCCAGCTATCACGGCAACATTGATAAGCCGGTGGTGACCTGTGAAGTGAATAAAGAGCGTCCGGCTTCGGTACCGACGCTGGCGCAGATGACCAAAAAAGCCATCGATCTGCTAAGCACTAATGAGAAAGGCTTCTTCCTGCAGGTGGAAGGCGCGTCAATTGATAAGCAGGATCATGCGGCCAATCCATGCGGTCAGATTGGTGAAACCGTCGATCTGGATGAAGCGGTGCAGCAGGCGCTGGCCTTTGCGCGCGAACATGGCGACACGCTGGTGGTGGTGACCGCCGACCACGCGCACAGCAGCCAGATCGTGGAGAATGGCACCAAAGCGCCGGGTCTGACGCAAGCGGTGAATACCAAAGATGGCGCGGTGATGACCATCAGCTACGGCAATTCAGAAGAGGATTCGCAGGAGCACACTGGTACGCAGGTGCGCATTGCGGCGTACGGCCCGCATGCGGCTAACGTGGTGGGCTTGACCGATCAGACCGATCTGTTCTTTACCCTGAAGGATGCGATGGGGTTGAAGTAGCCAGGATAACGGTCGCCATTAACGGCGACCGTTATACCTTACAACCCGCGTTTTGCCATCAACCGCGCTAAATCCACCAGACGATTGGAGAAGCCCCATTCGTTATCGTACCAGGCAAGGATCTTCACCAGATTGCCGCCAATCACCAGCGTCGAAAGCCCATCAATAATCGATGAACGGGCATCGCCCTGATAATCGCTTGATACCAGCGGCTCGTCGCTGTATCCAAGAATCCCCTGCAGCGGACCTTCTGCCGCCGCGGCTTTAAACGCGTCATTCACCTCTTCTGCGGTCACGTCGCGTTTCAGCGTCACGGTCAAATCCACAATCGACACCACCGGCACCGGCACGCGCAGGGAATAGCCGGTCAATCGACCCTCCAGCTCCGGAATCACCCGACCTAACGCCTTCGCCGCCCCGCTTGAGTAAGGCACAATCGACAACGCCGCCGCCCGCGCGCCGCGCAGATCTTTCTCCGGCTGATCGTGCAGCACCTGGCTGTTGGTATAAGCATGCGTGGTGTTCATTAAACCGTGCTCGATACCAAACGCCTGGTGCAGCACCGCCGCCGCTGGCGCTAAGCCGTTGGTGGTGCAGCTGCCGTTACTCACCACAAAGTGCTGCTGCGGATCGTAACGTTGATCGTTCACGCCCAGCACAATTGTCAGGTCATCGTTCTTGCCCGGCGCGGAGATAATCACGCGTTTCGCGCCACCACTGGTGATGTGCACTGCGGCTTTGTCGCGTTCGGTGAAGAAGCCGGTGGCTTCAATCACGATATCCACGCCGACATCGCGCCAGCGAATATTCGCCGGATCGCGCTCGCTAAACACGCGCACCGCTTTGCCATCAATGCGTAATTCGCCTTCACCGGCTTCCACTTCCGCCGGTAGCCTGCCGAGCAGGGAGTCGTGTTTCAACAGATGCGCGAGAGTTTTACTGTCGGTGAGGTCGTTAATGGCGACGATTTCAATATCATCGCTGCCCAGCGCTGCACGAAAAACGTTACGTCCGATACGGCCAAAGCCGTTAATGCCGATCTTAGTCATGATTGACTCCTTTTCCGAAGATGCTGGAGTCACTCTAAGCCGATGGTGTGATGGCGTAAACGCCAAAAAAGGATCACTTTACGCCAATTTCCGACAGTGGAAGCGCTGGCGATATTCGCCCGGCGTGAGATGCAGCTGACGCTCAAAGCTGCGGCGTAAATTGATGCTGCTGCCAAAACCGGTCTGTTGCGCGATGCGATCCAGCGTGTCGTTGCTTTGTTCCAGTTGTTCACGCGCGGCGGCGAGGCGCGCTTCGGCCACATAGCGCGCGGGCGGCGCGCCGGTTTCACGGGTGAACACGCGGGTAAAGTTGCGCGGGCTCATGGCGACGCGCTCCGCCAGTTTCTCGACAGAGAGATCTTCGGCGAGGTTGGCGCGGATCCAGTGCTGCAGTTCACCGATCGGGCCAATGCCGCTCGGCGTTTGCAGATGAAAACGGCTGAACTGCATCTGTCCGCCGGGACGGCGCAGATACATCACCATGTCCTGCGCAATATCACGCGCCACGCTAAAGCCGAAATCCTCTTCCACCAGCGCTAATGTCAGGTCAAAGCCCGAGCTGACGCCGCCGGAGGTCCAGATCGGTCCGTCCTGAATAAACAGCGGACCGCCTTCCACCTGAATCGCTGGATAGCGCGATTGCAAGGTATCGAGCAAGCGCCAGTGCGTGGTGGCGCGGCGACCTGCCAGCAAGCCGGATTCCGCCAGCAGCATCGCGCCGCCACATACCGACACCACGCGGCGCGCCTGCGGAGCCGCCAGCTTGATGAAATCGACCACCATATTGCCTTCTTCCACGCTGTCGCCGCGCCCGGTGATCATGATGGTGTCCCACGCAGTGCGCGGATCGAGATCGGCCAGCTTGAGATCGGCTAATAGATTGAGGCCGGATTGGCCGTGGATCACCTGATGCGATTGGGTAGTGGCGAGGCTGACGCGATAGCGCTGCTGATCGACGCCAACCGGCAGATGCTGATTGGCGCGCATCAGGATATCGGCGATACCTGCCGCTTCAAACAGCATGCCGCCGTCGGGCACAATAATCAGAAAGGTTTTCATGGCGTGAAATAGACATTTTGACGGAATAAGCCAGAGTGTCTCATGGCGGCAATATCATGCACAATCCGTAGCGGCGCAATTTATTGCGCAATAAATTGCGCCGTACGGGAGGGTGCAATCATCCACATTGATTATAAAGATGATTTATCCGCTACGCCGATGCGCCACTGCTCGGGTGGCAACGTGCCGTTCACCGCGAAATCACCGACGATGCGATCCTTGTAGATGCGCGGATTGTGCGAGGAAAGGGTGCGCACATTGCGCCAGAAGCGGTCCAGGCCCAGCGGTTTCAGCGTGGCCGACGCGCCCAGCGCATCAAACAGCGTCGAGCTGGCATTGAGCAGCAGATCGCTCACCACATTCAGCGACTGCGACACTTCCAACTCGGCGATCGCCACCGCATGGTTCTCCACCTCCTGATCGCCACTAAAGTGGGCGTCATACGCTCGCTGCACCGCGCTGGCGGCGTGCAGCACAATCGCGCCGCTGCTGTAGGCTGCGCCGCGCAGGCGTCCAACCACCTGCAAAATCTGCGCATCCTGCGCGGCACGCGGCGCATTGCCGTTGCTGTAAGTGCGGGTGCGCGATGCCACCTGCTGCGCCACTTCACCGCTCTGCGCGCGGCCAATGCCAGCCAGCGTCGCCAGATGAATCAGCTGATAAAACGCCGGTGAATACCTGAAATGAATCTCTTCGTTGATGTCATCGGCGGCGATCGCCACGTTGGCAAAAATCGCCGTGCCGCTGGCGGTCAGGGTTTGGCCGAAACCGTTCCAGTCGTCGAGCACCGTCACGCCCTCCGCCGTACGGGAAACCGTCACCGATACGCCTTTGCCGTTTTCATCGGTGATGCCGATATCAATCCAGTCAGAATAGAGCGAGCCGGTGGTGTAAAACTTGCGGCCATTGAGCCGCCATGATTCGCCGCTGCGTGCAATGCGCGTGGAGAATTCAGACTGACGCGCATCGCCGGTTTCGCTCCACGCTGGCCCAACGATTTCACCGCGTCCAAGGCGCGTTAGCCACTTATCCTGAAACGGGCTGCTGCCGCTGTTCAGCACGTTCTCCACAAAGCCGAGATGACCGCGAATCGATTGCACCAGATTAGAATCCGCCTCGCCGAGCTCAATCAGCAGCGCGAACAGCTCAGGCAGCGTCGCGCCGAGTCCGCCATGGCTCTCCGGCACGCGCAGTGCGGTGAAACCGCTCTGTTTCAACCACGCAATTTGCTCCAGCGGCAGTTGACGCTGCAGCTCTCGCTCAATCGCGCCCGCGCGTATGTTCCTGAACACAGGACGGAAACGCTCCGCCAGCTGTTCATAACGAGATGACGGGCCAGCTCCCCAACCTGATTCGATGTGCGACATGACGCTTCTCTCCAGCATAGAAATTTTCATTACTATGTCATCGCCATCGGGCGCGATTTAATGCTTTTTCTGCGTAAGCTATTTCGCCAAATAACTAAACTCAGCTTATTTCACTATATGGAACAGATGATTCATTTCTGCATATTGACTGCCACTATTGTTATTTGCCGCGCTTTATATCTGTGTTCTATTCAAATGCGACTCCGAAAATTACCCATTAATTTCCAGAAAATATAATTTCAAGCGGAATAGATCCACGCGAAATCTGTTATTAGCGTTTGACCGGGAAATAGTGAGAAATGAAATATCAGGTTCTTCAGCGCTTATTCATACCGATATGGGCGACGATAAGTGGTGCGTTGCCCTTAAGCGTCAGCGCGCAGACCGTGCCGCCCCATTATAGTGACGTCACGCTGGTTTATCTGCACGAGCAGGAGCCGCCATGCTTGTGGGGCGGCTGGGTGCAGCAAGCTTATTTATCGCGTCAGGTTTTTGATTATCTGGTGAGTTATGACAACGGACAGATTCGTCCGTGGCTGGCTGCCAGCTGGAGTGAATCCACCGATCGTAAAACCATTACTTTTCATCTACGCCACGACGTTAAATTTACCGATGGCGATCTGTTTAATGCCGATGCGGTTATTGCGAATTATCCGGCGTGGCAAAAAGGCATAGGCTGGCACGGTTTTACTTATATGACCGGATTTACCAAGGTCGATGATTATACCGTGGCGCTACATTTATCTGAGCCGAATCCTGAAATCTATAACGTGCTGGCAAATGGTCATTATGGATTTCAATCACCCGATTCACTGGCGCATCACAGCAGCGAGCAGAAGTGCTTACGACCGGTCGGCACCGGACCGTGGAAAGTGGCGCGCTGGGTGCGCGGCGATGGCATCAGTTTTGTGCGCAATGACGACTATCGCTGGGCGCCGCCAAACGCGCACCACAACGGCCCGGCATATATCAAGCATCTGGAGTGGAAGTTCGTGCCGGATGCCACCACGCGCTGGGGCGCGCTGGTGAGCGGCGGCGCGGATGTGATTTATCAGCCGCCGTCCGCGCAGTGGCAGGCGCTGCAGCGTCACTATCAAACGCTCTCTTATGTCGCCACCGGACGACCGCAGGCGTTCTCCTTTAATGTGCAGCGCGGTCCGTTTACCGATCAGCGGGTGCGCCAGGCGTTTGCTTACGCGCTGGACCGCAAGCAGATCGTCAAAACCGTGTTCAAAGGCGCGGTGCCGTATGAGGGCAACGGTTCACTGAGTAAAAGCACGCCGCTCTATCTCAATGTTGACGATCGCTATTCACTCAATATCGCCAAAGCCAATCAGCTGCTGGACGCCGCGGGCTGGACCGGGCGCGATGCCGCCGGCTATCGCACCAAAGACGGCAAAACGCTGGATGCGCGCTTGCCGTATATTCAGGCGATTATCGACCAGGAGGGCGCGCTGATGCTGCAGGCGGTGCAGGATCAGGTCAAACGCGTTGGCATCAAGCTGGATCTGATCCCGCTAACGCAAACCGAAGGCTTTGCCGGCGCACGTTCGCGTCCGGCAGATAAAGAAATCAGCTTTGGTTACTGGGTTTGGCCGTCGCCCAACATCCTCGACATCGTCTACAACCATGCGCTTAACGGCGCGTTCAACGGCAACAACACCAGCTTTTTCAATAATCCCGAAGTGGAAGCGCAAATCCTTGATGCGCAGCGTGAGCCGAATGCGCAACGGCGCCAGCAAAAGTTCGACCTGCTGCAAAAGTGGTTTGACGATCAGGCGATTGCCATCGGCGGCTACAACTTCACCTACAACGTTGCCATTGCCAACAACATTCGCGGGCTTTGGCAGGATCAGGGCAACGGATTGCTGAACTTTAACGATGCTTACTTCGTGCAGGAGCAGCCATGAGTGAATTAACGTCATCGTCGCCGCAAAACAGCACCGCCGATGTGGCCAGCGTTGCCGCGCCACGCAGCCGTACGGCGTCGCTGCTGCGGCGGATTTCACTGCGCATCGCCTCCGCGCTGTTCGTGCTGTGGGGCACCATCACCGTGACGTTTTTGGTGCTGTCGGTGCTGCCGGGCGATCGCGCTACCATCCTGCTGAATATCACTTCCGGGCAGGTGATTGAACGCACGCCAGCGGAGCTGGCACCGATCAACGCGCAGTACGGTTTCGATAAGCCGATTGTCGAGCAGTATCTGCACTATTTCTGGCGGCTGCTGCACGCCGATTTTGGTTTCTCCTTTGAGTTACAGCGGCCGGTGGTGCACATCATCGCCGAGCAGCTGTTGCCGACCTTTACCCTGGCGATTGCCGCGCTGCTGCTGGCGTGGATCATCGCCATTCCGTGGACGCTGCTCACCGCCGGACGTAACCGTCGGCTGGCGGCATTCGGTTCGGCAGTGGAAACCATCATGGCCGGATTGCCGCAGTACTGGATTGGCATTCTGCTGCTGATTGTTTTCGCCATCGGTCTGCGCTGGTTCCCGGTGGTCGGCGGCACCAGCCTGCTCGGCACCGTGCTGCCCGCCGTCACGCTGGCGATTCCGCTGGCGGGCTTTATGGGTCACGCCATTCGCGGCGAATTTGAACGCAGCATGCAGCAGCCGTTTGTGCTGTCGGCGCGGGCGCGCGGCATGAGTCTGGCGGGCGTGCGGCTGCGCCATGTGTTACGCCACGCGTTGATTCCGGCCATCACGTTGAGTGGTTGGGCGATTGGCAATTTGCTCTCTGGCGCGGTGCTGGTGGAAGCGGTGTTTGCCCGCCCGGGCCTCGGCAACGTGCTGGTCAATGCGGTGAGCAACAAGGATTTTGCGCTGGTTTCCGGCATCGTGATTCTCATCAGTTTCCTCTACATCGTCATTAACCTGGTGGTTGACCTGATTTACCTGATCGTCGATCCCCGCCTGCGAGGTCGCGCATGACAACTCATCTCACGGATTACGCCGGACCGCGCACCGCGCGCGTCAGCTGGCAGCTGCCGCTTTCGGTGCTGCTTTCCGCCATTGTCGCGCTGTTCTTTATTGTCGCGGCCATCGCGCCTGGCGTGCTGGCGACGCACGATCCCTTCAGCACCAATCTCTATCGCGCGCTGCAAGCGCCTTCGTGGGCCAACTGGCTCGGCACCGATGACATCGGCCGCGATCTCTACAGCCGCATTATCTGGGGCACGCGTCAGTCGTTGCTGATTGGCATCGGCGCGATGGTGATTGCGCTGTTGGGTGCGGTGGTGCTCGGCTTTAGCGCCGCGCTGGGACCGCGCTGGCTGGCGGAGCCGGTTAATCGTCTGCTGGAAATCCTGCTGGCGTTTCCCACCTTGCTGCTGGCGCTGCTGTTTGTCGCGCTGCTGGGTCCCTCCGCCAGCAGTTTGCTGATCTCGGTCGGCATTGGCACCGCGCCCGGCTATGCGCGATTGTTGCGGGCCCAGGCATTGCAGGTCAAACAATCCGGTTATGTCGAAGCGGCGCGTGCGCTCGGACATCCGTGGCCACGGCTGTTTACCCAACACATCGCGCCCAACGTGTTCCGGCCGCTGTTCTCGCTGGTGGCGTTAGGCATCGGGCAATCGGTGGTGTGGGCATCCGGTCTGTCGTTTCTTGGATTAGGCGTGGTGCCGCCGTCGCCGGAGTGGGGCGCGCTGCTTGAAGCCGGAAAAATTAACGTCACCGTCGCCTGGTGGCTGGAAGTCTTGCCGGGCATTGCCATTGTGCTGGTGGCGCTGTCGTTTACGCAGATTGGCCGCTACATCCAACAGCGAGCGGAAGGAGAGACGCGCTAATGAGCAACAATGTGATTGATGTGCGCGGCCTGAATATCTGGGCCAGCAGCGAAAGCGGGCAACCGCGCCATATTGTGAAGAACGTCAGCTTCGCGCTGCAACGCGGGCAATGTCTGGCGCTAGTGGGTGAATCGGGGTCGGGAAAAAGCGTCACCGCCCGTTCGCTGGTGGGATTAGCCGGTGACGGATTACACGTGCAGGCTGACACGCTGAGGCTGCACGGTGAGACGCTGCAGCAGCGGAGCGACAGTTGGTGGCGCAAGGTGCGCGGCAGCAAAGTGGGTTTCATTTTGCAGGACGCGCTGGTGTCGCTGGATCCGCTGCGTCCGGTGGGCAAAGAGATCGCCGAAGCGCTGGCGCTGCATGGCTGGGGCAACGCCGCCAGCCGCCAGCAGAAAGTGCAGGCCTTGCTGGAAGAGGTTGGCGTGCCGCAGGCGGCTTATCGCGCCAGCCAGCGGCCGGGAGAGCTGTCGGGCGGCTTGCGCCAGCGCGCATTGATCGCCTCGGCGATTGCGCTGCATCCGGATGTGCTGATCGCCGATGAGCCCACCACCGCGCTGGATGTCACGGTACAGGCGCAGGTGCTGGAAGTGCTGCGCCTGATGCTGGATCGCGGCACCAGCGTGATTTTGATTAGTCACGATCTGGCGGTGGTGGCAAAAATCGCCGATCAAATTCTGGTGATGCAGGGCGGATCGATTGTGGAAGCGGGCTCAGCGCAGCAGGTGCTGCAACAGCCGCAGCATGCGTATACCCAAGGTTTGATAAACGCGATTCCCAGCGAACACACCAAAGGACAACGCCTTTCCGGCAGCGCACCCAGCGTGCCAATCCCAACTGTAACGCCCTCGGATGAAGTGCTGCTGGAAGCGCGGCATATCATGAAGCGTTTTCGCGGGCACCGCGCCGTCGATGACGTTTCCTTTACCCTGAAGCGCGGCGAGACGCTGGGAATTGTCGGCGAGTCGGGTTCCGGTAAAACCACCTTGTCGCGCATCGCGCTGGCGATGGAATCACCGGACAGCGGCGAGGTGCTGTTTGCCGGCCAGCCGTGGAGCCATGCGTCCGCCGCCGATCAGCGTGCCATTCGTCGCCAGATTGCCGTGGTATATCAGGATCCGCTCTCTTCGTTCGATCCGCGCTGGCGCGTGGCAGACATCCTGCTGGATGCGATTGCACTCGATCGGCAGGCGCCGACGCAAACGCCACGCGAGCGGGCGATCAGCCTGCTGCAAGCGGTTGGGCTCGGCGCGGAGCATCTCAACCAATGGCCGGCGCGCATGTCGGGCGGCCAGCGGCAGCGTGTGGCGATTGCCCGCGCGATTGCGACCCATCCCAAAGTGATTGTGCTCGACGAAGCGGTCTCGGCGCTGGACGTCACCATTCAGGCGCAGATTCTCGATCTGCTCAGCGATCTGCAGGCGCAGCTCGGCGTCAGCTATCTGTTTATCTCGCACGATCTTGGCGTGATCCATCACATGAGCGATCGCGTGCTGGTGATGCAGAACGGCCAGGCGGTCGAGCAGGGCGCCGCCGATGAGGTGTTCTACCGCCCGCGCCATCCCTATACCCAGACGTTACTTGCCTCGCTGCCACGCCTGGCCGCGCTGGAAACTGCCTAACTTTGCTACTGGAGCGAACATGTCACGCGAACTAATTTATAACGGATTTTTGCATCTCACACCGAATCATCACAGCCACGGTTACTGGCGCACGCCGGAAGGTCAGGTGCAGTACAACTACAACCAGCTTGAAGCCTATGTGCAGACGGTGAAAACCCTGGAAAAAGGGCTGTTTGATACCTTGTTCATCGCCGATGTAGTGGGCGTGTATGACATCGAATATGGCGACGGCAAAACCACCATGCGCGCCGGCACCCAGTTCCCCGAGCCCGATCCGATCACCATTCTTTCGGCGCTGGGTTTAGCGACTGAAAATCTCGGTCTGGTGGTGACCAGCAACGTGATTCAGACTCATCCGTTCTCGTTTGCGCGCCAAATCTCCTCGCTGGATGAATTTACCCGCGGTCGCATCGGCTGGAATATCGTGACTTCGTATCTCTCCAACGGCTTCCGCAACTACGGTTATCAGGACATTGTGCCGCACGATGAGCGCTACGAATGGGCGCAGGAGTATCTCGATGTGGCATATAAGCTGTGGGAACTGTCGTGGGAAGAGGGCGCAGTGCTGCACGATCCCGCTACTAACCGCTTTTTCGATGCTGACAAGATCCACAAAATCAACCACGTCGGTAAGCGCTATCGGGTGGAAGGGCCGCACATTGTTGAGCCGTCACCGCAGCGCAGCCCGGTGTTCTTCCAGGCCGGCAACTCGGATGCCGGACGCCGCTTTGCCGCGCGTAACGCCGAAGTGACGTTCCTGCCATCGCAAACGCCAGACACCGCGCGCAAAGATATCGCCATCCTTAATCAGGATGTGGTGGATTACGGTCGCCAGCCGGAGGATTTGAAGAAGCTGGTGATGCTTTCCACCGTGATTGGATCGACCGAGGAAGAGGCGAAGCGTAAGCAGCAATATCTGTTCGATAACATTGATATCAATGCATTGCAGGGCTTCTACAGCGGCGGTTCGGGCATCGATCTGGCGAATATCGATCCCGATACGCCGCTGACCGAACTGAGCCGGCGCGAGGAGTTCAGCCAGCACATGCGCTCGAAATTCCGTATCGCGGTCGATGCCGATTATGGGCAAGGTCGCGTGCTGACCTGGCGCGAATACCTGATTCAACACGCGCTGCTACCCGGCCGTTTCGCCGGTACGCCAGAACAGATCGCCGACCGGGTGCAGCAGTTTGCTGATGCCGGCGTTGATGGTTTTAACGTGGTGCCGGTCACCACGCTTGGCTGGTGGGATGAGTGGGTTGAACACGTGGTGCCGGTGCTGCAAAAACGCGGCCTGGCGCAAACGGCGTACAAGCCAGGCACGCTGCGCGAGAAGATTTTCCGAAAGGAGAGCAAGCTGCCGGCGACGCATCCGCAACGGAAGTTGACGCTGAGTTAATGCGGTCGCGGAATAAATTGCGTCGCTACAGAATCAGTGCACGTATTGGCAGCGGCGCGATTTATCGCGCAATAAATATTAATGAATATCCTCATAGACTCAATACTTTTTCAGGCCATTATCTTCACAATTCCTTCCGCTAACACCGCGATCCCGCGATCCCGGAGTGGCTGACAGGCCGCAAACTCGACGTTTAACGTATAGCCTTCAATGTCGAAGCATTTTCGATTGCATCGACATTTTTTTGTATTTGACGTTTTTTTCTCAGTGGGTATGCTCAGCCACGTCAGGATCCCCCGGCCAGGGTTGGTTGAGACGATTACAGAGAGCCCATGAAAAACAGTAATGACAAACAGTTATGCGACATCGCGATTGGTGATGCGGTGATGGAATTATTTAACCAGGATGCGCCGGTTTCGCGTACCACGCTGCTCGCGCAATTAGAGAAGATGATACATGCGGGTGTGACGGCGGAAGAGGTACGGATCGCCAGACTGGCTTTAGAGCTGGTGACGAACAGCAGCACAGCCGACAAGGTTGAACAATCGGAAGAGAACGTGATGAGCTTTAGAGCGAAAAACGTTTCGGCGGATGACTCAACGCAGCACTGATCGCTGTATGCC
Source organism: Pantoea sp. GbtcB22 (assembly GCF_019091025.1). NCBI lineage: Bacteria > Pseudomonadati > Pseudomonadota > Gammaproteobacteria > Enterobacterales > Erwiniaceae > Pantoea > Pantoea sp. GbtcB22. Next base: position 148,041 of record NZ_JAGXKB010000001.1, read on the forward strand.
GGACAAAGTTGTCCGGCATAACGGCGCGGCGTTACCAGCGGTACTTATTCGAATCTTCCCACTCTTTAACTTCTTTTTCCGCACGGTCTTTTTCATAACCGTAGCGTTCCTGAATTTTGCCGACCAGCTGATCGCGTTTTCCTTCAACCACGGTCATGTCATCATCGGTCAGGTCGCCCCATTTTTCCTTCACTTTCCCTTTGAACTGCTTCCAGTTGCCGCTAATACGATCTTCGTTCATGTTGATCTCCCTATTTCGTGGTGACTGTGTGCTGCCCTTCGCTGGCCTGATGCCAGCGGGTGAATTAATCCTGGCACAGGATTTGCGCTTTGCTTGCCTGAGCTGTGAGCTGACTCATAAATTTGCGAATGTGTGAGCCAGCGTGGAGAAAAAAACCGTTAATAGCCAAAAGTGATTCACTAACTCTTTGCTCTGTAAGGCATTATTTTTTCCCGGCTATACAGGCAAGGGTGGGTTGCGATATAGTAATCGTCGATAAGACATTTCCGTCAACTTTTGGAAACCCGCATTCCCTGATGCCATCCGTATGAGTAAAACGCAACCCACCGACATGAAAAGCAGAGAACGTGGCCGCCCAAGAGAGTTCGATATCGAACAGGCTCTGGACAAAGCCATGATTGTTTTTCGTCAGAAGGGGTTTCATGCGGCTTCACTTAACGATCTGGGCGAAGCGATGGGGTTGACAGCGGGCAGCATCTACAAGGCTTTTAAAGATAAGCGCAGTTTGTTTCTGCTGGTGTTTGAACGCTATCTTTCGGTGCGCAATGCCGATCTGCGCCAGCGTCTGGCACAGTTCACCAGCGGCCGTGAGAAGCTCGGCGAGCTGCTGCAGTTTTACCTTGATTCCGCGCGGGCGGTGGAAGGTCGCACCGGCTGTTTAGTGGTGGGCAGCGCGGTAGAGCTGCAGGTGCTGGATGACGATCTTTCGCAACTGGTGAGTGAAGCGGTCATTCGTAATAAAAACTTCCTCGCCTCGCTGCTCAAACTGGGCCAGCAAGATGGCTCGGTCACGCCCAATCTGGATGTGGACACCGCCGCGGGATTGATCCTCTGCATCGCCTTTGGCATGCGCGTTGTGGGCAAGATCACCGATGTAAAAGATGAACCAGAGACCATCAAGTTAGTTATGAAGCTGCTGGACTAAAATTTGTCTAATTAGGAGTCGGATACTTCCTAAATAAGCGAAGCGTAAAGCCGGAGGGCAAGTGAAAGACGAAGATTCAGATATTACGGAAGAGATTCGCGCATTGGTGGGCAGGGTAGTGACACGTATCCTGCGTCCTGATGAAGCGCTTACCGTTCAGGAACTCATAGGCGCGTTGTATCGCCTAAGTTTGCGCTCCACCGACAGCAAAACCAAAGTCGCCTGCGAGAAAGCCATTCGTATCCTGGCGAAAAAACTGCACTAATAGGGTCGCGCGTGCCGCGCCTTGTTGTTCTCCTCTGCTGAAGTCTGGCAATCCCTCGCCAAACACCTCTCTGATTAAAGCGGGCGATGCGCGGTCTCTTTCGCCTTCCACAGCGCAAACAGTGTGATCAGCAACGCCAGGCTGACATACAGCGATACCCACAGCGTGCTGCCCATCTCTTTATACAAGGTCGTGATGATCAGGGGCGCAAAGCCACCGCCAATGATTCCTGCCAGCGTGTAAGCCAGTGACGATCCGGCGTAGCGCACGTGGCTGGGGAACTGCTCGGTGACAAACGCCGCCTGCGGTCCGTACATCACCGCATGAATCAGCAAGCCGCCAATGACCGCCAGCACAATCAGCACCGGCTGCGAGCTATCCAGCAGCACAAAGAACACAAACGACCAGACCATCGCCAGCAGCGCACCGGCAATGTAGACCGGACGACGGCCGAGCTTGTCGGAGAGCGCACCAAACATCGGCACCGTAATCGCATTGCCAATCGCGCCGAGCATAGTGGCCATTAACGCCAGCGGACGCGGCAGTTGCAGCACGGTGGTGACGTAGGTGAGGGTAAACACCACCACCAACGCGTACAACACGTCGGAGCCGATACGTGAACCGCCAGCGATCAGTAGCTCACGCGGATAGCGAACAAACACCTCTTTCAGTGGCGTATGCGTGGTTTTCTCCGCCTGCTGCATCGCGACAAAGGTTGGCGTCTCTTCTACGCCGCGACGCAGCCATAAGCCAAACATCACCAGCAGCAGACTCAGCAGGAACGGAATGCGCCATCCCCACTCCTGAAACTGCTCGCCGCTCAACGCAACCGTTACCAGCGTGATAAATCCGGTGCCAATCAAGGTACCGCACGAGGGACCTACCTGCGCAAACGAGGCGTTACGGCCACGCTTGTTGGCATCGCCATGCTCCATCGACAGCAACACTGCACCGGCCCATTCGCCGCCTAATGCAATACCCTGAATAAAGCGCAAGGCCACCAACAGCACCGGACTCCAGATGCCCCACACCGCATAGCCAGGCAGCAGGCCCATCAGTGCGGTGGTAACGCCCATAATCACCAGGGTGGTGATCAATACTGCTTTACGCCCGGCGACATCGCCGAGATGACCAAAGATAAAGCCGCCCACCGGACGGGAAATGTAGCCGACCGCATAGGTGGAAAACGCCAGAATGGTACCGACCAGCGGATCAAAGCTGGGGAAAAAGACGTGGTTAAACACCAGCGCCGCCATGATGTTGTAGACCGTGAAGTCATACCACTCCAGCGCGGTACCGATGGAGCTGGCCGCCGCGAGGCGACCGGTTTTGCTGTGGCTGGCGCGCGCGCCTGACGCGTGCGGCAACGTTGAATCGGTATTAGCCATGAGCCATCTCCTGTTGGGTTAACTGCCAGCTGAGGGAGTAGAGCTGTACGTCCGCGTTGAGTGCCTGCGCGGCATCGGCGGCGAGGGTTTTACACACCTGGGCGTCGCGGCAGGTCAGCAGCAGCATCGGATGCATTGGTCGCGTTGCGCTGGTTTCCCGTGGCAGCGGCGAGCTCAGGGTGGTGTCAGGCGTCAGCAAACGTGAGGCGATATAGCCGGGCGTTTGCTGCACGCTGCTTTGCCAGCTGCCCAGCGATGCAACATCTGTACCCGCTTTTAAGGTCAGCACCGCCAGATGGCTACCGGTGCCTTGTCCATGCTGATGCGAGATGGCGCAGACGCGGCGCATCGGATTGACCATTTTGTTGAGGTTCTTCACCGACCATTCGGTCTGGCGCGTGAAGGCGGCGTGATAATCCGCGCTGGTAAAGGCTTCCAGCGATGCGGTTTCATACAGGCCGAGGTATTTGCGTTCGGCATCCACCGCCTGGTAACGCGTGCCGCTAAGAAAGCCGCTGATGGCCACGCGCTCTTCAACGTGTTCGTGGTCGTACCATTGGTTGAAATCCGCTTCATCTGCAGCATCGATATGGGTGGCGACAAACAGCATGCCGTGGGGTTGAGTCATGATCAGCTACTCCGTTTCAGGGTGGTTTCAATCGCGGCAGCCCAGCTGAGTAACGCAGCATCGTTGCCATGGGTGGAAGAGAGCATCAGGCCAACCGGCGCAGCGCCGGGCTGATGGCAAGGCAGAGAAATTGAACAGCCATCCAGCATGTTGATCACGCTGGTATTGCGCAGCATCAGCAGATTGACCTGCATGTAGCGCGCGGGATCCTCAAGCTCACTCAGCGTCGGCGCGATCAACGGCACCGTCGGCATCAGGATGCCGTCGAAGGGCGCAACCGCCTGCTCGACGCGTTGTTTCCAGTCGGCGCGCAGTTGGTAAAGTTCGGCGGCATCCTCTTCGTTCAGTAAGCTGCCGCGATTAATGCGCGTCAGAACCTGCGGATCGTAGGCTTCTGGCTGGGATTGGGCGTAATGCTGATGCCATTGCCAGGCTTCCCACGCGGTAATGCCGCCACGCGCGTTAATGGAGTCCAGTTCTGCCAGCTCTGGCAGCGGCAGCTCGGTGATTTTCACGCCCTGCGCGCACAGCACATCAAGCGCATGCAGCCAGGCGGCGCTGACGTGTTCGTCAAGGCCAGCCAGCACGCGCGTCTGCGGGATAACGAAATGCGCGTCCGATAGAGTGCGTTCATCCAGCGTGAGCGGCCGATCGGCAATCACGCTATCGAGCAACCAGCAGCTGCGCACGTCGTGAGCGATCACACCGATGCTGTCGAGCGATGCCGCCAGCGGCAGCGTTCCGCGTTGATCGATGCGGCTGGCGCTCGGTTTAAAACCGGTTAAGCCGCACAGCGCCGCCGGAATGCGCACCGAACCGCCGGTATCGGTGCCAACCGCCGCCAGACACATGCCGTCGCTCACCGCCACCGCTGCACCGGAAGAGGAACCGCCCGGAATGCGCTGCTGCGCGCGCTGCCACGGATTGGCGGGTGTGCCGTAATGCGGATTGACGCCGAGGCCGGTGAAGGCGAACTCGCTCATATTGGTTTTGCCAACGATGGCGGCACCGGCCTGCTGCAGCCGATCCACCATGCTGGCGTTCGCCGTGGCTGGGCTGGTGTTGCTGAGCAAGCGGGAACCTGCGGTAGTGACTTCTCCGGCGACATCAAACAGATCTTTGATGCTGATGGGCAGACCATCAATCGCGCTGCGTGGCTGTTGCTGCTGCCAGCGCGCGCCGGCTTGTGCGGCCTGCTGCTGCGCAGCAGCGGTATATACCTTGGTGTAGACGCGTTTGCCTTCTCCGCTTTCCGCTGCAATGGCACTCAGTGCATCCTGGGTCAGGGTTTCAGGGCTGATTTGCCCGGCGAGCAGCTGCTGGCTTGCTTGCCATAACGTTGTCATAGGGAACCTCAGGCGATAACCGGCAGCGAGCCAGTGATGTAGGTGTGTTCCAGCGTGCGGTTCAGCACCGGATCGTGCAGCGCCATACGGAATTCACTGGCAGGACGAATCCCGCCGATGGCGCTGAGCGTGCCGCACGACATGGCGAAACCTTCCTCAACCTGGCCCGCGGCAAAATAGCGGCTCAACAGATCAAGTGGCGTCAGCAGCGAGGAGAGGGCGCCTAGCTGATAAGTCACCCAATCACCGTTGACGTTGATCCAGGCGCGCAGCTCCAGCTGATCCCAGTGCGCTTTGACGTCCGCCATGCGCCACGCGTGACCGGCCACCGGTTTGATGCACGCCTGTTTCGATAGCGCCACGCTGAACGTTTCCAGATGACGATCGGTATGATCGGAAATCAGCGAAACCCAATATTCGCCGCGATGGAAAAACACGAAGGGTTCAGCTTCACCGGACGTCTGATCGCCGACCACCTCCAGCTGCGTTTCCTGAGTTAATTGATTGGTTGCGACGCGATAAAACAGCGGCACTGCACCAGGAGCGGGCACGCCCAGCGCTTCCAGCTCCCTGATATGGTGCAGCACCGCTTCCTGATCGCGTCCTACCCAGCCCGCGATAACAAGTTGATTAATCTCAACATCCAGCACTGCCGCATCGGCGTAATCTGTTGTAAACCGTAATTGCATGGGATCGATCTCCAGGTGAGAAATGCGTGTGAAATTTCACTGTGATTTCAATCTAGCCATTTTCATGCCAGGTTTTTGTGTAATATGTCTCAGTTACCTAATAAGGATTTGCGTGATGAGTAATGTGATGGCTGAAAATGTGAGCTCGCCGACGACCCCGAAAAGCATTTCGCTTAACGAGCGCGCCTATCTGGCGTTCAAGCACCGGCTGATCACGCTGCGCTACAAACCGGGCGACTATCTCAATATCGCGCAGGTGATGGATGATCTTGAGATGGGCAGAACGCCGGTGAATCAGGCGGTGCATCGACTGGAGACGGAAGGGCTGTTGCAGATTATCCCGCGCAAGGGCGTGATGGTGTCGCCGCTGTCAATTGATGATGCGCTGGAGTTAATTGAGGTGCGTCTGGTGAATGAGGCGCTTTGCTTGCGGCTGGCTTCGCAGCGGGTCAATGCGGCGCAGATCATCTATCTGCGGGAGATGAATCAGCGCATTGCCAATGCCAGCGCCTCACGCGATCGCGAACAGATGATGCTGCTGGACCGCGAATTTCATCAGGTACTGGCGGACATCGCCGCCAACGGTCGGCTGGCCGATATTCTCAGCATTATCCACGCGCAGGCGCAGCGCTTCTGGGCCACCACGCTTTCCAGCGCTGCGCACATGAACGAAGTCATCGCCGAACACGAAGCGATCATTGCGGCGCTGGAGCAGGGAAATGCCGAGCTAGCGGAAGAGGCGGCGCGGGTGCATATCTATTCGTTTAAACAGGCGCTGCTGAATAATTAATATTCGGCTTCTTCACCCGGCAGCGGAATAGAGAGTTCCATGCCCTCAACCCCGGCGTAGAAAATAATCAGCTCGGCACGCTGATCCGTGGTGAAACCACGATGGGCAATATCGATGGATTCATTAAAGGCTTCGCCAGCGTTAAACGTTTTAGTCTCGCCGCTGGCTTTGTCTTCGATAGTCAGCGATCCCGATAAAATATACGCGGTATTCGGCATCGGATGCGTATGCCACGGCAGCTCGGAATGTGCAGGAATGGTCATCTTCATCACCGTGATCTCGGGCTTACCGGCTGGATAGTGTTCAATATGCTGGCCATTCCAGGCTTGCCCGCTTTGCAGTAGCGTTTCTGCACTGTTTTCATGTTCGTTATCGGCGCTCATCCCATTCCTCTGAATCGTCATTAAAATCTCTCCCGCACAGGATAGTGCAAATCAGCAAGGCTGCGCGTGCAATCACTGTCAGCCTAAGCCGCTCGGTGATGCTCGGGTCACTTGTAAAAGAATTGTGATCGGTCACCAGGAACTGCTTAAAGTAATCGATTACTTTGTTTCTCTCAGTGGAATGTAATCGATTTCTTTTTGGCGCGAGGTCAGCATGGTTTCGACAACTACAGGTTCTGAGATCGCGGCGAGGCAGCAGCGTCTGCTGATTCCCCGCTTGTCATTGATGATGTTCATGCAGTTTTTCATTTGGGGAAGCTGGTCCGTTACGCTCGGGCTGGTGATGACGCAGCACAACATGTCATTGCTGATTGGTGATGCTTTCTCAGCAGGGCCGATCGCCTCAATACTGTCGCCGTTTGTGCTGGGCATGTTGGTTGACCGCTTCTTCCCTTCACAGAAAGTCATGGCGGTGATGAACCTGGCGGGCGCGGTGATTTTATGGTTTGTCCCGGGCGCGCTGGTGGCCGAAAACGGCGCGCTGCTGATTGGCTTATTGTTTGGCTATACGCTGTGTTTTATGCCGACGCTGGCGCTCTCTAACAACATTGCCTTTCACAGCCTGGCCAGCAGTGACAAAAGTTTTCCGGTGGTGCGGGTGTTCGGCACCATTGGCTGGATTGTGGCGGGCATCTTTATTGGTGTTACCGGCATCGCCTCCAGTACCGCGATTTTCACCCTGGCCGCAATCTGCTCGGTGGCGTTGGCAATTTACAGTCTGACGCTGCCGCATACGCCTGCACCGGCGAAAGGCATGCCGCTAAAAGTGCGCGATCTGTTCTGCGCGGATGCCTTTGCGCTGCTGAAAATCCGTCACTTCTTCGTGTTTGCTCTCTGCGCCACCTTGATCTCCATCCCGCTCGGCACCTATTACGCCTACACCGCGTCCTGGCTGGCGGATGCGGGCGTGAGTAACGTCAGTACCGCGATGTCATTTGGTCAGATGTCCGAAATCGTCCTCATGCTGGTGATCCCGCTGCTGTTCCGCCGCCTTGGCGTCAAATACATGTTGCTGGTCGGCATGGTGGCGTGGTTTGTGCGCTACGCGCTGTTTGCCATGGGCATGAACGATGAAAGCCGCGCACTGATCTACATGGGCATTCTGCTGCACGGTGTCTGTTATGACTTCTTCTTTGTGGTGGGCTTTATCTACACCGACCGCATCGCCGGCGAGAAAGTGAAAGGGCAGGCGCAGAGCATGGTGGTGATGTTCACCTACGGTATTGGCATGCTGCTGGGTTCGCAGATCTCGGGCGCGCTGTATAACCGCCTGATTGCCGGACAGGGCACGGCACAAAACTGGGCAACATTCTGGTGGATCCCCGCAATTGCCGCAGCGGTGATCGCCGTTCTTTTCCTCTTCACCTTTAAATACCGGGATGAAGCGGTTTGATTGATGGGAGGTGTAGGTGAAAACGTTAAAAGGACCGGGAATTTTTCTCGCGCAGTTTATTGGGCAACAGCCACCGTTTAATTCGCTGGCAGGGCTGGCGCAATGGGCCTCTGCGCTCGGTTACAAGGCGCTACAGATACCCTGTAATCACCCTCTAATTTTTGATCTGCCGCGCGCCGCAACCAGTCAAACCTATTGCGATGAAGTGACGGGTTTGCTGGCCAACTACGGCTTGCAGATCAGTGAATTATCGACGCACCTGGAGGGCCAGCTGATTGCCGTTCATCCGGCGCACGATCGCGCCTTCGACGGCTTTGCCCCCGCCGCCTTGCACGGCGACAAAGAAAAGCGCACCGCGTGGGCGATTCAGACGGTGAAGCAGGCAGCTGCCGCGTCAGCCAACCTGGGATTGCAGGCCCACGCGACGTTCTCCGGTTCGCTGGCCTGGCCATATCTCTATCCGTGGCCGCCACACAATCCTCAGCTATTGAGTGAAGCTTTCTCAGAGCTGGCGCGGCGCTGGCTGCCGGTGCTGGACGAGTTTGACCGCTACGGCATTGATGTCTGCTACGAGATCCATCCCGGTGAGGATTTGCATGATGGCGTGACGTTTGAACGCTTCCTGGCGTTAGTGAACAATCATGCGCGCTGCAACATCTTGTTCGATCCCAGCCACTTGCACTTGCAGCATATCGATTATCTGCAGTTCATCGATATCTACCATCAGCGCATTAAGGCCTTTCACGTTAAAGATGCCGAATATCTGCCGAACGGACGTAGCGGCGTGTATGGCGGTTATCAGCGCTGGATAGATCGTGCTGGTCGCTTCCGCTCACCCGGTGACGGACAGATCGATTTTCCGGCCATTTTCAGCAAGCTGGCGCAGTACGATTATGCCGGGTGGGCGGTGCTGGAGTGGGAGTGTTGCCTGAAAGAGGCGGAAACCGGCGCGCGCGAGGGCGCCGACTTCATTCGTCGCCACATCATTCCGGTGGCCGAACGGGCATTTGATGACTTTGCCGCACAACCGCAGCAGGCAGCCAGCATCCGCGCCCAGTTGGGGTTAAATGCGGCAGATTCGCATGATTAAGGCGGGCGCGAAATTATGCTAGCCTCCGTAGTATCTGACTGAGCAAGAGTTGCAAGCATGTCCATCCAAAAAATCGCCCGCTTAGCGGGCGTTTCTGTGGCGACAGTTTCACGGGTACTGAATAACAGCGATACGGTAAAAGCGCTGAATCGTGAGAAAGTCCTGCACGCTATTAAAGCGAGTAATTACCAGCCAAATTTATTAGCGCGTCAGTTGCGAACTGCACGTAGCTCAATGATTCTCGTGATGGTGTCGGATATCTCCAATCCCTTTTGTGCCGAGTTGGTAAAAGGCATTGAGGAGCAGGCGGAGAAAAACAGTTATCGCATTCTGTTGTGCAATTCTGGCTCAGATATCGAGCGCTCCCGCTCCAGTTTGCAATTGCTGGCCGGGAAAATGGTGGATGGCATTATCACTATGGATGCGTTCAGTAAGTTGCCAGAACTGGCGCAGCTGATTGGCGAAACGCCGTGGGTGCAATGCGCGGAATACGCCGATGCCGGTGATGTCTCCTGCGTGGGCATTGATGATGTGCAGGCATCAAAGCACGTCGTGGCGTTTCTGGCGGGCAGGGGACGACAGCGTATTGCCTTAATCAACCACGATCTCAGCTATAAATATGCGCAGCTGCGGCAAGCGGGTTATCAGCAGCAACTTATCCATGAAGCGCGCAGCTGGCAGGCCATCACGTACGCCACCGAGCTGAGTTTTAATGCCGGTAAACAGGCGATGGAGGCCTTGCTGGCAGCGCCCGAGCGTCCAGATGCCGTGTTTGCCGTGTCGGATACCTTAGCGGCGGGCGCGCTGTCAGCCATTCACGCCGCCGGGCTGCGCGTGCCGCAGGATATAGCTGTGACGGGGTTTGATGGATCAGACCTCGCCGAAATGGTCACGCCGCCGCTGAGCACGCTGGCGCAGCCGTCGCGCGATATGGGGCGCAAGGCGTTTACCTTGCTGCTGAATAAGATCGATCAACCTGATTCGCCGGCTCAACGCATTATGATGGACTGGCACTTTGTGGTGCGCGCCAGTACTTAATCGGCGTTTACGAACGCTGCGAAGTTGATGGTTTGATGATGTTAAGGTGACGCTCAGAGCTTCAGGTCCGTATTTTTCAACCAAACAGGCGCTGGCGGTTTTGCGTCAGCGCGTGCGCCACATCAGGCAGCATCGGGAAAGAACTCTGACCGCCATATTTCTGGATTGAGCAGGAACTGATTTCAGCCGCGAAAGGAATCGCTTCTTCCAGAGCGATGTTGTTCACCAGGCAATAGGCGATGCCGCCAATAAAGGAATCCCCTGCGCCGGTGGTATCCACCACATCCGGGCAGACCACGGCGGGATAATGTCTGGCAGCTGCATCACCGGATAACACCGCGCCTTTCTCGCCCAGCGTGATAATCACCCGACCATTTACCTTCTGCTGTAGCGCTGCTGCACAGATCATCGCTTCCTTAACCGACGTGACGGCCGTTTTGCTCATAAAGCTGGCCTCGGTCTCATTCACCACCAGTAAATCGACCTGACTCAGCGTCTGCGGAGAGATTTCGCGCGCCGGCGCGTTGTTGAGCAAAATCTGGCAATCGTGACGGCGGGCCACGCTGATGGCACGTTCAACCACACGATCGGGAATTTCTGACTGCAGGATTAACAGTGGCCGATCGCTAAATAATCCATCGTGAATATCGGGTTCGCTAATCAGGTAGTTTGCGCCTTTAATAATGGTGCTGCAGTAATCACCGGATTCCAGAATCTGCACGATGCCAATGCCCGAGGTTTTTCCGCGCTGGCTAATGTTATCTACCGATACCCCATTTTCATTTAGTGATTTTATGAGTTCGCTGCCATAGATATCATTGCCCACACAGCCCACCATATTGACGTTCAGCCCCAGCTTGGCGCACTGAACCGCCTGGTTTGCCCCTTTACCGCCCGGCATCAACATTAATTCGTTGCCGGTAAACGTCTCCCCAATTTCCGGCAGGCGATCCTGCTGGACAAGAATGTCGTAGTTAAGACTGCCAATAACAACAATATTATGTTTCATCATTTCGGCCCTTAATTGGCGGTGCGCTTGGACGCAACCGCATTTCTGGTGTTGTGTAAACTGGTCTGACTTTTTTCGCTGGTCTTGCTGGCGATAAGGGTAAAGATGGCATCCAGAATATTCAGATGCACAATGCGCGTGGTGGCGTTCTCTCCGGTAATTGGATTGTTTTTAACCGACGAGATAATCGAGTGCCGGGCAATTAAACTCAGTGGGCTGTTGGGATAATTGGTCAGGCAGATGGTTTCTGCGCCGTTCTCATTCGCCGCTTTTACCATCTGAATAATGTCCGTGGTTTGGCCGGAGTGAGAAATCGCCAGCAGGATATCGCCGGGTTGCATCAATGAGGCGGTCATCAGCTGCTTGTGGCTGTCACTAAACACCGACGAGAAGATGCCGATCTTCAGCAGCTTATGATTGAAGTCATCACAGATAGAACCTGAGCCACCGCACCCGGCAATAACTATGCGTGCGCTTTCTGGTTTATTAATAAACAGATACGCCACTGCTTTTATCACGGCACTGTTAATCACGCTCAGGGAATCCTGCAGTGCCAGCACCGAATTTAAAAAGGTGCTTTCAATCACCTGCTCGACATATTTTTCTGAATCGGGGATTACCGGAATATCGATGATATCTTCCTGCGTGCTGACTTGCCGGGCAATATTGATTTTCAGATCGTGAAAACCGGTAAAGCCGAGTTTCTTCGATACTTTAGTAATGCTCGATACGCTAACATTCAGATAATTCGCAATATCAGTGATGCACATTTTAGATAATGACTGTGGATTGTCGTCAATAAAACGTGCAATTGAACGTTCCTTTTTTCCCAGCTCAGGCGCAAGGGTGCGAGCCAGCAGGAATATCTCATTGCCTTTAAGTCGATTATGCATTTTGCGCGCTCATTAAAAATGTTGTCGCTAAGCTAGCATGGCAGTTAGGGGAAAAGTGTTAACTGGATCACACGTTGTAAAACGTTTTACTGATGCATTTTACTGGCAGTAAAACAAAACTATCCTTATTGCGATTGTTATTTCATTAACAGTAAAATAGCTATTTAAGCTATTGTATTACAATGATTTTTCTCGCGGTAAAATTTTTACTATTATAAATCTATCATTTATTTTATTAGCGGTAGTATTTAGCTGATCGCATTTACCTGATGAATATTCTCATTTATAAGAACATGGAAATCCCATTAAAGGTAATTTAAAAAATGAAATTCTCATCACGTATAAATTCATTTCGCTCCAGAGCCGATCTGTTTGCGGCGAAGAACAACATGGATACTTGCGATCTTATTACGCGTATGGGTAGCGTTGCGGGCTTGACGCATATTGAGCTGAATTATCCGGAACACTTTATTGGTCAGGATAAAGCGCTGATTAAACAGACCATCGCCGATAACAATTTGCAGGTGGGCGGCATCGCACTGCGTTATAACAAAGAGTTCATCGAGGGTGAATTCACCAATCCTGATGCCGCACTGCGTAAAAAAGCGATCGAAATTACCCTCGAAGCCGCAGAGATGTGCAAATACCTCGGCGGCAATACCGTCACGCTGTGGTTTGGCTATGATGGTTATGATTATCCATTCCAGCAGGATTACTTCCGCGCCTATGAGTGGCTGGTCAGCGCATTACAGACCGTGACCCAGGCACACGCGGATATGCAATTCAGTTTTGAATATAAGCCGTATGAGCCGCGCACCTTCTCCTTTATTGGCGATGTCTCTTCAACGCTGATGCTGATTGATGACGTGGGCTCTGACAATCTCGGTATTACCCTCGATTTCTGTCACATGATCATGAAGAAAGAGAATCCCGCTTTCTCACTGTTCCAGTCGGCACGCAAAAACCGTCTGGTGGGCTTCCACCTGAATGATGGTTATGGCCATTTTGATGATGGATTGATGCTGGGTTCCGTGCACCTGATGCAGACGCTGGAATACATCTATTACGCAAAACGCGTTAACTTCAGCGGCCTGATCTATTTCGATACCTTCCCAAGCCGTGAAGATCCGGTTGCCGAATGCGCGCAAAACATTCGCATGTATAAAGCGCTCTCCAGCTTTATTGATCGCCTGAGCATTGATGAAATCGATCAGCTGATTAAAAGCCAGGATGCGCTGAAAGTGCAGGGCATGCTGATGAAAATCATCGCTGAATAAAAACAAAATCAAAACTTACCTCTATTAACTACCACCAGTCAGTGTCTGACACGGGGGAAACTATGTTCGACAAAATAGGTTTGCCTAAAAACTTGCTTTGGGGCTATATCGGCCTCGCGATATTCATGATCGGCGATGGTGTAGAACAAGCGTGGATTGCCATCTGGCTGGTGGATAAAGGGCTGTCTGTCGCGCAAGCCTCTTATCTGATCACCGCATACGGTGTCACCGTGACGCTGGCGGCCTGGGTGACCGGCGTACTGGTGCAAACCCTCGGCCCGCGCAAAGTGATGCTGTATGGGTTGATCACCTTTGTTATCGGCAGTATCGGGTTTATCGGCGTTGGCCTCAAGACCATGCACATGGCCTGGATGCTGCCGTTTTATGCCATTCGCGGCATCGGTTATCCACTGTTTGCCTACTCGTTTCTCATCTGGATTAACTACAGCACGCCGGTGGAGCGCCGTTCTACCGCAGTGGGTTGGTTCTGGTTTACCTTCTCGCTGGGTTTGAGCGTCATCGGTCCGTTCTTCTCCTCGCTGGCATTGCCGGTGATGGGCGAAATTCATGTGCTGTGGGTCGGCATGGTATTTGTGGTCGTCGGCTCCGTGTTAGGCATTTGGGTGAACCGCGACGTGGTACCGGCATCTGAAATTCATCCTTTCAGCGCGGCGGAGTTGATTAAAGGCATCACCATTCTGCAGCGTCCGGTGATTGCGATGGGATTGGTGGTGAAATCGGTAAACGGCATCGCCCAATATGGCCTGGCGACCTTCCTGCCGCTCTATCTGATCAGTTTCGGCTACAGCAAAACCGAATGGCTGCATATGTGGTCGGCGGTGTTCCTGGTGGCGATTTTCGCCAACCTGTTCTTTGGCTTCTTCGGCGATAAGTTTGGCTGGCGTACCACCATCATGTGGGTCGGTGGATTTGGCTATGCGGCGGTGCTGATTTTGGTCTGGGCCGTGCCGCAGCTGCTGGGTCACAACTTCTATGTGATGGCATTGGTGCTGTGCCTGTGCGGTATTACCATGGCCGGTTATGTGCCGCTGTCGGCGCTGTTCCCACTGCTGGCCCCGGACAGCAAAGGCGCGGCCATGTCGGTGCTGAATCTGGGCGCAGGTTTGGGCGCCTTTATCGCACCTGCCATCACCGCGCTGTTCTACTCATCGCTGGGTGCGGGCGGGGTGCTGGGAATTTATGCCGGGCTTTATGTTCTGAGCGGTGTATTGACGCCATTCCTGAAAACGCCTGAAGAGTTGGATGCGCGGGTGGCGATGACGGACAAAGCGGCCTGAAAGAAGTGAGATTTTGATAATAAAAAAGCCCAGTTAATTAACTGGGCTTTTTATTGCGATTAAGAGATTAGACGTTGAACAAGAAGTTCATCACATCGCCATCTTTTACAATGTACTCTTTACCTTCTGAGCGCATTTTACCGGCTTCTTTCGCACCTTGTTCGCCTTTGAAGGCAACGAAATCTTCAAACGCGATGGTCTGAGCGCGGATAAAGCCTTTCTCGAAGTCAGTGTGGATTTTACCCGCCGCCTGTGGCGCGGTGGCTCCAACAGGAATGGTCCATGCGCGCACTTCTTTCACGCCTGCGGTGAAGTAGGTTTGCAGGTTGAGCAGCGCATAACCGGCGCGGATCACGCGGTTCAGGCCCGGCTCTTCCAGGCCCAGTTCAGCCATAAACTCGTCGCGCTCGTCATCTTCCAGCTCAGCGATATCAGACTCAACGGCAGCACACACTGGCACCACCACCGAACCTTCGGCTTCGGCAATCGCACGCACCTGATCGAGGTACGGATTGTTTTCGAAACCGTCTTCGTTGACATTAGCGATGTACATGGTTGGCTTCAGCGTCAGGAAGCTGAGGTAGCGGATGGCCGCTTTCTCGTCAGCATCCAGATTCAGTGCGCGCAGCATGCCCGCTTCTGACAGATGCGGCAGGCACTTCTCCAGCGCAGCCAGCTCGGCTTTGGCATCTTTGTCGCCGCCTTTGGCTTTCTTCTGGCAACGCTGAATCGCACGTTCGCAGGTGTCGAGATCCGACAGCGCCAGCTCGGTGTTGATCACGTCAATATCTTCCGCCGGGTTAACTTTACCCGCAACGTGGATGATGTTGTCGTTTTCGAAACAGCGCACCACGTGACCGATGGCTTCGGTTTCACGGATGTTGGTCAGGAACTGGTTGCCCAGGCCTTCACCTTTGGACGCGCCTTTCACCAGACCGGCGATATCGACGAACTCCATGGTGGTGGGCACGACGCGCTGTGGCTTAACAATCTCGCTCAGCTGATCGAGGCGCAGATCGGGCATTGGTACCACACCGGTGTTTGGCTCGATGGTGCAGAACGGAAAGTTGGCTGCTTCGATACCCGCTTTAGTCAGCGCGTTGAACAGGGTGGATTTACCGACGTTCGGCAGGCCCACAATACCGCATTTAAATCCCATGGTCTGATTACCTTTCTCACTGAGTGCGCAGCGCTGTTCAATAGCGCCGACAGATTCAAAAAATTTCGCGCATTATACACAGAATTGCCTTCTGCGGCGCGGGAATTGGCCTTAGCCCGCCTTGAACGCGTGCAGGCGGTTCATCGCCTTAATCTTGTCTTCTTTCAGCCAGAGTTCGGTGCAGCGCACCGCTTCGTCTACGGCATCATCAATCAGCTTTTGTTCGCTGGCTGGCGGCTTACCCAGCACGAAACCGGTCACTTTATTGCGGTCGCCAGGATGACCAATACCCACGCGTAAACGGTGAAAATTATTGTTGTTGCCCAGCTTGCTGATGATATCTTTCAGGCCGTTATGGCCGCCGTGGCCGCCACCTTGCTTGAATTTCGCCACGCCCGGCGGTAAATCCAGTTCATCGTGCGCTACCAAAATCTCTTCTGGCGCAATGCGATAAAAAGTCGCCATCGCCGCCACCGCTTTGCCGCTGAGATTCATAAAAGTGGTGGGCACCAGCAGGCGCACATCTTCTCCCGCCAGCGACAGGCGCGCGGTGTAGCCATAAAACTTTGGCTCGTCTTTTAAGGACTGATTGTTGCGGCTCGCCAGTAAATCGACATACCAGGCGCCAGCGTTATGGCGGGTTGCGGCGTATTCAGCGCCGGGATTGGCCAGCCCCACAATCAGTTTAATGCTGCTCACGATGTTTATCCTGTCTTGCTGCGGAAAGGGCGATAGTTTACTGCCTGGTGGCACGGATGACAAAGGCCACGCGCCACAGATAATGTCTCTACGTGACTAATCATTTTCTATCGAAATCAAGGCGCTGGCGGTAAAGATTTGTCAAAGGTTGTGAAGGATATGTGATCCTATACGCAACTTAAGCGGCAGGTATTGCCTAAGCTTATGGCTAGTTAACCATACGTGCTGTTTTGCTTTTAAAAGGATGGAGGTGGATCATGAAACGTCAAAATTGCCGCTTTGTAGGTAACGGTTTGATGTGTTTGGGTTTACTGACGATGGTATTAGGCGTCGGCTATTCCATTATCAACCAGCTTCCTTCACTCAACCTGCCGCAATTCCTTGCGCACGGTGCGATGTTCAGCATCTTTGTTGGCGCTTTACTGTGGCTGGTGGGCGCGCGCGTCAGCGGACGTGAGCGCGTGGAAGATCGTTATTACTGGTTACGTCATTACGGCGATAAGCGTTGCCGTCGCAATCACTCATCACATTAAGTGAGTACGGTTTGCTGCAGCGGCTGTAACTGCGCGAGATAACGTTCGATGCGGTTACGGCCGCTGGCTTTTGCGCGGTACAACGCTTCATCGGCCAGCGCCAGCAACAGCGGGAAGGGTTCGCCAGGCTGCAGCGCGGTGGCATAACCGATGCTGACGGTATAACGCACGTCGTTAGGTTGCGACAGCTGTGTCGCCAAACGGATACGTTCACATACCCGCTGCGCCTGCTCGGCATCGCCGGGAATGATCGCAGCAAACTCCTCGCCACCTAAACGGGCAAAATGTCCACTCTCCGGCATCAACGCCTGCACCACCTGACAAAAATCGATTAACACTTGATCGCCTTGCTGATGGCCGAAACGGTCATTGATGCTTTTAAAATGGTCCAGATCGAACAGCACCGCGCTATAGACAAAGTGTTGTGACTGTCGCGCGCTGCGCGATATCATTTTATCGGCCTGCTCGAACAGCGCGCGGCGATTCCACACGCTGGTGAGCGGATCGTGCATTGATGCCTGTTTATGGGCGATTTGCGTGCGTTCGTTGACCATCGCCAGAATGGTGAAACTCAGGCCAATAACAAACAGGATCGATTCAAGAATCACATACACCGAGAAGCTGGAACCGCCAATCGCACCGCGCACCGGCGTCGCCACCGCATCGTCCAGAAAGATACGCGCCACGTGAAACAGCAAATGGATCCATAGCAGGATTTGCGCCGGCCAGAAGGTGACGGTCAACGACGCGCGCACGCGCCACAGCAAGCGGATTAGCGCGCCGGTGTAGATGATGCACAGCAGGCAAACCACCAGCACGCGCTTCGGCTGGCTATGATAAAACGCGGGGAACAGGCACAAAATCGCCCACAACAAACCGCCGCCTAACCAGCTGAGGCCAATCGCTTTTGCGCAGAAGATGCGGAAGGCATTGAGCAGATTGCCATAAGCCAGCAACAGCATGACGTTGCCGACCGCGACCGGTAAAAAATGGAATCCCGCACTGCGTAAGCTGCTAAGGAACACCGCCGCCAGGGTTAAAACCAGCGCCAGCGTGGTGCAGCCCAATACGCGATCGTACTGCGCACCGACCCAGGCAAAAATCAAAATGATACTCAAAAACCCCAGCACAAAGAGCTCGCAAACAAACAGTGTGTAGAGGTCGAGAGTCATAGTGGTCGGAGCTCTTAAAAAAGTGGGGAAGAAAATACCATTAATTATTGGAGCGCTAAAGGGCGGCAATGCGAGTTGATGGAAAAGAGTGGATGGCAGCGAGAATAGCGAGATTTAACGAAATTTATCGCGCAAATATCAATGGGGAAAGTGGCTTAATCGGTGAGTCAGATTGAGGGCAGGGTGCAAAGAAAAACCGGGCACGAGGCCCGGTTTCACGCGATGAATTAATGCTCAAACATCGCGGAGATTGATTCTTCGTTGCTGATACGACGAATCGCTTCGGCCAACATGCCAGACAGCGTCAAAGTACGCACGTTTGGCAGAGATTTCATCTCTTCAGACAGCGGAATGGTATCGCAGACAATAACCTGGTCAATCACCGACTTACGCAGGTTTTCCACCGCGTTGCCGGAGAAGATTGGGTGAGTAGCGTAAGCGAAAACACGTTTCGCGCCGCGCTCTTTCAACGCTTCAGCCGCTTTGCACAGCGTACCGCCGGTGTCGATCATATCGTCGACCAGTACACAGTCACGACCCGCAACGTCACCAATAATGTGCATCACCTGAGAAACGTTCGCGCGCGGGCGGCGTTTGTCGATGATAGCCATATCGGTATCGTTGAGCAGTTTGGCGATGGCGCGGGCACGCACTACGCCACCGATGTCTGGGGAAACTACAATGGGATTTTCCAGGCCAATTTGCAGCATATCTTCCAGCAGGATTGGGCTGCCGAAGACGTTATCCACCGGGACATCAAAGAAGCCCTGAATCTGTTCAGCATGCAGGTCAACGGTGAGAACACGGTCAACGCCCACGCTAGAAAGGAAATCGGCAACCACTTTGGCGGTGATCGGTACACGAGCAGAACGCACACGGCGGTCCTGACGCGCATAGCCAAAGTAAGGAATGACAGCAGTAATACGACCAGCAGAAGCCCGACGCAAGGCGTCGACCATCACAACCAGCTCCATCAGATTATCGTTGGTGGGGGCACAGGTGGACTGGATGATGAAAATATCACCACCGCGTACATTTTCGTTAATCTGTACACTTACTTCACCATCACTGAAACGGCCAACAGCGGCGTCTCCGAGGCTAGTGTAAAGGCGGTTGGCAATACGTTGTGCTAGTTCCGGGGTGGCGTTACCAGCAAATAGCTTCATATCAGGCACGAGAAGAACCTCAGGCTTGGCGTCCAGAGAATGAACGGCTCTAGAGTAACCGGCGAATACCAAAGAGCATGTTCATACGGGTGTGTTAATGCGCAACATGCAGTGTCTGGAACGGGTGACACTGTCACGTAGACGCTTTTAGCCCAGAAAGTGTGCGCTGCAACGGCGAGAGGTTAAGCCCGCGCGCCACAAATCCGCAAATCCATTTCGGGGCAAGCTCCAGCACCTGACGTGCGTCGGATTCGGTGTCAAATTCAGCAAACACACAAGCTCCGGTCCCAGTCAGGCGCGACGGCGCGTATTCTAGCAGCCAGGAAAGCAGCTCATCAACCTTACGAAAACGTTTTCTTGCCACAGCCTCACAATCATTGTGAAAAGGACGCTGTAACAGTTCATCTAATGTGCGGATTGGTGAATCGCGCGTCAGTTCGGGATCGCGGAACAGATCAGGCGTCGCAATGCTCACGCCTGGATGCGCCACCAGATACCATTTTTCTGCCGGTTCAGCCGGCTGCAATAGTTCGCCCACGCCTTCTGCAAAGGCCGCGTGACCTCCAATAAACACTGGCACATCCGCGCCCAGTTTGATGCCAATCGTCGCCAGCTCAGCAACACTTAATCCGGTTTGCCACAGATGATTCAGCGCCACTAACACCGTTGCCGCATCTGAAGAGCCGCCGCCAAGCCCGCCGCCCATCGGCAAAACCTTCTCCAGCGCGATGCTGGCACCGGCCTGCGCGGGCAAGGTGCCACGCGCAGCGGCAACGGTTTTTAACGCCT
Source organism: Pantoea sp. GbtcB22 (assembly GCF_019091025.1). Lineage (NCBI taxonomy): Bacteria > Pseudomonadati > Pseudomonadota > Gammaproteobacteria > Enterobacterales > Erwiniaceae > Pantoea > Pantoea sp. GbtcB22. The sequence goes on from NZ_JAGXKB010000001.1 coordinate 168,272, forward strand.
GCGCAGCACGCACAATCAGGTTCTCGTCATCCGGCACGCCAGTCAGCGGCGTCAGCAGCGTTATCTTGCCGCTGCTGTCCGGTGTGATTTCCAGCGTGTCACCGTAATCGAGGAACTGAAACAGCGTTTGCAGATTGTGGTAGCCGTCAGCACGACGGCCAGTGATATACAGGAACAGATTCAGTTTTGCTGGCGCGGGCCACGTGGTGATCATTGAGTGGTCCAGCTATCCATGCGTAATTTAATGCGCTGACCGCCTTCAGACAGCTCCAGATTCGCCGGCAGCGGCGGATTCACTTTGCTGTCGTAATCAGAAATGTTCACTTTCCACTGCTGACCGTTGCGGCTGTAGTTGAGGCTTTGCAGCTGGTAATTGTTATTCAGCTGATAATCGCTGGCATCGCCCGGCAAGCCCATCATCCACTGACGCAGATTGGCGAGCGGGATATCCATGCCGGTAAGCTGTGAAATCATCTTCTCGGCATCGTTACTCACGTAGCGCTTGCCTTTGTTATCCACGATCTGCACCACGGAACCTTGCGCATCCAACTGCAATTCGGTGCTGCCGAGCGGATTGGTCAGCAGCAGGCGATAGCGATCCGCAGCGGTTTGCTGCCAGTTAAAGCGTGCATACACTTTTTGCTTATCCGACAGGTAAGCGAACGCACCGCGCGTCTGATACTGGCTGATTTTCGCCACGGCTTGCTGATGCTGCTGCCATTGCGGTGATGTGGTGCTTGGGCCCGGACCTTGTGGTTTGTTAATGGTACATGCAGCCAGTAACACGCTGGCAAGGGGTAAAAGGCGCAGTAACTTGCGCGGGGGCAAATGCATCACGTGGTCATCTCCTCAGACACGTTTTTACTTCGTAACCGGTAACGCTAACCATCCGCATGTAAGCCGTCAATGCTGTTATGGCAATAATTGCGCACGATCAGTTTAATCTTATTACTGTCATAGGCTTTGTATGGCTTTTCTTGACCTGTGGCATCTTGTAGAATGCGCTGCACAAAACCCTGACAACACTTGGGATATCCCAACCCGAATCACATGACGCTGCTTGCACTCGGAATCAACCACAAAACTGCACCTGTTGCGCTACGCGAACGCGTTGCGTTTACACCAGACACGCTGGAACTGGCGCTGAATAGCCTGCTGTCCCAGCCGATGGTGCAGAGCGGTGTGGTCCTTTCGACCTGCAACCGTACGGAACTCTACCTCAGTGTAGAGCAGCAAGCCGACCTGCAGGAGAAGCTGGTGCGTTGGCTGTGTGACTATCACGATCTGCGTGAAGAGGATGTGCGCAACAGCCTCTACTGGCATCAGGACAACGCGGCGGTCAGCCATCTGATGCGCGTGGCCAGCGGGCTGGATTCACTGGTGTTGGGTGAACCACAGATTTTAGGTCAGGTTAAAAAAGCTTTTGTTGATTCGTCACGCGACCACGCGCTGAGCAGTGAACTGGAGCGCATGTTCCAGAAAACCTTCTCGGTGGCCAAGCGTGTGCGCACCGAAACCGAGATTGGCGCCAGCGCCGTATCGGTGGCCTTCGCTGCCTGTTCACTGGCGCGTCAAATTTTTGAATCGCTCAGCACCGTTAACGTGCTGCTGGTCGGCGCTGGTGAAACCATCGAATTAGTGGCGCGTCATCTGCGCGAACACTCCGTCAAGAAGCTGATGATCGCCAACCGCACCCGCGAACGCGCACAGCTGCTGGCCGATGAAGTCGGGGCAGAAGTGATTGGCCTCGGCGATATCGAAACCCGTCTGGCCGATGCCGACATCATTATCTCTTCCACCGCCAGCCCGCTGCCGATTATCGGTAAAGGGATGGTGGAGCGCGCGCTGAAAGCACGTCGCAATCAGCCGATGTTGCTGGTGGATATCGCCGTACCGCGCGATGTCGAGCCGGAGGTGGGCAAGCTGGCGAACGCCTATCTCTACAGCGTTGATGATCTGCAAGCGATCATCGAGCAGAACATGGCGCAGCGCAAAGCCGCCGCCGTGCAGGCTGAAAGCATTGTGGTGCAGGAGAGCGGCGAATTTATGGCCTGGCTGCGCGCGCAAAGCGCGGTTGAAACCATCCGTGAATACCGTTCGCAGGCCGATCAGGTGCGCGCCGAGTTACAGGAACGCGCGCTGGCCGCGCTGCAGCAGGGCGCTGACGCCGAAAAAGTGCTACAGGAACTGGCACACAAGCTGACCAACCGTTTAATTCATGCACCAACCAAATCACTGCAGCAGGCCGCGCGCGACGGCGACAGCGAACGCCTGCAGATCTTACGTGACAGCCTCGGTTTAGAGTAATCTGGTCAGTCACGACCTATCACTGGGATACCCGCTATTACATGAAGAGCTCTATTGTTGCCAAGCTGGAAGCGCTCCAGGAACGCCACGAGGAAGTGGAAGCGTTGCTGGGCGATGCCGGCGTGATTGCCGATCAGGATCGTTTCCGTGCGTTATCACGCGAATATGCCCAGCTTAGCGACGTCACCCGTTGTTTCCGCGAATGGCAGCAGGTGCAGGAAGACGTTGAAACTGCCGAAATGATGCTGGAAGACCCGGAAATGCGCGAGATGGCGCAGGAAGAATTAAAGCTGTCACGCGAGAAGCGTGAAGCGCTGGAACAACAGCTGCAAGTGCTGCTGCTGCCGAAAGATCCCGACGATGAACGTTCGTGCTTTGTCGAAGTGCGCGCCGGTACCGGAGGTGATGAAGCGGCGATTTTTGCCGGCGATCTGTTCCGTATGTACAGCCGTTACGCCGAAGCGCGTCGCTGTCAGGTTGAGATCATCAGCGCCAACGAAGGTGAGCACGGCGGCTATAAAGAAGTGATCGCCCGCATCATCGGCGATGGCGCGTATGGCCGCTTTAAGTTTGAATCGGGCGGCCATCGCGTACAGCGCGTGCCAGAAACCGAATCGCAGGGCCGTATTCACACCTCGGCTTGTACCGTTGCGGTCATGCCGGAACTGCCCGAAGCGGAAATGCCGGAAATCAACGCCGGCGATTTGAAAATCGACACCTTCCGTTCTTCCGGTGCCGGTGGTCAGCACGTTAACACCACCGATTCCGCGATTCGTATCACCCACTTGCCAACTGGCATTGTGGTGGAGTGTCAGGACGAACGTTCACAGCACAAAAACAAAGCCAAAGCCTTGGCGGTGTTGGGTGCGCGTATTCACGCGGCGGAAACGGCAAAGCGTAATGCCGCTGAAGCTTCGACGCGTCGTAACCTGCTCGGCAGCGGCGACCGTTCGGATCGTAACCGCACCTACAACTTCCCGCAGGGCCGCGTCACCGATCACCGCATCAACCTCACGGTTTACCGTCTCGATGAGGTGATGGAAGGCAAGCTGGATGCGCTGATAGAGCCGATTGTGCAGGAGTATCAAGCCGATCAGCTGGCCGCGCTGGCTGGACAGGATTAATGATCATCCGTCGCTGGCTACAGCAGGCTGTGGTAGCGCTCTGTGGCGGCGACAGCCCGAAGCGCGATGCGGAAATATTGCTGGGTTTTGTGACGGGCAAAGCGCGCAGTTGGCTGATTGCCTTTGACGATGCGGAACTGGACGCGCAGCAGCTGGAACAACTGAATGCGCTGCTGGCGCGCCGCGTCAACGGCGAGCCGATTGCGCATCTGGTCGGCGAGCGTGAATTCTGGTCGCTGCCGTTGCGCGTCAGTGATGCCACGCTGATCCCGCGTCCGGACACCGAAGTGCTGGTGGAGCAAGCGCTGGCGCATCTGCCTGCCGCCGCGACTTCACTGCTGGATTTAGGCACCGGCACCGGCGCGATTGCGCTGGCGCTGGCCAGCGAACGGCCAGGCTGCCAGGTTATCGGCTGCGATCGCATCGCGGCGGCGGTGGAACTGGCGCAGGACAATGCGCAGCGTCTGCACATTGATAACGCCCGCTTCATCCTCAGCAACTGGTTTAACGATCTTCCCGCCCAACGTTTTGATCTGATTGTCAGTAATCCCCCCTATATTGATGCCGCCGATGAACATCTGCAGCAGGGCGACGTGCGCTTTGAACCGCGCAGCGCGTTAGTGGCGGACGATCAGGGTTTGGCCGATTTACGTTTTATCATTCACACCGCACCGCACTGGCTGCACGCTGGCGGCTGGCTGCTGCTGGAACATGGCTGGCAGCAAGGTGATGCCGTGCGCGCCATCATGACGCAGCATGGTTATCAGGCGGTGAGCACCGTTGACGATTACGGCGGTAATCCGCGCGTCACACTAGGACAATTTTTTAATAAGGAATAACGATGGCGAGCTGGTATCCCCTGATTAAACATTTTCACTTGCTGACCGTCGCGCTGACGATTTGTCTGTTTTTGCTGCGCTTCTACTGGCAAACCACCGGCTCAGCGATGCTGCAACGCCGCTGGGTGCGCATTGCGCCGCACGTTAACGACACCTTTTTGCTGTTAAGCGGTGCGCTGCTGGTGATGATTACGCATTTTTATCCGTTCACACCGCAAGGAAGCTGGCTGACGGAGAAGCTGTTAGCGGTTATTATCTACATCGCCTTAGGTTCCGTGGCATTGAGCCGTCGCCCACGTAAAATGGGGACACGTTGGATCGCCTTCCTGATTGCAATCGTAGCGTTGCTGTTTGTGATTAAGCTGGCGATGACCAAAATGCCGTTATTGGGGATTGTATGACCTCGCCAGAGCAACTCGATTACAGTAAAACACCGTTGAGTGAAGCGGTGATTGGTGCCACATGCGCCATACGCAATGATTTTTCCGCGCCTTCTGTGCAACAACAGTTGGCGGCGCTGGTAGATGAAGCCCGTGAGTTTGTCAGCAGCGAACAGGACGCCGATTTGCAGCTGGGTAAGCTGCTGGAGCTGTTCTATCGTCAGTGGGGATTTGGCGGCGCCAGCGGCGTCTACAATCTCTCCGACGCGCTGTGGATCGACAAAGTCTTGAAGAGCCGTCAGGGCACGGCGGTGTCGCTGGGCGTGATCCTGCTGCACATCGCCGATGAGCTGGAATTGCCGCTGATGCCGGTGATTTTCCCGACACAGCTGATTCTGCGTGCCGACTGGTTAGATGGCGAAATGTGGCTGATCAACCCGTTCAACGGCGAAACGCTGGATACGCATACGCTGGAAGTGTGGCTGAAAGGCAACATCAGCCCAACCGCCAAGCTGTATAACGACGATCTCGACGAAGCCAAGACCATCAACGTGATGCGCAAGATGCTCGACACCTTGAAATCCGCGCTGATGGAAGAGAAGCAGATGGAGCTGGCGCTGAACGTCAGCAAAGTGCTGCTGCAGATCGATCCTGACGATCCTTACGAGATTCGCGACCGTGGTTTGATTTACGCGCAATTAGAGTGTGAACACATCGCGCTGAATGATTTGACCTATTTCGTTGAACAGTGTCCTGAAGATCCGGTCAGCGAGATGATTAAAGTGCAGATTCACGCAATTGAACAGAAACAGGTAACGCTGCACTAAGCGTTACCCGATAAAAGGAAAGGAAAGGGCATGACACAGAAAGTAGTGAATATCGGCGATATCAAGGTCGCAAACGATCTGCCATTCGTTCTCTTCGGCGGCATGAACGTGCTGGAATCGCGCGATCTCGCCATGCGCATCTGCGAACACTACGTTGAGGTCACCGACAAACTCGGGATCCCTTACGTATTCAAAGCCTCTTTTGATAAAGCGAACCGCTCTTCAATCAAATCTTATCGTGGTCCTGGCCTGGAAGAGGGCATGAAGATTTTCCAGGAGCTGAAGCAGGCTTTCGGCGTGAAAATCATCACCGATGTGCATGAAGCATCGCAGGCGCAGCCGGTGGCTGACGTGGTTGATGTGATTCAGCTGCCGGCCTTCCTCGCGCGTCAGACCGATTTGGTGGAAGCGATGGCGAAAACCGGCGCGGTAATCAACGTCAAGAAGCCCCAGTTTGTTAGCCCAGGCCAGATGGGTAACATCTACGACAAATTCGTCGAAGGCGGCAACGATCAGGTTATCCTGTGCGATCGCGGCAGCAACTTCGGCTATGACAACCTGGTTGTCGATATGCTCGGCTTCAACGTGATGAAGAACGTCACCCAAAATAGCCCAGTGATCTTCGACGTTACCCACGCGCTGCAAACGCGCGATCCGTTCGGCGCTGCGTCAGGCGGTCGTCGTGCGCAGGTCGCCGAGCTGGCGCGTGCCGGCATGGCGGTTGGCATTGCTGGCCTGTTCATCGAAGCGCACCCAGAGCCAAACAGCGCCAAATGCGACGGTCCATCCGCGCTGCCGCTGGATAAGCTGGAACCCTTCCTGGTGCAGATGAAAGCAATCGACGATCTGGTGAAGAGCTTCCCAGAGCTGGATACCAGCAACTGATTGTTTTGAAATGTGAAAAAGGCGCCGATGGCGCCTTTTTTATTGGCTTGTCGCCATTTATGGCGATCCTACAACATGCACGATTTCCGTATGGTTGGCATCTATGCCGACCGCTAGTCTTACAGCATAATCGTCAACAAATACCCGGCAAACAGTGCCAGATGCGCGGCACCGTTTAACACGTTGGTGCGGCCCGTTGAGAACGAGATGTGACACAGGATCAGCACGGCGCTCATGATCACCATCTGCGGTGGCTCAAGGCCGAACACCAATTGCTGGTCGGTCAGGGTAGCGATGATGGTCACTGCAGGCACCGTCAACGAAATGGTCGCCAGCACCGAACCGAAGAACAGATTCATTGCGCGCTGGACCTGATTCATCAGTACCGCTTTGATTGCACCTAAACCTTCCGGCGACAGGATCAACAGCGCCACCAGGAAGCCGGTGAACTGCGCCGGGGCGTTCAGTTCTGTCAGCAGACTCTCCAGGGGATTGGCGTTCATCTTGGTCACGCTAATCACCGCAATCAGATGCACGATCAGCCATGCGGTGTGCCACAACGAGCTGTGCGCAGAAGGCTTACCGTGGTGCGGATCGTCGCCATCATCTTCATGCTCATAAACGAACAGGCTTTGGTGGGTTTTGGTTTGAATCAGCAGGAACACGCCGTACATGGCCGCAGAAATCGCCGCGATGATCAGCGCCTGCGTGGTCGTGAAGTTACCGCCAGGTAACGCATTGGGGAACACCAGCACCAGAATCGCCAGCGGGAAAATGGCGATCATGTACTGTTTTACGCCCGCCAGATTAACGTACTGCGTGGCAAACTTGCGTCCGCCCAGCAGCAGGGCAAAGCCGACTAAACCGGCGGTCACAATCATGATGATCGAGTAGAGCGTGTCGCGCATTAGCGCGGGCGCGGCATCACCGGTGGCCATCAGCGCGGAGATCAGACTCACTTCAAGTATGACGACGGAAAGACTGAGAATCAGCGAGCCATAAGGTTCGCCTAAACGGTGTGCCAGCACGTCGGCGTGACGCACGACGCTGAAGGCGCTAAACAGAATGGCAACTAATGCCAACAGGTTGATGCCGATAACCGGCAGAAGCGCTGTCTGGTTGCCGAAGAAGCTCAGCACCGCCAGCGCAGCAACGGGGAAAATCAGTGAGTACTCGGTATGGCGGGTTTTCTCATGTCCAGGCATTTACCATCCTCTCCGGAAAAAGTACAAAGCAGGCAATCATTGCCTGATAAATATAATGAGTTTTCTGACGTAACGCAGTGTAACTTTTCATCAGCTGTGCTGCTGTGACTTTACGCGATTTTACCAAAAGCGTTTATTATGCATAACACGGCAAAAGAGTGTGTTATCGCTGGATTAACGCCTGTATTCATTATGTTGCATGAGTCACTCACCCAATTAAAGATGAGATTGGTCTGTTTAATCGTCGTATAGGGTGAAGTTTATAGAGGTTTAAACCTGTTTTACGCCATCTGCCAGTGAAAGTACCAGTTTGCGTTTTGACCCAGATGATCCAGACTTAAACCCTGGGTATGAAACAGGAGGAAATATGCCTTATTCATCAAACAAAGAGCTGCCAGACAGCGTGCGTCATGTCCTGCCGGCTCACGCACAAACCATCTATCAAAAGACCTTTAACAGCGCCTGGGACCAATACAAAGATCCCGACGACCGGCGTGGCGATGAGTCGCGCGAAGAGGTGGCACACAAAGTCGCCTGGGCAGCAGTCAAGCATGAGTACTCAAAAGGTGACGATGACAAGTGGCACCCTAAAAACTAGTTTGTTTTGCGGGCCGGTGCGGCCCGCCTCGCACTTTTCCCTTCGCCATTCAAGTTCCTCACCAGGCAGCCGATGCTATTTACACAGAATTTCCCTTTTGTGATCGGGGTCAATCTTGAATGTTTTGTTAAAAATGAATTAATGTCTTCTCTTAAGACGATGCAATGAGCGTCGCCTGTAGACATCAGTTTTGAGGAACCACACCGGCAAGATGTAAGCGTAGTAGAGGAGACCACAGTGTTAACGCGGGAATTTTTGTTAAAAGCAGATTGTAAAACATCGTTTGGCGATATTGATGAAGCGCTGTTCTGGAGCTGTGAAAAGCGTGCGGCATCGCTGTCCGCGACGCTGGCCTGTCGTCCTGACCAAAGCCCGGTGTGGATTTTTGGCTACGGCTCGCTGATGTGGAATCCCATTTTTGAAGCGGCCGAAGTGGCACCGGGTCGTTTAGAGGGCTGGCACCGTGCGTTTTGCCTGCGTCTGATTGCCGGTCGCGGCACCGTAACCGCGCCTGGCCGCATGCTGGCGCTGAAAGAGGGCGGTTCCACCAGCGGACTGGCGTTCCGCTTACCGGAATCGCGTTTGCATGATGAGCTGGAGCTGCTGTGGAAGCGTGAAATGATCACCGGCTGCTATCTGCCAACCTGGTGTGAACTGGAGCTGGAGGATGGACGCAACGTTACCGCGCTGGTGTTTATCATGGATCCGCGTCATCCGCTTTATGAAACCGATTCCTGCCGCAGCACCATTGCGCCGTTGATTGCTCAGGCCAGCGGTCCGCTCGGCACCAACGCACAATACCTCTACGCGCTGGAGCAGGAGCTAGGCAAACGTGGCATGCAGGAAGCGGCATTGACGCGCCTGGCAGCAGATGTCAGAGCGCTGCAGAGTCATTCGGCAGCGCGCTGATACGGATTACTGCGCCGGATTAATCAGCCAGGTTCCCGGCTTATCGATGGTCAGCGATTGGCTATGCACCTGGTTGCCGTTACGCACCTCAATGCGATAGTTCCCCGCCGCCAGATTCAGTGAAGCGAATCCGCTGGAGGAGGGCTTCACATCGCGGGCTTCGCCATTCAGCATCACATTCTCACCCGCCTGCAAACGCAGATAAACCGTCGCCACCGTCGGTGCGCTGCTCGCTACACTGTTGCCTGCTGCGGCAGCAGGCGCAGCGGGCGCGGTGCTGGCGGCAACCGGCGGTGCTTCGCTGTGATGATTCGCTTTCCAAACCACCACCACAACCGCCAGCACCGCAATCGCAGCGGCCACCACTAAACCTGGCGACAAACGACGCACGTTGCGCGGCGTCAAAGGTTCCACGGCAGCAGCAGCATGATTGACGGCCAACACTTGCGGTTCCGGCGTTGCAACACTCGGCTCCACCGGCACAACCGGCTCAGCCACGAGCGGAATAGTGGTGGAGAGCGCTTCGACATCGCTGACCGGCAGATCGATCAAGCTGGCAAAGGCATCAATGCTTTGCGGACGATCTGCTGGCTTCATGGCTAACGCGCAGTCAATAGCGTGCAGCAGCGGCAGCGAATAGCCTTCCGGCTTGCGCTCCACCAGCGGCTGATAGTTATCCTCAATGCAGCGCACCACGCTCACCGGCGGTGCATGGCCGGTGATCAGGTTGTGCAGCACTGCGCCTAGCGCATAGATATCGGTCCACGGACCTTGCTCTATTTCGCCTTCTTCGCTGTACTGCTCAATCGGCGCAAAGCCGGGCTTCAGCATGATCTCGGTTTCATCCGAGAGGTTGCCGATCTCTTTGCGCGCCGAGCCAAAATCAAGCAGCACCGGCAGCTGGTTTTCCTGAATCTGGATGTTATCCAGCGAGATATCGCGATGCAGATAACCGGCGGCGTGGATAGTATCAATGGCGCCAAACAGCGGCGGTAGCAGACGACGGATCCAGTTCTCGTCAATGCTGTCCGGACTGGTGATCTGCCACTCTTTCAGCGTCATGCCGCTGTAATAAAGCGTGCCCATGTAGGCGGTGCCGTTCTCTTCCCAGAAGCGCAGCACGTGCAGCAAGCCGGGATGATTGAAGCGTGCCAGCAGGCGCGCCTCCTGAATAAAGCTATTACGACCGGCGGTAAACAGCTTATGGAAACGCTCTCCGCGCAGTTCCAGCGACATATCCGCCGCACGCACCGCCAACGAGACGGGCATGTACTCTTTGATCGCGATGGTGCGTTCCAGCTGATGATCCCAGGCACGATAAACAATGCCGAAGCCGCCGCCGCCAATCACTTCCTTGATTTCAAATTCATTAAACCGGTAGCCCGCAGGGAGGGCGTTAGGTGTATGGTTTTCGTTTGCCGACATAGTGAACTCTCTGAACACGTCCTGTAGCGCCCCGTCATCACGATGACGGCAGGCAACGACCGCTAATTAATTAATGTTACGCCAGGCACCAATCGCCGGATCGGCGAGATCCGCATGCAGGGTGTCAATCAGTAACACAGTCACTTTTTGCTGTGGCATAAATTGCGGCGACCAAACGCCGCGTAACGTCTCAACCCGCTTTTTCAGCACATCGCTGCCCTGATCGGCGGTTTTGTCCATCTTCACCAGTAGTGTGCCGCTAAAACGCCACACATGCTGTTGTGCATCAAACGGCAGCACTAACCAGCTATCATCGGCATCCGGACGCGTAACAATCATGCGCTGGTTATTCACCGAGACCACTTCCAGCGGCGGACCGCTCATTTTCAAATCTGCAATCGGGTAGCCCTGATAGAAGTTCAGCGCCAGATTATGGGTTTTGCCAGCGCTCATCAGCGTCATTTCGCTCGGGCCTTCCAGCCAGCCTTCGGTGGAGCAGTGCTGATTCGGGTTATCCGGGATAAACAGCGATTCGCCTTTGTCATCCCACCAGGTACGGAAATGGCAGCCGCCCGGCAAGGCAAAGTGCTGCAGCGGCGTGCTATCCGCCGGGCGTGACAAATCGAGCGGCGCGGCATTGCTGGTGGTGGCGCTGGCGGTGGCATCGTTCAGCACGATCGGGCGCCAGTTCTGTAATTTGGCCGCGCTGCCGTTAGCCAGCACGCTGCCCTCTTTATTGGTCATCTGCCACGGCAGTTCATCCAGCAGGCCGCACTGATTCGCCAGCAGCGTACCGACGCGCGGCAGGAAGCTGGTCAGGATGCTGGAGTCGGTGCTTTTGCCCGAGACGATGCGCAGCGGCAGCGTCTCTTTGCACCAGTCGTTGGGCGCTTTGCTCGCCACGTCATCAATGTAGACTTCTAATGACAGGCTCGGGGAATACACCACGCGATAATCTTCTGCCTGCGCATTTACGGCCAGCAACAGGGTTGCGAAGCCCGTCAACCACACTTTCATAAGCATCCTTGGATCAATAACGTGACGGCAGAAAACGTGCCGCATCAGCCTGGGAATAAAGCAGCGTCGCTTCCTGCGGTTCGCCAATCCAGACGGCCAGAGCGCTGAGATTGTCGCTTTTAACACTGCGGTTAACGGCTTGTTCCATCAAAGTCAGCCACTCTTCGCAGGCATTCACCATGCGCAGGGCCAGTTCCATTTCGTGGGTGGTGAGATTGAGCCAGAATCCATCGCTGCAAACCAGAAACGCATCGCCATCGGCCAGCGTAATCACCTCGCTAAAAGTGGCCGGACGGGCAGGCTCAACACCGAGCGCATTATAGAGTAAATTACTGTTAATGCCGGTATTTTCATAGCCCGCCTCGCGTAACTGCTGGGCCAGACTGTGGTCACGCGTCACCTGATTTAGCACCCCATGACGGAAGTGATAAACCCGGCTGTCGCCAGCGTGCGCCCACCATGCGCGCTGTTTTTCGCGGTCGATAAACAGCGCGGCGAGCGTGGTGCTCATACGTGAAAAATTCGGATTGTTTCCCTGTGCCTCAATCAGCACCTGCTGGCAGTGTTCGATGGCGGCGCGCGTGCTTTCAGGGGTGAACGTCGCACTGTGCTGCAGCTGCGTTAGCAGCGTATCGCGCACCAGCTGCGCGGCGATATCACCGCCAGGCAAACCGGCGACGCCGTCACACACCAGAAAACAGGCTTTATGATCGTCCAGCTCGGCGCCGGTACGATCCTGATTTTCGTCGCGCATGCCTTGCTGGCAGCGGCTGGCAAACATCATCTTCATGCGTCTTCGGTCCGCGTTTGAGAATCTTTATATTGATTCACTTCCATATCATAGGCATGCAGGAAGGCTTCGCCGAACAGCGTATGGAAGTCATCCTCAATTTCGCCAGCGGTACGTTGATAGTGGCGTGAGAAGTAATCCCACAGCGCCGCTTTGCGTCCGGTACTGAACGCCATTTTGGGCAGCACGCCATCTTTGCGTGCTTCTTCTTCTAAGCGCTGCGGGTTAAACGATTGCAGCATGGCGGCAATAATGGCGCGGATACCGGCAATCATGCCGAGCTGATGCGCCTGCAAATCCACCAGCGCATCGCGCACCGCCGGTTCCGGCGGCATAAAGCCCGGCATCTGGCTTTGATACATCTGCATCAATACGGTTTTACCGGACGGCAGAATCTTGAACGGGTTATTCGCCTCATTGAGGATCATCGTCATGTCGGCTTTCACGCCGCGCTTGAGGATCGAGCGCGAGGAGAGCAGGGCGACGGTGCCTTGCGAAAACAGGCTCAGCATGCGACCGGTTACGCGCATCTGCTCTTCGGTGATGGTGGTTTGATGGCCGTTGTTCAGCCCCATCCCTTCCAGCAGCGCGGCAATTAGTTTGTCCTGAGAGACGCCCGGCAACATGGCTGGCAGCGTCGGCGCATCGCTTTGCGGATCAATCGCCAGACGCGGATCGTTGCGGCGCTCCTGACGCGCAACCGGCTCGGGAATCACCTCCGACTCCTGCATCATACCGAGCGGGTCGTCGCTGCTGTCGGCAAAGAACGCCAGCGGATCGTCCTGGCGGGCTTTCAGGTTGTTAGGGTCGCGGACTTCGAGCCCATACTCACCGATTTGCAGCGTGTCGCCATCCTGCAACGCCACTTGCGAGCCGCGTTGCAACGCGACGCCGTTCAATACCACCGACGTGACGCTGCCCTGATTGGTCAGGCGGCACTCGCCCTCCGGCGAAAGATGCACCAGCGCCTGCAGACGCGATATGGCGCGCGATTCGTCAGGCAGCACCAGATCGTTATCCTGACTGCGGCCGATGGTGCCGCCGGGCGGTTTAAAGGCTACCGTCTTGGCGGGCACATCCGTATTGCACTGCACAATGGTAAATTGCATGAGTCATCCCGTTAACAAGGCAAACGCCACGGCCTATTCAAACATCGGTGGATAGAGGCCGTTGCGGCCCGGCTGTGCACCAGACGCCGGGTTAAACAATAATGAAAAAAGTTGCGCAGTCAGCGGGCCACTGTGTTTATGGGTGGCATGGCTAAAACCGTCACTGCGATTACTCCACCAGTAGCTCATGTGCTGCTGCGGATCGAATCTGTCAGCCACTTCACGCCAGCTCAGCGTGCAGGGTAAATCATCAAAACCAATCACATCCATGATGTCGCTGCGCTGCGTATCCGGCACCAGCAGCGGTGACAGGCGCTGCATCTGCTGCTCCAGCGCATCGGGATTGAGCCGATCGCGCACCGCGTGCAGCAGCAGCGCGCCCAGTTCCTGAAACCAGTCGCCGGACATCGCCAGCTGCGCGCTGTGCCAGTGGCTCAGCGGGAAGCTGCGCAGCGCCAGTAGCGGCCAGCTGCGGCCCACGCGATCGCACGACGGCAGCAGGCAGCCCATCTGCACCTGCTGACGCAGCGGCGAAAGCGGTAACACAAAATTCCACACCGGCGCACGTAAAAACTGTGCGGTGCTGGCATCGGCTTGCTGATGCCAGTGCAGTAATCCTTGCTGAAACCAGTGGCTCCACGGCGTCACGGTATTTTCGCTCAGACGCTGGCGCAAAAAATCGCCGGTGGCCGGTAACTTGCCGTACCAGCCCGGCGCAGTGTGTGTCGGCATGATTACCTCACCATTACTCACTGTGTCTGGTCAATCGCTGCGAAACAACGTGCGGTGCAATCGCCAGCGTGTTGCTGCTGTCACCGGCATTTTTCAGATTCTCCGCAAGCTTGCGCATCATCAACGCATTGTCACGCGCATACGGCGAAGACTGAATTTGCTGATCCAGCAGCTGGCTCAGATGCCAGTCGAGCTGCTGCAAATCGCGCGCGCTGACATCATCCGGCAGCGTGCGCTGCAGGTTTTGCATCAGCCAGCCACGCAGAAACTCGCCGTCATAATTGCGCGGCTGATAGAGCATCTGATAGGCCCGCAGCGCATTGCGACTGTACTCGTTATCGGTGCCCGGATCGTCACGCAGCAAATTGGTGATCTGCTGCGCCACGCGCGGCAGCAGTAAAGACTTAAGCGCATTTTGATAAAGCGCCCACGCCGCATCGCTGACCTGATTGCCGCGATACAGCCCAACGCGCATGGTAAGCGGTGGATTGTCGAGGGAAAAACGCTCGGAGAGCGGCAGTTTCACCAGGCTATTTAAGAAGGGTAGCAGATCAAAAATATTATCGGCGGGCTGATGGATCACCTGCTGACTCTGGGTGGTGATCGGCGCGAGGCGTTCGGCAACCTGGTCCAGATAACGCTGATTCTGAATATAGCTGGTGAGCCACAAACAGGAGAGCAGCAGCAGTGCGCCGGTCAGCACGCCATAACCGATCCAGTGGAACAAGCGGTTGCGGTATTCCCAATGGCGATTGCTGCCCGCCAGGCCGCTCTCGCGGAACACTAAATCGCTCAGCAAATCGCGGATAAAGAAACTCTGTCCTTTGTTGCCGGGGATCGGACTGCTGCGATCGACGCTATTCCACGCCGCGAGGCTGCTTTCACCGGTATGCGGCAGCTGCAGCTTGCGGTTCAGCTCGCCCATGATGCGGTCAAACGGTAAACCTTCCTGCGTGCCGCTGGTGAAGAACAGGCCGCGCGCCGACCAGGCGATCGGCTCCTGATGGCTGGAAAACACCACATCGAGATACTCATTCAGCAGCGGACGCAACGAACTGAACTCTTGCGGGAACAGGAAGCTGTCGGCGCGCTGGGTGAGATCGCGCTCGCCGGCCATGACGTCGGCCAGCTGCTGCTGTAAACGCTGTTCTAAGTGCTGATATTGCTGGCTGAAGCTGCGGTGCCAGTCGTCTTTATGCGGTTTGCCCGGTTCCCACGGGAAAGTGAAGCCCCAAATCGCATCGCGCTGCGGCTTGCTGAGCGTGCCGTAAAAACTCATAAACCCTTTCAGCAGGTCGGTTTTGGTCACCATCACATACACCGGGAAGTGAATGCCGGTGTGCTGATGCAGCTCCGCCATGCGTTCACGTAGCGCGCTGGCCTGCGCATGGCGCGCTTCGGCTGAATCGGTCAGCAGATCGGAGACGCTGATGGTCATGATCACGCCGTTGATCGGCTGACGGGTGCGATAGCGCTTTAGCAGATTGATAAAACTGTGCCACTCCGCGCCATCGCGCGCGCGTTGGCTCTCCTGCAGCGCGTAACGTCCGGCGGTATCGATCAGCACTGCACTGTCGGTGAACCACCAATCGCAGTGGCGCGTGCCGCCCACGCCGCGAATTGCCGCTTTGCCGAGGCTGTCGGTGAGCGGGAATTGCAGGCCAGCGTTAAGTAGCGCGGTAGTTTTACCGGCGCCCGGCGCGCCAATCATCACGTACCACGGCAGCTGATAAAGGTAGTGACTTTGAAAACGTGCCAGCCAGCTCTGCTGATGACGACGACCAAACTGGGTGCGCTTTAAACGCAGCGCTGCTTCACTGAAGCGCTGCGCCAGCAGGGTTTCGGTGGCCTGACGATCGGATAACTCTTCCTGGCTCATCTGCTGCAGCCGGTTGAGCAACTTGCTATTAAACCAGCCGCGCCACAGTGCAGGAATAAACTGGAACAGCAGCCAGAGCAGATAGAGCAGACCCACCGCTAACTGGCGCGGCAATACCGGCTCGAGCGGGCGCGTATCGCCCCAGCTCCACAGCGGTCCGAGCATCCACAGCACGCAGCTCAATGCCGTGACGCCAATCAGGCTCCACAGCAGGCGATGGGTTAACAGATGTTGCAGTGATGCGCGCATCATTGGCCTCCCTGATGATTGCCGAGGGTTTCCGGTGTCACAAACAGGGTGATTTCCACCCGACGATTGCGGGCGCGGTTTTCATTACTGTCGTTCGGCAGCAGCGGATTGCTGTCGCCGCGACCTTCCGCTTTCACGCTGTGACCTTCCGCGAGCTGCGGATTAAGCAGCTGCATGATGGCGCGTGCGCGCGCAGAGGAGAATTCGTAGCTGGAGGCGAAACGGCCATCGACCGGGCTGTTATCGGTGTACACCGACACCAACACCGTGCCTTTAACGGTTTTCATTGCGCTGGCGACATGCGCCAGCAGCGCCCGTCCCACCTGATTCACCACCGTGCCGTCGCTGGAGAACAGTTTGTCAGCGGGGATGATCACTTTGCTGCCGAACGCGCCGTCGCTCACTTCCAGCTGTCCGGCGGCAATCACATCATTCAGACGTTGATGCAGATCGAGCAGCGCTTGAGGGGAAGTAGGGCGACGTCCTGGCGTGATTTGTGGCAGCGGGGTTTGATAGATGGTGCGCAGCAGCGGTTCGGCGGCGTTGCCGAGTCGCCAGTTCAGCCCGCTGTAAATCAGGCTCGCCACCAGCGTGGCCAGGGTAACGCAGGCCCAGAGCGGCACCATCGGACGCGTCAGGGTGCTGACCAGCGGATGCACTTCCACCAGTGGCACTGCCGGATTGGCGCTCGCCGGGCGATGTTCCGTAATGAGTTGTGCCAGGCGTTTGCGGATGGCTTCACACTGCGCGCGGCCGCTGTCACTGCCGCGATAACGGCCTTCATAACCAAGCAGCAGGCAATAGTGGATCAGTTCCAGCAGCCACAGATGCTGCTGCGGGCTTTGCGATACGCGCGACAACAGCTGGAAAACTTTCTCTCCGCCCCAGCTTTCATTGTGAAAGGTGACCAGCATGCCGTTGCCGGACCACACGCCGCGCGTGCCCCACGGCGTTTGCGCTGCGGCTTCATCCAGCACGCTGCACAGGCAGTAGCGCGCGCCGATAATCATCTCAAAAGGTAAGCCCGCTTGTTTACAGCGTTGTTCGAATTGGCGGATCTCTTCGATCAGTAACTGGCGCAATCCGGCAGGATCGTCATGTGTCGCGGCCTGCCGTATACGTACCACGGCATTCAGGATGGGTGCTGCGGCATTAAGCAAAAGGTTATCATTGCCCGCGACAATGCCATCGCGAGCAAGGGAATCCTGAGTCATTAAATCTTGGTTATCCAGGCAAGGGCGAAAATCACAGCCCGCAGAGCAAGCGCTTCTGCGGGCATTGTGCGCCGGATTGCATTATCAGTCTAAAATCCAGGTCGCGGTATCGTTAGTGCGACAAGCCTTGCTGGCGCCGCCAACGGCCACACAAACCTGTTTGCTGTTGCGGCGGGGGCGCGGACGATCGCTTCGAATGGTCGCGTCGTAACGGCTGCTCTCCACGCCCGCTTTCGGCGGAATATAGCCAATTAACTGGCCGTTAGGCTCATCAGCCACTGCCAGCCAGCTGTGTTCAACACGGCCGAGCACTTCAAACGGTTTGGCGTTATCAAGATAGCGCACTACCTTGCCACCATAATCAGGCGTGGTCATTACCGAGGCAGCATACAGCGCGCGATAACTCTCATTGACCGGCGTGAATTCGCCAGGTGCTGCCACCGCATGACGATGGACCAGTTGGACGCCATTCACTTCACTGGTTACCAGCGTGTCATCTGTAACGGGTGGCGGTGGCGCTTTGCAAGCAGCCAGACTTAATACCGCCAGCAACACAAGCACGAGACTCTTATTCACCATGATCCTCAAATTTCATCAGATTAGCTGCAGAGTAATCTGCGGCACGGGCCGTTAAGGCAGGCAGATTAAGCAGCGAGAAAGCCATCAAAAAAACAGACAGATTACAGAAAGATAGTGCTGAACTAAGTCTACCTAAGACTTTTGAGAATTCAAACCATTGCACCATGAGAAATCCCGTGCTAGCGGGCGAAAAAGCAGCGCAGGCCGATGATATAAAACACATAGTCACGGTGATAGATAAGCTTAGTTAATTTATTCGCTGCAGTTAACGATGCGAGGCAGCGCAACGGCATTTGGTCGCTGTTAGTACCAAACGAAAATGGTAAATAAGATTAATCTATTTGTATGAAGCAAAAAAGATTGCCTTGCGAAACAATTTTCTCAATTTCGGAATTTCCGGGCCCAATTCTGCCACGTTTAAACGCAGCACGGCATGGCTTTTGCTTAACCCTCTGTTTACACCGCTAAACCGCTGGAGAAAGCAATGAATCGGGCTTTGAACTATCTACGTGCTAGCCGCGCCAGCGAGATTGCGAGCCTGCAACGGTTGCTGCGGACCGGCGAACAGATTACCGCCATCAGTGAATTGATCCATGTGCTGCAGCGTGAACGTGGAGCCAGCAATATCTGGCTGTGCTCGGCTGGTCGACTGTTTGGTGAAGAGCTAGCACAGCGCGCTGCGGAGGTAGAACTGCGCGAACAGCGTGCAATGGCGGTGCTGCCGGAAGCAGAGGCGCAGCCCGGCTATAGCCGATTTTGCATGCTGATCGCGACTGCGCTTCAGGCGCTGGACAGTCTGCCGGCGCTGCGTCAGCAAGTACACAGCCGCACCGTGACGCAGGCGCAGGCGATGGATGCGTTTAATCACATCATCTGCACCTTACTCAATCTGGTATTTGAAGCGGCGGATACCGCCAGTGAGCCGGACATCTCGCGTGCGTTAATCGCGCTATTTAGCTTTATGCAAGGCAAAGAGCTGGCCGGACAGGAGCGCGCCACCGGTTCGGCGGGATTCGCTGCCGGTGAATTTACCGAGACGCAACGGCAGCGCATTCAGGTGTTGATCGCTGCGCAGGAGCAAAGCTTTGCGACTTTCAGCCAATTTTCTGATGCGGAAAATCTACAACGCTGGCAGGCGATAGCCGATGCCGGCAGCCAAATTGAGCGGCTAAGACGCATCGCCTGCACCGGCGCACAGTGCGGTGAAAATGGCGTGTTGCAGTGGTTTAGTCTGCTCAGTTCGCGTCTCGATCAGATGAAACAGATTGAAGATACACTGTGCGCCACGCTGATGAATCGCTGTCAGTGTGCGATTGCGGCTGCCCAGCACAGTGAATCTCCGCCGATAGCCATCGGAGAAGAGGCCAGTTTCTCGCTTTATATCGCGGGTGCCAGCTGGCTGTCAGGCGTTGAAACCACGCTGGACAGCAATGGCCTCGCGCCCCAGCTCGGGCGTTCGGTGCTGGCGTTGATCCGTGAGCAGTCGCAGCGTCTGCAGACGCAGGCCGATGAACTCGCCTCGATGCGCGCGTCACTGGATGAACGCAAAATTATCGATCAGGCGAAAAGCTGGTTGATGCAGCAGCACGGTTTCAGCGAGCAGGATGCGTGGCAGGCGCTGCGTAAGAGCGCCATGAACCAGAACAAACGGGTGCTGGAAATAGCCCTGGCGGTGCTGGCGGTTGCCGCCACGCTCAAGGCATAACTCGAAGGAGGTAGCTGCACAAACCCTGTGCGTAGAGTGCGTCAGCGCAGTGCAAAAACGACGCATCATCAGCGCATTTATAGCGCCAGCCTTGATAAAACGGCCTGATATTTTTGGCACAGGTTTTGCAATACCTTACAGACATTGCGCATTTGTTTCGCCAACGGCGGTGAAGCGAGTGCTTTGGATAAAGGCGTCCGGCCCCATGTTTTTGCGACATGCGGGAGGACGCCTTTTTTTATTCTTTTTTTCAGGATGCGCATGATGAGCAAAACGCGGTTCACATTGTCACGACGTCAATTTCTCCTGGGTAGCGCGGCGGTCGGTGGCAGCTATCTACTGCCGGGATTACGCAATGCGGTATGGGCTGCCGGTTCCGATGCGCCCGAAAAGAGCAACATTCGCGTCGGCTTTATTCCGCTCACCGACTGCGCGCCGGTGGTGATGGCGTCAGTAAAAGGCTTCGATAAAAAATACGGTCTGACGCTGCAACCGAGTAAAGAAGCCAGCTGGGCGGCGGTGCGCGACAAGCTCACCGCTGGCGAATTGGATGCCGCGCACGCGTTGTACGGCATGATTTATGGTCTGCAGTTGGGCATTGCCGGGCCTCAGCATGAGATGGCTAACCTGATGACGCTCAACAACAACGGGCAGGCCATCACCCTGGCGAATCAGCTTAAAGATCAGAAAGTTACTGATGCGGCCAGCCTGCAAAAATTAATCGCCAGCCAAGCCAAAGGCAGCTTTACCTTCGCGCATACCTTCCCAACCAGTACACACGCCATGTGGCTCTATTACTGGCTGGCCAACGCCGGTATCGACCCGTTTGAGGATGTGCGCACCGTGGTGGTCCCGCCACCGCAAATGGTGATGAACATGAAGATGGGCAACATGAGTGGCTTCTGCGTTGGCGAGCCGTGGAACCAGCGTGCTATCAGCGACAACATCGGTTTTACCGCCACCACCACACAGCAAATTTGGCCGGATCATCCGGAAAAAATTCTCGCCACGCGCGCCGCCTGGGTGCAAGAGAACCCCAATACCGCCCGTGCGCTGACCGCCGCAGTGCTGGAAGCCGCGCGCTGGATCGATGCCTCCGACGCTAACCGCAAAGAGACCGCGCAGGTGCTGGCCGGACGCGCGTGGATCAACACCAAAGTGGAAACGCTGGAAGGGCGCATGCTCGGTCAGTACGAAAATGGCCTCGGTCAGCGCTGGCAGGACGCGCACGGTATGCGCTTCTTCCGCGACGGTGAAGTGAGCTTCCCGTGGATTTCCGACGGCATGTGGTTCCTGACGCAGATGAAGCGCTGGGGCATGGTGCAAACCGCGCCTGATTATGCAGCAGTGGCGCGTCAGATCAACCGTATTGATATCTACAAACAGGCCGCCAGCGCGGTGGGCGGCATTAGCGTCCCAGCCGGCGAGATGCGCAGCAGCACACTGTTCGACGGCAAAGTATGGGACGGCAGCAATCCCGCCGCTTATGCCGACAGTTTTGCCCTTAAACGCCGTTAAGTGAGGTCATGATGAAATCTGAAGCACGCTCGCTCAATACCGCGCCGATCGCCGCGCCACCGGCGCAGGTGATTGCACTCAAGGTAACGCCCGCACCGCGTCCGGGTCAACGCTGGCTCCGTCCCCTGCTGCAGCGGCTAATCCCCGCCAGTTGCGGCCTGATTCTGCTGCTGTTTGTCTGGCAACTGGCTTCAATGTCCAGTAAAGGCTTCCCCACGCCATATGCCACCTGGCAAGCCGCCGTCACGCTGTTTGCCGATCCGTTTTACAACAACGGGCCCAACGATCAGGGCATCGGCTGGAACGTGGTCGCCTCGCTGCAGCGGGTGGCAATCGGCTTTGGTCTGGCGGCGCTGGTGGGCGTTCCCGCCGGATTCCTGATTGGCCGTTTTACCTTTATCGCGCACATGCTCAACCCGATCATCGCGTTGCTGCGTCCGGTCAGTCCACTTGCCTGGTTGCCGATTGGCCTGCTGCTGTTCCAGCGCGCTGAACCGGCATCAAGCTGGACCATTTTCATCTGCTCCATCTGGCCGATGGTGATCAACACCGCCGAAGGCGTACAGCGAATTCCGCAGGATTATCTCAATGTGGCGCGCGTGCTGCGGCTCAATGAGTGGACAGTGATGCGCCGCATTCTGTTCCCGGCGGTGCTGCCTGCAGTGTTAACCGGTATGCGTTTATCGATGGGCATCGCATGGCTGGTGATTGTCGCTGCGGAAATGCTAACCGGTGGGCTCGGTATCGGTTTCTGGATTTGGAACGAGTGGAACAACCTCAATGTGGAAAACATCCTGATTGCCATCGTGGTGATTGGCGTGGTCGGGTTACTGCTCGAACAGGCGCTGATGTTACTGGCACGCCGCTTTAGCTGGGAAAAATAAGGAGCCGATGATGAATCCAATTATTCGCGTACAGCAGGTCAGCCAGCGCTTCAATACCGCAGGCGGCGAGTTCCTCGCCCTCGATAACGTCAGTTTTGATATCCACGAAGGTGAAACCCTCAGCCTGATTGGTCACTCCGGCTGCGGAAAGTCCACGCTTCTCAATTTGATAGCCGGGCTGACGCAGCCGAGTAGCGGCGTGTTGCTGTGTGACAACCGCGAAATCAGCGGTCCCGGTCCGGAGCGTGCGGTGGTGTTCCAGAACCATTCGTTGCTGCCGTGGCTGACCGCCTACCAAAACGTGGAGCTGGCGGTGCAGCAAGTGTTCAAAGGAAAAATGAGCAAAAGCGAGATGAGCGAGTGGATCGAACACAACCTCAATCGCGTGCAGATGAGTCACGCGCTGCATAAGCGTCCGTCGGAGATCTCCGGCGGCATGAAGCAGCGTGTCGGGATTGCGCGTGCGCTGGCCATGCAGCCGCGAGTGCTGCTGCTGGATGAACCGTTCGGTGCGCTTGATGCGCTAACGCGCGCCCATCTGCAAGACAGCGTGATGCGCATCCAGCAGGAGCTCAATACCACCATTGTGCTGATTACGCACGATGTCGATGAGGCGGTGTTGCTGTCAGATCGCGTGCTGATGATGACCAACGGCCCCGCCGCGCAGGTCGGTGACATTCTCAACATCGACCTGCCGCGTCCACGTTCACGGGTAGCGCTGGCCGACGAGCCGCGCTATCACCAGCTGCGTCAGCGGATTCTGCATTTCCTGTATGAAAAGCAAACGGCTGTGGCGTAAGGGGACAACCATGTTGCAGCGACTGGTAGTGATCGGGAACGGCATGGCGGCGATGCGCATGGTGGAAATCTTGCTGCAACGTGCACCGGGTCGCTACGCCATCACGGTGATTGGCCGTGAGCCGCACGGCAATTACAACCGGGTGCTGCTGTCGCCGGTGCTGGCGGGCGAAAAAGCCTTTGCTGACACGGTGCTCCACGAACCCGAATGGTATGCGGCACATCAGGTGCAGTTGCTGATGGGGGAAGAGGCGCTGCAGGTAGATATCCCTACGCGCACAGTACAAACCGACCAGCGCACACTGCACTGGGACAAGCTGGTGTTCGCCTGCGGTTCGAGGCCGCGCATGCCGGATCTGCCCGGCATCCATCGCCCACAGGTGCAGGGTTTCCGCACGGTACGAGACGTGGAGGCCATGCTCGCGCAGCAAGGTCCGGTGGTGCTGCTGGGCGGCGGATTGATTGGCGTGGAAGCCGCAGCGGCGCTGCGTCAGCGTGGACGTGACGTCACGCTGCTGCATCATCGTCCGTGGCTGCTTGATCGCCAGCTGGATGCCAAAGCGGGTGCGCTGTTGCAGCAGCATCTGGCACAGCGCGGTATTCGCTGTCGGCTCGGCGTCACTTTGCAGGCCATTGACGCCGAAAGCGTCACGCTCGGCGATGGGGCGGTTATCGCAGCGGAACAGGTGGTGATCGCCATCGGCGTGCTGCCGGAGATCGCGCTGGCGCAGGCGGCGGGCGTGCCTTGCCAGCGCGGCATTCTGGTTAACCGTCAACTGCAAACCGCGCTTCCGCATGTGTATGCGCTGGGTGAGTGCTGCGAAATCAGCGGCGAAACCTTTGGCTTGATTGCGCCTTGTCTGACGCAGGCCGCCGTGCTGGCAGCACAACTGGCGGGTGAACCCGTGGCCGACTTTCACTATCAGGAAAACGGTACGCGGCTGAAAGTCAGCGGCATTGAGATGTTCAGTGCGGGCGATATCAGCGAAGGCGACGCCATCAGCAGCTTTGACCCGCTGCACCAGCACTATCGCCGACTGTTTTTGCGCAATGGCGCACTGCGCGGCGTGCTGCTGTTTGGCGACAGCCAGGCGGCAGGCACGCTGCTACCACAACTTCAACAGGCCGCGCAGGTGGGCATTAACGCACTGTTCGGTCTTGACGACAACACAACGCAGCCAAGCGCTGCAGGAAGCCAGATGATGAGCAAACCTCTTCTCGCCGTGGTTGGACATGGCATGGTCAGCCACCATTTTCTCGAACAGCTGGTGAGTCGTGAACTGCATCAGCACTATCACATCGTGGTATACGGCGATGAGCCGCAGATGGCCTACGATCGCGTGCATCTTACCGAATACTTCAACGGTAAAAGCGCGGACGATTTGTCACTGGTCTGCGATAACTTCTTTCAGCAACACGGCATCGAACTGCGCAGCGGTTGTGAAGTGGTGGCAATTGACAGTGCAAAACGCAGCCTGCGTGATGCCAGCGGCGCGGAATTGACCTGGGATAAACTGGTGCTGGCGACCGGCTCGGTGCCGTTTGTACCGCCGGTTCCCGGCCACGATCACGCGCGTTGTTTTGTATACCGCACACTGGCCGATCTGGATGCGATTGCTGACTGTGCCCGTAATGCGACGCGCGGGGTGGTGATTGGAGGCGGGCTGCTCGGACTGGAAGCCGCCAACGCATTGAAACAGCTCGGTCTGGAAACCCATGTGGTGGAGTTCGCGCCGCGTCTGATGGCGGTGCAATTGGATGACGGCGGCGCGCAGATGCTGCGCGGCAAAATCAGCGCGCTGGGCGTTCAAGTTCATACCAGCAAGCAAACTGAAGCGATTGAGAGTCTGCCGGATGGCAGCCTGCAGCTGCGTTTTGCCGATGGCAGCCTGCTGGCAACGGACCTGCTGGTATTTTCAGCGGGTATTCGTCCGCGTGATGCACTGGCGCGCGCCGCCGGTCTGCAACTGGGTGAACGCGGCGGCATTCTGATCAACGACGCTTGCGCCACCAGCGCCGCAGATGTCTATGCGATTGGTGAATGCGCGCTGTGGCAAGGGCAAATTTTCGGTTTGGTTGCGCCGGGATATCAAATGGCGCGCGTACTGGCGGCGCAGCTGGCGCAGGAAGAACTGGCGTTCAGCGGTGCCGACATGAGCACGAAACTGAAACTGCTCGGCGTGGAAGTGGCGTCATTTGGCGATGCGCACGGGCGCACCGCTGACAGCCAAAGTTATCAGTGGATCGATAATCCAAAGGGCATCTACAAAAAACTGGTGGTGTGCAAAGATCGCAAAACGCTGCTTGGCGGCGTGCTGGTGGGCGACAGCGCAGATTACGCCAGCCTGCTGCAGATGATGCTGAATCAGTTACCGTTACCAGAAGAGCCGGAAAGCCTGATTTTGCCCCAGTTAGCGGGTGCGCCGGCTAAAGCGCTGGGTGTCGCGGCGTTGCCAGACAGCGCGCAAATCTGCTCGTGCCATAACGTCAGCAAGGCGGACATTTGCGGGGCAGTGCAGGGCGGCTGCGGTGACATGGCGGCGATCAAAAGCTGCACCAAAGCGGCAACCGGCTGCGGTGGGTGTAGCGCATTAGTCAAACAGGTGATGGAGTTCCAGCTCGCCAGTCAGGGCGTGGAAGTGAAGAAGGATATCTGTGAACACTTTGCCTACTCGCGTCAGGAGCTTTATCACCTGATCAGCGTCGGCAACATCAGCACCTTCGAGCAGCTATTACAGCTCAACGGGCGCGGACAGGGCTGTGAAGTGTGCAAGCCGCTGGTGGGATCATTGCTGGCATCATGCTGGAATGACTACTTACTGAAGCCCGAACATCTGCCGCTGCAGGATACCAACGATCGCTACTTCGCCAACATCCAGAAAGATGGCACCTATTCGGTGGTACCGCGTGTGCCAGCCGGTGAAATTACGCCGCAAGGGCTAATTGCGATTGGTGAAGTAGCCGCTCGTTACGATCTCTACACCAAAATCACCGGCGGTCAGCGCATCGATCTGTTCGGTGCGCGGCTCGATCAGTTACCGGATATCTGGGAACACTTAATCGCGGCGGGTTTTGAAACCGGTCACGCTTATGGCAAATCGCTGCGCACGGTAAAATCCTGCGTGGGGTCAACCTGGTGCCGTTACGGCGTGCAGGATTCTACCGCCTTCGCCATCGCATTAGAGAATCGCTACAAAGGGCTGCGCGCCCCGCACAAAATTAAAATGGCGGTTTCCGGCTGCACGCGTGAATGCGCTGAAGCGCAGAGCAAGGACATTGGCGTAATCGCCACGGAAAAAGGCTGGAACCTGTATGTCTGCGGCAACGGCGGGATGAAACCGCGTCATGCCGATTTGTTCGCCAGCGATCTCGATGATGAAACGCTGCTGCGCTACGTTGACCGCATCTTGATGTTCTATGTGCGCACCGCCGATCGTCTGCAGCGCACCAGCGTGTGGATGGATAACATGGAAGGCGGACTCGACTACCTGCGTCAGGTGGTGATCGAAGATTCACTCGGTATAGCCGTGCAACTGGAGCAGGAGATGCAGCGCGTGGTGGAGCGCTATCAGTGCGAATGGCACAGCACGCTGCAGGATCCTTCGCGTCGCGCCTTGTTTACCGCCACCGTCAACAGCGAGCAGCCTGACGAGACGCTCAACTATGTGCAGGTGCGCGGTCAGCGTCAGCCCGCGACGGCGGACAGCATTCCCGTTACCACGTTGCCGGCAGAACCCTGGAGTGCCATTTGCCTTGTCGACGCTATCCCGCCGTCTGCGGGCATGGGTGCGCGGTTAGGCGGTCAGCGTGTGGCCTTGTTCCGCTTGGGCGAGGCGATTTATGCGCTGGAAGATATTGAGCCCGGCACGCAAGCCAGCGTGCTGTCGCGTGGCATTCTCGGCGACGTAGCGGGCGAGCCGGTGGTGATATCACCGCTCTACAAGCAGCGCGTGCGGCTGCGCGACGGACAAAGTCTCGATAACGCCGAGCATCAGCTGCGCTGCTGGCCGGTGCGCGTGGAGGGCGGCAAAGTGTGGCTCGGGCATCAGCCGATTATTGCGCTGGCGGCGGCCTCATGAAAACCACCTGTCCGTACTGCGGCGTGGGCTGTGGCGTGGAGGTGAAAGCCCTCGATGCGCCGGTGAGCGGCGACCGCCAGCATCCGGCTAATTTCGGTCGGCTGTGCGTCAAAGGTTCAGCGCTGGGCGAGACCCTGATGCATGACGGTCGTTTGCTCTGGCCGCAGATTGATGGTCAGCGCGTCAGTATCGATGCCGCACTGGACCATGTGGCGGCGGGTTTCCGGCGCATCATCGATCAACATGGCCCGCAGGCGGTGGCCTTTTACGGCTCCGGTCAACTGCTAACGGAGGATTATTACACCGCCAATAAGCTGATGAAGGGCTTTATTGGCTCTGCCAACATCGATACCAATTCACGGCTGTGTATGGCTTCGGCGGTGGTGGGTTACAAACGCGCTTTCGGTGCCGATGCGGTGCCGTGCTGCTATGACGATCTTGAACAAGCCGATGTTGTGGTGTTAGTCGGCTCCAACGCGGCATGGGCGCATCCAGTGGCGTGGCAGCGGCTGGTGCAGGCCAAAGCCGAACGCCCTGAGATGCAGCTGGTGGTGATCGATCCGCGTCGTACTGCCAGCTGTGACCTTGCTGATGTTCATCTGGCGCTGCAACCGGGATCTGATAGCGCGCTGTTTGCCGGGCTGCTGAACTGGCTGGCGCACCATGCGGGTATCGATGCCAGTATGTTGCCGCATCTGGCCAATGTGGAAGCGACCTTAGCCGCCTGTGAGGCGTGGGATGTGGCGACGGTCGCCGCTGCCTGCCAGCTGAGTGAGCATGACATTGTGGCATTTTGGCAGCTGTTCGCAGCGCAGCCGCGCGTGCTGACGCTGTGGTGCATGGGCATCAATCAGTCACAAACCGGCAGCGATAACAACAACGCCATCCTCAATGCGCATCTGCTCAGCGGCAAAATCGGCCGTGCGGGCTGCGGACCGTTTTCGCTGACCGGACAGCCCAACGCCATGGGCGGCCGTGAAGTGGGCGGCTTAGCCAATCAGCTGGCGGCGCACATGGGCTTTAGCGCAGCAGAGGTTGATCGTGTTGCGCGCTTTTGGCGGAGCGATCGTGTTGCGCAGCAGCCGGGACTGACGGCAGTTTATCTGTTCAATGCCATCGAACGCGGCGACGTCAAGGCAGTGTGGATCATGGGTACCAATCCTGCCGTTTCGATGCCGGAAGGTAACCGCGTGGCGCACGCGCTGGCGAAATGCGAGCTGGTGGTGGTGTCGGAAGTCAGCGCCCACAGCGACACGGCACAATTTGCTGATGTGCTACTGCCGGCGCAGGCATGGGGCGAGAAAAACGGCACCGTGACCAATTCGGAGCGGCGTATCTCACGCCAGCGCAGTTTTATTGCGCCAGCCGGTGAGGCCAAAGCGGATTGGTGGCTGCTGGCGCAGGTGGCGCAGCGACTCGGTTTTGGCGCGGCCTTTGCCTGGCAGCATCCAGGCGAGATTTTCGCCGAGCATGCCGCGCTGTCTGGTTTTGAGAATCGCGGCACGCGCGCCTTTGATATCAGCGCGCTGGCAACCATCACGCGTGAGCAATATGACCAGTTAGCCCCGGTGCAGTGGCCGATCACTGCCGCGTCACCCAACGGCACCGCGCGGCTGTTTGCCGATCGCCGCTTTTACCATGCCGATGGAAAAGCGCGTCTGCTGCCGCCCGCGATACCGGTTAAAACCCTCATGACCACTGATTATCCGCTGCTGATGAATACCGGCCGCATCCGCGATCAGTGGCACACCATGACGCGCACCGGCAACGTGCCGCGACTGATGCAGCATTACGATGAACCCTTTGTCGCGCTAAATCCGCTGGATGCGGCGGCGTACGGCTTGAGCCACGGCGATGTGACGCGCGTGCAGTCGGCGCTGGGCTGGTGCAGCGGACGCGTCACCCTCGACAGCGGCCTGCAGCGTGGGCAAATCTTTGTGCCGATGCACTGGACAAGACAGTTCAGCGGGCAGGCCAACGTCGATGGATTAGTCGCGGCCAGCTGTTGTCCCGATTCCGCTCAGCCAGCGTTAAAACAAACGGCGGTGCGCTTGCAACTACTGCGTCCAGCGTGGCAAGGCTGGCTGTGGCTGCCGGACATCATCACGCCGCCTGCACTACTCTACTGGTCGCGAGCCCCACAGCCCGGCGTGCAGCGCTATGTGCTGGCGGGCAGCGCTCATGCTGGCGAATGGCTGATGCAACTGCCGGGCATGTCCGCATTGCAATGGCAGCAGGCGCAGGCGGGACAGCAATTGCACTGGCTTGGCTGGCGCGAGGGCAAGTTGGCATGCGCCTTTTATGCCGCGCCCTGGCTACCAGACATCGATCACCCATTTATCGCGCGGGCCTTCAGCCAGCCGCCCGATTTGCCGCAGCAGCGACATGCGCTGTTGGGCGGGCGACCGGCGCAGGGCGGCAGCCACGGACGTACCCTTTGCAGCTGCTTTGGCGTCGGTGAAGTGGCGATTCGCCGGGCCATCGCTGAGGGCTGTGATTCCCCGGCAGCGCTCGGCGCGGTGTTGAAATGCGGCACCAACTGTGGCTCCTGTATCCCGGAGCTCAAACAACTGCTCTCATCTCTGCGCGTGGCGCAGTAACGGAAAACATCATGACGCAAGCCAGTGAATCCCTCGACAAGCTGTTTAATCCGCGTGACGGCGAACACGCGCAAGGTGGCGTCTGGCTGGTTGGGGCTGGGCCGGGAGACGTAGAACTGCTCACCTTAAAAGCATGGAGGCTGATCAACAGCGCCGACGTTGTGGTGTATGACCGGTTGGTGAGCGAGGCGATCATGGCGGAAGTGCCGCCGGAGACGCTGGCGATTGATGTCGGCAAGAAGCCCGGCAGCCACGGGTTAAAGCAGGTGCAAACTAATCAGCTGCTGGTGGATTTAGCCCGCAGCGGGCGGCAAGTGGTGCGGCTCAAAGGCGGCGATCCCTTTATTTTCGGGCGCGGCGGTGAAGAGATGCTCTATCTGCAACAGGCGGGAATAGCCTGCCAGATCGTGCCGGGTATTACCGCCGCCGCCGGATGCGCGGCAGCCAGCGGCATTCCGCTAACGCACCGTGATTGCGCACAGTCGCTGCGGTTAATTACCGGTCACGGCAAAAGCGGTGAACCGCAGCTGGATGATGCCAGCCTCGCCGCCAATAACCAGACGCTGGTGTTTTATATGGGGCTGAAGTGGAGCGCCAGCATCAGCGCACAGCTGCAGGCGCAGGGCCGCAACGCGCAGACGCCGGTGGCAATCATTGAGAATGGCACGCGTGCCGATCAGCGGGTGATGATCACTACGCTGGCTGAGCTGGCACACACTGTTGAGGTGCAACAAGCCCAATCGCCGGCGTTATTGTTGGTGGGTGACGTGGTGCACTTTTATCGCCAACCGGTCAGGATTAATGCACATTCGAGCAATGTAGCGGCGCCATTTATGGCGACCAATCAGCCCGCAATTTCACTTATGGCTAAATAAGCTCACATTTCCCCCCTTTAATCCGCGCTTTAGCCTGTCAGGGTTTTGGCATTCTATGCTCAGAATTCCTGCCAGCTGAGGTAAGTCGTGGCTGAAGAGAGTAACGAGGACAAAACAGAATCGCCCACGCCCCACCGACTTGAAAAAGCGCGTGAGGAGGGGCAGATTCCGCGTTCGCGCGAGCTGACTTCAGTGATGATGCTGTTGATTGGATTGCTGATCCTGTGGGTCGGCGGCAACAGCATGGCGGAGCGTCTGGCCAGCATGGTCGCCACCGGATTTCGTTTTGATCACGGCATGGTGAACGATGACAAAGTGATCATTGGTCATATCGGCAGCCTGATTAAGCAGGCTGTGATCGCGCTGCTGCCGCTGATGGGCGGCTTAGTGGTGGTGGCGATTGCCGGGCCGATGGCGCTGGGCGGCCTTAACTTCAGCGGCAAATCCATTAAGTTCGATCTCAAAAAGCTCAACCCGCTCACCGGTATTGGCCGCATGTTCTCCGGCCAAACCGCTGCAGAGCTGGTGAAATCGATCATGAAAGCGGTGCTGGTTGGGCTGGTGGCTGGCTGGTACATCTGGAGCCATTGGGAAGAGATGCTGCGTTTGATGAGCGAATCGCCGATCAACGCGCTACATCATGGTTTGTCGATGATCGCCGCCTGCTGTGGGCTGATCATGCTGGGCCTGTTCCCGATGGTGGGTTTTGATGTGTTCTGGCAGCTCTACAGCTACTTCAAAAAGCTGAAGATGACACGCCAGGAGATCCGCGACGAACATAAACAAAACGAAGGCGACCCGCACGTTAAAGGGCGTATTCGCCAGGCGATGCGCGCGGCGGCACGCCGTCGCATGATGGCCGATGTACCGAAAGCCGACGTTATCGTCACTAACCCGACGCACTACTCGGTGGCGCTGAAGTATCAGGAAGGCAAGATGAGCGCGCCCAAAGTGGTGGCCAAAGGCGCGGGCGATATCGCCCTGAAGATTCGTGAGCTCGCCAAAGAGCACCGCATCCCGATTCTTGAAGCACCGCCGCTGGCGCGTGCGTTGTATCGACACACTGAAATTGGTCAGTTCATCCCCGGCGCGCTGTATGGCGCGGTAGCGGAAGTGCTGGCCTGGGTTTGGCAGCTGCGACGCTGGAAGCGCGAAGGCGGCCTGATTCCAAACAAACCAAAAAACCTGCCGGTTCCGGCAGACATGGACTTTGCAGGAGAGAACACTAACGATGGCTAATTTAGCCGAGAAGCTGCGTTTACCGGGCAACTTTAAAGACACGCAATGGCAGGTGCTGGCGGGCCCGGTACTGATCATGTTGATCTTGTCGATGATGGTGCTGCCGTTACCCGCATTCATTCTTGACCTGCTGTTCACCTTTAACATTGCGCTGTCGATCATGGTGCTGCTGGTGGCGATGTTCACCCAGCGCACGCTGGAGTTCGCCGCCTTCCCGACCATTCTGCTGTTCTCGACGCTGCTGCGTCTGGCGCTGAACGTTGCGTCAACCCGTATCATTCTGCTGGAAGGCCACACCGGCGCCGATGCGGCCGGACGCGTGGTGGAAGCCTTCGGTCACTTCCTCGTTGGCGGTAACTTCGCCATCGGTATCGTGGTGTTCATCATCCTCGTTATCATCAACTTCATGGTTATCACCAAGGGTGCGGGACGTATCGCCGAAGTCGGCGCGCGTTTTGTGCTGGATGGGATGCCCGGTAAGCAGATGGCGATTGATGCTGACCTCAACGCCGGCTTGATTGGCGAGCAGGAAGCCAAGCAACGCCGTACCGAAGTGACGCAGGAAGCCGATTTCTACGGCTCAATGGACGGTGCGAGTAAGTTCGTTCGTGGTGACGCCATCGCCGGCATCCTTATCATGGTGATCAACATCATCGGCGGCCTGTTGGTCGGCGTGGTGCAGCACGGCATGGATCTCGGTCACGCCGGTGAAACTTACACGCTGTTGACCATCGGTGACGGCCTGGTAGCACAGATTCCGGCGCTGGTGATCTCCACCGCCGCAGGTGTCATCGTAACGCGCGTGGGCACCGATCAGGACGTCGGCGAGCAGATGGTAACGCAGCTATTCAAGAACCCGCGCGTGCTGATGCTGAGCGGCGGCGTGATTGGTTTGCTCGGCCTGGTGCCGGGCATGCCAAACCTGGTGTTCCTGCTGTTTACCGCTGCGCTATTAGGACTTGCCTGGTGGTTACGCGGTCGCGAAATGCAGCCGAAGAAACCAACCGAAGCCTCAAGCCTGGTGAAAACCCAGGAAACGCCGGCCACGGTGGAAGCGTCGTGGACCGATGTGCAGCTGGAAGATTCGCTCGGTATGGAAGTGGGTTATCGCCTGATTCCGATGGTCGATCACCTGCAAAACGGCGAACTTTTGGGGCGTATCCGCAGTATTCGTAAGAAGGTGGCACAAGAGGTGGGCTTCCTGCCGCCGGTGGTGCATATCCGTGACAACATGGAGCTGCCACCCGCGCGTTACCGCATCCTGATGAAAGGCGTAGAAATTGGCAGCGGCGACGCTTATCCGGGCCGCTGGATGGCGATCAACCCCGGCACCGCCGCTGGTTCGCTGCCGGGCGAGCCAACCGTCGATCCGGCCTTTGGTCTGGCGGCGATCTGGATCGACAGCGCCCTGAAAGAGCAGGCGCAGATTCAGGGCTTTACCGTGGTGGAAGCCAGCACCGTGGTGGCGACGCACCTCAATCACCTGATTGGCCAATACGCCAGCGAGCTGTTTGGCCGTCAGGAAGCGCAGCAGCTGTTGGATCGCGTCACGCAAGAGATGCCGAAGCTGACCGAAGATCTGGTGCCGGGTGTCATCACGCTGACTACGCTGCACAAAGTGCTGCAAAACCTGCTGACCGAGCGCGTCTCGATTCGCGATATGCGCACCATTATTGAAACGCTGGCGGAACATGCGCCAGTGCAGAACGATCCGCAAGAGCTCACCAGCGTTGTGCGTGTGGCGCTGGGACGGGCGATTACCCAACAGTGGTTCCCGGGCAACGGCGAAGTGCAGGTGATCGGCCTGGATGCCACGCTGGAACGCCTGTTGCTGCAGGCGCTGCAAGGTGGCGGTGGACTCGAGCCAGGTCTGGCAGATCGCTTACTGGTGCAGGCGCAAGGCGCACTGCAGCAGCAAGAGATGGCAGGCGCGCCGCCGGTGCTGCTGGTCAATCATCCGCTGCGTGCCTTGCTGGCACGCTTCCTGCGGCGCAATCTGCCGCAGCTGATTGTGCTGTCGAATATGGAGCTGACCGACAACCGTCAAATCCGCATGACCGCCACCATTGGAGGCAAGTAATGCGTCGCTGGTGCTGGGCATTAATGCTGATGCCGTTGATGGCGCTGCCGCTGGCTGTTGATGCGTCCAGCGGTGCCTGGACAGCCAACGCCAGCGGCCCAAGCCTTGGCGTGCGCGGTAACTGGCTGATGACGCCTGCGCTGCGTGCGCCTTCCAGCGCGCCGGGCAATATTTCGCTGGTGTACTGGCGTTATCAGCTCAGCCGTCCTGCGCCCTCGGGTTTGGTGGTGCGCTTATGTGCGGGCGATCGTTGTGTCGAGATTGAAGGCGCCAGCGGCAGTACGCGCGGCTTAGCCAACGTGGCGGCGGAAGAGACGCTGCATCTTGCATTTGGCTTTAAGGGGAAGGGCGCATTGCCGCCCGGCTTACGCGTGGTGAGCAGTGAAGTGACGGTGAATTATCAGTAACGCGTGTTACCTCGGCGACGCGCGCCGCGCCGCCGAGTGCAGTAATTAAGGCTTATCTCCCTGACCGTAAATCGGGGGTGAAGCCAGTTTTGCATCCTCTCTTAACCCTTTTACCTGCTTCGCATCCACTTTGGCCGCCGCCGGATTACCAAACTGCTGGGTAACAAAGTTACTGACGTCAGCCACCTGCTGGTCACTCAGCTCAGGCGCAAAAGGCGGCATAAAGACTTCTCCCTCGCGCATATGGCGATGCACACCGTTGAGGACCACCGATACCACGTTCAGCGCATCTGCCGCGCCGGTGCTGGTGTGGTGGAACAGCGATGGATAGGCATGGAAACCGCTGCCCGATCCCGCACCTTCCGCGCCGTGACAGCTGGCACAGTTACCGGCAAACACCACCGCGCCGGGCTGAGCATTGCGGGTCGCATCATCGGCGCCGCGCAGTGCAATCAGCGCGGTGGAAGGTTGTCCCCA
This sequence comes from Pantoea sp. GbtcB22, assembly GCF_019091025.1. Taxonomy (NCBI): domain Bacteria; kingdom Pseudomonadati; phylum Pseudomonadota; class Gammaproteobacteria; order Enterobacterales; family Erwiniaceae; genus Pantoea; species Pantoea sp. GbtcB22. The sequence continues at coordinate 203,002 of NZ_JAGXKB010000001.1, forward strand.
GCTGTCGCGCGCACGGGTTTGCTGCGCGTCCGGCTGCGGCTTAACGCTGCGCAGATAGGTGGCGATGTCCTGCAGATCACTCTCGGGCAGATATTGCAGGCTGTGCTCAATCGCTTCGGCCATCGGCCCGGAGGCGCTGGCTTTGTTGGCGACAAAGCCGGTTTTCAGGTAGGTCACCAGCTGCTGCTGGCTCCAGTCACCGATGCCTGCCTGCTTATCGGGTGTGATGTTGTAAGCCATCCAGCCGCCGAGATCGCCGCCGGCCAATGCTTTATCGTTGTCCATGCCCATGGTCAGATTACGCGGCGTATGGCAGGTGCCGCAGTGCGCCAGCGCTTCAACCAGATAGCGGCCGTTATTCCACTGCGCGCTCTGCTGCGTATCGTTCTGCAATTCGCCTTTATCGAAGTTAAACCACTTCCAGAAGCGCATGCCCCAGCGTTGGTTGAATGGGAACGGCAGGTCGGTTTGCGGTGAAGCCTGATGCACCGGCGGCATCGACATGAGATAGGCTTTGATTGCCAATACATCGTCGCGCTTCATTTTGGTAAAGGAGTCATACGGCATCGCCGGATAGAGCTGCTCGCCGTTTTTGCCAATGCCGTCGCGCACCGCAGCAACGAACTGATCGTCACTCCAGCTGCCGATACCGTACTGCTTATCAGAGGAGATATTGCTGCCCCAGATCTGGCCGAAAGGCGTACTGACCGCAAAGCCGCCGCCAAACAGCGGGCCGTTGGTGGCGGTATGACAGGCGGTACAGTCACCGGCGCGCGCCAGATATTCGCCGCGCTTAATTTGAGCGGCATTGTCTGCCGCCTGCGCCACGGCGCACTGCATCAGGACCACCGCGATAGCGGCCTGAATCAATACAGGTTTCATCGGGTGCTCCTTACAAGCTTGCCAGAACGCTATCGGCCATACGCAGCGCCAGCGCGGTTCCGGTCAGCGTTGAGTTGACCGTCGAGGCCGACGGCATAATACCGGTACCGGCGATAAACAGGTTCGGGTGATCGTGGGTGCGACAGTGACCATCCACCACCGAATCCTGCGGATTGCTGCCCATGATCATGGTACCGGTGATATGTTGGTTGTTGTCGTAGACGCCGCGTTTGCTGTAGACCGCCTCGGTGCCGCCCATCTCTTTCACCATGCGCTGGAAGTCGATCATCGACTGGTCATAGCCGCGATGCACGTAGTCCGGGAAGCGGTAGTAAACCTCGAGGCGGGGAATGCCCCAGGCATCCTTCTCGGTTTTGCTCAGCGTGACGCGGTTCTGCGGCTCCGGCAGCATCTCCAGCAGACACTTGAGCTGAACAAAACGCTCGGCCTGGAAGGCCAGCTTGTCGTTAAGCGCCTTGCCGTAATAGCCCTGACGCACCAGACGTTCGGTGAGATAACGCACCGGCGAGGTGTTGGCGAGGTCGATACGCAGCGCCGAGCGCTCACCACGGAAATCGCCGTCGCGCATATTGTTGATGCTGCCAGGACGCATCGGCCCACGGCCAAACCACACCGGCTCATCGGCGTAGAACTCTACCGACGATCCTGGATGATCCATCAGATTGCGGCCCACCATGCCGGAACTGTTGGCGATGCCGTTCGGGTAGCGATCGCTGGTGGAGAGCAGCAGGATTTTCGGGCTTTCGATGCCGTTGGCGGTCAGGACAAACTGTTTGCCAGTGACGCGATGGCGCGCTTTGTTCTGATCGAGATAGTGCACCGCCTGAATGGTGCCTTTGTCGTCAGCCTCAATGCGGAACACCACCGCATTAGTGACGATTTTGACACCGGCATCCAGCGCCTTACGCGCGGCGATGCCGCCGTGGTATTGCGCATCGATCGGGCAAACCGGCATGCAGTTGTTGTTGCCGCAGCAGGCCGGGCGACCGTCATAGGCGACACTGTTACGCGCCTGCGGACCAATGCCCACCTCATAACCCAGCGGACCGAGTCGCTGCTTCAGACGATCGAAGCCATACGGTAGCGGAATGCCCGGTAACGGATAAGGGCGCGAACGCGGTGAAGCCAGATCGCTGTCACCAGACACGCCCATCTGGTATTCGGCGTCGCAGTAATAGGGTTCCAGCTCGTCATAGCTGATCGGCCAGTCGCGGCCAATACCGTACAGCGACTGAATGCGCATATCGTTCGGCAACAGGCGGAACGCCTGTCCAGCCCAGTGCCATGTGGTGCCGCCGGTGCCGCGCAGATATTGGGCGCGATAGGGATCCGGGCCTTTTTGAATCAGGTAATTGTTATCGCTGGGAATGAATTTTGGCTGCGGTGCCCACGGCTGCGGCGGATACGGTTCGGTGAAGTCACCCTTAAACGGCGAGTTGCGGAAATACTCCACCGCCTGATCGCGCTTAATCTCCGGACCGGACTCCAGCATCAATACCGAAGCGCCTGCTTTGGCCATCTTCAGCGCCGCCAGTGAACCGGCAATGCCGGCGCCAATCACCACCACATCGGCGCTTAATGAATCAGACATGTGCTCTCCTTGCAGGCGGCTGCGTCCAGAAGTTAGGTTGCCCCGGCGCGTAGCTCGGTGGTAACAGGGAATCACGCACCAGCTGATAGCTGACGATATTCTCAAAAGCGATACATTGCGGGCGCGGCAGCGGGCCGACAACGCCGAGATACCAGCCGGAAACCAGCGCCTGATAAAGATCGCCGAGGGCTTTGGGTTGGGTACTCAGCAGCGTCAGCAGGCTGCTGCCGTTGGCGGCAGGTTGCTGCTGCAGTAGCGCGCTGAGCGTATCAAGCAGGCTGTCCAGCTGCGGGAAATGCGCGTGCAGCCAGCTGTAGAGGCGCTGCGCCAGCAAGGCGTCCGGCTGGTCCAGTCCGGTTAATCGGACGGAAATCGCAGTAAAACTGGCGGACGGTGCCACTGCGGCGGCCAGCGGTGGCGAGGCGAAGGCCAGGCTGCCGGGGAGCGCCTGCGTCAGGACGCCAGCCACCAACAGGCCCGCCGTGCCGGTCAGCAACCGGCGGCGTGAAAGAGTCATCATGGAAATCCCCGAAAGTTATTTCAGCGCCTGAGCGGCAGCCTCTGAAGCCTGATTATCCAGATCCTGTTTGGGGGTGCTGACGCCAACCGCGCCGACCACTTCATTCTGCAGCGTGAGCGGGAAACCGCCGCCGAGCGCCACCGCGTGCGGGATGGCGAGAACCGTGGTTTCGCCGCTCTGCAGACGCTGCATAAATTTCAGGGAAGGGGCGTGATACAGCGCCGAGGTGCGCGCTTTACCAATGGCGGCATCGACGCAGCCCGGCGATGCGCCGTCAAGGCGCTGGAAGGCCAGCAGCGTACCGCTGGTATCAACCACCGCTACACAGCCGGTGCTGTGCTGCGCGCTGATGCTATTTTTGACGCTGGTCATTACCTGGTTGGTGTGGCTGGCGTCCAGCGCGGCGGCGCTGGCCTGGCCAATACCCGCTGCCAGCAGCAGGGAAAGGGCGACAGATGCTCTAATCTTCATGTTTTGCTTCCGATAGTTATTGTTTTAAAACCTGCTTCTCGTCTCGCTTACGCTACGCTGTAGCAAAAATGTAAACAATTGCCGATAAACAAAACGCATACCTCTATGCGTATAACTCATTGAGGTGGATAGATCTTATCCAGCGTCTGTTGCCAGACGAACGGCGTGAGTTGTTGATAGCGCAGGGAGCGGGCGTTTAACGCATCAATCAGCCCTTGCTGCGTGGCAACAATCGCTGCGCTCATGGCGGCCGGTACCTTGACGTCCTGCAGCGTTTTCACCACTTCCTGCATCTCTTCGGCGCGTCGTTGGCCGTGCTCCGCCACGCGGCTAATCAGGTAGTGCGGCAGCTGATCGTTCCAGCCCAGCGACGGGAAACTGGCGTGCAGCGAGTCGAGCACCGCTTGCTCTACGCCATACTGGCGCGCCGCGCTCAGGCATTCGGTGGTCAGCGCCTCGAGGCCTTTGATCATCACGCTGCGGCACATCTTAATCGCTGAAGCTTCACCCACTTCGCCACCCAGCAGGCGGCTGTTGAGGCCCAGCTGTTGCAGCAGCGGCTGCACCTGTGCAGCCTGAGCGCCACCAATCAGCAGCGGCGTGGCCAGCCGCTTAGGCGGCACCGGCGCCATCACCGCTACGTCGATATAGCTGGCACCCGCAGCGTGAATCACTTCAGCCGCGGCGCGTTTGGTGTGCGGTGCCACCGAGTTGAGATCGAGAAAGTGCTGCCCGGCCTGTAACCGCGCTGCCGCCTGCTGCGCCACGTTGAGGGCCTGCGACGCGGTAACGGTGGAGAACACCAGCGCGGCATCCTGCAATGCATCCGCCAGCGAAGCGGCCAGCCGCACGCCGCTCTGCTGCGCTTTTTGCTGCAGCGCGGGCAGGGTTTCTGCCGCGAGCGCTTTGCAATCCCATACCGTCACCGCATTGCCCTGCGCCTGTAAATCATGGGCGAGAATGCCGCCCGCTTCGCCAAAACCGATAAAGGTGATGTTCATCAATTACTCCTTGTTGAAGGCCAGACCGCCGCCGGGATCATGACTTCACCGGCGAAAATGGCACGCGCGGTGCGCAACAGACCGCAGCCTGCCAGCGGGTTATCGCCTTCGCGCTGTAGCAGCACGCTAAATTCACCGCTGGGATGTTCCACGCTCAGGCGCTGTTGAGGTTGCTGGCTGGTGCGTGCCAGTCCGTCGGCGACGCTGCCGGGGATCAGGCAGGCGCTGGCAACGCTGACCGCGCCAAGCACGCCAATTGAGGCGTGGCAGCGGTGTGGAATAAAGGTGCGTGAGCTGATGGCGCCGCCGTGACGCGCTTCGGCCAGCAGCGTGACTTTGGGCACCGTACGCTGGCTGACATCCCCTAAATTCATCCGCGGCCCAGCCTGCAGGCGGATCGACTCCAGCCGCTGCTTGAGCTCGCTGTCGTTATCTAACGCGTCGCGGCTTTCATAGCCGCTGCGATTGACATCCGCTGCACGCACCAGGATCACCGGCATGCCGTTGTCGATGCAGGTGACGTCGATGCCATCAAAACGATCGCGCGGCTGACCGGTTGGCAGTAGCGCGCCACAGCTCGAACCGGCAATGTCTTTGAAGGTGAGGGCGATTTCGCCTGCGCTGCCCGGTACGCCATCAATGCGTAAGTCGCCGTCATAGTCGACTTCACCGTCGGGCGTGGCGAACACCGCCTCGGCAATCTGCCCGGTGTTCTGCATGAAAATGCGCACACGGGTGCGTTCGCTGCCTGCCTTGACCAGCCCGCGTTCGACGGCGAAAGGGCCGACGGCGGCGAGGATATTGCCGCAGTTTTGCCCGTAATCGACGCGGGCTTGATCGACGTTGACCTGGGCAAACAGGTAATCGACATCGGCATCGTCACGGTGTGAAGCGCTGACGATCGCCACTTTGCTGGTGAGCGGATCGGCCCCGCCGAGGCCGTCAATTTGACGGATATCGGGCGAACCCATCACCGCCAGCAGTACCCGATCGCGGGCCGCCGGTTCGGCTGGCAGATCCTGTGCCAGAAAGCAGGCGGCTTTGGAGGTGCCGCCGCGCATCAGTAAGCAGGGAATGCGACGCTGGCGCATGGTTTACTCCTCCAGTTGATCGAGCGTGTCGAGATAGCGCAGTCCTTTTTCCGCCAGGCGCGGGCGCATCTGATAGATATCCAGGCCCAGCTCACCGGCCGCTAAACGCAGGCGTTTGCTCTCTTCCAGCTCTTCACGCTGACGCGCTTTGGCCGCCACGCTGGCAGCTTCATCGCGTGCCACCACCACCACGCCGTCGTCATCGGCGACGATAACGTCACCCGGCCAGATCAGCTGCCCGGCACACACCAGCGGCACATTCACCGAGCCGAGCGTCTCTTTCACCGTGCCCTGCGCATATACCGCACGCGACCAGACGGCAAAGCCCATCTCACGCAACGTGCGGCTATCGCGCACACCGACATCCGCCACCAGCCCGCGCACGCCGCGCGCCTGCAGCGAGGTCGCCAGCAGATCGCCGAAGAAGCCGTCGCTGCACGGCGAGGTTGGCGCGACCACCAGCACATCGCCCGGCTGGCAGAGCTCCACCGCGACGTGAAACATCCAGTTATCGCCGGGTGCGACCAGCACGGTGACCGCGCTGCCCGCGATGGCACAATCCTGCTGAATCGGGCGAAGGGCGGGATCGAGCAAGCCTTTGCGCCCCTGCGCTTCATGCACGGTGGCGACGCCAAAGCGCGCCAGCGCGTCGATATCGGTGGCTGCCGCACGCGGGATGTGGCGCACCGCGACGCCTTTTTTCGCGATGATGCTCATGCCAGATCCTCCGTTACGCGCGGGAAGATGCTCTGATAACCTTCGCCATAAATGATGTCGCGGCTGGTGGTAATGCCGACGTTACGCTTGGCCTGCACACCGCGCTGCTGCGCTACGCGCGTGTAGTATTCCCACAGATGTTCCTGCCCGGCCATGCACTGAATCGCCTGATATTTTTTGTCCCACACTGAGGTGATATCCAGCAGCACATCCGGCTTCCAGTTGCACTGTTCAGGCTGGTGCGGTTCGAAGCAGTACACCGGCGGCGCACCGACGATTTTTTCGCCCGGACGGTAGCCTTCGGCCTGGGCGATAATGCGCGCCTCCTGCGTCAGATGCGTGGCCAGCGGGTGATCGTAGTTGTAGGGATCCTGCAAGGAATGGGTCAGAACAAAGTGCGGTTGCACCCGGCGATAGACGTCCGCCAGGCGAAACAGGGTTTCTTTATCGGCACGCAGCGGATAATCGCCGAGATCAAAAAATTCGATGCTGGCACCGAGGATCTCGGCGGCGGCCTGCGCCTCGCTGCGGCGGGCGGCTTTGACTTTCGCCTCGCTCATCTCCCCCTTGCGCCACAGCTTGGCCGATTCGCCGCGCTCACCAAATGAGAGGCAGACAACGTGAACATCATAGCCCTGCGCATGGTGCAGCGCGATGGCACCGCCGGCGCGCCAGACGAAATCTGCTGAGTGAGCGCTGACCACCAGCGCGGTTTTTTTTGGGGTGTTGTTAGTCATGGCATACTCCTCCGCTGTTTTTTTCCATGCTGTCACTGCCCACCTGGCGGCGATAATTCATTTCATTGCAGCGGGTATGCGTTTTATTTATATTGCGACATCTAACGGTGGTGAAAACAGGCAGGGAAAGATGGCGGAAAAGGGCACGCAGGAGCTGACAAATTTGATGCAAATCAGGGCATTTAGTCAGGTGGTAGCACAAGGCAGTGTCTCACGGGCAGCGGATGAATTATTTCGCACCCAGTCGGCCATTACCCGCGCTATTCGCGACCTGGAACTCACCTTAGGCGTCACGCTATTTGAACGTCACGCCGGCGGCATGATGCTGACTGACTTCGGTAAATGTGTGCTGCCGCGTGCGCTGCGGGCGATTGAGGAACTGCATCAGGTGCCGCAGCGGCTGGCTAAATTGCAGGGACGCGGTGCGCAGCGTAGCGATGCGGAACCGCTGTGGCTGTTTAACGTGCGTCGGCTGCAAATTTTTATCACGCTGTGCCAGACGCGGCATATGCAGACGGTAGCGGCACGTCTCGGACTGAGCCAGCCGGCGGTGAGCGCCGCGCTGCGCGTGCTGGAAAACGGCGCGGGCATCGCGCTGCTGGAGCGCACGCCGCACGGCATGATGCCTTCGCTGGCCGGGCGTGAAATCGAAGCCAACGTGCGGCGTGCGCTGAATGAATTGCGCCATATTCCGGCCGATATTGCTGCCCGCAGCGGAATACTTGAGGGAACGGTGCGCGTGGGCGCATTGCCGCTGGGACGCACGCGTATCCTGCCGCAGGCGATCGTGATGCTGACGGCGCGCTATCCGGGCGTGCGCGTGGTCACCAGTGAAAGCGCCTTTGGCGTGCTGGCCTCGGAGATGCGCTCGGGCGATATCGATTTTATTTTTGGCGCGCTGCGCCGCGATGAAGATGCGCTGGACGTCACGCGCGAGACGCTGTTCTCCGAACGCATGGTGCTGCTGGCGCGTCACGATCATCCGCTGGTGGGACGTGAGCTCTCTACCGAAGATCTGCGCGCGGCGCGTTGGGTGCTGCCCCGTTCGGCCACGCCGGCGCGTTATCTGCTGAATAACAGTTTTCAGGCGATGGGCATTCCGGCACCCGATCCGGTGGTGGAGACCGGCGATCTGGCGTTGGTGCGCGGCTTGCTGATGCAGTCGGATATGCTGGCGGCGGTCTCCGCGCACCAGCTGGAAGTGGAACTGGCGTCCGGCGCGCTGGTGGCGTTGCCGGTGCCTTTGCCGGATACCGATCGCGCTATCGGGCTGACGGTGCGGGCGGGCTGTCTGCACTCACCGGCAGCGGATGCGTTGATCCGCTGCCTGCGTGAAGTGTGCGGGCGGGACCAATAATCAACCTGCGCGCGCCGCTTCCATCAACGCATAGCGGTAACCGCGTATGCCGTAGCCGCAGATCACGCCTTGTGCGACGTCGGAAAGATAGGAGTGATGACGGAACGGCTCACGCTTGTGCACGTTGGTGATGTGCACTTCCCACAGCGGCAACGCCACGCCGGTGACCGCATCGCGGATCGCCACCGAGGTGTGCGTCCACGCCGCCGGGTTGATCACCAGCGCCTGCGCTTCGAGACGCGCCTGCTGAATCCACTCAATCATTTCCCCTTCGTGGTTGGTCTGGCGAAACTCAATCGTCACGCCCAGCTCTTCCGCCGTTGCGCGGCACAGCGCTTCGACGCTTTGCAGCTTGTCGGAACCGTAGGTTTCTGGCTCGCGGGTGCCCAGTAGATTGAGGTTCGGGCCGTTCAGTACATAGATGGTTCTCATCGTGACTCCTGTAATTCAGTAAAACCAAACAGCCGCTGTGGCGTGTGCCAAAGCACCTGACGGCGGCTCTTTTCATCGGGGATCAGCTGTTCGATCAGCAGCAGTTGCGTGCCCATATCCATGCGTTCACTGGCGCGCAGGAAAGGCCAGTCCGATCCCCACATGCAGTTTTCCGCGCCGAAAGCGTCCAGCAATGCCAGCAAATAGGGATGTCCATCGCTGAAGGGATAGGGCTGCCGGGAGAATTTCGCCAGCCCGGAGAGCTTGACGCTGGTGCGCTGCTGGCCGGCCAGCGACAGCAGCGCCTGAAAGGCTGGTTGTGCTACGCCCGCGCTGACGTCAGGCCGACCGGAGTGATCGATCAGCAAACGCGTGCGGGTGCGTGACAGCAGCGGCATCAGCGCCAGCAGCTGATCGTTTTGCACCTGAATCTGGGCAAAGAGATCCAACTCCGCCAGCCTGCCCATCAGGGCATCAAGCTGAATAAATGGCTCGGTGCCCAGCATCGCCACGTTAAGCGCAATGCCGACGATGCCTTGATCTTTCAGGCTGGCGAGCGTGTCGCTATCCACGTCACGCGGCGTGACGGCAATCCCTTTAAAACGGCCCTCACCGCGCTTGATGGTATCCAGCAGGCAGCGGTTATCGGTGTTATATCCCGACGTCGGGCCAACAATCAGCGAGTGGCGAATGTTGTAGGCCTGCATCACGGCGCGATAGTAATCCGGCGTCGCCAGCTCGTGCCCGTCCGGGTTATAGGCGCTCTCGGGCGCCCAGGGAAAGTGTACTGGATCAAAAACGTGGTGATGGCAGTCGATGACCGGTTGCGTAAACATCAGTCTGCTTTCCCCGCCACCGAATAGAGCACCTGCTGATTGCGCGTCTGCTGGAACTGTTCCAGCGTTTCACCGCGCATCGCTGAGTAGATATGCAGGTTAGAGACGCCCACTACCGCACCCAGTTTTTCCAGCAGGAAGAAGCTGACGCCGTAATGGATCATGCCGCGCCAGTCGAGCTGGGTAATCAGCGTTTGCTCTTCAGCGCTCAGTCCGGCTTCCTGATACAACGCCTGTGGAGCTTCGCGGAATCGCTTGCGCCACTCTGGCTGAATCATGCGGTGCAGGAAGCGGTTGATGCGCAGCGCTTTAAGGCTGCGCGCCTGGGTGAACGGATAGGTGCCGGGCAGTTTTTCCACGCCTCTGAGCTGCAGGTTGATCTTATCGCGCTGACGCTGGTGCACATCGACCGGCGCTTCGCGTGACCGATTTTCAAGGATCAGCGTGGCGATCCCGGTCATCGAAGGCAGATAGTAATCCTGATGCAGTTTCTCGACGTTGGCCGACAGCGCACCGCGCATGATCAGCCACATAATTACTTCCGCACCTTCCAGGCCGCCGAGCGTGGCGTATTCAGCCAGCGTTATTTCGGTCAGGCGCTCAGGATCGTTGATCAACAGATCGATAAACTGCGCATCCCATTCGGGATTGTTGAAGCCGCAGCGCTCGCCGTGTACCTGATGTGAAACGCCGCCGGTCGCGACCACCGCAACGTTCAGATCCTCCGGGAAACTCTCTACCGCACGCTTCAGTGCCTGGCCAAGTTTATAGCAGCGACGCGCCGTCGGGATCGGGAACTGCAACACGCCGACCGCCAGCGGAACCACCTGCATCGGCCAGCCGCCTTGCCACGGTGCCAGCGCCGACAGCGGCGAAAACAGGCCGTGATCCAGCGCTTTGTCCTGGAAGAATGACATATCGAACTCATCCGCCATCAGGCTGGCACCAATATGCTGTGACAGCGCCGCATGGCCTTTTACCGGCGGCAGATCGCGCGGGCCGCCGCCTTCATCCGCAACGGCATATTCGTCATCAATGCCCAGCACAAACGCCGAGTAGTGATCAAAAAAGAAGGAGGTGACGTGATCGTTAAACACATACAGCAGCACATCCGGTTTTTTCTCCTCCAGCCAGCGCTGCATCGGGGCAAAGCCATCGAAAATCGGGGCCCATGCGCCTTCCTGCTGCTTGTTGTGATCGACCGCAAAGCCAATGGTGGGAGTATGCGAAACCGCTAAACCGCCTATGATTTTAGCCATAATTTTTTGACCTCTACTTCATCGATTATTGAGGGTACGCGACAGGGACGGCAGGTCGTTAAGGTCGATGCCTTTAACCTGACGGGCCACCTGTGCAGGGTGATGTCGGGTGATGGAAAGTGCCGCCAAAACTGCCGGGAGCGACAAAACGATAAAAATGGCTGTTTGCCCAGGGAACACGCCGAGCAGCACGCCGCCCAGCGACGAGCTGATAATGGCGCCGCTACGACCAATGCCGTGCATCCAGCACACGCCGGTGGCGCGCATTTCGGTGGGATAAAAGGCCGGGGAGAAGGCCTGCAATCCGGTTTGCGCACCGTTGATGCAGACGCCAGCGAAGAACACCAGCAGCGCCAGCACATTTGGGCCAAAGCTCCAGATGCCCTGCGACACCAGGCAGAAGCTGCCCAGCAGATAGAACAGGGCAATCACATATTTCGCTTTGAAACGGTCCATCAGCCCACCAACCATTAAGCCGCCAAAGGTGCCGCCCAGCTGGAATAAGCCCGCCACAATCGCCGCACGCTCCAGCGTCACGCCGCCTGAACGCAGGATGGTTGGCAGCCAGCCGTTAAGCAGGTAGATGACGAATAGCCCCATGAAGTAGGTGAGCCATAACACCACCGTGCCGCCTGCATAGCCGCGGCTGAACAGCTGCAGCACCTGCGCCTTTTTCGGGATGATTGGCGCATTGAGCACAAAGGCGGTGCCAGCAGAGAATTCGCCGCCCAGACGTTTGAGCACGGCGGCAATCTTGTCGCGACTGACTTTGCGCACCACCATATACATCGCCGATTCCGGCAGCAGCCACAGCAGCAGCGGCAACATCAGCAGCGGCAGCAAGCCCCCTAAACCCAGCACCGCTTGCCAGCCAAAGTGTGGCAGCATGCCAGCGGCAATGAATCCGCCCAATCCGGAACCGATATTAAATCCGCTGTACATCACGGTGATCATCAGGCTGCGACGGCGTTCCGGCATATATTCCGATACCAGCGTGACGCAGTTGGGCATCACCGCACCGAGACCGAGACCGGTGAGAAAACGTAACACACCCATTTCCAGCGGCGTGCGCGCGAAGGCGCTCATCAGGCTGAAGCAGGCGAAGACGGCAATCGACAGCAGCAGCACGCGTTTGCGGCCAAATTTGTCGGACCACGGACCGGCAATTAGCGCGCCAATCGCCACGCCAAACATCGCGGCACCGAGAATCGGCCCCATTTCTGCATGGCTGATGCCCCAGTCTTCAATCAACGCGGGCGCAATGAAACCCATCGCTGCCGCATCGTAGCCATCAAACATGATGATGATGAAACACAGGCTGAGGGTCAGCCACTGGTATCCGGTGATCGGGCGGGCGTCGATCCAGCCTTTTACATCGATAATGTCGTGATTGCTCATAGGATACGCTCTGATTTTTTTATTAATAACGTTATCGGGTTGAGATTTTTTTCTGCCCTGACATTGGCCGGGGGCATCACTTTAACCCGATTGCAGGGGGTGAGTTTTATAGTTTTTAGCTTTTAAAACAGCTTGTTGCATGTTTTTGTGTTCTTGCTTCCATAACCAAATTAGGGATGGCGTGCGAGTTTGTCTGCCATAAAATGGTTATGAAGGTATGAGTTTTGTTTATTTGGTGAGCTGTGTCGGAAAAATGAGAGGGCGTATCGAGGCTGAGGAATGGCGGGTATTGGGCACGGCAGAGGCGCTATTCAGAGCGGGCTGAAGAGCAGAATTTTGTCAGAGGGGGAAAAAGGGGGGAAAGCAAGCGGAGAGCCGTTTGCGGCGCTCTCCGCCAGAGGTATTACATGCGTTCGACGGTTTTAATGCCCAGCGTATCCAGACCTTGCTTCAGCGTTTTCGCGGTTAACGCGGCCAGCTGCAGGCGGCTCTGACGAATGTTCTCGTCCTCGGCGGAGAGAATAGGGCAGTGTTCGTAGAAGCCAGAGAACTGACCGGCCAGATCGTACAGATAAGCACACATCACATGTGGCGTACCGTCGCGCGCGACCTGCGTTATCACTTCTTCGAACTGCAGCAGACGCGTAGCCAACTGCGCTTCACGCTCTTCAGTCAGCACGATGTCACCGCTCAGGCTATCGGCATCAATGCCGGCTTTACGGAACACCGACAGCACGCGCGTGTAGGCATATTGCATGTAAGGCGCCGTGTTGCCTTCGAAGGCCAGCATGTTGTCCCAGTCGAAGATGTAATCGGTGGTGCGGCTTTTTGACAGGTCAGCGTATTTCACTGCGCCGATGCCGACTACTTCCGACAGATCCTTCAGCTCTTGCGCGGACATCTCTGGATTCTTTTCGCTGACCAACGCATGCGCGCGTTCAACCGCTTCATCCAGCAAATCGGCGAGACGAATAGTGCCGCCGCTGCGGGTTTTAAATGGACGACCATCTTTACCCAGCATCATGCCGAAGGCGTGATGCTCAAGCGGTACCGATTCCGGCACGTAACCGGCTTTACGCACGATGGTCCACGCCTGCTGCAGATGCTGATGCTGACGGGAATCGATGTAATAGAGCACGCGATCGGCATGCAGGGTTTCGAAACGGTATTTGGCGCAGGCGATGTCGGTGGTGGTGTAGAGATAGCCGCCATCTTTCTTCTGAATGATCACGCCCATCGGTTCGCCTTCCTTGTTTTTGAACTCATCAAGGAAAACCACCGTGGCGCCTTCGCTGGTCACCGCCAGGCCTTTTTCGCGCAGATCGGCAACGATGCCTGGCAGCATGTCGTTGTACAGGCTTTCACCCATCACATCTTTGCGCGTCAGCGTCACGTTCAGGCGGTCATACACCTGCTGGTTCTGGCTCATGGTGATATCAACCAGCTTCTTCCACATGCTGCGGCAATATTCGTCGCCACCCTGTAGCTTCACCACGTAATTACGCGCGCGCTCGGCGAAGGCTTCGTCGGCATCGTAGGTCACTTTGGCTTCGCGGTAGAAAGCTTCCAGGTCAGCCAGTGCGATCTCTTCGTGATGTTCGTTCTGCTGCTTTTCCAGATAGGCAATCAGCATACCGAACTGCGTGCCCCAGTCGCCGACGTGGTTGGCGCGGATCACGTTATGGCCAAGGAACTCCAGCGTACGCACTGCGGCATCACCAATGATGGTGGAACGGACGTGACCGACGTGCATCTGCTTCGCTACGTTAGGCGCGGAGTAATCCACCACGACAGTTTGTGGCGCAACCGCACTCACGCCAAGACGCGGCAGCTGCAGCGCCTGCGCGGTTTGCGCCGCCAGCCATGCACGATCGAGGAAGATATTGATAAAGCCGGGACCGGCGATTTCGACTTTGCTGGCGATGCCGTTAAGATCCAGATGCTGAATCACCTGCTCAGCCAGTTGTCGCGGTGCCTGACCGAGCTTTTTCGCTACGGCCATCATGCCGTTTGCCTGATAATCACCGAACTGTACCTTCGCAGACTGGCGAACCTGAGGTTCGCAATCGGCAGGCGCACCCGCCGCAATCATTGCCTGACTGACTTTGTCGGAAAGAAGAGCCTGAATATTCACCGCGTTACCTTCATATGCTGAAAAGGCCCGCCTGTAGGCGGCGAGCCGATGTCGTCATCCCGCAACTGCGCGGCGGGACGGAAAAATAAGAGGGGAAGTATACGTGAAATGTTAAAGTGAGTCAGCTATTCGGTATCTGATGACAGGCAACATCGGGCCCCCAGCGCCGATTAACGGCGCCGCGGGTGACGACGAGGATTTTTAACGCTTTTGTCTTCACGCACCTTCCAATGGCGGGAAATTGCAAATCCCATTAATGCAATCAGGACTGCGACAACAATGAGCATAGACATAAGGCCGTTCCTTGTAGTTGTGAAACCCAAATTTATAAGAAAGGGTTTCAAGCTGCAATTGTTTGCAATTTAAATAAGATTTATCTCATTGTATTAACTATTATGATTAAAAACATATATTTAGCCTACTTTCATAAAGTAACTGCTGGACCTGATTAGGTGATAAATCTGAAATGAATGGTCTATTTATGCGGTTTTTAGCCTTTTTAGCGCCTAAATCGGATGAATCCGACAATTTTGTCAAGCGGAATCAACGGTTAGCAAATTTCATATTGATTAGTAAACCTGAACTGAATTAGAGGTAAGGCATGATGCAGACCCACTTTCCTGTGGAATTGGATGATTTAAAACAAGACATGGCGCGTTTTGAGCAGTCGCTGATGAATTTTTCTGAGCGTTTAGGCATTAACCTGGCTGAACATGAAGCCGATCACGTCGCGGTGCGCTGCCACCAGTTTGCAACAGCAGAACGCTGGAAATCTGGCTTATTGCAGATGGGCACACAGTTTTCCGAGGCAATGATCAATGGTCGCCCGATTTGTCTGTTCAAACTGCTTCAGCCACTGAACCTGGCGGGCTGGCAAATTGATGTGATTGAATTGCCGTGGCCAGGCGAAAAGCTGTATCGCCACGAAGGGTGGGAACATGTAGAGATTGTACTGCGTGGAGAACCGGAAACGCTGGGCATGCGGGCGATGGCGCTGCTTTCTGATGATGCGCTGACACAGCCGGGCATCTCGTTTAAAACCAGCGCGCCCAAAGGCGAGAACGAGCGGTTGCCCAATCCGACGCTGGCGGTGACGGACGGGCAAACCACCATTAAGTTTCATCCATGGCGACTGGAAGAGATTGTCGCCAGTGAGCAGGCTTAACGCCGCGCCGCGACCGCTTTTTGCAAACGCGTGACCGCCTGTTCCAGCGTGGCGCGCGTACAGCCAAAGTTGAAGCGCACGAAATTATCATCGCCAAAATCGTGGCCCGGCGAAAAACCGAGGCCGTGCTGCTCGAAATACGCCATCGGATTGGCGACATCCAGTTTGCTGGCGTCGATCCATCCCAAATAGGTCGCTTCCGGCGCGGCCATCTGCAATTCTGGCAGTGCATTCACCTGCGCCACCAGCCAGTCGCGATTGGCGCGTAGATAATCCAGCTGCGCTGCCAGCCATGTATCGCCATCGCGCCACGCCGCTTCGGCAGCTACCAACGCCAGAATATCCACGCCAGGCACGATGCCTTCACGTACGCGTTTGAACCGCGCACGCAACTCCGGATTGGGAATGATCGCCAGCGACGCGCCCAATCCGGCAATATTGAAGGTTTTCGATGGCGACAGCAGCGTGATGCTGCGCTGTGCGGCATCTTCACTTAACGTAGCAAAGGGAATGTGCTGTGCGCCGGGTGACAGCAATAAATCGCAGTGGATTTCATCGGAGCAGACGATCAAATCATGCTGCTGCGCAAACGCCAGCTGCGCTTCCAGCTCGTCACGACGATAAACCGTGCCGCCCGGATTCTGCGGATTACACAGCATCAGCAGGCGTTCATTGCCCTGCATCGCGCTATTATCCAGATTCATCACCCAGCGATCGTCTTGTAAACGCAGCGGTAAATTTACCTGTGCGCGGTTGGCCAGCTTTGCTGCACCGCGAAACGGCGGATAGATCGGCGTCGGGGAAACGGTGGATTCGCCAAACTCCGTGAATGCGCGGACCGAAAGATTCAAACCGCACACCACGCCGGGCAATAACACAATCCAGTCCGGTTCAATCTGCCAGTTGTAGCGCTGCGCTAAACGCGAAAGGGTGATATCAATCAATCCGGTTGGCGTTGCGCCATAGCCAAATACACCGTGCTCAGCGCGCTGTTTAATGGCCTCAATCACACTCGGCGGCGAACGAAAATCGCTGTCTGCGACCCAGAGCGGCAGCACATCGCGATCACCATATTTGTGCCATTTCAAACTATCGCTGTGACGACGGTCTATCCATTGATTAAAATCGAATGCCATAGTGCGAGTTCCACGTAAACTGTCCAATTAAGTAGACTAACTGAAGCATTCATCCCGAGCCAGAAGTCATGAGAAGGAGCATGGTATGACGAAACTGGAAATTTGTTGCTACGGCATCGACTGCGCAATGACTGCGCAGCTGTCCGGTGCCGATCGCGTGGAGCTGTGCAGTGCACCGCGCGAAGGTGGGTTGACGCCTTCAGCCGGCGTGCTGGAAGCGGCACGACGTGAAATTTCGATCCCGGTACATCCTATCGTCCGTCCGCGCGGCGGCGATTTTTGCTACACCCACTTTGAGTTTGAGTCGATGAAATCGGACGTTGCGCTAATGCGTGAACTCGGTTTTCCCGGCTTAGTGATTGGCATGCTGGATGAAGATGCGCATGTCGATATTGCTCGTATGCAGCAGATTATGAAGCTGTGTGATGGCATGGACGTCACCTTCCATCGCGCCTTTGATTTATGCCACAGCCCGAAACGCTCACTTGAGGTGCTGGCTGATTTAGGCATCGCGCGGATCCTGACGTCTGGTCAGCAACAGAGTGCCGAAGCAGGAATTGCATTATTAAGGGAACTAAATGAACACAGCACAGGTCCGATTATTATGGCCGGTGCGGGCGTACGTTTGAGCAATATCCAGAAGTTCATCGACAGTGGATTGCAGGAAGTCCACAGCTCCGCCAGCCGTTTAGTCGCTTCGCCGATGCGCTACCGTAAAGCCGGTGTTTCCATGTGCTCCGAAGCGGAAACCGATGAATTCAGTCGCTATTGCGTTGATGGTGATGTGGTTGAAGCCATGAAAAGCATGACGCAGTTGAGCGCCGTCCGGGTAGCCTGAATTCCCCCCGATTTTGCCGCGCAGCACGCCAGCTCAAATGACGTGATGTTTGCAAGTACCAACCCCAGTTCTTCTAACTGGGGTTCTTTTTATCTGCAATTCCCGCGGAGATAGCGTGATCGCGTAAATAATGCTTTGATTACTCTATGGCTTCGTACGGATAACCTTTATGAAATCCATCCCTTATACCTTTTTAATGCTGCTATTCCCGTACTGCGGCGTCGCGCTGGCGGTCAGCACCGCGTGTCCGCCGATGAGCAAAAACATCACCAGCAGCAACAACTGGATCATGCTGGGCGGCGATGCCAAAGGCGCGGTGCGTCAGGTGGTGGCAGGTGAATTTGGTAAAGATGTGAACTCGCAAAAGCGCGTACTCGGCCAGTTTGATCAGTGCGGCGATTTGATGGTGGCCGATATCTCCTACGACAAAAATGAAGGCAATGTTCTATTGACGATGGAACAGCATATCGCCCGCGTTCAACGCGGCTGGGTGGCGGAATATGCCTACATGGTTAAGGTGATTAAAGCAGGGCAAGAGGAAGTGGTCGACAACCGTCAGGGCACCATCAGCTGGCAAATCGGCCAGCATGGCAACATTGTCAGCTCATCCGATAAATTCACCAGCATGGGCAAAGATGGCTTTACCGATACCACTTATCGCTATGACAAACAGTTCAGAGTGGAAAAAAGCGTGGCGCGCGGCAGCGATAATATGACCAACGGCGAAAGCAGCTGGCGCTGGAATCCACAAGGATTGGTAACCTCATCCACCAGCGCGCGCAGCAAAGATATTTATAGCTATGATAACCAGTGGCGAGAACTGCGTTTGAACAGCACCGCGACCACGCCAGTCAGCACGCTGCGCTCGGTGGATGAGTGTCAGCTGTGGGATGAAGTGGGCAACTGCACGCTCAGTTATCTGCATGAAACCGAAGTGTTCGCCAAAGGCACCATTGAACGCCATCTCAGCTCCGCTTATAAATACCAATACTGGAACGCACCCAACGAAACCGCCGCACAAGATTAAAGCAAAACGAACAAAACCCACAAAACCCACATAAAGGCTGGAAACAAGGGCCGCGAAGTAAAGCTTCCGCCGCATGGATGCGGCGGCAGAGTCCACAGGGATGTGTCCACGACGCCTTTACGCAGCGGCCCTTGTTTTCAGCCTGAAACGCACCGGAGCAATTGAGAACATCGCATGACACTAATTTTATCTTTCCTTTTCGCCATCACCATCCTCACACTCACGCCCGGTTTTGATACTGCATTAGTGCTGCGTTCCG
Organism: Pantoea sp. GbtcB22; assembly: GCF_019091025.1. Classification (NCBI taxonomy): domain Bacteria; kingdom Pseudomonadati; phylum Pseudomonadota; class Gammaproteobacteria; order Enterobacterales; family Erwiniaceae; genus Pantoea; species Pantoea sp. GbtcB22. Next base: position 221,874 of record NZ_JAGXKB010000001.1, read on the forward strand.
CCGCCGCGCAAGGCTGGAAACGTGCCTGGGCTACGGCATTTGGCGTTACGCTGGGTTGTCTGGTGTGGGGCGTTGCGGTGGGTTTAGGCTTGGGCGCGCTGCTGCTGGCCTCGGAAATGGCGTATAACCTGCTGAAATGGATCGGTGCGGCCTATCTCCTCTATCTCGGTGTCAAATTACTCATCAACCCACGCACCCAAGCGGAAGAAGGGCAGCACGCGCAGAGTAAAGAGCAAAGTTATGTTGCCTGCTTCACGCGCGGACTCTTTGGTAACCTGTTAAATCCTAAAGTCGGCGTATTCTACGTAACCTTTCTGCCGCAGTTTATTCCGGCGGGCGCGTCGGTGCCGCTGTGGTGTACGCTGATGGCGCTCACGCACATGGTGATAGGTTTGGTATGGAATGCGGTGCTAATTGGCAGCAGCCAGTATTTTGCGGCGCATCTGCGTCGCCCAGCGGTGCTGAAAGTGATGGATCGCCTGACGGGCAGCGTGTTTATTGGCTTCGCCGCGAAGCTGGCGCTATCGCGGCGTTAAACATTACGGCTTGCGCGCGACTAGCACGGCGCGCAGCGGGGCGGGATAACCTTCCACGGTTTTGCTGCTGTCATGCGGATCAAGAAACTCGGCCAGCGACTCGCTGGTCATCCAACTGGTGCGACGCTGCTCTTCCACGGACGTCACCGCGTAATCCGCGATGCGCACATCGACAAATCCGCACTTCTCCAGCCAGCTCTTCAGCGCCGCCGCAGAAGGGATAAAGTAGACGTTACGCATCTGCGCATAACGCTCACCCGGCACCAACACCGCGTTCTCATCGCCTTCAATCACCAGCGTCTCCAGCACCAGCTCGCCATCACTGACTAACTGATTTTTCAGCTGCATCAAGTGGTCGAGCGGCGAACGGCGGTGATAAAGCACGCCCATGGAAAACACGGTATCAAACGCTTGTAACGCCGGCAGTTGCTCAATGCCCAGCGGCAGCAAATGCGCACGACGATCGTCACCCAACAGCTTACGCACCGCTTCGAACTGACACAAAAACAGCTGCATTGGATCGATGCCGACCACCAGTTTGGCGCCCGCGCCAATCATGCGCCACATGTGATAGCCGCTACCGCAGCCAACATCCAACACCGTACGGTGCTGCAACGGCGAAATGTGCGGCAACACGCGATCCCATTTCCAGTCGGAACGCCATTCGGTATCGATCTCGGTACCGTACAGCGAATAAGGACCTTTGCGCCACGGCATCAAATTGCGTAACAGATTCTCAATGCCCAGACGCTGACGATCGGTCAGATCCTCAACATCGGCGCTCACGCTATGCAACAAATCCAGCTTCTGCGGCGTCAGCAGCGGCAGATAATCAACTGACTTCTCCCAGTCGCGGAATTTACCGTGCAAATTTTCACGCTGCCATGCGGCGACTTGCGCCGGTAACACTTCCAGCCAACTGGCGAGCGGGCCGGTGGCAATCTGCTGATAAAAACGGCCAAACTCAATCATTTCAACGCCACCAACGAACCAAAGTTAAAGCACTGGAACCACAACTCCGCATGTTTGAACCCGGCGTTTTTCAGGCGCGCTTTGTGCGCTTCAACGCTATCGGTCAGCATCACGTTTTCCAGCATGCTGCGTTTCTGGCTGATCTCCAGCTCGCTGTAACCGTTAGCGCGTTTGAAATCGTGATGCATGTTAAACAGCAACTCGCCGACATCGGCATCTTCAAAACTGAATTTCTCCGACAACACCAGCGCGCCGCCCGGATTCAATCCGTTAACAATCTTCTTCAGCAGCTCGAGACGTGCTGGTGGCTCAAGGAATTGCAGGGTAAAGTTCAGCACCACCAACGAGGCGTTCTCAATATGGATGTCCTGAATATCTGCTTCGATCACCTGCACCGGCGTATCCGCGCGGAAGGCGTCGATATGGCGACGACAGCGCTCCACCATCGCCGGTGAATTATCCACGGCAATAATCTGGCAGCCCGGCACATGAATATTGCGGCGCACCGACAGCGTGGCGGCACCGAGTGAACAGCCGAGATCGTAAACCTGGGTATTCGGCTGAACGAAGCGTTCCGCCAGCATGCCAATCATCGAAATGATGTTGGAATAACCCGGCACCGAGCGCTGAATCATATCGGGAAAAACTTCAGCTACGCGCTCGTCAAAGGTCCAGTCGCCCAGCTTATCGATGGGCGCGGAAAATAGCGTATCGCGATCAGACATAATGAAAAGGTCCGGAGAGAAAACGGAAAGGGCGCTATTTTGGCAGAAACGCGGGCAGGCTGCACCCTTTGCGTTGCGTCTAGAACAGGCTCGATTGCTGCGGCCAGTCGGGCAGATCGCGTAAGGTTGGTTCCAGTTGCTGCAACTGTGGCCACAACGCCTGAAGCAGCGGAAACACCTCGCCCATATCCGGCATATGGATAAACAGCAGCGGATCGCTATCCCGCTGCCACGCTTGCAGCTTGCTGTGCCATGGCTGAAACAGCGGCACGCTCTCCGCCACGCTATCACTGCCAATGAAACGCACCATCGGTTGCGCACCGGTACGCACCACATGCAGCGGCACGCGCGGCTTTTGCGATCGAGCGTGCACCGCTGCGGCCGACTGTGAGGTGGAGGCATGCACCGGACGACTATCCAGGATTCAACCATCCATTGATACACTGTCATTCATGGCTTTTCTTCGTTGGCTTTATGCAACTTTCTGATGGCTGCTTGCCATTTATCATGGCATTCGTCACACAGCCACGCTTCCATATCTGGTTGACGATCACCACACTTTGCAGTGGTGATACCCCCGATGACCTTTCCACATCCACCTTGCAAGCTTAACTCTGCTTTACTATACGAACTGAGATGTCCCACTCTACATACCCCTTTTTAGGATTAGTATTTATCATACATTTAGCATTAGAAAATGTACGATGAAAAGTGCTTGATAGATATTGACAGTGTGAGATAATTTTTATCTAATCCATAATCACGCATGACGCCAATGCTTTTATTTAAACAGATCTTTTAAGAGTTTTGTTTACACTCTGGTCACCTAAACAGAGTTACTCTCCGCTACGCTTAACGAGCCTTATCGGTCGCTTACTCCCTCTCTCTGAACAGACCCACTTTACAGAACACTGATCAGACCTCTGAACCTCTCTTTAACGTATCTCTAAGAGTATTTTCAATTGATAGCACCTCAAATCTTAGTCATCATCAGTTATCCTTTGCCCCGAAGTTAATTCAAACATCGTCGGTTCGCCTGGTTCACCTTTGAAGTCTGGATTTGGCTCAATTTTGAAACGCCATAGGGGTAAAGTTTTCCCTTTGTAGTTTTGTGGAATCTTAACGGAAAATACTTCGGGTTCACTTTTTGTGTCGATTGCAGTGATTTGTCGCTCATATACAGTTTGTTCATTGAAAGCTTCAGTTATCATAGAACTTAAATGTCCTATGAAGTCGAATCCCTCACGCTCAATATTCTCTGGTGTCTCCGGGTTGAATATATAGCGAACACTATGAAGATTATCCTGATCATCCATAATCGCCTCCGGGTCACCGCAATCCCAACGACCAAAGCGCATTAAATAAAAGGCTAAGTTTTTCTCGTCAGAATCCGTAACCTCATCCTCTCCGCAGTATATTTTTACATCTCCAATTATAAATTGGGCTTGATTGTCGTCACTAACATCTCTGTCTTGGGATGTATCAGCAACAAGTTCAAATACGAGTGGTGCTTTAGTGGCAACCATAAGGTCACCAAGCATCGACATTTCACTATTAGCCAGTGAGTGAATAGGATTCGTTGTGTATTTTTTCTTTAATTCGATAAAGGAGCTGACAGGCAGAAGCGCCCACATTCGGAAGCAGCGATAATAGATAGCAAAATAAATGGGTACATTGTTCATTTCACCATATCTTTGCAGCTTTTCTACGTAATCTTTGGACAAAAGGAATTGTGCCCTGTGACTCGGATGTCCTTGATTCTTTACTTCAACGAATATCTGCCTACCATCTTTCAGTATTAACCTGTAATCGGGTAGTTGAATGTCCGAGTTGTCGGTAATTACTCCACCAGTATCTTCATTTTTGACCATTCGGCAGCCACCCAGCCCAGCAGCAAGATGGCCGAACAGAACCTCCATACGTTTTCCGTGCAAAAGTATTGGGTTCTCTTTAGACACTTTTAGCGAAGCCTTGACCATATCAAGAAACTTCTCTTCATCTTCAGGTGATTGCAGCTTTAACTCGCTATTGCGACTGAATGCTGTGAATAGGTCTAATGCTTCGAACTTTTCAGGGTTTCTTGATAATCTTTTCATGCTCATTCTCTATACATTATTGTTGACATTTGTTACATAAATGTTAACATAAATTATCTCTTCAGAAATGATTCTCTCACCTCACATCGCAAGACAATATACAAATCCTCTGCATTAGCACTTTAAAACGTGTGGAAGCGATACCTCTGGTATAGGTGCTTCTGTAGCGGATCTGTATATAGTTTTCTTCCACGCGTTCCATGAGGTATTAATGTATGCAGTATTAAATAACCAACCACGTACTTTCGTAAAAGCTTATCACGATGTTCTGATGTCTCCCGGCCTGAACCCGACTGATAAACTTGTATATCTGACATTGCTTTCTTATCAAGAAGCCGGCCTTCAAGTTTTCCCGTCTAATGAACATGTTGCTAAGTCGCTTGGGCTTTCTAAGTCTACGGTCATCCGTTCCACAGGTGCATTAGAAAAAGCAGGGCTAATTACCAAAATTCGTCGATTCAACAACTCCAACCTGGTAACTGTTAATCCTGTAGAGGTGTCAAAGTGCAACGTCCTGAGGTGTCAATCTGCTACCTCCAGAGGTGTCAAAATGACCTCCTATAAGAATACTGATAATAATAAAGATAAGATCAGTTTAGAAAATGAAGGTCTAAGTCAAAACATTAAAGCTTCGCTATCACAGGGTAATGGCTTATCGAAGGATACTGACTTAACCGTAGATGATTTCATTAGTGATGAGAGCGTTAGCGGTCTTAATCTAACTGAACAAAAATCTGAACAGAAGGATGAAGATGTGACCGAGACATACGCCAGTATGCCTTCTGATCCTTTCGAAGATGAAGACGAGCTAACCGACTTTAATAATGATTCTATGGTTCTCAGATCAGAAGATTACATTACTGCTAACTTTGAAGATGAACCTGACCTGACAGATAAGGATGACGAATCCACTACAAGTCCAGTCGGTCTTTACAATGATCTCAAGACACCAGAACAAAGCTACCATGATTTACTACATAAGAGTGCAAACAGAATTACTGCTTTGAACAAGAAGCCTAAGCAATTTAACCGCTCTCAATCCTACCGCTCTAATCCCAATTACTAATCCTCCGCTCAGACTATCAAGTCTGGGCACTATCACTGTAAGGCCCTTTAATGACTCCTCAAGAAATCCAACTCTTCGCACAATTACGAGACCGTCCAACGCTTCTCTCTCAGATCCTCACGCTAAAGATTGCTGGCAAAACTCACAAGCAAATTGCCGATGAACTTGGCTATTCAAAAAGCTACATCGACAATCTTCACAGTATCTACAGCAGACAATATAAGGCACTTGGTACTATTCAATCACCGTGGAGGCCACTATTTGAAACTCAACAGCCATGAAAAAGCGCTGATCATCTTCCTTCGGGAAAATCCAGATTGGACACTCGGTATCAGTAGCAACAAATCAACGGTGACCCGACGAGCAGAGATCTCGAAGCTCCGTCAACTCGGCTTGACGATGGTCACCATCAGCAGCCTGCTCGGTATCTCTGAACGCCAGTGTTATCGCGTTATGTCATCAAACATCTAACCACAGATCTCAATGCAACTCTTCAACCTACTCGCACACAGTCTTCCTATCGTACTTCCCTCAATCATCTTCCTGATTGGCCTGAAAGCTACCAATATAGATTAAAATATTGATTATATTGAAATATTATGGGTATCACTCTGTGAGTGAACTTCTAAGGTTCACCGTCAGGATTACCCAGATATCTCCTCTGTATAAAACATTTCAAACTAAGGCTCATTGATAATGACCACTGAAAACACAGCAGCACCAGAAGCAGAGGCAAGTTCACCTGCTTATGACTTCCTCCAAGCCATTCTGAACAAAGACGCTGTAACCCTTCGCAAATACGGTGTTGACGATAAGACCACCAGCACAATTGACCTGAAGACGCAGATTGATGTTGCACATAAGCTCCTCGCATCTGACAACAATCACAAACGTGCTCAGTCCAAACGTGTCCTTGCTGCACAGGCTGGACTAAGCACCACCAGCGATAACAACAAACCGGCTTCAACTGTGACCCCTTCACCGCAAGCCACATTCCAGCGCCACTCTAAACTTACCCCGCTTAAATCTGCCAGCTAATCCTGTTCACATAGGGTATGCCTTAATACCTCAAGTGATTTTGCAGATATTCCTGTTCATGATAAGTCCTGTTATTGATTTATCGTGAGTGATTCACGTATAATGGGTCTAAATCAACTTAACGTGAATATCATCAGGGGTTAATATGGATACGCTGCTATATCTCAGGGCCAGTACAGTGGAACAGGACGCTAACCGTGCTCGTGAGTCTATGCTTCAGTTTGCTGCTGAACATAATCTGAACATCATCAATGAATACGTCGATAACGCATCAGGCGCATCGTTGCAGCGCCCAGAGTTAAACAGACTGCTCAAGGATGCCCGTAAGAATGATGTCCTCTTAGTTGAGTCTACAGACCGCCTGACCCGCTTATCCGCTGAAGAGTGGGAACAACTCAAGACACTGCTCACTGAACGTGGGTTAAGACTCGTAATCGCAGACGTACCCACCAGCTACATGAATATGCAAACGGGTAACGCTGTTACTGATGGGATCATGAAGGCGATTAATCAGATGCTGGTTGAGATCCTCGCTACGATGGCTCGTGAAGATTATGAGAAGCGTAAACAGCGTCAGCTTCAGGGTATTCAGAAGGCTAAAGAGGCTGGTCTGTATAAGGGTAGGGCAGCAGACACGGTGCTACGTTCGAAGATCCTGGTTAACCGTGCCAAGTTCCCAACAATGTCTCAGAAGGAATTAGCGAAACTCTCAGGCTGTTCTGTAGGTCTCGTAAACAAAGTCCTTAAAACTTTGGCTTGATGGCTATCTATGGTTAGATCGAGTGGTTGTGTGACCAGATTCAACCAGAAGCCATGAGCCACACTCTGGTAATATTCTGTTCGCCATATTTTAATATTCTGCACAGAGGGCTTAGCTTAAGTCTGGGTTCTCTAAGCACATAACCGCATACTTTCGACCAAAAATATTTCCCCCTCCAGCAATCATCCCGGTTAAATCCATCCCTCCAGATTTTTTAGAAAAGAATCTGAAAACAACAAATTATCCTGCCCAAAAGGTCACCATCAATGTCTGATAAACTTTCCAAATCCGAGATTCAGTACAATAGAAACTGTTCTGAGGAAGATCGCCAGCGCGAAATCAAACGTCAACGAGCAATGCGTGATGTACGCGCTCAAGCCTCGATGTTCCGCGCTCTTCCAACTGAACCTGCTCACAGATATACGAATAGTGAAGGTTATAGCGTATCATTAAATTGCTTGCCCATATCACTTATCTAACGACAAGTCAACACATAAAGCTTGACAAATGTTACCATTATGTTAAAATTTCCTTGTAATCTGTTAACTGGTCAGTTAACGCCACTCTCTTCAAGATGCCCATAGTGCGGTGACTTCTGCTTCACCGCCTATTTTAAAACACTCCATCAGCCATATTCGCAAAGATACTTTGTCTGTCGAAATCCTGTGTCTACCGTTACTCCAGCGGGTCAAGCGCAGGTGCAAAACTGTTCCCGTGCCTTTGCGGGGTTCTTCACGGTTGCAGCAGTCTTTGCGAATACTTGGTTGTATTCATTCCTGAATTTATACATTTAGTCGTCATCCTGATAATCGGGCTGGCGACAATTTTTTATCCATTATCAAAAGGTATCCCCGCAAATGATCCCAGCACTTTTAACAACCCTTGTTGTAGTCGCAGTGTGTCGTCTGGAAACGTATTTGGAGGCACAGAATGATGTCAGTCTCTGAACTACTCCAACTCATGGAATCACAGCACGAGTCCAGCAGCGTGACCACTCTTGACCAGCAACGCGAACAAATCGAACAGAAGGCCGAAATGGAATCCGAACTGGTGAGCGTCAACCGCAAGATCAATATCTGTAGCAAGAACATCGCCCACTACACACAGTTCGCTGCTCAGCAACTACAAAGCAACCCTGAGTCATTTGGCCCCGATGTTGTGACACTGTTAAACAATATCGTCACCGCACGTGTGATGCGCGATAAACCTGAACTGTTTAATGAACTCCAGCAGCTTCAGCAACGTGCTGAAGAAATCCAAAAAGAGGTTTGTAAATGAACAATGAATACGATGAACAAGCTGAAAGGGTAAAAGCACGCAGGAAAGTGATTGCAGATGAGATCCAGCCTCTGATCCTGAATGAGATTCAAAATCCATCAAAAACGGTTATCCCACCTGAACTTTTCATGCCAACTCCGCGCCCTACTAAAGAACAACGTCACGCTGCATTGATGTCTGTGATTAATAGCCCGGACTTCCAACGCGAACTTTTAAATGCCGCTGCGAATGCTGCGAAGGCTGGTTTGTAAATGAACAATATTATCCAGTGGAAAGATCAGCTCGACCTTTCAAAAGGCTTCGTAATCGATCTTGAAAACGCCAGTGCAGCAGAAGCACTAACGGGTATCTATAAACACCCTGAGAAATTAATCGCAGGTTTTGCTGACATGTTTCTACTGATGGGTTTTAACCCACAGGAATCAGAAGAAATGGCTATCAAGCTCTATCACCAGGCACGTGATGCTATGGAAAACATGATCGACAAATACCGATCTATTCCAGTGCCTAAAACAAATCTATTCCCCGCAAACGCTACACAGCATTGAGAATCACATAATGAAAATTACAACACACAGCGGTAACCCTGTTCAACATATTGGCCCCGTTAAAGACTTTAACGTTGATATCCATACACTGAATGGTGCTGCACATATCAAGTATGACCAACAGTATGTACCAGATGTTGATGCAGATGCAGAAAAAAGGATCAGCCAAAAGGCAGACCAACAGATTGCCTCTGAGAAGGTGCTCAGAGAACAGGCAAAAGTTGACCTGCAGTCAGCCTACGATGATCTTCTTCCTTCAGAAAAACGTCTTGCTCTGGAACGCTACTGGACACCGATTATCCAGAAACTGGCTTCTCAGCATGAATCACACTGTGACGCGGTGACCGAGTTTGAAGAGTCTGAGTCAACATTTCGTGCAAAGGTTCAGGCTGAATATGCATACCGTCTGAAGCACCCTCATATAAAGACTCTACAGGTTGCCGGTGACTACCATTTCAACACTTTACTGTCGGGTGGTCACATTGACATCGAAGGATACAGACTTGTTGAGCGTCGCTCTAATGGTGGTGGAATCCAGTTAGTTAACGGTGCACTCGCTCCAGCACAAGGCTCCTTTACTCTGGTATATATCCCTGTAGATGTCCCAAATGTTCAGAGCTATGCGCAATCTTCAGAAGCTCTTGCAGCCTCACGTCAGGAGTATCACCACCAGCTCCAGCGCCTTATTGAAAAGCGCAAAGCAGCAGCCAGAAAGCTGACTGAAGCTAAGCAATCAGCGCGTGATGCACTTGCAGCAATCCCTTCCTTTGATGACCTCATTTCGGACAGTGTGAAACGTGCGACACGCAAATAAACACAATCAAGACCCATAAGGCTCACGCTTAACTGCCGTGGGCCTTTTTATTAATAAGGCCCAAACAATGGCACAGACAGTTGATGAATTTATCATCGAGTTGGGTTTCTCTGAGAAGGTTCTCAAGGGGCTTCAGAAACTCGAGAAACAAATCATGCCAATCGCAACGAGAATGGAAAAGTCTCTCAACCGAACTTTCTCCAAAGATTATTCACGTGGCATGGAAAAGACTTTTAAAAATATTGAACGCAGAGCGGAACAAGCCAGCAGAAACATTAACCGTTCTCTCCAGGGGGCATTTAACGTTGGCAACGGTAACTCTGGGATGTTTGACCGTTACCGTAGGGAAGGTAATGCAGCCGCTCGTGATGTTGGAAGAGCAATCCGTGAAAGCTACCGTATCCGTGGGCAATCGAACCCGCCTTTACCACCACTTCCAAGACCTGGGCAGTCCCGCCATCAGAGAAACCCTCGACAGGCAATCCAAGATCTTCATCAGAGACAGATCACAAGTCCGTTCTATGGCAATTTACAGCTACGTGATGCTGACAGGGCAGCGCAGTACAGATCTCGCCTTGAGCGTTTAAGAATGGAGCACACGGCATCGCAGGATATGAGAGGCTTCCGTCAAAATCTTAGAAGTCTAAATTATGAGTTTGCTCAAGGTCAGCGTTTAGCATCGCAGCAGCGTGCAGCAGCCCGTTTACAGGCCCTTGAAGCGTCTAACGCTGGCGCTGGGTTATCCCGTCTTACAGATGGTGCTACAGGGCTTCTGGCTGGCTTCTTCGCGCTTAACAAAGCTCTTAATTTCCTTCAGGAAAGCATCACTATCGGAGGTAAGTTCCAGCAAGCGCATACAATGGGAGTTGTTGCCTATGGTGATGAAGCAGAAAATACACGCATGACCCAGAAAGCAGATGATGTCTCTCACAGTTACGGTCTCGACCCACTTCAGACACGCGAGCATATGGCGCAGATGCGAATGACCATGCCTGACGGTTTTACGAACGACAAGATTGCTGAATTGTTCGAGAATGAATCCGTCTTCGCACATACAACAGGTATGGATGCACAGGCTGTGGGACGTCTTAACTATGCACTCCAGCAGGTCGCTGTCTCAGCACACCTTATGGGGCAAGATTTCATGCAGATTGTCAACGCCTCACCAGCATTGGTGAAAGGTTTGCAGAAGCTGCACGGTCTGAAGAACAGCTCCGAACTTAAGGAATACTACAAAACTGTACCGGGTTCTGCATTCGTCGAAGATGCAATGAAAGTGATGAAGCCTACAGAGCAACAAAAGGCTATGGCACATAACAACATCATTGCCGCTCAAGGTCGTCTCGCAGGCTCATTACAGTTTGCCAAGCGTGACTTCTTCGACAGCATGGAAAAGCCCATGATTCGTCTGTTCGCTACTCTGACAAATTCAGCTGATCAGCTTGGTTCAACCCTCACACCTGTATCTAAAGCGGTAGGCTATTTCGCAGACCGTCTCTCAGATGTGGCTGAGAATGCCAACCAAGCAGCGATGAACGTCTCAGGTTATGCAGGTAAATATTCAGAGGATTGGGATAAGTTTTACAGTGGTCTCGACAAATCTACCCAAGATAATCTCCAGAAGCTCTCAGGAGTGTTCAATCAGTGGTTTGACGTATTGATTGCAGTTGTCGCTGGTAAGCTTGCCTTAGCGGGTATCTCCAAAGTTGGTAAATTGGCTGGATTAGGATCAGCAGGTGAGATTGCCGGGGCAGCAGGCCGTACATTTGGCATTGCAGCAGCGGTAGTCCTTGGTAAAGAGTTGGGCGACATGATGTTTGATGAATGGATCCCACAGTTCCAAAAGTTTGCACATAAGCAATGGGGATGGGGTGGTGCAGATGGTACGGAGACCACACACGGTGGCAATGTGATCAAGGATTCCCCACTCGATAAAGTGTTGTCCTTCTTCCAAAGCAATGCACTGGCTGCTACTTCAAATATGTCTGCTGTTGTATATCCTCCGTTACTGACAAACAACCCTGCTATGGCGCTACCATCTCAGAAGATGCAGTTCAGTTTTGCGCCTCTGAAAATTGAAGTCACTAATAATGGCAAGCTCGATGTGACCATGCCTGACGGAACGGTGCAGAGAATCGCTCTGGATGCAGTACAGCAGCAGCATGAGGTTCAGATGATGTCTGCTCAAGGTCTACAGGGATCGTGGCAAGGTGCAGGAAATAACGCTGGATTTAGCCCATCTCTTCTAATGCGTTAGCAATATGTGACCCTGTTCAGTGAAAGCTGTACAGGGTTTTCATTTATCTGATTTCGGATAACATTCTTTAAAAGGTGTTTTTTCATAACCCACCAGCAATTTACACTTGAAATAGGAATACACAAAGCTCAATAATGGTCATTAGATAAACAGTCACAAGGATGTTAAAATGTCTACCCTTCTCCAAGACTATCAAGTTGAAATAAACCCTGAAATTATAAGCGAATTTCGTGATGTAGTTAATAGTAATGACCATTTTGTATGTGATTACTTTAAAAACAGAAATGGCAAAAACCTCTGGAATGCTATTTGCAGTTGCATGGATTGGATTACTGTAACAGTTAGATATATTAATAACTATCCAGAGATTTCAAAAGACATGGATGTTAAAGCCATGCAAATATATTCTTTGATTTCTTCTATAGATATAATACATGAGTCCTTAACTCAATTACATCGTATTATAATTGATGGGAATATGAAGAATTGGCCTTTTAAGGGGCAGTCAAAGATATTTAAAAATAAAGTTCAACATCTCGAGCATTGTGATGATGATGACTACTTTCGAGAAATAAGAGCCATATTTGGAGCACACCCAACATCTTTGAAGGGTGACCAAGGGGAAAGAATGTTTGCAAGTTGGCCTCATGATCATTCTTTTAAGGGCGAAGATTTTACAGTAAATTTGTACAGCAATATTCCCGGTAAAGATGATATTCATGTTGGTCTCTACATCAAGGAATTGTTGATATATGCAAAAGAGCGCTATGAGTATCTGTTCCAACTTGAGCAAAAACTTGATTCATTATATCAGGCTCACTGTTTAACATTGGCAAGTAAGGTTATTCCTGAGACCGATAATACACTTGATGAAATTGATATTTTGTCACAAGAGAATGAAATCAGATCAGGTAGTGATTATTATCAGGGTATGCTTTGGGAGTTGGCATTATTATTCAGAACTGAATTGACTGAACCACATCTCAAGGTAGAAGAACAGGATTACAAAGCGGAACTTTTGCAGTTGATAAATGAATTAAGGAAAAACATACAATCAATGAATATGATTGAATTGAAATATGATTACCTTTTGCCAAACTCCCTGCCAAAATACCATTTGCAGTACGACATTTCAAAGGTCTTATCGTCAATATCTAATAGCAGATATGACCCCTTATTGCCCATGTTTATTAGAAACTTCAATGAATATAGCCATAATCATTATGATTTCAAACCATCAGAGAGCATTGAGGTTATATATTTGAAGCTCAAATTGATGATTTACGCTACAACAATCAAGAATGTGTAATTAAGTGGACTCTGGTTGAACATAAATACAGAGTCCGAAAATATCATTTTTTATTCTGACTCTTTAACCCAATCAGGCGCAGTAGATATCAACACGTGATTCGGTATGTGGTGGTTACCTTTACCAAATCTGATTTCTGAGTAACCCATGACAGGTAGTAGTTCCAGATCTCTGGCACCATCAATAACCCTGTCCAGTGGGTAATCATGGAACATAAGACCGTTATGGAACTCAATCTTGCAAACCTTCTTAGCTGTATCGACTGATATACTACGGATCATGCGTTTAATAATGATTTGCGCTTCAACCCTGTTCTTTTTAACAGTTAAATCAAGATGATTGATAGTATCCAGTTTACTTGACTGATTGCGCTGATGGGCTTCAGCAACTGCCTTTTCAGCCTCTTTAATCTGCTTGTTCAGCGTACGTAATTCATCAGCAATCGCTTCAGTGTCGTCAGTTAGCATAGCCAGCTTAACAAGCCTCTCACGCTGCTTCTGAAGAGTTTCCAGCGAAGATTGAAGCTCACCTATTACTTTTCCGTTATCGCTGTTCAGATTCAATCTGTGAGCGTTGTACAGCAGACCCTGAACCAGTGATTTATCAGTCTTTAACCTGGATATACCCATTGCGTCACAGCGCCCTTCATACTTCATTGAGCATCTATAATTGCCCGACCTCTTTGAAGTGACTCCAGTAACGATCATGATGAAACCACACTTAGAACAGCGCATAACCCCTTTAAAGAGATTCGTCAGCAATGGCTTGTCAGATGAGGGTCTGCGTCCAGTACCTGTTTTAAGTTGCTGTACCGCATAAAACTGTTCTTGTGTGACAATGGCGGGGTAGTAATCTGGAATCTCCTGCACACCTTTAACAACCATTGACTTTGATGGAACTTTGAAGCCAATAACCGCGCGATTGCTCAGAAGTTCGGTAACCGTAGACTGTGACCAGACACCAGCTTGCGACTTGTACTGATTAAGGGTAGCGAAGCCTTCTTCGTTCATTGCTTTGGCGATCTTCACATGTGAGAGACCATCAAGCCGAAGCTGGAAAACACGCTGTACAGCTTTTACGTTTTCGGGTATCTGTTCGAATTCTTGCCCGTCTTCAGAGACTCTCAGCCACGCTACACAGCGACGAGACATTATCTTGCCGGTTGATTCTGCTTCTTTGCGCTTGTTTGCCCATGCAGATCTTAGACGTTTTGACTTGGTTAATGATTCCTCGTGTGCCCGTTCCATAACAAGCATGGCCTTAATCATCGAAAGGCTGTCTCTGAGGCTTTCTTCCTTATACCAACTACCATCAACCAGCGTGACCACTTCTACGCCTGCTCTGAGTATCTTTCTCAGTTGTTCACCAGCTTTATCAATATCCTGTCTTGAAACCCTGTCCAGACTTTCGACGAGCAACACCGATCCACGCTCGATGTAGCCAGATTCCACAGCGGCAAGGAACTCACCAAAGGCACCAGATTTTGCATTGGCTCCAGAGTAACCACTTATACCGAGATCCTGAAAACGCATGCTTTCATCAAGGTGATAATGTGGATTGTCCTCAAGCCATTTCTGAATCAGCTTACTTTGTCGCTTGGTTGAGTCTCCAGTAATCTGGCTTCTGGTTGAAAATCGGATGTAAGAAATAGCCTTTGGCATGGTTGCCGCACCTCAAGAGTTACACATATGAAAGTGTATCATAAGGAAGTAAACTTAAGCATCACCCGATTAATTTGACGCTCCAGCAAACCGCGATTCAGCGCGCGTTCAGCATCTCCTTTGGCGAAAAATGCCTGATGCCGCACCTCGACGCCATAGCGGAAATTGCGCGGCAAACTATCGAGAAAAGACCACAAATCGCCGAGCTGAGCCGGTGAAAACGCCGCCGGCAGCTGCAGCCAGTATTGACCGATGCGCGTGCTGAGCGGATCGAGCAGACGGAAAAACTCATTCAGCAACTCATCACAGTCGCGTAGAGCCGCTTTATGGCTGATGCTTTCGGGAAACTTGAAGCAGAAACGGAAATCGTCGTGCGTCATGTCGCGCCAGCGCAGCACCACTTCCGGCTTTGGCAGCGCATACAACGTGGTATTACCTTCCACACAACCAAACAGCTGCGCGTAATCGGCTAAGGTCTCAATACCGAACTGTTTCCATTGCGCGTGCTGCCATTGCGGTAATCCAATACGAAGTGTCAACGCGAACTCCTGAATCCTTTAGGGCGGGAAAGGGCGGCTTAATGTAACCTGTTTTGATGTCGGCAGGAAAAACAGCGCGATAAAGCATAATGTTTTGTCCGCTTTGATCGGGCTCCACTTATCCTGCCTGGGTTTTTCCATTATAATAGCCGCCTTTTTTGCGACAGCATCTCAGAAGGTTACGCGGCCTGATGCTGTCTGGCAGCAGCGGCGAAGTTAAAAGGATACGTTATGCGTACAGAATATTGCGGACAGCTCAATCTGTCTCACGTGGGTCAGCAAGTCACTCTCTGCGGCTGGGTAAATCGCCGTCGCGATCTGGGTAGCCTGATTTTTATCGATATGCGTGACCGTGAAGGTATCGCGCAGGTGTTCTTTGATGCCGATCGTCAGGACGCTTTCCAGCTGGCATCTGAGCTGCGTAACGAATTCTGTATCCAGATCACCGGCACCGTGCGTGCACGTGACGAAAAGAACAAAAACAGCGATATGGCGACCGGCGAAGTGGAAGTGTTTGCCCACGAGCTGAATATCATCAACCGCGCTGAACCGCTGCCGCTGGACTCTAACCAGGTCAACAGCGAAGAAGCGCGCCTGACCTATCGTTACCTGGACCTGCGTCGTCCGGAAATGGCGCAGCGTTTGAAAACCCGCGCTAAAATTACCAGCTTCGTGCGTCGCTTTATGGACGACCAGGGTTTCCTCGATATCGAAACGCCGATGCTGACCAAAGCCACGCCTGAAGGCGCGCGTGACTATCTGGTGCCAAGCCGCGTGCATAAAGGCAAGTTCTACGCGCTGCCGCAGTCGCCACAGCTGTTCAAACAGCTGCTGATGATGTCGGGTTTTGACCGCTACTATCAGATCGTTAAGTGTTTCCGTGACGAAGATCTGCGTGCAGATCGTCAGCCAGAATTTACCCAGATCGACGTGGAGACCTCTTTCATGACCGCAGAGCAGGTGCGTGAAAAGATGGAACGTCTGATTCGTGAATTGTGGATCGATATCAAAGGCGTGGATCTCGGTGACTTCCCGCAGATGACTTTTGCGGAAGCGATGAACCGTTACGGCTCAGATAAGCCAGACCTGCGTAACCCAATGGAGCTGGTCGACGTTGCCGATCTGCTGAAAAACGTAGAATTCCAGGTGTTTGCTGGCCCAGCCAATGATGCCAAAGGCCGCGTGGCGGCTCTGCGCGTACCGGGCGGTGCAGCGCTGACGCGTAAGCAAATCGATGAGTACGGTGAATTTGTCAAAATTTATGGCGCCAAAGGTTTGGCGTGGATGAAGATCAACGAACGCGCGAAAGGCTTCGAAGGCGTACAGAGCCCGGTTGCCAAGTTCCTCAGCGCAGAAATCGTTGAAGACATTCTCAACCGTACTGGCGCCCAAGATGGCGACCTGATCTTCTTCGGTGCGGACCGCGCCAAAGTGGTGGCGGATGCGCTGGGTGCGCTGCGTCTGAAAGTGGGCCGCGATCTGCAGATTACTGATGACAAAGCCTGGGCGCCGCTGTGGGTGATCGACTTCCCAATGTTTGAGGAAGATGATGAGGGCGGCCTGGCAGCGATGCACCATCCGTTCACGTCGCCGAAAGACCTGAGCGCAGAACAGCTGGCAACCGATCCGGTACAAGCGGTAGCGAATGCCTACGATATGGTGATTAACGGCTACGAAGTGGGTGGCGGTTCCGTACGTATTCATAATGGTAAAATGCAGCAGACGGTATTCAGCATCCTCGGCATTACTGAAGAAGAGCAGCGTGAGAAGTTTGGCTTCCTGCTCGACGCACTGAAATACGGTACGCCGCCGCACGCCGGCCTGGCGTTCGGCCTGGATCGTCTGACCATGCTGTTGACCGGCACCGATAACATCCGTGATGTGATCGCGTTCCCGAAAACGACTGCCGCCGCGTGCATGATGACCGAAGCCCCAAGCGAAGCCAATCCCGCTGCGTTGCTGGACCTCGGCATTCTGGTGGCGCCGAAAAAAGAAAAAACAGAGAACAAATAATGGGCTTTAAACATCCGGTTTCGGTGCTGGTGGTGATTTTTGCCCGCGATACCGGCCGGGTGTTAATGCTGCAGCGACGTGATGACGACAGCTTCTGGCAATCGGTCACTGGCAGCCTGGAAGCGGGCGAAACCCCGCGCCAGGCAGCTCAGCGCGAAGTGTTAGAAGAACTTGCCATTGATATTGCGCACGAAAAGCTAGTGCTGGACGATTGCCACAAGCAAATCGAGTTTGAGATCTTCCCGCACTATCGCCATCGTTACGCACCGGGCACCACGCACAATCGCGAACACTGGTTCAGGTTGGCTATACCCGCAGAACGCGACCTGCTGCTCACCGAGCATCTCGCCGCGCGCTGGCTCGAACCCGCCGCTGCTGCTGCCCTCACCAAGTCCTGGAGTAACCGCCAGGCGATTGAAGAATTTATCTGAATGCTCGCCGCCGCGCGTTTTTCCGGTGGCGAATGCATTAAGTTTTATGAATCTGGTGAGTTTTCAACGAACGCACCGAACAATATCGAACAGTCAGGCGTAATCGGCGCCGCGAGGTTGTTCACCGCCAGCGCACAGCAACCGGAGCGTACTTATGTACGTGAGGATTGCGAGCACTGCCGGGGGACAAGATCGCAAGTAAGATAGCCTGCACCCAGTAAAAGATCGGAGATAAAGTAAGATGGCTGGACACAGTAAATGGGCGAATACTAAGCATCGTAAAGCTGCTCAGGACGCTAAGCGCGGTAAAATCTTCACCAAAATCATTCGTGAGCTGGTCACCGCCGCGAAACTGGGCGGTGGCGATGCGGGTTCCAACCCACGTCTGCGCGCAGCGATGGATAAAGCGCTGTCTAACAACATGACGCGCGACACCATGAACCGTGCCATCGCACGCGGCGTGGGCGGTGAAGATGATTCCAACATGGAAACCATCATTTATGAAGGTTACGGTCCGGGCGGCTCAGCAGTGATGATTGAGTGCCTGAGCGACAACCGCAACCGTACCGTGGGCGAAGTGCGTCATGCCTTCACCAAAACCGGCGGCAACCTCGGTACCGACGGTTCGGTTTCTTACCTGTTCAGTAAGAAGGGTGTAATCTCCTTCGCGCCAGGTCAGGACGAAGATGCGGTGATGGAAGCGGCGCTGGAAGCCGGTGCAGAAGACGTTGTGGCCTATGACGACGGCGCGATTGATGTCTTTACCGCGTGGGAAGAGATGGGTGCGGTGCGTGATGCGCTGGAAGCGGGCGGTCTGAAAGCCGACTCGGCTGAAGTCTCGATGATCCCTTCCACTAAAGCCGAAATGGATGCCGAAACCGCGCCGAAACTGCTGCGCCTGATCGACATGCTGGAAGACTGTGACGACGTGCAGGAAGTTTACCATAACGGTGAAATCTCTGATGAGATCGCAGAAACGCTGTAATGGCGTTGCTTAAAACCCCACTCACCGGAGACGCGCCGTGGCGATAATTCTCGGGATCGATCCCGGCTCGCGCGTCACCGGTTACGGTGTTATTCGCCAAACCGGCCGCCAGCTTACCTATCTGGGCAGCGGCTGTATCCGCACCAGCGTCACCGATCTGCCGACGCGCCTCAAACTGATCTACGCGGGCGTCAGCGAAATTATCACCCAGTTCTCACCCGACTATTTCGCCATCGAGCAGGTGTTTATGGCCAAGAATGCGGACTCAGCGCTGAAGCTGGGCCAGGCGCGTGGTGCGGCGATTGTCGCGGCGGTGAATCATGATTTGCCAGTGTTTGAATACGCGGCGCGCCAGGTGAAGCAAACCGTTACCGGCACCGGCGGCGCTGAGAAAAGTCAGGTGCAGCATATGGTACGAACCTTGCTGAAACTGCCAGCCAACCCGCAGGCGGATGCCGCCGATGCGCTGGCCATCGCCATTACGCATTGCCATATGAGCCAAAACGCGGCGCGTATCAGCGATACGAAACTGGTGATGACGCGCGGACGTATGCGATCGGGTTAGCGGAAACGAAACGCGGTATGAGGCTGGATATTCATCCAGCCTTTTTTATGGTATATAAACAGGCTTACTTATCAGATTAAGGAATTGCTCAGGTGATTGGTCGTTTACGAGGCAACATTCTGGAAAAACAGCCGCCGCTGGTGTTGATTGAGGCGCACGGTGTCGGTTATGAAGTGCACATGCCAATGACCTGCTTTTACGAGCTGCCGGAGATCAATCAGGAAGCGATTATCTTTACGCAGTTTGTGGTACGCGAAGATGCGCAGCTGCTGTTCGGTTTCAATAACAAGCAGGAGCGCACGCTGTTCCGCGAGCTGGTGAAGGTGAATGGCGTTGGACCAAAACTGGCGCTGGCAATTCTGTCTGGCATGTCGGCCCAGCAGTTCGTGACCGCCGTTGAGCGACAAGAAATTGCCTCGCTGATCAAACTGCCGGGCGTCGGTAAAAAAACCGCCGAGCGTTTGATTGTGGAGATGAAAGACCGCTTTATCGGCATGCACGGCGATCTGTTTGGTGGTGATTCAACCTTTACGTTGACCACGCCATCTGCTGCACAAGACAATAACGATGCTGAAGCCGAAGCGGTATCAGCGCTGGTGGCTCTGGGCTATAAACCGCAGGAAGCCAGCCGTATGATCAGCAAAGTCGGTAAACCGGATGCGGATTGCGAAACCCTGATTCGTGAAGCCCTGCGCGCAGCTATTTGAGGTAAAGCATGATTGAAGCCGATCGTCTGGTCTCGGGCAGTCCCTTTAATGAAGAAGAAACGCTCGACCGTGCCATTCGTCCCAAGCTGCTCACGGAATATGTTGGCCAGCCGCAGGTGCGCGAGCAAATGGAGATTTTCATCCAGGCTGCGAAACTGCGTGGCGATGCACTCGATCATCTGCTGATTTTCGGCCCGCCGGGACTGGGTAAAACTACGCTGGCTAACATCGTCGCTAACGAAATGGGCGTCAATCTGCGCACCACGTCCGGCCCGGTGCTGGAAAAAGCCGGCGATCTGGCGGCGATGCTCACTAACCTCGAACCGCATGATGTGCTGTTTATTGATGAGATCCATCGACTGTCGCCAGTGGTGGAAGAAGTGCTGTATCCAGCGATGGAAGATTATCAGCTGGATATCATGATTGGTGAAGGTCCGGCAGCGCGTTCGATTAAGCTCGATCTGCCGCCGTTTACCCTGATTGGTGCCACGACGCGTGCCGGTTCTTTAACTTCGCCGCTGCGCGACCGTTTCGGCATCGTGCAGCGCCTTGAGTTCTATAACGTACCCGATCTGCAACATATCGTGGGTCGTAGCGCGGCCTGTCTTGGCCTGGCGCTGAGCGAAGAGGGCGCGCTGGAGATAGCGCGTCGTGCACGCGGAACGCCGCGTATCGCTAACCGCCTGCTGCGCCGCGTGCGTGACTTTGCGGAAGTGCGCGCCAACGGCAATCTGAGCGGCGAAGTATCAGCCAGCGCGCTGGATATGCTTAACGTCGACAGCCAAGGTTTCGATTACATGGACCGCAAACTGCTGCTGGCGATTATCGATAAGTTCTCGGGTGGTCCGGTTGGCTTAGATAACCTGGCAGCGGCGATTGGCGAAGAGCGGGAAACTATTGAGGATGTGATTGAACCCTTCCTGATCCAGCAAGGATTCATTCAACGCACGCCGCGTGGCCGGATGGCCACGCAGCATGCTTACAAACACTTTGGTATCAGTCGCGAAGAGTAAACCGGCGTTATGCCGCCGGTTTTTTTGCCATGCTAATGATGAACAATACTGCCGCGCATAACACCACTGAAGGACCGGCTGGCGTATCGTAGCTGGCGGAGAAGGTCAGTCCACCGGTCACTGCGATAATACCGGCAATTACCGCAAAACCGGCCATCTGTTCCGGCGAGCGCGAGAAGCGACGTGCCGTCGCCGCCGGGATAATCAGCAACGACGTAATAATCAAAGCACCGACAAACTTCATCGCTACGCCGATGGTTAATGCGGTGACCAGCATCAACATCAAACGCGTGCGCTGAATGTTAACGCCATCCACCTGCGCCAGCTCAGGGCTGATGGTCATCGACAACAACGAATTCCACTGCCACGCCATCACCGCCAATACAATCGCCACGCCGCCGCCCATCATCCACAAATCATCGGGCGTCACCGCCAGCAGATCGCCAAACAGGTAAGCCATCAGATCGACACGCACGCCTTGCATCAGACTGACGACCACTAAACCCAGCGACAGCGCACTGTGCGCCATAATGCCGAGCAGCGTATCAATAGCCAGATGCGGGCGTCGCTCCAGCCACACCAATCCCAACGCCAGACACACGGTCACCAAAATCACCGCATAGTAAGGATTCACGTTGAGCAGCAAACCAAACGCCACGCCCAGTAAGGACGCATGCGCGAGTGTATCGCCGAAGTAAGACATGCGGCGCCAAACCACAAACGAGCCAAGTGGACCGGCCGCCAGCGCCAGCAACACGCCGCCCAGCCAGCCAGGTAATAACAGTTCAATCATGACGGGCCATTTCCCTTGCGCAGAACAATGCGTCCCTGTAAATCGTGACGGTGATTATGATGATGACGATAAATCGCCAGCTGCTGCGCGCCGCGTGGGCCAAACATCGCAATAAACTCGGGATGTTGTGACACCGCTTCCGGCGTGCCGGAACAGCAGATGTGATGGTTGAGACACAGCACTTCGTCGGTTTTCGCCATCACCAGATGCAGGTCGTGTGAAACCATCAGCACACCGCAGTTCAGTTCGCGGCGCAGCTGATCGATCAAATCGTACAGCGCGACCTGGCCGTTGACATCAACGCCTTGTGTCGGCTCATCCAGTACCAAAAGCTGCGGTTCATTGAGTAATGCACGCGCCAGCAAAACACGTTGTGTCTCACCGCCAGAGAGTTTTTGCAGCGTTGCATGCAGCAGGTGCCCGGCCTGCACGCGCTTGAGCGCCGGCAAAATGGCATCGCGTTTGGTGCCGCGCGACAGGCGCATAAAGCGTTCCACGGTGATCGGCAACGTTGGGTCGATGTGCAGTTTTTGGGGCACGTAGCCGATACGCAAATCAGCGGCGCGCTTGACGCTGCCGCTGGTGGGTTTCAGTAGCCCCAACACCGCGCGAACCAGCGTGGATTTACCGGCGCCGTTTGGGCCGAGCAGGGTGAGAATTTTCCCCGGCTCAAGTGCGAGGCTAATACCTGCAAGCACCGGACGCTGGGAGAACTTCACAGAAATGTTTTCAAGGGTAACAAGTGGCGACATGTTATTTACGGGTTGCATAGAATTTCGAATGTTATAATATCACATTCCATCAACGGTTCACGATGGAATGACGTATTATGTTACACAATAAAAAGCGCCTGATTTTCACCCTTACTGCTGCGGCAATTGGCGCGGCAAGCGCATTACCCGCGCACTCCGCAGTTGTCGCTTCAATCAAACCTATCGGATTTATCGCAGCGGCTATCGCAGAGGGTATTACGCCGGTTGAAGTATTGCTGCCTGATGGCGCCTCAGAGCATGATTATGCCTTGCGTCCCTCTGATGTAAAACGTATTAAAAACGCAGACTTAGTAGTGTGGACAGGCCCAGAGATGGAAGCCTTTCTTACTAAGTCAGCGGCCGAATTACCCGCCAGTAAAAACCTCGAAATTGCCGCATTGCCGGGCATAAAACCGCTATTGATTAGCGGCGATGATGAAGATGAGGAACATGAGCATGGTCACGCTCACGATCACGACTCAGAAAATTCCGAAGACCAGGACGGGTCTCATGCGCACCACCACCATGGACAGTTTAATATGCACCTGTGGATGTCCCCTGACATGGCCTTACAATCTGCGGTTGCAATCCATGGAAAATTATTGGAACTTATGCCGCAAAGCAAAGCCAAACTTGACGCTAATCTGCAGGAATTTAAGGCAGAATTAGCCGATGCAGACAAACACATCGGCGCGCAACTCGCGCCTGTGCGGAACAAGGGTTATTTCGTTTTTCACGATGCTTACAGCTACTTTGAAAAACATTACGGTTTGTCACCTTTAGGTCATTTTACCGTCAATCCTGAAATCCAGCCGGGCGCCCAGCGTTTACATCAAATACGAACACAGTTGGTTGAGCAGAAAGCCGTTTGCGTTTTCGCTGAACCACAATTCAGACCGGCCGTCATCGATGCCGTGTCCCGTGGAACTTCCGTACGTAAAGGCACGTTAGATCCGTTGGGTATGGACATCAGCTTATCCAAAGACAGCTACGTGAAATTTCTTTCACAGCTGTCAAGCCAGTATGCGAGCTGCCTGAATGGAGCATGAGGAATAGGTAAAAGTGCAGCAGATAGCCCGCTCTGTCGCCCTCGCATTTAACAATTTGCCGCGCCCCCACCGCGTTATGCTGGGTTCATTAACCGTTGTCACGTTGGCCGTCGCAGTATGGCGGCCTTACGTTTACCATCCGCGTGATGTTGCCCCCATCGTGAAAACCATTACGTTGGATAAAGACGAACTGCGCACGCTGTTGCCCGAAGCCAGCGAGCCGATTGACCAGACAACGGAAGAACCGTCCGACGATATTCCTGCTGACGACATTGATAATGACGTTCCGGACAATCCCAACGTACATGAGTACACCGTCTCTTCAGGTGATACGCTGAGCAGCGCGTTAAATCAGTACGGTATTGAGATGGGCGATATCAACGCATTAGTCAGTAGCGATAAAGATCTGCGCAACATGCGCGTTGGTCAGCAACTGAGCTGGACGCTGGATGCTGATGGACAACTGCAAACCTTCAGCTGGGAAATTGATCGTCGTGAAACCCGTACTTATCAGCGCGCCGACAACGGCAGCTTTAAGATGCAGCAGGAGCTGCAAAAGGGTGAGTGGCAAAACAACGTACTGAAAGGTGAAGTGCGCGGCAGTTTTGCTGCCAGTGCCCAGCGTGCGGGTTTAACCAGCGCAGAAACCAGCAACGTCATCAAAGCGATGCAGTGGCAGATGGATTTCCGCAAATTACGCGCCGGTGATGACTTCAGTGTGCTGATGTCTCGTGAAATGCTCGATGGCAAAAGTGCCCAAAGCCAATTGCTTGGCGTGCGTTTACGCACCGGCGGTAAAGACTATTACGCGTTCCGTGCGGAAGACGGCAAGTTCTACGATCGCAACGCGTCTGGTTTAGCGCGTGGCTTTATGCGTTTCCCTACGGTTAAGCAGTATCGTGTCTCTTCCAACTTCAATCCGCGTCGCCTTAATCCGGTAACCGGCCGCATTGCACCGCATAAAGGTGTCGATTTCGCGCTGCCTATTGGTACGCCTGTGTTAGCCGTGGGCGATGGTGAAGTGGTGATGGCGAAAAACGGCGGTGCTGCCGGGAATTACGTAGCAATTCGTCACGGTCGTCAGTATATGACGCGTTATATGCACCTGAGTAAAGCGTTGGTGAAACCGGGGCAAAAAGTGAAACGCGGCGATCGTATTGCGTTGTCGGGTAACACCGGACGTTCAACCGGTCCGCATCTGCATTATGAAGTATGGATCAACAATCAGGCGGTGAATCCATTGACGGCAAAACTGCCTCGCATGGAGGGTCTGACGGGTAAAGATCGCAGCACTTACATGGCGCAAGTCAAAACCTGGTTGCCGCAGTTGACGCTGAAATAGCGCATAATTGCGCATAACACTTAAAAACCGACGGATTCTTCGTCGGTTTTTTGCTATCTGGCGCATGAAGATTGCAAAATTAACCACCGTCACTATTATTGACCGGTCATTGTCAGAGGCGAGTGCATGGAAACCCGAAAGAAAAATAACAGCGAGTTTATTCCCGTTTTTCAACGTTCTTTTTTAAAGCCGAAATACTGGGGAAGTTGGTTGGCGGTTGGCGCGCTGGCCGGCATGGCATTGCTTCCCGCTAAAGTGCGCGATCCGATTCTGGGCGGATTGGGCAAGTTCGCCGGTAAGCTGGCGAAAAGTGCGCGCCGCCGTGCGCTGATCAATCTCTATTATTGCCTGCCGGAATTGAGTGAAGCGCAGCGCGAAGAGATTGCTGATCGTATGTTTGCCACCGCACCGCAGGCGATGGCGATGATGGCCGAATTGGGCATGCGTAATCCCGAGCATGTGCGCAAGCGTGTTGACTGGCACGGCCGGGAAATCATTGAGCAACTGCAGGCCAACAAAGAAAACGTCATTTTCCTGGTGCCGCATGGCTGGGGCGTGGATATTCCAGCGATGCTGATGGCGTCTGAAGGCCAGATGATGGCGGCGATGTTCCACAATCAAAGCGATCCGTTAATGGATTATCTGTGGAATACCGTGCGACGCCGTTTTGGTGGCCGTATGCATGCGCGAAATGACGGCATTAAGCCGTTTATCGCGTCGGTGCGTCAGGGTTATTACGGCTATTATCTGCCGGACCAGGATCACGGCCCGGAACACAGCGAGTTTGTGGATTTCTTTGCTACTTACAAAGCCACATTGCCTGCAGTGGGCCGCCTGATGAAAGTATGCCGCGCACGCGTTGTGCCGCTGTTCCCGGTGTATAACAGTGAAACCCATCGTCTGGAAATCTATGTGCGTCCGCCAATGGATGACTTGCTGGATGCCGATGACAATACGCTTGCGCGTCGCATGAATGAAGAAGTTGAAGTGTTCGTGCGCCCGCATCCGGAACAGTACACCTGGATTCTGAAGCTGCTGAAAACGCGTAAGGAAGGGGATATCGAACCTTATGCGCGCAAAGATCTTTATCCTCGTAGGAAATAAACATGGGGCCGTCTGGCCCCTTTATCATTCTATTGCCGCCACATGACTGCGACGTTTACGTTCGCGCAGGAACAGTGTCACCAGACCAAACCACAGCACGCCAGCGGCGAAGTTAATTCCGCTAAACCACGGTGTGCCGCCGCTGAAGTAGCCACTTTTCGCCAGCTCAATGCCTACCGCTAAGGTCAGAATACTGATCATACCGAGCATCGCCGCCACGCTGCCTTTGCCTTCGTTGCTGGAGTAAAGCGTCAAACGGTACAGACCGGCATTCACCATGCCTGCGCCGAAAGCGTACAAGCTTAACCCGGCGGTCAGCAGCAGATAGGTGTGACTATCGAGCAAATTAGCCAGCAGCGAAATACTCAAACCAATCAGAATCGGCCAGGCGGCAAACTTCACCGGCTGCTCAATCGGCACGCGTCCAGCCAGTTTGCCGAGCGTGATGTTGCCGGCAATCATCGCCAGAAACACCGGTAGCTGCAGCAGCGCATACTGCATGCGTGACAATCCTTCATCGTGCATCAGAATCACTGGCGACAGCGCTACCCACGTCAGGATCGGAATAAACACTAAACCAATGGCAAAAGATCCGTACATCACCTGACGATCGCGCGCCAATCGCGCATAGCCGCGCGCCAGCGTTGGCAGGGCGATAGAGTGACTGCGATCGCCAGCGGTTTCCGGCATGACGCGCCACAGCAGGGCAAACGCAATCACGCTGCAGATGGCAAACAGCCAGAACATGCTGCGCCACTCGCCAACGGTGAGCCACGCGGCTCCGGCCAGCGGACCAGCGAGCGGTGCCAGCAGCGCGACGTTGGCCATCAGCGCCATCATGCGTACTGCCAGTGCTTCGTCAAAGGCTTCCTGCACCGCTGCGTAGCTGACGGCGCCAATAAAGCACAGGCTAATACCCTGCACAAAGCGCAGCGCGACAAACTCCTCAATGCTGCTCACCCACGTTGTCAGAATACAGGCGGCGGCAAAGAACAGGATGCCAAACAGCAGCACCGGCCGGCGGCCATATTTGTCAGAGAGCGGACCGAGCAGCCATTGCAGCACCACGCCGCCCATCAGATACGCGGTCAGCGAGGTCGAAACCCATTCCGGGCCGACGCTGAATTCAGACGTCACCAGCAGCATGCCGGGCTGAATCATGTCATGCGCGATATAGGTGGCGAACTCGAAGAGTACCAGCGCGAGCGGGAACAGCAGCACGCGCCCGGTGAGTTGAGTGATAGGTTGATAGCGGGCCATCTGGCCTCCTTGTCAAAAAATAAAAACGCGACTGCCAGGCAGTCGCGTTTGTCCATGTTGTTACAGCCGCTGTGGGTGGTGCGTATTAGTCTACGCGCAAAACACGGCTGGTATTGGTGGTGCCGGTGGTCGACATCACGTCGCCCTGGGTGACAATCACCAGGTCGCCTGAAACCAGGAAACCTTTTTCGCGCAGCAAATTCACTGCATCGTGCGCGGCAGCAACACCATCGTTGTTGCTGTCGAAGAACACTGGCGTAACACCACGGTACAGCGCCGTCAGGTTCAGCGTACGTTCGTGACGTGACATGGCGAAGATCGGCAAACCGGACGTGATACGTGAGGTCATCAGCGCGGTACGGCCCGATTCGGTCATGGTGATGATCGCTGAAACCCCTTGCAGATGGTTGGCAGCATACATCGCCGACATGGCAATCGCTTCTTCGACGTTATCGAACTGCACTTCCAGGCGGTGCTTAGAAACGTTAACGCTCGGGATTTTCTCTGCGCCGAGGCACACTTTCGCCATCGCTGAGACGGTTTCAGCCGGATACTGGCCAGCAGCGGTTTCCGCCGACAGCATCACCGCATCGGTACCATCCAGCACGGCGTTCGCCACGTCCATGACTTCGGCACGCGTTGGCATTGGATTGGTAATCATCGACTCCATCATCTGCGTGGCGGTGATGATGGTGCGGTTCAGCTGGCGCGCACGACGGATCAACGCTTTCTGAATACCCACTAGCTCAGGATCGCCAATCTCCACACCCAAATCGCCACGCGCAACCATCACTACATCAGAGGCAAGGATGATGTCATCCATCGCTTCCTGTGAGGCAACGGCTTCAGCACGTTCCACTTTCGCCACCAGTTTGGCGTCGCAGCCAGCGTCGCGCGCCAGACGGCGGGCATAATTCATATCTTCGCCGTTACGCGGGAAGGAGACCGCCAGATAATCCACGCCGATTTTCGCGGCGGTAACGATATCAACTTTGTCTTTTTCGGTCAGCGCATCGGCAGAGAGACCGCCGCCGAGTTTGTTGATGCCTTTATTGTTAGAGAGCGGGCCGCCGACGGTGACTTCGGTGAACACTTTTACGCCCTGAACTTCCAACACTTTCAGCTGCACGCGACCGTCGTCCAGCAGCAGGATATCGCCGGGCACTACATCTTCTGGCAGGCCTTTATAGTCGATACCGACTTTTTCTTTATCGCCTTCGCCTTTGGTTAAATCAGCATCCAGCAGGAAACGATCGCCGACGTTGAGGAACACTTTGCCTTCTTTGAAGGTCGATACGCGAATTTTTGGGCCTTGCAGGTCGCCAAGGATCGCTACGTGACGACCCAGTTTCGCCGCGATTTCACGGACTTTATTGGCGCGCTGCTGATGATCTTCCGGTGTGCCGTGGGAGAAGTTGAGTCGTACAACGTTAGCACCCGCCGCGATGATTTTTTCGAGGTTGTTGTCGCGATCGGTGGCTGGACCGAGGGTTGTAACGATCTTGGTTCTTCTGAGACGTCTGGACATGAAGGACTCCGTTAGCAAAGTATCGTGTCGCTCTCAAGTGACACGTAGTGTTCATCTATTCTATATGATCGATGGGCTGTGATTCGACTCACATTGTGAATGTGATGTTAATTATTTTCCTGCGCCTGTTTCTCCAGGCGTGAATCTTTCAGCGCTTCTTTCACCCGTTTCAAATTTTCACGGAAAGCAGCGCCGCGCTCAAGGGTAAACCCTGTCGCCAGAACATCAATCACGGTCAATTGTGCGAGGCGGGAAACCATTGGCAGGTAGATATCGGTATCTTCGGGTACGTCGAGCGTCAAAGCCAGCGTGGCTTCCGCCGCCAGCGGGGAACCCGAAGAAGTGATAGCCAGCACAGTGGAAGCGTTTACACGCGCCAGGCGAGCCAGTTCTACCATATTTTTGGTGCGACCAGTATGTGAGATGAGAACAAACACATCGTTTGGACCACTATTTATGCAACTCATGCGCTGGATCACAATATCCTCTGACCAGATGACCGGCAGATTAAATCGCAAAAATTTATTGGTGGCGTCATGTGCCACCACGGCGGAGGCACCAAGGCCAAAAAAGGCAATTTTATGCGCCTTTGACAGCGCCTGAACCGCCTGACGAATCACCTGAGAATCGAGTTGCTGGCGGACGCGGCTGAGGCCCGCTAACGCGGAATCAAAGATTTTGTGGCTGTAGCTTTCCACACTGTCATTTTCTTCCACATCGCGACTCACCCAGTTCGGGCTTTTGACCAGGCTCTGCGCGAGCTGCAATTTGAAGTCAGGGAAGCCGCGCGTGCCCATACGATGGCAGAAGCGATTCACCGTCGGTTCGCTGACGTCAGCGGCGCGTGCCAGCGTGGCGATGCTGGAGTGCATCGCCTGTTGCGGCGCGGCAAGAATCTGCTCTGCGACTTTACGTTCTGATTTGCTTAACGCATCGAGTTGCGCCTGAATCTGTTCCAGCATGGTTTAACCTAATGAGCGTCAATCACTTTTTCGCGTTCATCAATCAATGAAATCGCTGCCAATTCACAAGAATATACCGTGTAATAGCCCCTCGCACGCAGCGGAGGACAAATGTAAACGCGATTTTTTTGCGATACTTTGATCGCTGACGTGTTTTGCCACGACAAATATCGAAACAGAAAATGTGCTCAAATGGCACGCTACAACACACTTAACACCTTTATTACGTTCACAGTTAACGCCAGCAAAACACTGCGTTCGGGTTGTCCTAAACCCGCTAAAAACGTACATTGTGCTGTAAGAAAATTACAATAAGGACCTGGCGTGATGAGAACGCTCAAGCCGGGTATATCCTGCAACGAGGAGAGGAAAATGGCGGTTACACAAACAGCCCAGGCATGCGATCTGGTGATTTTCGGTGCCAAAGGCGATCTCGCGCGCCGTAAACTGTTGCCATCACTGTATCAGCTGGAAAAAGCCGGTCAGATTCATGAAACCACTCGCATTATTGGCGTGGGTCGCGCGGATTGGGATAAAGCCGCGTATACCAAAGTGGTACGTGAAGCGCTGGAAACCTTCATGAAAGAGAAGATCGATGAAGCGCTGTGGGATACCCTTAGCAGCCGTCTCGACTTCTGTAACCTCGACGTAAATGACACCTCGCATTTCACCAAACTGGGCAAAATGCTTGACCAGAAAAACCGCGTCACCATTAACTACTTCGCCATGCCGCCAAGCACCTTTGGCGCGATTTGCGACGGTCTGGGCGCCGCCAAGCTGAACGCCAAACCGGCACGCGTAGTAATGGAAAAGCCGCTCGGCACCTCATTGGAAACCTCACAAGAGATCAATGACAGCGTCGGCAAATACTTCGAAGAAGGCCAGGTTTTCCGTATTGACCACTATCTCGGTAAAGAGACGGTGCTCAACCTGCTGGCGCTGCGTTTTGCCAACTCCATCTTCGTCAACAACTGGGATAATCGCACTATCGATCACGTGCAGATCACCGTGGCAGAAGAGGTGGGCATCGAAGGCCGTTGGGGTTACTTCGACAAAGCCGGCCAGATGCGTGACATGATTCAGAACCACCTGTTGCAGATCCTCACCATGATTGCCATGTCGCCGCCGTCCGATCTGAGCGCGGATGCGATTCGTGATGAGAAAGTGAAAGTGCTGCGCTCACTGCGTCGTATCGATCAAACCAACGTGCGCGAGAAAACCGTACGCGGTCAGTACACCGCCGGCTTTGTGCAGGGCAAGAAAGTGCCTGGTTATCTGGAAGAAGAGGGCGCTAACAAGCAGAGCGCCACGGAAAGCTTTGTTGCTATTCGCGTGGATATCGATAACTGGCGTTGGGCTGGTGTGCCGTTCTATCTGCGTACCGGCAAGCGCTTGCCAACCAAATGCTCTGAAGTGGTGGTGTATTTCAAGAATCCTGAGATGAACCTGTTTAAGGATTCGTACGCTGAACTGCCGCAGAACAAGCTGACCATTCGTCTGCAGCCGGACGAAGGCGTGGATATCGAAATACTGAACAAAGTGCCGGGACTTGACCACAAGCATAAACTGCAGACCACCAAGCTGGATTTGAGCTACTCCGAAACCTTCAACCAGTCGCATCTGGCCGATGCTTACGAGCGTCTGCTGCTGGAAACCATGCGCGGTATTCAGGCGCTGTTTGTGCGTCGTGATGAAGTTGAAGCAGCGTGGGGCTGGGTGGATTCGATCATTGATGCCTGGAGCGCCGATGCCGAAGCGCCGAAGCCGTATCAGGCGGGAACATGGGGACCGGTTGCCTCTGTCGCGATGATTACTCGCGATGGCCGTTCCTGGAACGAGTTCGAATAGAAACCTAATATTGAGCCCGCCAAATGTGCGGGCTTTTTTACGTCCAGAATTCATTTTTCTGAAAAGTGAACCAGAGTTTCAAAAAATTCTGATATCCAATGGACGCCGCTCCAGCCGATCTTGTATGGTAGAGCCCAATAATTGACAGCGTGGCCAAACGCCGGGCTGATGCAACCAAGGAAACGTGATGAAGAACTGGAAAACAAGTGCTGAACAGATCCTGAAAACTGGCCCGGTCGTGCCGGTCATCGTGGTGAACAAGCTGGAACACGCGGTGCCGATGGCGAAAGCGCTGGTGGCTGGCGGTTTGCGCGTGCTGGAAGTGACGCTGCGTACCCCGGTGGCGATGGACGCACTGCGTGCAATGATTAAAGAAGTACCGGAAGCGATTGTCGGTGCGGGCACGGTGATCAACACCCAGCAACTGAAAGAAGTCACTGACGCCGGTGCGCAGTTTGTCATCAGCCCAGGGTTGACGGAATCGCTGCTGAAAGCCGCGGTTGAAGGTCCGGTGCCATTGATTCCAGGTATCAGCACGGTTTCAGAACTGATGACCGGCATGGATTACGGCTTGCGGGAGTTCAAATTCTTCCCGGCGGAAGCCAATGGTGGCGTGAAAGCATTATCCGCGATTGGCGGTCCGTTCCCGCAGGTGCGTTTCTGTCCAACTGGCGGCATCTCGCCAGCCAACTATCGAGACTATCTGGCGCTGAAAAGCGTGCTGTGCATTGGCGGTTCGTGGCTAGTACCGAATGATGCGTTGGAAAGCGGTGACTGGGATCGTATTACGCGTCTGGCGCGTGAAGCGGTTGAAGGGGCACGCGCATAAGTTTATGAATTGGTCGCCATTGATGGCGACCACTTAATCTTACTTAACCTTCGACTTGTACCGCGGCCGCACTCGCCACGGCGCGCGCGATAGCGTCATCGGTGTTTTCACCGGTTGCCAAAGCCACGCCTAAACGGCGCTGACCGGCGATTTCCGGCTTACCAAACAGGCGCAGCTGCAATCCGGCGCCCAGCGCGGCTTCGATATTCCCGAACACGACGTTCTGGCTGTTCAGCTCAGGCAAAATCACTGCCGACGCAGCGGGACCGTATTGACGAATGCCGCCAATCGGCAGGCCGAGGAAAGCGCGCACATGCAGCGCGAACTCGGACAGATCCTGCGAAATCAGCGTGACCATGCCGGTATCATGCGGACGCGGTGACACTTCGCTGAACACCACTTCATCACCGCACACGAACAGCTCCACGCCAAACAGGCCGTATCCACCGAGCGCTTTTACCACGTTAGCGGCGATATCCTGCGCGCGTTGCAGCGCCAGTTCACTCATCTGCTGCGGCTGCCATGATTCACGATAATCGCCATCTTCCTGACGATGACCAATCGGCGCGCAGAAGTGAATGCCATCTACTGCGCTGATGGTCAGCAGGGTGATTTCGAAATCAAACTTCACCACGCCTTCAACGATCACGCGGCCCGCACCGGCACGTCCGCCTTGCTGCGCATAATCCCAGGCTTTTTCCAGCTGGCTGGCTTCGCGAATAAAGCTCTGGCCTTTACCGGATGAGCTCATCACCGGCTTAACGATGCACGGGAATCCAATCGCCTCAGCCGCAGCCACAAAATTCTCTTTGCTGTCAGCAAACTGGTAAGTCGAGGTTGGTAAGGACAACTCTTCCGCCGCCAGACGGCGAATGCCTTCGCGGTTCATGGTCAGACGTGCGGCGCGTGCGGTCGGCACCACTTTCTGACCTTGCGCTTCCAGCTCCAGCAGTTTTTCGGTGGCAATGGCTTCAATTTCTGGTACCACGAAGTGCGGCTTTTCCTCGGCAATCAGCGCGGCCAGCGCGTCGCCGTCCAGCATGTTGATCACATAGCTGCGATGCGCCACGTGCATCGCCGGAGCATCGGCGTAACGATCCACCGCGATCACTTCCACACCAAGACGCTGGCACTCAAGTGCCACTTCTTTGCCTAATTCGCCTGAACCTAACAGCATGACACGCGTAGCGGCAGGGCGCAGCGCGGTTCCGAGAGTCGTCATAATTTCACCTTAGCAGTCAAAATGCGCGCGCAGTATAAACGAAAACGTTTGCGTACTCACGCTTTCGCCGCGATGAGGTTTGCCATACTTTTCCCGCTCTGACGTTAACTGACACAGCCTGCGGCAGCATGGAGAACGGAAAAGTAAACAGGAGTTAAACGATGAGCAATTGGCTGCAGCAAATTCAATCGGTGCTGGCGAAAAAGGGTGGAGACGGAAAATCGGGCGGTTTAAGTGACATGCTGGCCCCGGGCGCATTGGGCGGGCTGGCGGGATTGCTGGTAGGCAGTAAATCCACGCGTAAGCTGCTGACCAAATATGGCGGCAAAGCCTTGCTATTGGGCGGCGGCGCGGCGGCGGGCGCGCTATTGTGGAACAAATACAAACAGCGCATACGTGAAACCCATCAGGACGATGCGGGCTTTGGCCAGCTGCAAACGCCGATGGATCAACGCGCAGAGCGTTTAGTCACGGCGCTGGTGTTCGCGGCGAAAAGTGATGGTCACATTGACGATCAAGAGCGTGCCGCCATTGAGCAAAATATCCAGCAGGCCGGCTACGGCGCACAAGCCGAAGCGCTGATTCAGCAGGCGATGAATCGCCCGCTCGATCCTAACTGGCTGGCCGCTGACGTTAAAAACGAAGAAGAGGCGCTGGAACTCTATTTCCTCAGCTGTGCAGCCATTGATGTCGACCACTTTATGGAGCGTAGCTATCTCTCCGCGCTTGGCGATGCGCTGAAAATCCCCCAGGATGTGCGCGACGGTATCCAGCGCGATATCGACGCGGAAAAAGCTGCTTAATTCCGTGCGAAGGTTGCATCTGCAGCCTTCGCTTTTCATCTTTTGCTTACCCTGCGTAAAGTGATGCTGCGTGTAGCTTGGCATCGTGCGTGATTAGTGCCACGCTTGCTGAATGTTGTCCTTCAGGGAGAAGAGCCTAATGAATCAGCCACACGCGAAAAAAATTCCCCATGTCATGAAGCTGCACGGTGAAACGCGCATCGATAATTATCACTGGTTACGTGATGACGACCGCGAGAATCCAGAGGTGCTGGCCCATCTGCACGCCGAAAATGATTACGGCCGTGCGATGATGGCGTCGCAGAATCCGCTGCAGGAACGGGTGCTGAAAGAGATCGTTGACCGCATTCCACCGCAGGATCACTCGGTGCCCTATGTTAAAAACGGTTATCGCTATCAAAGCCGCTATGAAGTGGGCAACGAGTATCCGGCTTATTTCCGGCAGCCCGTTGACGCGCCAGCTGATGAGCCCTGGCAGCTATTGCTGGATGGAAACCAGCGGGCTGCGCACAGTGATTTTTATACCATGGGCGCGCTGGCGATTACACCGGACAATCAGGTGATGGCCTTAGCGGAAGACTTCCTGTCGCGCCGCCAATACGGCATTCGCTTCCGTAATTTGCAGAGCGGTAGCTGGTATCCGGAAGTGCTGACCAATGCGTCATCCAGCGTTGCCTGGGCCAACGATTCCCGCACGCTCTATTACGTGCGTAAGCATCCGAAAACGCTGCTGGCGTATCAGGTGTGGCGCCATGAGCTGGGCCATCCGCAATCTGACGATCAGCTGGTGTATGAAGAGAAGGATGACTCTTTTCACCTCAGCGTGCATAAAACCACCTCCGAGCACTTCATTCTGATTGCGTTGTACAGCACCAACACCAGCGAGATTTTGCTGATCGACGCCGAATATCCGGATGCGCAGCCGCAAGCCTTTTGTCCACGTCGCCGCGACCACGAATACAGCATCGATCACTACAATCATCAGTTCTATATCCGCTCAAATCGCGATGGCAAAAATTTCGGGCTTTATCGCAGCGCGTGGCTGGCGGAAGCACGCTGGCAACCGCTGATCCCGGCGCGTGACAATGTGGTGCTGGAAGATTTTCAGCTGTTTCGTCATTGGCTGGTAGTCGAAGAGCGTCAGCACGGCGTAAACACCTTGCGGCAGATAAACTGGGAGAGCGGCGAAAGCTTTGGTATCGCCTTCGACGATCCCGCCTATGTCACCTGGCTTGCCTACAATCCTTCGCCAGAAAGCGACACCTTGCGCTACGGCTACTCTTCCATGACCACGCCGACCACCTTGTTTGAACTGAACATGGAAACCGGCGATCGTCGCGTACTGAAGCGCACGCCGGTGCCGGGCTTCAAATCGGAGGATTACAAAAGTGAGCATCTGTGGATCACGGTGCGTGATGGCACAGAGGTTCCGGTTTCGCTGGTCTATCACCGCAAGCATTTCCAGCGCGGCAACAATCCGTTGCTGGTGTACGGTTACGGCGCTTACGGCAGCAGCATGGATGCCAGCTTTGGCACCAGCCGCATCAGCTTGCTGGAGCGCGGCTTCGTCTACGCGATAATTCACGTGCGCGGCGGCGGCGAGCTCGGCCAGCAATGGTATGACGGTGGCCGCCTGAAGAATAAAATCAACAGCTTCACCGACTTTATTGATGTCACCGAAGCGCTGGTGGCGAAGGGTTATGGTCATCGCCAGCAGCTCTACGCGATGGGCGGCAGCGCCGGCGGATTACTGATGGGCGGCGTGGTGAACATGGCGCCGGAGCTGTTCCATGGCGTGGTGGCGCAGGTGCCATTTGTCGATGTGGTGACGACGATGCTCGATCCGACAATTCCGCTGACCACCGGCGAGTACGATGAGTGGGGCAATCCCGAACAGGCGGAGTTCTATCACACCATTCGCCAATACAGTCCGTATGACAACATCGAGGCCAAAGCCTATCCGCATTTGCTGGTTACCACCGGTTTGCACGATTCGCAGGTGCAGTATTGGGAACCGGCTAAGTGGGTGGCGAAACTGCGTGAGCTGAAAACCAATGATTCGCTGCTGTTACTTTGCACCGAGATGGATTCTGGCCACGGCGGTAAATCGGGCCGCTTCAAAGCGTATGAAGGGGTGGCGCAGGAGTTCACTTTCCTGATTGGCCTGGCGCAGGGCAGCTTGCCAGACCGCGTCGATTACTGATCGCTCTTCACATACTTGCGCAGCGCCTGCCGTAACGGTGGGCGCAAATCACGCACATTTTCCAGCACCCAACGCAGATAGCCGGGATCTTTACGCGCGATACTGCCAATACTCTGACCGCGATATTTGCCGAACGGGAACACATCGCCGCTTACGGGCGCGGGCTGGCACAAATTCGCCATCTGCTCGGCGTTCCAGCCGGAGGTTTCCATAATGCGGATCAGCAGCGCAGCGGTGACGTAGCAGTCATACAACGCGCGGTGCGCATGCAGTTCGGCCGGTGGCGTGACATCCAGCTTCAGGCTGTGGCGCAGCGCCTGATTGCCATATTTGATCCCTGGCCACAGCTGCCGCGCCAGCGTCATGGTGCAGATCCATTCGCCCGGCATAGTGGGCAACATGCGGCGATCAAAACTGGCGTTGTGCGCCACGTAATGCGGACTGCCGTGATAGCGGCCAATCGCTTCTTCGATAGTGGGTTTTCCCATCACCATCGCTTCCGTAATGCGATGTACCGCCATCGCCTGACGACTGATGGGGCGATCCGGGCAGATTAAGTCGCTCATCGGATTGACGATCTGACCATCAATGACATCCACCGACGCCACTTCCACCACGCCACCCTGCAGGCCGCAGGTTTCGGTATCAATTACACGTAACATAAATTACTTCTGCTTCGGTTCGTAGGGCAGGCGCGCCAGGCTAAGCGAAGCCTGGCGATAGTTCATTAAGCGCTGACGAAACCAGTCACGCAGCGCTTCAGGCTGCTCGCGCTCCACCATTTCGGCAATCACCGGCATATTGTAGCGCTCTTTGAATGCAACGCCCGCGGCGGCCAGATCGACATTGACTTTGTCTTTCTCTTCCTGCGAGAGCAGGGCAAGGTTTTGGCTCATGCTTTTCTCCTGATAAACAGGGGCAAAAGTAATGGTTTCGGACCCCGGGATCAAGCGGATTGGATCGCACCGCAAGTCTCGACACCTGCGGATCGGCGGCGTATCCTGCTGCCACGTTTGCGGTGGTTTGCCGCAGTTAATAGGGAAGAAGTCATGAAGAAAACTGCGTTCAACGCTGTCGTCGCGCTACTTCTGGCGTCATCAACGCTGGCCTTCAGCCAGGTTGCTATGGCACACGCTCACCTGAAAACCCCGGTCCCAGCCGACAAAGCGGTGGTGGAAACCTCCCCGCAGAATTTAACGTTGACCTTTACCGAGGATGTTGAAGCGGCATTCAGTGGCGTGGATGTGCTCAATGCACAACATCAACCGGTGGCGGTTGGAAAAGCCAAACTCAACGATAAACAACACGATCAGCTGATTGTACCGATCAGCCAGCCGCTGCCGTCGGGCAACTACCAGGTGAACTGGCATGTGCTGTCCGTTGATGGACATAAAACTAAAGGCAGCTACACCTTCAGCGTGAAATGATTGATGAGTTTGAGCACGCTGTGGATTGGACTGCGAGCGCTGCATTTTATGTCGGTGCTGCTGCTCGCCGGTAGCGCCTTTTATACCGCGCTACTGGCGCCGCGCCGCTATCGTCCGCTGCTATCACAGCGTTTAGCTTTACTTCTCCGTACCAGCGCGCTGCTGAGTTTATTCAGCGCCCTGTTGATGCTGGCAACGCAAACCGGCTTGATGAGCGGCGACTGGCGTAATGTCAGTGACAGCGCAACCTGGCAGGCGGTGCTCAGCACGCGCTTCGGCCGGGTTTGGCGTTGGGAAATCGCGTTCGCACTGCTGAGCACGTTAGCGCCACTGCTGCGTGGCACACTGCGGCAAAATCTGCTGCTGTGCAGCGGCCTGTTACAGTTGGTGGCGTTAGCCGGTGTTGGGCATGCCGCGATGCGTGATGGCTGGCCCGGATTGCTGCAACAAGGCAATCACGCGCTGCATTTGATTGCGGCTGCATTCTGGGCGGGCGGATTACTGCCGCTGTTATTACTGATGCGTGAAGCGCGGCAGATCGCTTATCGCACCGATGCGATTCGCTGCATGATGCGCTTCTCGCGTTACGGTCACCTGGCGGTGGCGCTCGCGCTGCTGACGGGCATCATTAATAGCGTGCTGATTGCCGGTTCGCCGTTGCATTGGCAAGCCACGCTGTGGAGCGAACTGCTGGTGGTGAAAGTGCTGCTAGTCATGCTGATGATCGCTATTGCGCTGACCAATCGCTATCTGCTGGTGCCGCGCTTTCGCCTGGCGGCCAGTAACGCAGCGCATCTGTTTATTCGCCTGACGCAGCTTGAGCTGCTGCTGGCCATTATTGTAATTGGGTTGGTGAGCGTGTTTGCCACGCTGTCACCGGCCTGAATGTGACATTCAAGAAGATGAAATGAGGTCGATATTTTGCTGAAGAAACTGATTCCAGCTTGTGTATTGATGGCGCTGTGCAGCCAGGCGATGGCGGCACAGATTATCACCGTTAGCCGTTTTGAGATTGGAAAAGACAAATGGCCCTTCACCCGCGAAGAGGTGATGTTGACCTGCGAGAAAGACGGCGCGCTGTTTGCGATTAACCCGGGCACTTTGTTGCAGTATCCGCTCAACGATAAAGCCTTTGCGCGCAAAACGGCCGGGCAGGGCACGCTGCAATCGATCGACACCATTGTCGCTGTTGATAAAGCCCATCCAGGCCAGAAAATGAGTCTGCAACCGATCATCGACCGCGCGCAGCAACTGTGCGGTAAGTAATCCCTATATTCTCAGGCGTAGCGCACAATTCTGCCGCTACGCTTGCTTCCTCGTTCTGTCACCACGATCACAGAGTTGTCACCTTTCGCAACCAAACCGCATGATTGGCTGGAAAACCAGCAATCCTGGTCTACCTTTAAATGGCAAGGCGTCCTCGCCTGCAAAAATGCCAACTTTTAGCGCACGGCTCCCAAAGAGCCATTTCCCTGGACCCGATACAGGAATCGTATTGGGTCTTTTTTTATCTGCATAATAATGAATTGTCTGCACGCGTTAGGCTTACCTTTATGCTGGCATCTACACTTAATTCTCTAAGCAACTCAGGAGGATTTATGTCTGATAGACCGATCGAAGCGGATGAGCTTGAAGAAGATACTAAGGTGAAGCCGGATGAGCATGAAAAAGACGATGAGAGTCTGGCACCGGAGTCGGGCGACAAGCAGCCTGATTGATGATTAAACCCACTTCGGTGGGTTTTTCTATTTTCTGTTTTTCTTTTTTATATGAAATAAAAATTTTTTTACCTTGCTACCTGGTAAGATAAATGCGTTAATGCGTCGTCGGTCTGAATAGCAGACAGTTAGAAGGTTAGTTCCCATTGTATTTCTCATCCCGGTTAGTGCCGCTTCAAGCCCTTTCTCTTTGAGTCTTATCCTAAGTTCTGATTCGTATCTGCAACTCGGCCCTTACGCCAATAGGCTCATTTAAAAGGTAAAAATTATGTCTAATAAAATTCTTGGAACGGTAAAATGGTTCAACTCAGAAAAAGGCTTCGGCTTTATTTCTCCTGAAAATGGCAGCAAGGACGTTTTCGTCCACTTCTCAGCCATTCAGGGCACTGATTATCGCTCACTTGATGAAGGTCAGCGTGTTGAGTTTTCAGTTGAAGATGGTCCAAAAGGTCCGTCTGCAACAAATGTATTAGGTCTGTAATTATTCGCATTTATCATCGTTTAAGATGTCCGCATTGCCAGAGTTCACAATATCGCACCTCCGCGTTCGATATTACAAAAATGAACCCACATGGCGCTAAATGTATTTTCTGCAAATCATCAATGATTGTGTTGAAAACTGCGTAATAGCGGATATTCTGCCCTGATAATTATCAGGGCTTATCAGGCAATTGCCTGATATCAGAATCATTAGCACTGCTCAGGCAGTGCTTTTTTATTTTAAATACCCCCGCATATCTTCACTTATTCCCACGTTTACCATCTTACCCACATGCTACTTTTTCTCTTATTACGAAATAAATTACCGTCATAGAGAGAATATTGCCAGATGCACAAGCCCGTTATCCTGATCGCCTTGCTGCTGAGTGGTTGCGCATTGAAACAGTATCCGCAGTCCGCCAAAGTGAGCGATGCCGAAGCGCAAACCTATGACTGTGCAGCACTGAATCAGGAGATCGCTAAAAGCCAAAGCGTTAAGCAGCAGATTGATAAAACCGGCGAGTTTGATGCGCTAACGGTATTGGGATTCGTCGGGGATTTTGGTATCGGTAACGGCCTTGCAAAGGCCAGCGCTAACAGCAAAGTGAAGGCGCGCCTGGAGCAGTTACAGAAACTGCAATCAGTGCGTTGCGCGCACGGTGCAACTTAATAATTAGCCTTCTGAGCATCTACCCCGACAATTTTGCGGTCAAATAGCTGCAGCCAGCATGCATGAAAAATGGTATAAACTTGGCGCATCTGTTTTATTGCCGGTTAATAAGGATCCTTCATGGCAAACACACAATATCTTCTTTGGGTAATGATTGGCACGTTAACTCTGCTTTGTATCTTTATTGGTGTGGTCGTTGGGCGGGCAAAAACGCCGCGTATTGGAACAATGACTTTCGCGGGTTTATTAGCCTTCTTCTTAGTGGCGATATTTTTAATTACTCGCTAAAGCATTGAACGCTGTAACGAGCAATATTTGCTGGGATCATTTCTGTACAGTGTCCCAGCGACTACCGTTACGGATGTGCCCCCAGCGTGGGATAATCTCCTGTTCTAACTGATAAATTAGAGCGAGGATGAGATTAAGATTATATCGCGTGACTTCATTATGGTGAGTGATGCAAGGCGATGCTGATTCGATCAAATTGAAGTTTTGATATTTTTCAAGCAACTCCAGGTGAGGCAGAATCTCCTGTTCACGCTGATAATCAGCGAGAGCAGTAAATAGGTAAATATTCTTGTCCGTTTGGCGATCGCGTCGAATAGCGTTCGGCAAAAGCTTATTTAATAGCGAGATGGCTGCGGGGGTTGTCGATCCCATCATTGCGTCACCCACATTCGGCCACATTGTGGCTGCATAATCCCCGAGATAAAACTGTGGTACGGCAGTAATGATATTTTTAATATTATGCCTAACACCGAAATAGAGCGCCGCGCTGCCACCTTTTGAGGCGCCAACTATGGAAACGTTTGAGGGTGTTGTCAGCT
This sequence comes from Pantoea sp. GbtcB22, assembly GCF_019091025.1. Taxonomy (NCBI): domain Bacteria; kingdom Pseudomonadati; phylum Pseudomonadota; class Gammaproteobacteria; order Enterobacterales; family Erwiniaceae; genus Pantoea; species Pantoea sp. GbtcB22. The sequence continues at coordinate 264,004 of NZ_JAGXKB010000001.1, forward strand.
CAATTACCGAGCGAATAAGCTGGCTTACCCCATGCTCAATTTCAAAATTCATATTGTTGCACAGATAGTAAGCGGGCAAGCCGTTGAAATCATCCTTGATCCACAACACCGCCGATTGAGTATGCTCCAAAAGGGTGAAATCGTAGATGGTGGGATCAGGAAGGTTAAACCCTGACATCACAATCAATAAATGCTGATTGTCTACTGAAGCCGGTTTATAGCGATAGTGTATATCGAGATGAGGACGAAAATTAAAAATGCAATCAGTCACGGTCAGCGGCTCAGAGAAGGAATTCGCCCAAGACAGGCGACCAATCTGGCTGATAATTAAGAATGGCGATAGATGGAATAACGACGTGGCAGCATTCTGCCGCCACGAGAATATTCAGAGCGGTTTACGCGCGGCCAGCAAGAACATCATCGGGCGATCGCGTTCTTCCGCCAGCGCGGGATTGAGTGCAACCATCTCTTCGCTCGGGCCCCATTCATCAAGATGCACGATCTCAAATCCTGCGCCAATTAACGCATTGATCCAGGTTGCCAGCTTGTGATGTTGCTTCTTCACGCCATCGGCAAACCAGTTGCTGATGCGTTCCCCTTCCTGCTGGTAATGATTAACTGGCCAGCTGCGCTGCTGCTGTTCATCCACAATCCACTGCTGTTGAGTAGGTGCAGTGTAAATCGGATGCTCACAGGAAAACACCAGCGCGCCGCCCGGCGTTAGCGCCTCAAACACGGTTGCGAAGAGTGCGTCAATATTGCTGAGGTAGTGCAGCGCCAGCGAACTGTAGGCGAGATCATAGGATTCGTTCAGTTGCAGCGATTCAAAATCGGCGCGCTGATAGCGAATCCCGGTTCCCTGCGTCATGGTGGCGGCTTGCGCTAACATCTTCTCGGAAACGTCCAGACCCAGCACCTCACGCGCGCCTTGCTGCTGCGCGTAGCGGCAAAACCAGCCGTAACCGCAGCCGAGATCGAGAATACGTTTATCATGCAGGTCGGGTAGTAGCGCACGCAGTGCGGGCCACTCTGGCGCGCCGTCTAATCCCTTAACGGAACGTGGCAAGGTGGCGTAACCGGCAAAAAAAGTGGGGTTGTCGTAAATACTCTGGCTCATACAGGCTCCTTTATATGATGCGCAAAGGAGTTTAGGCGTTTAGCGTGGAATGTAAAGTCGCGTAATTATCCCACAAATAACAGATGTACCAGACGAGCGAGTGATTCCAGCAGCAGCAAGCTACCGATGAAAATAACGATTAATACACCAATGAATTGCTTCCGTCCGCTCATGCTGTTCCCTCCGCTGGCTAACGTTGCCGGACTATACTTTAAGCCGGGCTCACTAAACTTCCAGTCAACCGGGGAAGATTACATGCTTTACCAAAAGGTGAACGCGCAAATGTGGCGAAATATTTGGGTGGTTGGCGATCTGCACGGTTGCCGCGCCCAACTCGATGCGCAACTGCTCAAGCGGGATTTTGATAAGCAGCAGGATCTACTGCTGTCGGTGGGCGATTTAATCGATCGTGGCCCGGACAGCCCCGGCTGTTTAGCGCTGATGCAGGAGCCCTGGTTTCGCTGCGTGCGCGGCAATCATGAGCAGATGGCGCTCGCTGCGCTGGATGGGCGCGACCAAACCTTGTGGATGATGAACGGCGGCGAGTGGTTCTGGCAACTCAAAGGCGCAGCGTTGATCGCTGCGCGCCATGCGTTAAAGCGCTGTGCTGAGTTACCGTTGATTCTGCATCTGGATTTCGGCGATCGCGTGGTGGTGATTGCCCACGCCGATTATCCCGCCAGTCATTATGCGTTAGGGCAAGAGGTTGACTGGCAGCAAGTGGTGTGGAGTCGCGATCGACTGGGACGCCATCAACGCGGCAGTTCAGCCCACATCGATGGCGCCAGTGATTTCTACTTCGGCCACACGCCGTTAGAACAACCGCTTAATGTGGCGAATCAGCATTATATCGATACCGGCGCGGTCTTCGGCAATCGTCTTACTCTGGTGCAGTTGCAGTAACGCTTAGCGGAACAGACGTCCGTCGCGCACCAGTTCACGCGGATAACTGTTTTTAATCCGATTGCCCACTTTCTTCGCCAATCCCAGCGGCTGCTGCTGGTAAGTGACGATCACCTCATCCCGGCTGGGCAACGTGTCCGGATGAATATCCTGACCGCGATACCAGGTTTCCGCTTCTGCATCGGTGAGTTCGAAATCCAGCGCGCTGCCCGGCTGCGTCAACGCCACGACCGCTTCATGCTGCCAGCGATAGCCTTTCGGAAAGGTTTCGGCCAACTTGAGGCCGATGCGCGAGAAGCGCACTTTACCCAGCCAACCCTCCAACGCCGCCGGGAACAGCCACAGCTCTTTATCGCGCTGCCACAGCGTGTGGTTGCCATCCCACTGCAAGCCGACTTTGGCCGCGGCCTGTTGCACTTCGGCGCTCAGCTTGCGGCTGGCCGGAGAGAAGGGCAGTTTGCCGACTTTGTAGGTTGGCGTTGGCAGCGCGGGAATGCTGGCGGTTTTACGCAGACGCGCAACGAAGAAACCTTCACTATCGAAAATCTGCGGGAATACGTGCAGGAAACCTTCGGCGGTTAACGCCTGATCGGCTCCGTCGAATAAACCGTTCAGCGGCACGATTTCAACCGCGTCGGGATAACGCTGCTGCAACCAATGAATCACCTGCTGATTCTCGATTTGATTCAGTGTGCAGGTAGAGTAAATCAGCGTGCCGCCTGGCTGTAAGGCATGGAAAGCGCTGTCGAGCAGATCGCGTTGGGTTTCCGCAATCGCTTCGGTGCTGGCCAGCGTCCAGTTACGCAACGCATCAGCATCTTTGCGCACCACGCCTTCGCCAGAGCAGGGCGCATCGAGCAGAATGGCATCGAAAAGCTCCGGCAGTGCGGCGCCAAACACACGGCCATCAAAATGGGTCAGCGCAACATTGCTGACGCCACAGCGGCTGATGTTAGCGTGCAGTACTTTGACGCGGCTGGCCGAGTATTCATTCGCCAGAATGGCGCCTTCATTGCGCATCAGCGCGGCCATCTGGGTGGTTTTAGAACCGGGCGCAGCAGCCACATCCATCACCTGACGCGCATCAGGTGCGGCGTCAAACAGCGCGGTAACCGGCAGCATCGAGCTGGCTTCCTGAATGTAAAACAGTCCGCTCAGATGCTCCGCCACGCTACCCAGCGGCAGCGATTCGTCGTCACGCTCGATCCAAAACCCTTCGGCGCACCACGGAATGGGCGATAAGCGCCAGCCATAGTCGGCGGTGCGGGCGAGGAAATCATCCACGCTAATTTTTAAGGTGTTGACGCGTAAGCTGCGACGCAGCGGTTGCTGGCTAATGGCGAGAAAGCGCTGCAGTTCGGCGTCGTCAGCAAGGCTGGCGCGCATCAGCGCGAGGAAATCTTCGGGAAAGCGATCGGACACGGGCATCTACCGGGAAACGAAATGAGCGCGAAGTGTAACACGCGAAAAAGAATCGGGCAGCCAGGCTGCCCGATTTGCTTAAGGTTAATGAGGGTCCGGAATCGCCGTGCCCCAGTCGCGCCACGCTTTCGGCGCTTCATCCTGTAGCAGGAAGTGTTTGTTGGCGCCGGCCTGCGGTGCTAATGGCACCGTCGGCGGTGTGGCAAACTGTACGCCGCCGCGAATGAACTGCTGGAAGGTGCCGGTTTTCAACACGCCGCCTATCAGACCGAAATCGAAGTTATAGCCGGAAGCCAGCCAGAACACCGAATTGTTGCGCACCAGATGCTGGTACTTTTTGCTGATACGCAGCGCGATCTGCACGCGATCCGCCATATTGCCCAGCGACGTTCCGGTGACGGTGCCCACTTCAACGCCCCGGAACAGCACTGGCGTGCCCACCGACAGCGATCCCGCGTCAGCGGCATCGACATATATCGTCAAGCCGTTCAGGTAGCGTGAATCGGTGATGGTGCTTTCCTGCAGTTCAAAGGTGCGCGCCGGCGAACCTTTGCCCGGATCGACGTTGAGATAAGGCTGCAGCAGCGTTTCGATATGGTTAACGCCCGCCGCAGAAATCTCCGGCGACACCACCGAGAAGCGGCTGCCGATGCGCGCGAAGTCCTGCACGTATTCCGGATAAAGCACCGCTTTGGCGACAACCTGATTGTTATCAGAACTCAGCGCCAGTGATTCAACCTGACCAATATTGATGCCGAGATAGCGAATCGGCATGCCCGCCGCCAGTTTGCTGGCATCGAAGGTGTGCAGCGTAATCTGGCTGCCAACTGCACGCGCCGCGGTTTCAGACGAGTAGAGCACGCGTTTCACGCCTTTCGCCGCCTGCGCGCCGGTGAGATTATCGAAACTGATCGCGCCTTTGAGCGCGCGGTTGAGCGGGGACGCTTGCACCGTCAAACCGCTGCCGTTGAGTTGCACTTTGGCGCCGCCTTCGGCCCAGAACACACTCTCGCTGGTCAGCAACTTGCGATACTGCGGCCGGATATGAATCGAGATTTCAAACGCATCCGCGCGCGGCACTACATCCACCACTTCACCGACCTGGAATTTGCGGTACAGCAGCACTGAACCGGCCTGTACATCCGGCAAGCTTTTGGCGGTAAGTTTCAGCGTAGTTGGCGGCTGTTCACCCACGATGCCTTCTTCGGCACGTTCCGCATCCGCATATAAAGGATAACGACTGGAAGGATTGCCTTTCTCGCCAGGAATCAGGCGAATGCCGCCATCTACCCACTCGCGCGCGCTGGCGCCCAGCACTTTCATCCCGTCAAGTCCAAACTTCACATCAAGGCGGCTATTCACCACAAACTTGCTGTCAGCGTGCACCAGATTACGGTGCTCCGGATCGATGGCCGCCACAAAGCTGATGCCATTTTCATCCAGCGTGCGTGAAATCACCTGACCGATTTTCATGCCATACAACATCACCGGCTGGCCGGCATCGATACCGTAGGTTTCCGGCGCGCTGAGTTTTACCGTCAGCACGTCAGGTTTCTGCAGCAATGTTTCGCTGGCTGGCAACACGGTAAAGTGATCCTGCGGTTCGCCTTCGCCTGGCACCAGTTCAAAAGTATTACCGGTTAACAGGCTGCTGAGATTGGTGTCGGTCAGGCTGATCTTCGGCGTGCGCATTTCAATGCGCGTCCCGCTGCGCATCAAACCGGTTACTGAAGGGTCGACCGTCAGCTCGCCGGTGACTTTGCCGCCATCCAGCAGGTTGAGTTTGGTTAAGGTGCCGACTTCCAGTCCCTGGTACATCAGCGGTGTGCTATCGGCTTTTAGGTTATCGCCACTCGGCAGGTTCAGTTTCACTTGCACGCCGCGCTGACTGCGCGCCAAATCCGGATAGAGCTGGTAGTTGGCATCCACCTGAGCTTGCTCGCCGTCATTGGGTGAATCGAAGGCAATCGCGCCATTCACTAACGCGGCCAGGCTTTCCAGCTTCACTTTGGCACCGCTCAGGCTAACATCCGCATCAACGCCGGAAACATTCCAGAAGCGGCTCTGCTTTTTCACCAGATTGATAAAGCGGCGCTCAATTAGCACATCAATGGTAACGCCGTCGGTGCTGTTGTTGAGGCTGTAATCGTAAACGCGACCCACCGGAATTTTGCGGTAATAAACCAGCGAACCGGTGTTGAGCGAGCCGAGGTCGGGCGCGCGCAGGTGGATCAACAGTTCGCCGGTATTAACGCGATACTTTGGTTGGGTATCGAGTGCGGTGAAGTGATCGCTCTCTTTACCTTTACCCGGCATCATGCCGATGTAGTTACCGCCGACCAGCGCATCAAGCCCGGAGACGCCCGCTAATGAGGCTTTCGGCGTCACCAGCCAGAACTGAGTGTCTTCACGCAGTGCATCGCGCATGTCGCTTTTGATGCTGGCTTTAATCTGGATGCTGCGATAGTCATCACTCAGCACAATGCCTTGCACCGTACCCACTTCCACGCCCTGATAACGAATCGGCGTGCGGCCTGGCACAATCCCGTCGGCAGTCTGGAAGTTTATGGTGATCGTCGTACCGCGTTCCTGATAGTTGGTCCACAGCAGCCAGCCGGCAATCAGCAGGGCGATAATGGGCAATAACCAGAACGGCGAAATCTTGCGCTTGTTGCGCAGATTAGCGCTAGTCGGTGTAGTCGGCGTTTCCTGTTGCATGTGCATCCCAGATCAGGCGGCTATCAAGCCACTCTACAGCCATAATGGTCAGGACAACGGCGGCACCAAAATAGAAGGCGGCCGGTCCCATGGTGAAAGCCAGCAGCTGATCACGATTGACCAGCGACATGGTTACAGCAATGACGAACAGATCCAGCATCGACCAGCGGCCCACCCAGGTGACGGCGCGCAGCAGGCGAATGCGGGTTTTTAAGCCCTGTTCGCATTTAAAGTGAATGCTGAGTAACAGAGTCAACATCACTAACACTTTGGTAAAGGGCACCAGAATGCTGGCGATAAACACCACCGCGGCCACCGGTATATTGCCCGATGCCAGTCCCAGAATGCCGGAGAAGATGGTGTCTTCACGGCGTGCGCCATTAACATAGACCACCGAAATCGGCAGCAAATTGGCGGGGATCAGCAGCACAATCGAGGCGATGAGCGCCGCCCAGGATTTCTGCAAACTGTGGCGTCGGCGGTAGTCAAGCGGCGTGTGGCAACGCGTGCAGCGCCCACGCTCATCGGCTACACCGGTTTGATGGCAATTCAGGCACACTTGCCACTCTTCAGGCGGGGAGGTGGGCATCGCTTGCGGATAATAGTGTTCCCACAGTTGCTCGACGTTCAGGTGGATCAGCGTCAGCAGGCTCAGCACCGTCAGCGCAATATAGGCCACTAAACCGTAGCCCACTTCCAGTGAGGCGTAATCCTGCACTTTGATCGATGCCACCGCCACGCCGACCAGATAGATATCCAGCATCACCCACTCTTTGAGCTTGTCCATCATCAGCAGGACCGGGCGCAGGTTCATTCCGAGCGCGTTGCCCACCCACAAATAGAGAATGCCGATGACCAGCGTAACCGGCGCGCCAATGGTGCAAAACGCCACCATTGAAGCGGTAAGGATGTTGCCTTGCTGCGTCATTTGGATTACGCCCTCCAGCAGGCTAGCGTTAATACGCATGCCCAGCAGGCGAATATCAACTAACGGCAAGCTAAAGGCGAACGGCATCAACACGATCATGACCACCGCCATGGCGGTGAGTCGCGTCATCGACCAGTCACGACCGCTCTGAATTTGTGCATGGCAGCGCGGGCAATAGGCTGTCTGATGCGATTTCACATCCGGTAAGGAAAAAAGGGTATCGCATTGCGGACAACGCTGATAACGTGCGTGGGGCAACGTCTGGCTGATAGCGTGAATTTTCATAGGTGACGCAAGTGCCCATCGTTCGTTACGGTTACCGGCATGCTGAGTAGCGCAAAGTTGCCTGCAATATTCGGTGGTACCAGAATACGCTTATCCACCGACTGCTAAGGGTATAGTAACTAACAGAATGATTCACCTTCTGCGCCTGGATTATTAGTGCTTATTTTAACAACTGAGTGACAACAAGGTCACCCCAGTGACGAGTTATGGTTGAACAATGAACAAAAAAGCTTTTTACGAGGATTTGAATCGCGATGTCCGCGCCCTGTTGGCGGGTGAAACCTCGTTCCTGGCCGCGCTCGGCAATTGCAGTGCACTGCTTTTCGAACGCCTGGAAGGCGTGAACTGGGCTGGATTCTATTTACTGACGGAACCGAACACGCTGGTGCTGGGCCCGTTCCAGGGCAAAATCGCCTGCGTACGTATTCCGGTTGGCAAAGGCGTGTGTGGAACCGCGGTAGCCGAGGACAAAGTGCAATTGGTGGAAGACGTGCACGCGTTCCCTGGCCATATCGCGTGTGACGCCGCCAGTAATGCCGAAATCGTGATTCCTCTGAAAGTAAATGGCACCCTCGTGGGTGTTTTAGACATTGATAGTACGGTTTATTCTCGCTTCGATAGCGAGGACGAAGCGGGGCTGATGGCCCTTACCGACGGGCTTTGTGAAGTGCTGGCGGGCAGCGACATCGTAAAATTTATTCAGCTGACGCACAGCTAATCGACTGGATCACATAGCATTTGGCGATGTTGTCATTATAATGTCGCCTGTTCATGCCTGCTCTGGTCGGCAAATCCGTTGTAATCAGGAAATTTCATGGAAAATCAACCTAAGTTGAATAGCAGTAAAGAAGTCATCGCCTTTTTGGCGGAACGTTTTCCGCAATGCTTTAGCGCCGAAGGCGAGGCGCGTCCGCTCAAAATCGGCATTTTTCAAGATCTGGTCGAGCGTGTTCAAGGCGAACTGAGCCTGAGCAAGACGCAACTGCGTTCTGCCTTACGTCTTTATACCTCTAGCTGGCGTTATCTTTATGGCATCAAAGCGGGTGCCATTCGTGTCGATCTCGATGGCAACGCCTGTGGCGTGCTGGATGAGCAACACGTAGAACATGCGCGCAAGCAACTGGAAGAAGCGAAAGCCCGCGTTCAGGCGCAGCGCGATCAGCAGAAAGCGAAGAAGCGTGAAGCCGGTGAAGAGACCGCTGAACGTCGTCCGCGCAAGCCTGCTCCGCGTAAAGCTGCCGAAGGTGATGCCGCGCGTAAGCCACGTCCTCAGGCGCCGCGTGCGGCCGCGACTGAGCGTGCAGCCGCACCGCAGCCACCGCGGGCCAAACCTGTCACTGATACCTCAACGTTGCAGCCCGGCCAGAACATCAAAGTGACTGCAGGCAAAGGTGCAATGGACGCTACCATTCTTGAAATTACTAAAGATGGCGTTCGGGTTCAGCTCGCTTCCGGCATGGCTATGATTGTGCGCGCAGAACATTTGCAGTTCTGAAACGGAGGCTGACCCTGGCATGAACAACATTTTAAAGATCGGTATGATCGCGGGCCTGCTTTTAGCAGGCCCCACCTTTGGTGCAGATAATATTACCCGCGCCGACCAGATTCCCCAGCTACACGAAGAGCCACAGCATCCCACCGTCAGCGAACGCGTTACCTCGCGTTTCACGCGCTCTCACTATCGTCAGTTCGATTTGAATCAGGACTTTTCCGCGAAAATTTTTGATCGCTACCTGAATCTGCTCGACTACAGCCATAACGTGCTGCTGGCATCGGATATCGCGCAATTCGCCGATAAGAAAACCACCGTGGGTGATGAGTTCCGCAGCGGTAAGCTGGATGTGTTTTACGATCTCTACAATCTGGCGCAGAAACGCCGCTTTGAGCGCTATCAATATGCGCTGAGCGTGCTGAATCGCCCAATGAATTTCACCGGCAATGACACCATTGACATTGACCGGGCAAAATCGCCATGGCCAAAGAGCGTTGATGAGCTCAACGCGCTGTGGGATGCCAAAGTTAAATATGACGAACTGAGCCTGAAACTGGCCGGTAAAGATGAGAAAGAGATCCGCGAAACGCTGACCAAGCGTTACAACTTTGCCATCCGTCGTCTGGCGCAAAGCAACAGTGAAGATGTGTTCCAGCTGGCGATGACTGCGTTCGCGCATGAAATCGACCCGCACACTAACTATCTTTCGCCGCGCAACACCGAGCAATTCAACACCGAAATGAGCCTGTCGCTGGAAGGTATCGGCGCAGTGCTGCAGATGGATGACGATTACACGGTGATCAACTCGATGGTCGCAGGTGGTCCGGCGGCGAAGAGCAAAGCGATCAGCGTGGGCGACCGCATTGTCGGTGTCGCTCAGCCGGGCAAACCGATGGAAGATGTGATTGGCTGGCGTCTGGATGATGTGGTTTCAAAAATCAAAGGACCGAAAGGCAGCAAAGTACGCCTGGAAATCCTGCCTGCTGGCAAGGGCACCAAAACCCGTACCGTGACGCTGACGCGTGAAAAAATCCGTCTGGAAGATCGCGCGGTAAAAGGCACCGTGCATAACGTCGGCAAACAGAAAGTTGGCGTGCTCGACATTCCTGGCTTCTACGTTGGCCTGACTGACGATGTGAAGGTGCAGCTGCAGAAACTGCAGAAGCAAAACGTCGACAGCGTAGTGATCGATCTGCGTACCAACGGCGGTGGCGCTTTGACCGAAGCCGTTTCACTTTCGGGCCTGTTTATTCCAAGCGGTCCGGTGGTGCAGGTGCGTGATAACAATGGCCGCGTGCGTGAAGACAGCGATAACGACGGCATAGTGTATTACAAAGGTCCGCTGGTGGTGCTGGTCGATCGCTTCAGTGCTTCGGCTTCTGAGATCTTCGCTGCGGCGATGCAGGATTACGGCCGTGCGCTGATTGTCGGTGAGCCGACCTTCGGTAAAGGCACCGTGCAACAGTATCGTTCGCTGAACCGTATCTACGATCAGATGCTGCGTCCAGAGTGGCCAGCGCTGGGTTCTGTACAGTACACCATTCAGAAGTTCTACCGCATTAACGGTGGCAGCACGCAGCGTAAAGGCGTAACGCCAGATCTGCTGATGCCAACCGGCGTTGAAGCGGCAGAAACCGGCGAGAAGTTCGAGGACAACGCGCTGCCTTGGGACAGTGTGAATGCGGCAAGCTACACCAAAACCGGCGATATCGCGCCGCTGGTACCGCAGCTGACCAAAGAGCACGCCGATCGCATCGCTAAAGATCGCGAGTTCCAGTACATCATGAAAGATATTGCGCGTTTCGATGCGATGAAAGACAAGCGTAATATCGTGTCGCTCAATCTTGCCCAGCGTGAGAAAGAGAACCGCGAAGATGATGCACTGCGTCTGGAGCGCATTAACGCGCGCTATCAGGCGGAAGGTAAAGCGCCGCTGAAGAGCATCGAAGATCTGCCGAAAGACTATAAAGAGCCGGATCCGTATCTGGATGAAACGGTGAAAATCGCTAACGATATGGCGCAGCTGGAGAAATCTCAGCCTGCTGCCGCAACCGCGAAGTAACCGTCTGGCTTGTGAAATAGCACCGCTTCGGCGGTGCTTTTTTTTACGCTAAAATTGTTGTTAAGCCTTACTAACGCAGTGAACTTCGCACTTCACTACCTAATGTAAAGTTATGTCTTTTTAGGCACTTAAAGATTAAGGTTGCTTGAAATGCGCGGCGATGACCATAGGATAGATATCCGCGCATATGCGCGTGCACAACTGAGGAAGATTAACGTTTATGATGCGTATTGCTCTTTTCCTGCTCACCAACCTGGCGGTGATGTTGGTATTCGGACTGATTTTGAGTCTGACAGGAATCCAGTCAAGCAGTGTTATGGGTCTGATGATTATGGCAGGTCTGTTTGGCTTTGGCGGTGCGTTTGTTTCACTGCTGATGTCTAAATGGATGGCGTTACGATCCGTTGGCGGTGAAGTCATTGAACAACCGCGTAATGAGACGGAACGCTGGCTGATGGATACCGTCGGCCGCCAGGCACAACAGGCTGGCATTGCGATGCCGCAGGTGGCGATTTATCACGCGCCCGACATTAACGCCTTTGCGACAGGCGCACGCCGAGACGCGTCGCTGGTCGCTGTTTCCACCGGCCTGTTGCAAAACATGAGCCGTGATGAAGCGGAAGCGGTGCTGGCGCACGAAATCGCCCATATCGCCAATGGTGACATGATCACCATGACGCTGATTCAGGGTGTGGTGAACACCTTTGTCATCTTCATCTCGCGCATTTTGGCGCAGATCGCTTCCGGCTTCCTGTCGGGTAACCGCGACGGTGAAGAGAGCAGCAACGGAAATCCGATGGTGTATTTCGCGGTCTCGATGGTGTTAGAACTGCTGTTCGGCTTCCTCGCTAGCATTATCACCATGTGGTTCTCACGTCACCGTGAATTCCACGCCGATGCGGGTTCTGCCAAACTGGTTGGCCGCGAGAAGATGATTGCCGCACTGCAGCGTCTGAAAACCAGCTACGAGCCGCAGGAGCCAAGCAGCATGATGGCATTCTGCATCAACGGTAAAAATAAATCGTTGAGCGAGCTGTTCATGTCGCATCCGCCGCTCGATAAACGTATCGAAGCGCTGCGTAGCGGTGAATACCTGAAGTAGTCGGATAGACAGAAAAAAGGGCGCCAGATGGCGCTCTTGCTGTTTCTAGGATTCGGCAGCCTGCCGTGACTGCGTCATGCGCGCCAGGCTCACTACGGCAGCGACGCTGGCAAAGCTACCCGCTAGCAGCAGTGAGGCGTGTGTACCGCTGTCGTTGAACAGATTAAACATTAGCGCCACTAGCGCCGCGCCGCTGCTTTGTCCCACCAGACGCGCGGTACCCAGCATTCCGCTGGCACCACCGCTGCGGTTACGCGGTGCTGCGGTGATGATGGTGTGATTGTTAGGCGACTGGAACAGGCCGAAACCGGCACCGCACAGCATCATGCGCCAGATGATATCCACGTCAGTTGGCTGCGTCGGTAAAAGCGCCAGCAGGAATAGCCCGGCAGCGAACATCGCTAATCCCAATCCGCCTAATAATCCGGCATGGAACTTCTCGATCAGGCGACCTGCAATGGGTGCCATCACCATGGTTGCCAGCGGCCACGGCGTGAGCAGCAAGCCGGTTGCCACTTCATCCCGGCCCAGCACATTTTGCAGGAAGAACGGCAACGCCACCATCGCCAGCATCTGCGCGCAGAACGAGCAAATTGAGGTGCCTATCGACAGCGAAAAGATCGGAATGCGCAGCAAGTCCACCGGCAGCAATGGCACCGGCATCGCTAACTGGCGACGAACGAAAACAATGCCCACCAACACCAATGCCACCAATTCGGCCACAATCAGCCAGCCGTTTTGTCCCTGCGAGAAACCGCTCAGTGCAGATATGAGCAGGCCAAAGAACAGCGCATTCATTACGGCGCTTGGCACGTCGAATTTCTGTTGTTTGGCTTTCTGGGTGTTATCCGGCAGGAAACGCAACGCCAGCCACAGCGCAACGATGCCGAGTGGAATGTTGATCAGGAACAGCCATTTCCAGCTGGCAACAGACAGGATCGCCGCCGCTACGGTTGGACCGGCCGCGCTGGAGACCGCAACAATCAGCGAATTGATCGCCATACCGCGCCCGAGGAAGCGCTGCGGATAGATGATGCGGATCAGCGCCGTGTTCACGCTCATCAATGCGGCACCACCAAAGCCTTGCAGCACACGCGCCACGGTCAGCGTATTCAACGTTGAGGAGAGGGCGCAAAACAGTGAGGTAGCGATAAACAGCGCGAGTCCAACTTGATAGACACGGCGGTAGCCGAGCATATCGCCGAGAAACGACAGCGACAGCAGCGAAATAACGATGGCGATTTGGTAGGCGTTAACAATCCAGATCGATTCGGCTGGGCTGGCATTCAACTCACGCGCAATGGTTGGTAAGGCCACGTTGGCGATAGCTCCATCCAGCACCGCCATCATGATACCGAGCGCAATGGTGATGATCGCGCCATAGCGCTGTGGAAGGGGTAATCCATCCTGGGCAACAGTAGAAGGCATAAGTAAAGTAAGTAAAGAGAGTGAATATCATCATGCTAATCAATTCGCTGCCGAAAAGCACCGCATTCATTGACATAAAATTACGTGTGGATGTGTCACTTAGCGTCAGTCGTTGCCGCCATCAGGCTGAAACGCATATACTGGCGCTTCTGTTCCGTTTTTTTTGAAACACTGTCAAAAAGGATACGCGCCATGGCGAGCAGTGATAATGATAAACAGCCAGACTCGGTTTCATCAGTGATGAAAGTGTTTGGCATTCTGCAGGCGCTGGGCGAAGAGCGCGATCACGGCATCACCGAATTGTCTCAACGCGTGATGATGTCAAAAAGTACCGTTTATCGCTTTTTACAGACCATGAAATCGCTTGGCTATGTGGCGCAGGAAGGAGAAAGTGAGAAATACTCGCTGACGCTCAAGCTGTTCGAACTCGGCGCCAAAGCGTTGCAGAACGTTGATCTGATTCGTAGCGCCGATATTGAGATGCGTGAGCTGTCGCGTCTGACTAAAGAAACCATTCACCTCGGCGCGCTGGAAGAAGACAGCATCGTCTACATCCATAAAATCGATTCTCTTTATAACCTGCGTATGTATTCGCGCATCGGCCGCCGCAATCCATTGCACACCACCGCGATTGGTAAAGTGCTGCTGGCATGGCGCGATCGCGCTGAAGTGCAGGAGATCCTCAGCGAAGTGGAATTCCGCCGCAGTACTGCGAAAACCATTGTCACTGCAGAAGCGTTGCTGGCGGTGTTGGATCAGGTCAAAGTACAGGGATTTGGCGAAGATAATGAAGAGCAGGAAGAGGGCTTACGTTGCATCGCGGTGCCGGTATTTGACCGTTTTGGCGTGGTGATTGCGGGGCTAAGCATCTCATTCCCCACCATTCGTTTTTCCGAAGAAGCCAAAAATGAGTATGTGGCGATGCTGCATCGTGCGGCGCGCAATCTGTCTGAACAAATGGGCTACCACAACTATCCTTTCTGAAATGAAAAACGGGCTGTTGCCAGCCCGTTTCAACGCTTAATTGTCGACCACTTCGCCACTTTTCTTCAGCAGTGGACAATCCGTTACGCCAACGATACCGCTGTCTGTGTGCAGATACTGTGCCGTAATCATACCGCGTGCGGTCAGATAGCTGCATTGCAGCCCAAGTCCCGCCGCATTCTTATTGCTGCCGGTGAGTACGCCATAGCCGGTCAGCAGCATCGCTAACCAAATTAATGCCACCAGCATAATCGTCCGAATAAGTAGTTTCATCTTATCTCCTTGTGATACACAACGCAGCGCATCCAACGTTGCTGCGAATCTACTGTAGCAGCATGCCGCGCTTTAGCCATCTAATCGATCAGAGATAACTGAAAGAGAGGGCAGGCGGGATAATCTGCTTTCCGTCGCTACCCATTATCTTTTGCGTCGGCAGCGAGTAGAATCAGCGGCGGAGTAGATGTTTGATTTTTGACTATAGAGGCAGTTATGAACGAATTAGCCGCAAACACCAGCCCGCTGTTTAACTATGGCGTTCTGGCCATCATCATTCTTGTGGCCTTTATTGTCTGGTTCTTTGTCAACCGGGCTAGCGTGCGCGCCAGTGAGCAGATTCGTTTGCTGGAAGCCGTTATCGAAGAGCAAAAGAAACAGAATGCGCTCCTGCGCCGTCTGGTTGACGCACAGCCATCCACAGCAAAACCAACAGCGGATGAAGACGCGGATGAAAAACGCGATTTTATTCGGATGATCCCGGAACGTTAAGCCGTTAAAAGGGGTGAAATAATCGCCATTATGGCTACCGCTGCGCACTGAAATGGTGCGTGGCGGGATAATGGCTTCTAATAATTTCCCTTCTAAGCCCGGTGTGAATAGCAACCATACCTGCCAGAAAGAATTTCAACTAAGATTTATCCTAAGGAGTTTTTGTTAAATCAAGCTCTTCAATGTTCTTTTTAACATTTAATTGTTGGGTAGATAGTTAAAATTGAGATAAATGCCACCTAAGGTTAATGCGTTTATATGGGGCGCATATTATTGGTTTCTCCTGATTTTGGTGCAAAGCAATTAATAACTTATACCTGAGAAAATTATTTGTACAAGATTTGAACGGCGCGCAGTTGTTGTGTAGCGAGCGAAGTTTTCAGTGGAATATTTTATTGATGCCATATTAGTGCAATATTTTTGTCGTACTGTTAACCCCTACAATTGTACCAATATAGACATTACCGCTGCGCTTGACTAAGCGGCAATTTGGCGCTAACTATACTGACTGATAACCCTTTTTTGCGCACCTTCCGCGTTGGGTGTCAATATGTTGATTGATGAAGTGCCGCGCCAATTAACTAATTATGTGCGTCACGTCGATCACCGTTTAAAAATGGCTTGCCATTAATTTACGGATATGTGATAACAAATCGTAGGTCAAACGAGGTACAGTTCTGTTTATGTATGGCATCTTCAGTAAAGAAGTTACGAGTAAAGACGTTGACGTTGAATACCGCTTCCTTGCCGAACCTTAAATTAGTGCCTCATTCAGTAATGTCTCTGGTTTATCTGTAAGTCTGCCTGCGGGCAATATAATCATTGAAAGGAAATTTGCGAAATGGCAAAGATTAAAGGTCAGGTTAAGTGGTTCAACGAGTCTAAAGGTTTTGGTTTTATTACTCCTGCTGATGGTAGCAAAGATGTGTTCGTACACTTCTCTGCAATCCAGGGCAATGGTTTTAAAACTCTGGCTGAAGGCCAAAGCGTTGAGTTCGAAATCCAGGATGGCCAGAAAGGTCCTGCTGCGGTCAACGTTACCCCAATCTGATTTCGCCCTCAGGCTCGGTGCCATGCACCACTGAAACGAATCCTAAAGCCCCGTTCACTGAACGGGGCTTTTTCTTTTATTCTTTCTGTAGCCAGATGATCAGGGTAAACTGCGCCGCGAATTGCTAACCCGGAGTTATCTATGTCTTTGATTTGCCCACTTTGTCATCAGCCTTTATTGCAGCAGGTGAATAGCTTCCGCTGTCATGCAGGTCATCAGTTTGATCAGGCGAAAGAAGGGTACGTCAATTTACTGCCGGTGCAGCACAAAGGTTCGCGCGAACCGGGCGATAGCGCCGAGATGCTGCAGGCACGACGCGCCTTCCTCGATGCCGGACACTATCAGCCGTTGCGCGCGGCTGTCGCCAGGATCCTCGCGCAGCATCTGAGTGAGCAAGGTGCGCAGCTGTTAGATATCGGATGTGGGGAAGGTTATTACACTGCGGCGATGGCCGATGCGTTACCGCAGGCGCAACTCTTTGGGCTGGATGTAGCGAAAGCGGCGATTCGCATGGCAGCAAAACGTTATCGTGCGGTGAAATTCTGCGTGGCGTCCAGCCAGCGTTTACCTTTTGCCGATGCTTCTCTGGATGGCGTGGTGCGCATCTATGCGCCCTGCAATGAAGATGAGCTGAGCCGCGTAATTAAAGCAGGTGGCTACCTGCTAACGGTGACGCCGGGACCGCATCACTTGCAGCAATTCAAGGCGCTGATTTATCGCGAAGTGCAGTTGCACGCGGCGGAAGAGAAAGTGTATGCCGGCTTCAGGCAGGTCGATCAACAAAATCTGCATTACAGCATGACGTTGAGCGGAAGTGAGGCGGTGAGCTTATTGCAGATGACGCCATTTGCCTGGCGTGCACGCGAAGAAGTGTGGCAGAACCTGGCGGCATCCAGCGAGTTTAACTGTGACGCCGACTTTATGCTGACGTTATGGCAGCGCGATTAACGCGCTTCCACCAGCGTATTGTAGATCCGTTCAAGGTCATCAAGCTGTTTGACAGCAATCAGCAGGCGGCGCTGCTCCAGTTGCATCACCAGAATGCCATCCTCTGACAGATTCATACTCTGAATGCGACCGTAGTCGATCCACACGCTGCCAAAAAACAGTCCATTTTCCTTCATCAACAGCTTCGGGCTGCGCACCCAGAATAGCCAAATCGCCATAAAGCACAGCACCATCAGCAAATTGGTGGTGAGTTGTGTGCCATGTTTATCAATGTTGTTCCACAGCAGAATCAGCAGCAGCACCACGAAAATGGCGCTATCGATTTTATGGCGACGGCGCAGTGCGACGCGCAGTTTTGTAGGGCCATTGCGGCGCGGCAGGATCGCTTCATCATAAATGGCGAACAGAATGAAGCCTGCAATCAGCAGGGCGATCAGGGCGTCAGTCAGTGACATAAGATGTTCTTCCTCAAGCGAAATTATCTCAACGTGGGCGCTCAGATAATGCCGCTCAATAATAGCCGGGAGCAGGGCTCCCGGCGGGGTGATTACAGACCGAGCAGGCCGATCCAGTAACCGAAGATACCGAGGGCGAAGAAGCCGACGATAATCCACAACGCATTCACCTTACGACGCAGCAGCCACATACAGCCAAAGGTTAGCAGCAGTGGAATCAGGCCTGGCATCAGCTGATCGAGGATAGATTGCACCGTAGTAACCGTGGTTTTACCGGTCTGGTCGGTGATGCGTGACACCACCAGCGGCACATTCACATGCGTCCACTTGTTAACCAAGGCCCCCATGACAAAGAGGCCGAGAATCGACGCGCCCTCCGTCAGTTTCTGCAGGAAACCGCCGCCCATATCGCTGACGATATCCACGCCTTTACGGTAGCCATACGCCACACCGTAATAACGCGTCAACAGACGCACGGCGTTAAACAGGATGAAGAACAGCAGTGGACCCAGCAGGCTACCGCTCATCGCGATACCGGCACCCAGAGCAGCAAACACCGGACGCACGGTACCCCAGAAGATCGGGTCGCCCACACCCGCCAGCGGACCCATCAGACCCACTTTGATGCCGTTAATCGCTGCATCATCAATGGGCGCACCGTTGGCACGCTGCTCTTCCATCGCCATGGTAACGCCCAGCACCGGCGCCGCTACATAAGGATGGGTGTTGAAGAACTCGAGGTGACGTTTAATCGCCTGTTTACGTTCGTCGTTATTTTCTGGATAGAGGCGACGAATCACCGGCACCATTGAGTAGCAAAAACCCAGCGCCTGCATACGTTCAAAGTTCCACGAACCCTGAAACAGGTTAGAACGCAGGAACACACCGCGGACATCGCCGGGGGTGAGTTTCTTTGGAGTGTTAGTTGTATCAACCATGATTTCACCTGTTCCTAGTCGAGTTCGTTATCGAGGTCATTGTTTGCAGGACCGCTGGTTGCAGCACCTGCAACGCGGTTATATTTCGGTGCCAGCTGGATATACAGCACCGCCATCACCACGCCAATCACGCCAAGCGCAACCAGGTTAAAGTTGGTGAAGGCTGCAGTAACGAAGCCAAGGTAGAAGAACGGCATCAGGTAGCCCGCGCGCATCATGTTGATGACCATCGCGTAACCCACCACCACGATCATGCCGCCGGCGATGTTCAGGCCGTTGGTGACCACGTCTGGAATTGAGTTCAGCAGTTCCTGAACCACGTGAGTACCGACAGAAATCGCCACGATCAGTGCTGGGATGGCAATACGCATCGCCTGCAATACCAGCGCGGATACGTGGATCCAGCTGATCGCCGTCAGGTTGCCTTTCTCGGCTGCCTTATCGGCGGCATGCTGGAAGGCCACGGTGATGGTACGCACGATGATGGTCAGAACCTGACCGGCCGCAGCCAGCGGAATCGCCAGCGCGATACCGGCGCCCACGCTTTGACCACCGGCAATAACCAGAATGGTTGAGATAATCGAAGCCAGCGCCGCATCCGGTGCAACGGCCGCACCGATGTTCATCCAGCCCAGTGCAATCATCTCCAGCGTACCGCCGATGATGATACCGGTTTTCATATCACCGAGGACCGCACCAATTAAGGTACAAGCCACCAGCGGACGGTGGAACTGGAACTCATCAAGAATCGATCCCATCCCGGCAATACAGGCCACAATAAATATCAAAATGATTTGTAGCGTGGTTATCTCCATTGCATTTCTCCTCTGCAAGGTCTCTAAAATTCGCCCACGTATGCAGGCAAAGGGCGAACTACGGATTGACCTTGGCGATCAGGTCCATCATTTTCAGTCGCTGATCGCTGGACACTTTACGTACTTCCAGTTCGATACCGCGCTCATTAAGTTTGCGGAACGCCGTGATATCTTTTTCATCCACCGATACCGCGTTGTTCACCTGCGTTTTGCCCTGACGGAACGCCATGCCGCCAATATTGACCGACTTAATGTCCACGCCTTGCTCGACAATCCTCACCACATCGGTGGGATTGGTGAACAGCAGCATCACCTTGTCATTGCCATATTTCGGGTTGTTCCACACGCGAACCATCTTATCGATATCCACCACGTGCGCGGTAACGCCTGGCGGGGCCACCTGCGTCAGCAGCGTTTTGCGCACATGGTCGTTCGC
Organism: Pantoea sp. GbtcB22; assembly: GCF_019091025.1. Taxonomy (NCBI): domain Bacteria; kingdom Pseudomonadati; phylum Pseudomonadota; class Gammaproteobacteria; order Enterobacterales; family Erwiniaceae; genus Pantoea; species Pantoea sp. GbtcB22. The sequence goes on from NZ_JAGXKB010000001.1 coordinate 283,853, forward strand.
CACTTCATCAGATACCACGATGATGCGGGTAACGTTGGTCTCTTTGGTCCAGCGCGTGGCCACTTGCCCGTGAATCAAGCGGTCATCAATACGCGCCAGGCCGATTTTCATGTGATCGCCTGCAGCCATTGGTTTTTGCGGCTGAGCAGGCGCTTTCGCTGCAACCGGAGCAGGCGCAGCTGCGGCTTGCGCTGGCGTTTCAGTTTTGAGGGCTTTAACGCCTTCACGACCGGCCTCTACCGCGATGTGAATCAGTTCTTCCAGCGATGGGTTGTCATCACGTCCCATCAAGGTTTCAACCAGCATCGGAATGTTGACGCCAGCGATGACATCATAGTCATCCTTATCCACCACAATGCGGCTGGCCGCATTAAATGGACTGCCACCCCAGGTATCGACCAGGAACAACACGCCCTTTGACGTGTCGAGATCGGCCAGCCGTGCCTGATACTTTTCGATTAGCGTTTCTGCATTTTCGCCGGGAACGAAATCAATCCATCCGACATTTTCCTGCTCACCCAACAGCATCTCTGCTGTTTTAAGCAACTGTTCTGCCGCCCAGCCATGTGTACCAATTACAATAGCAATGGTCACTTGCTACCTCCGTTCGCGTGAGAGATTCTCTGGCATTGCCGGGAATCATTGAAAATTACCGTTAGTGTTTCAGGTGGATCGTTAATGATGTGATAGAGAAAAAGCATCAATAAATAAAACGCAACAATCCGCTGCACAGCGATAAGGTCGCGATTTATTTTAGTGATCGAAAAAATAAATTATGTGATGTTTGTCAGCTATTTCGCGCGTAACGGCGCTAATGTGCACTTTTGTTCGATATTCCTGCGTTAACGTAGATATTTGTAAATGTAATAAATTTTTTTGACGTCGTTGATGTAACTGATACATTAGCGTTCTGTTTTTTATTCAGGAGTACCGGGCTTCAGCTCACCTTTATGGACCGTCACCGACGTCGCTCAACATGTTCTCAGCGCTTTTCCGCGCCCGCTTCCACGCTCTTCAGCGTTATCACCGCCTGTAACGATCTCTCGTCTCGCCCTCTGGTGCAGACTCAACTTCGTGCGCCTTCACGTCCGGTAAGGAGTCATTGATGGAATTTCTCTTCGACCCCTCAATTTGGGCGGGTTTGCTCACGCTGATCGTGCTGGAAATTGTTCTCGGCATTGATAACCTGGTGTTTATCGCCATCCTCGCGGACAAATTGCCGCCGAAGCAGCGCGATAAAGCCCGTCTAATCGGATTGTCGCTCGCTCTGGTCATGCGTCTTGGCTTGCTGTCGCTGATCTCCTGGATCGTGACGCTGACGCGGCCCTTATTCAGCGTAGGCGATTTCAGCTTTTCCGGACGAGATTTAATTCTGTTGTTCGGTGGTTTGTTCCTGTTATTCAAGGGAACCATGGAACTGCATGAGCGGCTCGAGAACCGCGGGCTCGAACATCAGGGCAATAAGAGCTACGCCAGTTTCTGGGCGGTGGTGATTCAGATTGTGGTGCTGGATGCGGTGTTCTCACTCGACGCGGTGATTACCGCGGTCGGTATGGTGAACCATCTGCCGGTGATGATGACCGCCGTGGTGATCGCCATGGGCGTCATGCTGCTGGCCTCGAAACCGCTGACGCGTTTTGTGAATGAACACCCAACTGTGGTGGTGCTGTGTCTGAGCTTCCTGCTGATGATTGGTTTGTCGCTGGTGGCCGAAGGTTTTGGTTTCCACATTCCCAAAGGTTACCTGTACGCTGCGATCGGCTTCTCGATCATCATCGAGCTGTTTAACCAGATTGCGCGCCGTAACTTTATTAAGCATCAGGAACACCGCCCGATGCGTGAACGCACCGCAGAAGCGATTCTGCGTTTGATGGGTGGACGCCAGCGTAAGCAAGCGACGACAACTGAAGAAACCTCATTGACCGAAGCGATGCCGCAGGAAGCGTTTAAGGACGAAGAGCGCTACATGATCAACGGCGTATTGACGTTATCGCAGCGTTCAATCCGTAGCATCATGACGCCGCGCGGTAACATTTCGTGGGTGGATGTTTCGCGTCCGCTGGATGAAATTCGTATTCAGCTCCTGGATACGCCACACAGCTTGTTCCCGGTATGTCGCGGTGAGCTGGATGAAATCATCGGCGTGGTGCGTGCCAAAGAGCTGCTGGTGGCGCTGGAACACGGCATGGATGTGGCGACCTTTGCGGCTAACACGCCGGCGATAGTGGTTCCGGAAACCCTAGACCCAATCAATCTGCTGGGCGTGCTGCGGCGTGCTAAAGGTAGCTTCGTAATTGTCACCAACGAATTTGGTGTGGTGCAGGGCTTAATCACGCCGCTGGACGTGCTGGAAGCGATTGCCGGTGAGTTCCCGGATGAAGACGAAACGCCAGACATCATTGCCGATGGCGACGGTTGGTTAGTGAAGGGCGGGACCGATTTACACTCGCTGCAACAGCTGCTGGATCATCACGAGTTGGTGAAAGCCGATGAAGATCACGCCTCGCTAGCCGGTTTGTTGATTGCACAGAAAGGCCAGTTGCCGCTGCCCGGCGAAGTGATTGATTTGCCGCCGCTGCACTTCCAGGTGATTGAGGCGACCGATTACCGTATCGACCTGGTGCGCATCACCAAAGATAAGCCATTCGATCACGAAGAACACGCCGGGTAAGTCATCGGAATGAAGTAAACAATAACGGCCACGCCAAAAGGAGTGGCCGTTTTTTTATGCGCTTAGCTGCGCCTGATGCTGCTCCAGCCATTGCGGGAAATCCTCAATCGGCATCGGGCGCGCGTAGAAATAGCCTTGCAGATGGTCGACGCCGCGCTCACGCAGATAGTGTGCCTGCTCGGCAGTTTCCACACCTTCCGCCACCAGTGAAATATTCAGGCGCTGCGCCAGCGAGATCACCATATCGGTAACGGTCGCGTTAATCGCATCGGTGCCAATGGCGGCGGTGAAAATCTTGTCGATTTTAAGCACATCCGGTTGGAGGTCTTTCAGATAAGCCAGCGAACTGTGGCCGGTACCGAAATCATCAATCGCCAGACGCACACCAATTTCATGCAGTTGCGACACCACCGATTGATCGATGATTGGCAGGGCATCACGCTCCGTCAGCTCAACCACCAGTTTTGGCATGGGATTGGCCGGCCACCAGATATTTTGCAGATCTTCCACAATGGCGCGATCGCGAAAATGGCTGGCGGCAACGTTAATCGCAATGTGGAACGACGGACATTGCGGCAGATTGGGCAGCTCAGCCACGACTTTCGCCAGCACGAAGCGGGTCAACGGCGCGATCAGGTTTTGCCGCTCGGCCAGCGGAATAAACACGTCCGGCGCAATCCAGCCCTGACGCTGGTTATGCCAGCGCAGCAGCAGCTCCATGCCGTCACACTCGCCGCTTTTAGCGTTAATCAGCGGCTGGCAATAAACCATAAATTCGTTAGCGGTGATGCCATAACTGATCTGCCAACTGAGGCTCATGCGATTGGCGGTCGCCAACCAGACGATGTACCCCATCAGCAGGCTGAGCATCAGCGCCAGCGGCAGCTGTGAAGGTAGCGTGTTAAGCGCCAGCCGGGCGGGAGAAGGGCCGTACAAGGTGATGCTAAACGGATAGCGCAGTGATGCCTGATCGTACGCCACTTCATCTTCAGACGGTTCAGTTTGTTCAATCAGCGGATTACCGTATTCAAGGCTCTGACCACCCACGTTGAAAATGGCGCGCTCAACCCACGGCAACTGCGGCTCCAGCAGATAATTGGTCATCAATTCAATATTTATGACTTGCAGCAGACCTTCGCGATTATCCAGCGATTTTGGCGTCCACAGCAGCAGCACCGGCGATCCTTTCAACAGATCACTGTCCGTGGCCAACATCATGCGCTGATTATTGATAGCTAATTCAGGATAGGTTTGGCTGAAGGAGAGGTTTTGCGGGCCGAAAATGCTGGAGCAGTAGAGCGCGTCGTCCTTAACCAGCAGCACGGTGCGCACGGTTTGCAGCGCGGCAATTTTCTCAATCAGCGGATAACGCACTTGCGCACAAGGTACGCCAACCAAACCGAGCGTGTTGTTGGCGGAAACATCCAGCGGCGAGAACATACGATCAAAGCGTTCAATCGCGCGGGTGGCGAAATTCAGCGACTGCTGCTCAATGCGCGATTTCTCTTCGATATAACGAAAAGTTAGCGTCAGGACCAGAACCAGCGAGGCGATCACTAACGCAATAAGCAGTCGCTTACGGCGAAATTGACCCACAAATTGCTGGGGAATGAGCATCAGTAACCACCTTGCAAAACAAAGATTGAAGCCAAATTAACGTGTAGGTTATCGGCATTGAGGCGGCCAGGTTTAGCGCGGCTGAATAAAAAATACGGCACTAAAAAAAGCGCGGCCACAAAGGGCCGCGCTCGAAATCAATGTATCTGTTTTACTCAGTTGGAGGTAGCTACAGATGAATAAAAATAGCCAACTGTTGTTTAAATCACCAGCGAAGCGTTAATCGCACTGGACCTTAATCGCTAATCCGCCGCGAGAGGTTTCACGGTATTTAGCGTTCATGTCCTTACCGGTTTCGTACATGGTCTCAATCACTTTATCCAGCGACACACGTGGTTCACTGGTACGGCGCAGCGCCATGCGCGCGGAGTTAATGGCCTTTACGGAAGCGATGGCGTTACGCTCAATGCACGGCACCTGAACCTGGCCGGCGACTGGATCGCAGGTTAATCCCAGATTGTGTTCCATGCCGATTTCCGCCGCCACGCACACCTGTTCCGGGCTGCCGCCCAGCAGTTCCGCCAGACCGGCGGCTGCCATGGAACACGCCACGCCTACCTCGCCCTGACAACCCACTTCGGCACCCGAAATAGAGGCGTTCATTTTATACAGCACGCCAATCGCACCAGAAGAGAGGAAGTAGCGGATGAAGATATCGGGCGTAACGGGTTCGATAAAGTGATCGTAATAGGCCAACACCGCTGGCACGATGCCGCAGGCACCGTTAGTAGGTGCCGTCACCACACGACCGCCGGCCGCGTTCTCTTCATTCACTGCCAGCGCAAACATATTCACCCAGTCGATCACATCCATCGGATCTTTCGAGTGCTTTGAGGATGACACCAGCAGACGGCGCAGTGAAGCCGCACGACGAGGTACGCGCAACGGACCCGGCAGCACGCCTTCGGTATTCAGACCACGATCAATACAGGCCTGCATGGTTTGCCACACGTTGCCAAAATAGGCATAAATCTCGTCGCGAGTATGCAGCGCCAGTTCGTTTTTCATCACCAAACCGGACAGCGACAGCCCGCTTTCGCGACAGTGGCTGAGCAGCTCTTTAGCAGAGTGGAAAGGCCACGGCACGGAAACTTCGTTCAACACCGGTTGGCCGAAATGCTCTTCATCTACGATGAAACCGCCGCCGATGGAGTAGTAGGTTTTACTCAGAATCAGCAGATCGCCCGCGAAAGCAAATACCGTCATGCCGTTTTCATGCAGCGACAGGTTTTCGCTGCGGAACACCATGCCGCCTTCCCGTGGGAAATCCACTTCACGCGCGCCGTTGGCTAACAGCAAGCGTTCGCGCTGCTCCACGTCTTTAATGAACGCAGGAATGCCATCAATATCGACGGTGGCCGGTTCGAAGCCCGCCAGTCCCATGATAATCGCGATATCAGTGTGGTGACCTTTGCCCGTGAGCGACAGCGAACCATAGACGTCAACCGCCACGCGCGTCACGTCCTGCAATTTGCCTTGTTCGGCCAGCAGATCAACAAACTGCTTGCCCGCTTTCATCGGGCCGACGGTATGTGAACTGGATGGGCCGATGCCCACTTTAAACATGTCAAAAACACTAATCACCGGTGACACTCCTCACAAATCTTATTCTGCACGGCATAAGCCGTTTATGCGGCTAATAGTAATCGCCCATGCCGTATAACGAGCAGCTTTTCGCATGAAATAAACTAATTATAAACCCCAGAAATAGTTATCCGTTTGTACAGTTGTGAAGCGGATCGGTTTTCCCGGCGAAAGGCTAACGTTCAGCGCTGCGGATTGCCGGCCCAAAAGTGGCCCCGGCCTGCTCCGAAGCTTCAGTGTGTGCTGCTGAAAAGGGCACCTTTGCCAGAGCTCGCATCAGATCTAAAGCAAAAAGATATTTTAACTGGCAAGCATTAGGCGATTTACGGCAGGGCGATTTGTTGACCGAGCGCACGAATAATCCCGGCGGTCATGCCCCAGATAAAATAATCCTCGTACCAGGATAACCAAACCTGATGTTGGCGATGACCACGGCGCAAGGTGAGATCGCTGTAGCGGCTCAAACGCAATGCTTCCGACAGCGGCATGGCAAAGGCGCTTTCCACTTCGTCCGGATTGAGCTGCAAAGCAAAATCAGCCGGAATAATGCCCACTACCGGCGTCACAGCGAAACCGGTGCTGCTGGTCACCGGCGGCAGAACGCCGATGATCTGCACCTGTTCCGGCTGAATTCCCACTTCTTCCTGCGCTTCACGCAGTGCGGTGTGGATCAGCGAGGTGTCAGTGGCGTCCTGCATGCCGCCGGGAAAGGCGACTTGCCCGGCGTGTTTACGCAGGTGCGATGAGCGCCGCGTGAGCAGCAAGCCAGGTTCTGCGCCGTCGATCACCGGCACCAGTACCGCCGCACGGCGTCCGCTGATGGCACTTTTCGGCGCATGCAGCGGCGGTTGCAGGACAAAGCGGCTGAGGAACTGCTCAAGGGTTAAATTCATTTCAGGTCCCATCACGCAGGCTGGGCAAAATACGGTTCACCTTATGGAAGGTTTCCTGATATTCGGCATCAACGTCGCTGTCCGCCACCAATCCGCCACCGGCGGCGCAGTAAAGCTGGTGGTTTTCCGCAATCAGCGTGCGAATGGTGATGCTGGTATCCATACGGCCACACAGGCTGATGTAGCCGATGCTGCCACACCACGCATTGCGGCGATGCGGCTCTAACTCTTCGATGATCTCCATCGCGCGGATCTTCGGTGCGCCGGTGATGGAACCACCGGGGAAGCAAGCACGCAGCAAATCGGTTGCGCTCAGCGTCTCAGGCAAACGTGCACGTACGGTGCTGACCAGATGATGCACCGCCGGGAAAGGTTCAACCACGAACAGTTCCGGTACGCTGACGCTGCCGGGCACGGCCACGCGGCCAATATCATTGCGCAGCAGATCGACAATCATCAGGTTCTCCGCGCGATCTTTCTCCGAGTTAGCGAGCTTCTCTGCCTGCAAACGGTCGGCCTCAGAATCAGCAAGACGCGGCAAAGTACCTTTAATCGGACGCGTTTCAATTTCCTGCTGCTGTAGAGAGAGGAAGCGCTCAGGCGATAAACTCAGCAGGGCGCTGTCTGGCAAACGCAGGAAGGCGCTGAACGGCGCGCGATTCGCCTGCGTCAGACGCAAAAATGCCTGCCACTCATCACCGCGATAGCCCGCCTGAAAACGCTGTGCCAGATTCACCTGATAGCAATCACCGGCTTGAATATAGGCCTGCACCGCGTGGAACCGCTGCGCATACTGGTCATAACTGAGGTTGGATTGCCACTCGCTGGTCAAGGCGAAAGGCTCGGCGGGCGGCGCGGTTTGTGCTTGCAGCCAGTGCCAGCGCTGCCCGGCATCGCTGAGCGAAATCAGCGTCAGTTTTTGCAGATGGTGATCGGCGATCAGCGCCCAGTCATAAATGCCCACCGCCATATCCGGCGTGGTGAGATCCTGCTGCGCGCGCTGCGGCAGGTCTTCAAAGCGTCGTCCTAAATCGTAACCGAACAGGCCGAGGGCGCCGCCCTGAAACGGTAATCCGGCATCAAAAGCCGGCGTGACACCTAGCGCGGCACATTGCTGTTGCACCAGCAGCAGCGGATCGGCGGCGGAGTGAATGACGTCATCACCGCAGATAATTTCGGTGCTGGCACCGCGTGTAGTCAGCGTCGCGCGCGGATCGGCGGTAAGAATATCAAAGCGGTTATCCGCGTGATCGGCTTGGCCGGAGGTCAGCAACATCGCCCAGCGTTGGTGGGCTAGCGGAGCAAAAAGGTCTAACAGCGTTTCGGGCGTATACTTCAGAACGAGGCTTTTTACCATCATGGGACAAATCACTTCAGCAAGCAGGTCGCTAGCCTGACATATTTTTTTGTTGCTGGCACCCGTTTGTTCCACGTGGTAATAATGCGTCCCCCATGCACCAGGAGTGAATTATGTTTACAGGTCTTCCAGCGTTATCCCATGAGCAACAGCAGCAAGCGGTTGAACGCATCCAGGAATTAATGGCGGGCGGTATGTCGAGCGGACAGGCGATTGCGCAAGTGGCGCAGGAGATTCGTCAAACCTATAAAGGTGAAGCCATTCGGGCGATGTTCGAAGACGACGAGGATGAAGAAGACGACAACGAATAACGCCCGAACGTATTTTACAGCGCGGCGATGATTTTAATTTCGACTTTATACTTCGGGTTCATCAAACCGGCCTGCACGGTGCAACGCACCGGCGCATTGCCTGGCGAAACCCACGCATCCCAGGCGCGATTCATCGCCGGAAAATCGCTTTTCTCCACCAGAAAAATGGTGGCGTCGAGGATCTTGCTCTTATCCGATCCCACGCGCGTCAGAATGGCGTCAATCACCGCCAACGCATTGGCGGTTTGCGCTTCCGCATCTTCATCCAGGTTTTCCGGTACGCTGGTGTAATAGACGGTTTGGTTATGCACCACGGCTTCCGACATACGGTGCTCTGGATCAATACGCGTAATGGTCATGCTGTTCTCCTTTAATTTTGCTGCGCTAGCCTGCCATATCCCAGGGGCGCATGTCATCTGTTGTGGTTGCCCGCCGGGAATCCTGACATAATTACAGTGGTTTTAATTTTTGATGTGAGGAAGTGTGGCAGACGATTTTGCAGCTGATGGCGCACTGGCGCAGGCAATTCCGGGCTTTAAACCGCGTGAAGCACAGCGCCAAATGGCCAAAGCGGTAACCGAGGCGGTGAAAACAGGCGGCGAGCTGGTAGTAGAAGCGGGCACCGGAACCGGTAAAACCTATGCCTATCTGGCGCCGGCATTGCGGGCAAAGAAAAAAGTCATTGTTTCCACCGGATCCAAAGCGTTGCAGGATCAGCTCTATAATCGCGATCTGCCTACCATCGCGCGTGCCCTGAAGTTCAGCGGCAAAACTGCGCTGCTGAAAGGGCGCTCCAACTATTTATGCCTCGAACGTCTTGAGCAGCAGAATCAAACCGGCGGCGATCTCAGCGTTCAGGCGCTAGGCGATTTGATCAGCGTGCGCGGCTGGTCGTCAGAAACCACCGATGGCGACGTCAGCAACTGCAACGGCGTGGCCGAAGACAGCCCGATCTGGCCGTTTGTCACCAGCACCAACGATAACTGCCTCGGCAGCGATTGCCCGCTGTATAAAGATTGCTTCGTGGTCAAAGCGCGCAAAAAAGCCATGGACGCCGATGTGGTGGTGGTGAACCATCATCTGTTTCTTGCCGATCTGGTGGTGAAAGAGGGCGGCTTTGGCGAACTGATTCCGGAGGCCGATGTGATGATCTTCGATGAAGCGCATCAGCTCCCCGATATCGCCAGCCAGTATTTCGGTCAGCAGCTGTCGAGCCGTCAACTGCAGGACCTCGCCAAAGACATCATCATCGCCTATCGCACCGAAGTGCGGGATGTGCAGCAGCTACAGAAATCTGCCGATCGTCTGGCGCAGTGCGCGCAGGATTTTCGTTTGATGCTCGGCGAACCGGGTTTTCGCGGCAACCTGCGCGATCTGCTGAGCGATAACAACATCATGCGCATGTTTACCTTGCTGGATGATGCGCTCGAACTCTGTTACGACGTGATCAAACTGTCGCTGGGGCGCTCTGCGCTGCTGGACGCCGCCTTTGAGCGCGCGGCGTTGTATCGCACGCGCCTGAAACGGCTGCGCGCCATTGACGAGCCCGGCTTCAGCTATTGGTATGAGTGCAACAGCCGCCATTTCACGCTGGCGCTGACGCCGCTGTCGGTGGCGGAACGCTTCCGGGAAGTGATGGATAACCGCAAAGCCGCGTGGATTTTCACGTCTGCCACGCTGGCGGTGAATGAGCAGATGAGCCATTTCTCCAGCCGCCTTGGCGTGGATAACGCTACTACGATGATCCTCGATAGCCCGTTCGATTACACCCAGCAAGCGCTGTTGTGCGTGCCGCGCAACATGCCGGAACCCAATCATCCCGGCGGCGCGCGCCAGCTGGCGCGCATGATGAAGCCGCTGATTGATGCCAACAAAGGCCGCTGCTTCTTCCTCTGCACCTCGCACAAGATGATGCGCGAGTTAGCCATCGAATTCCGTGCTTCCATGACGTTGCCGGTACTGCTGCAAGGTGAAACCAGTAAAGGACAGCTGCTAAAGCAGTTCCTGGAAGCCGGTAACGCGCTGTTGGTCGCCACCAGCAGCTTCTGGGAAGGTGTTGACGTACGCGGCGATGCGCTGTCGTTGGTGATCATCGACAAGCTGCCATTTACCTCGCCGGAAGATCCGCTGCTCAAAGCCCGCATGGAAGATTGTCGCCTGCGCGGCGGCGATCCCTTTAATGATGTGCAGCTGCCCGATGCGGTAATCACCCTGAAACAAGGCGTGGGGCGTTTGATTCGTGATACCGAAGATCGCGGCGTACTGGTGATTTGCGATCAGCGCCTGGTTTCTCGCCCCTACGGCGGCCTGTTCCTGAACAGTTTGCCACCCACGCCGCGCACCCGCGATATTGCGCGCGCCATCGAATTTGTCCGTCAGCCAGTGGATCACTAATTGTGCCAGGCTGTGATAAGATGCGCGCCATTTTGACTCTCTGAGGTTGTTATGTCCGCCCGAATTTTAGCCCTGGACACGGCGACAGAAGCCTGTTCTGCCGCGCTGCAAAATCTGCAGCAGATTGATGCCCGCTTTGAAATCGCCCCGCGCGATCACACCCAACGTATTCTGCCGCTGGTGCAGGAGCTGTTGCAGGCGCAGCAGCTGGAGCTGGCCGCGCTTGACGTGCTGGCGTTTGGCCGTGGACCGGGCAGTTTTACCGGTGTGCGTATCGGCATTGGCATTGCTCAAGGGCTGGCGCTTGGCGCGAATCTGCCGATGATTGGCGTCTCCTCGTTAGCGACCATGGCGCAGGGCGCGTGGCGTTTGACCGGCGCGACGCACGTGCTGGCTGCAATCGATGCGCGCATGGGCGAACTCTATTGGGCTGAATATCAGCGTGACGAAAACGGTGAATGGCAGGGTGCGGAAACCGAAGCGGTGATCAAACCCGACGTGGCGCAGCAACGTATTGCCGCATTAGGTGGCGAATGGACGGCTGTTGGCACCGGCTGGCAAGCCTATCCGCATCTGCTCACCTCGCCAGGCGCGCAGCTTATTGCCTCAGAGGTATTGTTACCGGCGGCGGAAGATATGCTGCCGCTGGCGCTCAGCGCCTGGCAGCGTGATGAAGCAGTTGCGGTGGAGAATGCCGAGCCGGTTTATCTGCGCAATGAAGTGGCATGGAAAAAGTTGCCGGGACGCTAGGCCGCGCGCAACTTATCTTCGCGTACTCAGTCTAATCAGAGAAATAACAGGAGAAGTGCTATGCCAATAAGTCGTAAAGGGATGTCTGGCGCTCTGTTAGCCTGCGCAATGCTGATCAGCGGCTGTGTTTCGGTGCCAGATTCAATTAAAGGAAGTTCTGAGCTTCCACAGCAAGATTTACTGCGCGTGATGAACGCGCCGCAACTGTTTGTCGGTCAGGAATCACGCTTCGGCGGGAAAGTGGTGAAGGTCACCAATCTCAACGGCTTAACGCGCGTGGAAATTGCGACCCAGCCGCTGGATGAGAGCGCGCGTCCGCGCTTAGGCGCAGCTTCGGTTGGCCGCATCTTTGCTGACATCCGCGGCTTTGTCGATCCGGTCGATTTGAATAACCAATACATTACGGTGCTGGGCAACATCAAAGGCACCGAGAAAGGCGATATCGGTAAGGCCAGTTACAACTTTGTGGTGATCGATGTGCGCGGCTATCAGCGTTGGCATCTGACGCAACAGGTGATGACGCCGCCGCAGCCGATTGATCCCTACATCTGGTATGGCCCAACGCGCCATCGTCCGGGATATTGGGGACCCAATCCGTATTGGGGTATGAACCTCGGCCAACCGGCGCAGGTACAAACTATCCTCACCGAATAAGCTATTAATGGCGTTATTTACGGCCCGGTCGCGGAGCGTGCGAACGGGCCTTTTTATTGGGCGCGCAACCGATGCGCGAAATTTAGTGATGCGCTTCGCAACCTGAAAATGCCGAAACAGGCAAACTGGTACAATCAGTTAAAATATTGTTAACAACATTGATTGTCGAGGCGGCGATGGCTACGCAACAGGATTATCGGGGTGATTCTTTGAATAAGGTTTGGCTCAAACGCTATCCGGCAGATGTCCCTGCGGAAATTAATGCGGATCGTTACGCTTCTCTGGTCGATCTTTTCGAGCACGCAACAGAGCAATACGCCGATCAGGTGGCTTTCATCAATATGGGCCAGCCGATGACCTATCGGCAGCTGGAAAAGCAAAGCCGCGCCTTTGCCGCCTGGCTGCAGCAAGGTTTAGGATTAAAGCAAGGCGATCGCGTGGCGCTAATGATGCCCAATCTGCTGCAATATCCCGTCGCGCTGTTTGGCGTACTGCGCGCTGGCATGGTGGTGGTCAACGTCAATCCGCTCTATACGCCGCGTGAACTCAAGCATCAGCTTGTTGATAGCGGCGCCAGCGCCATTGTGATCGTCTCGAACTTTGCCCATACGCTGGAAAAAGTGGTGGCCGAAACGCCGATCAAACATGTGATGTTAACGCGTATGGGCGATCAGCTGGCGCCAGTGAAAGCCACGCTGGTGAACTTCGTCGTTAAATACGTGAAAAAGCTGGTGCCAAAATACCATCTGCCGGGCGCGGTCCCGTTCCGCAGCGCCTTGTCGCAGGGCGAACAGATGACCTATCAACGCCCAACCGTGACCAACGACGATCTCGCTTTCCTGCAATATACCGGCGGTACCACCGGCGTGGCCAAAGGCGCGATGCTGACGCACCGCAATATGCAGGCCAATCTGGAACAGACTAAAGCTACTTACGGCAAGCTGCTGCGTCCGGGCAAAGAGCAAGTGGTGACCGCGCTGCCGCTCTATCACATCTTCGCGCTGACGGTGAACGGGCTATTGTTCCTTGACCTTGGCGGCACCAACCTGCTGATCACTAATCCGCGCGATATTCCCGGCTTTGTTAAAGAGCTCAGCAAGTTCCCGTTTACCGCCATTACCGGCGTGAATACCTTATTCAATGCGCTGCTGAATGATGCCAACTTCAATAAGCTCGATTTCTCCACGCTGCGCCTGTCAGCCGGCGGCGGCATGGCGGTGCAAAAAGCGGTTGCCGAGCGCTGGGAAAAACTCACCGGACACTATCTGCTGGAAGGTTACGGTCTGACCGAGTGTTCGCCGCTGGTGTCAGTGAATCCGTATGACATAACCTGTCATACCGGCAGCATCGGTTTGCCGGTGCCGTCCACCGATGTGCGCATCGTCGATGATGAAGACAAGGATGTGGCGCCAGGTGAACCGGGCGAGCTGTGTATTCGCGGTCCGCAGGTGATGACCGGCTACTGGCAGCGCGCCGACGCTACCGATGAAGTGCTGAAAAATGGCTGGCTGCATACTGGTGATATTGTTACCGTTGATAGCGAAGGCTTTATTCGCATCGTCGATCGTAAGAAAGACATGATTCTGGTGTCAGGCTTTAACGTGTATCCTAACGAGATCGAAGATGTGCTGATGCAGCATGAGAAAGTGCGTGAAGCCGCGGCGATTGGCGTTCCCAGCGATCTGTCGGGCGAAGCGGTAAAAGTGTGCATCGTGAAGAAAGATCCGTCACTGACGAAAGAAGAAGTGCTGGATCATTGCCGTCGCCAGCTCACCGGCTACAAAGTGCCGAAGATTATCGAGTTTCGTGACGAGTTGCCGAAGACCAACGTCGGCAAAATATTACGTCGCGAATTGCGTGATGAGGCGAAGCGAGAAGGGCAGTAACGCGCCATTCTCCTCAGGTTAACGCCGGCACAGTCCGGCGTTTTTATTGCTTTTAACATGGAGCGCTGCGCGTAGTTTGCCGCAGCGAGAAAGACAACGTGAATTACACCCTGATCGACCAAAATGACCAACTGGCCGCCGTGTGCGAGAAAGCACGCCAGCACGCCGCCGTGGCGCTGGATACTGAATTCGTGCGCACCCGCACTTACTATCCGCAGCTCGGCCTGATTCAGCTGTTTGATGGCGACCAGCTGATCCTGATCGATCCGCTTAATATCAGTGACTGGACGCCGTTTGTGGCGCTGTTGCAGGACAAGCAGGTCACCAAATTCCTGCACGCCGGCGGCGAAGATCTGGAAGTTTTCCTGCATCGCTTTAAATGCCTGCCCGATCCCATGATTGATACGCAAATTCTGGCGGCATTTACCGGCCAGGCGTTGTCGTGGGGCTTTGCCTCGATGGTGATGCATTTCAACCAAATCGAGCTGGATAAAAGCGAATCGCGTACCGATTGGCTGGCGCGTCCGTTGACCGAACGTCAATGTGAATATGCCGCCGCCGATGTCGCCTATCTGCTGCCGATTGCCCATCAGCTGGTGGCGCAAACTGAAGAAGCTGGCAACATGGCGGCGGCGCTAAGCGAATGCAAGATGCTGTGCCAGCGCCGCCTGGATGTGCTGCAACCGGAAGAAGCCTGGCGCGACATCACCAATGCGTGGCAACTGCGTCCGCGTCAGCTTGCGGCGTTGCAACGTCTGGCCGCGTGGCGTTTAAACCTCGCGCGTCAGAAAGATATGGCGGTGAACTTCGTGGTGCGCGAAGAGAATCTGTGGAAAGTGGCGCGCTTTATGCCGGGCAGCCTTGGCGAGCTGGATCATTTAGGGCTGAACGGCCACGAAATCCGCTTCCACGGTAAAGCGATGGTGGCGCTGGTGGCTGAAGCGCAGGCGCAGGATGAAGCGACTTTGCCACAGCCGCTGCCCAATCTGATCGATCATCCGCACTACAAACAGGCGTTCAAAGCCATTAAAGCGCTGGTGCAACAGGTGAGTGAAGAGAGTGGTTTCAGCCAGGAACTGCTGGCATCACGTCGGCAGATTAATCAGGTGCTGAGTGTGCATTGGGGATTGAAAAACGCGTCGCGCACACCTGAGTTACAGACAGGCTGGCGGGGCGACTTGCTGAAAGCGGGTATCAACGAGATTCTGCAGGCACTTTAATGCGAGCATTTTCCCCTGCGCAACACCGCAGGGGAAAATCAGGAAACCGCTTTAATCATTTAGGAACGTCTTCCGGCTCCGGCAGTGTCACGTTGAGCTCGAGGATCGAGATATCATCCCCTTTCTGATCCAGCTGAACGGTCACCATATCCGGGTCAATTTTTACGTATTTACAGATCACTTCCAAAATATCGCGCTTCAGCTGCGGCAGATAGTGGGGCTCACTGTCGCCCCTTCTGCGTTCGGCTACGATAATCTGCAGCCTTTCCTTGGCTATATTGGCTGTGTTCTTCTTACGGGATAAAAAGAAATCAAGTAATGCCATTGGTTATCCCCCGAACAGGCGTTTAAGGAAACCCTTCTTCTCTTCTTCGATAAAGCGGAAGGGGCGTTCTTCGCCAAGCAGGCGATCTACGGTATCAGCATAGGCTTTACCGGCGTCAGCGTTTGCGTCGAGGATCACCGGCTCACCCTGGTTAGAGGCGCGCAGGACAGATTGATCTTCCGGGATGACGCCAACCAGAGGAATGCGCAGAATTTCCAGCACATCTTCCATGCTCAGCATATCGCCACGGGTTACGCGGCCAGGATTGTAACGGGTCAGCAGCAGATGCTCTTTCACCGGATCCTGGCTGTTCTCTGCACGACGGGATTTCGAAGAGATGATGCCGAGAATACGGTCGGAGTCACGTACTGAAGAGACTTCCGGGTTGGTGGTGATGATGGCTTCATCGGCGAAGTACAATGCCATCAGCGCGCCGGTTTCAATACCTGCTGGTGAGTCACAGACGATAAAGTCGAACTCCATCGCCGCCAGATCGTTCAGCACTTTTTCAACGCCTTCACGCGTCAGTGCATCTTTATCGCGCGTCTGTGAAGCCGGCAAAATGTAGAGTTGCTCTGTGCGCTTGTCGCGAATCAGCGCTTGATTCAGCGTTGCATCGCCCTGAATGACGTTTACAAAGTCATACACCACGCGGCGTTCACAGCCCATGATCAAATCCAGGTTACGCAGACCGATATCGAAATCGATGACGACGGTTTTTTTGCCTTTCTGCGCTAACCCGGTAGCGATGGCCGCGCTTGACGTGGTCTTGCCAACGCCCCCTTTACCCGATGTAACTACAATAATGCGTGCCATAAATGTTGATTTCCTTAACGAAAGAAAAGGGGCTTAATTAAGTGTCTGAATGGTAAGCGCGCCCTCTATCAGGCTGAGGCGCGCCGCTTTACCAAAGAATTCCGCCGGGATTTGATCGATCATCCAATATTCTCCGGCAATAGAGACCAACTCTGCGGCGAGGTTGGTGCAAAAAATCTGGCTGTCGCGTTGTCCGCCGACGCCAGCTAACGCGCGACCGCGCATCATGCCGTAAATATGGATGTTACCGTCGGCGACCAGTTCGGCCCCGGCGCTGACGCTACTGGTGACGATGAGATCGGCATTGCGCGCATAAATTTGCTGGCCCGAACGCACCGGCGTATTAATGATGCGGGTTTTACTGGCGGCATCCGCCACCACCGCCGGAACAACTGGCGCGGCTTCAGCGACCGGCGCCGCGACTTGTTTGCGGCTCTCTTTACCTTCAGAGAGCACCGGCAAGCCCGCGCGGGCAATCATTTTTTTCAGGGCTTCATCTTTGCATCCGCTGACACCAACGATACGCAGACCGGTCGCCATCACCGCTTGTTGCATCTGTTTCCAGTCAATGTCGCCGGTTAACGCTGATACATTCAGCACCACCGGCGCATTCAGCAAAAAGGCCGGTGCCTGATCGATTTTGTCCTGTAGCGCCTGACGAATCACCTCGGGTTGCGAATGATGCAGATGAACGACTGACAGGGTAAAACTGCTTCCCTTGAATTCGATTGGCGTTTGCGACATCTGTGCTGACTCAGTCCTGTTTTACGACCCTTAAATGTTCGCCGATAAAATCGGCAATAACATCAAACGGTCAATATTCGAAGTTCTGCAAGCATGTTATAGTTACTGCTATATTCAGGCAAGTGACGCCATCGGTTAATTCGAGTAAAAAATATGTTTTGTGTGATCTACAGAAGCCCGCAACGTGAACAGACTTATCTGTATGTTGAAAAAAAAGACGATTTCTCACGGGTGCCGGAAGAACTGCTGCGTGGCTTCGGCAAACCCCAGCTGGCCATGGTGCTGTCACTGGATAAGCGTGACAAGCTGGCTAACGCGGATATCAATAAAGTTAAGCAAGGTTTAAGCGACCACGGCTTTTATTTGCAAATTCCACCGCCGGTTGAAAGTCTGCTCAACATTCATCTCGGTCAGGGTAAAAAAGATTAATTCAGATTCCTCTGTAAATATATCCTGTAGAAATAATCAGTGCTATTTGCGTTAATTAACTGCCCGCTTTAACCTTTTATTGCGGGCAATTATCCGGGCGTTTAGCTGATTTTGTTGTACACGATTAATGACTTTTGACAATTTCCGCCACGCCTGCCGCCATAAACCCGCTAATATATTCCACCTCAGCGTGCCGCGTTCCGGCTCTGAGCCAGACTTCATCGCCAGATGCACTGGCGGCAAACACAACCAAAGCAGGGGAATAGCATGTATCAGCATCGTAACTGGCAGGGCGCTCTGTTGGATTATCCGGTCAGCAAAGTGGTTTGCGTCGGCAGCAACTATGCGAAGCACATAAAGGAAATGGGAAGTGCCACGCCAACCGAACCGGTAGTGTTTATCAAACCGGAAACCGCGGTATGTGATCTGCGCCAGCCGCTGTCAATCCCGGCAAATTTTGGTGAAGTGCATCATGAGGTGGAGCTGGCTGTGCTGATTGGCTCGACGCTGAAGCAGGCGAGCGAAGAGCATGTGGCGAAGGCGATTGCCGGTTATGGCGTCGCGCTGGATTTGACCTTACGTGACGTGCAGGCCGGGTTGAAGAAAGCGGGCCAACCGTGGGAAAAGTCCAAAGGTTTCGATAATTCGTGTCCGCTGTCAGGTTTTATTCCGGTTGCTGAGTTCAGCGGCGATCCCCAGAACACCGAACTGAAGCTCATGGTTAACGGCGAAGTGCGTCAGCACGGGACGACCGCCGATATGATTCACAAAATTCTGCCGTTAATTGCCTACATGAGCCAGTATTTCACCCTGCGTGCGGGCGATGTGGTGCTGACCGGTACGCCTGAAGGCGTTGGCCCGATGCGTTCTGGCGACAAGCTGGAAGTATCGCTGGCGGGTCACGGTATTTCGACGCGCGTTCTGTAAAACTTGCATCACCGCACCTGAACCTTTATAAGGTGCGGTCTCTTAGCTAACCCGGACCGCCATCATGACTGAACAACCTTTCTGGCAGACTAAACGCCTTGACCAAATGAACGACGCAGAGTGGGAATCCCTGTGCGACGGCTGCGGCCAATGTTGCTTGAATAAGTTGCAGGATGCGGATACCGACGAAATCTACTTCACTAATGTGGCTTGCAATCAGCTGAATATCAAAACCTGCCAATGCCGTAACTACGAGCATCGTTTTGAGTTAGAAGAGAATTGCATCAAGTTGACGCGTGAAAACCTCACCAGTTTTGAATGGCTGCCGCGTACCTGCGCCTATCGCGTGTTAGGGGAAGGCAAAACCTTGCCGGCCTGGCATCCGCTGATCGCCGGTTCTAAAAAGGCGATGCATGCGCAGCGCATTTCAGTGCGTTTTATTGCGGTGCGTGAGAGTGAAGTGCGGGATTGGGAAGAGCATATAATCGATCGACCGGATCGCAACGGTTAAAGATAAAACAGGCAGCCAAGGCTGCCTGTTTTTTTGTGTTTAACGTCCGAACAGATCGCGGCGTTTCGGTTTGAACGGTTGTGCAATCAACACCAGCAGCGCCACCAGCAGATAAGCGCCGAAAATCACGATCATCCACTGCGGCATGCTCCAGGTCAGGAAAGTCCAGCCGCGCTCGGCGCAGTCACCGCTGGCCACAAACACCGAGGGCAACCATTTATCCAGTGGCAACCAGGCTGGGAAACGTGCGGCAAAGTCGCAGGTGACAAACGGATTGGGATGCAGCTGAATCATGGTGTGATCGTAAGAGAGACGAGTGCCTTCAATCGCGCTATAAATCCAGATGAGGATCGCCGCCCAGCGCAGCGGGGTTTTCGGTGCAATCGCACCCACGATGCCCGCGCCCATCACGCCAAACAGCGCGCAACGCTCATAAATACACATTACGCAGGGTTGCAGCCCCATGACATGCTGAAAATACAACGCCGTCAATTCAAACGCTAGCGCCGTTAGGGCCAGCAGAAGCCAGGCACCGCGTCCACGCGAGCATTGATTCAAATATCGCAACATATTGCTTTTCCTGTAACCGTTATTGTTTCGCAGTGTAAACCAAAAGCGCAGCCGTGCCAGCCAGGTAAAGGGAAAAAATCATGTACAAAAATGACTTAAGTCGCGTTGAGGCCAAAAAAGATCCGGCCATGCGCTTCATCCGATAAGTACAAGCCACGGGCGCAGCGCAAACGTGTGCTTGCCAGCGTTGTTTCATCTGAATTCACGGCTGAATTTTGCGACAGCGCGCGCTTTTAATCGGTTGGCAGGCTATTTCCGCTATAGCCGCTCTGGTATGATGAGTCGCATTACGATAAAGAAAGCAACGAGAAATAAATGCTATGGTGATTAAGGCGCAGAGCCCCGCGGGATTTGCGGAAGAGTATATTATTGAAAGCATCTGGAACAGTCGTTTTCCGCCGGGATCCATTCTACCTGCCGAACGTGAGCTTTCTGAACTGATTGGCGTGACCCGCACCACGTTGCGTGAAGTATTGCAGCGTCTGGCGCGCGATGGCTGGTTGACCATTCAACATGGTAAACCGACGCGCGTTAACGATTTTTGGGAAACCTCCGGTTTAAACATCCTCGAAACCCTAGCCCGACTCGATCACGATAGTGTCCCACAGTTGATTGATAATTTGCTGTCGGTGCGGACTAACATCTCCTCGATTTTTATCAGCCGTGCGCTGCGTCATCATCCAGATAAAGCGCGCGAAGTGCTGGAAAATGCGCTGATCGAGGAAGACAAAGCCGAAGCCTATACCGAGCTGGATTATCGCGTGTTCCGCGGCCTGGCGTTTGCATCAGGTAACCCGATTTATGGTCTGATTTTGAATGGCCTGAAAGGGTTGTATACCCGCGTTGGTCGTCACTACTTCTCCAGTCTGGAAGCGCGTGAACTGGCGCGTAACTTCTATCGCCAGCTGGCTGACCTGTGCGTGGCTAATCCTTCGCAGGAGCAGATTGTCGATAGCGTGCGTGAATACGGACGCCGCAGCGGTGAGATTTGGCACAAGATGCAGAAAAGCATGCCGGACGATTTAGCCAGCAAGCGATAAAAGAAAAACCGGACTTCGACAGTCCGGTTTTTTTTGCCTTACAACGTTGGGCCGCGCGTGGGCGAACGATCCAGCAACTCGACGCTGCCGTCTTCATTCTGCTGTTCCAGAATCACATCAAAGCCCCACAAACGGTGCACATGCTTCAACACTTCTTTGCGGCTCTTATCGAGCGGCGCACGCTGTTGCGGCACATAACGCAGCGTCAGTGAGCGATCGCCACGCAAATCCACGTTATAGACCTGAATGTTAGGTTCCAGATTGCTCAGATTGTACTGCGCCGACAGCTGCTGACGAATGGCGCGATAACCCGCTTCATCATGGATCGCCGCAATTTCGAGGAAATTGTTGCGGTCATCATCCATCACCGTGAACAAGCGGAAATCACGCATCACTTTTGGTGACAAGAATTGGCTGATAAAGCTTTCGTCCTTGAATTCACGCATGGCGAAATGCAGGGTTTTCAGCCAGTCGGAACCGGCAATGTCCGGGAACCAGTAGCGATCTTCTTCGGTCGGTGTCTGACAGATGCGTTTAATGTCCTGGAACATCGCGAAGCCCAGCGCATACGGGTTGATGCCGTTATACCACTGGCTGTTATACGGTGGCTGATACACCACGTTGGTATGGCTGTGCAAGAACTCCATCATAAAGCGTTCCGACACTTTGCCTTCGTCATACAGATGATTAAGGATGGTGTAGTGCCAGAAAGTGGCCCAGCCTTCGTTCATCACCTGCGTCTGTTTCTGCGGATAAAAATACTGGCTAACTTTGCGAACAATGCGCAGCACTTCACGTTGCCAGGATTCCAGCAGCGGCGCATTTTTTTCCATAAAATAGAGCAGGTTTTCCTGCGGTTCAGAAGGGTAGCACGATGCCTCAACGTGCACCGACTCTTTCTCTTTACGCGGCAGGGTGCGCCACAGCGTATTCACCTGACTCTGCAAATACTCTTCGCGGCTCTGCTGGCGCGCCTTCTCTTCCTGCAGCGAAATTTTCTGCGGACGCTTATAGCGATCCACACCGTAGTTCATCAACGCATGGCAGGAATCGAGCAGCCGCTCAACTTCCTCCACGCCATAGCGCTCTTCGCAGTCGGTAATGTAATTTCGCGCAAACAGCAGGTAATCCACAATCGAACTGGCATCGGTCCAGCTGCGGAACAGATAGTTATTTTTAAAGAAAGAGTTGTGACCGTAACAGGCGTGCGCCATTACCAGCGCCTGCATGGTCATGGTGTTCTCTTCCATCAAATAGGCGATACACGGATTGGAGTTGATGACGATCTCATACGCCAGGCCTTGCTGACCATGCTTGTAGCGCTGTTCCGTTTCGATGAATTTCTTGCCGAACGACCAGTGCGCATAGTTGATCGGCATACCCACGCTGGAGTAGGCATCCATCATCTGCTCGGAGGTGATCACTTCAATTTGGTGCGGATAGGTTTCCAGTCCGTAACTTTTGGCTACGCGGTCAATTTCCGCCAGATAATCATCCAGCAGTTCGAAGGTCCAGTCGGGACCATCACTGAGTCGTTTACTGTTGCGGGTTGGCTCGTCAAAGATTGTCGTCATAGCGCACCTCTGTTTTGCAAGCGGCAGGAGTTACCTGTCACGATCGTTTAAGGCCTCATCCTGAGTAAAGATGGCCCAAAAAACTGAGCGAACACTTCAATGATAGTCCACTGTCGCCTATCCGAAACTGAATCTCAATCGAATTCTTTTGGCAGAAAATCATTCAAAAAGCGTTAGTTAAGCCAATACTGATGGCAAATGTTGGCTATTATTCATTTAGCAGAATAATGCTCTGTTTATAAGTGGATTGTATGACTGCGGCGCTTTCTCCTGAAAAAAGTCAAAACCGCTGCCCTCCGCATAATAAATTGCTGATTAAGGGATTTAAGGCATAAAAAATCCTGATTTTGCCGCTGTTGCATGATTTCAGTGTGCAGTCAGGTAAAAAACATGTGAAATAAGTCGGTCGAATGTAAGATTTCAATAGCGGTCGGGTTATGCTGTGTTGGGCTGGGTTAATAGTTAATTATTCTTTTGCTGCGACGAGGGGCTTATGCGCGTAGTGATTCTTGGTAGTGGTGTGGTTGGGGTAGCGAGCGCATGGTATCTGGCGCAGGCCGGACATGAGGTCACGGTTATCGATCGTCAACCTGCCGCCGCGCTGGAGACCAGCGCCGGTAATGCGGGACAGATTTCACCGGGCTATGCTGCGCCCTGGGCGGCGCCGGGCGTTCCGCTGAAAGCGGTCAAATGGATGTTCCAGCGTCACGCGCCGCTGGCGGTACGTCTTGATGGCAGCAAATTCCAGCTGGAATGGATGTGGAATATGCTGCGAAACTGCGACATGCAGCACTATCAAGAGAATAAGAGCCGCATGGTGCGCATCGCGGAGTACAGCCGCGACTGCCTGAAAACGCTGCGCGCCAGCACCGGCATTGCCTATGAAGGTCGGCAGGGCGGCACGCTGCAGCTGTTCCGCACTCAGCAACAGTTCGAAAGTGCCAGCAAAGATATCGCCGTGCTGCGCGATGCGGGCGTGCCCTATGAGTTGCTGGAAGCGCATCAGCTCAAAAATGTCGAACCTGCGCTGGCGGCAACGGCGCATAAACTCACCGGCGGTTTGCGTCTTCCTAACGACGAAACCGGCGACTGCCAACTGTTCACCCAACGTCTGGCTGCGATGGCAGCAGCGGCGGGCGTAACCTTCCGCTACAACACCTCGGTTGATCAGTTGTTGCGTGAGGGCAATCGCATTTATGGCGTGAAGTGTGGCGATGAAGTGATCAAAGCCGATGCTTACGTGGTGGCATTCGGTTCCTATTCAACCGCGCTGCTGAAAGACATTCTCGCCATCCCGGTTTACCCGTTGAAAGGCTATTCGCTGACGATTCCAATCAAGAATGCCGACGCCGCACCGGTTTCCACCATCCTCGATGAAACCTACAAAGTGGCGGTAACGCGCTTTGACGATCGCATTCGCGTGGGCGGCATGGCAGAAATTGTTGGTTTTAACACCAAACTGTTGCCGGCACGACGCGAAACGCTGGAGATGGTGGTCCGCGATCTCTATCCTGAAGGCGGTTTTGTCGAACAGGCCACGTTCTGGACCGGACTGCGTCCAATGACGCCAGACGGTACGCCGATTGTCGGGCGCACGCCGCTCTCCAATCTCTATCTCAATACCGGTCACGGTACGCTGGGATGGACGATGGCTTGTGGTTCCGGTCAGCTTCTGGCTGATTTAATTTCCGGTCAGAAACCGGCGATTGCCGCAGATGATTTGTCAGTGCTGCGCTACCTGCCAGGTTTTGAGCCACATTCTTCGCCACTGCGTAACGCCAGCGCGGCGCGCTGAGACCTCAGGGAGAGTAAAAGCATGTCACGTCCAACCGGTGCCACCATCAATCAACAGGCACTGCGTCATAATCTGGCCGTTGTTCGCCGGGCGGCCCCGCAATCACGCGTCTGGTCGGTGGTAAAAGCCAATGCGTATGGTCACGGTGTGGCTCGCGTGTGGCAAAGCCTGGCAGAAACCGATGGTTTCGCGCTGCTGAATATGGAAGAGGCGATCCTGCTGCGTGAGCAGGGCTGGAAAAAACCGATCCTGCTGCTGGAAGGTTTCTTTCATGCCGAGGATTTAGCGCTAATCGATCGTTACCGCCTCACCACCAGCGTGCACAGCAACTGGCAGATTCAGGCGCTGGCAAAAGCGCAGCTGTCGGCACCGGTCGATGTGTACCTCAAAATCAACAGCGGCATGAACCGGCTTGGTTTCCGTCCTGAGCAGGCTCATGCGGCGTGGCAAAAACTGCGCGCTCTGCCGAACGTCGGTGCAATGACGCTGATGGCGCACTTCGCTGATGCAGAAAATCCGCAAGGAGTTGTTGAGCCGATGAAGCGCGTCGAACTGGCGGCGGAAGGGCTCGATTGTCCGCGTTCCCTGTCTAACTCTGCGGCTACGCTGTGGCATCCTGAAGCGCATTTTGACTGGGTGCGTCCCGGCATTATTCTCTATGGCGCGTCACCGAGCGGCGACTGGCAGGATATCGCCAGCACCGGATTGCAGCCGGTGATGACGCTCACCAGCGAAATCATTGGCGTGCAGCAGCTGAATGCCGGTGACGGCGTGGGTTACGGTTATCGCTATCACGCCAGCGGCACCCAGCGTATCGGCATTGTCGCCTGTGGTTACGCCGACGGTTATCCGCGTCATGCGCCCACCGGCACGCCAGTCAGCGTGGATGGCATACGCACGCAAACGCTGGGCGCCATCTCCATGGACATGATGATGATCGATTTAGAACCTTGCCCGCAGGCCGGCATCGGTTCAAAGGTGGAGCTGTGGGGCAATCAGGTGAAGATCGATGAGGTGGCAAAAGCCGCCGGAACGGTGGGCTACGAGCTGATGTGTGCGCTCGCGCCACGCGTTCCGGTTGAGGTTATTTAAGCGCGGTCACGCGACCGTGCATTTTCTTACTGCAGCGCCAGGCGGTCAGTGCCAGCGCTGCACCCAGCAGCATCATCAATGCCAGTGACGACTTCTCCGCAACGGGCAATGCCACGATTGCCATGCTGCCGCCCGCACCACACGCCATCTGAATAAATCCCTGCAGTGCTGAGGCCACGCCCGCTTGCTGCTGATATGGCTCCAGCGCGTAGCTGGTGGCGGGACCGACCGTGAACGCCAGGCCAGCAACGGAAACCGCCACGGGAATCATGTACAGCGCCCAATGGTTTTGCCACGCCGCCGGTAACAGCGTGGTGCCCATCATCAGAAGAATTGCGCCGATCAACATGGTGGCGAAACCCATCGCCAGGCAGAACGGGCGTCCCGCTTTGCGAATGGTTTTGTTTACGAACGCGCTAACCAGCATGATCCAAAACCCGTTGGCGCCAAAGGCGAAAGAGAATTGCAACGGCGTCAGGCCGCCTTCGGTCATCAGCACGTGTGGCGCCAGAGACACATAGGTCAGCACCATGCCCAGCGCGCCGGCATTGGCAAAGGCAAAGGCGAGAAAGCGCGGTTCACGGGCGATGGCAGCATACTGCGCCAGCGGTAAACCTTTAACGCGTAAGGTGTCCGCCGGGCGCGTTTCGGGCAGCCACAGCAGGACGATCAAGCCGATCACCACCGCATAGCCGCACAGGAACCAGAACGGCATCCGCCAGCCGTAGGCTTCGGCGAGGATCCCACCCAGCAGTGGCGCCAGCGCGGGAACGATATTCAGCGCACCATTGAGAAAGCCGTAAGCGCGTGCGGCATCCTCGCCACTGAGACGGTCACGCACGCCGCTGAAGGCCACCACCGCCGTGCAGCACACCGCGCAACCCTGAATGATGCGGGCGAGAAAGAACACCGGCCACAGCGTGCTCGTGGCGGCAATCGCGCTGCCAATGATGTAAAGCGCAAGACCAATTAACGCGAGCGGCTTACGACCAAAATTATCCACCAGCGGACCGGTGATCAATTGGCCAATGCCCATCACCAATAAAAACAGAGGAATCGTGATTTGGATGAGGCTCACCGGGCTGTTAAGACCTTCGGCGATTTGCGGCAATGTCGGGAGGTAAAGATCAATGCCAAGCGGCGCCAGCAGCACCAGGCTAAGAAGTATTAAGGTGAATTTTTGCATTACGAACCGGACGACCTGTTAAACAATCCGGAAGGGTAATGACTCTTAGGGGAAAAAGAAAGGGATAATAAAAGCGATGCCTGCCGAAGTGCACAGGCACCGCCTCGAGGGTATTAGTAAGCGCCGTCGCGACGAACCACTACGCCAGCGGTTTTGAACAGAATTGCAATGTCAGTCCATAACGCCCAGTTTTTCACGTACCAGGAATCGAAGTAGACGCGCGTATCGTAGTCGATGTCGTTACGTCCGCTGACCTGCCACAAGCCGGTCATGCCCGGTTTCGCCATCAGGTAGTAATCCACATCACCGGCATAACGCTCCAGTTCTGCTTCAATCACCGGACGCGGACCGACCAGACTCATTTCGCCACGAATGACATTCCACAACTGTGGCAGCTCATCAAGGCTGGTTTTGCGCAGGAAGTTACCAATTTTGGTCACACGCGGATCGTTTTTCAGTTTGAAATCACGGTCCCATTCGGCACGCGCTTCCTCGCTGGTCGCCAGCAAATTTTGCAGCACTTCCTGCGAGTTGGTCACCATTGAGCGGAACTTCAGGCACTTAAACTTCACGCCATCTTGCCCAACGCGTTCATGACCATAAATCGCATTGCCGCCGTCACGTTTCACCATCGCACACAGCAGTCCAAATACCGGTCCGAGGAACAGCAGCAGCATGGATGCCACCACGATATCGAAGGTGCGTTTCAGGAAGCGCGAAGAGCGTTTCGCCAGGTTGTTGCTGACGCGCAAAATCATCACTTCATGGCTGAAGATGAATGACATATCGGTGCCATACAGCGGCACGCCGCGCAGCGTTGGGATCACGGAGATTGAACGGCACTTCATTTTGGACAGGAACTTCAGCCATTTATCGCGCACCACTTGCTGCTCAAATTCGGTGGCGACGATAAATTGCGTGTTGTCACGGTCCATGGTTTGCCAGTTGATGTCTTTCCAGGTGATCACCGGAACGCCATTAACCTTCTCATGCTGTTGGTCATCATCCAGCGAGATAAACGCCTGCACGTTATAACCGAGGATCTCCTCGCTCTGCAGCGCCGCATAAGCTTCCATGGCATTTTTACCGGAACCAATGATGATGGTTTCCTTCTGCCACTGACCTGCGCGGTTGATGGCGCGTTTTACCACGGCACGCATCAGCGGCAGCAGCAGCAGAGCGTAAGTCCAGCTAAATACCCAAACCATGCGCGAGAAGTCCCATTTTGAAAAGGCAATCAACGCCAGATCAAGCAGAGAGAAGACGAACAGGGTTTTAATCACTTCTTTCAGTTCAAACCAAAACGGCTTGCGATAAGTGTAGTGACGCATACGCACCCAGAACCAGGCGGTGCAAAGAATAGAAAGGCTAAATTGGGCAATAAACCGGTATTCAATCTGCTGGGGCGGAATAAAGGTATCCAGTTCGCCCCAAATACCTTGAACGGTGGCGGCAGATAAAAACAATGCCAGATTTAATGCAATTAAATCCGAGAAACTAAGTGCGACTTTTGCGATGAGGTTTTTGCGCAGTCCGCTCCACGAGCGGGTTGCATCATTCATTATCAAAGTACTTGCCATAAAACCTGCTCTCTTTTCTTAAGTAAAAGATGGCCTGACCAGAATCAAGTACGCGCTCAGGAGTGGTCCGCTGAAAAATGGAAAGAATAATTCTTTCAGCGAGATATAAGTCAGTGCTGCCATAAGCGCTGCAAGGAAAGGACCGTTTGAGACGTGATGCACGTCACGAAAAGCTGCAGCAACGTTTAAGAGTATGCAGGAGTTATTTGACAGAGTTAATATGGAAATAGTCTGAAAAGGAAATAAATGACTAAAGAAATAATTGGCTATTTAATTGAAATGTATGGTTAAAGGTTAATTAGTCGCGCATATTACGCTTCATTTTAAGACAGCTTTTCGGAATGACCGCCATTCACATCAATGGCGGAGCCAGCCAATCAGGCGGGTTTTTTTAATACCCACAGGTCCTGCTGCTTGTCATAGTGTCCGATTTGCAGATCGACAGCCTCTTCATCAATCCATGCCGGTACACTGGTATCCACATCCCAGCCGTCGAGTTGGTCACTCAGGCCGGGATTGGTATGGCAGGGAATACTGACAGTGTCGCCATTGTCACTATTGAACTCTGCATCAACGATTTCATATTGACCAATCTTCACCACGCGTCCCATTACATTCTCCCGTATTTGCTGGGTTGAATAGTGAGCATAGTCGTTCACACGCAGTTTACGAGCGATAAAGCCTCGGATTAATCCTTGTCTTCGCTGACGCGCACACCGACCTTCACAATCTGGTTATCTTCTTTCTCTGCCACCGTCCAGGTTAACTGCTTCCATTCGACCTGATCGCCCACCACTGGCGTGCTGCCGAGCAAACTCATTACCAGCTGTCCTAGCGACTGCTGATCGTTGGTCTGTTCATCTAACTCCAGGCCGTAAATTTGCGCCACGTCGCGCAGGCGCGCCTCGGCATCCAGAATAAAGTCGCCGAAGAAGCGTTGATCCAGCGATACCGGCGGCGATTGGCTGAACATTTTACCCAAGGCGGGGAGATCACGTTCACGGCCAATCACACACAGCACATCGCCTTCTTTCAGGCGCGTATTGCCGTTGGGATGCATTAACGCGTTATCGCGGAACAGGGCGGCGATGCGGGTTTCGCGCGGCATCTGCAAATCACGCAGCGCTGCGCCGACGCACCATTTGTCGGCGCTCAGCTGATAAATAAATTGTTCCCACGGATTCTCCGGATGGATATCCAGCCCAACCCGGCTAATCGGCGAGGCGGTTGGTGGCACCACCACTTTGGCGCGTTTGGCGGCATAGCCCAGCGAGGTACCTTGCAGCATCAACGACACCAACACTACAAAGAAAGCGATGTTGAAGTAGAGCTTGGCGTTCTCCAGTCCGGCCATCATCGGAAATACGGCGAGGATGATCGGCACTGCGCCACGTAAGCCCACCCAACTGATGAAGATACGTTCGCGTCCGGTGAAGCCTTTGAAAGGTAACAGACCAACCAGAATCGACAGCGGGCGCGCTACCAGAATCAACCACAGCGACAGAATCATCGCCGGCACCGCGATGTGCCACAAATCGGAGGGTGTCACCAGCAAGCCCAGCACAATGAACATGCCGATTTGGCTCAGCCATGCCATACCATCAAAAGTTTGCAAAATACCGTGGCGGTTGCGAATCGGGCTGTTGCCCAGCAGGAAGCCGCAAAGATAAACCGCCAGAATGCCGCTGCCTTCCATCACGGTGGTGAGCGCAAACACGATGATGCCGCCACTCACCGCCAGCAGCGGATATAAACCCTGCGCCAGATTAATACGGTTAATCAACTGCTGCAGCGCCCAGCCGCCGCCCAGGCCCAATACGATGCCAAGACCAAACTGCTGCACCAGATGCACCACAAACATCCAGCTCAGGCGGGACTGGCCTTGCTGAATCATGTCGATCAGCGTGATGGTGAGAAACACCGCCATCGGATCGTTGCTGCCGGATTCAATCTCCAGCGTGGAGCTGACACGTTCATTGAGGCCTTTATCACCCAGCAGCGAAAATACGGCGGCGGCATCGGTAGAACCGATAATCGCGCCAATCAGAAAGCCCTGCATCAGATCGAGCTTAAACAGCCAGGCAGCGGCAACGCCGGTTAACCCTGCGGTGATCATCACGCCAACCGTCGCCAGCGATAATGCCGGGCCGAGCGCCACCTTTAGCGAAGACGCTTTGGTGCGCATCCCGCCATCAAGCAAGATGATGGCTAAAGCGAGGTTGGAGACCAGATAGGCGACGGGATAGTTGTCAAAGGCGATGCCACCGATACCATCAATCCCGGCCAACATGCCGAGAGCGAGGAAGATCACCAGAATCGGAATGCCAAGGCGTGATGAAAAGGAACTGAGCAAAATACTTGCTGCTACCAGCACGGACCCAATAATGAACAAACTGTAAATCATGCTGGTATTCAACGGCGTTCTCCTGCGGTGGGGCAAAAAAGACAAACTGCGGGCGATTCACACAGACAAGGTGGAAAGATAATGCCTTATCAATAGCTTGTCAGCGCTTAATTGCACATTTTTTCATTCTGTGGGGCCGCATCCCATATACAGCTAAATTTGTATGAAAAAACAACAGGAAATGGCGCGAAGTGAGCGGGGCTGCTGCAAAGAAAAAGCCGGTCAGTGACCGGCTTATAAACTTAGGCTTCTGCAGCCTGTTTGTGGAAAAGTTCTCTAAATACCGGATAGATGTCTTCTGGCTCGCGAATATGTTGGATTGCGAAGTTATCAAACATTGCCTGCAGATGTTCATACTCGCGCCATAAGGTCTGGTGCGCGCGACGCGTGATCTCGATATAGCTGTAATAACGCACAACCGGCAGAATATGTTTGGCTAAGATCTCGTGGCAGAGTGGTGAATCATCGGCCCAGTTATCCCCATCCGACGCTTGCGCCGCATAGATGTTCCACTGTGACGGGTCATAACGCTCTTTAACCACCTCATCCATTAACTTCAGTGCACTGGAAACAATGGTGCCGCCCGTTTCCTGCGAGTAGAAGAACTCCTGTTCGTCGACCTCTTTCGCCTGAGTGTGATGCCGGATGTACACCACGTCGACGTTCTTGTAGGTACGGCTCAGGAACAGATACAGCAGAATGTAGAAACGCTTCGCCATATCTTTGGTGGCTTGATCCATCGAACCAGACACGTCCATCAGGCAGAACATCACGGCCTGGCTTGAAGGTTCTGGTCGCTTCTCGAAGTTTTTGTAGCGCAGGTCAAAGGTATCGATAAACGGCACGCGGTCGATGCGCGCGCGCAACTCAGCGATCTCTTTACGTAAACGCTCCTCTTCCAGTAACTGCGCCGGTTCGCTGGTTTCCACTTCGGATAGCGTAGCTTCCAGTTCGTTTAACATGCGCCGTTTACCCGCCGTCATCGCCGTACGACGAGCCAGCGAGTTCTGCAGCGAGCGCACCACGCTGATATTAGCCGGCGTACCGTTTGAGGTGTAGCCCGCGCGATGGGTTTTGTACTCGTTTAACTGCCGATGCTGATTCTTGCGCAGGTTCGGCAACGCCAAATCTTCGAACAGAAGATCGAGATATTCATCTTTAGATATCTGGAAGCTGAATTCGTCCTGGCCTTCACCATCCTGACTGGCGTTGCCCTGGCCGCTACCGCCGCTGCCGCCGCCACCTTGCGGACGTTCAATGCGATCGTTTTGCACGAAATGGTCATTCCCAGGATGCACGCGATGGCGACTGCCGCCGCGG
Source organism: Pantoea sp. GbtcB22 (assembly GCF_019091025.1). Taxonomy (NCBI): domain Bacteria; kingdom Pseudomonadati; phylum Pseudomonadota; class Gammaproteobacteria; order Enterobacterales; family Erwiniaceae; genus Pantoea; species Pantoea sp. GbtcB22. Next base: position 315,503 of record NZ_JAGXKB010000001.1, read on the forward strand.
CCCTGATGGAAGCTCGGTTCGTTGATATCGTCAATTGGAATCGAGACCGATTCACCGCTCTCGACATCGGTCACCGAACGCTTGTTGATGGCCTCGGAGATCGATTGCTTGATTTGCGACTTATAACGGCGCAGAAAGCGCTGCCGATTGACGGCGCTTTTGTTCTTACCGTTGAGACGCCGATCGATAAAATAGGCCATAAAAATCCCCCAAACTGCATTGCAAGCTTAGGCCGGGAAAACCCGGCCTCCTGTTGCAGCACCGAAGCACCGCGACGCTTACAGATAACGATTATGAAGATTTACGCACGCGCAGATACCACTCGCACAGCAGGCGTACTTGCTTGCGGGTATAGCCTTTTTCCATCATGCGATCGACAAAATCATCGTGTTTTTTCTGCTCGTCCGTTGAGGTTTTGGTATTGAACGAAATCACCGGCAGCAACTCTTCGGTGTTCGAGAACATTTTCTTCTCGATGACCGTGCGCAGTTTTTCGTAGCTGGTCCAGTTCGGATTGCGTCCGCTATTCTGCGCACGGGCACGCAGCACAAAGTTGACAATCTCGTTACGGAAATCTTTCGGGTTACTGATCCCGGCAGGTTTCTCGATCTTTTCCAGCTCGGCGTTCAGCGATTCGCGGTCAAACAGCTGTCCGGTGTCAGGATCGCGGTACTCTTGATCCTGAATCCAGAAATCAGCGTAGGTAACGTAGCGATCAAAGATGTTTTGACCGTATTCAGAGTAGGACTCCAGATACGCGGTCTGAATCTCTTTACCGATAAATTCGGCGTATTTTGGAATCAAATAGCCTTTCAGGTGCTCCAGATACTTCTCGGCTTGATCCTGAGGGAACTGCTCGCGCTCAATTTGCTGCTCCAGCACGTAGAACAGATGCACCGGGTTGGCCGCCACTTCAGCATGGTCAAAGTTGAACACGCGCGACAGGATTTTAAACGCGAAGCGGGTTGAAAGACCGTTCATGCCCTCATCAACGCCCGCGTAATCGTGATACTCCTGCCAGGATTTGGCTTTTGGATCGGTATCTTTCAGACTTTCGCCATCATAAACGCGCATTTTCGAGTAGATGCTGGAGTTTTCCGGCTCTTTCAAACGCGATAGGATCGAGAAGCGGGCCAGGGTTTCCAGCGTGCCCGGCGCGCATGGCGCCGTGGTCAACTCACTGTGATCCAACAGTTTGTTATAGATCTTAATCTCTTCGGAAACGCGTAGGCAGTAAGGCACTTTGACGATGTAAACACGGTCAAGGAATGCCTCATTGTTTTTGTTATTACGGAAGGTGACCCATTCTGATTCGTTGGAGTGCGCCAGAATGATGCCGTTGAACGGCAGGGCAGAGATCCCTTCGGTACCGTTGTAGTTACCTTCCTGCGTGGCGGTCAGCAGTGGATGTAGCACTTTAATCGGTGCTTTAAACATCTCCACGAATTCCATCACGCCCTGATTCGCGCGGCAAAGTGCACCTGAATAGCCGTAAGCATCAGGATCATTTTGCGCGTGATTTTCCAGCTTGCGGATATCCACTTTACCGACCAACGCAGAAATATCCTGGTTGTTCTCATCGCCCGGTTCTGTTTTGGCAATCGCTACCTGCTCCAGAATCGACGGCCACACTTTCACCACTTTGAAGCGGGTGATATCGCCGCCAAACTCATGCAGGCGTTTCGCCGCCCAGGGCGACATGATGGTGCCCAGATAACGCCGTGGCACGCCATACTCTTTTTCCAGAATATTGGCGTCTTCCTGCGGGTTAAACAGGCAGAGCGGATGATCGTTTACCGGGCTGCGCTCGCCGTCGGCGCTCAGCACATAGATCGGCACACGCTGCATCAGCGCTTTCAGGCGCTCGGCCAATGAGGATTTACCGCCACCCACCGGGCCCAGTAAGTAAAGGATCTGTTTCTTCTCTTCCAAACCCTGCGCGGCGTGTTTCAGGTAGGAGACGATTTGCTCAATCGCTTCCTCCATACCGTAAAACTCTTCGAAGGCCGGGTAGCGTCCCATGACGCGGTTGGAAAAGATTCGGGAAAGGCGAGGCTCTTGCGCAGTGTCAACCATCACCGGCTCACCGATGGCCATTAATAGTCGCTCGGCAGCGTTGGCGTATGCACTGCGATCCTGTTTACAGATGGCGAGGAATTCCTGCAATGAGAACTCTTCGTCCTTGGCAGCTTCATAACGCTGACGATAGTGATCGAATATATTCATAGCGATGCCCGTCCTTTCGTTTTTAGCACAGGTAAAGGAGCGTAATAAAAGTTTGTAGCAGCTCCCGGAAGATATTCTTTATTGAGTACAGCAACCCTTATGCCAACCTGACGTTTTTTTATCGGGATACACAATTCTTATGGTTACTCTGCTCGTACAAAAAAGTCTCGTCTTACATTTAACTGTAGAAGGCATTCAGAAAACCTGCAGCCACTTTTCTCCTTATTCGGCGATATATCAATAACAAAGTCTCATAAGCACTGAGGCAATCAACCTAAGCCGTGAGAGCGATGAAGCCATTGAGAATATTTCGCTATGCTGGTTAGAGAGCATCATTAAACGTTAACCGATAGCAAAATTTTGGTTAGACTCTGCGTGTGATTGTTATATTAATGGACTGAATAAATTGTGAACCAATTCAAACTTAAAGCGCTTACTCTGGCTATTCCTTGTTATTTTGCGGCGTTCGGCACTCATGCAGAACCCTTATCTCTTGGCGCTTCGGTGATTTATGCGCAGTCACCTTATCGGGGCGGACAAGACCGCTATCTGCCGATTCCGGTGATTAATTATGAAGGTGAAAACTTCTGGTTCCGTAGCCTGCAAGGCGGCTATTACCTGTGGAAAGACCCGCAGAATCAGCTGTCGCTGACGGTGCTGGGATCGCCGCAGCAGTACGATCCGAAAGACAACGATTTGGGTGACATGAAAGCGCTGGATAAGCGCCGTATGACGCTGATGGCTGGCGCCAACTATCGCCACGTTGCCGATTGGGGTATCGTGCGCACCGCTCTGCTGGGTGATGTGCTCAATAACAGCAATGGGTTAATCTGGGATCTCACCTATCTATATCGCTTTGATTTCGGCGCATTCAGCCTGACGCCGGGCATTGGTGCCATGTGGAACAGCGCCAATCAAAACCGTTATTACTACGGTGTTTCATCCCATGAAAGTGCGCGAACCGGCATCGCTGAGTATCATCCAGACGACAGCTGGTCGCCGTATGTCGAGATGAATGCCAGCTACCAAATCAGCGAAAGCTGGAACGCCAGCTTGTCAGGTCGCTACACGCGCTTCGACAGCGAAATTAAAGACAGCCCGATGGTCGATAAGAGTGGCCAGTTCACACTCTGGACCGGCATCAGTTACAGCTTCTAACGATTAAATAAACGCCTCGTAATGAGGCGTTTTTCTTACATTGCACCAATTCAGAGCCCCATATCAGCGCAACAGGAGGAGTGATGAAGACTATCCAATTTCACGGTGAATCAGCTTTACCCGCTATTGGCCAGGGAACCTGGTATATGGGTGAGAATGCAGCGCTGCGCAGCCAGGAAGTGGGCGCACTGCAGGCGGGTTTAGATCTTGGACTTAAGGTTATCGACACGGCGGAAATGTATGCGGAAGGCGCTGCCGAAGAGGTGGTCGGCGAAGCGTTACGCGGCCGTCGCGATCAAGCCTGGCTGGTATCGAAGGTGTATCCCTGGAATGCCGGTGAAGTCGATGCTATCGAGGCCTGCGAGCGCAGTCTGCGCCGTCTGCAAACCGATTACCTCGATCTCTACCTGCTGCACTGGCGCGGCAATGTCCCTTTAGAAGAAACCATTCGTGCGATGGGATCCTTGCAGCAGCAAGGCAAAATCCGCTATTGGGGCGTCTCGAACTTTGACCATGACGATATGCTGGAACTGTGGCAAGAGCCCGGCGGCAAATCCTGTTTAACCAATCAGGTGCTGTACCACTTAGCGTCCCGCGGGATCGAGTACGATTTGTTGCCACAGTGTCAGCAGCGCGAGATGCCGATTATGGCCTATTGCCCGTTAGCGCAGGCTGGACGACTGCGACAGGCGCTGTTTAACGATGCGCATCTTAAACAGATTGCACAACAGAAGGGCATCAGCGTGGCGCAAGTGCTATTGGCCTGGGTGATCCGTCAGCAAGGCGTTTTGGCCATTCCTAAAGCCAGCAGCGTTTCACATGTGCAGCAAAACGCGGCCGCGCTAAGCATCAATCTGACTAATGAAGAGCTGAGCATCATTGATCGGGCGTTTCCTGCGCCTCAATCTAAAACTGCGTTAGATGTGGTTTAGCGGCGCAACGGCGCCGCATCTTATTACTTATTAACGATACGAATCGTGGTGCCCAAACGCGCAGGGGATTCACCCGCGCTTTTTAACGGCTTGCTAATGCGCGCCGTTTCCACGCACACCATAGTTTTATAGCCTTCATTTGGCATGTCCCCCATACTGCATGATAACTCCGGACCTGGATTCCACGTGACAACGTCACTCTGATAGTGGTGATAGACTTCAATCTGGCGTTTGCCCGCTTTATCGTGAATCACGCTGCAGTCATCCGCTGCGGTGTGAATACGATCCACGCGGTTGGGATAGGTCTGCTTGCCGTCGGATGCGCCAACAGCATTATCGTTAACCTTATCGATAAAACTGTTACCTAATCCGCTCACTTCGACCTGAGAGATATCCGCAATCTGGAAGTAGCTGTGCAGCGCTGCGGTGGCTTCATAGTCGCCGTAAGCTTCCAGCTCAATTTCACAATGCTCAGCAATCCGGAAGCGAGCAAGCAGGGTGAAATCGTGCGGCCAGAGCTTTTTGGTTTGTGCGTTGCTTTCCAGCGTAAAAGTCAGCATTACCGCATCTTCGTTTTCGTCATGGGCGGTCAGCGTCCACGGCATATTGCGTGCAAAACCGTGCGCCGGTTCACCTGCCGGACCAAACCACGGCCAGCAAATAGGTACGCCCCCGCGGATTGCTTTACCTGTAGTAAATGGGGTCTTTTCACTGAGCCAAATCACCGGTTTTTGGCCGCTAGGCTGCCACGAAAGCAGATGCGCACCTTGCAGGGCAATCGCCGCACGCACTTTAGGATGGCTGATTACCACAATCGGCAAATCACTCTGCTGACGCTGTGACAGATAAGGGGTGATTTGATTCACTACCGGAAGGGTATAAAGCGTATCTTGCATGGTCAGACCTTCTCTTTTATCCAGTCGAAAAAAAGGGGCGACCGAAGTCACCCCTTGTCCGTTTAGCCGGTTAGCTTACTTAGAAGCAACCAGTGCAATCAGATCGAGAACTTTATGTGAGTAGCCAGTTTCGTTATCATACCAGGAAACCAGTTTCACGAAGTTGTCATTCAGAGCGATACCTGCTTTAGCATCGAATACTGAAGTCAGGGTTTCGCCGTTGAAGTCGGTAGAAACCACGTCGTCTTCAATGTAGCCCAGAACGCCTTTCATTTTGCCTTCTGACTCAGCTTTAATCACTGCACAAATTTCTTTGTAGGTCGCTGGTTTTTCCAGGCGAACAGTCAGGTCAACAACAGACACGTTTGGAGTAGGAACGCGGAACGCCATACCGGTCAGTTTGCCGTTCAGCTCTGGCAGAACAACGCCAACTGCTTTAGCTGCACCGGTAGAAGATGGGATGATGTTCTGCGCTGCGCCACGGCCGCCGCGCCAGTCTTTGTGAGACGGGCCATCAACGGTTTTCTGCGTCGCGGTGGTTGCGTGAACGGTGGTCATCAGACCTTCAACGATACCGAAGTTGTCGTTGATAACTTTAGCCAGTGGAGCCAGGCAGTTAGTGGTGCAAGACGCGTTAGAAACGATGTCCTGGCCAGCATATTTGTCAAAGTTAGCGCCACGTACGAACATCGGGGTGCTGTCTTTAGATGGACCAGTCAGAACCACTTTCTTCGCGCCAGCAGTGATGTGTTTACGTGCAGTTTCGTCGGTCAGGAAGATACCGGTCGCTTCAGCAACAACGTCAACACCCACTTCGTCCCACTTCAGGTTAGCCGGGTCTTTCTCAGCGGTAACACGGATTTTCTTACCGTTAACAATCAGTGCACCGTCTTTCACTTCTACAGTGCCGTCAAAACGACCGTGAGTAGAGTCATACTTCAGCATGTATGCCATGTAATCGGCGTCGAGCAGATCGTTGATCGCGACGATTTCGATGTCAGAACGCTGCTGCGCAGCACGGAAAACGATGCGACCGATACGGCCAAAACCGTTAATACCTACTTTGATAGTCATATATTCCACCAGCTATTTGTTAGTGAATAAAAGGTTGGCTGTAAAATTACAAAAACCTTACCAGGCGTCAAGCGGAATCGTGTCAATTGTTGCGACAGGTCAATTCCAACACCAGGAATAATTCGTTGCGCAATCGCTTACGCAGCACCCTTATTGCGCGCCTATGTTACGCCGAATGCGGGCTGAAAAGGGATGACTTTTGCAAAGGGTGATCGCCATCACAAAATCGTGCTGTGGAACAGATGTCGGAGGCGTTAGCACGAAAAAAGACCCGATAGATGTTGTACGTTTGTTAGAATACTAGTCGATTTTTTCAGAATGACACTCCGGAACTCAAAATGGCTAAAGACACCGCACCCGACGCAAAAATTGCGCAGCTTTCCGAAATGCAGCGCTATGTCACTCAGCATCGTGGAACGGAGCCCCCTTTCTCGGGCGCCTTGCTGCACAACAAGCAGGAAGGGATTTACCACTGCTTAGTTTGTAATTCGCCGCTGTTTCTCTCCGAAACCAAATACGATTCAGGCTGTGGCTGGCCAAGTTTCTATCAGCCCTTCAGTGACGACGCTATCCGCTATCTGGAAGATGATTCACACGGCATGCAACGGGTTGAGATTCGCTGTGGCAACTGTGATGCGCATTTGGGACATGTGTTCCCGGATGGCCCACAACCGAGCGGCGAGCGCTACTGCGTGAACTCCGCCTCGCTAAACTTCACTGATGAGCAGGGCAATCAGCAAGAGGGCTAAGCATGAAACAGGAACTGGAAGCGATGCTGGAGGCGATGACGCCGGAAGTGTACGAGCGGCTCTCCACGGCGGTTGAAATCGGCAAATGGCCAGATGGCGTCGCGCTGACGCCAGAGCAGAAAGAGAATTGTCTGCAGCTGGTGATGTTGTGGCAGGCTCGCCACAATGACGATCCGCAACATATGACCATTAGCAAAGGTGGGGATATGGTGATGAAATCGAAGAAACAGCTGAAAGAAGAGTTTGGCATTGAGCCCGACGTCACGCGCATCAACCTGCACTAAAAATCAAAAGGGCTGGTTCTCACCAGCCCCTTATTTTCAGATTAATACCGCACCTTGTGCTTCCATCTGAGCGAAAGCAATTTCACTGTCATCCGGATTCAGGTTCACACCGCGGCAGCCCTCTTTAACCACCTCCACGTTGTAACCTAACTCCAGCGCATCCAGCACGCTGTATTTGACGCAGTAATCGGTCGCAATACCCAGCATCACTAAATCGCTAATGCCGCGCTCGCGCAGCCAACTGTCGAGTTCTGTCTTGCGTCGATGGCCGTTATCGAAGAAGGCGCTGTAGCTATCCACCTCAACATCGCCCCCTTTATGAAACACGGCATCAATCAGAGAGCGATCGAGATCGGGATGAAAATCCGCCCCGACAGAATTCTCAATACCGTGATCGGGCCACCAGATCTGCGCTAAACCGTTTAATTCGCCGAGCGTGTAGACCGGCTCGCCGGAGATCGAGGCGAAGCTGCCGTGATTGGCTGGATGCCAGTCTTGCAATGCCACCACACATTCACCCCGATCGTGAAACTCACGCGCAAATCGATTGGCGACGGCAACCGTTTGGTCACCCTCACGCACCGCCATTGGGCCGCCGGGGCAAAAATCGTTCTGAATATCGATGATTATCAATGCCCGCTTCATTGGTTTCGCTCCGTATCAATCTTCGGTCAGTTCGCCGCGTAAATTCTGCTGCATTTTGGCACGAATTTCCGCGCTGGTAAGGTTCTGACTCAATAAAAAATGCAGTTTGGTTAATGTGGCCTCAACGGTGAGATCAAAGCCGCTGATCACGCCCGCATGCTCAAGCGCATTGCCGGTGGCATAGCCGCCCATATTCACTTTGCCGGACATACACTGTGTCAGATTCACCACCACGATGCCGCGATCGCTGGCCTGTTGCAGTTCCGAAAGGAACTCGGCATTTTGCGGCGCGTTGCCAACGCCGTAAGAGCGCAGGATCAAGGCTTTCACCGGCTGACGCAGGAAATTACCCACCACGTCGGCAGAAATACCCGGATAAATCGTCACCACGCCAATCGGCTGTGGCGTAATCGGATGCACAATCAGCTCGCCATGACCTTGCGGTGCGGGCGGGGTATTTAACCGGCGGATATGAATACCCGCTTCCAGCAAAGGCGCAAGGTTTGGCGATGCGAAGGCATTAAAGCCGTCAGCATGTGCCTTAGTGGTACGGTTGCCGCGGAATAGCGTGTTGTTGAAAAACAGGGCAACTTCACTGATCGGATAATTGGCCGCCACATACAGCGAGTTCAGCAGGTTTTGCTGCCCATCAGAACGCAATTCTGCCAGGGGAATTTGCGAGCCGGTGACAATCACCGGCTTAGCGAGGTTCTCCAGCATAAAGGAGAGCGCCGAAGCGGTGAAAGCCATGGTGTCGGTACCATGCAAAATCACAAAGCCATCGTAGCGATCGTAGTTTTGCTTAATATCGTTCGCAATCGATTGCCAATCCTGCGGCGTCATGTCCGAGGAGTCCATCAGCGGCTGATATTCATGGATGGTGAAATCCGGCATTTCAGGCCGATGGAATTCGGGCATGTTTGCCAGCTGCTGTTGCAGATGACCCGATACCGGAATGTAGCCCTGCGCAGAGCGCTGCATCCCGATGGTGCCGCCGGTGTAGGCTACGTAGATATTTTTCTTTTGCATGAAGGAACTCAGACTTGCCGTAAAACGCGCAGTATAAGGGGATTGCGAACGAAAAGCAGCCCGACCAGCGGCCGGGCTGTAAAGATTAGCGTACGTTGCCGCAGTTCAGGCAGAAAGCGTAGCGATTTTGCGGATCGTTGAGGTTATTCAGTAAGCCAGGTTGCTGTTTCATTGCGCTCATTACGTCCAGCATTGGCGCAGGCAGCCAGACTTTCAGCGCAGCCGGCAACACCGACTGAACCGACGCGTTCATCTGATTCAGCAGCAGATCGATCATGCCCGGATCGTCCTGATACCAGCTCAACTCCGGCTTAGCGACTTTCGCCAGCTCAGCAGCTTTCGCCACGGCATCATCAAAGTCTCCCAACGCATCGACCAAACCATTGGCTTTCGCATCGCTACCGGTCCAGACGTGACCCTGCGCAATCGCATTGATCTCCTCAGGCGTTTTGTGACGCGAGGCCGCCACCAGGCCAACGAAATTACGATAGCCGTTCTCAATGGTCAGCTGCATCAGCTGCTGCACTTCAGTTGGCAGTGCTTTGGTGGTGGCGACGTCCGCCAGCGGTGATGTGGCAACGCCGTCAGTATGCACACCCACCGAACTCAGGCTGTTTTCAACGGTGTTAATCACGCCAAAGATACCGATGGAACCGGTCAGCGTGCTGGGTGCCGCCACGATGTAATCGGCAGGCGTTGAAATCCAGTAACCGCCGGAAGCCGCCATGCCACCCATTGAGACGACCACCGGTTTACCCGCATCGTGGGCTGCCGCCAGCTCTTCACGAATCGCTTCCGATGCCGTGACGCTGCCGCCAGGGCTGTTGACACGCAACACAATGGCTTTGATTTTAGCATCCAGGCGCGCATCGCGGATTTGCGACGCCGTGGTATCACCGCCGACGTTTCCGGCACTCTCTTCACCGTCCATAATCGCACCGCTGGCGAGGATCACGGCGATATTGCCATCCTGGCTCTGCGGCGGCTGTTTAACGGTGTAATCGTAGATACTCACGCTACGGTAATCGTTATTCGCCTTATCCCAGCCGAAGGTTTTCACCAGTTCCTGATCGGCGGCTGCACGCGTATCCAGTACATCCACCAATTTATTATTCAGCGCATATTTCGCGGTATCACCTTGCACCGCTTGCAAGCCGCTAATGATGCCGGCTGCACCTGGGAACAGCTGTTCTGGTGTAATTTGACGATTGGCTGCCACAGTATTCAGGTAATTCTGCCACAGCTGGCCAATCCAGCGCCCATCAGCGTCGCGCGCTTCCGGTGACATATCGTCACGCAGGAACGGCTCAACCGCAGACTTATAAGTGCCTACACGGAATACATGCGAATTAACTTTCAGCTTTTCCAGCAAAGTCTTGTAGTACAGGCCGTTGGTGGCGAAACCGTGTAGATCAACCGTGCCCTGAGGTGAGAGATACACCTTGTTGGCGTAACTGGCGATGTAGTATTGCGCCTGGCTGTAACTGTCGCCGACTGCATAAATAGGTTTGCCGGCGTCACGGAATTCGCGCAGTGCTTTACCCACATATTGCAGCGAAGGTTGATCGCCACCGGCAAAGTCACGCAGCTCCAGCACGATGCCAGTGATGTTTTTATCGGTTTTTGCCTGGCGGATCGCATCGACGACATCGAACAGGGAATTCTCCTGCAGGCGATCGCTATTTGCGCCTAACAGTTGACGGCTGATACGACTTAGACGATTGCTGACGGAAGGTTTATCGACCAGCACTCCACTCAGATCGATTTTCAATGCGCCTTGCTGTACAGGCTCACTGTTGTTGGAACTGGAAACCTGCAGCCAAATCCCGACGCCCGCCAGGATCAAAACAATAAGAAATAAATTAAGAATAAATTCCCGAATAAAATTCAGTACCCGCCAGGTCCAGCGGAACAGACCGGAAATAATTCGCCACAAAGTGCGCATAAACTCTCCATATTCACGTAGCAGGGCAGCCAGCACGCGGTCTGCCCCGATGTCGGGTTCATCCTAAAGAGCGGCGTGCGAAAAGTCAGCAGGAAATCGCGCCAGACTGTTACAAAAGATCGTGCTGTGCCAGGATTAGCCCACGCTTTTTATTCACGGGAGAAGAATAATGGATGCATTGGATTTATTAGTTAATCGCCGCTCGGCGTCTCGTCTGGCAGAACCGGCTCCGGCAGGTGAAGCGTTGCAAAATATTCTGCACGCCGCGATGCGCGCCCCCGATCACGGTACGCTGCAGCCATGGCGTTTCATTATTGTCGAAAATGAGGGGCGCGAGCGCTTTGCTAACTTGCTGGAACAGGCCGCGCGTGACAGCAATCTTGAGCAGAAGGCGATTGACAAAGCAGCCTCCGCGCCTTATCGCGCGCCGATGATCATCACCGTGGTGGCGCATTGTGAAGAGAACGCCAAAGTGCCGCAGTGGGAGCAACTGGCGTCTGCCAGCTGTGCAGTGATGGCGATGCAGATGGCCGCCGTGGCGCAAGGTTTTAATGGCATCTGGCGCAGCGGTCCGTGGACCGATCATCCGTCCGTGCGCGAAGCCTTTGGCTGCCGCGAGCAAGATGCGATTGTCGGTTTCCTCTATCTCGGCACGCCGCAGTTGAAAGCCAACACCACCGTGGTTGCGCCGGACACCGCGCAGTTTGTCAGTTATTTCTGACAGACAATGCTGGACTTTTGCGGCAGGTTAGGCGCCGTTGCAAAGATTGCACAGAGCCTGTGCGAAAGATCGAGGTTAGGTCGTGCAACACTTACTCCCAACTGACAGCCAGGCTAACATAGCGCCTTCTGTTCATCGCATAAGGAAGTCGCCATGAGTGAACCTGTTCGTTTAACGCAATACAGCCACGGTGCGGGTTGTGGGTGCAAGATTTCGCCGCAGGTGTTGGAAACCATTCTGCGCAGTGAGCTCAGCCCGTTTCACGATCCGCAACTGCTGGTTGGCAATGAAACGCGTGATGATGCTGCAGTCTACGATCTCGGCAACGGTACTGCGGTGGTAAGCACCACCGACTTCTTTATGCCGATCGTCGACGATCCTTTTACCTTTGGTCGTATCGCCGCCACTAACGCCATCAGCGATATCTACGCCATGGGCGGGAAACCCATCATGGCGATCGCTATATTAGGCTGGCCGGTGAATCTACTGAGTCCGGAAGTGGCGCAGCAGGTGGTCGAGGGCGGGCGTGCCGCTTGTCAGGCGGCGGGAATCGCCCTGGCGGGCGGCCATTCGATTGATGCGCCAGAGCCGATCTTCGGCCTGGCCGTAACCGGTATCGTCGATGTGGCGCGGGTGAAAAAGAACAGCGCGGCGCAGGCCGGTTGTCAGCTTTTCCTCACCAAACCATTAGGCATTGGCATTCTCACTACCGCGGAGAAAAAAGGCCTGCTGCGGCCTGAACACCGTTCGCTGGCTGCCGATGTGATGTGCCAGCTGAATAAAGCCGGAGCGGAGTTCGCCAAACTGGCGGGCATCAGCGCGATGACCGATGTCACCGGTTTTGGCTTGCTCGGCCATTTAAGTGAAATCTGCCAGGGTTCAGGATTGCGTGCCGAAGTGATTGCAGCGCAGGTACCGCGCCTGGCGGGCGTCGATGACTATATCGCTGCGGGAGCGGTGCCCGGTGGCACCAGCCGCAACTTCGCCAGCTATGGCGAGCAGGTTTCACCCTTAGATGATGCCACCCGCGCGTTGCTGTGCGATCCACAAACCTCCGGTGGTCTGCTGGTGGCGGTTCAACCCAGCGCCATTGAGGCATTCCAGCGCTGCGCCTCTGCAGCAGGCGTGCAAGCAACGTCGATTGGCGAACTGTTTGCCGCTAGAGCCGATCGTCCACTGATTACCGTAGTTACCTGACGTTAAGGAACGACGCCATCCATGCGTTTGTTTATTGCCGAAAAACCCAGCTTAGCGCGTGCGATTGCCGACGTGTTGCCAAAACCGCATCGACGCGGAGACGGCTATATTGCCTGCGGGAATGACCAGGTTGTGACCTGGTGTGTTGGGCACCTGCTGGAGCAGGCGCAGCCCGACATTTATGACAGCCGCTATGCGCGCTGGAATCTGGCTGATTTACCGATTATTCCGGAAAAATGGCGCTTGCAGCCACGTCCATCCGTAGCGAAGCAGTTGAAAGTGATTGAAGGCCTGCTGCAACAAGCCAGCATGGTGGTGCATGCGGGTGACCCCGATCGTGAAGGTCAACTGCTGGTGGATGAAGTGCTGGATTACCTGCAGCTCGCACCAGAGAAACGTAAAGCGGTGCAGCGCTGCCTGATTAACGATCTTAATCCTTCGGCGGTTGAACGTGCGGTTGGGCGCTTACGTGAGAACCGCGAATTCATTCCGCTGTGTGTGTCTGCGTTAGCGCGTGCGCGCGCCGACTGGCTGTACGGCATCAACATGACGCGCGCCTTTACCTTGCTGGGCCGTAACGCCGGTTACGACGGCGTGCTGTCGGTTGGCCGCGTGCAGACGCCGGTGCTGGGTTTAGTGGTGCGCCGCGATGAAGAGATCGAAAACTTTATCCCTAAGGACTATTTCGAAGTTAAAGCGCACATCGTCACGCCAAAAGACGAGCGTTTTGTCGCAACATGGGTGCCAAGCGATGCTTGCGAGCCGTGGCAGGATGAAGAGGGGCGTTTGCTGCATCGTCCGCTGGCGGATCACGTGCTTGAGCGCATTAATGGTAAGCCGGCGCTGGTCACCGGATATAACGACAAACGTGAATCCGATACCGCACCGCTGCCATTTTCGCTTTCTGGACTGCAGATCGAAGCCGGTAAGCGCTTTGGCCTCAGCGCGCAGAACGTACTGGATTGCTGTCAGCGGCTGTATGAAACCCATAAGTTGATCACCTACCCGCGTTCCGATAGCCGCTATCTGCCCGATGAGCACTTTGCCGGACGCCATGCGGTGCTGAACGCCATTCAGGCGCATCAGCCCAATCTGTCACCGCCAGCGGATTTCAATCCCGATCAGAAGAACCGCTGCTGGGACGACAAAAAGGTCGATGCGCACCATGCCATCATTCCCACTGCGCGCGCCAGTAAGGTTAGTCTGACCGAAAATGAGGCCAATATTTACGGATTGATCGCCCGCCAGTATTTAATGCAGTTTTGCCCGGATGCGGTGTTCCGCAAATGCGTTATTGATCTTGATATCGGCGGCGGAAAATTTATCGCCAAAGCGCGTTTTCTGGCCGAAGCCGGCTGGCGTGCGCTGCTCGGCAGCAAAGAGCGTGACGAGGAGAACGATGGCACGCCGCTGCCGGTCGTCGCTAAGGGTGATGAGCTGCTGTGCGAGCGCGGCGAAGTGCTGGCGAAGCAGACGCAACCGCCGCGTCCGTTTACCGATGCGACGCTGTTGTCTGCGATGACCGGCATCGCCCGCTTTGTGCAGGATAAAGAATTAAAGAAAGTGCTGCGTGCAACCGATGGTTTAGGTACGGAAGCGACGCGTGCGGGCATTATCGAATTGCTGTTTCGCCGCACTTTCCTGGTGAAAAAAGGCCGTTATATTCATTCAACGGATGCGGGCAGGGCGTTGATCCATGCACTGCCAGAAATGGCCGCCCGGCCCGATATGACGGCGCAATGGGAATCGACGCTTACCCGGATTAGCGAGAAGTCTTGTCGCTATGATGAGTTTATGCAGCCGCTGGTCAGCACCTTGATTGGGCTGATTGGTGAAGCACGCCAGCGACCGTCGTTACAGGCCTTTCGCGGATTGACAGCGCCTGGGGCCAAAAAGAAAGCCAAACCGAAAACGGCTCGTCGCAAAACCAAGGAGACAGAGTGATGCGTTATGCAATGATGTTGCTGGGCGGATTGCTGTTATGCAGCACCTCGGCGCTGGCCAACCGCCAGCCGGAAAACAATCGTATGGGCAATACCGATGTGGTGGTGGATCTGCCGCCAGAAGCTTGGACACAAGGGCAAAACAATCGTCAGAGCAATTGCATGCAGTGCTGTACCTATGAGAACCGCAGTTATTCTGAAGGTGCGGTGGTCAAAGCAGAAGGCGTGTTATTGCAGTGCGGCAGGGATGAGAAGGTATTAGGCACTAATCCGCTTATCTGGAAAATCATCAAATAAAAGCGCGTGGCGCCAGACGCCACGCTGCTTCATCACAGCTTAAATGTCGACCAAACCGGGGCGTGATCCGACGGTTTTTCCATGCTGCGGATATCGTAATCGATGCCACTCTCAATGCAGCGCGAGGCAAGCGGTTGGCTTGCCAGCAGCAGATCAATGCGCAGACCACGGTTGTCGTCAAAGCCTTTCGAACGGTAGTCAAACCATGAGAAACGATCGTTGGTTTCCGGGAACTTAGCGCGCCAGGTATCTACTAAACCCCACTTTAGCAAGCGATCCATCCACTCGCGCTCCTCAGGCAGGAACGAGCATTTTCCGGTACGCAGCCAGCGTTTACGATTGTCTTCACCAATGCCGATGTCAAAATCGGTGCTGCTGATGTTCATGTCGCCCATGATCAATACCGGTTTATCCACGGCTAGCTGTTGCTCAAGATAGCTTTGCAGATCGCGATAAAACTTCTCTTTCGCCGGGAACTTGGTGGGATGGTCGCGGCTTTCACCCTGCGGAAAATAACCGTTGATCACCGTGATATCACCAATCGGACTCGGGATTTCCGCCATGATCAAACGACGCTGTGCATCTTCCTCATCGCCAGGGAAACCACGGTAGACGTTGACAGGCTCAGCTTTGGTCAGCAGCGCGACGCCGTAATGACCTTTCTGTCCATGATAAAACACGTGATAACCCAGTTTGCTGACGTCTTCGAGCGGAAACATATCGTCATGCACTTTGGTTTCCTGCAAGCCGATGACATCGGGTTGATGCTGTTCAACCAGCGCGGCTAATTGATGAGGACGCGCACGCAAGCCGTTGATGTTGAAAGAGACAAATTTCATTTCGCTGCCATTTTTATCCGCAAAAGTATGGCGCGATGGTAACGAGTTTTTGGGCAAAAGTCATGGTGTGAAACAGGAGGTTACAACGATTAAAACAAGTGGGAAAAACAGGAGAATGGTATTGATGGTGGTGGGAGAAGGATTCGAACCTTCGAAGTCTGTGACGGCAGATTTACAGTCTGCTCCCTTTGGCCGCTCGGGAATCCCACCGGGGATATGACATATTGTGGCTTCAGGCAGAGACGATTCAGATGGTGGTGGGAGAAGGATTCGAACCTTCGAAGTCTGTGACGGCAGATTTACAGTCTGCTCCCTTTGGCCGCTCGGGAATCCCACCACTGGCCTGAATCATTGCGTCTTAAGCGGGGCGCATCATAACAAATGCGCTCAGCCTGTAAAGCGCCGTCACTGAAAATAAAAACTGTTTGCCCACTTTTTATGCGTGGCGCTGAAGAGTTGTGCAGTTCAGCGCCGAAGTGGTTAAAGAATGATCGTGCGGTTGCCGTAAACGAACACGCGCTGGCCTAACACTTTATACAGCGCGCGGCTCAGCACATTCTTCTCAACATCTCGTCCTGCACGCATCATCTCTTCTGCGGTGTAGCTATGATCGACGTTGATCACGTCCTGCATGATAATTGGACCTTCATCGAGGTTATCGTTCACGTAGTGCGCGGTAGCGCCGATGATTTTCACGCCGCGCTCATAAGCCTGATGATACGGACGCGCGCCAATGAACGCCGGCAAGAAGGAGTGGTGAATATTGATGATCTGGTTTGGATAACGTTGCACAAAGGCGGGCGTCAACACGCGCATATATTTTGCCAGCACCACGTAATCAGGCTGATAACGGTCAATTTCATCCGCCATGCGGTTGTCGTGCTCTTCACGCGTGTGGCCTTCGTGGCTCACCATCACAAACGGAATATCGAAACGTTCAACCAGTGAACGCAGCGTTTCGTGGTTACCGATGACTGCAGCAATCTCCATATCCAGACCGCCAAAAGCGCTTTTCATTAGCAGATCGCCCAGGCAATGCGCCTCTTTGGTCACCAGAATCACGACACGGCGACGACCGGCACTTTGCAGTTCACGCACTGAACCGACGGGTAGCGCGCTATCGAGATCGGCCAGCAAGGTATTGTCGTTGAAAATGCCTTCCAGCTCGGTGCGCATGAAAAAGCGTCCGGTGCGGTGATCGACAAACTCATTGTTCTGCACAATGTTGAGTTCGTGCTTGTAGCAAATGTTGGTGATCTTGGCGATCAAACCTTTCGCATCAGGGCAAATGGTTCGTAAAACTTTTCGTTGGATGGTTTGCGCTTGCATCTCGATCAGAGTCCTGTCAAAGCGATGAATGGTAAAGCCGTTGTGTATCTGTCCAGATTACCCACAACATTTTTTGTATTTTTTATCGGCGCCACAAGGACAGCGATCGTTACGTCCCAACTCAGGCGTTGTTCCGTCGACATAGTACCAGCGTTGATCCTCGCGAAGAAAGCGCGAACATTCATAGATGGCTGAAGTGCGGCCTTTTTCGAGGTAACGCGCAAAAAACGTCACGAAGGCTTCATTCTCGTGGCTTCCATGATTACAACGAGTTACATTCAAGCCCAGCCATTCAGTACCGGCAAAACTTTCGGATAATAACGTCTCAAGGTCGGCCACGCGTTTACTGGAGTGCCAGGTTTTCGCCAGCCACGCGGCATCTTTCACGACGTAAGCGGTGTAACGTGAGCGCATTAATTGTTCCGCGCTGGACGGGTTCGCTTGGCCATTCAGAAAGGGTTGGCAACATACGCTATACTCCTTTCCGCTGCAGCAAGGGCACTTTTCAGACACGTCATCTCCTGGAAGTGATTAAAGTAAATTTAAGCGTGCGCTATGGTAGCCGACTGTCAGGCGTGATGCTACGTACCATGCCAATCATGAGGTGAGATGAGAAAGGTCAGGATTGGGCTGGCACTGGGTTCAGGTGCTGCCAAAGGTTGGTCCCACATCGGCGTGATCAATGCGCTGGAACGCGCAGGGATTGAAATCGATGTGGTGGCCGGATGTTCTGTTGGCGCGTTGGTCGGTTCGGCTTACGTGAATGGACGGCTGGGCGTGATGGAGAAGTGGGTGAGTGCATTCCGTTATTGGGATGTCATTCGATTAATGGACCTGTCGTGGCAGCGCGGTGGTTTATTGCGCGGCGACCGGGTGTTTAGCCACATCCGCCAGCTGATTCCCAACGACCTCATCGATGAGTGCGATAAGCCATTTGGCGTCGTCGCGACCAATCTCAGTACCGGACGAGAAGTGTGGTTGACCGAAGGCGATTTGCATCAAGCTGTGCGTGCGTCCTGTAGTATGCCAGGCTTATTGCCACCCATTGCTTACAATGGATACTGGTTGGTGGATGGCGCGGTGGTGAATCCCGTGCCGATCTCATTAACCCGCGCATTGGGTGCTGACATCGTTATCGCCGTGGATTTACAGCATGACGCACATCTGATGCAACAGGATTTATTGTCAGTTACGCCGCAGAGCGGTGAAGAAGCGGCGGCAGTAGAAGCGCTGAGCTGGGGAAAGAAACTGCGTCAACGCCTGATTGGCCTGACGCATCGCCGTGCTAATCAAACGCCGGGTGCGATGGAGATTATGTCGACATCAATCCAGGTTCTGGAAAATCGCCTGAAACGTAACCGCATGGCGGGCGATCCGCCGGATGTGCTGATTCAGCCGTTTTGTCCACAAATTTCCACACTGGACTTCCATCGTGCAGAAGAAGCCATTGCGGCTGGCAAGGCCGCCGTTGAGAAAAAAATGGATGAACTATTACCGCTGGTCCGTGGCAGATAGTCAGGTTGTTCATTCACAGGTGTTGCGACTTCAGCCAATTCTGAAAGGCGCAACGGCATTTTATGAACCACTATTGAATTATCTGGTACGCAGGGGGAGAGAATGGAAAAACCGCTAATCGGCAAAAAGATACTCATTGTCGAAGATGAGGTCGTTTTCCGTTCATTGATAGACAATTTATTAACCAGCTTAGGTGCAACAACGCTTGAGGCAGGTGATGGTGTTGATGGCTTAACCTTGTTGTCGGCGCAGTCAGTGGATCTGGTTATTTGCGACCTTGAAATGCCGCGTATGGGCGGTATCCCGTTCGTTGAACGTCTTCGCACGCGCGGCAACAATGTGCCCATTCTGATTATCTCCGCCACACAAAATATGGCGGACATCGCGCATGTGTTGCGTTTGGGCGTGCAGGACGTATTGCTAAAACCGCTCAAAAATATGGAACGTTTCCGTGAAGCGGTGTTTGAGTGTCTCTATCCATCCATGTTTACCTCCAAAGTCGAGGAGGATGAACAACTGTTTCAGGATTGGGATGCGCTGGTCAGCGATCCGCTGGCGGCATCTAAATTACTCAAACAGCTCCAGCCGCCGGTGCAGCAAACCATTGCCAATTGTCGTATCAATTACCGTCAGCTCACCATGGCGGAACAGCCGGGCTTAGTACTGGATATCGCGGCGCTGTCAGATAACGATTTGGCATTCTATTGCCTTGATGTAACGCGCGCTGGCGATAATGGCGTGTTAGCCGCGCTGTTACTGCGCGCACTATTTAATGGTTTGCTGCAGGAGCAGCTCTCCGGCCAGAAGCAGCGACTGCCTGAGTTAAATGGGCTGCTGCGTCAGGTCAACATGCTGTTAAGGCAGGCGAATCTAAGCGGGCAGTTCCCGTTGCTGGTGGGCTATTATCATCGCCAGTTAAAAAACCTAATCCTGGTTTCAGCAGGGCTCAACGCGACGTTGCATGTCAATACTCATCAAATCCAACTCAGTAATGGTGTGCCGCTTGGTACTATGGGCAGCACTCATCTTAATCAAATCAGCCAACGTGCCGACGCCTGGCAGTGTCATATTTGGGGCGCCGGAGGCAGGTTACGTTTGATGCTTTCAGCCGAAGAATAACCGGTTAGATTTAATTTTTCCGTGGGTTAAAGACAGGACCAGGAGCAAGCTTTACACTTGGGTAATAGTCCTAAATTCCTTGGATTAACTTCTTCCAGGATAATTCCACCTGATAGTAACTGATATACTCATTTCGTTTTTAAACCGACATATCAAGTATTAACTTGAACGGCCTATTAAGAGAGGTATTTTTGATGTCTGCCTATAAGACTAAAGTTAAAAAAGCGGTAATCCCAGTTGCAGGCCTCGGCACGCGTATGCTGCCTGCGACCAAAGCTATTCCAAAAGAGATGTTACCGTTGGTCGATAAGCCGTTGATCCAGTATGTCGTAAATGAGTGCATTGCAGCAGGCATTAACGAGATTGTGCTGGTTACGCACTCTTCTAAAAACGCCATCGAAAACCACTTTGATACCAGTTTTGAGCTGGAATCTATGCTGGAAAAACGTGTTAAGCGTCAGCTGCTGGACGAAATCCAGTCAATCTGCCCTCCACACGTCACCATCATGCAGGTTCGTCAGGGGATCGCGAAAGGCCTGGGCCACGCAGTAATGTGCGCACATCCGCTGATTGGTGATGAGCCGTTCGCCGTAATCCTGCCAGACGTAATCATCGACGAATACGAATCTGATCCAACCAAAGACAACCTGGCAGAGATGCTGGCTCGTTACGAAGAGAGCGGCCGCAGCCAGATCATGGTCGAGCCGGTTGCTGATGTAACCGCTTACGGTGTAGTTGATTGCCAGGGTGCTGAACTCTCTGCAGGTCAGAGCGCGCCAATGGTTGGCGTGGTTGAGAAGCCTAAAGCTTCAGAAGCCCCATCAAACCTGGCCGTTGTAGGACGTTACGTGTTGTCTGCTGAAATCTGGCCGCTGCTGGCGAAAACGCCTCCAGGTGCAGGTGGCGAAGTTCAGCTGACTGACTCCATTGCGATGCTGATGGAAAAAGAGACCGTTGAAGCTTATCACCTGAACGGTGTCAGCCATGACTGCGGTAACAAACTGGGTTACATGCAAGCGTTTGTTGAGTACGGCGTTCGCCATCCAGTGCTGGGTAAAGATTTCACCCAGTGGCTTGAAGGCGCGGTAGGCAACAAAAAGTAACTCAATAAACACAGGATAATTCAATGAAAGTCACTGTATTTGGTATCGGCTATGTCGGTCTGGTTCAGGCTGCGGTGTTGGCCGAAGTCGGACATGACGTTCTCTGCATTGATGTCGACGAAAAGAAAGTCGAGAACTTAAAGAAAGGCAATATTCCGATCTTTGAACCAGGCCTGACGCCGCTTGTTATGTCTAATTACGAGTCGGGTCGCCTGAAGTTCAGTACGAATGCGGAAGAAGGCGTTAATCATGGCGTGATGCAATTTATCGCCGTGGGTACGCCACCGGATGAAGACGGTTCTGCCGATCTGAAGTATGTGACTGCCGTTGCTCGCACGATTGCGCAGCACATGAACGATCACAAAGTTGTTATCGACAAATCTACTGTACCAGTGGGTACCGCAGATCGCGTGCGAGCGGTAATGACGGAAACCCTGCAAAAGCGTGATGCAAACATCGCTTTTGACGTGGTATCAAACCCGGAATTCCTCAAAGAAGGTGCGGCAGTCAATGACTGCATGCGTCCTGAACGTATCGTTGTCGGTACCGATAATGATGAAGTGGTTGAGCTGCTACGCGAGCTGTACGAGCCGTTCAACCGTAATCATGATCGTATGATTTTGATGGACATTCGTAGTGCAGAGCTGACCAAATATGCGGCTAACTGCATGCTGGCAACCAAAATTAGCTTCATGAACGAGATCTCAAACCTGGCAGAACGTCTGGGAGCCGACGTTGAGAAAGTTCGCCAGGGTATTGGTTCAGATTCACGTATTGGTTATCACTTCATCTATCCTGGCTGCGGCTATGGCGGTTCTTGTTTCCCGAAAGACGTGCAGGCGCTGATTCGTACTGCTGAGTCAATTGGTTACACTCCGCGTCTACTGCAGGCGGTTGAAGACGTTAACGACTCGCAGAAGAACAAGCTGCCTACATTTATCAAACGCCATTTTGGCGACGATTTGCGCGGCAAAACCTTTGCTCTGTGGGGACTGGCGTTCAAACCGAACACTGACGATATGCGTGAAGCCTCCAGCCGCGTTCTGATGGAGACGCTGTGGGAAGCCGGGGCAACGGTTCAGGCGTTCGACCCAGAAGCGATGGACGAAGCGCAACGCATTTACGGACATCGTAACGATCTGAAGTTGATGGGTACTAAGGAAGCCGCGCTGCAGGGTGCGGATGGCTTAGTGATCTGTACTGAGTGGCAAAACTTCCGTGCGCCAGACTTTGACGTTATTAAAAGTGCGTTAAAAGAACCCGTGATTTTTGATGGTCGTAACCTGTATGATCCTGAGCGTATCAGCAAGCGCGGTTTCACGTACTATGCAATCGGCCGCGGAGCGTCAATTAAAATCGTAGAATAATGAGGGATGTATGAAGTTTCTGGTCACCGGCGCGGCAGGTTTTATTGGATTTCACGTCAGTCAGCGTTTGCTGGCCGCTGGTCACCAGGTTGTCGGTATCGATAACCTGAATGACTATTATGATGTCAGCCTTAAACAGGCTCGTTTAGACCAGAACACCCAACATCCTGATTTTATTTTCGTAAAAATGGACCTGGCGGATCGCCAGGCCATTTCCTCTTTATTCGCTGAGCATGCGTTTGAACGCGTTATTCATTTGGGCGCTCAAGCCGGCGTGCGTTATTCAATCGAAAATCCCCATGCTTATGCCGAAGCAAATCTAATCGGCCACCTCAATATTCTTGAAGGTTGCCGTCATCATAAAATCGGCCACCTTTTGTATGCCTCATCCAGTTCAGTTTATGGCCTGAATCGCAAAATGCCTTTTTCAACGGACGATTCCGTTGACCATCCGGTTTCACTTTATGCGGCCACAAAAAAAGCCAACGAATTGATGTCGCATACCTATTCACACCTTTATCAATTGCCCACTACGGGATTACGTTTCTTCACCGTGTATGGCCCATGGGGCCGTCCGGATATGGCATTATTCAAATTTACACGCGCGATGTTAGCGGGTGAGCAAATTGACGTCTATAACAACGGACAAATGACGCGTGACTTTACGTATATCGATGATATTGCTGAAGCAATCGTGCGCTTGCAGGATGTGATTCCTCAACCGGATGAAAAGTGGACGGTGGAAGCAGGTTCTCCCGCCAGCAGCTCGGCTCCTTATCGCGTTTACAACATTGGTAATAGCCAGCCGACCAGCTTAATGACGTATATTGAGTCGCTGGAAAAAGCATTGGGCATTGAAGCGAAGAAAAATATGCTGCCCATGCAACCTGGCGACGTACTGGGCACCAGCGCTGACACGCAACCTTTGTACGACGCGATCAATTTCCGTCCTCAAACTAGCGTAGAGCAAGGTGTGCAGCATTTTGTTGATTGGTATCGCCGCTTCTATCAACAATAATTAAGCATGAAAAAAGGAAGCCATTGGCTTCCTTTTTCTTACCTGGTCAAAGTGAATTAGCGATGAACTAATTACAATGCTGAGCGCTGGAATGATTACAGTAGGAAATCGTCCAGTTGTTTACCTTGTTCTTCAATTGCTTTTTTAATCACAGCAGGAGTGCGGCCCTGGCCAGTCCAGGTGCGGTTTTCACCGTTTTCATCAACGTAAGAATATTTAGCTGGACGCGCAGCGCGCTTAGCTTTGCCCGGAACTTTCGTTTCAGATAATGCCTGTAACAGATCATTTGGGTCAATACCATCGGCAATTAGCATCTCGCGGTATTGTTCGAGTTTGCGTGTGCGTTCTGCATTTTCCGCTTGTGCATGAGTATCATCTTCACGACGCTCATTGACCACAACTTCGAGTTTTTCTAGCATCTCTTCCAATGTTTCCAGAGAGCATTCCCGAGCTTGTGCGCGCAATGTACGGATATTATTAAGAATTTTAAGTGCTTCGCTCATTGTCCTAATCTCAAAATATAATAAATGGGAGTTGTTCTGCCGACTCATAATAATGGTGCAAAAAAATAACTGCAATAGCCAGATTTAAAAGCAAAACGTAAAAATAAAAAAGAAGGGCAGATTGATAACGCTCTTCAGAATATATTTACTTATTTGGTAATCTTTTCTAACTTGCTGACCAGGCTGAACGCTAAACCTGACGCTTCGGCTTTAATTTAAATGAATAAAATATCGACGTAATCGCTATTTTGTCAAAACGTGCTTTCTTTCTATAGTGACTGTGATATCCATCTTAATGGTGATGTTATTTTGAACAGATGATAAAAATAATGCATCGCTACAGCTATACAGGTTTATGGTAAACTGCGCCGCAACAGATATAGGCTGCGATGAGATTTTCTAATGGCTCAACTTTATTTTTATTACTCTGCGATGAATGCGGGTAAATCAACGGCTTTGCTACAGTCTTCTTATAATTATCATGAACGTGGTATGCGATCGTTGGTTTATACCGCCGAGATCGACAACCGCTTTGGTGCAGGCAAAGTCAGTTCACGTATCGGGCTTTCGTCTCCTGCATTTTTATATAACGATGAGACAAAGCTCGATGAGGAAATAGCTGCAGAACATGCGAAGCAACCCGTGCATTGCGTGTTAGTCGATGAAAGCCAGTTCCTTACGCGCGAACAGGTCAAAGCATTATCTGATGTTGTCGACAATCTGGATATTCCGGTGCTTTGCTATGGCCTGCGCACCGATTTCCGTGGAGAGCTGTTTGTTGGCAGCCAATATTTACTGGCATGGGCGGATAAGCTGGTTGAGCTTAAAACCATCTGCCACTGTGGCAGAAAAGCCAGCATGGTGCTTCGTCTTGATGCTAAGGGTAAACCTTTCAGCGAAGGTGAGCAGGTGGTGATTGGTGGCAATGAGCGTTATATATCGGTCTGTCGTAAACACTATAAGCAGGCAATCGATGAGGGTTCACTTCAGGCGATATATGGCTCACAATCGCCGCAGGTTTAACTCATCAGCAAGCCATAAAAAAACCCGCCGTAGCGGGTTTTTTGTTTAAAGCGGTTTAGGCTTTTTTCGTTTTCTTGTCAATTTTCACTTCGGCTTTAACTTCTTGAGCATTCTCACTCAATGACTCAGAGAATTCACGACCGTAGAAGGTATCCAGCATGATTTGTTTTAACTCAGCAATCAGCGGATAGCGTGGGTTCGCACCGGTACATTGGTCATCGAATGCATCCTCAGCCAGTTTGTCCACTTTCGCGAGGAAATCAGCTTCCTGCACGCCCGCTTCGCGGATTGAGGTTGGGATGCCCAACTGCGTTTTCATCTCTTCAAGCCAGGCGAGCAGTTTTTCAATTTTCTGCGCGGTGCGGTCGCCAGCGGCGGAGAGTCCCAGATGGTCAGCAATCTCAGCATAACGACGACGTGCTTGTGGGCGGTCGTACTGGCTGAAAGCCGTTTGCTTAGTCGGGTTGTCATTGGCGTTATAGCGAATGACGTTTGAAATCAGCAGGGCGTTTGCCAGACCGTGTGGAATGTGGAACTCAGAGCCCAGTTTATGCGCCATTGAGTGACACACACCCAGGAAGGCGTTTGCGAACGCAATCCCCGCGATAGTTGCCGCATTGTGAACGCGTTCACGTGCTACCGGATTTTTTGCGCCATCGCGATAACTGGCTGGCAGGTTCTCTTTCAGCAGTTTCAGTGCTTGCAAGGCCTGGCCATCAGAATACTCATTCGCTAATACGGAGACATAGGCTTCGAGTGAGTGCGTTACCGCATCGAGGCCACCGAAGGCGCAAAGTGAACGCGGCATATCCATCACCAGGTTGGCATCAACTATGGCCATATCTGGCGTCAGCGCATAATCCGCTAATGGATATTTCTGGCCGGTCGCATCGTCCGTCACCACGGCAAACGGCGTTACTTCAGAACCCGTACCGGAAGTGGTAGTGATGGCCACCATACGCGCTTTAACACCCATTTTCGGGAACTTATAGATGCGTTTACGGATGTCCATAAAGCGCAGTGCCAGTTCTTCGAAATGCGTCTCAGGATGTTCGTACATCACCCACATGATTTTTGCTGCATCCATCGGTGAACCACCGCCGAGTGCGATAATCACATCAGGTTTAAAGCTGTTCATCTGCTCTGCACCTTTACGGACGATGCTCAGCGTTGGGTCAGCTTCTACTTCGAAGAAGACTTCGGTTTCAATACCGTGAGATTTCAGTACGCGAGTCACCTGATCGGCATAGCCATTATTGAACAGGAAGCGGTCGGTAACGATAAAGGCGCGTTTGGCACCATCAGTTGCCACTTCTTCCAGAGCAATCGGCAGTGAGCCGCGACGGAAGTAAATAGACTTCGGAAGTTTATGCCACAACATATTCTCAGCTCGCTTGGCCACGGTTTTCTTGTTGATGAGATGTTTTGGTCCCACGTTCTCAGAAATGGAGTTACCGCCCCATGAACCACAGCCCAACGTCAGTGATGGAGCCAATTTGAAGTTGTACAGGTCACCGATACCACCTTGTGACGCCGGCGTGTTAATCAGAATACGCGCGGTCTTCATTTTGTCGCCGAAGTAATGCACACGCTCGATCTGATTATCCTGATCGGTATACAGACATGAGGTGTGGCCAATACCGCCCATGGTTACCAGTTTTTCAGCTTTATCGACCGCGTCGTGGTAATCCTTCGCCCGGTACATCGCTAAGGTTGGCGAGAGTTTTTCATGCGCGAAAGGCTCTGATTCATCAACCAGTTTCACTTCACCAATCAGAATCTTGGTGGTTGCCGGCACGCTAATTCCCGCCAATTCGGCAATCTTCGTCGCTGGCTGGCCGACAATCGCCGCATTCAACGCGCCATTCTTCAGAATGATATCCTGAATCGCTTTAAGCTCTTTACCTTGCAGCAGATAGCCGCCGTGGCTGGCAAAACGCTCACGTACCGCATCATAAGCCGAATCAACCACAATTACGGATTGCTCAGACGCACAAATCACACCGTTATCGAAGGTCTTCGACATCAGGATGGATGCGACAGCGCGTTTGATATCCGCTGTTTCATCAATTACGACTGGCGTGTTACCGGCACCAACACCAATTGCGGGCTTACCGGAACTGTAAGCGGCTTTGACCATGCCCGGACCGCCGGTTGCAAGGATCAGGTTGATATCAGGGTGATGCATTAACTGATTAGAAAGTTCGACGGATGGGGTGTCGATCCAGCCGATGATATCTTTTGGCGCACCCGCCGCAATCGCTGCCTGCAGCACAATGTCAGCGGCTTTGTTAGTGGCATCTTTCGCACGTGGATGCGGAGAGAAGATAATGCCGTTACGGGTTTTCAGGCTGATCAGTGCTTTGAAAATCGCCGTAGAAGTTGGGTTGGTGGTAGGAACGATGCCGCAGATCAGGCCAATCGGTTCAGCAATAGTAATCGTGCCGAAGGTGTCATCAGTGGCGAGAATACCGCAGGTTTTTTCATCTTTATAAGCGTTATAGATGTATTCAGAAGCAAAGTGGTTCTTGATGACTTTATCTTCAACAATACCCATACCTGATTCGGCAACGGCCAGCTTGGCCAGTGGAATTCGTGCGTCTGCAGCGGCGAGGGCGGCAGCGCGGAAGATTGCATCAACTTGTTCCTGACTAAAATTAGCGTACTCACGCTGTGCCTTTTTTACACGTTCAACCAGTGCATTAAGTTCGGCAACATTAGTAACGGCCATAGTGCTCTCCTGAAGGAAGTTAAACTCTTTTAGTAAACAAGCCTGAATCCAGAAGTATAGTCACGCTATGCTTATATATTGGGCAGGTTGGCGTCTGTTTTGCCGTTGCTTACTAAAAGGGTTTCCTGGTCAAGATACTTAAGCGTCAGGAAGTTGTTTCGACGGGGTAAGATTACCCCTGATGAGGTAGGTAAATTTTGATGCAGATCAATCCGGATCTAAGCTGACACCTTTCAGCACTAACTTTCGCAAATAAAGTTAGCGCGATGTGCCACATATTCTGCACGCATCGGCTGCATCGCAATAACCAACGGTTAACAGCAGTTGAAAAAACTGGCTCAAAGCCAGACGGATAGCATAAATTTCTGCCGCCACCTCTGGTTTTTCGCCCGGCTTATGCACTACATTAAGCGCGCTTTTCTACTCAGACTTTACCGGAGCCTACTTTGAATCCCGTGCTACTCGATCTTTCCGGCTACATTAAGTTTTTTGTCGGTTTGTTTGCCCTGGTAAATCCGGTAGGTATCATCCCGGTCTTTATCAGCATGACCAGCTATCAGGCGGTGGTTGAACGTAATAAAACCAATCTTACCGCCAACCTGGCCGTGGCCATCATCCTCTGGACGTCACTGTTTCTTGGCGATGGCATCCTGCATCTGTTTGGCATTTCGATAGATTCATTCCGTATTGCTGGCGGTATTCTGGTGGTCACTATCGCGATGTCGATGATCAGCGGAAAACTGGGTGAGGATAAGCAGAACAAGCAGGAGAAGTCAGAGAGCGCTATTCGCGAAAGCATTGGCGTGGTACCGCTAGCGTTACCGTTAATGGCTGGTCCCGGTGCAATTAGTTCAACCATTGTCTGGAGTACGCGTTATCACAGCTGGCAGAACTTAATTGGTTTTAGTATCGCGATTGCCATTTTCGCCTTTTGCTGTTGGCTGCTGTTCCGCGCAGCACCGTTGATGGTGCGGGTGCTTGGACAAACCGGGATTAACGTGATTACCCGTATTATGGGCTTGTTGTTAATGGCGTTGGGCATCGAGTTTATTGTTACAGGTATGAAATCTATTTTTCCTGGTTTGCTGAATTAAACGAAGTTATTTTTTTCTTTTAAGAGATTTCACGATCCAAAATGGTGCATATCTTCATTTTATTGCACCATTTTGGTTAATTTATTCATTAGCCTTAACTGCAAACGTCCAGCATCACTTTTACTACTATCCTCATCCCATCCGAGTAAAACCTCACACTAAACTGTGATAATCGTCACAGATAATTGTTCTGCACATATCTTTGAAATTAGCATTTGAGAAAAGTTGATAAGTTATTCGATGACTCTTTATGCGGATAATGGCTAATTTTATAGTCGAATTCGTAAAAATCATATTGAAAGAACAATAACGAGTAAATTACATGCAGTTATCCTACAAATAACTTTAAAATCACTTGGTTAATCGATAATTCAATAAAAGAATTAACACTTTTCCTACTCACCCGAACGTGATAAAAGAGAATCTGCTAACATTTTTGCAGTTTAGCTTTGGCGTGCGGGCATCTGTTCTGATAATTTTCGGCACATCACAAATTTTTTATATGATAGTGACAAATGTGTACGCTTCTTGCTTACAGGCTATCAGGCTTATGATTAAGGTTGATATTTGTTGATGAAATGCATGGTAGCGAAAACGGCAGTACGTTCAGTGCTTGCCCTCTGCCTTACAGGCGCACTGGCAGCAAGCCAGGCAGCCCAAATTCCCGCGGGCACGCAATTATCTGAATTACAGCGTATCGTGATTAATAATGGCAGTGAGGTGGCAACGCTTGATCCGCAGAAAGCAGAAGGCGTGCCGGAATCCAATGTCATGCGTAATTTACTGGAAGGCCTGGTTGAAACCGATAATAACGGTCAACTCGTCCCCGGTGTCGCTAAGCAATGGCAAAGCGAAGAAGGGCGCATCTGGATTTTCACGCTGCGTGACGATGCGCGCTGGAGTAACGGCCAGCCTGTTACTGCTCAGGATTTCGTCTACAGCTGGCAGCGCCTGGCCGATCCTAAAACAGCTTCGCCTTACGCCAGCTACTTACAGGCTGCGCATGTGGCGAACGTTGACGCCGTTCTGTCTGGCAAAGCCGCACCCTCTGAACTCGGCGTTAAAGCCCTCGACGATCGTCATCTGCAAGTCACCCTTTCTGAACCCGTTCCCTACTTTGTTGCCATGCTGGCTCACAGCGCGATGAAACCGGTCTATCGTCCGGCGATAGAGCAGTGGGGCGAGCAGTGGACACAGCCGCAACACTATGTTGGCAATGGCGCTTTTACACTCGCGGAGTGGGTGGTAAATGAAAAAATCGTGGTGAAACGCAATCCACAGTATTGGGATAATGCCCACACGGTGATAGAAGAGGGCGTATTTTTACCGCTCTCCTCAGAGAACAGCGATATCAACCGCTATCGCAGCGGTGGCACCGATATGACCAACAGCGTGGTGCCGCCGGAAATGTTCAAAAAGTTACAGCAGGATCTCGGCGATGAGGTCAAAATTAGCCCACTGCTGTGCACCTTCTATTACGAAATTAATAACAAAAAAGCGCCATTCGATGACGCGCGCGTACGCGCCGCGCTAAAGTTAACCCTCGATCGCGACATCATTGCGCAGAAGATCATGGGCCAGGGCCAGATTCCTGCCTACGGATTGACGCCGCCGTTTACCCACGGTATCACGCTTTCCCCACCGGCCTGGGCGCAACAAACGCAGTCCGAGCGTAATGCCAGCGCCAAACAGTTATTAGCCGATGCCGGCTTTAATCAGCAAAACCCGCTGCGTTTTACGCTGCTGTACAACACCTCCGAACAAAACAAGCGACAGGCGATTGCTGCGGCCTCGATGTGGCAAAAAAATTTGGGGGCGGTGGTTACATTGCAGAACCAGGAGTGGAAAACGCTGCTGGAGACGCGCCATCAGGCGCAGTATGACGTGGTGCGCGCCACATGGTGCGCAGATTACAACGAACCTTCTACCTTCCTGAATATGCTGTTGAGCAGTTCATCCAATAACACCGCGTTTTACCACAGCCCGGCGTTTGACCAGTTGATGAAGCAAACATTAACCAGCGCAGACGAAGCAAAGCGCGCCTCGCTTTATCAGCAGGCGGAAGCGCAACTCGATAAAGACTCGCCAATCGTACCTGTCTATTACCGCGTTAGCGTGCGGTTGGTAAAACCCTGGGTGGGCGGTTTTACCGGCAAGGATCCGCAGGACATGCTGGCGTTGAAATACTATTACATAAAGAAACATTGAGTAATGGGCCGATCCGGCGCTACAGTCGGGCGACACTTTACCGTGGTAAACCCTGAAGGGTGATTAGGGTCTTCGTTCAGACACGCGAAGATCACCTGGAAACGGGGTACGCCGGGCGTTAAATCGACCCGGTAAAGATAATAAAACTGGAGCGTAATAATGAACAACATCACAAAAAAAAGCCTGATTGCCGCGGGCGTATCAGCCGCAATCGGCGCGCTGGCAGGGAATGCCGCGCTGGCAGCAACAGTGCCAGCAGGCGTTGAATTGGCAGCAAAACAGGAACTGGTTCGCGGTAACGGCGATGAAGTACAGTCGCTGGATCCCCACAAGATTGAAGGTGTACCCGAAGACAACATCGCGCGTGACCTGTATGAAGGTTTAATCACCAGCGACAGCGATGGCAAACCGGTACCGGGCGTGGCAGAAAGCTGGGAAAACAAAGATTTCAAAGTCTGGACTTTCCACCTGCGCAAGAACGCAAAATGGTCCAACGGTGAGCCGGTTACTGCACAAGATTTCGTATATAGCTGGCAGCGCCTGGTCGATCCGAAAACCGCATCGCCTTATGCCAGCTATCCGCAATACGGCCACATCGTCAATGTTGACGACATCATCGCCGGTAAAAAGCCAACTTCCGAGCTGGGCGTAAAAGCCATCGACGATCACACGCTGGAAGTGACGCTGAGCGAGCCCGTGCCGTACTTCTATAAACTGCTGATCAACTCCGTGATGTCTCCGGTGTATAAGCCGGCGATCGACAAATTTGGCGATCAGTGGACTCAACCGCAAAACTGGGTCGGTAACGGCGCCTTTAAACTTGAATCGCACGTGATCAACGAACGCGTAACGCTGGTGCGTAACCCGCAGTATTGGGATAACGAGCACACCGTGCTGAACAAAGTCACCTTCCTGCCAATTAACTCCGAAGTCAGCGACGTTAACCGTTACTTCTCTGAGAACGGCAGCGATATCACTTACAACAACATGCCTATCGAGCTGTTCAAAAAACTGCAGCGGGACAACGGCAAAGAGTTGATGGTCAAGCCATACCTGTGCACCTATTACTACGAAATCAATAACCAGAAAGCGCCATTCACCGATCCACGCGTGCGTACCGCGCTGAAACTCGGTCTGGATCGCGACATCATGGTGAACAAGGTTCTGGCACAAGGTCAGCAACCGGCTTACAGCTTCACCCCGCCAGCCACCGATGGCATGGAACTGCTGCCGCCGGATTGGTTCAAGTGGGATCAGAACAAGCGTAACGAAGAAGCGAAAAAGCTGCTGGCTGAAGCGGGTTACACCGCGGATAAACCGCTGACCTTCAACCTGCTGTACAACACCTCCGATCTGCACAAGAAACTGGCGATCGCGGCCTCTTCTATCTGGAAGAAAAACATCGGCGTGAACATCAAGTTGGAAAACCAGGAGTGGAAAACCTTCCTCGACACGCGTCATCAGGGCAACTTTGATGTCTCTCGTGCGGCATGGTGTGCGGATTACAACGAACCGACTTCATTCCTGAACATCATGCTGTCTGACAGCAGCAGTAACACCTCGCATTACAAAAGCGCTGACTTCGATAAAGTTATTCACGATGCGGTGAAAGCCACAGACGATAAAGCGCGCGTAGCGGATTATCAGAAAGCTGAGCAGATTCTGGATAAAGACAGCACCATCGTACCGGTTTACTACTACGTCAATGCGCGTTTGGTGAAACCTTACGTGGGCGGTTACACCGGCAACGATCCGCTGGATAAAACCGTCGATAAAAACCTGTATATCATTAAGCATTAATAGCACTCAGGCTATCGACAGTGGCGGTGCTGCGGCACCGCCTTTTTACTTTGTGAAGCAACAGCCTGGTAGGTACGGCAATGTTAAAATTCATCCTGCGTCGGCTCCTTGAAGCCATCCCGACGCTGTTTATCCTCATCACCATCTCTTTCTTTATGATGCGACTGGCACCCGGCAGTCCATTTACCGGCGAACGTGTCCTCTCGCCGGAAGTGATGGCGAATATCGAAGCGAAGTACCATCTCAACGATCCCATTGGCAAGCAGTACCTGAGCTACCTGGTGCAGTTGGCACATGGCGACTTTGGCCCTTCGTTTAAATACAAAGATTACTCGGTCAATTATCTGGTCGGCCACGCCTTCCCGGTGTCAGCCAAACTTGGTCTGGCTGCCTTCTTCCTCGCCGTGGTGCTGGGCGTAACGGCTGGCGTGATCGCCGCCCTGAAGCAAAACAGTTTGTGGGATTATGCCGTGATGGGGGTCGCGATGACCGGCGTGGTGATCCCCAGCTTTGTCGTGGCACCGTTACTGGTGCTGGTGTTTGCGATTACTTTACGCTGGCTACCAGGCGGCGGCTGGAACGGCGGCCAATGGAATTACATGTTGCTGCCAATGGTGGCGCTGTCGCTGGCCTACATCGCCAGCATCGCGCGTATTACCCGTGGTTCGATGATTGAAGTGATGCATTCAAACTTCATCCGTACCGCGCGCGCTAAAGGACTGCCACTGCGTCGTATCGTGCTGCGTCACGCGCTGAAGCCTGCCATGTTGCCGGTGCTTTCCTATATGGGACCGGCGTTTGTCGGCATCATCACCGGTTCCATGGTGATTGAATCCATCTATGGTTTGCCGGGCATCGGCCAGCTGTTCGTTAACGGGGCGTTGAACCGTGACTACTCGCTGGTGATGAGTCTGACCATTCTGGTTGGCGTGCTGACCATTCTGTTTAACGCGATCGTTGATGTGCTGTACGCCGTGATCGATCCGAAAATCCGTTACTGATTGTGGAGCTCGCCCATGATGTTAAGTAAGAAAAACAGCGAAGCTCTGGATGCCTTCAGTGAAAAACTGGAAGTCGAAGGGCGCAGCCTCTGGCAGGATGCGCGTCGCCGCTTTATTCACAACCGTGCAGCCTTCATCAGCCTGCTGGTGCTGCTGGTGATCACTTTGTTCGTGGTGTTCGCCCCGATGTTGTCGCAGTTCAAATATGACGATACCGACTGGGCGATGATGTCTGCCGCGCCGGATACCGTCTCCGGCCACTGGTTTGGCACCGATTCATCGGGTCGCGATCTGCTGGTGCGCGTTGCGATTGGTGGCCGTATCTCGCTGATGGTGGGCATTGCCTCCGCGCTGATCGCGGTGCTGGTGGGCACGCTGTATGGCTCACTGGCGGGTTATCTGGGCGGTAAAACCGACTCAGTGATGATGCGTATTCTGGAGATCCTCAACTCCTTCCCGTTCATGTTCTTCGTTATCCTGCTGGTAACCTTCTTTGGTCGCAACATTCTGCTGATCTTTGTGGCGATCGGCATGGTGTCGTGGCTGGATATGGCGCGTATCGTACGTGGGCAGACGCTGGGCCTGAAGCGCAAAGAGTTCATCGAAGCGGCGCAGGTCGGCGGTGTGAGCACCTTCAAAATCGTGCTGCGTCACATTGTGCCAAACGTATTAGGCGTGGTGGTGGTGTATGCCTCGCTGCTGGTGCCGAGCATGATACTGTTCGAATCTTTCCTCAGCTTCCTTGGCCTCGGAACTCAGGAACCGCTGAGCAGTTGGGGCGCATTGCTAAGCGATGGCGCCAACTCGATGGAAGTGTCGCCGTGGTTACTGATGTTCCCGGCAGGTTTCCTCGTGGTCACGCTGTTCTGTTTTAACTTTATCGGCGATGGCTTGCGTGATGCCCTCGACCCGAAAGATCGTTAAGGAGTTTCCCGATGACCATTCATGAATTTCAGCCAGCCCTGGCTGCACGTGCGGGAAACAATAACCTGCTGCTTGATGTAAAAGACCTGCGCGTCACCTTCAGCACCCACGATGGCGATGTCACCGCTGTGAACGACCTCAACTTTTCACTGCATGCGGGTGAAACTCTGGGCATTGTTGGCGAATCCGGCTCGGGGAAATCGCAAACCGCGTTTGCCTTGATGGGGCTGCTGGCAAAAAATGGGCGCATTGGCGGTTCAGCGAAATTTAACGGCGCAGAGATCCTCAATCTGCCGGAAAGCAAGCTCAACAAACTGCGCGCAGAGCAGATTGCGATGATCTTCCAGGATCCAATGACGTCGCTTAACCCTTACATGCGCGTCGGCGAGCAGTTAATGGAAGTGCTGAAGCTGCATAAAGGCATGAACAGCGCGCAGGCGTTCGAAGAGTCGGTGCGCATGCTGGATGCGGTGAAAATGCCGGAAGCGCGTAAGCGTATGAAGATGTTTCCGCATGAGTTCTCGGGCGGTATGCGTCAGCGTGTGATGATTGCGATGGCGCTGCTGTGTCGGCCGAAGCTGCTGATTGCCGATGAGCCGACTACGGCGCTCGACGTGACCGTACAGGCGCAGATCATGACGCTGCTGAATGAGCTGAAGCGCGAATTCAATACCGCGATTGTGATGATTACCCACGATCTCGGCGTGGTAGCGGGTATCTGTGACAAAGTGCTGGTGATGTACGCCGGTCGTACCATGGAATATGGACGCGCACGCGATGTGTTCTATCATCCTGCCCATCCATACTCGATTGGCTTGCTGAGTGCGGTGCCGCGTCTGGATGCTGAGGAGGGCGAGTCGCTGACCACCATTCCAGGCAACCCGCCAAATTTGCTGCGCCTGCCGCAAGGCTGTCCGTTCCAGCCTCGCTGCGCCTACGCCATGGACATTTGTGCCAAGGCACCGCCGCTGGAGCCTTTCGCTGAAGGGCGCTTACGTGCCTGCTTCAAGCCGGTGGAGGAGTTAGTATGAGCACCGTAGTCGAAGAGAAAAAAGTCCTGCTGGAGATCGCCGACCTTAAGGTGCACTTCGAGATTAAGGATGGCAAACAGTGGTTCTGGCAGCCACCGCATACCCTGAAAGCGGTCGACGGCGTCAGTCTGCGTTTGTACGAAGGTGAAACATTGGGCGTGGTAGGCGAGTCAGGCTGCGGTAAATCAACGCTGGCCCGTGCCATCATTGGCCTGGTAAAAGCCACAGAAGGGCGCGTCGCCTGGTTAGGACGCGATCTGCTCGGGCAAAGCCAGGAGCAATGGCGTCAGGCGCGCAGCGATATCCAGATGATCTTCCAGGATCCGCTGGCATCGCTCAATCCGCGTATGACCATTGGCGATATCATTGCGGAACCGCTGCGCACCTATTACCCAAAGATGCCGGGCCAGCAAGTGAAGGATAAGGTGAAAACCATGATGATGAAGGTCGGGTTGTTACCTAACCTCATCAACCGCTATCCGCACGAGTTCTCGGGCGGCCAGTGTCAGCGTATTGGCATCGCGCGTGCGCTGATTCTCGAGCCAAAGCTGATCATCTGCGATGAGCCGGTATCGGCGCTGGACGTGTCGATTCAGGCGCAGGTCGTTAACCTGTTGCAGCAATTGCAGCGAGAAATGGGGCTGTCACTGATCTTTATCGCGCACGATTTGGCGGTGGTAAAACACATCTCCGATCGCGTGCTGGTGATGTATCTCGGGCATGCGGTTGAGCTGGGTACTTACGATGCGGTGTATAACAATCCGCAGCATCCTTACACCCGCGCGCTGATGTCAGCGGTGCCGATTCCCGATCCGGACCTGGAGAAGAACAAGCAAATCCAGCTGCTGGAAGGAGAGCTGCCATCGCCGATCAATCCGCCATCGGGATGCGTGTTCCGCACCCGTTGCCCGATTGCCGGACCAGAGTGCGCGAAAACCCGGCCGCTGCTGGAAGGCAGCTTCCGTCATGCGGTCTCTTGTTTAAAAGTCGATCCGCTGTAAATGAAAACGCCGGGCGATTGCCCGGCGTTTTTTTGTCTGTCGCTTACTCGCGCCACAGGATGTGGCAGAGTTTGTTATCTTTCTCGCGGCAAAGCAGGACGCGTGCGAACACATCAGTGATCGGCTCTCCGTCGGCTTCACCTAATCCAATCACCACTTCTGCGAAGAAGTCTGGGTTGAGATCGAAATCAACATGTTCCTGCCAGTCTTCCGCAGGATCGAACAGTTCCGCGCCACCGCGCTCTTCAAACTGCAGATTGAACAGAATAATGTCAGCGGGATCGAGATTGTCGCCAGCCAGCTCAAGAAAAATATCGTAAGCCTGCTCCAGCGTTTCATCTTCAGTAAGGCGATTATTTAAATCCATGGTCATTCCTGCTTGCCCTGAGGCGGTAATATTTTCGCTCGTTTTACAGTAAAGGACTAAAGAAGTAAAACAGTCGTTCAACGATGCGTTGCCACCAGGCACGTTTAGCCCAGCGAGCACCATCCAGTAAGCGTGAGCGGGCGATGTAATCATCCTGCACGGTAGCGAGATCGCTGCCAAAGCCGTCATCATCAACCACCAGAGTGATCTCAAAGTTGAGCCACAGGCTGCGCATATCCAGATTTACCGTGCCGACCAGACTCAGCTGCCCGTCAACCAGCACACTTTTGGTATGCAACAGGCCATCTTCAAACTGGTAAATCTTCACGCCGGCTTCCAGCAGTTCGGTGAAGAAGGCACGACTCGCCCAGCCTACCAGCAGCGAATCATTATGGCGCGGCACAATGATGCTCACTTCCACACCGCGTAACGCTGCGGTACAGATGGCGTGCAGCAGGTCATCGCTCGGCACAAAGTAGGGCGTGGTCATAATCAGCTGCTGACGCGCGGAGTAGACCGCTGTGAGTAACGCCTGGTGGATCATATCTTCCGGAAAGCCGGGCCCAGAAGCGATCACCTGAATGGTATGCCCGCTCTCCTGTTCGAAGGGCATCACGTTGCCATCCGGCGCGGGCGGCAGAATGCGTTTACCGGTTTCAATCTCCCAGTCGCAGGCATACACAATGCCCATGGTGGTGGCCACCGGGCCTTCCATGCGCGCCATCAGGTCAATCCATTGGCCCACGCCGGCTTCCTGCTTAAAGAAGCGTGGATCGACCAGATTCATGCTGCCGGTATAAGCGATGTAGTTATCGATCAGCACCACTTTGCGATGCTGACGTAGGTCCATGCGGCGCAGGAACACGCGCAGCAGGCTTACCTGCAATGCTTCAACCACGTCGATGCCGGCATTGCGCATCATATTGACCCACGGACTGCGGAAGAAGGTGACGCTGCCCGCTGAATCCAGCATCAAACGGCAATGTACACCGCGACGCGATGCAGCCATCAGCGATTCCGCCACTTCATCGGCCAGCCCGCCGGGATGCCAGATATAGAACACCATCTCGATATTATGCCGTGCCAGCTGGATATCACGGATCAGTGCGTGCATCACGTCATCGGAGTTGGTCAGCAACTGCAGCTGATTACCTTTCACGCCGGCGATGCCCTGACGATGGCGGCACAAATCAAACAGGGACCGCGCCACGTCGCTGTGTTCAGTGGCGAAGATATGCCGGCACTGTTTGAGATCGTTGAGCCATTTGGCGGTGGAGGGCCACATGGTGCGCGCGCGTTCAGCACGCCTTTTACCTAAATGCAGCTCACCAAAAGAGAGATAAGCGATTATACCCACCAGCGGTAGAATGTAGATGATCAGCAGCCAGGCCATTGCTGAGGTGACTGCGCGGCGTTTCATCAGAATACGTAGCGTGACACCCGCAATCAGCAGCCAGTAACCAAACAGCAGCAACCAACTGATTAGGGTATAAAATGTGGTCATTAAGTGGACGTCCTGTTCGCGCTTTGTTGTGCAAAGTTTACGTGCTGATCACAGGGAGTGAAACCTTTAATCGTGAATGACGTTTCGATGAAGCTTTCGATTTGGCATTTCCTGGCAGATCTTTATAATGCCTGCCGAGTTTAGCCTGTCTGAGAGGATGTTATGAGACGCAGCAAAAATGAAGTGGCGCGCTGGAGAATGTTACGTCAGGTACACCGTCGTCGTTCTCGCTGGCTGGAAGGGCAGTCGCGTCGTTATAAGCGCATCCATACCATTCGTCATCAGGTGGCGCAGCAACATCGCCGCTCCATCCTGTTTATCTCGCAAATGGACTGATGGGTTTACGCGGCCATCATGCGCCGCGTAGCACCCGGATGACATTGACCATCTCTACTGCCGCTGCCAGCACAATTAACATTACAACGTGCTGACGAGCGTTGCGCCAGCCTTGCTGACGCCATAGCCAAAGTGCTCTGCCGATGAGAGCGAATGCTATCACCAGCAGTAAAACTGACAACCACATAGATTAGAAAACGCGTTTGAACGGTTTGACCGCGACTTTCTCATACACGCCTGCGGCAATGTAGGGATCATCCTTGGCCCATGATTCCGCGACTTCCAGCGAAGAGAATTCGGCGATGATCACGGAACCGCTGAAACCGGCCGGGCCTGGATCGTTGCTGTCAACTGCTGGTAGCGGACCCGCAGCAATCAGTCGACCTTCATCTTGCAACAGCTTCAAACGAGCAAGATGCGCGGGACGTACCGAGTTGCGTTTTTCCAGTGAATCAGCGGTATCTTCCGCATAAATGACGTAAAGCACGATGGGATACTCCCGTTAGACTTGCCGAAATTGCGTGACACGTTAAGTGATCGTTAATCAGAGTGCAAACGAAAGATAAATACGCTGTCATTCAGCGCAATCAGGGTTAAAAAAGACCTTTCTGCGGGGCGCTTGCACATCGCTTATTGAAACTGATTGCTATTTGCATTTAAAATCTGCGCTTCACTCAATGAACATGAATGATATGACCACGTTGACTACGCCTTTACCTTCACGTACCCCCATTGCTGTAATTTTATCCGTGGTACTTCACGGTTCGTTGATCGCTGGCATTCTCTATGCATCTTTTCATCAGGTGATTGAAGTTCCAAAAGCGTCCCAGCCTATCAGCGTTTCGCTGGTGGCTCCGGAAGTGCAACCCGAACCTGCGCCTGCTCAGGTCACGCCGCCGCCACCTGAACCTGAGCCGGAGCCTGAAGTGGCGCCAGAGCCGCCGAAGGTTGAGCCGGTACCGATTCCTAAACCGGAACCTAAGCCGAAGCCAAAACCTAAACCGAAGCCAAAGGTTGAAAAGAAGGTTGAGCCGAAACCGCGTCAGCAAGTGAAGCCGCAGGAAAATCCGTTTAAGCAGGAAGCGCCAACCACGCAGACGCGTCCAACAACCGCGCCGAAAGCCAATCCGACCGCAACGCCGAGCATTTCAGATGGTCCGAAAGCGATGAGCGTCAGCAAGCCTGCCTATCCGGCACGTGCGTTCGCGCTGCGTGTTGAGGGACGTGTGCGGGTGCAGTTTGACGTTGATAGCGACGGTCGTGTGGATAACGTCCAGATTTTGTCGGCAGAACCGCGCAACATGTTCGAGCGCGAAGTGAAGCAGGCGATGAAGAAGTGGCGTTATCAGCCAGGTCGTCCGGGCAAGAATCTCACCATGAACATCGTATTCCGCATCAATGGTGGCGCCAATATCGAATAAGCACTCGTGGCTGAGAGGCAATAAGAAAGCGGTCAGATGACCGCTTTTTTAATGTTACAGATCGCTTAAATTGCTTCTGCCGGGCGGCAACGGGCGAGATTGACCGGTATTGTCGACAGCGACGTAGACAAACACCGCTTCGGTTGCGCAGTAGGTCTGTCCAATCGGTTCGGACGACACTTTCTTTATCCACACTTCGACGTTTATGGTCATGGAACTGTTGCCGGTGCGGATGCAGCGTGCGTAGCAGCTCACCACATCGCCAACCGCCACCGGTTTAAGGAACGTCATTCCGTCCACGCGCACGGTGACGACACGTCCTTCGGCAATCTCTTTCGCCTTAATTGCGCCGCCCATATCCATCTGCGACATCAACCAGCCACCAAAGATATCTCCGTTAGCATTGGTATCCGCTGGCATGGCCAGGGTACGCAACACCATCTCGCCTTGCGGCGACTTATGTTTTTCGTCCATTGCTCAGTTCTTCTGCAGGTGAAGAGAAGCCCGACGCTGTCGGGCGGAGTGGCATTATTTTTGTTCTTGTTGCGGCATCTGTCGCCAGATATACACGCCGCTTAACAGGGTAAAGAGTAGGGTCAGGCCGGTCAGACCGAACACCTTAAAGTTAACCCAAAATTCCTGCGATAACCAAAACGCAACATAAATATTCGCTAAGCCGCAGGCGAGGAAGAAGATTGCCCAGGCAATGTTGAGATTGCGCCACACGCCTGAAGGCAGTTGTAACTCTTTACCCAGCATGGTTTGGATCAGCGGTTGCTTCATAAACCACTGGCTGTAGAGCAGCGCGACGGCAAACAGCGAATAGATCACCGTGACTTTCCATTTGATGAATTCATCGTTATGGAATACCAGCGTCAGCGTGCCGAATACCGCGACCAGCACAAAGGTAAAAATGGTCATCTTTTCCAGCTTGCGGTAGAGCACCCAACTGACGACCAGCGCCAGACCGGTGGCAACGATCAGTGCGCCAGAAGCAACAAAGATGTCGTACAGCTTGTAGAAGATGAAGAAAACCACCAGGGGAAGAAAATCGAGTAACTGCTTCATAGCGTTTCCAAGTAGGCAGGAGCGTACAGTTATGGCGCCCGGGTGAGCGCCATAACGATTAACGTAACAGCATATACAGCCGGTACAGGTAGATAATCAGCACTGCGGAGACCAGGTTACCCAGCGCGTTCAACACCACGGAGGCGATATTGGCGGGCAGCACGGTCAGCGATGAGAAGAAGAACATCAGCACAATTTTGGCCAGCAGCCACAGCACAATAGCCGGTGCGATAACCTTAATATTCTTCCAGGCGAGACGCATGCTGGCACGCATCGCGCCAATCACGCCGAGCTTCTCATTGGCGAGAATCACCGGTGCCAGTGAAAACAGGATCGCCAGAATCACGCCCGGTACCATCAGCACCATAAAGCCCAATTGAACCAGCAGGGTAATCAGGAAGGTCTGCAGCAGCAGCTTTGGCAGGATGGGCGCAGATGCACCAATAGCGCGCAGCGCGCTGACGCGTTGTCCGCCCGATACCATAGGGATCAGAAGCAGCATGCCACCCAGCAGCAGCGTGTTGCCAATCAACGCAGCGAACGTGCCTGCAGCGGAAGCGCGCAGCAAAATGCGCTGCTGATCCGGAGACATATTTTGTACCAGCTCAAACAGCGACGATGCGCTGTCATCGGACTGGCTCAACAACGAGAGCTGGTCTTCACCTGGCGTTAACGCGTGGCCGACGATCACAGTAATGAACGAGGTCAGCAGCGCCAGCAGTAAAATAGTAACCAGCTGATGGCGCAAAAAATTTCCTGTGTCACGGTATAACGAGCTTGCCGTGATAGACATGTAAACTCCTTGAAAGAACCGGATTAATTAACCCGGCGATTGTACATGTTCTACTGGCGTGCTGGCACCCGCATTGGGATAACTTTCTGTCATAACAGGTAAAGAAGGGTGAAAAAGCGCAGGAAGACCGTAGCGAGCACGGGCGCGATCGCAGGCTTCGTTCTGTTCACCGTTCTCGCCGGACATCGAAAACTCCCGACAGGGCGAAGGACGCTGCTGATAAATGCCGCAGGATACGCAGCCGCCGACGTCGCCCTGCAGCGCAATACAGCGCGGCTGGCGTTGGTTGGTGCCGCGCATATTGCGCATAAACGGGGTTAACGGTTCGGTTAATTCAACGGGAACAGCACCGGCGCCATCATCGGCTTCGGCCCAGTAAAATGAGACACGGAAGTGCGCGCAGCATGCGCCACAGGTCACGCAAGGATTTAGTGAATCGCTCATCTGATCGCCCGCCACCTTTAAGGTATCGAACCAAAATCACACAGGGGAAAGTTAAAATAGTCACGGCGAAAAATTTTCGCAAGCGGACTTTTATTACGCGCTGTAAAGCCAAAATTGATCTGAATCAATTCATTGTTTTTTAAGTGATTAATTTAGATTGATGCAGATGATCTTTTACCAAAAAAGGGGTAAATGTTGTGCCGCATTCAACATTGTGACCCATCTTTATTTGGCAAAGGAGTGATTATGAAACTGGCAAAATGCGCACTGCTGATGGCGCTGGCAATTCCGCAACTGGCTCTCGCTCATGAAGCCGGTGATTTCTTTATGCGTGCAGGTAGCGCCACCGTTCGTCCGACCGAAGGCTCTGACAATGTGCTGGGTATGGGCGGCTTTAA
Organism: Pantoea sp. GbtcB22; assembly: GCF_019091025.1. Lineage (NCBI taxonomy): Bacteria > Pseudomonadati > Pseudomonadota > Gammaproteobacteria > Enterobacterales > Erwiniaceae > Pantoea > Pantoea sp. GbtcB22. The sequence continues at coordinate 358,536 of NZ_JAGXKB010000001.1, forward strand.
CGTTAGCAACGATACGCAGCTGGGCTTGACCTTCACCTATATGGCAACGGATAACATCGGCGTTGAGCTGCTGGCTGCAACCCCGTTCCGTCATAAGGTTGGACTGGGCGCCACCGGTAATCTGGCCACCGTGCGTCAGCTGCCGCCAACCTTAATGGCGCAGTACTATTTCTTTGATAGCAAAAGTAAAGTCCGCCCGTACGTTGGCGTCGGTATCAACTACACCACCTTCTACGATGCCAAATTCAACCAAACGGGTGAGGATGCCGGTTTAAGCGACCTGAGCGTCAAAGATTCGTGGGGCATGGCAGGCCAGGTCGGTCTGGATTATCAAATCAACCGCGACTGGATGCTGAATGCATCGCTGTGGTACATGGATATTGATACCGAAGTGAAATTTAAAGCTGGCGGTGAGCAGCAAAACATCAACACGCGTATCGATCCGTGGGTGTTCTTCTTTGGTGCGGGATATCGATTCTAATCGGCAACCAGAAATGAAGCGGGCGACCAGAAGGTCGCCCGTTGTGTTATTTGATCTGCATATTGTTAACCACAGATTTCACGCCCGCCACGCTACGCGTTACGGCCACCGCGCGATTTGCCATCTGCGGTGAGCTGACAAAACCGCTCAGCTGAACTTTACCCTTGAAGGTTTCAACATTGATTTCGGTCGATTTCAGCGACTCGTCATTCAACAGCTGAGCCTTAACTTTGGTGGTTACCACGGTATCGTCGATGTAACCGCCAGTGCCTTCTTTGGTTGCTGTGGGTGCACACGCGCTAAGTGCCAGCGCCATTACCGCAGCCATCATAAATCCTGCAACGACTTTGAAAAATTTCATTGGTTATCTCCCTGTCTTAGATGATGTTTCGCCGCAATGGGGCGGCGCAGTTAATTGTGGTCTGGAGATGCGAAATCAGCAAATCGGCGCGCGCGAAAAAGTCAGAAAAAGGACGTTTTTACCACTTAATGATCCAATCGCAGTTTTAGCTGGGCGAGAAAACCTGAGAGTAGCCGGAAATTTGAGTTTGGGGATAATTGTGGCAATAAAAAGGCCTTATCCGCACCAGCGAATAAGGCCCTGAAGATTTTAGCGGGTGGCTGCTTTCAGACTGCTCACAAAGGCTTTCAGTTCGCTGAGCAGCGTTGCCGGATCGTTCTGGTTACGCTCAATGATTTTCACAATTGCCGACCCGGAAATGGCACCCGCCGCACCGGCGGCGATGGCTTCTTTCACCTGGCCGGGTTCAGAGATACCAAAGCCCTGCAGCGGCGGCGCAGCGTTAAACTCACGCAGCTTTTCGATCAGGTGATGCAGCGGCAGGCTGGCACGATTTTCCGAACCGGTGACGCCTGCGCGTGACAGCAAATAGGTATAACCGCGACCGTGCGCAGCGATCTCACGCAGCAGTTCATCGTCAGCATTTGGTGGACAGATAAAGATCGGCGCCACATTGTGGCGCAGCGCAGCCTGACGGAAGGGCGCAGACTCTTCCAGCGGCACATCCGCAACCAGCACGGAATCGACGCCCACCGCTTCACACTGTGCATAAAAGTTATCGATACCTTTGCTGAACACCAGATTGGCGTACATCAGCAAGCCAATCGGCAGCTCGGGATATTTCTGGCGCACGGTCGCCAGAATTTCAAAGCACTGCGCCACGGTGGTGCCGGAAGCAAAGGCACGCAGCGTCGCGCCCTGAATGGTTGGGCCGTCGGCCAGCGGATCCGAGAACGGAATACCGAGTTCTAACGCGTCCGCACCGCCTTCCACCAGGGTATCGATAATTTTTAGCGACAGTTCAGGTGACGGATCGCCGAGAGTAACGAAGGGGACAAACGCGCCTTCTTGCTGCGCCGACAGACGTTGAAACAGCTGATTGTAACGTTCCATCAGATCTCTCCCTTGGCTTTCAAAATATCGTGAACGGTGAAGATGTCTTTATCGCCGCGACCAGAAAGGTTAACCACCAGCAGCTGCTCTTTTTCCGGATTTTCGCGGATCATTTTCAGTGCATGTGCCAGCGCGTGTGAGGATTCGAGCGCAGGAATAATCCCTTCAGCACGGCACAGCTCTTTAAAGGCGCTGAGCGCTTCGTCATCGGTGATCGAAACATATTCCGCGCGGCCGATACTGTTCAGATGCGCATGCTGAGGACCCACTGACGGGAAGTCCAGACCCGCAGAGATTGAGTAAGATTCTTCAATCTGCCCCTCTTCGGTCTGCATCATCGGCGCTTTCATACCGAAATAGATCCCTACGCGACCGTGCTTGAGCGGCGCACCGTGTTCTCCGGTTTCGATCCCGTGACCGGCCGGCTCTACGCCGATCAGGCCAACACTTTCTTCTTCGATAAAATCAGCGAACATGCCGATAGCGTTCGAACCACCGCCCACGCAGGCTAACACCGCATCCGGCAGGCGACCTTCGCGCTCCAGAATCTGCGCTTTGGTCTCTTCACCAATCATGCGCTGGAATTCACGCACGATAGTCGGGAACGGATGCGGGCCAGCGGCGGTGCCGAGCATGTAGTGCGCGGTTTCATAGCTGCCAGACCAGTCGCGCAGCGCCTCGTTACAGGCATCTTTCAGCGTGGCTGAGCCGCTATGCACCGGAATCACTTCCGCGCCCATCAGACGCATACGGAATACGTTTGGCGACTGACGCTCAACGTCCTTGGCGCCCATGTAGATGCGGCACTTCATACCCAGCAGGGCACAGGCTAACGCTGACGCGACACCGTGCTGACCGGCGCCGGTTTCCGCGATGATCTCGTTTTTGCCCATGCGTTTGGCCAGCAGCGCCTGACCCAGCACCTGGTTGGTTTTGTGCGCGCCACCGTGCAGCAGATCTTCACGCTTTAGATAGAGGCGGGTTTTGCTGCCTTTAGTCAGGTTGCTGCACAGCGTCAAAGCCGTTGGGCGTCCAGCGTAGTTTTTCAGCAGGTCAGTAAACTCGGCCTGAAACTCGGGATCGCGCTGCGCTTCAACAAACGCATTTTCCAACTGGCGCAAGGCTGGCATCAGGATTTGTGGTACGTACTGGCCGCCAAACTCGCCAAAATAGGGATTCAATAACGTGGTCATTTTTTCATCTTCCTTATTCGGCCCGCGCCATGGCGGGCAAGCGAAATTAATAGGCGCGCAGCGTGCGGAATACCGCCGCGACTTTGCTGGCATCTTTAATGCCTGGCGCAGATTCTACGCCGGAGTTGAAATCGAGGCCGGCACAGCCCAGCTGCGCGGCCTCTACGCAGTTGTCAGCGCTTAGGCCACCGGCCAGCAGCACATTGCTGAGATCCTGGCCTTGCAGCAGTGACCAATCGAAACGCTGGCCGGTGCCGCCCTGGCCATTATCAAACACGTAACGATCGACGTGCGGCCAGTCGCGCGCAGGTAACTGCTCTTTAATGCTCAGCGCTTTCCAGATTTTGGTGTCTGCTGGCAGCGCCTGACGCAATTCTGCGACGAACGCCTGATCTTCATCGCCGTGCAGCTGCACCGCATAAAGTTTTAAACTTTCCGCTAGCGTGACAATGTCACTTGCCGCATTGTTGCGGAATACGCCAACATACTTCAGCGGGGCAGCCGCCTGCACAATCTGCGCCTGCTCGCGGCTGATTTTACGCGGTGAGCCTTCAGCGAAGATCAAGCCACCGTAAATGGCGCCGGCTTCCTGCGCTCCACGTGCATCTTCGGCGCGGGTCAGGCCGCAGACTTTATTATCACCGAGCAATACGCGTCGCACGCCAGCGGTGAGATCGGCTTCTTCCATCAGCGCGGAGCCAATCAGGAAGCCGTTAGCGAAGTGGCTCAGCTCACGAACCTGCGCATAATTGTGAATGCCAGATTCGCTGATGACGGTGACGCCATGTCCGAGGCGCGGCGCTAACTGACGCGTGCGATTCAGGTCGATGGACAGGTCGCGCAGGTCGCGGTTATTAATGCCGACGACTTTGGCTTCCAGCGCAATCGCGCGTTCCATCTCTTCTTCATTACTGACTTCGGTCAGCACGCCCATTTTCAGGCTGTGCGCCACGGCGGCGAGCTGACGATATTGCTCATCATCCAGCACCGACAACATCAGCAAAATGGCGTCGGCTTGATAATGTCGTGCCAGATAGATCTGATACGGATCGATGATGAAGTCTTTGCACAACACCGGTTGCGTGATGGCGGCGCTAACAATCGGCAGGAACGCAAAATCGCCCTGGAAGTATTTCTCATCGGTTAACACCGACACCGCAGAAGCGTAATGACGATATACGCCAGCGATGGTGGCGGGATCGAAATCCTCGCGAATCAGCCCTTTGGAGGGCGATGCTTTTTTGCATTCCAGGATGAATACCGTGCGCGATCCGCGCAGTGCATCGTAAAAATGACGTTCCGCAGGCTGCAAATCGTTCTGGAAGGTGGCCAGCGGCTGCTGTGCTTTGCGCGCTTCAACCCAGACGGCTTTATCTTGTACGATTTTCTCTAAAACAGTGCCCTTAATACTCATCTCATCCTCTCGCTGCCAGAGCGACAACGCGCTCGTAGGCCTGTCCGCTGCGAATGGCAGCGATGGCGCGCTGTGCGTTGTCGCGCAAATCTTCATTTCCGAACACTTTCAGTAACATTGCGACGTTGACCGCCACCGCCTGCTCATGGGCGGGCTGGCCTTTACCCTGGAGTAAACGGGTCAGAATGTCACGGTTTTCTTCCGGCGTGCCGCCTGCCAACGCGTCTTTATCATGGAAGCCAAAACCGAAGTCTTCTGGCGTCAGCTGATAGCCAGTGATTTCGCCATCACGCAGCTCGGCGACCTGCGTTGGGCTATGCAGCGCCACTTCATCCATGCCACCGCCGTGAACCACAGCCGCACGTTGATAGCCGAGCACTTTTAGCGTTTGGGCGATTGGCAGTACCAGCTCCGGGCTATACACGCCAATCACCGCCAGCGGTGGACGCGCAGGGTTAATCAGCGGACCCAACACGTTAAAGATGGTACGGGTTTTCAACTGCTGACGTACCGGCATTGCGTGACGAAAACCGCTGTGATACTGCGGAGCAAACAGGAAGCAGACGTTGAGATCGTCCAGCGCCTCACGTGCTTGTTCCGCAGGCATATCCAAATTGATGCCAAATGCCGCCAGCAGATCGGAAGAACCCGATTTGCTGGAGACGCTGCGATTACCGTGCTTTGCCACTTTCAGGCCGCAGGTTGCCGCAACAAAGGCGCTGGCGGTGGAGATATTGATGCTGTTGCTGCCGTCACCGCCGGTACCGACGATATCGGCAAAGGTGTAATCCGGGCGCGGGAACGGTTTTGCATCGGCCAGCAGCGCGGAAGCGGCACCGGCGATCTCTTCCGGACGCTCGCCACGGACTTTCATGGCAATCAGCGCGGCGGCTAACTGCGTCGGCTCCAGCTGACCGGTAATGATAGCGCTAAATAGCTGGTGGCTTTCGCCCTGGCTCAGCGTCTCAGACTGATAAAGTTTTTCCAGAATAGTTTGCATCATAATCTCCCTATTACTTCGCCAGCGCCCAGGCCAACGTCTGTTCTAATAAGCGCGCGCCCTGAGTGGTGAGAATGGATTCGGGGTGGAACTGGAAGCCACAGACGCGGTCGGCATCGTGGCGCACGGCCATCACCATGCCGTTGTAGCTGGCGTTAACGGTCAATTCGGCTGGCGTATTGCTACCGACCAGCGAGTGATAGCGCGCCACCGGCAGCGGATTGCTCAGGCCAGCGAACATGCCTTCGCCATCGTGGGTAATAGAAGAGGCTTTGCCGTGCAGGATCTCGCCGGCCTGACCGACATGGCCGCCGTAAGCTTCAACAATCGCCTGATGACCGAGACAGATGCCGATAATCGGCAGACGACCGCGCAGCGCTTGCAGCAAATCTGGCATGCATCCGGCATCTTTCGGCGCGCCCGGACCCGGCGACAGCATCAGAATTGGGTTTTCCATCTGCTGCAGGCGTTCAATCAGCACCTCAGCGGGCACGTTGTTGCGGTAAATCACCACGTTATGGCCAAAGGTACGCAGCTGATCAACGAGGTTGTAAGTAAAGGAGTCGATGTTATCGAGCAGCAGGATATCGGCCATCAGAAAATCTCCTTGCAGTGATGGGCTGTTGCGATGGCACGCAATACCGCGCGCGCTTTATTGCGGCTCTCGTCCGCTTCTGCCTGAGGCTGGGAATCCAGCACCACACCGGCGCCGGCTTGTACGGTGGCTACACCGTCTTCAACCCACGCGGAACGGATAACGATGCAGGTATCAAGGTCGCCGTTAGCGGTGAAATAGCCGACTGCGCCGCCGTAGCTGCCGCGACGTGTGCCTTCTTTCCCGGCAATCAGTTGCATCGCACGCACTTTCGGTGCGCCGCTCAGCGTGCCCATGTTCATGCAGGCGCGGTAGGCGTGCAGCACGTCGAGATCTGCGCGCAGCGTGCCGACCACGCGTGACACCAGATGCATCACGAATGAGTAGCGGTCAACTTTAGTCAGGTCTGCCACGTAACGGCTGCCCGGCACACAGATACGCGCCAAATCGTTACGTGCTAAATCCACCAGCATCAGGTGCTCAGCCATCTCTTTATGGTCGGTGCGCATTTCCAGTTCGATGCGGCTGTCGAGATCGCGATCCAGCGAGCCATCGGCATGGCGGCCGCGTGGACGCGTACCGGCAATCGGGTAGATCTCAATCTGACGCGACGTCGCGTCATATTTCAGTGAGCTTTCTGGCGAGGCACCAAACAGCGCGAAATCCTGATCCTGCATAAAGAACATGTAAGGACTTGGATTGCTGTTTTTCAACGTGTCGTAAGCGGCCAGTGGAGAAGGGCACGGCAGCGAGAAGCGACGTGAAGGGACAACCTGGAAGATTTCGCCAATGCGAATCGCTTCCTGCATCTCACGCACCACGTTGCAGTACTCTTCATCGCTCTGACTGGTGCTCAGCGTCATGTGCTCGACGCGCTGGACCGGCAATGCGGGCGCTGCTTGCGTCATCTGGCCGCGCAGTTGTTCGATGCGGCCTTGCAGACGCTGGAACTCGCTGGTCGATGGGCTGAATAAGCTGGCCTGCAGGCGAGCAGTGCGCTGCTGATGGTCGATCACCAGTAAGGTTTCGGCCAGATAGAAGCAGTAATCCGGGCAACGCTGTTCGTTGCGCAGTTGCGGCAGATCTTCGAAACCGGCCACTAAGTCATAAGCGAACAAGCCGCCAAGTAGCATCGCTTCACGCTCCTCTTCCGGGCTGTTCACCAGTTGCGGGATCAGGCGCAGCGCATCAAATACGGAAAGGGCCTTCAGGCGGGAATCTTCGTCCTGCATGCCTTGCGGCTGGGTGAAATGCAGCTCGCGGCCATCAGGGCGCACCTCGATACGCACCTCAGAGGGCAGCGCCTCGTCCAGCAGCGGCAAGATGGCGCGACCATTTTCCGACAGCGCTTTGATGGTGACGATGTTGCCCAGCGCACTGACGCGCAGCGCGCTATCCACGATTAACAGGCTTTTCAGGTTTTGTTTGCTGTCGATATCTGCGGATTCAAGCAGCAGAGTTGCTGGACGTGCGCCGCATAACTGATGAAACACTGCGGCCGGATCTTCGCGGTAGGGCGCGGTACCGGTTATCAACTTCAATGTAGGTTTCGCAATAGCCATAATGGATTCTCTGAATTTCGCTCAAAAAAAAGCCCGCTCGGTGGCGGGCTTAGGTATCAATCTGCACTGCGGTTACGCAAATTGTGCACGACGACGTCGCCCGATAAAGGGATCTTCGCGCCACCAACCATTTAGATGCGTACCAAAAATAGTCATGATTAAATACCCGTTACGTGTGAACTTGTGTACTAGTTAACTGGTTCGGGCGAAAAATGTCAATACCCTTTTTCAGCCAGGGGCAAAATCGTTATCATGCCTGCCGGTTTATGCAGTTGCTGGAGTTATTTTGTCGGACATCGCTCGTTTTCCCCTTTACGATTTACACAGCCATACGCTGGCTTCTGACGGCTTATTGACGCCGACCGCGCTGGTGCAGCGCGCGGTTGAGATGAAAGTCGGTGTGCTGGCGATTACCGATCACGACACGGTGGCGGGCGTGGCAGAAGCGCAGGCGGCAGTGATGCAACAGGATCTACCGATCCGCGTGCTAGCCGGTTTAGAAGCATCAACCTTATGGGAAAATCACGAAATCCACATTGTGGGGCTGAATGTCGATTGCCAGCATCCCGCGCTGACTGAATTCCTTGCGCAGCAGTATCAGACACGCCTTGATCGTGCGCAGCAGATTGCCGAACGCCTCGAGCGCGCTCGCATTCCTGATGCGCTAGCCGGTGCGCAGCGACTGGCGCAGGGCGGCTTGATCACGCGTGGCCACTTTGCGCGTTATCTGGTGGAGATTGGCAAAGCCGACAATATGGCGCAGGTATTCAAGAATTATCTGGCGCGCGGGAAAACCGGCTACGTGCCGCCGCAATGGTGTACAATTAAACAAGCCATTGATGCTATTCATCATTCTGGCGGCTATGCCGTTTTGGCGCATCCCGGTCGTTATGGTTTGTCGGCTAAATGGTTAAAGCGGCTGATTGCGCATTTTGCCGACGTGGGTGGCGATGCCATGGAGGTCGCGCAGTGCCAGCAAGCGCCCAACGAGCGCACGCAGCTGGCAACCTATGCGCGTGACCATCAGTTAGCCGGGTCGCAGGGATCAGATTTCCACCAACCTTGTCCGTGGATAGAACTGGGACGCAAGTTATGGCTACCGGGCGGCGTGGAGCCGGTTTGGGAACGCTTCCCCGCATTGGCGCCCAGCAGTGCTGTTACAGACAGGTGATATGAGGTTTTTATGAGTCAATATTTTCACATTCATCCCGACAATCCGCAGCCGCGCCTGGTAAATCAGGCCGTTGATTATCTCAATAAAGGCAGCGTGATTGTTTATCCAACCGACTCTGGCTATGCGCTGGGGTGTCGTCTGGAAGAGAAAAATGCCATGGAACGCATTTGTCGCATTCGCCAGTTGGATGGCAATCACAACTTTACGCTGATGTGCCGCGATCTGTCGGAGCTGTCGACTTACGCGCAGGTGGATAACTCCGCGTTTCGCCTCCTGAAAAACAACACGCCGGGCAACTACACCTTCATTTTGAAGGCGACGAAAGAAGTGCCGCGTCGTCTGATGAATGACAAACGTAAAACCATCGGGCTACGCGTGCCGTCCAACCCGGTGGCGCTGGCGCTATTGGAGCGCCTCAACGAGCCGATGATGTCGACTTCGCTGATGCTGCCCGGCAATGATTTCACCGAGTCCGATCCGGAAGAGATTCAGTACAGCATTGGCAAGCTGGTGGATCTGATTATTGATGGCGGCACGCTGGGACAGCAGCCGACCACGGTGATCGATCTCACCAGCGATGCGCCGGTGGTGGTGCGCGAAGGTGTCGGTGACACGCGCCCGTTCCAGTAATCATGCATGGTCAGGCGTGGCTTCCTGCGTCTGACCAATATTGGATTCCAGCCAGGTTTTGAAATCCCCGTACGGAATATACAGCGAGACATCTTTTAAGATGACTTTCTTGCTGCGAACGTTAGATATTTCATGGCTGTAACCGACAATCACCCCGCCAATAGTTTGGTCCGCATTATATACCGCGCCACCCGACATCCCTTGCACCACGCCAGCATTTGATGCCATTGCCATGCAGGGCTTTTTATTCCATTTATTGGTGATGGCGGTACGCGCTAAATTAACGCCGCTCGATTCCACCGGCATAGCGGAAATAAAGCTATAACCGTACATTTTAATCGGTTCGCCAATAGCACCGTTGCGGAATTTCGCCAGCGTTTCTGGACTGTTTTTATGATAAATAATCGCGACGTCGCAATAAGGATGATAGGCCTTGACACGCTGCACGGCCGTTTTTGCCACGTGCGCCGCCGTCAGGCTGTATTCTGGCGTCAAAGGAATGGTTGTACCGAGAATGCCCAAACCCAGCACGGTCGGGATGCCTGTCACGCTCATATCAACGTGTTGCATCGCAGTACGACTGTACTCAGTGTGGCCCACGGAACAACCGCTCAGTGCCAGCGCAGCGAGCGCAGGCCAAAGCAGAGAGGTTTTCATGGCTGTGATCTTCTTTAAAGCATGTCCGTAAAATCCCTGGTGAAGACTTTCGACATGCAAATTAAATTCATTCCGTAAATGAATAAACGCGTCTAATCCCGCGCGCCGGTTTGTAATATCAGTGAAATTACACAGTGGTTCGTTAATGATTTGTAAGTTGAACGAATATAAATAGTAAATGAAAGCTATGTTATTATGACGACGCACTGGATTTCAGGCTTAAATTTTACACAGTTTTTTCTGCAGAACAATTCATCAAATTTAATATTAATCAAATAATACAAAAATACAGACTTAATCCAACCTGTAGTGCCAATAAACTATAAGTTTGCATTTATTACTGTAATAGACCTTATTTAATGCTATTAAATAGTTTTTTGTGCTGTTTTATTGTTTTTACTTAGATTTAAAGTTTGTGATTATCCTTAAGCGTGGCGAGCAATAGCGGTTAAGCAGTCTTGCAAAGTGCTAATGTATCAGTTGTCTTAAGTTGATAATAGGCTCAGGCGGGAAAGGTTAGGGACAAGTAATAATAATTCAGTCACTTGGCGTGGATGCTGCGGATGCAAATAAGACCGATCTATCAGCCAGCTGAATGTTTATCGTCATGGTCTTAATGGCCATGTTTTTACCAGACCCTCTGTTATCGGCAGCAAAGGAAAAGGTGTTAACAAAACTTGCGTTAGTGTAAAATCGCGGGCCGTCTGAGATTGCAGCAGCGATGCAGAGCGGTAACAGATTCTGATATGGGAATTGGTAATCCCTGTATCGCACCTCTTCTTACCACGACGCCTGGGAAGGCGACAACGAGGCTCCATGAGCGAAAAATTACAGAAAGTATTAGCGCGCGCCGGTCACGGTTCGCGTCGCGAAATCGAAACCATGATTTCAGCCGGACGCGTCAGCGTTGACGGCAAACTGGCGACGCTTGGCGATCGCATCGAAAGTGATAAATCCCTGAAAATTCGTATCGATGGCCATCTGGTTTCCATCGCTGAGTCGGCGACCGAAGTGTGTCGCGTATTGGCGTACTACAAACCAGAAGGTGAACTCTGCACGCGTAACGATCCGGAAGGGCGTCCAACCGTATTTGATCGTCTGCCGCGTCTGCGTGGTTCACGCTGGATTGCCGTCGGTCGTCTGGATGTGAATACCTGCGGTTTGATGCTGTTCACCACCGATGGTGAACTGGCTAACCGTTTGATGCACCCAAGCCGTGAAGTGGAGCGTGAATATGCGGTTCGCGTGTTTGGCGAAGTGGATGACGATAAAATCCGTCAGCTGAGCAAAGGCGTGCAGCTGGAAGATGGCCCGGCATCGTTCAAAACCATTAAGTTTGCCGGTGGCGAAGGCATCAACCAATGGTACAACGTGACGCTGACCGAAGGTCGTAACCGCGAAGTGCGCCGTCTGTGGGAAGCGGTTGGCGTGCAGGTTAGCCGACTGATGCGTGTGCGTTACGGTGATATACAGTTGCCAAAAGGCTTGCCACGCGGCGGCTGGATCGAGATGGAATTACCGGCAGTCAACTATCTGCGTACGTTAGTCAGTATGCCGGAAGAGACGGTAACGAAAGTGGCCGTTGAAAAGGATCGTCGTCGCACCAAGGCTAACCAAATTCGTCGTGCGGTAAAACGTCACGGTGTGGTGAGCAACAATCCGCGTCGGAATAACACTAAACGCGGTGCCTGATCCTAAGCCTGACGCCGCGCTTTGCGGCGTCAGCGTGTTACCAATCTATTCCTTGCTGTGCCTGAATTCCCGCATCAAACGCATGTTTCACCGGACGCATTTCCGTTACGGTATCTGCCAAATCCAGTAACGTACGATGACAGCCGCGACCGGTAATGATTACGCTTTGCTGTGCAGGGCGCTGTTGCAGCGCATCGACCAGCTCCGCTAAATCCAGATAATCCATGCTCACCATGTACGTGATTTCATCCAGGATCACCAGATCGACGCGGCTATCGGCCAACATACGACGCGCCTGCTGCCACACTACCTGGCAGGCGGCAGTGTCAGTCTCACGGTTCTGCGTATCCCAGGTAAAACCGGTGGACATCACCTGAAATTCAACGCCGTGCTGTTCCAATAAGTTACGTTCACCGTTGGGCCATTCGCCTTTAATGAACTGTACCGCCGCCACATTTTTACCGTGTCCGCAGGCGCGCAACGCGGTGCCAAAAGCCGCGGTGGTTTTCCCTTTGCCGTTACCGGTGAACACCATCAAAATGCCGCGCGTCTCGGTGGCGGCGGCGATTCGGGCATCAACCTGCTCTTTTAGTCGCTGCTGGCGTTGCTGATGGCGATCGTTCATGCGGTTGCCGGCCCCGCTTTGCGTCCCGGCTGCGCATCAAAGCTGGTGCCGGTTTTACGTCGGCTGTCATCACCCATCAAATAGAGGTAGAGCGGCATCAAATCCGCGGGGGTTTTGAGTAAATTGGCATCCTCATCCGGGAAAGCGCTGGCGCGCATTTTGGTGCGCGTACCGCCGGGATTGATGCAGTTGACCCGCAAGTGACGGTTTTTATACTCGTCGGCCAGCACCTGCATCATACCTTCGGTGGCAAACTTCGAAACCGCATACGCGCCCCAGCCTGCACGGCCGTTGCGGCCCACGCTGGACGTGGTAAACACCAGCGATCCGGCATCCGATTTCAGCAGCAGCGGCAGTAATGCCTGGGTTAAATAGAAGGTGGCATCAAGGTTTATCTGCATCACGTCACGCCAGATCTGTGGATCGAGCTCCTCCAACGGTACGATTTCGCCCAGAATGCCAGCGTTGTGTAGCACGCCATCCAGTCGCGGCACCAGCGCAGTAACCTGGTCGGCTAACTGCTGGCAGCTTTCTGGCGTAGCTTTGGCCAGATCCAGTAATAAAGAAGCGGCTGGCTGCTTGTTTAACTGGTTGATGGCCTGCTCCGTTTTCTGCAGGTTGTCGGCGTTGCGGCCCAACAGGATGACGCGCGCGCCGTAGCGCGCGTAGGTTAGCGCCGCTTCACGGCCAATGCCATCGGAAGCGCCGGTGACGAGGATGATGCGATTTTCCAGCAGATCGCTTTTCGGTTGATAATGCACAGCGATGTCCTTTGCTCGGGTCAGAAGGTTTTTGGCTTTATGCCTGAATTTGCCGCGCGGTGCAACGCTTGAGCCTCGCATTCTGTGCCGCCTGCGGGCATTTCAGGCGACGACAGCGCGTAAAGCGGGTAAACTTACAGCTGTTGTAATTTACTGTTTAATAAGGCGGCAGAATGGATTTTTTCTCCAGTTATGGATTATTTCTGGCTAAGGCCGTCACCGTGGTGGTGGCGATCGCAGCTATTGTTCTGATTGTGCTAAATGCCGCGCTGCGTAAACGTCACAGCAGCGGTCAGCTGCGTTTGACGCATCTTGATGATGATTATCGTGAGATGAAGGAAGATCTGCAGCTCGCCAAAATGAAGCCACAGGCGCAAAAAGTGTGGCTCAAGCAGCATAAGAAAGAAGAGAAGCAAAAGGCGAAAGCTGATAAACGCAATGCTAAAGCCGGCGTGAGCGAGACGCTGAAGCCCACGCTGTATGTGCTGGAGTTCAAAGGCAGCATGGACGCGAGTGAGGTCACCTCATTGCGTGAAGAGATCTCCGCAGTGCTGGCAGTTGCGGTGCCGGGCGATGAAGTGCTACTGCGCCTGGAAAGCCCCGGCGGCGTAGTACACGGCTACGGTTTGGCTGCTTCGCAGCTGCAACGCCTGCGCGATGCCGGTCTGCAATTGACGGCGGTGGTGGATAAAGTCGCTGCCAGCGGCGGTTACATGATGGCTTGCGTGGCGGATCGCATTGTGGCCGCACCGTTTTCTATTATTGGTTCAATTGGCGTGGTCGCGCAGATCCCTAACTTCAACCGCCTGTTGAAGCGCAACGATATTGACGTCGAGCTGCATACCGCCGGTCAGTACAAACGGACTTTGACGCTGTTTGGTGAAAACACCGAAGAAGGGCGCGAGAAATTCCAGGAAGATCTCAACGAAACGCATCAGCTGTTTAAAGATTTCGTGCAGCAGATGCGTCCGTCGCTTGATCTGAACAAAGTGGCGACCGGCGAGCATTGGTATGGTCGTCAGGCGCTGGATTTGGGTTTGATTGATGAAATCGGCACCAGCGATGCGTTGATTATCAAGCATATGGATCGCTTCACCGTGCTGGGCGTCCATTACGCACGTAAGCGTAAAATGATGGATCGCTTTACCAACAGCGCCAGTCTGGCGGCAGAGCGGTTGATTCTGAAAATATGGCAGCGCGGCGAGAAGCCGCTGTTGTAACCGAGCCCGGCAACTGCCGGGCTTTTTTATGCCAGATGATATTGAGAGGAGAGTTCGACCGCGAGGTGTTTAAACACGTTAAATACCGTGGTGGTTTTTGCGGTGGGCAAGCCTTCATCATCGAGAAAATAGGGACCGCGAAACACCAAAACATCACCTTGCTGAATCACATCATTGGCTTCTAATCCGACAAAATAATCGTCGTGCTGCGTGATTATCTGATTAGCTATTTCCAGTAACGCGTGGCGTGAAATAGCTTCCGTTGGCACTGACATTTTTCACCTCTTTTTTGACAGCCATTTTTCTCCTTCTATATTACTTGCGAGCTATCGCGTTCAGCAAATCAGCATGGCGTCGTAAAACTGACGCAAAATTAGGCAGAATGCTAATTAAGTTGCGTAACGGATTTTATCAGGTAGAGTGTGGGCGATTCAGCTTTCAGGGAGATCACACCCGGATGTGTGGTTCTGTCAGATGGAAAACTCGCTCCTAATCATAAAGTTGCAGAAGTCGACGCAATCTGACCTGAGATTATCCCTGCTGCCTTGAAATGCGAAATGCCGGCAGCAATATTGAACCCATTGGGTTTTGGGACCTCCAATTCTCTCCCGTTTATCAGGACGTTTCATTTAGGTAAAGGTACATATGGGTAAATCACTCGTAATCGTTGAGTCCCCGGCAAAGGCCAAAACAATCAATAAATACCTCGGTAATGACTACGTGGTGAAATCCAGTGTCGGTCATATCCGTGATTTGCCGACCAGCGGTTCAACTGCCCGTAAAAGTGCCGACGGGGAAAAAGCGAAACCTGGAAAAAAGGTTAAAAAGGATGAGAAAGCCGCACTCGTAAACCGCATGGGTGTGGATCCCTGGCATGGTTGGGAAGCGGATTATCAAATTCTGCCGGGCAAAGAAAAAGTTGTCGCTGAGCTGAAAAACCTGGCTGCCGATGCAGACCACATCTATCTCGCAACCGACCTTGACCGCGAAGGGGAAGCCATTGCCTGGCACCTGCGGGAAGTGATCGGTGGGGACGATAAGCGCTTTAGCCGCGTAGTATTTAACGAAATTACCAAGAATGCGATTCGTCAGGCGTTTGACAAGCCTGGCGAGCTTAATATTGAACGTGTCAACGCACAGCAAGCGCGCCGCTTTATGGATCGCGTGGTGGGTTACATGGTGTCGCCACTGCTGTGGAAGAAAATTGCCCGCGGCCTGTCAGCCGGCCGCGTTCAGTCGGTTGCGGTGCGTCTGGTCGTTGAGCGCGAGCACGAAATCAAAGCTTTCGTGCCAGAAGAGTATTGGGAAATCGATGCTGATTTCGCCACGCCGAAAGGCGCCGATCTGGCCATGCAGGTGACGCATCAGAATGACAAAGCGTTCCGTCCGGTCAATCGTGAGCAAACTCACGCGGCGGTAGCGATTTTGCAGAAAGCGCGTTACGAAGTGCTGGATCGTGAAGACAAGCCGACCAGCAGCAAGCCTTCTGCACCTTTTATTACCTCAACGCTGCAACAGGCGGCGAGTACGCGTTTGGGCTTCGGCGTGAAGAAGACCATGATGATGGCGCAGCGTTTGTATGAAGCGGGCCACATCACCTATATGCGTACCGACTCCACCAACCTAAGCCAGGATGCCGTGGCGATGGCACGCGGTTATGTTGAGAGCAGTTTCGGTAAAAAGTATCTGCCAGAAGCGCCGAATACCTACGCCAGCAAAGAGAACTCACAGGAAGCGCACGAAGCAATTCGTCCTTCTGATGTGAATATCGTGGCTGAGCAGTTGAAAGATATGGAAGCTGATGCGCAGAAACTCTATCAGCTGATTTGGCGCCAGTTTGTTGCCTGCCAGATGGTTCCGGCTCAGTACGACTCCACCACGCTGACCGTGGGCGCGGCTGAATTCAAATTGAAAGCCAAAGGCCGCACGCTGCGTTTCGATGGCTGGACGCGCGTGATGCCTGCGCTGCGTAAAAATGATGAAGATCTGACGCTGCCGCCGGTAGATGTTGGCGATATGCTGGATCTTAAAGAGTTGATGCCAAGCCAGCACTTCACCAAACCGCCGGCGCGCTTCAGTGAAGCATCCCTGGTGCGTGAGCTGGAAAAACGTGGCATTGGTCGTCCATCAACGTATGCCTCGATTATCTCCACCATTCAGGATCGTGGTTACGTGCGTGTTGAGAACCGCCGTTTCTACGCCGAAAAAATGGGTGAAATTGTTACCGACCGTCTGGAGTCTAATTTCCGCGAGCTGATGAACTATGACTTCACCGCGCGCATGGAAAATAGCCTCGATCAGGTGGCGAATAATGAAGCCGAATGGAAAGCGGTACTCGACTCCTTCTTCAGTGATTTCAGCCAGCAGCTAGATGATGCTGAGAAAGATCCGGAAGAGGGCGGCATGCAGCCGAACCAGATGGTTTTAACGTCAATTGATTGTCCAACCTGTAGCCGCCCGATGGGGATTCGCACCGCCAGTACCGGCGTGTTCCTGGGTTGCTCGGGTTATGCTTTGCCGCCGAAAGAGCGCTGCAAGCAGACCATCAACTTGATCCCGGAAAATGAAGTGCTCAACGTGCTGGAAGGCGATGATGCTGAAACCAATGCGCTGCGCGCTCGTCGTCGTTGCCAAAAGTGTGGCACCGCGATGGACAGCTATCTGATCGATAACCAGCGCAAGTTACACGTCTGCGGTAATAATCCAGAGTGCGACGGCTACGAGATTGAGCAGGGCGAATTCCGCATCAAGGGCTACGACGGTCCGATTGTTGAGTGCGAGAAGTGTGGTTCTGAAATGCATCTGAAAATGGGTCGTTTCGGTAAGTACATGGCGTGTACCAACGACGAGTGCAAAAACACCCGTAAGATTTTGCGTAACGGCGACGTCGCGCCGCCAAAAGAAGATCCGGTGCCGCTGCCAGAATTGCAGTGTGAAAAATCGGATGCTTACTTTGTGTTGCGTGATGGTGCAGCGGGCGTGTTCCTTGCTGCGAATACCTTCCCGAAATCACGTGAAACGCGCGCGCCGCTGGTGGAAGAGCTGCAACGCTTTGCCGACCGCCTGCCAGAAAAGCTGAAATATCTGTCAGAAGCGCCAGCCGCCGATCCGGAAGGGAATAAGACGATGGTACGTTTCAGTCGCAAGACCAAACAGCAATACGTCTCTTCCGAAAAGGATGGCAAAGCCACTGGCTGGTCAATGTTCTATGTTGACGGCAAATGGCAGGAAGCGAAAAAGTAATTCCCCGCAAGGCCAGCATTCGCTGGCCTTTCTCTTATCCTTATAGCTAATCGTTCTACATTCTTCCTTTAACTGATATAGTAGTTATAGAACTCTTTTCGTTTCGCTGATTCGCTTTCCCTCCCTCACCGCAATTAAAGCGGAAACACGCCTGCCGGGAATGCACCTCTGTCGCTACCAGGAAGATATAACTATGAAATTGCAGCAGTTGCGTTACATCGTCGAAGTGGTTAATCACAATCTTAATGTCTCATCGACCGCCGAAGGCTTATATACCTCGCAGCCAGGCATCAGTAAGCAAGTCCGTATGTTAGAAGATGAGCTGGGCGTGCAGATATTTGCACGCAGTGGTAAGCATCTGACGCAAGTAACGCCTGCAGGTGAAGAAATTATTCGGATTGCGCGCGAAGTGCTGTCCAAAGTTGACGCGATTAAATCTGTTGCTGGTGAACACACCTGGCCAGATAAAGGCTCGCTGTATGTAGCAACTACCCATACGCAGGCACGTTATGCGCTGCCAGGCGTGATTAAAGGCTTTATTGAGCGCTATCCTCGCGTCTCTTTGCATATGCATCAGGGATCGCCGACGCAAATAGCTGAGGCGGTTTCAAAGGGCAATGCAGACTTTGCCATTGCCACAGAAGCGCTGCATCTGTATGACGATTTGATTATGCTGCCGTGCTATCACTGGAACCGCGCCATTGTGGTAACGCCAGATCATCCGTTGGCGGGTAAATCAAATGTGACGATAGAAGAGCTGGCGGATTTCCCGTTAGTGACTTACACATTTGGCTTTACAGGCCGTTCAGAATTGGACACCGCGTTTAATCGCGCCGGATTAACGCCACGCATCGTCTTCACCGCGACGGATGCTGACGTCATTAAGACGTATGTGCGTTTAGGCCTTGGCGTTGGCGTAATTGCCAGTATGGCGGTTGATCCGGTTGCAGACCCCGATTTGGTGCGTATAGAAGCTTCAGAAATCTTTACGAATAGTACGACCAAAATTGGCTTTAGACGTAGCACTTTCCTCCGCAGCTATATGTATGATTTCATTCAACGTTTCGCACCACACCTGACGCGTGATGTGGTGGATGCGGCGGTCGCATTGCGCTCCAATGAAGACATCGAAGCCATGTTCCGCGACATCAAGTTACCCTTCAAGTAAATTCCTAACTCATTCTTTTGCCAAGGTGTCCAGTGGGCACCTTCGGAATCCCTTAGCGCTTAGCGCCACGAGTACTTCAAAAAAAATCATTATTTTTTTGTAAATGAAACATAGGTCACATGTTTTTTCATTGTTATCTATTAAATGCGAATCAGTACACAATTTTTACGATGCTGCTTTGCAGCTCGCCAGGAATATTCCCATACTCTAGTTAAGAGTTGATGAAGAAGGGCTTTTTAACTGGCTTGGTAAATTAAACTCAAATTTAGATTGGATCTAATTTGCTGTTAACCCAAATTTACAATGTAACGATTTAATTAATAGTTGTGTTGGTAATTAAATTTATCTCATCAATTTTTGGCGTTTTGATAAATAGCGTTAATCGTTGTGCTCAATAAAAATAACTGGATTTTCGGTCTTAACAAGTTTAGGATTCGTCCTAAATCTTAATCGTTGTCATCAATCGTTTTATTGAGAGTGATTATCAAAAACTATGAACACGAGAATAACTGTACAGCCGGGCTTCCGGACTAAAAGCACCAAAGTTGAGCGTACTGGTAATACCCGTCGCAAAGCTTGGATGACTGTCTTCGCTGCTTCAGCACTGTTCTGGGTAGTGGTGGCGTTAATGATTTGGCGTATGTGGGGTTAAGCCATGTGGGCAAATACACTCAGTCGTAAGCATCCGGTTTCTGCACGTCAGCCGCAAACGCCTGCGTGCAAAGTTAAAGACGTTGTATCCACTGAACCTCAGGTCACCATTCCGACTTCGTGGGAACTCAGCGAGAATCAGCGCAACTTTATTGAATCCTTCATGGATATGAAGTCGAAATAACGCAGCATGCGTTCCGTACTATATTTAGTCGTTTAGTCCCTCTTTTTGCCGGATTATCCGGTGGGCAAGTTAAAAGCCCGTCCTTTAACACTCAGCATTAAAAAAACGGTGTCATCAGTACAACGCTGAAGACGGTGGACTTTTTTTGCCCGGAATCCGGGAGGGAGTGAATGATGAACATCAATACAACGACATTATCCTGGGTGAGCGTTTATACCTTTTCCCTGGCTTTTTGGGCCGCCGCCTTTTGGGCGATGATTTAAGCCCTAACTCAAATTATACTGAATTTTATAAATGCCCTGACAAACGTCGGGGCATTTTTCATTGTGTTTTAATGTGTCTATTCGTGTTGTTATCAAAACGTTAACGGCAATGTAGTCTATCTTTAAGTTAAACCTTGCAGTCACTGAGGTTTAAAAAAGATTCACTTACATGGAGGCGCTATGTCGTTAACGTTACGCGAGCAGAGTCAGGACACGCTGGATGTTCGGGCAAAAAAATATCATTACTACAGCTTGCCCAAAGCAGCTCAGCAACTGGGCAATATCGATCGCTTGCCCAAGTCGATGAAAGTCCTGCTGGAAAACCTTTTACGCTGGCAGGATGGTGATTCTGTCACGCTTGAAGATATTGAAGCGCTGGTCGCCTGGCAAAAAGATGCTCACGCCGATCGTGAGATTGCCTATCGTCCCGCGCGTGTATTAATGCAAGATTTTACCGGTGTACCGGCGGTGGTAGATTTGGCTGCCATGCGCGAAGCGGTGAAACGCCTTGGCGGCGACGTCGCCAAAGTCAATCCCTTATCCCCGGTAGATTTGGTTATCGACCACTCTGTCACCGTGGACCATTTCGGTGATGACAAAGCCTTTGATGAAAATGTGCACCTGGAAATGGAGCGCAACCACGAGCGCTACGTTTTCCTACGCTGGGGGCAAAAAGCCTTCAATCGATTCCGCGTAGTTCCGCCAGGCACCGGGATTTGTCACCAGGTCAATCTGGAATACCTCGGTAAATCTGTCTGGCATGAGACGCTGAATGGGCAAGAGATCGCCTATCCCGATACGCTGGTGGGCACCGATTCGCATACCACCATGATCAATGCGCTCGGCGTATTGGGTTGGGGCGTTGGCGGGATTGAGGCTGAAGCGGCGATGCTTGGCCAGCCGGTCTCAATGCTGATTCCTGACGTAGTCGGTTTCAAACTCACTGGTAAATTGCGTCCGGGCATCACCGCAACGGATCTGGTGTTAACCGTTACGCAAATGCTGCGCAAACATGGTGTTGTGGGTAAATTCGTAGAATTTTACGGCGACGGCTTAGCCGACCTGCCGCTTGCCGATCGCGCCACCATCGCCAACATGGCGCCTGAGTATGGTGCGACCTGCGGCTTTTTCCCCGTCGATGATGTCACCCTGAGTTATATGACGCTCACCGGCCGCGATGCGGAGCAGGTTGAACTGGTTGAGGCTTATGCTAAGCAACAAGGTATGTGGCGTAACGCGGGTGATGAGCCGGTGTTCACCAGCTCTCTAGCGCTGGATATGGGCGACGTCGAGTCCAGCCTGGCCGGTCCAAAACGTCCGCAGGATCGCGTATCACTCGGTGATGTTCCTACTGCCTTTGATGCCAGCAACGAACTGGAAGTTAATCAGGCGCAAAAACCGCATAAAACCGTGAGCTACCGCGATAGCGAAACTGGAGAAAGCTATCAGCTGGATGATGGTGCGGTCGTGATCTCGGCGATTACCTCTTGTACTAATACCTCAAACCCTAGCGTGCTGATGGCTGCCGGTTTACTGGCGAAGAAAGCCGTTGAACGCGGTCTGATGCGCAAGCCCTGGGTTAAGGCCTCACTGGCACCCGGTTCCAAAGTGGTTTCTGACTACCTTGCTGTGGCCCAGCTTACGCCATATCTGGACGAGTTAGGATTCAATCTGGTCGGTTACGGTTGTACTACTTGTATCGGTAATTCCGGCCCGTTACCGGACGCGATAGAAAGCGCGATTAAAGAAGGTGACCTCACGGTTGCCGCGGTGCTTTCGGGTAACCGCAACTTCGAAGGCCGAATTCATCCGTTAATTAAAACCAACTGGCTGGCTTCGCCGCCGCTGGTGGTTGCTTATGCCTTAGCGGGTAATATGAAGCTCAATCTGCAATCCGATCCGCTCGGCCAGGATCGCCAAGGCAACGATGTTTTCCTCAAGGATATCTGGCCTTCGCCGGAAGAGATTGCGGAAGCGGTGCAAAAAGTCACCAGCGATATGTTCCACAAAGAGTATGCCGAGGTGTTTAACGGCACGCCTGAGTGGCAGCAGATCAAAGTCAGCGAAGCGGCAACCTACGATTGGGATGGCGATTCCACCTACATTCGTTTATCGCCATTCTTTGACGACATGGAGAAAACGCCGAAGCCGGTGCAGGATATCAAAGGCGCGCGCATTCTGGCGATGCTGGGTGACTCCGTCACCACCGACCACATTTCTCCTGCGGGAAGCATCAAAGCCGAAAGTCCAGCCGGACGCTATTTGCTGTCGCATGGCGTTGAGCGCACCGATTTCAACTCTTACGGTTCGCGTCGTGGTAACCACGAAGTGATGATGCGCGGCACCTTCGCTAATATCCGTATTCGTAACGAAATGGTGCCGGGTGTCGAGGGCGGTTATACCAAACACTTCCCGACTAACGAGCAGTTGGCGATTTACGATGCGGCGATGAAGTATCAGCAGGAAGGTGTGCCGTTAGCGGTGATTGCTGGTAAAGAGTACGGTTCAGGCTCAAGTCGGGACTGGGCAGCAAAAGGGCCGCGCTTACAGGGCGTGCGCGTGGTTATCTCCGAATCCTTCGAGCGTATTCACCGCTCAAACCTGATTGGTATGGGGATTCTGCCGCTCGAGTTTCCGGCTGGCGTGACGCGTAAAACGCTGCAGCTTACGGGTGAAGAGTTTATAGATGTGGCAAACCTGTCGCAGCTTAAGCCGGGTGGCACGGTAACCGTAATTCTGACGCGCGCGGATGGCAGCCAGGAGACGCTGGAAACGCGCTGCCGTATCGATACGGGTAACGAGCTAACCTATTACCAGAACGACGGCATTTTGCATTTTGTGATACGCAATATGCTGAACTAAAAGAAAAAGCCGGGATTTCCCGGCTTTTTTTATCTGCTATAAAGACCGCTTACGACTTTGGCAACAGATGACCCATTTTTTCGGCTTTCGTATCGAGATAGTGCGCGTTTTTCGGGTTACGCCCGACAACCAACGGCACGCGTTCGACGATATTGATACCTGCTTCACTCAGGATTTCAACCTTGCGCGGATTGTTTGTCAGCAAGCGCACTTCATTGACGCCCAACAGTTTGAACATATCTGCACATAGCGTGAAGTCACGCTCATCAGCGGCGAAACCGAGCTGATGGTTGGCTTCGACCGTGTCGTAGCCTTTATCCTGCAATGCATAAGCACGAATTTTATTCAGCAAACCGATGTTACGACCTTCCTGACGGTGATACATCAGAATTCCACGACCTTCTTCCGCAATCGCCGTTAACGCCGCTTCCAACTGGAAACCGCAGTCACAGCGCAAGCTGAACAGGGCATCGCCGGTGAGACATTCGGAATGGACGCGCGCCAGCACCGGATTGTGATCGCTAATATCACCATAAACCAGCGCGACATGGTCGTGGCCGGTTGCCAGTTCTTCAAAACCAACCATCAGGAAATCTCCCCATGGCGTGGGCAGTTTGGCTTCTGCTACCCGTTTAAGCTGCATGTGACTCTCCAGAACCTTCAGAGGATGCGCTATCATCATGATAACGCACGGGCCATGTGGCCCGATGAAACTTACGCTATTGTGCCACAACCCGAACGGCTGCCGTTAATCGGTCAGAGTGATTGTAGTGATAAAGCACAATTATCCAAGCCGCAATGGGTATGTTATTCTTTTTTCAGCTAAAGTTATGCTTAACGCACCTGTTAATCCGGATCTAAAAGGAAGCGAATGTTAAAAATCATTCAGCGCACCACCTTAGGGGCGTTTTTATTGTTGTTGATGCCGTTGGGCGTGTGGATATCAAACTGGCAATGGCAACCCGGGGAAAGCGGCAATCTACTACGCGTGCTGTTTTGGATGACGGAAACCGTTACCAGTCCGTGGGGTATCCTCACCAGTATCATCCTCAGCGCCTGGGTGTTGTGGTGTTTACGCTTTCGGCTCAAACCCGCGATTCTGCTCATTCTCATCATGAATGGTGCGATTCTTGCTGGTCAGTACACCAAATCCTCAATCAAAGAGCATGTGCAGGAACCGCGCCCCTACGTCATCTGGCTGGAAAAAAGTCATGGCATTAACGGTGATGAGTTTTATCAGCTTCATCGCCAGCAGCGCGGCGAAATGGTCTCAACTTTGCTGGCCAATGACACTCAGCTGCCGCAATGGCTGAAGAATCATTGGGCATTTGAAACCGGTTATGCGTTTCCTTCCGGGCATACCATGTTTGCCGCCAGCTGGGCGCTTTTAGCCATCGGCCTGTTATGGCCGCGCCGTCATTTTGCCACCGTTGCCGTATTATTCGTTTGGGCGACCGCGGTGATGGGCAGCCGTTTAGTGCTGGGTATGCACTGGCCGCGTGATTTAGTGATGGCAACGCTGATATCCTGGTTATTGGTGACCGTAGCTACGCTGCTGGCCCAGCGTTTCTGCGGCCCGCTCACCATTCCACCAGAGGAACATCGTGAGATCGCGCAACGTGATGATGGATTGTAATCAGCCTATTCATCCCCATATGATTGATTGTGCTTGCAGAAAAAAGCGCTAACTGATGTGGGGATAAGCAGCATCGACGGCGGTTTTTTGGCATACTTCTATTGGATAACCTCTCGACAGGACGCATTGTGAAATATTTGCTTATTTTTCTCGTGGTATTGGTCATTTTCATTATCTCCGTCACGCTCGGAGCGCATAACGACCAAATCATCACCTTTAACTATCTGCTAGCGCAGGGCGAATTCCGCATTTCAACACTGCTCGCCAGCTTGTTTGGCGCTGGATTCCTGCTGGGATGGGCGATTTGCGGCCTGTTCTGGTTACGCTTACGTGTTTCTCTGGCAAATGCGCAGCGTAAACTTAAACGTATGCAGGCACAGAATGAACAATCAACTGCAGTGATCCCATCACCAACTGCCAGTCGTCGGGATTAATTTTCGATGCTTGAATTGCTGTTTCTGCTTCTTCCTGTTGCTGCGGCGTATGGCTGGTATATGGGCCGCCGCAGTGCCCACCAGGATAAGCAACAGGAAGCGAACCGCCTGTCGCGCGATTATGTGACCGGTGTAAACTTCCTGCTCTCCAATCAACAGGATAAAGCGGTTGATCTCTTTCTCGACATGTTGAAAGAGGACAGCGGCACGGTTGAGGCGCATCTGACGCTTGGCAATCTGTTCCGTTCGCGTGGTGAAGTTGATCGCGCCATTCGCATTCACCAATCCCTAATGGAAAGTGCGTCGCTCAGCTACGAGCAGCGCTTACTGGCGATCCAGCAACTCGGCCGCGATTACATGGCAGCCGGATTGTACGATCGTGCCGAAGATATGTTTGGGCAACTGGTGGAAGAGACCGATTTCCGTATTGGCGCGTTGCAGCAATTGTTGTTGATTCATCAGGCAACCAGCGACTGGCAAAAAGCCATCGACGTGGCGGAAAAGCTGGTTAAGCTCGGCAAAGACAAGCAGAAAGGGGAAATTGCCCATTTCTACTGTGAGCTGGCGTTGCAGGCATTAAGCAGTGACGACCTTGATCGGGCGATGAGCTTGCTGAAGAAGGGCGAGTCAGCCGATCATCAAAGTGCGCGCGTCTCAATCATGATGGGCCGCATTTTGATGGAGCAGGGCGAGTACGCTAAAGCCGCCAGCCGACTGCAGCGCGTGCTGGAGCAGGACAAAGAGCTGGTGAGTGAAACGTTACCCATGCTGGAAACCTGCTACCAGCGCCTGAACCAACCCGAAAACTGGGCGCAATTTTTACAGCGTTGTGTCGACGAGAATACCGGCGCCGCAGCAGAGCTTTATCTCTCTGATATTCTTGAGCAACAGCAGGGACCGGAAGCGGCACAGCTGTATATCAATCGTCAGCTTCAGCGTCATCCGACGATGCGTGTGTTTCATCGTTTGATGGATTTCCACTTACACGAAGCGGAAGACGGACGTGCGAAAGAGAGCTTGATGGTGCTGCGCGATATGGTCGGCGAGCAGATCCGCACTAAGCCGCGATATCGCTGCCAGAAATGTGGCTTCACTGCCCATGCTTTGTACTGGCATTGCCCATCTTGTCGCGCCTGGTCTTCAATTAAACCCATCCGTGGACTCGACGGCCAATAAATGGCCGCATCACGCGTCTGGTTACATCTATTTAGTTACAACATACTTGTGAGCTTAATTAAGAAACTGCCTTGGCATCGTGCAGCCAGCAGTCAAACAGGCAAGTTCTGGCGGCAGCGTGATTGTCGGCACCGGCCTGCGCAGGTAGAATGCTTGCCGTTTGTCCATCGCGCCTGCGGGTGCCAGTTACTGAGGAAACGTTATGCCTGTAACCACTTCACCTATTCTGGTGGCACTCGACTATCATGATCTCAACAGCGCGCTGCAGTTTGTAGACCGCATCGATCCAGGCCAGTGTCGCCTGAAAGTGGGCAAAGAGATGTTCACACTGTTTGGTCCATCGCTGGTGAAAACGCTGCAGGAACGGGGTTTTGAAGTGTTCCTCGATCTCAAGTTTCATGACATCCCAAACACCACCGCACATGCAGTCGCGGCAGCGGCGGATCTTGGCGTGTGGATGGTGAACGTGCATGCCAGCGGAGGCGCTCGCATGATGAACGCGGCTCGTGAAGCACTGGTACCATTCGGCAACGATGCGCCGCTGCTGATTGCCGTCACCGTATTGACCAGCATGGATGAAGACGACCTCAAAGGTTTGGGCATTACCTTATCTCCAGCCGCGCAGGCTGAGCGGCTGGCACGTTTGACCCGCAATTGCGGCCTGCACGGCGTGGTTTGTTCGGCGCAGGAAGCCGCGCATTTTAAGCAGGTGATAGGTCAGGATTTCGCGCTGGTTACGCCAGGCATTCGTCCGGCCGGCAGCGATGCGGGCGATCAGCGCCGTATCATGACGCCGCAGCAGGCAAAACTCGCGGGCGTGGATTATATGGTCATCGGGCGTCCGATCACCCAATCCGCCGATCCGGCCGCCACGCTGCAGCAAATCCTGCAAAGTTTACAGGAGGCTTAATGGCTCAGGACAATCGATTGGTGTATTCGACCGATAGCGGTCGTATCATCCATGAAGAAGAGAAAGCGCCACGACCTAAAGGCGATGGCATCGTGCGTATTCAACGCCAAACCAGCGGACGTAAAGGTAAGGGCGTGTGTCTGATTACCGGTGTCGATCTGGATGATAGCGCTCTCGAAAAACTGGCTGCTGAACTGAAGAAAAAGTGTGGTTGCGGTGGGGCAGTGAAAGAGGGCGTGATTGAGATTCAGGGCGATAAACGCGATTTGATAAAAACGCTGCTGGAAGCCAAAGGCATGAAAGTCAAACTGGCGGGCGGTTGAAGCAGTTCGGGCCACTTTTAGGTGGCCCGTTGTTAAGTAGATGCGCTGCGTAGCCTGATAATTATAATTTATTTGCTGATCTGGTGGCCGATGATGCCGCCGACAGCTGCGCCACCAACGGTACCAAGTCCGCTACCGTTGGTCAGCACTGAACCACCAATGGCACCTGCACCCGCACCGATTGCGGTATTACGGTCGCGTTTAGACCAATTAGAACAGCCGCTCAGCGCGACAACTAGTGTTGTTGCCAATACGGCAGCAGTAAGACGTTTCATTGTTGTAGTCATTAACTTCTCCTTGATTGTTAACACCGTGGTAACCATATAAGTATAGATGTTACACCGCACTCGGCAGGGTAAAACGGTCCTAAAATGCGAGTTTGCAAGCCACTTCTTGTTTAATCATCAAAACCAACCCGCGCCACACATTTAACGCCTTAGCCACTTTCCGCAGCTTTTACAGCCGTTCCATCCATAACGCTTTTTCTCCCTGCTCCGCACAATTCAGCTATCACAGTTCGCAGGAGAAAAAAGATGCTGGAAGCGTTAAAGCAGCAGGTGCTGGAAGCCAATCTCGATTTACCCCGTTACAACCTGGTCACCTTTACCTGGGGCAACGTCAGTGCGGTGGACCGCGATCGGGGTTTACTGGTGATCAAGCCGTCGGGTGTGAAGTACGAGCAGATGCAGCGCGACGATATGGTGGTCGTCGATCTCGCCAGCGGCGAGGTGATAGAAGGGAAAATGCGCCCATCCTCGGATACCGCCACCCACCGCGCGCTCTATCTCGCCTGGCCAGAGATCGGCGGCATCGTGCATACGCACTCGCGCCATGCCACCATTTGGGCTCAGGCTGGACGTGAAATCATCGCGTTAGGCACCACGCACGCCGATGATTTTTACGGCACCATTCCCTGCACGCGGCAGATGAAGCGCGAAGAGATTGAGCAGGAATACGAGTGGAATACCGGCCAGGTGATCATTGAAACTTTTGCGCAGCGCGGAATTGAACCAACGGCAATCCCCGCCGTGCTGGTGAATTCCCACGGCCCGTTTGCCTGGGGTAAAGATGCGCATGCTGCGGTACACAGTGCGGTGGTATTAGAAGAGGTGGCCTATATGGCATTGCATACCGAGCAGCTGCGCACTGAGTTACTGCCGATATCGCAAACACTGCTTGATCTGCACTATCTGCGTAAGCACGGTAAAAATGCCTGGTATGGGCAGAATTAAAGTCAATTCTGAAACATATACGCCTGCTGGCGTAATGCCAGTTAATTAAGCTAATGGTGAGCGCGCAGGCCGGGGCACTTTTGGTCCGGCGGTCCTCGCGCCGCTAGCGCGGTACCTTCACTTCGTTCGTCTGCCTGACGGACCGGCGGAGACGGGACGTCCTTGTCCCGGCTCCGCCTTTCGCCCGCGTCCTGCGGGCTCTCCTGGCCTCCTCGCTTCGTTCAGCGCTGCGGATTGCCGGCACAAAAGCGCCCCCGGCCTGCTCTTAAGCTTCAGTGCGAGTTGTTGAAAAGGGCAGATGTGTCAGCGCCCGCAAAGATAATCCATCCTTTGAGCAAAAACGCCTCCCGGCTCCTCTCTTTTAACTTCAAATCACCTGGTATGGCGATGTGTATCATAAATACAAAATGATCGATCAATAAAAATAAAACAGCGTTTCATAAATGCATTTGCGATCACTTTTTTCCTTTCTGCCAATCGTTATCTTGCTCGCCATGCCATCTGGCAATTCATAAAAACACCTCCCTCTGGCTCAGTTAAGGTGACACCTTTATGCATATCAAACGTGCAATCGATAAAATTCCTGGCGGCATGATGCTGATTCCGCTGTTTTTGGGCGCGCTGTGCCATACGTTCTCTCCGGGCGCAGGTAAATACTTTGGTTCGTTCACCAATGGGTTGATGACCGGCACCGTCCCGATTCTTGCAGTGTGGTTCTTCTGCATGGGCGCATCCATCAAACTCAGCGCCACCGGCACAGTACTGCGTAAATCGGGCACGCTCGTGCTCACCAAGATTGCGGTGGCGTGGGTGGTCGCGGCGCTTGCTTCACGTGTGATGCCGGAAAATGGCGTGGAAGTGGGTATGTTTGCCGGTCTCTCGACGCTGGCGTTAGTGGCGGCGATGGATATGACCAATGGCGGTTTATACGCATCCATCATGCAGCAATACGGTTCGAAAGAAGAGGCCGGTGCGTTTGTCTTGATGTCGCTGGAGTCCGGGCCGCTGATGACGATGGTGATTCTCGGCACCGCAGGCATCGCATCGTTTGAGCCACATGTCTTCGTTGGCGCGGTACTGCCGTTTATCGTCGGGTTCGCGTTGGGTAATCTCGATCCCGAACTGCGCGAGTTCTTTGGCAAAGCGGTTCACACGCTGATTCCGTTCTTTGCTTTCGCGTTGGGTAATACCATTGATTTGACCGTCATCGCGCAAACTGGCCTGCTGGGCATTATGCTGGGTGTCGCAGTGATCATTGTCACCGGCATTCCGCTGATTATTGCCGATCGACTGATTGGCGGCGGCGATGGGACAGCGGGGATTGCGGCATCCAGCACCGCAGGCGCTGCCGTAGCCACGCCAGTGTTGATCGCCGAGATGCTGCCACAGTTTAAACCGGTCGCACCCGCCGCAACGGCGTTAGTCGCCACGTCGGTCATTGTCACCTCCGTCATTGTCCCCATCATCACCGCGGTTTATTCACGACGCGTTAAGCGTTCTCATGTTGCTGTGGGGCAACGCGCTGCCATCAAGTAAGCCCGCTAATGCTTCCCCGGCCGCTGGTCGGGGATATCTCTGGATTTTGCTTTATAAATCAATCTCTCATTTGGTCTGGCCTCACTCTGGATTACGCTGATGTGGCGTTTAACGCACTACATAAACATAAACAGAGGATGAGACAATGACAGTAATTAACCAACCAACATGCAGACTGTTCACCGAAGTTGGACAAACCACACAGCTCGCGGCCTACTATGAAGAGGGTCGCCGCACCATGTGGATGATGCTGCGTGCGCAACCCCGTCCGAGTTTCAACCACGAATTAATTGAGGAGATCATGAACCTGAGCTATTCCGCTCAACGTTCCGGTCTGCCGATTGATTTCTGGGTGACGGGTTCGTTAGTGCCACAGATGTTTAACGCCGGAGGCGATTTGCGTTTCTTTGTGGAATGCATTCGCAACAACCGTCGTGAAGCACTGCGCGCTTATGCGCGTGCCTGTGTCGACTGCATCCACTCCGCAGCGCGGGGTTTCGATACCGGTGCGGTCACGCTGGCGATGATTGAGGGCAGTGCGCTCGGCGGCGGCTTTGAAGCGGCGCTGGCACATCACTTCATTCTGGCGCAGAACAGCGCGCGCATGGGTTTCCCGGAGATCGCATTCAACCTGTTCCCGGGTATGGGCGGCTACTCGTTAGTGGCGCGTCGGTCTGGCATGAAGCTGGCCGAAGAGCTGATTATGGAAGGTGAGTCACACAGCGCGGAATGGTATGAAACGCGTGGTCTGGTCGACAAGGTGTTCCAGCCGGGCGATGGTTATCGCACCACACGCACCTTCATCGATACGTTACGTCCAAAACTGAACGGCGTGCGGGCAATGCTGAAAGCGCGTCAACGCGTATTGCAGTTATCACGCGCTGAGCTGATGGATATCACGGAGGACTGGGTCGATTATGCCTTCACACTGGAACCTAAAGACATTGCTTACATGGAACGACTGGTACAACTGCAGAACCGTCATAGCGCATCCTTGCGCAAAGCCGGCTAATCTCGCAGACCAGCGTTAAACGCGGGCAGGATGCTTAGCCAGCCAATGCCCGAGCTGTTCTGCGGGCATTGGTTTTGCATAATAATAACCTTGACGCCCATCAACACCGTTGGCCATAACAAACTTCTCTTCGGCTTTGGTTTCAATGCCCTCGGCAATCACCTGCAGCTTCAGGGCTTTGGCCACCGCGACAATCGCACGCACCAGCGACTGCGCCACGGGTTGTTTGTTGATATTACGTACAAAGCTCTGATCCAGCTTAATGGCATCAATCGGGACGCGTGCCAACTGAGAAAGTGAGGAGTAACCGGTACCAAAGTCATCGAGATGCACTTGCGCACCCAGCTCCTGGAACTGTTTCATCAGCATCAGCGCACCGGCTTCATTCTCAATCAGACAGCTTTCCGTCAGTTCGATATCAATCGGACAATCGGTCAAACCGGCTTCATTCAATGCCTGTTTCAGATCGGTGTAAATGCTCTGGTCGATCAGCTGCTTAGCCGAGACGTTAACCGCGACGCGCAGAAAGATGCCTTCGCTGCGCCACTTAATGATCTGCTGCAGCACGTTGAGCATCACCCAGCGGCCCAAGGGCACAATCAAACCGGACTCTTCGGCGTAGGAGATAAAATCGCCCGGCGGCACCAGACCACGCTCTGGAGAATTCCAGCGCACCAGCGCTTCGGCGCTCAGCACTTCGCCTTCGGCATTGAGTTTTGGCTGGTAATGCACCACCAGATGATCCAGCTCGAGCGCTTTGCGCAGGTTGGTATCGAGCCACAGATACTCAAACACGCGCTGATTCATCTCATTAGCGAACACGCAAAATTTGCCGCGGCCGTTTTCTTTGGCGTGATACATCGCGGTATCGGCGTTACGAATCAGGCTTTCACGATCTTCACCATGCAGCGGGGCGAGGGCGATACCCAGCGAGCAGCCGCTGTAAACCTCAATCAGGCCAATGCGGAATGGCTGACGCAGCCGCTCAAGAATACGCGACGCCATCGCTTCCAGCGCTGCCTGGCTGGTGTGTTCCGCCAGCACCACGAACTCATCGCCGCCAAGGCGCGCCAGCGTCTGGTCTTTGCCAAGACAGCTGAGGATGGCCAGCGACACGGCTTGCAACAGCTGATCGCCAAACATATGGCCGTAAGCGTCATTTACCTTCTTAAAATTGTCTAAATCAAGGTACACCACACCGGTCTGACTGCCATTCGCCAGCTCCAGTGCCAGACTAATCTGCTGATGGATCGCGTTGCGATTGGGCAAGCCGGTGACGGTATCGGTATTGGCCAGCACGCGCAGACGTTCCTGAGCGCGGCGCTCTTCGGTTATGTCGGTTCCGGAACAGATGAGGAAAATTTCATTTTTCCCGCTGCCGCTGTGAACGAACTTATTACGAAACAGAAACAGTCGCTGACCTTTACGGGTTTTTATCCAGCGTTCAACTTCGTAAGAACTGCCTTCACGGAAGAAACCGGCGATATTACGGCGTGATGCCTGCGCTTCCTGCTTGGTCATAAACAGCTGGAATACGTTGCGGCCAATCACTTCCTGCTCTTTCAGCCCGGTGTACTCTTCACTCAAACGGTTGAAACGCTGGATATTGCCGCGTTGATCGAGGATCACGATGACGGAATTCGCCTCAGAAACCACTTGCTCGGCGAAGGATAAACCCAGCGTCAAATCGCGCGCGACAGACGACGTATCGCCCCAGGCTGACGAGGTGCCTGCCCAGGTAGATTGATTGACTTTACGGCCGACAAAATGCATCGGAACAGGTTCGCCATGCAGCGACAGCGTGAGGTTAATACTTGAGGTAATGACCGTCATCGCACGTAATAAACTGGCTTGTGCGGGAGTCAGCGGCACCGCCATATTGGTGTTTGCGTTCTCATCTTCGGCAAAATGCAGAGCATCACTATCTGAAGTTAAACGCCAATGAGGGCTGGTGGTGCCAAACAAGGTATATAGCAATGTTTGCCCTTGTTCATCGGTCATGGAAACTTCCTCCGGGGGAATGCTCAGCGGGCGGTATCTCATTATTTTAGCAACAGTATTCAACCTCCTGCGTCAGCACAAGATGCAATCCAAATATATTTTTGTTTTTATTAAAGAATGGCACGAAAAAGCCCCGACAAGCGGGGCTAATCTCTGTTAGCAAGGGCACTTACCGAGTTTTCCGGCCTGGCTGGGAAAGCGGGCATCGAGGCAGTGACGGTGAAAAGCGCGCTCATCCATGGGGGCGATCGTTGGATGATGTTCGCGCATATGCTTCAGATAAGTTTGATAGTCATGAACGCCGACCATTAAACGAAAACTTTGCTGCAATCCCCGCCAGATGCGCTGCCAGCGCGTAAGATTTTGCCCAGCCGTGGCGGGGGCGATTGGTAAGCACTGCTGAATGTGCCACGCCCCGTTGGGTTTTCTCCAGTGATAAATGGACTCAGACATTTCGCACCTCTTTGCGCAGTGAGATCTCAGATTCATGGGTGGTTGGCACCGTGCTGTTGAGCGCCCGACGAATCACGAAGAAGGCCGCCACCAGCATGGTCACCGCCACCAGCATGAAGAAGGCGCACAGGGCCGCATTAATTTGATTGCTGAAGACGATGGTTTGCATGTCAGCAACACTCTTCGCCGGGGCGATGACGATGCCGTCATCAATGCCTTTGCGGAACTTGTTGGCCTGCGCCAGGAAACCAATCGAAGGTTTTTCGTGGAAAATCTTCTGCCAGCCCGCGGTCATCGAGGTAATGAACAGCCAGGCGGTTGGAACAATCGTCACCCACGCATAACGCTGCTTCTTCATTTTGAACAGCACCACGGTGCCGAGAATCAGCGCCATTGACGCCAGCATCTGGTTGCCGATACCAAACAGCGGCCAGAGCGTATTGATGCCGCCGAGCGGATCGACCACGCCCTGATACACAAAGAAGCCCCAGCCCGCTACCGCGACGGTGGTTCCCGCCATGTTGCCCAACCATGAACGGTTATTCGCCATCGACGGCACCACGGTGCCCACCAGATCCTGCACCATAAAGCGACAGGCGCGGGTGCCGGCATCCACAGCGGTCAGGATAAACAGCGCTTCAAACAAGATGGCGAAGTGATACCAGAACGCCATCATGGCGCGGCTGTTAAACACTTCGGTAATGATATGCGCCATGCCGACCGCAAAGGTTGGTGCACCACCGGCACGCGAAAGAATGGTGCTTTCGCCGACGTCGCGCGCAATGCCGCTCAGCATCTCGGGCGTCACCACGAAGCCCCAGCCGTTAATCACCTGCGACGCATTTTCCACCGTGGTGCCAATCAGCGCGGCAGGGGAGTTCATGGCAAAGTAGACGCCCGGATCGAGCACCGAGGCGCAAATCAGCGCCATGATCGCCACAAAGGATTCCATCAGCATCGCGCCGTAGCCGATGAAGCGGATATGACTCTCGCGCTCCACCAGTTTCGGCGTGGTGCCGCTCGAAACCAGCGCATGGAAACCTGAAATGGCGCCACAGGCGATGGTGATAAACAGGAACGGGAACAGCGCACCGGAGAAGACCGGCCCGGTGCCATCAATAAATTTGGTCACTGCGGGCATCTTCATCTCGGGCATGGCAAACACGATGCCGATGGCCAAACCGATGATCACGCCAATTTTCAGGAAGGTGGAGAGATAATCGCGCGGTGCCAGCAGCAGCCACACCGGCAGCGAAGAGGCGACAAAACCGTAGATCACCAGCACCCACGTCAGCTCCGTGCCTTTCAGCGTGAACAGTGGGCCCCAATAGGGATCGGCCGCCACGTTGCCGCCGTAAATAATCGCCGCCATCATCAGCACGAAGCCAATGATCGACACTTCCGCGATTTTTCCCGGACGCAGGAAGCGCATATACACGCCCATAAACAGCGCAATCGGAATGGTTGCGGCAATGGTGAACAAACCCCATGGACTGTTGGCCAGCGCCTTCACCACCACCAGCGCCAGCGCGGAGAGGATGACGATCATCACACCCAGCGCGCCCAGCATAGTGACCACGCCAGCGAATGAGCCGAGCTCCTGACGCGCCATCTCACCCAGCGAGCGGCCATCACGACGCGTTGAGATAAACAGGATCAGGAAATCCTGCACCGCACCGGCAAACATTACGCCAACCAGAATCCAGATGGTGCCTGGCAGGAAGCCCATCTGCGCCGCGAGAATCGGGCCAACCAGCGGGCCCGCACCGGCAATCGCTGCAAAATGGTGGCCGAATAGCACCCATTTATTGGTCGGCACATAATCGAGGCCGTCACTTAAGCGCTCCGCCGGCGTGCGACGGCGATCGTCCAGTTCGAAAATACGCTTAGCGATAAACAGGCTGTAAAAGCGATAGGCAATGCTGTAGCAGGCGACGGAGGCAATCACCAGCCACACCGCGTTGACGTGTTCGCCACGGCTGAGGGCCAGCATGGCAAATGCGCCCGCGCCAATTAACGCCACCGCTAACCAGATGAGACTGGTTTTGACGTTGTTCATGAGTTAACTCCTTGTAGGGACCGGGAAAAGAGGCGATCGAATACAACAAGTTAAAAGTAATGTAATGAATTGTTAACGACAGACAAAGGCATTAGAAATGTGAAGCGGAAAGCAAATTTAACATTTGCTAAAGCGGGCGGAGAGAAATGCGGGATAACGGCTGTTATCCCGCGAGTTTTCATGCTCAGGCGGCCGGACGCGCGACCACGCTGCGGGTTTCCATACGCACTTCGGCGATGGTCACGTCGATGATGTCAGTGACACGGTAAGCGACTTCACCTTTTATCTGCACGGTGCCGCTTTCCTGCGAGCACACCAGCTCATCACGCACCGCGTGGATGAACGGCGCCGGAATGAAGGCTACCGCGCCATTCTCCAGCAGACGAACGCGCATGCCGCCGCGAGACACGTCGATGATCTCGGCGCTGAACTTGCGATCGGTAGCGGCAAACGGTGCAAGGAAACGTGCATACAACCAGTCCCCAACATCGCGCTCGGCCATGCGGTTCAGGCGACGACGTTCGCTCATGATGGTGGTCAGCTCATCCTGCGGACGGCCAGTGCTTTCACCGCGCACGATCGCCTTCAGCAAGCGATGGTTGATCATGTCGCCGAACTTACGAATCGGCGAAGTCCAGGTCGCGTAGGCTTCGAGGCCAAGACCAAAGTGCGGGCCCGGCTCGGTGCCGACTTCTGCAAACGACTGGAAGCGACGAATGCGGCTATCCAGATACTGGGTTGGCTGCGCATCGAGTTGACGACGCAGCTGGCGGAAGCCTTCCAGCGTGGTAATCGCCTGCGGATCCACGGTGATGCCATGCCCTGCCAGCACGCCAGCGGCCTGCTCAGCATTGGCCAGATCGAAACCGGTGTGCAGGTTATAGATACCGAAGCCCAGCTTCTCCTGCAGCACTTTCGCGGCACAGACGTTAGCCAGAATCATTGACTCTTCAACGATGCGATTGGCGATGCGACGTGGCTCAGAGATGATATCCAGTACTTCGCCTTTTTCGCCCAACACAAAGCGGTAGTCCGGACGATCTTTAAACACCAGCGCGTGGGTTTGACGCCACTCGCTGCGCGCCAGGCAAACCTGATGCAGCAGGCGAATCTGCTGGGCAATGGCGTCGTTCTCAGGCTGCCAGCTGCCGCTGTTTTCCAGCCAATCAGAAACTTCGTCATAAACCAGCTTGGCTTTCGACTCGATCCACGCAGCAAAGAAATGCACGTCATCAGCCAGGCTGCCATCTTTCAGCACGGTAACGCGACAAGCCAGCGCGGGACGACGCTCGTTCGGACGCAGGGAACAGACGTCGTCAGAGAGTTCGCGCGGCAGCATCGGAATGTTGAAGCCCGGCAGATAGTTGGTGAACGCGCGTTTCGACGCCAGCTTATCCAGCTCGCTGCCTTCCGCCACGTAAGCGGTTGGATCGGCGATGGCGATGGTCAGGATCAGATTGCCGTCGGCAGCCTCTTCCACGTAAAGCGCATCATCCATATCCTGGGTGCTGGCGCTGTCGATAGTGACGAAGTTCAGTGCGG
Organism: Pantoea sp. GbtcB22; assembly: GCF_019091025.1. NCBI lineage: Bacteria > Pseudomonadati > Pseudomonadota > Gammaproteobacteria > Enterobacterales > Erwiniaceae > Pantoea > Pantoea sp. GbtcB22. The sequence goes on from NZ_JAGXKB010000001.1 coordinate 395,639, forward strand.
TCAAATCTTCACGCTGCAGATTTTCGTCGAGCATCTCACCAAAACCGACGTCCGGAGCCTGACGTTCGAGGTTATGGCGCGACAACGTTACCCACCACGGCGCGAGGTGATCGTCCGCAGTGACAATGAATTCGGTCAGCTCAGCATAGAAACCGCGATCGCCTTTCAGCGGGTGACGACGCATCTCTGCTACCGCCCAATCGCCATTCTGGAAATCGTGGGTCACGCCACGTTCGGCGCGGCACTGAATCGCCTCTTTCAGCAGCGGATGATCCGGCACAATTGACAGGCGATCGTCTTTCTTCTGCACGCGGCCGACAAAGCGGGTCAGGAACGGCTCAACCAGGGTTTCCGGCTCGGCACTCTCGCGGTCTTTATCGGTGTGGATCACGGCTGAAATACGGTCGCCGTGCATCACTTTCTTCATCTGCGGTGGCGGAATGAAGTAGCTTTTCTGGGCATCAACTTCGAGGAAGCCAAAGCCTTTTTCCGTACCTTTAACAACACCTTCGACGCGCGGAGTCTGCGCGTGAAGCTTCTCTTTAAGCTGCGCGAGCAGCGGATTATCCTGGAACATAATTTATATAGTTTCGTGGCCTAAGAGCGGCTGACAGTTTTACGCGAATCGGGTCCGCGCGGCAAGGCCAAAACAGGCTAAAAAGCCGCTTTACGCGGCTTTTTACCTTCTGATAACGCTTTGGTCAGGCGATACGTTGTGACGGTGTGGCGGCGCTTAATGCCAGCTTCACCGGCACCGATTTTGAGGTCGGCGTACCGCTGCCGTCGCCAAAACTCGAGAGCGGCACCAGCGGGTTGGTTTCCGGATAATACGCCGCGAGGTTACCGCGCGGAATGTTATACGGCACCAGCTTGAAACCGCTGACGCGACGGGTTAAACCGTCATTCCACAGCGTCTCGATATCCACCAACTGGCCTTCAGTGAAGCCCAGCGACGTCATATCATCCGGATGGATAAACACCACTTCGCGCTGACCGTACACGCCACGATAACGGTCATCGAGGCCGTAAATCGTGGTGTTGTACTGATCGTGTGAACGCAGGGTTTGCAGCGTGAACGGCACCGCGACATCGCCTAACTGCGGGAACAGCGACGTTGGCAGGGCGGCGGCGCTGAACTCAGCACGTTTGCTTGGCGTATTGAAGCGCAGCTCGGCGGCAGCGCTACCCAGGTAGAAACCGCCCGGAATGTCGCACTTGTTATTGAAATCAGCAAAGCCGGGAATCGTGGCGGCGATGTGATCGCGAATCAGATCGTAATTGCCTGCCATCGCCAGCCAGTCGATTTTATCGCTGCCTAATGTCGCATGGGCTATGCCAGCCACAATCGCGGTTTCAGAACGCTGCGTCTCTGCCAGGGGAATGCCGACGCCTTCTGAGGCGTGCACCATGCTGAACGAGTCTTCCACGGTGATGTACTGATTACCGCTTGCCTGACGATCGCGTTCGGTACGGCCCAGCGTTGGCAGAATCAGCCCTTCGCGGCCCGGCACCAAATGGCTGCGATTGAGTTTGGTGCTGATGTGCACGGTCAAACCGCAATGCTGCAACGCTTCTTCGGTGACCGGTGAATCCGGTGCGGCCGCCGCGAGGTTGCCGCCCAGCGCAATCAGCACTTTCACTTCGTCACGCAGCATCGCGTTCAGCGCTTCAACGGTGTTGTGACCATGCTCGCGCGGGGGTTCGAAATCAAAGTGCGCGCCGAGTGCATCGAGGAACGGCTTGCCCGGTTTCTCATCGATGCCCATGGTGCGGTTGCCCTGCACATTACTGTGGCCGCGCACCGGACACAGGCCTGCGCCTTTCTTGCCCAACTGACCAAACAGCAGCTGCAGGTTGGTGATCTCGCGAACGGTATCCACCGAGTGTTTATGCTGAGTAATGCCCATCGCCCAGGTGACAATCACGCGTTCAGCACTTTGATAGATCGCCGCCGCCTCACGAATCTGCACTTCGCTGAGACCGGATTGGCGCACGATATCGTCCCAGCGGGTGTTATCAACGGCGGCAAGATACGCGTCAATACCGTGGGTGTTGGCATCGATAAAAGCCTGATCGAAAATACCTTCTTCACCGGCAGCCAAACGTGCACGCTGTAGCTCAAGCAGGGCTTTCACCATGCCGCGCACCGCTGCCATATCGCCGCCCAGATTAGGTTGGTAATAGGCGGAACTGATGGTGCCCGCCATCGACGTGACAATCTCCAGCGGCTTTTGCGGATCGGCAAAACGCTCGAGGCCGCGCTCGCGCAGCGTGTTAAAGGTGACAATTTTCGCGCCGTGATCGGCCGCGTGCCGCAGGCTGTGCAGCATGCGCGGATGGTTGGTGCCCGGATTCTGACCCAACACGAAAATCGCGTCGGCATGATCAAAATCGTCCAGACGAATGGTGCCTTTACCCACGCCGATGCTGCGTTTCAGGCCGGTGCCGCTGGCTTCGTGGCACATGTTGGAGCAGTCGGGGAAGTTGTTGGTGCCCATCACACGGCCAAACAGCTGATAGAGCCAGGACGCTTCGTTGCTGGCGCGGCCGGAGGTGTAAAGCTCCATTTGATTTGGATGATCCATCGCCTTCAAATGGCGAGCAATCAAGGCTAACGCATCGTCCCAACTGATAGGTTCGTAGTGGTCGGTCGCGCTGTTGTAGCGCATCGGATGGGTTAAGCGTCCCTGGTACTCAAGGAAGTAATCGCTCTGCTGATAAAGAGTGCTGACGCTGTGCTGGGCAAAAAATTCCGGCGCAACCACACGACGCGTGGCTTCCCACGTCACCGCTTTTGCCCCGTTTTCACAGAAGCTGAAGGTGCTTTTGTTGTCATCGCCCCATGCGCAACCTGGGCAGTCGAAACCGCGCGCTTTATTCATGCGCATCAGGTTTCGCATGTTCTTCAGGGCAGCTTTACTATCAAGGACGAAACGGGTGGTGGCTTCCAATGAACCCCAGCCGCCCGCAGCAGCGCGATAGGGTTGAATCTTACGTTTAAATTTCATAGTTGCAGGCTTATTTGTTTATGAGTTGTTATCAGAATATGTCTTCTGTTAGCGGGAAGTGTGCGACTCTCCTTAAAAGTTGTCTAATTGATTGGTTTAATGGTGCGATAGGTGGCGTTTATCGTGAAACGCACGCAAAGCGTGACCTAAGTCAAACTTCCCCGGCTGTTAAGGGGCGGCAGTTACGTGCTGCTGAGATAACTGACTAATAATTGCTCTTTCCATTCTGAAAAGGGCACGCAGCATGAAGAATCTGGCAAGCCAAATTCACGCCTTCGGTAAAGCCTTAATGATGCCCATCTCGGTGATTGCTGCCGCAGGGATCTTTCTTGGCCTGGCCGCCGCAATGCAAAATCCGGCCATCACCGGCGATGCCTTCGCCAGTCTGCAGGTGCCACAGCTGATTATCGGGTTTATCCGCAAGGTGGCGGGCGCGCTGTTCGCCAATTTGCCGCTGTTCTTTGCGGTGGCCAGCGCCATCGGGCTGGCGAAAGCGGAGAAACCGACCGCCGCCTTTGCCGCCGTAATTGGCTATATCGCCATGAATGTTGGTATCAGCTCCACGCTGGCGTCAAAAGGTTTGACAGCCGCTACCACCACGCCAGAAGCGCTGCAGAAAGCGGGTATGGATCAAACCGCAGCGATGATGACGTCGGCTGAATACATCGACATGCTCGGCATCTTTACTTACAACATGAGCGTGCTGGGCGGCGTGATTGCTGGATTGATTACCGTGCTGCTGCATAACCGTTTTTACACTCAGCAACTGCCGACGGCGATCAGCTTCTTTGGTGGACGCCGCTTTGTGCCGATCGTGACCGTGGTGGTGCTGCCGCTGGTGGGCGTGCTGCTGGCGTTGATTTGGCCGACCATCGGCGAAGGCATCGCGTGGGTGGGTTTGATGATTGGTAAAAGCGGGCAATACGGCGCCTTCCTGCTTGGCACCAGCGAACGCTTACTGATTCCCACCGGTTTGCACCATATCCTCAACGAAACCGTGCGCTTCACACCGATTGGCGGCATGGCAACGGTTGATGGACAAAGCATCGTTGGCGCGCTGAACATCTTCAACACCTCGCTAACGCATCCCGGCGCCATCCCGGACGATACGGTGCGCGGCGCGACGCAGTTCCTCGCGCAGGGCAAAATTCCGGTAATGATGTTTGGCTTACCAGCCGCCGCGCTGGCGATCTACCACACTGCGCGCCCTGAGCATAAGCAGCGCGTTAAAGCGCTGGTGCTGGCCGGTGCACTGACTTCCTTTACCACCGGCATCACCGAGCCGCTGGAGTTCTGTTTCATCTTCGTGTCGCCGGTGCTCTATATCCTGCATGCGCTATTAACCGGCCTGTCATTTATGTTGATGTCGATGCTGCATTTGATGATTGGCAACGTGCAGGGCGGCGCCATCGATCTGGTGGTGTTTGGCATTCTCGGTGGCAGCAAAACTCATTGGTGGTGGACGATTGTGCTCGGCGTGATTTACGTGCCGATTTACTACTACGGCTTCCGTTTTGTCATCACGCGGATGCGGGTTGAAACGCCGGGACGGGAATCCGATGAGGAGCACAAACCCGAACAGGTGGCGGCGGATGAGCGCACCAAAGTGATCATCAGTGGGCTGGGCGGCGAAGCCAATATAGAGGACGTCGATTGCTGCTTCACCCGGCTGCGGGTGCGGGTCAAACAGATGAATGAGGTGGTCGATCAAACGTTACTGACCACCGGCGCGAACGGCATCAATCGCGTCAGCGAACATGATATCCAGGTGATTTACGGCCCGCAGGTCGAGAAGATCGCCAACGACGTAAAAAGTGCCTTGGGTGTGGCGTAACACAATGGCCGCTGCGCGTGGACGCAGCGCAGCGGCAACCGCCATGATACACTGCTGTTTTCCAGCCAATTCTGCTTTCCATGGACATCAAACAATTAATCTATCTGACAAATCTTGAACGCGAACGCCACTTTGGCCGCGCGGCAGAGGTCAGCTTTGTCAGCCAGCCGACGCTATCGATGCGCCTTAAAAACCTCGAACGCGAATTAGGGCTGTCGCTGATCAACCGCAGTAATAATTTCGATGGCTTTACGCCAGAAGGCGAGCGCGTACTGACCTGGGCGCGGGAAATTGTTTCGGTGTATCAGGGATTGAAGCTGGAAGTGGAGTCGCTCAAGCATGGCGTCAACGGCACCTTGCGGCTTGGCGTGATGCCGCAGTGCAGCGTGGCGCTGCCAGCGTTGTTGAAAGCGGTTGAAGCGCGTTATCCACAGCTGGATTATCGCGTGGCCGCGATGAGCGCCGATCAGCTGCTGGAAGCGCTCAACAGCCACACCGTGGATGGCGGTATCGGCTTTTTTGAACTGACGTCACTGCGCGAGCTGCATTTTCAAACTGCGCTGTTGAAAGATCCGGGTGTCGAGGCGCTGTTCAATCCGGCGCACTTTCCGGCGCTGCTCGAGCAAGAGAACATCTCGCTCGCCACGCTTGCCTGCCAGCCGCTTTGTCTGGCGGAACCTACGCGCTATTTTCGACGCTATCTTGATGGGCAGCTGCGGGAAACCGGCTTGATCCCACGTGTGATCGTTGAGAGCGCGTCGATTATGCAACTGCTGCAAAGTGCGCAGGTTGGTTTGGGCGTGATGGTGTCGCCACGCGGGCATCTGTTGCCGGAGCTGATGCAGAATCTGGCGCGGCGGCCGATTGAGATGGCGCCGATGGGCCGGCAGGCGGCATTAGTGATTGCCGAGCCGGGCAGAGCATCGCCGCTGGCTCAGCATTTCTTTGATGAAGCGCGGCGACATCTGCCCGATTAACGGGGTTCGCCGAGCGCCATCAGCAGGCGATCCTGCCAGCTGGCGAAAGCCACCGCTTGCAACAGCGTGAAGATGCGTTCGCTGCCCCAGCCCGTGTTCAGCAGCGGCTGCAAATGCGCAGCACTGAAGCGGTCGGGCAGGCGAGTGAGCTGGGCGCTGAGTGAAATCACTGGCGATGCTGCGCCAGCGCTTTCGACATCCTGCAGCAGTGCGTCACGCCATTCATCGGTAACAAAATCAAACTGACGTCGACAACCCAGCACGCGTGCGCTAACCGCCTGCGCCAGCGCTTCATCCCCGGCAAAATGTTCACTCAGCCGCTGTTTTAGCGTGGCGAAGCCATACAGCGCTTGCGCATCGTGCACCAGCAGCCAAATGGCATCATCCAATCCCTCAATACCCTGACAGAAAGTAACCGCCGCCAGTTGATCGGCGCTGGCATAGCGCAGTTCAACCGGTTTCAACGCGTGCTGCCAGCCGTCGTTGCCGGTAAACAGCGCTGCGCTGGCGTCCGGCGGCGGTGTTACGCCCGGAATCCAGCGCACCGGCAAGCCCATCATCGCCTGCAGCGATGCCACCACGCGTGACTGATAGCTGACATATCCCACCAGTTGATTCAGCGTGACGATATCGGGCTCGGTTAAGCCCACCGCGTCCAGCGCGCTGATGCTGTTGGCGGTGATCAGTTCCGGCTGCATCGCCAGCTGACGCGCATATTGGGTGATTTGCGTCAGGCGATTATTGCTTTCACGTGATGAGTCCGGACCCGGCAACGGATTGAGCCGGGCTGAGTAGTGATTGCACAGGCGCTGCACGCCGGCGACCTGCGCCACCGTTAGCGCGGTGCTGAGGCGATCGTACAGCGTTAAGGTGTGGGTCAAACTGGTGGCAAGCGTATCGGGAAACAGAATCTGGCTGAGATCGCGCGCGGCCAATAACGCAGGCTGAAAACGCGACAGCAGCGGCTGTAGCGCGGTCGCTTCCTGTTGCAAACCGAGTAAGAAACGATCGTCGATATAGGCGGCTTCGGGCACCAGCGGCGCAGTGGCGGTGCTATTCGGGCGAGTCTGGCTTTCATAAAACCAGTGGTCATGGCCGGGAGAACGGCGTTGTTCCATGGTCATTCCTTGCGCTAAAAACGGACTTGCTGCACAGCGTGCGAATCTGAAAAGCAGGCATGCAACAAAGGGCTAGCTTATCGTCGCTGAACGGCTGTCCACGGCAAAAGAATGTTGGGGAATAATTAATAGCTTACGAGTATAAGGAGGGCGTTATTTGAAGAGGAGGTCGCCATGAAAGGCGACCTTAGGTAAATCTTATTTCAGTTCCAGCTCGTTCATTGCGGCAATGCTGAAGCCGCCATCAACGTGTACCACTTCGCCGGTGATACCACCCGCCAAATCAGAGCACAGGAATGCAGCTGAGTTACCCACGTCTTCAATAGTAACGGTACGACGAATCGGGGTAACCGCTTCGCAGTGCGCCAGCATTTTACGGAAATCTTTGATGCCTGATGCAGCCAGCGTACGGATTGGACCGGCAGAAACGGCGTTAACACGTGTGCCTTCTGGACCCATTGCGTTCGCCATGTAGCGTACGTTAGCTTCCAGAGACGCTTTCGCCAGACCCATCACGTTGTAGTTCGGGATGGCGCGCTCTGCACCCAGGTAAGACAGGGTCAGCAGGGCGGAATTCGGGTTCAGCATCGCACGGCACTCTTTCGCCATCGCAACAAAGCTGTACGCGCTGATGTCGTGAGCGATCTTGAAGCCTTCACGGGTAACAGCATTCACGTAGTCGCCATCCAGCTGATCGCCAGGTGCGAAACCGATGGAGTGAACGAAACCGTCAAATTTCGGCCAGGTTTTTGCCAGTTCGGTGAACAGCGCAGTGATGCTCTCGTCTTCAGCCACATCGCATGGCAGAACAATGTCTGAACCCAGATCTTTAGCAAACTCTTCCACACGACTTTTCAGTTTGTCGTTCTGGTAGGTGAAAGCCAGTTCTGCGCCCTGTTTGTGCATCGCCTGCGCAATACCGTAGGCGATTGAGAGTTTACTGGCAACGCCAGTAATCAGAATGCGCTTACCGGAAAGAAAACCCATAGCTGTAATCCTTTTGGTCATTGTTGTTGGCGGTCGCGATGGTTGAAAAACAGGCGACCGACGTTAATCTCGTGCGAAGTCTAGCACGTCTCTATAAATGCGGTAAATCGCACCGCGTTTTCGGCGCCTTAACGCTCGCGGCGCCAGGCTTCAGCGGTTAAGGCTTCACCAAAGTGGCTGGTGATCAGGCGTTTGGTGAGATCGTGCAGCGGCGAGGCCAATACATCGGCGGTGCCGCCGCGCTCGACCACTTCGCCCTGATGCATCACCAGCACCTGATCGCTGATGTGCTTCATCATGCCGAGATGCTGCGTGACATAAATATAGGCGATGCCGTGCTTCTCCTGCAGTTCCAGCATCAGGTTTACCAGCTGTGAACGCATGGTCATATCCAGCGAGGCGAGGGCTTCATCGGCGACGATCACTTTTGGCTGCAGAATCAGCGCTCGCGCCAGCGCCAGACGCTGCTTCTGGCCCGGCGCCAGCATGTGCGGATAGTATCCGGCGTGGTCGCGCAGCAAACCGACCTGACGCAGCGTGGCGATAATGCGTTTTTCACGCGCGTCATCATCCAGCTCGGTATTCAGGCGCAGCGGGAAATCGAGTATCTGGCTGATGCGCTGGCGCGGATTCAGCGAGGTTGAGGGATCCTGAAAAATCATGCGAATGCGCTGGCTGCGATAACCATAATCACCGTACTCCAGCGGATGATCGTCAATCAGCATCTCGCCCTCGCTCGGCTCGATCATGCCGCTGAGCATTTTTGCCAGCGTCGATTTTCCCGAACCGTTTTCACCAATCACCGCCAGCGTCTGTTTTTCACGCAGGGTAAAACTGACGCCTTTCACCGCCTCAACGTGCTGACGACGGAACAAACCGGTGCGATAGCGGTAGGTTTTACTCAGGTTGCGCACTTCCAGCAGCGTTTCCATGTTTACTGGCTCTCCATATTCAGCGGGAAGTGACAAGCAAAGAGATGCGCTTTATTGCCGGTCAGGCGCGGTGTTTCGATGCACTTACGCTGCGCATACGGGCAGCGCGGCCCCAGACGACAGCCAATCGGCAGATGTTCCAGTGAAGGAATCGCGCCAGAAAGCGTGTTGAGGCGGCTTTTGTGCGGCAGCGCGCTACCGAAATCGGGCATCGCCCGGATCAGCGCCTGCGTGTAAGGATGATGCGGTGACTCCATTAACTCTTCGCTTTGCGCGATCTCCACCGTCTGGCCGCAATACATCACATTAATGCGGTCGGCCCAGTGGCTCATGGTGCGCAGATCGTGGCTGATCAGCAAAATAGTGGTGTTATTATTCTGATTGAGGCGGCTCAGCAGGCGGAAAATTTGCGCCTGCGTGGTCGGCTCCATCGCATTGGTTGGTTCATCGGCGATCAGTAAACGCGGCTGATTGGCCAGCGCGATGGCGATCATTACCTTTTGGCATTCGCCGTCGGTGAGTTCATACGGGAAACTGCGCATGATGTCTTTATGATCTTTGATGCCGACGCGATGCAGCAGCTCAATGGCGCGCACTTTGCGCCAGAACCACAGCCGTTTATACCAGCGGCCTTTGTGCGTCCAACGCGGAATCGCCTGCATCAGCTGGCGACCAATACTTTCTGACGGATCAAGACAGGATTGCGGCTCCTGAAAAATCATCGACACGTTATGGCCGACGATCCGACGGCGTTCGCGCGGTGACAGGCGCAGCAGATCAATATCATCAAACACCATGCGATCGGCGGTGACGCGCCAGTTATCTTTGGTGACGCCGCAAATTGCTTTGGCGATCAGACTTTTGCCTGAACCCGATTCACCCACCAAACCGCGGATTTCGCCTTCGCTTAGCGTCAGGTTGATGCGATCAACCGCTTTGACCGGACCGTCAGCGGTCATAAATTCGATGGTCAGGTTACGGATATCCAGTAGCGGCATTATTCAACTCCCGCTTCTACAGCGCGACGAATGCCGTCGCCCAGCAGGTTAACGATCAACACGCTGACCATCAGCGCCACGCCCGGCAGCATGACCGTCCACGGCGCAACGTAGATCAGCTCCAGCGCGTCACCCAGCATCGCACCCCATTCGGGTGAGGGCAGCTGCGCGCCAAGATCGAGGAAACCGAGTGCGGCGATGTCCAGAATCGCCATCGACAGCGAGCGGGTAAATTCGCTCACCAGCAGCGGCAGCACGTTAGGCAGCACCGCATTCCACAAGATATTCAGGTTGCGCGCACCATCAAGACGCAGCGCCACCACATACTCTTTTTCCATCTCATCATGCACAGCAGTATAGATCTCGCGCACCAGACGTGGGATCAGCGCGAGAAACACCGCCAGCATCGCGTGTTCCAGGCGCGGGCCGAGAAATGCCACCACGATAATCGCCAGCAGCAGCGAGGGAATCGACAGTAAGGTATCCAGCACGTGATTCATCACCGCCGAGCGCATGCCGTGCGTGATACCGGCAAACACGCCAAGCACCAGCGCACAAATTGCCGCCAGCACCGTCACCAAAATCGCCGATCCCACGGTCGGCGCTACGCCGCTCAGCAGGCGGCTCAGCACATCACGGCCTAAATCGTCGGTGCCGAGGAAGAAGGAGACATCGCCGTAGCGCGACCACGATGGCGGCAGCAGCTGATAACCCAGGAATTGCTGATCGATGCCATACGGCGCCAGCAGGCCGCCAAACAGGCACAGGAACAGCAGCAGGCCAAAGCCGTATAAGCCGACCATGCCGCTGGTATCGCGATACAAGCGCTGCCAGCTGCGACGCAGCGTGCTGGGCAGCCGCTTCTCGTCGTAGACATTATCTAAGGGCATACCATTCCTTATGTTTCAGCGGGTTAAGCGCCGCACCCAGAATATCGGATAACACGCTGACCAGAATCACCAGACCGCCCACCACCATCACGCCAGCGGAAATCGCCGCGTAATCCTGCTGGCGAATGGCGTTAATCAGCCAGCGGCCGAGGCCCGGCCAGTTGAACACCACCTCGGTGATCATCGCCAACGTCAGCATGGTGGAAAATTGCAGCCCAAGGCGCGGAATCACCGGCGGCAGCGCATTGTGCAGCACGTGGCGGCGGATCACCGTGAAGCGCGACAGGCCGCGCGTGGCGGAGGCTTTGACGTAGTTTTTGTCCATCACATCGCTGGTGCTGCTGCGCAGTAAGCGGATCATTTCGGTAGCAGGCGCAACGGCGAGAACGACCACCGGCAGAATCATGTGCGTTAAGGCGCTGACCAGCATTTCATGACGCCACGGCGACGGGCTCAGCCAGGCATCAATCAGCGCAAAGCCGGTAACGTTTTGCACCGGATAGAGCAGGTCGAAACGTCCGGACACCGGCAACCAGCCGAGCGTTAACGAGAAGAACAGCGTAAACAGCAGCGCCAGCCAGAATACCGGCATCGAGAAGCCAAGCAGCGCCAGTGCGCTAATGGCTTTATCCTGCCATTTTTTGCGCATCACGCCGGCGCAAATTCCCAGCGGAATCCCCACCAGTAGCGCCAGAATAAATGCCATTACGCACAGCTCCAGCGTGGCGGGAAACACTTCGCGCAGCTGAAGATCAATCGGCTGGCCGTTGGTGCTGGAGACGCCAAAATCGAACTGCAGCAAGCCCTTGAACCAGAACCACCACGCATCAAACAGCGATGCGCCTTCGAGCGGGGCATTTGGTGTGAAGTAGCTCAGACTGAAGCTCACCAGCGACAGCAAAAACAGGGTGATGAGCAGCAGCACCACGCGACGCAGAATATAGATAATCATGCTTACTCCTCGCTGCTCTCATCGCGGTAAACGCCAGCGAACGAAGCGTTACCAAACGGGCTCAACACCAGGCCTTTGATATCATGCCGATAGGCTTGCAAACGCAGCGATGACGCCAGCGGCAGCACCGGCAACTCCTGCGCCAAAATCTGCTGAGCCTTGTCATAGCTGTCAATGCGCGCCGATAGCTGCTGTGACAACAGTGCATGCTGCAAAGCCTCATCAAAGGCGGGCGAGCACCAGTGTGCGTAGTTGGTTTGCGAACGGATCGCCGCGCAGCTTAACAGCGGACGGAAGAAACTGTCGGGATCGTTACTGTCGGTTGCCCAGCCGGTGAGCGTGAGGTCATGGTTCATCTCCATCAACTGCGCTTCCTGGAAGCGGCCTTCCACCGGCGCGATAGTGACGCGCACGCCAACCTGAGCCAAATCCGCTTGCAACAATTCAGCGGTTTTTAGCGGGCTGGGATTCCACGACTGCGAGGAAGAGGGCACCACTAAACGTAAATGTAAATCTTCCAGCCCCAGCGCTTTCAACTCTTCACGCGCTTTAGTTGGATTGTATTCGGTGACGCGCGCATCGTTGTCATACGCCCAGGACGCACGCGGCAAAATGGAGGCGGCAGTTTCGGCGGTGCCGTAATAGATCGACTCCATCAGGCGTTCGTTATTGATCGCCAGCGCCAGCGCGTGACGCACTTCCGGGCGATCCAGTGGCGGTTTGCGCGTGTTGAACGCCAGATAGGCGATGTTCATGCCAGGACGCAGCGTCATGCGCAGGCGCGGATCGTCACGCAAAATGCTCAGCTGGCTGGCGGCGGGATAGGCCAGCACATCGCATTCGCCGGTCAGCAGTTTGGATAACCTTCCGGTGCCGCCGACGCCCAAATCGATCACCACCTGCTGCAGACGCGGCACGCCTTTCCAGTACTGCGGATTACGCGCCAGGCGGAGATATTGCCCGGTACGGTATTCGCTCAACTGGAACGGGCCGGTGCCGACCGGTTCGCGGTCCAGCTGTTCCTGCTGGCCTTTAGCGCTGAGTTTATTGGCGTACTCCTGCGACAAAATCGGCGCGTAATGCGTCGCGATATGCCACAAGAATGAGGCGTCCGGGCTGTTCAGGCGGATTTCAACGGTATCGCTATCCAGCTTTTTCACACTCTGCACTGAATCGGCAAACTGCAGGCTATCAAAATAGGGATAGCTGCCGCCGTTGACGTTGTGCCACGGATGCTTGCGATCAAACATGCGTGCAAAGCTGAACACCACATCATTGGCGTTCATTTTCCGCGTCGGTTTAAACCAGTTGGTGTGCTGGAAGGCGACATCTTTACGCAGGTGAAAACGGTAGGTTGCGCCGTTATCACGCACTTCCCAGCTCTGGGCGAGGTCGGGAATCAGCCGATAAGTATAAGGATCCACGTCCAGCAGCCGGTCATAAAGCTGCGCCGCCAGCGTATCAACGACTAATCCGCTGCTAACCATTTGTGGATTGAAGGTATTAACCGTGCCGTTAACGCAATAGACAAAACCGCTGTTGCGGATGTTGTCCGTTGGCGCGGCCCACGCTGACGCGCTCATTATGCTGAGACCCAGCAGCAGAGAGGGGAATAATTTTGGCATAGAACTCAACGATTCTGAGGCAATAGCGTGAGTGTATCTTAAACGCCACGTACTCCCCAAATTCGCGACGCTTCTGCTGTGTTTTTCGCCAAACTGGCGATGGGGTAATCACAATCTCTGTGTGGAGATGAGAAAAATTCTCAATTAGGGGTTTACAGATGATAATAAGAATGATTATTATTCTTCTGCGCTTCGACGGTGGCTCTACCGAAGAAGAGCACGACATTGCTCACATTGCTTCCAGTATTAGTTGCCCGCGTTAACCCGCGGGCTTTTTTTCGTCCTGTTTCGAGCGGCTGCTGCGTTGGCTGCGCTCGTCCACCCTGGTCACATACTTATGTATGCTCCCAGGGATGTCCTCGCTTGCCGCCTTGCATCCACTCGAAACAGTTAGAAAAAAACACCGTGCGATTTGCTTTAAAAAAGAAAAATCAAATGAATACGTATAGGCGACGTTTATGGCGATTTGGCTAATCCTCGTCGCGTGCCTGAATACCGTGCTTTTTCATCATGGCGCGTAATTGGTGATACGTCACACGCAATAACTCGGCGGCGCGGCGCTGGTTGTATTTGGCTTGCTGTAAACTCGCTTCAACCAACTCGCGTTCCTGTTGATTTTGCCACTGACGCAAATCCAGCGGCAGGGAAGGCAAGGCAGATACGTCCGCCTGGGCAATGACGTCGGCGGGCGGCGTGCGGGGGGCGAACGGGTTAATGATAATGTTATCCAGCTCATCGTCGGCGCTGTGATGGCGATAAACCGAACGCTCGACCACGTTCTTCAGTTCACGCACGTTGCCGGGCCAGCTGTGATTGAGCAACGTCAGCTGAGCGCGATCGCTGAAGCCAGGGAACAGCGGCAAGCCCAGTTCGCGGCACATCTGAATGGCGAAATGGTTGGCCATCACCAGTATGTCGCTGCGGCGTTCACGCAGCGGCGGCACTTGCACCACATCAAAGGCGAGGCGATCGAGCAGGTCGGCGCGGAATTTACCGGCGGCGGCAAGCGCCGGCAGATCTTCATTGGTGGCGCACACTAAACGCACATTCACCTGCAAAGATTGATTACCGCCAACGCGTTCCAGCTGTCCGTATTCAATCACGCGCAGCAATTTCTCCTGCACCAGCATCGGCGCGGTGGCGAGTTCATCAAGAAACAGCGTGCCGCCATCGGCGCGTTCGAAGCGTCCCAGATGGCGTTTTTGCGCCCCGGTAAACGCGCCGGCTTCATGGCCGAACAGCTCGGAATCGAGCAGGTTTTCATTTAGCGCGGCGCAGTTCAGCGATACAAACGGCCCTTCCCAGCGGTTTGACAGATAATGCAGGCGGCTGGCAATCAGCTCTTTGCCGGTTCCGCGCTCGCCAATCACCAGCACCGGTTTTTCCAGCGGCGCTAAGCGCGAAACCTGTTCCAATACTTCCAGAAAGTTATTCGATTCGCCTAAGAGGTTGTCTGAATTGTTCGCCATGATGAAATTCGCCACTGATTAATCAATTTCACTACCTTAAGCGATGTTCTGGCGGATGTAAAATAAACAAATCGCGTAAAATCAATAAATTAAAAGTTGGCACGCGAATTGTATTAGTGAAGGGCGCCTCGCGCACCTACACACAAAATTTGAGGAACATCATTATGGGTATTTTTTCTCGTTTCGCCGACATCGTGAACGCTAACATCAACTCTCTACTGGAGCGCGCCGAAGATCCGCAGAAACTGGTACGCCTGATGATTCAGGAAATGGAAGATACGCTGGTAGAAGTCCGTTCAACCTCAGCCCGTGCGCTGGCCGAAAAGAAACAGCTGCTGCGCCGCAGCGAGCAGGCTGAAATTCAGCAGGCCGAATGGCAGGAAAAAGCGGAGCTGGCAATCAACAAAGGTAAAGAAGATCTGGCGCGTGCTGCTTTAATTGAGAAGCAGAAGCTGACCGATTTGATTGCTGCGCTGCAGCAGGAATCGACTCAGGTTGAAGAGACGCTGGACCGCATGAAAGGCGAGATCGGTGAGCTGGAGAAAAAACTCACTGAAACCCGTGCGCGTCAGCAGGCGTTAACGCTGCGCCATCAGGCAGCATCGTCATCACGTGATGTGCGTCGTCAACTCGACAGCGGCAAGATTGATGATGCGATGGCACGTTTCGAATCCTTTGAACGTCGCATCGATCACATGGAAGCAGAAGCAGAAAGCCAGCGTTTTGGTAAACCAAAAGGTTTGGATCAGGAGTTCGCCGAGCTGAAAGCCGATGATGAAATCAGCCAGCAGCTGGCCGCGCTGAAAGCTAAAATGAACCGCCCTGAGTGATCGCCACGGGCCTGATTGCGGGCCCGAGTTAAAAATGGTGTTAGTGATTAAGGAGAGTCAATGAGCGCACTTTTTTTAGCCATACCTTTAACGATTTTCGTGCTGTTTGTCGCACCAATTTGGTTATGGCTGCATTACAGCAACAAACGCAACGGCGGCGCCGATCTATCGTCCAGTGACCTGCAGCGTTTGCAACAAATTACCCAGGATGCGCGCCGCATGCGTGAGCGTGTTGAAGCACTGGAAGCCATTTTGGATGCCGAACATCCAAACTGGAGGCAACCATGATGAATGGCCGTAAACTGTGGCGCATTCCGCAGCAGGGCAAAGTACGCGGCGTCTGCGCGGGTATCGCCGAGTACCTCGACATTCCGGTGCGCTTGCTGCGTGTGATTGTGGTGCTGTCGCTGTTCCTTGGGCTATTTATGTTCACCATCGTCGCCTATTTTATTCTGGGCTTTGTGCTGGACGAGAAACCCGTTGATGCGACATCTGAACGGGCACCCAGCGCACGTGAACTGCTCGACGAGCTGGAAACAACGCTGCAAAGCGATGAGCGAAAGGTGCGTGAAGTTGAACGCTACGTCACTTCAGAGACGTTTAGCGTGCGCAGCCGCTTTCGCCAGATCTAAATTCCCGGGCTTTCGGGCCCACTTCTTCTATTGTGATAAGAGGCTCTATGCAAACTCAACGTTTCACTGCTCTGCGCCGTCGCGCGACACCTGCGTTGATGTCGGCGGGGAAATTTATCATCATTAGTGCAGTAACTTACGGGCCCGGCGGTATCGCTGGCTGGGCGGTGAAATCGGTGGCGCGCCGTCCGCTGCGCCTGTTGCTGGCGGCCGCCCTGGAACCGTTGCTGAGCAAAGCGTTTAAACGCTTATCGGCACGATTCATCAGGGAGAACGATGAAAAGACTGCAAAATGAATTTGTGGCGTTGATGAACCGCGGTGTTGACCGCCATCTGCGCCTGGCTGTAACCGGTTTAAGCCGTAGCGGCAAAACCGCGTTTATCACTTCGCTGGTTAACCAGCTTCTCAATGTTCACAGCGGCGCACGTTTGCCGCTGTTTTCCGTGGTGCGCGAAGATCGCCTGCTGGGCGTCAAGCGCGTGCCGCAGCGTGAACTCGGCACGCCGCGTTTCACCTACGACGAAGGTCTGGCGCAGCTGTACGGCACGCCGCCGATGTGGCCGACGCCGACGCGTGGTGTGAGCGAAATGCGTCTGGCGCTGCGCTATCGTCCGGATGAATCGCTGCTGCGCCATTTCAAAGATACCGCCACGCTCTACCTTGAAATTGTCGATTACCCCGGCGAATGGCTGCTGGATCTGCCGATGCTGGCGCAGGATTATCTCAGCTGGTCACGCCAGATGGTGGGCTTGCTGCAGGGCGATCGCGCAGGCTGGTCAGCGCACTGGCGCAGCTTGTGCGCCGATCTCGATCCTTTTGCGCCCGCCGATGAAAATCGTCTGGCAGCGATTGCCGCTGCCTGGACCGACTATCTGCACCAATGCAAAAGCGAAGGCTTGCACTTTATCCAGCCGGGCCGCTTTGTATTGCCGGGCGATATGGCCGGCGCGCCCGCGCTGCAGTTCTTCCCGTGGCCGCAGGTCGACGAGATGCAGGTTAGCAAGCTGGCGCAAGCGCCAGCAGGCAGCAACTTCGCCATGCTGCAGCAGCGTTTCAACTATTACTGCCAGCACGTGGTGAAAGGATTCTATAAAAATCATTTCCTGCGTTTCGATCGCCAAATCGTGCTGGTCGATTGTCTGCAACCGCTTAACAGCGGGCCGCAAGCGTTCAACGATATGCGTCTTGCCTTGACGCAACTGATGCAGAGTTTCCACTACGGTCAGCGCACGCTGTTCCGCCGTCTGTTCTCTCCGGTGATCGATAAGCTGCTGTTTGCTGCCACCAAAGCCGATCATGTGACTTCGGATCAGCACGCCAATATGGTGTCCCTTTTGCAGCAGCTGGTGCAGGACGCGTGGCAAAACGCGGCGTTCGAAGGCATCAATATGGATTGCCTCGGTTTAGCCTCGGTGCAGGCCACAGAAAGTGGGCTGGTTGATCATCGTGGCGAGAAATTACCGGCGTTGCGCGGTCATCGTTTAGCCGATAATGAAGCGCTGACGTTTTATCCCGGCGAAGTGCCGCCACGCTTGCCTGGCCACAATTTCTGGCAGCAGCAGGGATTTCAGTTTGAACAGTTCCGGCCGCAGCAGCTGGATGTCGATCGCCCGCTGCCGCACATTCGCATGGATGCCGCGCTGGAATTTTTACTGGGAGATAAATTGCGATGAGCGACGAAACACCTTTGAAAGGACGCATTGATTTTGCCCGTCCGCTGACAGTGGAAGCGGAAAAACCGCTGCGCGCCGCACAAACCTTTAGCGCGGACAGCGAGAAAGCCTTTCTCGCCACGGCGGAAGCCGAGCCGTTGGAAGAGGGCGAAGGCGAAAAAGTGGTGGAAGCCGCGCTGCGGCCGAAGCGCAGCCTGTGGCGTAAAATGGTGGGCGTTGGCCTCGCTATTTTCGGCGTCAGCGTGGTGGCGCAGGGCGCGCAAACGCTGCACGATGCGTGGCTGGTGCGCGACTGGTTTACCCTCGGCACCGGCGTGGCAGGCACATTGATAGTTGCCGCGGGGGCGGGTGCGCTGATTGGCGAATGGCGGCGTTTATATCGTCTGCGTCAGCGGGCCGAAGAGCGCGATATTGGCCGCGAATTGCTGCACAGTCACGGCGTCGGAAAAGGTCGTGCGTTCTGTGAAAAGCTGGCGCAACAGGCGCAGCTTGATCAGGCGCATCCTGCACTGCAGCGCTGGCATGCGGCGCTGCATGAAACCCACAACGATCGTGAAATCGTCACCTTATATGCCCAACTGGTGCAGCCAGTGCTGGATCGTCAGGCGCGCCGGGAAATAAGCCGTCACGCCGCCGAATCGACGTTAATGATCGCCGTCAGCCCGCTGGCTTTGGTCGACATGGCGTTTATCGCCTGGCGCAATCTGCGGCTGGTCAATCGCATCGCGGCGATCTATGGCATTGAGCTGGGTTACTTTAGCCGCATCCGCCTGTTCCGCTTAGTGCTGCTCAATATGGCGTTTGCCGGGGCTTCCGAACTGGTGCGCGAAGTCGGGATGGATTGGATGTCACAGGATCTTGCCGCACGCCTGTCAACCCGCGCTGCGCAAGGGATTGGTGCCGGTTTGCTCACCGCACGTCTCGGCATTAAAGCGATGGAGCTGTGTCGCCCGTTACCGTGGCTGGAAGATGATAAGCCGCGTCTGGGCGATTTCCGTCGCGAGTTAATCGGTCAGTTGAAAGAATCCCTGGTAAAAAGTGGGGATAAAGTAGGGCAGGCTGCTAAATAATCAGCACTTGCGTACCTTTCACGCTGCAACTGGCGTGAAAGGTAAAATTATCTGTGTTACCACGCATATTCGGCGGGATTTTTGTTGGTCGCTCCGTTACACTTCCCTTTATCACCTGCCTCTGGCTGTCAACTTTTCCTGACAGGCCTCTTCTGAGGCGCTGCAAGTTAGCGTATTATCACTAAAATCAAAACCTGACTAAGGCTCATCGCAATGCGTTTGGAAGTTTTCTGCCAGGACCGAATCGGTCTGGCGCGCGAGTTGCTCGACCTGCTGGTTGCCCGCAATATCGACCTGCGCGGCATCGAAATTGCGCCACTCGGTCGCATTTATCTCAATTTTACCGCGCTGGAGTTTGAACCCTTCAGCAATCTGATGGCGGAAATCCGCCGTACACCTGGCGTGACAGATGTGCGTACCGTTTCGTTTATGCCCTCTGAACGCGAGCATCGCGCATTGAGCGCGCTGCTGGTGGCGATGCCAGAACCGGTGTTATCCATCGATCTGAAATGCAAAGTCGAGCTGGCCAATCCGGCAGCACAGAATCTGTTCACCCTTGATGAACAGAAGCTGCGCAATCAAAACGTTGGCACCCTAATCACCGGCTTCAATTTCCAGCGCTGGCTGGAGAATGATCGCGTTGACGCACAGGCGCAGCATGTGGTGATTCAGGGGCGCGATTTCCTGATGGAAGCGCGACCGATTTATCTGGCAGAAGAAGAGGGCCAGAGCGATCTGCCGGTCGGCGCGATGATCACCCTGAAATCGACGGCGCGTATGGGCCGACAGCTGCAAAATCTTACCGTTACCGATGAATCGGAGTTCGATCATATCGTGGCGGTTACGCCAAAAATGCGTCAGGTGATCGATCAGGCGCGCAAGCTGGCGATGCACGATGCGCCGCTGTTGATCGTCGGTGATACCGGCACCGGCAAAGATATGCTGGCGCGCGCCTGTCATTTGCGTAGCGCGCGTGGCAAAAAACCGTTCCTGGCGCTGAACTGCGCCTCATTGCCGGATGATGTGGCGGAGAGTGAGCTATTTGGTCACGCTGCCGGTGCTTATCCCAATGCGCTGGAAGGCAAGAAAGGCTTCTTCGAGCAGGCTAACGGCGGTTCGGTATTGCTGGATGAGATTGGCGAAATGTCGCCACGCATGCAGACCAAACTGCTGCGTTTCCTTAACGACGGCACGTTCCGCCGCGTGGGCGAAGAGCATGAAGTGCACGTTGATGTGCGCGTGATTTGCGCCACGCAGAAGAATTTGATTGAGCTGGTGCAGCGTGGTGAGTTCCGCGAAGATCTGTTTTATCGCCTGAATGTGCTGACGCTCAATCTGCCGCCGCTGCGCGAACGTCCGCTGGATATTCTGCCGCTCACCGAAATGTTTGTCGCGCGTTTCGCCGATGAACAAGGCTTGCCGCGTCCGCGCCTCTCATCGCAGCTGACGCCATTCCTGACGCGCTATAATTGGCCCGGTAACGTACGCCAGTTGAAGAATGCGCTGTACCGTGCGCTGACGCAGCTGGAAGGTTACGAGCTGGGACCACAAGATATTGTGTTGCCAGAGCAGGCGCTCGATGTGTCATTGGGCGAAGAGGCGATGGAAGGTTCGCTGGACGATATCACCAGCCGTTTCGAACGTTCGGTGCTGACGCGTCTCTATCTCTCTTATCCCAGCACGCGCAAACTGGCGAAACGCCTCGGCGTGTCGCATACCGCGATTGCCAATAAGCTGCGTGAATATGGGTTAGGGCAGAAGCGCAACGAGAGCGAGTAATAGAGCGCGTGCATCCCGCAACGCCGTTCTGCATGCGGTCGCCATTTATGGCGTTGCCTGTCAGTTAAGAAAGCATTTTGCTTTAAATCGGTGCGGGCTCTGACACATCTGCTGCGTCACGGGCCGTCCTCGCGCCGCTAGCGCGGTACCTTCGGCTTTCACGTTGTGCCAAACGGACCGTTCGCGGATCGGCCGTCCTGGCCGGCCCCGAACTGCCTCGCGCATCCATGCGCGAGGCTCCTGGCCCAACGTAAAAGCCTCAGCGCTGCGAATGGCCCTTTTGCCGCAGCAGACGCGCCAGCGCCTCTGGCAAATGAGCCCTTTTCAGCAGCACGCACTGAAGATTCATCGTGGGCTTAACTGACAAGCATTACGCCATTCATGGCGACCTATCGTAAATGTGCATCTACTCTGGCACGCGGATGTCTACCTGACTTCCTGCTCTCGTAAACACCGGAATTTCACTCAGTGGCGCGGCGACGCTGATGCGTTGGCCGCCTTGATAGCACTCACCATTGCGGGTAATCCATTGTTCACCAGCAGGTAACCACACTTCACGTTCACGCTGCCCGGCGTGCAGTACCGGCGCGATCAGGAGGTCGCGGCCCAGCAGATACTGATCTTCCACTTGCCAGCTCTCTGGCTGCTGCGGGTAGTGATAGAACAGCGGGCGCATCACCGGATCACCGAGCTCATGGGCTTCGCGCATCAGGCCATCAATATAGGGGCGAATCTGCTCACGTTGCAGCAGGCAGCTTTTCATCAGCGCGTAATTCTCCTCACCGTAACTCCATACCTCATTGGGTGAGCCGCTGTTACACTGCGCAATACCATCGCGCCAGGCTTCTTCAGGTGCAATTTGTGGCTCGCGGTAACCATGCAAACGCATCACCGGACAGAATACCGCCCATTGGAACCAACGGATCAACAGTTCATGAAACGCCGGATCATGAATATTCCCGCCCTGAAAACCGCCGATGTCGGTGGTCCACCATGGAATACCTGCCATCGCCATATTCAGCCCGGCAGTGAACTGATTACGTAAGGCATGGAACGAGGAGTGAACGTCGCCCGACCAGGCAAGCACGCCGTAACGCTGGCTGCCCGCCCAAGCGCAGCGCACCAGATTGACGATCTCGCTCTCGCCCTGTTGTTGCAGACCTTCATAAAATCCGCGGGCAAACAGCTGCGGATAGATATTGCCCACTTCCTGTACCGGACCGAGATGATAGCGGTAATTATCAAAATCGTAGGCGCGGTATTCTGGCTCTGCTTCGTCGAGCCAGAAAGTGCGGATGCCGTGGTCATAATAGTTGCGCTTAACTTCCTGCCAGACGAACTCGCGTGCGGCGGGATGCGTGGCGTCAAAAAAAGTGGTGTTGCCCATAAAATCAAGGTTCACCGATACGCCGCGCTCGCTGTTAACCAGCAAGCCTTTGGATT
This sequence comes from Pantoea sp. GbtcB22, assembly GCF_019091025.1. Classification (NCBI taxonomy): domain Bacteria; kingdom Pseudomonadati; phylum Pseudomonadota; class Gammaproteobacteria; order Enterobacterales; family Erwiniaceae; genus Pantoea; species Pantoea sp. GbtcB22. The sequence goes on from NZ_JAGXKB010000001.1 coordinate 417,857, forward strand.
TCATCAGACGATAGTTATCACTGCGGCTATCCACCGTGGGCCACACAGACACCATGGTTTCGATGCCCATCTCTTTCAGCTCCTGCACCATGGCACGCGGATCTGGCCAGTCGCGCGCATCGAAACACCAGGTTCCCTGATTTGGCCAGTGGAAAAAGTCGATGACGATCACCGAGAGCGGCAGCTGCAGGCGGCGATATTCGCGCGCGACCTCCAGCACTTCCTGCTGAGTGCGATAGCGCAGTTTGCATTGCCAGAAACCGGTCGCGAAGCTGGGCATCATCGGTGCTGTGCCAGTGGCGCGGCCATACTGACGCACGATCTCAGCGGGTGTGTCGCCTGCGGTGATCCAGTAATCCATCTGATCGGTTACTTCGGCTTGCCAGCGCGTGCCGTTTTTACCAAAGGTCACCTCGCCGATGGCCGGGTTATGCCACAGCAAGCCGTAGCCGAGATTGGATACCATAAACGGCACGCTGGCCTGCGAATTGCGCTGTGCCAGCTCAAGCGTGCAGCCTTTCAGATCGAGACAATCCTGCTGATACTGGCCCATGCCATAGATTTTCTCTTCGGCACGCGCTTCAAAGCGCACGCTCAGCTGATATTTCCCTCCCGGAATCGGTCGAAAGGCGCGCGCATCCAGCTTCAAGGCGCTGATGTATTTGTCCTGACTCTTTTCGCTGGCACCGATGCCCACGGTGCTGCGCTGACGCCAGAACTCCTCGAGCAGCAATTCGCCGTGCTGATTATAGAAAGCCAGCTGGCCGCGAATATTCAGTGTGGCGGTGATATTGCCGTTACGCAGGCTGAGAGATTCATGCTCGCGCTGGATCTCCACCTCGCAAGCCGCAGGCGATAACAACGCCCAGTCATGGTCGATCAGTTCGGGCTGACAGGTGGCTCGTACTCGCAGGCTATGCGCGCCCCAGGGTTCGATAACCAGCGTCTGACGGTCAAATGTCCAGATAATACGCTGGGATTCGGCGCGTAATTCACTCATGACAACTCCTGTGGTTGTAAAAGGGGGGAAGCAGTGGCAGCCGGTTGGGCTGACACTTTGTGCTGATTGATGGTGCGCATGGTGGCATCGTTAAGTTTGTAGCCGCGCATCGCCAGCGCGCTTAACAGCGACAGCAGGCCGGGAACCACCGAAAACAGCGCCACGATGGCCATCATGGCGGCGGGTTGCTGATGCGGTGCCTGAGCGACGTAACCGCTCAGGCCAAGCGTCCAGCCGACAATCGCACCGCTGATGGCCATGCCCATTTTCAATACGGCGAGCAGAGTCGAGAAGACGGTGCCATCGAGGCGTTTTCCCTGACGATATTCACCGTAATCCACCACGTCGGCCATCATCACCCACATCAGCGTGGTGGTGACCTGATAGAAGCTGGAGACGATGAATGTCATGCCAACCAACAGCGCCAGCGAGCCGGGCAGGAACACGATGCTGATGCTTAGCACGCCAGCAGTAATGGCGCTGAGCGTAAAGGCGGTGATTTTGTTCAGGCGGCGCGTCAGCAGTTTCGCCAGCACGCTACCGACGCTTTTGCCGACAATATGCGCGGCCAGCAGCCACATGAAGAGGCTGGCATCACCCAGAAAATAGGTGACGTAGTACATCATCGCGCCGAGCCGCACCACGCCGAATGAGATATTGCAGAACACCAGCAACGCGACCACGCGCCACTGATCGTTACGCAGCAAATCGCGCAGATCGGCAAGAAAGTTGCCGTGGTTAGCGGGAGCATTGATGCGTTCGCGTGTATTGAGAAAACAGATAAAAAACAGCAGGGTTGCCAGCGTCGCCATTATCGACATTGCTGCGAAGTAACCGTCCAGTTTGTTACCGCCGCCCAGCAAGGTGGCGAGCGGGATCATCAGGAAAGTGGACATCGCGCCGCCCAGCGTGGCGAGGAAGAAGCGCCATGATTGCAGGGAGATGCGCTGATTATCATCGGCGGTGATAATCGCCCCCATCGAGCAGTAAGGAATATTGATGGCGGTGTACATCAGCATCATCAGGCTGTAGGTCACGGCGGCGTAAATCATCTTGCCAGTCAGCGACAGGCTTTCCGGCACCGCATAAATCAACATACAGCTGACGCCGAACGGTACCGCGAGCATCAATAGCCAGGGACGGAATTTGCCCCAGCGTGAACGGGTTCGGTCAGCCACCATCCCCATCGCCGGGTCGATCACCGCATCGGCGACGCGCGCCAGTAAAAACAGCGTGCCAACAAAGATTGCGGGCAAACCCACCACATCGGTGTAGTAAAAGGTGAGAAAAATAATGACGTTATCGATGGCGATATGGCTGGCCATATCACCGAGGCCGTAACTAAACTTTTCTTTAATGGATAAGCTTGCTTGCATAAAGATTCCCGCCTGTCTTTAAATCGCTTAAGTGCAATTGACGGTTAGTTATAGGTAGCGATGCTGATGGGAACAATTGCGGGATTTGTTACAGGTTTTATGTTTTTTAATTAATGTGATACGGGTAACAAGAATCACAGTAAAAATGCAACATGGCGGGAATAAGTGCTACGTATCGCGATAAATCAACAGGTTGAAAATTGAGCCATCCTGAAGGTGAGCATAAAAAAAGCACCGACGCGTTAATCATTCGGTGCTTTTTGTTTCGCCTGGCAGGCGAGAGATTTACTTCAGCGCAGCCAGCGCGGCATCGTAGTTTGGCTCTTCGGTGATTTCATTCACCAGCTCGCTGTAAATCACTTTATCGTTTTCATCCAGCACCACCACGGCACGCGCGGTCAGGCCTTTCAGCGGGCCATCAGCAATCGCCACGCCATAGTTTTCTTTGAACTCGGCGCCACGCAGGGAAGAGAGCGTGATCACGTTGCTGACGTTCTCTGCGCCACAGAAGCGTGACTGGGCGAAAGGCAGGTCGGAGGAGATGCAGAGCACAACCGTGTTGTTCGCTTCACCTGAACGCTCGTTAAACTTACGCACCGATGCCGCACACACGCCAGTATCAATGCTTGGGAAAATGTTCAGAACTTTGCGTTTGCCTGCATAATTAGCCAGGGATACGTCAGTAAGATCTTTTGCGACCAGGTTGAAAGGTTTAGCTTGCTCGCCAACTTGTGGGAACTGGCCTGCAACCGGCACCGGATTGCCCTGAAAGTGAACAGTCTGAGACATGCGATTTCCTTTTTTAACGATGAAATATCTGACTTTTGGAACGTCAGAACAGGTATAGCGCTTGTTTATGACATAATTTTTAAGGGTTTACGAGCGCATTTCCTGGCGATAATCGAGCCGGCTCGCATTAAAGCGACGGATTTAAGGAGAAATAATGAGAACAGTGAAGAGTTATCCGGAAGCCTGGCCGTTACATTCGCCGTTTGTTATTTCGCGCGGCAGCCGCACCGAGGCGCATGTTGTGGTAGTGGAAATCGAGCAAGATGGCGTTAAAGGTGTTGGCGAAGCGACGCCTTACGCGCGCTACGGTGAAAGTGAGGAGTCGGTGCTCAAGCAGATCGCCTCGCAGCTAAGCGCGTTGCAAAGCGGCATGACGCGAGAAGCGCTGCAACAGGCGTTACCGGCGGGCGCGGCACGCAACGTGATTGACTGCGCAATGTGGGATCTGGCACGACAGCAGCAGGGCGAAAGTCTGGTGCAATTGTGCGCGGTGCAACTGGCTGAAGAGATTGTCACCGCACATACCATCAGCATCGATACGCCAGATGCGATGGCCAGCAGCGCGCAGGCGCTGTGGCAACATGGCGCGCGTTTATTGAAGATTAAAATGGACGATCACCTGATCAGCGAACGTTTGGTGGCGATACGCAGCGCGGTACCGGACGCGACTTTGATTGTCGATGCCAACGAATCCTGGCATGCCGAAGGCCTGGCGGCACGCTGTCAGCTGCTGGCCGACCTCAATGTCGCGATGCTGGAACAGCCGCTACCGGCCGCAGAAGACAGCGCGCTGGGCAACTTTATCCATCCGCTGCCAATCTGCGCCGATGAAAGCTGCCATACGCGTGAAAGCCTGCCGCAGCTGAAAGGGCGCTATGAGATGGTGAATATCAAGCTGGATAAAACCGGCGGATTAACGGAAGCGCTGGCGCTGGCAGAGGCGGCGCAGCAGCAGGGATTCGCGATTATGCTCGGCTGCATGCTCTGCACGTCGCGGGCGATTCGTGCGGCATTACCGCTTACGGCGCGCGCGACCTTCGCGGATCTCGACGGTCCAACCTGGCTTGCGGCCGATGTTGAACCGTCGCTGCATTTTTCTCACGGCGTACTCAAGCCGCTGGCTGCCAGCGCAGCAGATTGATCATCGCTTCCAGATAGACTTCGGTGGCTTCGTCCACCGAAATCGGCGGCATCTCGGCGGTAATGCATAACAGGCCGAGGTCGTCGCACCAGCTGCCAAACGAACCCGGCGTAGCATAACCCACGCTGCTCACCACCGGCAGCGCGGTCTGCTGCGCCAGCCACTGCGCTAATTCGCTGTGGTGCGGATCATCAATACAGGCCAGCGGCTCATGCCACGAAACCACCCAACGCGGTTTGATCTGATGAATGAGCTGGCACAGCGCGCGGGTTTCTGGTTCGGAAGAGGGCGCTGATCCGGTTGAAAGCACCACATCACGCTCATCCGCTTCGCTGTTCCAGCGATACACCGTGTCGCCATGCTGCCAGTTAGCGGCGGGGAAGTTACGGTTGAGATCGACGCCATTGGCGTTGGCGCGCAGCCCCAACTGACAACCATCGGGATTGACCGCCAGAACAACGTGATGACGCCGCAGCCCGTCCGGCAAGGTGCGCATCGCGCCCGATAAGGTGGCAATCGCGGCATTCTCGTCGCCGTGCGTGCCAGCAATAATCAGCCCGCTTTCGGCATCGGCGGCGGGTGCCGGAAACCACAGCAGCGGTGCACCCAGCACCGATTGCCCGTATTGTTGCCAGACAGCGTCCAGCTTGCCGCGCAGCGGACGTGGATGGTATGACGACATGACGTTCCTCTATGAAATGCTTCCAACACCGCCAAAAGCCTTCTGGCGCTCAAGGTAAAAATGTGACCGGGAATCCAGCCTCAACATAACGGTAAATAGCCTGCGGGGAAATAGCTATATATCAATCAGCAATTTGCGATAAAGTGCCAAAAGTTGCTGGCGACACAATCTCTTCGCGGTCGCCATTTTTTTCGCGTAAAGGAGTGGTGATGAAACTAACGTTCAGCAAAACGCTGACTGCCTTAATTGTAGCCAGTGCAGCCTCACCCGCATTCGCCGCCAACGTGCCGCCGGGCGCACAGCTGGCCAGCACCCAGGAAATTGTTCGCCATATTAAAGATGAACCCGCTTCACTCGATCCGATGAAGGCGGTTGGTTTGCCAGAAATTCAGGTGATGCGCGATCTATTTGAAGGGCTGACCAATCAGGACGCCCACGGAAACATCGTGCCGGGCGTAGCGCTAAGCTGGAGCAGCAACGACAACAAAACCTGGATCTTCACCCTGCGGAAAGATGCGCGCTGGTCAAATGGTGAGCCGGTTACCGCGCAGGATTTTGTCTATAGCTGGCAACGTTTAGTTGAGCCGAAGAACAGTTCGCCGTTTGCCTGGTTCGCCGCCTTAAGCGGCATTGAAAACGCCGAAGCAATCACCAAAGGACAGATGAGCGCCGATAAGCTGGGCGTAACGGCAACCGATGCGACCCACCTTAAGGTGACATTGTCACGTCCTGTACCGTGGTTCCCGAGCATGGTCGCCAACGCCGCGATGTATCCGGTATCGAAGCAAGTGATTGAAAAAGAAGGCGATAGCTGGACATCACCGGGCAAGCTGGTGGGCAATGGCGCTTATCAGCTGCAGGATCGCGTGGTGAACGAAAAAATTGTATTGGTGCGCAACGCTAACTATTGGGATGACCAAAAATCGGTGCTGACGAAAGTCTTGTTTATTCCGATTAATGAAGAATCCAGTGCTACCAAACGCTATCGTGCCAACGATATCGATATCACCGAATCCTTCCCGAAAAACATGTACGCGCTGCTGAAAAAAGAGTTGCCTGGTCAGGTGTATACGCCGGATCAGCTTGGCACCTATTACTACGCGTTCAATACCGAGAAAGGGCCAACCGCTGATGTACGCGTACGCAAGGCGCTGTCGTGGAGCATCGATCGTCGCATCATTGCGGAGAAAGTATTGGGCACCGGCGAAAAACCGGCCTGGCACTTCACGCCGGACGTTACCGCCGGTTTCACCCCGATGAAGAGCTATCTGCAGCAACATAGCCAGCAGGAGCTGAACGCGCAGGCCAAAGCATTGCTGACAGCGGCAGGTTATGGACCGGGCAAACCGCTGCATTTGACGCTGCTCTACAACACCTCGGAAAGCCATCAGAAAATTGCTATCGCGGTGGCGTCAATGTGGAAGAAGAATCTTGGCGTAAATGTCACCTTGCAAAATCAGGAGTGGAAAACCTATATCGACAGCCGTAACAGCGGCAATTTCGATGTGATCCGCGCTTCATGGATCGGCGATTATAATGAGCCTTCAACCTTCCTCAGTCTGCTGACCTCGACCCACACCGGCAATATCGCGCGCTTCCGCAGTGCCGATTACGATGCGGTGATCACCAAAGCCAGCACTGAAACCAGCGTGGCGGCGCGTAACACCGATTACAACAAAGCCGAGCAGATCATCGCCGATCAGGCACCAATCGCGCCGATCTACCAATACACCAACGGCCGCTTAATCAAGCCGTGGGTGAAAGGTTATCCGATCACCAATCCTGAAGACGTGGCGTACAGCCGCGAGCTGTGGATTGAGAAGCATTAATCCTGCACATCCGCAGGCGGTGATTGTCACCGCCTGTCATCTTTGCTCACAGCCTGATGATTGCAACTGGTCTGCGCCACGCTAGACTGTATCGTATTGATTTTGATAGTGAGGCGAGTTCGTGAACGTCATTGAAGGAAAAGCGTTACAAGTATCCGATGCCATTGTGTCCTGTCAGCTGGATGGCGCAGGCGGCATGATCCCCATCGAAGATAAAGACGTCATCAACTGCGAACGTCCCTGCTGGTTGCACCTCAATTACACCCAACGACAAAGTGCGGAATGGCTGCAAAACACGCCGCTGATCCCCGATTCGGTGCGTGATGCGCTGGCGGGCGACAGCATGCGGCCGCGCGTGGCGCGGCTCGGTGACGGCTTCATGATTGTGCTGCGCAGCGTGAACCATAACGCCGATTCACGTCCCGATCAGCTGGTGGCGATGCGCGTATTTATCAACGACAAGCTGATTGTCTCGACGCGCCGTCGCAAAGTGTACGCCATTGATGCCGTGCTGACCGATCTACAACAAGGTAACGGTCCTGTTGACGGCGGCAGCTGGCTGGTGGATGTGTGCGATGCGTTAACCGATCACGCCAGCGAATTTATCGAAGAGATGCACGATAAAATTATCGAGCTGGAAGATGCGCTGATGAATCAGGAAGTACCAGCGCGCGGCGATTTGGCGCTGCTGCGTAAGCAGCTGATTGTGATGCGTCGTTATATGGCACCGCAGCGCGATGTCTATGCGCGGCTGGCTATCGAGAAGATGGCGTGGATGAACGACGACGATCGTCGCCGTATGCAAGAAGTTGCCGATCGCTTAGGTCGCGGATTGGACGATCTCAATGCCGGCGTGGCGCGTACTTCGATTCTGGCGGATGAAGTGGCGTCAATACTTGCGGAATCGATGAATCGCCGCACTTATACCATGTCGTTGATGGCGATGATTTTTTTACCGGCCACGTTCCTTACCGGCTTATTCGGCGTCAACCTCGGCGGCATTCCGGGCGGCAATTGGGCGCTGGGCTTTACCGCTTTCTGCGTGCTGCTATTGGTGATGGTTGGCGGCGTGGCGATATGGCTGAAACGGCGGAAATGGTTGTAAGGCAGAAAAGCGGATTAAACCTGATCGATATCAATATCCCGCCAGCGCAATCGGGGCAAACTCTTTCCCGCAGGTGAATGCAACGTCAAGCGATGGGCGTTGCGCTCCATATTGTCTTACTTCCTTTTTTGAATTACTGCATAGCACATTTGATTCGTACGACGCCGGCTTATCCGCCGGCTTTTTTTTGCCCGCCTGGCTTGCTCGGCCAACCTTTCCTATGCTTAAAGAACATTCAGCGACAAGGAGAAGGGCATGCAAGAGATCATTGCCAGCGAACCGATTCCTACCGATCCACCACCGATTCCCGAACCGATTCCACAACCGCAGCCGATACCACCCGCACAGCCACCACACGATCCCGAATTCCCACCGATCCAGGATCCTCCGCCGCACCGTTAATAAAAAAGGCGCGTAGCCGAAGCGACGCGCCTTTTTCACAGCAAAACCGATTACTTAATTTCCAGCACATCAAGACGTACGCTGAGATTCGGCGCATCATCCTCTTCTGGCTGCCAGCCCGCGGGCTGCACCGGCAAGCTTTCGCGATCAAACGCCAAATCACCGCCATCCACCACGGCATCACCGTGTTTGATGCCTTTGAAATCGAACAAATTAATGTCGGCCATGTGTGATGGCACCACATTCTGCATCGCGGTAAACATGGTTTCGATACGGCCCGGATAACGTTTATCCCAGTCACGCAGCATGTCGGCAACCACCTGACGTTGCAGATTCGGCTGCGAACCGCATAGGTTGCACGGAATGATCGGGAACTGGCGCGCTTCCGCAAAACGAATGATGTCTTTCTCGCGGCAGTATGCCAGCGGACGAATCACGATATGTTTACCGTCATCGCTCATCAGTTTTGGTGGCATGCCTTTCATCTTGCCGCCGTAGAACATGTTGAGGAACATGGTCTGCAGAATATCGTCGCGATGATGACCTAAGGCGATTTTGCTACAACCCAACTCGGTGGCGGTGCGATACAGAATCCCCCGGCGCAAACGCGAACAGAGCGAGCAGGTAGTTTTGCCTTCAGGAATCTTATCTTTAACGATGGAATAAGTGTCTTCGTTAACGATGTGATACTCAACGCCCTGTTGTTCCAGATAGGCCGGCAAAATATGCTCCGGGAAACCGGGCTGTTTCTGGTCGAGATTCACCGCCACCAGCGAGAAGTTCACCGGCGCGCTCTGCTGCAAATTACGCAGGATCTCCAGCATGGTGTAGCTGTCTTTACCACCAGACAGACAAACCATGATGCGATCGCCTTCTTCAATCATGTTGAAGTCAGCAATGGCTTCGCCAACGTTGCGACGCAAACGCTTCTGCAGTTTGTTGAGGTTGTACTGCTCTTTTTTTGTTACTTCTTGATTTTCTGACATTATTTTCACGCTTGAGAGTGAAGGCGAGGGCCGTTAGCGGCTGAAGCAATCTTCAACGGCAATAAACCCTGTAAACATGACTGCGTATGGTACGGATTGCGGGCGCGAATGCTAGCCTGAAGTGATCTCTTTTCTGATGATAACTCATTGCGCTTGAGACAAAGGCGCACACTTTGTCAGAACAATCTGGCTATTTATTGATCTGGGCAAATATTTACCTCATCTGGGCCTGACAGGATGGCCGAAGTGCTTTTTTTACTTTCTTTAGGTGAGGAGCGGCAAATGCAAACGTACGATATGGTTTTTGAAGAGGCGTGTCGGCTGGTGGGGCAATGTTATCTGGAGCTGGCACAGCGAGGCGCAGCAACCGAGAAAGAGGTGCTAGCCAGCGAGTTGCGCAATCTACAGTTGCGCTATCGTGAACTCACCGGCTCACCGAATCGGGCGGTAGAGATGGCCATCGTTCAGCTCAAGCCGTGTTAATCCATCAACATTAACCCAGCAAAGAAACGCCCGGCCATCGCGCCGGGCTTTTTCATCTACTCGCTTTTCTCGGTTTTCCCGGCTAACTCGGCCAGCCGCTGATAACGCTGACTGGCGGCTACCGTTGCATCACGCCACAGCTGCGACGCTTCTTCTGGCCGCTGAGTTTGCAATTGGCGGAAACGCTGCTCGTTCATTAATGCTTGTTCGAGTTCCGAGGTCGGCGGACGCGAATCCAGCGCCAGCGCGGCTTTACCTTGCTCGGCGCGTCGAGGATCAAAACGATAAAGCGGCCAGAAACCGCTGGTGGTCAGCAGGCGCATCTGCTCGTGGCTATAAGCCAGATCGTAGCCATGCTCTTCACACGGGCTGTAAGCGATGATCAGCGAGGGTCCCGGCCAGGCTTCCGCTTCCTGAAACGCTTTCACGGTTTGATTGAGCTGCGCGCCCAGCGAAATCTGCGCCACATACACATGCCCGTACAGCAGCGTCGACATGCCGAGATCCTTGCGCGCCTTGCGTTTCCCCTGTTCGCCAAACTTGGTCACCGCGCCGAGCGGCGTCGCTTTTGATGCCTGGCCGCCCGTATTGGAGTAGCACTGCGTATCCAGCACCAGCACGTTAACGTTTTCGCTCAGGCTCATCACGTGATCGAGGCCGCCGTAGCCAATGTCATACGCCCAACCATCGCCACCGATCAGCCAGACCGATTTCGCCACCAGCGCATCCGCTGTGTCGTTTAGGGCTTTGGCTTCAGGCTGCGGTGAAGCCGCGAGCAGGGCGCGCAGCTGTATAATCTGCTCGCGTCGTTGGGAAATGGTGACGTTGTCACTTTTTAATGCGTCAACCAATGCCGCCGGTAGCTGCGCAGCGCATTGATCCAGTAATCTGAGCGCGCGCTGTTTCTGCTGGTCCACGCTCAAGCGGAAGCCCAGACCAAATTCGGCATTATCTTCAAATAGCGAATTCGCCCACGCCGGACCGCGACCTTCAGCATTGGTGGTGTAAGGCGTGGAAGGCAGATTACCGCCATAAATGGAGGAGCAGCCGGTGGCATTGGCAATCAGCAGGCGATCGCCATACAGCTGCGTCAGTAGTTTGATATAGGGCGTTTCCCCGCAGCCCGAGCAGGCACCGGAATATTCAAACAGCGGCGTAATCAGCTGCGAGGTGCGAATATCAATACGTTCCAGCTGCTCGGCGGTGATCTCCGGCAGCGCAAGGAAGGCAGCGTAATTGACCTTTTCCGTCTCAACATGCTCCAGGCGTGATTTCATGTTGATGGCTTTGATTTCCGGATGCTGGCGATCGCTGGCCGGGCACACTTCCACACACAAATTGCAGCCGGTGCAATCTTCCGGCGCCACCTGCAGCACGTATTTCTGTCCGCGCATATCGCGCGATTTCACATCCAGAGAAGCGAGCGAAGATGGCGCATCGTCCAGCGCTGCAGGATCAACCACTTTGGCGCGAATGGCCGAGTGCGGGCAGGCGGCGACGCAATGGTTGCACTGCGTACAGAGATCGGGCTGCCAGATCGGCACGGCTTCGGCGATATTGCGCTTTTCCCATTGCGTGGTGCCAACTGGCCAGGTTCCATCAGGCGGCAGCGCCGAAACCGGCAGTTTATCGCCAAGGCCGGCAAGCATCACTGCGGTGACGGTTTTGACGAAATCCGGCGCGCTATCGGCTACCACCGGCGGGCGATGCGGACTGCGATCGTCTACCGGTTGCAGCGGCACCGTCTGCAGCGCTTGTTGTGCCATCGCCAGCGCTTGCCAGTTTCGCTGCACCAGCTCTTCGCCTTTGCTGCTGTAGCTGCGCGCAATGGCGTTTTGCAGTTCAGTTAACGCGCTATCGCCCGGCAAAATCTGGGTCAGCTGGAAAAAGGCCATCTGCATCACGGTGTTGATACGCGCGCCCAGCTGGCATTCGCGCGCGATACGCGCAGCGTTGATCACATAAAATCGCGCCTGTTTGTCGTTGAGCTGGCTCTGCACTTCCTGCGGCAGGCGCGGCCACACTTCCTCAGCGCTGTAGGGCGTATTGAGTAGAAAAATCCCGCCCGGTTTAAGCTGATCGAGCATCGAATACTTATCGATAAACTGCAGCTGATGGCAGCCAATGAAATCGGCTTGCTGAATCAAATAGGCGGATTGAATCGGATATTCACTGACGCGCAGATGGGAAATCGTCAGGCCGCCGGCTTTCTTCGAGTCGTAGACAAAATAGCCCTGCACCTGCCACGGCGTGGCGTTACCGATTATCTTCAGGTTATTTTTACTGGCGCTGACGCTGCCGTCGCTGCCCAAACCATAAAACAGCGCTTCAAGCCGTGCGCGATTCGGCACGATGTTGGCTTCCAGCGGCAGCGAAAGATGGGTGACGTCGTCGTAAATGCCGACGGTAAAACGCGCTGGCGGTGTTTCGCGCAGCAAGGCACGAAACACTGCCAGCACCGCATCGGGTGCGAACTCTTTCGACGACAAACCATAGCGACCGCCAATCACCTTCGGCAGCGACACACGCTCGCCACGGCTGTAAGCTTCAGCCAGCGCGGTCATCACATCCAGGAATAGCGGTTCGCCGAGCGCACCGGGCTCTTTGGTGCGATCGAGCACCGCAATCCGCTGGGCGGAAGCGGGGATCTTTTGCAGCAAGTGCACCGCCGAAAACGGACGATAGAGGCGCACTTTAACCAGCCCGACTTTCTCGCCGCGCTGCAGCATCTCATCAATCGCATCTTCAGCCGTGCCGCAGCCGGAGCCCATCATCACCATTACGCGCTCGGCCTGCGGATGGCCGTAAAACTCAAACGGCTGATAATGGCGGCCGGTATTTTCGCCAAACGCGGTCATTGCAGCCTCAACGTGCTGGGTGCAATCGTCATACCAGCGGTTGGTGGCTTCGCGTGACTGGAAATAGGTATCAGGATTGGCGGATGTGCCGCGAATCGTTGGACGATCCGGCGTCAATGCACGGGCGCGATGGGCGTTGATTGCCTCGGCGGGCATCAGCGCCTGCAAGGTTTCATCGCTGAGCGGCACGATCTTGTTGATCTCGTGCGAAGTGCGGAAGCCATCAAAGAAGTGGATGAAAGGGATGCGGCTATTCAGTGAGGCGATTTGTGCAATCAGGGCAAAATCCTGCGCTTCCTGCACGCTGGAGGCGCAGAGCTGCGCGCAGCCGGTTTGTCGTACTGCCATGACATCGGAGTGATCACCAAATATCGACAGCGCGTGCGTCGCCACGGTCCGCGCCGCGACGTGCAGCACAAACGGCGTCAGCTGGCCCGCCAGTTTGTAGAGCGTCGGGATCATCAACAGCAATCCCTGCGACGAGGTGAAGGTGGTTGAAAGTGCGCCGGTTTGCAGCGCGCCGTGCACCGTGGCAATCGCGCCGCCTTCAGATTGCATCTCGACCACGCGCGGCACATCGCCCCAGATATTACGGCGGCCTTCGCCGGACCAGCTATCCGCCAGCTCGGCCATGGTTGAGCTGGGCGTGATGGGATAAATGGCAATCACTTCGCTGGTGCGGAAGGCGACTGAAGCCACTGCACCGTTACCGTCGACGGTAATCATAAATCGTCCTTTGCTACGCTGAGAAAACCGCAAACTTTACGGGGGTTATCAGTTCAGTTTAGCAAAGGGCTATGACGCGACTTTTTCATCTGTGTGCTGGCGAGGTGGCAGCGCACCGCAATCTAACATTGATGATTTTTACATCATCTCCAGCGATTGAACGCCTTTGATTTCCATCACTTTGTCATAGATGTTATGCATTGGTGTGCGTCGTGACAATGTCACCTCAACGCTCAGTTCGCACAGACCAACCTCTTCATCACGATTCACTACGGCGATGTGACCGTAACGCACATTTTCACGTTGCAGCACCAGCAGCACCAGCGGCACGCTTTTTGGTTTGAGGTGCACCAGCAGCGTATGGTGACGGCCTATCAGCCAGTGACTGATGCGACGGAACGTCTCCAGCACCACCAGCGCCAGCACGGTGCCGTAGATACCGATTTCATACATGCCGCTACCGATCACCAGACCAATCGCCGCCGTCACCCATAAACCGGCGGCGGTAGTAAGACCTTTCACCACTTGCTTCTGAATAATGATGGTACCGGCGCCGAGGAAGCCCATGCCGCTCACCACCTGCGCCGCAATACGGCTGGGATCGAGCGCTACATGGTCGCTGACTAACATATCGGCAAAGCCATATTTCGATACCAGCATAAACATCGCGCTGCCGATACCGACCAGGATATGGGTGCGCAAACCGGCCTCTTTGGCGCGCAGCTGCCGCTCTAGCCCAATCAGTCCGCCGAGAATTCCCGCCAGCGCGATGCGGATAAGCATATCCGTCAACATCGTTCTCTCCTTAGTTATTGAAAAACAAACCCTCCGCCGGGTGAAAAGGGCGGAAACATCTCAAACAGGATAATTCTGCTTGCAAACAATGAAATTAAATTTTGTAAAAAGCTGTGTCGCCTATCGACCCCTCAGCGCACCTGACATATGCTGGTGCGACTTTTTCGCTCAATCCCCGGAGCTCCATCGATGAAAGCCGCTCTCTTCCTGCTGGCTGGCGCCACCTTGTTACTTTCTGCCTGCAGCAGCAACAGTGACAACGAACCGCCGCAACAAGCTACTGCCGCCCACGTACAACCGCGCGTTGTGATGTCATCAATGGCTGAAGTGAATTGCAGTAATGCCGGGGGATCGCTGGCGTTTTCGCGTCAGTTAGACGGTTCACGCATCGGTATGTGCCAGTTGGCGAATGGTCGTCGCTGTGACGAACAGGCGCTAATGGGTGGAAGCTGCGCCCGCTAAGGCAGGCGCAGAAGGGTTAGGCGGTGACCTGATTCGGGCTGATTTCGCCGCGTTCCAGCTGTTGTAAGTTGCTGAGCGTGGTTTCTGAAATTGCCGTCAAGGCTTCGGCGGTCAGGAAAGCCTGATGGCCGGTGAACAGCACGTTGTGACAGGCCGACAGACGACGGAACACATCATCCTGAATCACGTCATTCGATTTGTCTTCAAAGAACAGATCGCGCTCGTTTTCATACACATCCATCCCCAGCGAACCAATCTTCTGCTGTTTAAGCGCATCAATTGCCGCTTGTGAATCAATCAAACCGCCACGGCTGGTGTTGATGATCATCACGCCATCTTTCATTTGGCTGAACGCCTGCGCGTTAAGCAGATGGTGGTTTTCCGGCGTAAGCGGACAGTGCAGCGTAATCACATCGGCTTCAGCGAACAGCGTTTTGAGATCGACATATTCCGCGCCCAGCTCCAGCGCCGCCTGGCTTGGATAGGGATCGAACGCTAACAGGCGCATGCCAAATCCCTTGAGAATACGCATCGCCGCGATACCAATCTTGCCGGTTCCGACCACGCCCGCGGTTTTGTTATGCATGTTAAAACCGGTTAAGCCATCCAGCGAGAAGTTTGCGTCGCGCGTGCGTTGATAGGCGCGGTGAATGCGACGATTCAGCGTCATCATCAGGCCAACCGCATGTTCCGCTACCGCTTCTGGCGAATATGCCGGGACGCGCACCACGTTTAAGCCAAGCGCTTTCGCCGCCGCCAGATCGACGTTATTGAAACCGGCACAGCGCAGCGCAACGTGCTTCACGCCCAGCGCCGCCAACTCTTCCAGCACCGCTTTGCTGGCATCATCGTTGACGAAAATACACACCGCATCACAGCCCGCGGCGTTCTTTGCCGTCGCCGGTGTCAGCAGGAAGTCAAAAAACTGCAGCTCAAATCCGTAGCTGTCGTTGACGTGTTCAAGGTATTTTTGGTCGTAATGCTTGGTGCTGTAAACCGCAACTTTCATTGTTTCGCTCCTGAAAAATGCAACGTCGGTATCACAACAGGATAACGTTTTCCGCGTCATTTTGCTGAGCTTCAGCCAGACTATGTCGCTAACACCTTCATTTGCCGGACGTAACATGCCATCATTTGGCTCCTCGTCGGGATTGTGTAAAGAACAGGAACGTTAACTGCCATGACGCGTGGCCTTCGCCGAACACTTGCTGCGCTGCTGGCGCTAATACTGCTGCTATTGGGATTGCTGCTGACGCTCACGCAATGGTTGCCGCGTCTGGCCGGTATCTGGCTGCCCGAAAATACTCGCGTGGAACTCAACGGCACGCCGCGCTGGCAGCAAGGCGCGCTGCATTTCCCGGCGGTGCGCTATCTGGCGGGCGATTGTGTACTGGCAAACGTCAGCGATGCGGCGCTCGGCTGGCAGCAAAAGCGCTGGCAACTTAGCGCGGGAGAAGTCCAACTCAATAGCGACTGCCTGCAATCGCTGCCGCACAGCGAAGCGAGCGGTGCGCCGCGCAGCCTGGCCGACTGGCAGAAGATGTTGCCTGGCGCCGATGTCCACCTGCAAAAAATCACCATTCTGCCGTGGCAACAATATGCCGGACGTTTCGATCTCACCTTAAATAACGATGTGCAGCGGCTGCATTATCAGGGCGACAACCTGAGTGTGGATGCGCGGTTGCAAGGCCAGCTGCTGCAGATTGCCCAGCTGCAGCTCAGTCATCCTTTACTGCCCAAACCGCTCAACCTGCATGGCGATGTCACCTTGCCAACCTTTGCCGATGGTTTGCCGGTAGCGGGCGAACTCAGCGCTGACCTCAATATTGTGCAGTGGCCGCAGCCGCTGGCGCTGGCGCTCAACTGGCAGCAACAGCAAGGCACCCTGACGGTGACACAGCAGGATGACGATCAGCCGCTGCTGCAGCTGCCGTGGCAGGTCGATGAGCGGCAGATTCGTATTACGCAAGGTCAATGGCGTTGGCCGCAGGCCGATCAGCCGCTATCGGGTGGCGTGGCAGTAACGCTGGAAAACTGGCAGCAAGGACTGGAAAACACGCTGGTCAGCGGGCGATTTAATTTGCTGACGCAAGGGCGCGGCGGTAAAGGCAATCTGGTATTAAGCGTTGGCCCGGGCAGACTGAGCATGGTCGATAGCGCCTTGCCGTTCCAGTTGACCGGCGAGAGCAAATTCGCCGATCTGCAGCTGTTTGGTAGCATGCCGGGCTTACTGCACGGCGTGCTGACCGATCCGCAATTGACCCTGAAACAAGGCGCGCTGCTGCGTTTGCGCGGTCGCTTGCTCTCAACGCTGGAAGTGGATGAAGCGCGCTGGCCGCTGGCGGGCGTAACGGTGGCGTCGAGCGGTATTAATGGTCGCCTGCAGGCAATACTTAAGGCACACGATCCCAGCTTTGGTCGTTTCAGATTGCATCTCGATGGCCGCGCCAGCGATTTCTGGCCCGACAGCGGCGTGTGGAACTGGCGTTATTGGGGGGACGGCCTGATCGAGCCGCTCACCGCCAAATGGGACGTGAAGGGCACCGGCAGCTGGCAGGACACCTTGATCAGCCTCGACACGCTGAATACCGGTTTCGATCAGCTGGCGTACGGCATGGTGCAAGTGGCTAAACCGCGCCTGACGCTCAATGCGCCGGTGCGCTGGCAGCGCGATCCCTCGCATCCGGCGTTTAACGGTGGCTTCACGCTAAAATCCGGTCAAACCCAGTTCAGCTACGGCGGCTGGCTGCCGCCATCAGAACTTAATTTTGAAGCCAAAGGCAGCGATCCCAGCCAGTTTATCTGGCGCGGTCAGCTGACGGCGGAGGATATTGGCCCGGTACGCGTGCATGGCCGCTGGGACGGCGAACGTCTGCGCGGCGAAGCCTGGTGGCCGGCGCAATCTTTAACGGTGTTCCAGCCGCTGCTCAGCAGCGATTTAAAAATGCGTATCCAGTCGGGTGAACTGCGCGCGCAAGTGGCATTCTCGGCGGCTAGCGAGCAGGGCTTTGAAGCGGGCGGTCACTGGACGGTGAAAAACGGCAGCCTGTGGATGCCGGACAGTGAAATCAACGGCATCGATTTCTCGCTGCCGTTCCGGCTGAAGGATCATCAATGGCAGCTTGGACGGCGCGGTCCGGTTTCACTGCGTATCGCCGAAGTAAAAAATCAGTTCTCGCTGCAAAACATCACCGCTGATTTGCAAGGTCACTATCCATGGCAGGAGCGCCAGCCGCTAACGCTCAGCAACGTCAATCTCGATCTGTTAGGCGGACACGTCAGCATGCCCGAACTGCGCATGCCACAGCATCAAGCGGCGCGCGTCTCGCTGAAGGAGATCAATCTCAGCAAGCTGGTCAGCGCGATCAAACCCAAGCAGTTTGCCATGTCTGGCAAGGTCAATGGCGAATTGCCGCTGTGGGTGAATAATCCGCAATGGCTGGTTGAAAAGGGCTGGATCGCCAACAGCGGTCCGCTCACCTTCCGGCTGGATAAAGATATGGCGGACGCGATTGTCAGCAATAACTTTGCGGCCGGAGCGGCGCTGGATTGGCTGCGCTACATGGAAATCTCGCGTTCATGGGCCACTATCGATCTGGATAACTTCGGCAATCTGATCATGCAATCGGAAGTGAAAGGCGTCAGCCAGTTCAGTAACCGCCGACAGACCGTTAATCTGAACTACCGGCATCAGGAAAATTTGTTCCAGCTGTGGCGCAGCCTGCGCTTTGGCGATAATTTGCAATCCTGGGTGGAGCAAAATGCCACCTTACCCTCGAAGAAGGATCCCCAACCATGAGCCTCAGGGCATTACTGGTGCTGGCAGCCTGGCTGCCGCTGATTGGCTGCGTGCCGCGCATTGAAGTTGCGGCGCCGAAAGAGCCCATCACCATCAATATGAACGTCAAAATTGAGCATGAGATTCACATCAAGGTGGATAAAGATGTGGAAGCGCTGCTGAAGAATCAGAGCGGACTGTTTTGAGGAGAAGCATGATGAAACGCAAGGGGATCGCGCTGCTTGCGGCGCTGCTGCTGATGCCGTTTGCCTGGGCGCTCACGCTGGATGAGGCGCGTCAACAGGGGCGCGTGGGCGAAACGCTCAGCGGCTATGTGGCGGCGCGTCAGCAGGACGAAGAAACGCTGGCGCTGGTCAAGCGCATCAACGATGGCCGCCTGCAGCAATATCAGCGCGTGGCGCAGCAAAATAACCTGACTGCCAGCGAAGTGGCGCGCATCGCCGGCGAAAAGCTGGTGAACCGCGCAGGTAGCGGCGAGTATGTGCGCGGCATCAATGGGCAGTGGCTGCGTAAGTAAGGTTTATCCGCAGATAATCTTTTTGGGAGCTTAAAATGCCAATGCCTCAAACGACAACGGATGCACAGAAGCGCGCCTTAATCGCCGGTTCAGTGGGCAATTTCATTGAATGGTACGAGTTTGCGGTTTATGGCTTTCTCGCGACGGTGATCGCGCAGAACTTCTTTCGCCTGCAAGGCGAAGCCGAGCTGACCGGCATTATTTTGACCTACGCTTCCTTCGCCATCGCCTTTTTCTTCCGTCCGTTGGGCGCAATATTTTTTGGCCGCATGGGCGATCGTATTGGGCGCAAGCCGACGCTGATTTTTGTCTTGATCATGATGACGCTGGTAACGACCGCGATCGGCATTATTCCCACCTATGCCAGCATTGGCGTGGCGGCGCCGCTGATCATTACCGGTCTGCGTATTCTGCAGGGCTTGTTTGCTGGGGGGGAATACGGCGGTGCGGTGTCACTGATGACAGAGTTTGCCCCCAAAGGGCAGCGAGGACGTTACGGTGCCTGGCAATCATTCACCGTGGCGTTGGGCCTGCTGGCGGGCGCTGGCATTGTCGCGTTGCTGTCGGCGGTGTTGAGTGTGGATCAGATGCACAGTTGGGGCTGGCGCATTCCCTTCTTCCTCGCCTTACCGATGGGGATGGTGGCGCTGTGGCTGCGCTACAGCATGGAAGAAACGCCCAGCTTCGTGCGTCAGCAGCAAACGCAAAAAGCGCATCAGCCAGTGGCGGTCAGCGCCAGTTTTGGCGCGACGCTCAGGATTATCTTGCTGGCAATCAGCCGCGTGATGGTGTGGTCAGCGGCGGGCTATACCTATCTGGTGATCATGCCAACCTATCTGCAATCTTCGCTGCACACCGGCTTTAACCAGGCGCTATTGATTGCGGTGATCTCCAATCTTGGCTTTGCCGCCACCATCATTCCAGCGGGCATGCTTAGCGATAAAATCGGACGCCGCAGCGTGATGGTTATCGCGGCATGTTTGTTGCTGGTGCTGGCATTACCGTTATTGAAAGTGTTGCAGGCCGATTCCTCAACGCTGTTGATCAAGGCGCTGGTGGTGTTTGTGGCGGGTGGAATTGTGGGATTGCTGGCAGGACCGGGCCCGGCAATGTTAGCTGAAATGTTCCCCACGCGCGTCCGCTATACCGGGCTGGGGCTGGCCTATTCACTCTCTAACGCAGTTTTCTCGGGGTGTGCCGGACTGATTATCACCTCCCTGATTAAGCAAACGGGGAATCTGGATATCCCCGCCTGGTACATCATGGTCACGGCTGCAATCAGTATTCCGGCGCTGATGACGCTAAACAAAAAAGACCATCTGCGTTCGCTGGATGAAGCAGATGGTTGAAGACGCTAGCGTGTTGCCAGTTGCTTAACCGCTTCATGCACCGGCACTTCACCGCCGGTTAACTCAATGATCACCCGGCTGACCGCCGGTTGATCAATGATTTCAGCCAGCGTTGCCGCCACGTCATCGCGAGGAATATCGCCATACGGGATGGCCAAACCAGCACGCACCCGGCCTTGGCCTTGCTCATCCGTTAGCGTGCCGGGGCGTAAAATCACCCAATCCAGATCGCTTTGCGCCAGCTCGACATCGGCTGCTTTCTTCACGCGCATGTAATTTTCGAAGCTGGCGGAGAGGTTTTTGTTTCTGCCGGCTTCAGGGAAAGCCGACACCAGCAGAAAGCGTGAGATGCCGGCCTGCTGCGCGGCAGCAACCGCGGTAGTTAATCCTTTGCCATCAATGGCGTTCGTCATCTCTTCACCGCCTTTGCCACCGGCACCGGCGGTAAAGACCACCACATCGCTGCCCTTCATCAGCGCGGCCAGCGATGTGGCGTCCAGCGCGGTTAAGTCGCCGTTAACCGGCTCAGCACCCCGTTCACGCAAAGGCTGCTCCTGTTCCGCTTTGCGAAACAGCGGGCGCGCAACGTGCCCGTTTGCGGCCAGCAGTGATGCCAGACGACGGCCAATGTTGCCTGCGCCGCCAATGATAAATACCTTGGACATGAGTACCTCTTCAATTGCGTGGATAACAGCGAGTCAGTATAGACAACGTCAATTTGCGGAGAAAAAGCAGCGCAGCTTTTGCCTTTCGCGTCCGTGCTGATCCATATTCTCCACCGCCAGCCATTGGCTTAAGGCCTGCTGAATCGGCGGCCATTCGCCATCAATGATTGATAACCAATCGGTATCGCGATTGCGCTGTTTGCGCGTCATTGCCTGACGAAAGAGGCCTTCAAAGGTAAAGCCGATGCGTTCAGCGGCGCGTCGGGAAGCCAGATTTAGGGAGTCACAACGCCACGCCACGCGGCGATAACCGAGCGCGAAGGCCTGCTGCAACAGCAGATATAACGCTTCAGAGCCCAATACGTTGCGCTGCATCAGCGGCGACCAGGTCACATGGCCAATCTCAATCGCGCCGTTCTGCACGTCGATATTGGCGAAACAGACCGCGCCAACCGCTTGCTGATTAGCCTGATCGATCACCGCATAACTGACCAATCCACGGTCACCTATTTTGTTAGCAATCCAATCGTTCATCTCGGCTAACGATTGCGGCTGCGATGCGCCAAGCCAGGTCCAGTCGCGATCGTCGGGTGCCAGCAAAAAGGCGGCAAACAGAGCGGGCGCGTGATTGAGTTGAAGCGGTGTGAGATGGCAAAAGCGGCCAGTGAGAATAGCAGCGGGCGGGAAGATTGCGGGTTGCCAGTCGGGTAGCGCAAAACCGATAGGCTGACCATATTGATTGTGTTGTGTCACTTCATCTCCTTTCGCTGTGCTGAAAATAACAGCAAAAAAAATGCCCGCCAGTTAAGCCTGACGGGCATTGATCATGCGAAAAAAATGATTACGCAGCAACAATTTGTTTGATGGCGTCTTTTGCATCGTTAGCCGCTTTGGTCGCCACTTCTGGACCATAAGCGATGCCTTCCGCGAACACGAACTCCACGTTAGTGATACCGATGAAGCCGAGGAACAGCTTCACGTATGGGGTCAGCAGATCGCTGGCCGTATCTTTATGGATGCCGCCACGGCTGGAGAGGATCACCGCACGTTTGCCGGTCACCAGACCTTCCGGGCCTGCTTCGGTGTAACGGAAGGTCACGCCAGCGCGGGCAATCAGATCGAAGTAATTTTTCAACTGAGTTGGAATGTTGAAGTTGTACATGGGTGCGGCAATAACCACGGTGTCATGGGCTTGCAGTTCAGCAATCAGCTCATCGGAGAGAGACAGCGCTTCCTGCTGACGTGGTGACAGTGGGGCATCGGATGGGCGCAGCGCGCCAACCAGCTCACCATCCAGCACCGGAATCGGCTGCGCGGCTAAATCACGTACGGTAACCGAGTCACCTTTAGCGCGTGCTTCGTCAGCGTAGAAGTCAGCCAGTTGATTTGACTGAGAGTAACCAGCGAGGATGCTTGATTTCAGAACTAAAACTTTGCTCATGGTATTTTCCTGTGCGTTACGCGGTTGGCTTACCGCTCAATGCTTTACACTGTACGGAGTTAGCCCGTGAGGTAAAAGCGCAATATTTCGAGATCAATGTTCGAAATAATTGAATAACCTCGCACGTCCCGTTCAGGCAGGTGTTCCAAATTGTGCTATGATGCCGACCATTAATTGCTTGAATCCGCCGGGAAATCATCTGCCCGCTGCAACAACAGGTACGCATCGCTATGTCATCATCCGACTCTTCACCTTTAGCCTCCCTCTGGCCGCGGCTCGATAATCTGACGCTGCGCGACAGTCAACGTCTGCGACGTCGACTGTTGGGCGCTGCAAAGGTGAAAAATCCTGCGGCGCAGCAGGGCATTGTGGCTGAACTGGAGCCGGAATTTGTCGCGGCGGAGCAACGCCTGGCGCAGCGCACGGCGGCGACACCGCGCATCACTTTCCCGGACAACCTGCCGGTGAGTCAGAAGCAGCAGGACATTGCTGATGCGATCGGTCAGCATCAGGTAGTAATCGTCGCGGGTGAAACCGGATCGGGTAAAACCACGCAGCTGCCGAAAATCTGCCTGGCGCTGGGGCGCGGGGTTAAAGGGCTGATTGGTCATACTCAGCCGCGTCGTCTGGCGGCGCGCACCGTGGCCAACCGCATTGCCGATGAGCTGGAAACCTCGCTCGGCGGCACCATCGGTTACAAGGTGCGCTTTAACGATCAGGTGAGCGAAACCACCCAGGTTAAGCTGATGACCGACGGTATCCTGCTGGCAGAAATCCAGCAGGATCGCCTGTTGCTGCAGTACGACACCATCATTATCGATGAAGCACACGAACGCAGTCTCAACATCGATTTCCTGCTCGGCTATCTGCGCGAACTGTTGCCGCGTCGTCCCGACTTAAAAGTCATTATCACGTCAGCGACCATCGATCCGCAGCGCTTCTCACGCCATTTCCACAATGCGCCGGTGATTGAAGTGTCCGGCCGGACGTATCCGGTCGAAGTGCGTTATCGCCCAATGGTGGAAGAGGCTGACGACACCGATCGCGATCAGCTGCAGGCGATTTTTGATGCGGTCGATGAGTTGGGACAAGAGAGCCGCGGCGATATCCTGATCTTTATGAGCGGCGAGCGCGAAATCCGCGATACTGCCGATGCGCTGATGAAGCGCGATATTGCACACACCGAGATTCTGCCGCTGTATGCGCGCCTGTCGAACGCCGAGCAAAACCGCGTGTTCCAGTCGCATAGCGGACGCCGCATCGTGCTGGCGACCAACGTGGCGGAAACCTCGCTGACCGTGCCTGGCATCAAATATGTTATCGATCCTGGCACCGCACGTATCAGCCGCTACAGTTTCCGCACTAAAGTGCAGCGCTTGCCGATTGAGCCGATTTCGCAGGCTTCCGCTAATCAGCGAAAAGGGCGCTGCGGCCGCGTTTCGGAAGGTATCTGTATTCGCCTCTATTCCGAGGATGATTTCCTCAGCCGTCCGGAATTTACCGATCCTGAAATTCTGCGTACTAACCTCGCCTCGGTGATTCTGCAGATGACCGCGCTGGGACTGGGCGATATTGCTGCCTTCCCATTTGTCGAAGCACCGGACAAGCGCAATATTCAGGATGGCGTGCGCCTGCTGGAAGAGCTGGGTGCCATCACGCTGAGTGAAGACGAAACCTACAAGTTGACGCCTTCGGGCCGCCAGCTCGCGCAGTTGCCCGTCGATCCGCGTATGGCGCGCATGGTGCTGGAAGCGCAAAAATTTGGCTGCGTGCGCGAAGCGATGATCATCACCGCGGCGCTATCGATTCAGGATCCGCGCGAGCGTCCTTCGGATAAAAAGCAGGCATCTGACGAAAAACATCGTCGTTTTGAGGATAAAGAGTCTGATTTCCTCGCCTTCGTCAATCTGTGGAATTACCTGCAGGAGCAGCAAAAAGCGCTCTCCAGCAATCACTTCCGCCGCTTGTGTAAAACCGAGTTCCTTAACTATCTGCGCGTGCGTGAATGGCAGGATATCTACACGCAACTGCGTCAGGTGGTGCGGGAACAGGGGATGCCAGTCAACAGCGAACCTGCGCCGTATCGTGAAGTGCACTGCGCTTTGCTTACCGGTTTGTTGTCGCATATTGGTCAGAAAGATAACGACAAGCAGGAGTTTACCGGCGCTCGCAACGCGCGCTTCGCCATCTTCCCCGGTTCCGGGCTGTTTAAGAAGCCGCCGAAGTGGACCATGGTGGCGGAACTGGTGGAAACCAGCCGTTTATGGGGCCGCGTTGCCGCCCGTATCGATCCGGAATGGATCGAGCCGCTGGCGCAGCATCTGATTAAACGCAGTTACAGCGAACCGCACTGGGAAAAAGCACAGGGCGCGGTGATGGCGACGGAAAAAGTGACGCTTTACGGCCTGGCAATTGTGCAGGCGCGTAAGGTTAATTACAGCCGCATCGATCCGCAACTGAGCCGCGAGCTGTTTATCCGTCATGCGCTGGTGGAGGGCGATTGGCAGACGCGTCACGCGTTCTTCCGCAATAACCTGAAACTGCGCAACGAAATTGAAGATCTGGAGCACAAATCGCGTCGTCGCGACATTCTGGTCGATGATGAAACGCTGTTCGCTTTCTACGATCGCCGCATCGGCAGCGACGTGGTGTCTGCACGCCATTTCGATACCTGGTGGAAGCAGGCCAGCAAAGAGAATCCGGATCTGCTGAGCTTTGATAAGCAAATGCTGATCAAAGACGGCGCGGACAAAGTCAGCCAGCTCGATTACCCCAACTTCTGGCATCAAGGCAACCTGAAACTCAAACTGAGCTATCAGTTTGAACCGGGCGCGGATGCCGATGGCGTGACGGTGCACATTCCGCTGCCGCTGCTGAACCAAATCGAAGAGACCGGTTTCGAGTGGCAAATTCCTGGCGTGCGCCGCGAACTGGTTATCGCGCTGATCAAATCGCTGCCCAAGCCGGTGCGCCGCAATCTGGTACCCGCGCCCAACTACGCCGAAGCGTTTCTCGGTCGCGTTACGGCGATGGAACTGCCGTTGCTGGATGCGCTGGAACGCGAATTCCGCCGCATGACCGGCGTCACCATTGACCGGGAAGCCTGGCAGTGGGATCAGGTGCCCGATCACCTGAAAATGACTTTCCGGGTGGTTGACGAGCACAACCGTAAGCTGCAGGAAGGCAAAAATCTGCATCAGCTGCGGCTGCTGCTGAAAGGCAAAGTGCAGGAAACGCTGTCGAAAGTGGCGGATGATGGCCTGGAACAGAGCGGTCTGCACATCTGGAGCTTTGGCGATTTGCCGCAAAGCTACGAACAGAAGCGCGGCAGCTATCAGGTCAAAGCCTGGCCGGCGCTGGTGGATGAAAAGGACAGCGTGGCGATTCGCCTGTTCGATAGCGAAGTGGAACAGCAGAAAATGATGTGGCGCGGTCAGCGTCGCCTGCTGCTGCTCAACATTCCGTCGCCAACCAAGTATCTGCACGAGAAGCTACCGAACAAAGCCAAACTCGGTTTGTACTTCAATCCCTATGGCAAAGTGCTGGAATTGATCGATGACTGTATCGCCTGCGGCGTGGATAAGCTGATGGCGGAGGCGGGCGGCCCGGCGTGGCAACAGGAAAACTTCGAACAGCTGCGCGACAAAGTGCGTGCTGATTTAAATGAAACCGTGGTCACCATCGCTAAACAGGTCGAACAGATCCTGACCTGCGTGTTCAATATCAACAAGTTCCTTAAAGGACGCGTGGATATGTCGCTGGCGCTGGCGTTAGGCGATATCAAAGCGCAAATGAATGGCCTGGTGTATCGCGGTTTCGTCACCGGCAATGGCTGGTCGCGTCTTGGTGATACGCTGCGCTATCTGCAAGGTATTGAGCGTCGTCTCGAGAAGCTGCCGGTCGATCCTCACAGCGATCGTGCGCGTATGCTGAAAGTGCAGGCGGTGGAGCAAGCATGGCAGACGTGGCGGAATAAATTGCCGCCCCAGCGTCAGGATGATGCCGACGTGCAGGCGATTCGCTGGATGCTGGAAGAGCTGCGAATTAGCTATTTCGCCCAGCAGTTGGGCACGCCTTATCCAATTTCGGATAAGCGTATTCTGCAGGCGATGGAGCAGTTGAGTTAATTGTTAGATGGCGCGATAAATCGCGCCGCTACGAAACAGCGCGGTTTTAACATCGCAAAATTCGCGAAGAAAACGGCAAGACGGTGCAGAGGCCCCAGGGATGGGTCCACGACGACGTTACGTAGCGGCCCCGCCTTTTTGCCTGAGAGCGCAGAATTACTGGGCTAACTCTTCCAGCTTATCTTTAAAGGACGGCACCGCAATCGCGCGGTTATCGGCACGGTAACGATCGGCCGGCGCGGGTGCTGAACTCTGTACCGCAATCAACTGCCACTCATCACCGTTCTTCAACAGCAGCGGCGAACCGCTGTCGCCCGGCAAGGTATCGCACTGATGCGACAACACTGCACGCTGTGCCCAACCGGTCACTAAACAATCGCTGTGCGAATAGAGCGTATCCAGATGATCGGCCGGATATCCGGCTTGCGTCACTTTACGTTGCGTGGTTTTCAATGCGGCGGTTAAATCGCCACGCGAACCCTCAAACAATGGAATCGGCACAATACCGGAGGGCGGGTTATGCAAAATAACCAGTCCGTAATCGTAGGGTGCGGCTCCCGGCGGCACGATCCAGCCTTCGCCGTCTGCCTGCAACCGGCGCGCTAAAGAGGGTTCAACGCGCGCATCAATATCATGAATCTCGTAGCGCCAACCTTTCGCGCTGGCCATAAAACGCAGCGCCACCGGCTTATCAAACTTGCCGGGCGGAGCCAATAAACAGTGTCCGGCGGTCAACGCCAGATGGGCAGAAATCAAGGTGGCAGTGCAGAGGTTACCGCTTTCGGTCTCTAACTGACCGATGGCATCCCAAGGCGCGGCGCTCACGTCGCTAATCGCCTGGCGATGATCTTTGCCAAAGAACAACGTTTTGATGTCTTCCGGGCTTGGCCCATCTTCATCATCGGCATGTGCTGTGTGGGTAAAACTGAAAAGACCAACGAGTAACAGGATAGCCAGGCGCATAGTTCTCTCAATGGCGAGAATAAGTAGAAGTTGTTGTCATCACGCTTGAGCGATAACTATAGTCGGTGAGCGGTGAAAAAGGGAGAAATATTGGAGTAATCAGCACGCTACAACGACTAGATAAAAAAGCTGGCTGCAACTATGCCACAGAGGATCATCACAATCAGAATAATTTCGAAGCGATAGCGACGCACCATTTTTCGCTACTCCAGTAAATAAACACCCGGCATAACCGGGTGTTTTCAATCATCAATACGGTGTTGGCGCTAAAGGCGATCTTATTTAGCTGCTTTTTTCACTTTGTGATGCTTTTTAGCAGCCTGAGCTTTCTGCGCAGCTGGCTTGGTTACTTTGTGGTGCTTTTTAGCAGCCTGAGCTTTCTGTGCAGCTGGCTTGGTTGCTTTGTGGTGCTTTTTAGCAGCCTGAGCTTTCTGTGCAGCTGGCTTGGTCGCTTTTTTGTGGTGCTTTTTCGCAGCCTGGGCTTTCTGAGCCGCTGGCTTGGTTGCTTTTTTATGATGCTTTTTAGCGGCCTGAGCTTTCTGTGCAGCTGGCGCTTTCTTCTCTACTTTTTTGTGCTTCTTAGCAGCCTGCGCTTTCTGAGCAGCAGGTTTCTTATGATGTACTGCTTTGTGTTTCGCTGGCGCTGCAGTGGTTGCTGGCGTTGCTGGAGCAGCTGTGGTCTCAGCAGCGAAAGCAACAGAAGACATACCCATAGCAGCGGCGATCACCAGTGCAAATAATTTTTTCATTGCAAAATCCTCGAACTATTTTTTCATGTGTAGCCCACTGCGGGGCCGGTGAAAACACTATATGAAAAACAATTCAGGCTTTCCGTGAGGCATTGGTATCGGCGTGTAACGGATTGTACAAAGCGGCGTAAAGGAAGCGAAAAGGGCGGCCGCATCGGCCGCCGCGCAGTCTACTCAGAGAGATAACGTTGTTCAAGGTGCAGACGGAAATAGTGCGGATTCAGCGCTTCGCCGGTGGCATTGATCAGCAGCTGATGCGTAGGGAAACGGCTGCCGTGCTGCCAGATGTTCTGCTGCAACCAGTCAAACACTGGCTGCAACTCACCTTGCTGGATCAGCGTCTCAACCTGCGGAATGGCATGCTTCACCGCGTGGAACAGCTGGGCTGCATACATCGCACCCAAGGTGTAGGTTGGGAAATAGCCAAACGCACCGTCGGTCCAGTGAATATCCTGCATGCAGCCATCGCGATAATTACCGCGCGTATCAATGCCCAACGATTGCTGCATCTTCTCGTCCCACAGCGCCGGGATATCTTCAACTTCAATCTCGCCCTCAATCAGCGCGCGCTCGATCTCGTAACGTAAAATGACGTGCGCCGGATAACTCAGTTCATCAGCGTCGACACGAATAAAGCCCGGCTTGACGCGCTGCGCCTGACGGATAAAGTTATTTAACGTCAGCGCAGGCTGATCGCCCATCAGCGCCACCACCTGCGGATGGATATGTTGCAGGAAGGCTTCACTGCGCCCCAGCTGCATCTCCATAAATAGGCTTTGCGACTCATGAATCGCGGTAGAACGCGCCTGCGCCACCGGCTGACCGCGCCACTGTTTTGGCAAATTCTGCTCGTAGCGCGCATGGCCGGTTTCATGGATCACGCCCATCATGGCGCTGAGGAAGTCGTTCTCGTTGTAACGCGTTGTAATGCGCACATCTTCCGGCACGCCGCCGCAGAACGGATGCGCACTCACATCTAAACGGCCGTGATTGAAATCGAAGCCCAGCGTTTTCATCACGCTCAGGCCGAGCTGTTTCTGCGATTCGATAGCGAACGGACCCACCGACTGCGCGATCGGGGTTTGCTGCTGCTTCGCCACTGCTCTTTGTAGCAGGTCGGGCAACCAGCTTTTCAGATCGCCAAAGGTTTGATCCAGCTGCGCGCTGGTCATGCCAGGCTCAAACACATCCAGCAGCGCGTCGTAGCGCGATACGCCGAGTGCATCGGCACGCAGCTGCGCCTCTTGACGACTCAGCTTGACCACTTCTTTCAGATTGGCTGAGAAACCTTGCCAGTCGTTCGCCGGACGCTGCTGACGCCAGGCGTGTTCACAGCGCGAACCGGCCAGCGACTTGGCTTCCACCAGTGAGGCGGGCAGCAGCGTCGCTTGCTGCCAGGCGCGCTGCATCTCGCTCAGGTTAACCTGCTCGACATCATTCAATGATTCCTGCTGCGCGGCATCAAACAGCCCGCCGAGGCGTTTATCGGTCAGCACTTCGTGCATGAACACGCTCAGTTCGGCCATCGCTTCACCGCGTGCCTGGCTGCCGCCCGGCGGCATAGTGGTTTGCATATCGACACCGGCAATGGCGCCTAAATGGCCAAAGCGGGAGAGACGCTGAAAAGTGCGGCTAAGTTCTTGATAAGCTGAAGTCACGTAAAAAGCTCCTTATGACGGTAAGCGTGGCGCAATGTCCCGCAAGGGTAGATCAACCGGCCAGCAAAAGCGAACGCTGGCGCCGCCAAGCGGGCTGCTCTCAATCGAGACATTTCCCTGCATGGCCAGCGCAATGGAGTGCACGATCGCCAGACCCAAACCACAACCGCCGGTGGCGCGATCGCGGCTTGGATCGAGGCGTACAAAAGGTTCGAACACGCGGGCGCGCTCTTCCTGCGGAATGCCCGGACCGTCGTCTTCCACCTGCAAACAGCCCAACGCGCCATCAAACCATAAGCTGACGCGCAGGCGCTGTTGCGCATAGCGCAGGGCGTTATTCACCAGATTATCCAGCACACGCTCCATCAGGCGCGTATCAGCGCTGCCGACGTTCTCCAGCTGCGGGATATCCAGCGCAATCTGCGTCTGCGGATTCATGGTTTGCACGTCTTCAATATGTACACGCAGCCATTGCGCCAGATCGAAGGATTGCAGATGAAGATCAACGCGCGGACGATCGAGGCGCGCATACGTCAGCAACTCCTCAATCAAACTCTCCAGCTGGCCCACATCGCGGTTCAGCGCGGCGGATTCCGTGGCGGTGAGGTTATCGCTCATCTCCAGCCGGTAGCGCAGTCGTACCAGCGGCGTACGCAACTCGTGTGCGATGCCGTCAATCAGCTGTTTCTTACTGGCAACCAGCGTGTTGATGTTCTCCGCCATCTGATTAAACGCCACGCCAAGACTGTGCAGGCTTGAGGTGCTTTCAAAATGGGTGCGCACGTCGAGTTCGCCACGGCCAAAACGCTGCGCGGCTTTCTCTAGCCGCTGCATCTCTTGCCAGTGCGGACGCAGCCAGATAAACACCGGCAGCGCCAGCGACATCCCGATAAATGCCAGCAGCGCGATATCCAGAATGCGCATCTGATGCAGATAGAAAAGATACGGAATCGGGCCAACGGAAAGCACATAGTGGCTGCGCGGAATATGCTGTAAGAAGGTGTACTGATCGTCAATCGCCACGATTTCCCCGGCGCGCAGGCGCTTCATGTCTGCATCACCCAGCTGATATTTGCTCATCGGTTCAATATTCAGATCAAACGACAGGTCAAGATCGAGGCTGCGAATGGTTTTGCTCCAGTCGCGCGGTGGGATCTCGCGCAGTTCGCTGCGCATCAAAAAAAGCGAGCTGGCCATCAAGTCGTTCATCGACTGACGTCCGGCGCGTTCGGCGGTGAATTTGTACACCAGCCCCACCAGCAGCGTCATCACCAGAAAACAGACGAACAGCAGCAAATAGAACTGAATAAAGAGCTTTCTCATGCGGAACGGGTATCCCAGGCCTGCGGCGCGAACAGATAGCCTTTGTTACGGATGGTTTTGATGCGGAATGGCTCGGTGGCGCTGTCGTAGAGTTTTTTGCGTAAGCGAGAAATCGCCACGTCGATGCTGCGATCCATGCCATCGTAGGTCACGCCGCGCAGGGTTTTCAGCAGCGCATCGCGATTGAGGATCTGTCCGGCGTGATTCGCCAGTTCCCACAGCAGATCGAAATCGGCGGTGGATAGCACAATATTCTCCTCAAACAGCGTCACCTGGCGATTGAGCGAGTCGATGGTCAGGGAACCAAAACGCAGCACGCGTTGTGAGCTTTGTAGGGCGGGCGTCACTTCCGGCTGACCGGCATGCGCCTGACGCAGATGCAAACGCAGGCGCGCCAGCAACACCGCCGGCGGCGTGGTTTTGAGGATGTAATCGTTAGCGCCCATCTCCAGCGACAGAATGTGGTTCATGTCGCTATCGAGCGAGGTGAGCAGCACAATCGGACCTTGCCAGCTGGCACGTAGATCGCGGCACAGTGTCATGCCATCTTTGCCGGGTAACATGATATCCAGCATCACTAAATCGGGATCGTGCAGGGCGATGGTGGCTTCGGCGCGGTCACCGCGCGTTTCAACAATAACTTCAATATCGTGGCGGCCAAGATAAGCGGCGATCAGTTCGCCTACTTCTGGCTCATCTTCCACATAGACGATTTTGTTCATAATTCACTGTGACGGATGAGAATCTCAGCAGCATAGCTTTTCCTGGTCCTGAGCTCTACGCTATCGCACGAAATATCCCTGCGTGACTGGTATGTATACCGTGAAATGTGCCATCATTAGCGGCGCGTTGTCGCGCAAGGTTCGGAACCGCAACGAAAAACAGGAGGAGTGCGAGAGTGTCTGATAAAGAGCTGGCTTCAGCCGGATACAGTGATCGCATCTGCTTCAATTACAGTGATTATCTCTCCGCTTCCTGCAAAAAACGCTGGAGTTTTGTTGATGCCATTTATGGCGTGATGCCTATTTTTGGCATGGTGACGCGTAAATCGGCGCACAATCTTCAGGCCAGCGACGATCATCTGAAAGAATTAGCATTACAAATCATTTCAACGCAGGTGAGCGACGAGATTAATATCGCGCGTTTGATCACCCTGGCCGAACAACAACATATCAGCCGCTTTGATATTCAGCTGCCGTATCCGCTGTCAACCGAGCAGCTTGACGCTATTCATCAGGAATACCGTAAGCCGCTCAATCTGTCACAGCAGGATGACCTGCTGTGCGTTTCCATTCCGGTTCAGCCGCACTAATTCGTTAGCTGCCACAACGCGGGCAGTGACGCCGCAATCAACAACACAATCGCGATACGCTCCAGCTGTGACAACACCTTGTCGCCACGGACGCCGCGTCGTGCGTACAGAAACAGCAGCAATCCGGGCGCATAGAGCACAACAGAGAGCAGCAGATGCAAAGGACCCGACGCATACAGCAGCCAAATGCCATACGCGCTGGCACCGACGCCGGTAAACATCGCCCAGGGTTTGTTCTGCCCGCGTACTACCTTAATCAGATACAGACCCACCAGCAGATAGGGCACCAAAATCATTTCTGAAGCGATGGTCAGCAGCGTGTTGTAATCCGCGCCGGTTAGGGCGATCAAAATCAGGCAAACCTGTACGCTGCCGTTGGTCAGCCATAACGACGCCGAAGGGGAGTTGTGGCGGTTCTGACGCGCGATGCTGCGCGGGAAGGCACCTTGTTGTGCGGCGAGGAACGGCACTTCAGCGGCCATAATCGTCCAGCTCAGATAAGCGCCGCACACCGAAATAATCAATCCGACCGCAATCACCGCATCGCCCCAATGACCGAGCAAATGCTTCATCAAACCCGCCATAGAAGGGTTGCGCATCTGCGCCAGCTCGGCACGCGGAATCACGCCTAACGACAGCAGCGTAACCAGCAAGTAGACCAGCAGCGCGGCCAGCACCGCCATCAGCGTGGCGCGTCCGACATCCTGTTTATTACGCGCACGCGCAGAAACCACCACCGCGCCTTCCACACCAATAAATACCCACAAGGTGATCAGCATGGTTTGCTTCACCTGCTGCCACAGCGGCTGACCGAGTTCCACGCCGCTGAAATCAAAGCGGAAGCGATCGTAGTTGAATGCCAGCAGCGCCAGCACCACAAACAGCAACAGCGGCACCAGTTTTCCCAGGGTCGCCAGCACATTAATGCTGGCCGCAGTTTGCACGCCGCGCAGCACCAGACAATGCACCAGCCACAGCAGCACCGACGCGCCGAGCATCGCCTGCCACGTATTGCCATCACCAAACACCACGCGATCCGGCGTGTCTGTAAAGAAACTCAGCGCCGAGAAGACAATCACCAAATAAGAGACGTTGGCAATGACCGCACACAGCCAATATCCCCACGCCGAGCAGAAGCCCATCAGCTCGCCAAATCCGGCGCGCGCATAGGTAAAGATGCCGCCATCCAACTCCGGCTTCAGCCGCGTCAGTAACAGCATGGCGAGCGACAGGAAGATGATGCCAACACCGGTGATGAGCCAGCCGATCAGCAGCGCCGCCGGGCCGGCAACCGCTGCCATATTTTGCGGCAGGCTGAACACGCCAGCGCCCAGCATAGAGCTGAGAACCAACGCGGTGAGCGCACTAAGACCTAATTTTTTATCCAAAACGCCCATCCTAAACAGCAGAGTATGCTGGGTGGTGACGATTCCGCTGGAGTGTCGCGTGGCAATGAGCCAACTTTGAAACGGAATCCCCTAAAAACAGGCGGCAGATTTTACGGAGTGCAAACGGGGAAGGCAATGCAAGACTATGCAAATCTGCGCACAGATTATGCAGTTAGTATCAAGGAGATTTTGAAAAGGGCGACGGACGCCGCCCTTAATCGCTATTACTTGAACAGATCGGCGGTGACGGTCAGGTTGCCGCCGCTCTGGTTCTGCCATTGACGCGTGATGTGGTAGTACTTAGCGCCTTTTTCCACTGCGCGTTTGCCAACCGCTTCCGAGATTTCGGTTGGGGTACCGAAGTGATCGGAGAAGGTGATGGTGTCAAACGGCTGCATCTGCGCAGCAGTAATCGCATTCACTTCCTGCACGCTACGGCCATCGGCAGTTTTCACCGTGTAACGTTGGCCGGTTGAGCTTTGCGTTTCGAAGAAACGACCAACGTTGCGGCTTGGGGTATCCGAAGAGGCCACGCCAGGAATGGCCACTTTAGTGGCGGCGGTGCCACCTGCGGCCAATGCTGCTTTACCGGCTTCAGAATCTGCTGGGATTGAATCAGAGGTGTTCTGTACTTTACGTTCTGGCGCATCAGCCTTGTAAACATACGCGGTCACGTACTGGTTGCCGCCGTTGTTAGCATCAACCTGACGCACGATAAAGAACGATGCCGCACCTTTATTTTTGGCTGCCTTGGCAATCGCTTCATTAACATCTGGCTGGCTGGAGAAGAAGCCATTTACCGATACGGTGTCATACGGCTCAAGGCGATAGGCTTCTGCTTTCGGCAGCTCTTTCACGCCTAAGAAGGTGCGATATTTAGTGGAGTCATCCGCTTTCGGTGCGTTAGCTTTATACAAATCAGCCGTTACGCGCCAGTTACCGCCGTTGCCGTTGCTATCATTAATACCCTGAACATAGAAAGAGTCAGCGCCTTTGGCATCGGCTTGTTTGGAGATGGCATCAGTTGCATCGCCAATCGCATTGAAACGGCCGCTGATATTAATACGTTCGAATGGTTTCAACGCGGCCGCTTGCTCTGGCGTTAACTCTTTAGCAGCAAACGCATTCGCTGCCAGCAGTGATAACAAGGTTGACGCCAGAATAGTGTTCTTCAGCTTCATAAAAATGATCCTTCGCCTTACGCAAAATGAGTACGAAAACGTGCTGGACTCTTGATGTATAACAGATTAGCCGTTGATTATTGCATGTAATAATCGGCCTGTCTCAGCCAATTTAAGCGCATAACATTGACAATCTCTGCCGTTTTATTCATCGACCTGTCATTGACTTCTGTTACGGCTCTTTTTTGCACAGATAACCACTTATTCTGGTAACACTTAGTGCCATAATAGTTAACGCATTGTTAATTAAAGGTTTTTAAAAACACTTAATTCGACATGACACGATTTTGCGCAGCAGAATATTTTTTAATAAACACCAAATGCAGTGGCAAAACATGGCATTCAATCTTTGTGTCTGAATATTTGTGTGAATGTCATAAGTGGGCGTTATCGCTGTGGATCACTCTTCATATTTTCAGTAGGTTATAAAGACTTTGTTACATTGCGCATTTTGCTCATAAGAAGCTGAAACACTTTTTCGGCTTTTGAGCTTTTTGCCACTTACAGAACCTCATCCTTTAATTGTTGAAAGGAAACAGTATGTTAATTGGGATACCCAAAGAACGGTTAGCCAACGAGTCGCGCGTGGCCGCCACGCCAAAGACCGTTGAGCAACTGATCAAGCTGGGATTTAGCGTCACCGTTGAACAGAGCGCAGGACTTCGCGCCAGCTTTGATGACGAAAGCTTTATCGCCGTCGGCGCCACTATTACTAACACTCACGATGTGTGGCAATCGGACATCGTTTTGAAGGTGAATGCGCCGGACGATCAGGAGATTGAACTGACGCGTGCCGGTAGCACGCTGGTGAGCTTTATCTGGCCTGCGCAGAATCCCGCGCTGTTAGAAAAGCTGGCAGCACGCAACGTCACTGTGATGGCGATGGATTCGGTGCCGCGTATTTCTCGTGCGCAGGCGCTGGATGCGTTGAGCTCAATGGCGAACATCGCGGGTTATCGCGCCATCGTTGAAGCCGCTCATGAATTCGGCCGCTTCTTCACCGGCCAAATCACCGCTGCCGGTAAAGTGCCGCCAGCCAAAGTGATGGTGATCGGTGCGGGCGTCGCGGGATTAGCGGCCATCGGCGCGGCAGGCAGTTTAGGTGCCATCGTGCGTGCGTTCGATACGCGTCCGGAAGTGAAAGAGCAGGTGCAGAGTATGGGCGCCGAGTTCCTTGAGCTGGACTTTGAAGAGGAAGCGGGCAGCGGCGATGGTTATGCCAAAGTGATGTCTGAAGCCTTTATTAAGGCAGAGATGGAGCTGTTTGCCGCGCAGGCGAAAGAAGTGGACATTATCGTCACCACCGCGTTGATTCCTGGCCGTCCGGCCCCGAAGCTGATTACTGCCGAGATGGTTGCCAGCATGAAACCAGGCAGCGTAATCGTCGATCTGGCTGCGCAAACCGGCGGTAACTGCGAATTGACGGTGGCCGATCAGGTGACCTTAACCCCTAACGGCGTGAAGATTATCGGTTACACCGATTTGCCAAGTCGCCTGCCAACCCAATCCTCACAGCTTTACGGTACCAACCTTGTCAACCTGCTGAAACTGCTGTGCAAAGAGAAAAACGGCGAAATTACCGTGGATTTCGACGACGTGGTGGTGCGCGGGGTGACGGTGATTCGTGATGGCGAAGTGACATGGCCAGCGCCGCCGATTCAGGTTTCCGCCGCGCCGAAAGCGCAACCCGCCGCACAGCCGCTGCCGAAGGCAGAAGCCAAACCGGTTTCACCATGGCGCAAGTATCTGCTGCTGGCGCTGGCGGTGGTGCTGTTTGCCTGCCTGGCCAACGTCGCGCCGCCGGACTTCCTGTCACACTTCACCGTGTTCGCGCTCTCTTGCGTGGTCGGCTATTACGTGGTGTGGAACGTGAGTCACGCATTGCACACGCCTTTGATGGCCGTCACCAACGCCATTTCCGGCATTATTGTGGTGGGTGCGGTGCTGCAGATGGGCCACGGCGGTTGGGTCACGATTCTGTCGTTTATCGCCGTACTGATCGCCAGCATCAATATCTTCGGTGGTTTCACCGTCACCCAGCGCATGCTGAAAATGTTTCGTAAGAATTAAGGGGTAGCAACATGTCTGGCGGATTAGTTACTGCAGCATATATTGTTGCCGCGATTCTGTTTATTTGCAGCCTTGCCGGTCTCTCGAAACACGAGACCTCAAAGCAGGGTAATATTTTTGGTATGAGCGGCATGGCGATTGCGCTGCTCGCCACCATTTTTGGCCCGAACACCGGGAACGTTGCCTGGATTCTGCTGGCGATGGTGATCGGCGGTGCGATTGGTTTGCGTCTGGCGAAAAAAGTCGAAATGACCGAAATGCCGGAACTGGTTGCCATTCTGCACAGCTTCGTGGGTTTGGCGGCGGTGTTAGTGGGCTTCAACAGCTACATCGATCACGCGCCGGGCCTCGCGCCGGTGATGGAAAATATCCATCTGACCGAAGTGTTCCTCGGCATTTTCATCGGTGCGGTGACCTTTACCGGTTCACTGGTGGCGTTTGGCAAACTGCGCGGCAAGATCTCCTCATCAGCGCTGATGCTGCCACATCGTCATAAAATGAACCTCGCGGCGTTGGTGGTCTCTTTCCTGCTGATGCTGTGGTTCGTACAAACTGATAGCACCGGTGCGCAGGTGTTTGCGCTGCTGCTGATGACCGTCATTGCGCTGGTGTTTGGCTGGCATCTGGTGGCGTCAATTGGCGGCGCGGATATGCCGGTTGTGGTCTCGATGCTGAACTCTTACTCCGGTTGGGCGGCGGCGGCGGCAGGCTTCATGCTGAGCAATGATTTGCTGATCGTTACCGGTGCGCTGGTCGGTTCCTCGGGTGCCATCCTCTCTTACATCATGTGTAAAGCGATGAACCGCTCCTTTATTAGCGTGATCGCCGGTGGTTTTGGTACCGACGTAAGCGTAGGCGGCGAAAGCGATGAAGTGGGCGAGCACCGTGAAATTACGGCGGAAGAGACGGCAGAAATGCTGAAAGCCTCTTCTTCTGTAGTGATCACGCCGGGTTATGGCATGGCGGTGGCGCAGGCGCAGTATCCGGTTGCGGAGATTACCGAAAAGCTGCGCGCGCGCGGTATCAAAGTTCGCTTTGGTATTCACCCGGTTGCCGGTCGTTTGCCGGGCCACATGAACGTACTACTGGCGGAAGCGAAAGTGCCTTACGATGTGGTGCTGGAAATGGACGAGATTAACGATGACTTCAGCGATACCGATACCGTTTTGGTGATTGGCGCAAATGACACCGTTAACCCAGCCGCACTGGAAGATCCGCGCAGTCCAATCGCTGGCATGCCGGTGCTGGAAGTGTGGAAAGCGCAGAACGTGATTGTATTTAAACGCTCGATGAGCACCGGATATGCGGGTGTCCAGAATCCGCTGTTCTTTAAAGACAATACGCAAATGCTGTTTGGCGATGCAAAAGCGAGCGTGGAAGGCATTCTGCGCGCGCTGTAAAAAAGCAGGGCGGTGATGTGATTCACCGCCCTGAGTAGAAATAAGTAGGGCGGCCATGACGAGCCGCCCTTTTTTTAATCAATCGTCTTCATCTTCTTCGTCATCGTGATCAATCGGCGATTTGAAATCGTCTGGCTTGATCGCCAGCAAATCACAACGCAGATGATCAATCACCTGCTCCGCAGTATTACCCAGGAACGCGGCTGACAAACCGGTACGGCCGATGGTGCCGAGCACCACAATGCCGGCGTCCAGATGCGAGGCAATATCCGGAATCACTTCCTCGGGCAAACCTTTCGCCACGTGGGTAAACTCTTCACTGATGGAGAATTTTTGACGCAGCGCTTTCATCGCCACTAAATGCTGGCCGCGAATCGCGTCGTTATAAACGCTGGGATCAAAGTCGGGCAGTTCGATAGCAATATTGATCGGGGTGATGGGGTAAGCGCCGACCAAATGCACTTCGGTGTGATTCACCATCTCGGCAAGCAGCGTGGTTTCACGAATCAGCTTCTGATTCAGCTCATCATGATGCGGCTCTTCGCTGGCTAAGTTGACCGCTACCACCGCTTTGCCGCCTTCAGGCCACGCCTGATCTTTCACCATCCACACCGGACATGGACATTTACGCAGCAGATGCCAATCCGTCGGCGTAAATATTACCGCTTCGAGGCGATCGTGCTGGTGCGCCATTTTCAACACTAAATCATGCTGATGTGCCAGAATTTCCTGGATGATGGCTTCATAGGGACGGTTATGCCAAACCACTTTGATTTCAATTTCAACGCCAGCCTCAATATATGCCTGGGCCTGTTGGCGGATCCATTCGGTACGTTGGCTGATCACCCCTTTGCGCATATTGGAGCGCTCGTCGGGCGACAGCAGCGTGGTCATTTCATATGAGAAGTCGTAAATAGGCAGGAAAGCTTTGATTTTTCCGCCAATACGTTGATTGAGATAAACCGCACGACGCAGCGCGGGCTGATCGTCCTGCTGGGCATCAATAGCCACCAGAATATTTTGGTACCGGGACATAAGCCGATCTCCTAAAACCAAAGCAAGTTGGGTTAAAGATAGCCTAAGTTTGGACAGGGCAGAAGCGGAAAAGTTGTTGCCGGATCAATAAAATAACTTTTATTAACCCGGCACAGAATCACGCGGCTTGTTCGGTCTGGCCAGCTAATTCTGCCAGCAGAGCGTGGTTCTCAATGGTGATATATTTGCCTTTTACGGCCAGCATGCCACTTTTCTGGAAGCGACCCAGCAGACGGCTGATTGTTTCTACGGTTAGTCCCAGATAGTTACCAATGTCGCCACGCGTCATGGTCAAACGGAATTCACGCTGTGAGAAGCCGCGCTGACCGAAACGACGCGACAGATTCCAGACAAATGCCGCCAAACGCTCTTCGGCATTTTTCTTCGACAGCAGCAGAATCATATCCTGATCGCCTTTGATTTCACCGCTCATCAAACGCATCATCTGCTGACGCAGCGCCGGCATTTTACCGGAGAGGTCGTCAAGCGTTTCAAACGGGATTTCGCACACCATCGCGGTTTCCAGCGCTTGCGCAAAGCTTGGATGTTTGGCACCAACAATGGCGTCAAAACCCACCAAATCGCCTGCCAAATGGAAGCCAGTAATTTGCTCGTCGCCTTGTTCAGTGATGGTGTAGCTTTTGATGGTGCCGGAGCGGATTGCGTAGAGAGATTTCAGTTCATCACCGGCTTTGAACAGCGTCTGGCCTTTCTGAATCGGCTTTTTGCGCTCAATGATGTTATCCAGCTGATCCAGTTCGTGCTCGTTCAGCGTGAAGGGAATACACAATTGGCTGATACTGCAATCCTGACAATGGATGGCACAACCGCCAGACTGAATACGTCGAATGCTGCGTTTTTCCTGGATCATATAGTTACGCTCGATGATTGTTGACTGCGGTCAATTTTAACATTTTTCTAAGCGAAGGGAACTCATCCGAGCAGTAAATGTCCTTAAAACCCCACAAATGTCAGGTATTACGCGGTTTGCGCTGGTCTGATTGAAGCGCATTTATTGATCTGGAACGTTTTGTTGCCAGGTTTACAGCTATAGCGCGCTTAATACAGCGCAAAAAGTGACAGATGTTTTGCCCATAATCCTTTGCTACTCTTTTGCTTTAGCGTCGAATTGGACGCGCAGGCAAACACCAGGCGAGAGGAAACACCATGAACCTTGATGATGAAGACCTTTTCCGTGATGCCATGGGTGATGTGACACCATTAAAAAATTGCGCTAATACCCAATGGCTACGCGCACCTTCGCCTAAAGCGCCGCGTGCGCCGCAGGAAAGTGACGAGCAGGAAAATTTCCTCACGCGTGGCTATCTCGACATCGTTCCACTGACAACACCGCTGGAATTTAAAGTTGAAGGCGTACAGCAAGGCGTGCTGGATAAGCTGCGACTGGGCAAATATCCGCCTGAAGCCAGCCTTAATCTGTTGCGTCAGCCAGTGGAAACCTGTCGTCAGGCGCTGTTCAGTTTTATGCGGCAGGCCAATAAACATGGGTTGCGCAATCTATTGATTATTCATGGAAAAGGGCGCGACGATGAGTCGCACGCCAATATCGTGCGCAGCTATGTGGCGCGATGGTTGCCGGAGTTTGCAGAAGTGCAGACCTTTTGTACGGCGCAGCCGAAAGATGGTGGGGCGGGCGCGCTGTATGTAGGTTTACGAAAAACCGAACAGGCGCGCCTGGAGAACCGTGAGCGTCATGCAAAACACAGTCGCTAGCTGTGGAATTTGCGGATGGTCGCCATCAACACTTCGGCGCTCAGGCTTAATGGACTGCCGCTGCGCGTAATAATGCCCACCGGTTCGCCTGGCCCCGGCGAGGCGATCGGTAGCGCACACAACGCATCGTGATTCAAATCTTCTTTGATGGCGCCAGAAGGCACAAACCACACATAGTCGTAACGCAGTGCCAGCTGCCGCGCCAGCGATGTCGATGAGGTTTCAACGCAGTTTGCTGGCAAGGTACAACCTTGCTCATTCAGCATATGCTGCGCGATACGGCGCGGTGCGGTGCCTTCCGGCGAAATCACTACTGGCCACTGCATCGCGCGCGACAGCATAACGTTCTCGCTTAACAGCGGATGATCGGGGCGCACCACCAGTTTGAGTGATTCCAGAAACAGCAATTCATAAGTGAGTCCGGCCATCATATCGCTGTCCGCCATACGACCAATCCCGACATCAAACTCACCGGCACGTAAACCGGCCAACAACACGTTGTTATGCAATGTCGCAACCTGCACCGTGGTGTTAGGTTGCTGTTCATGGAAGCGATCGAGAATTTGCGGCAGCATGCCCATCGCCGCAGTCGTCAGCGCGCCGAGCCGAATCACCACCGGTCGGCCCGGCTGGGGCGCGTTGAAGCTCTGACCAGCATGATTAAGCGCATCCAGCACTTTCACCGCATGAACCAGAAACTGTTCGCCCAGCGTGGTGAGCTGCGCGCCGAGTCGTCCGCGCTCAAACAGTCGCGCGCCCGCCAACTCTTCCAGCTCATTCAGTGTTTTCGATAAAGCGGGCTGGCTCAGATTGAGCGTTTCAGCGGCACGACCGAGCGTTCCTTGCTGCGCCACCGCCACAAAGGTATGTAAATGACGCAAGCGAATGCGCTGATTGAAAAGGATATTTTTGTCCATACGCCCAACATAATGAGTTATGCCGAGGAGCAGCAATGAGGAAAAGTTAATTATGTTAACTTGCCTGCAAATTTATATTAACAAAAACACCGCTATGCAAGCTTCGCCGCTAACCTGATGTATTTATGGGTAAAGCTGAAAAAGACACTTTTTGCAGCATATTCGCGCGCTCTTAAATCAATAACATACAGCGTAAAAAGTTGAATAGTTCTCAATTACATCCAAAAAGAGTGCCTGTTATTGTTAACGATGAGCTATGATAAGCGCCGTTTTTTTTACTAAAACTGATGCCCTAAACGGTTAAAAGTGCAGGAGTCGTTACGTGACCAGCGTTGAAGCAGTAGACGTTCGCCAGCTTATCAATAAGAGTGCGCTTAGCAGCTGGCAGAAGCGCTTAATCGCGCTGTGCTTCGTGGTAGTGGCGCTGGACGGCATGGACATTGCGCTGATGGGCTTTATTGCGCCCACGCTGAAAGCCAGTTGGGGCGTCACGAATCATCAACTCGGCATGGTGATCAGCGCGGCGCTGATTGGTCTGGCATTGGGGGCGATGGTCGCCGGACCGCTGGCCGATCGCTATGGTCGCCGCGTGATGATCCTCATCAGCGTGCTGTTTTTCGGTCTGTGGACGCTGGCCACGGCGATGGCGCAGAACATCGAACAGATGATGCTGTTCCGCTTTCTCACCGGCTTAGGGCTTGGGGCCGCGATGCCCAACGTGGGCACGCTGGTGGCCGAATACGCGCCCGAACGTCGCCGCTCATTTATTATTACCGTGGTGTTCTGTGGCTTTACCTTTGGTGCCGCGACGGGAGGCTTTGCCGCTTCATGGCTGCTGCCGCGCTATGACTGGCACTCCGTTATGCTGATGGGCGGCGTGCTGCCGCTGCTGGTGCTGCCTTTTTTAGTGCGCGGCTTACCGGAATCGGTACGTTTTCTGATT
The DNA here is from genome assembly GCF_019091025.1 of Pantoea sp. GbtcB22. Lineage (NCBI taxonomy): Bacteria > Pseudomonadati > Pseudomonadota > Gammaproteobacteria > Enterobacterales > Erwiniaceae > Pantoea > Pantoea sp. GbtcB22. Next base: position 461,062 of record NZ_JAGXKB010000001.1, read on the forward strand.
AGCCGTCGCGCGCCTGCCGCACGTATTCACGCCATCCTCGAACGTATGCTGCCCGGCAGCGTGCAGCCGGATAGCCATTATCAAAGCACTGAGTTGCCGACCGCGCGTAAAGGCTCGGTGGCGACCGTGGTGTCGCGCCGCTATCTGTTCGGCAGTTTGATGTTGTGGGGCGGCTACTTTATGGGGTTGTTCCTCGTTTACCTGATTGGCAGCTGGATGCCTTCATTGATCAGCACGCTCGGCATGTCGGTGACGGAAGCGGCGATTGTCACGGCGATGTATCAGGCCGGCGGAACCCTTGGCTCGCTGTTTGCGGGTTGGTTGATGGACCGCATCAACGCCAATCTGGCGCTGGCGGTGATCTATTTCTGCGGTGGCATTGCCATTGTGGCGCTGGGTTTTTCACCCGCGCAGGTCGGCTTAATGAGCGCCATCGCTTTCTGCAGCGGCTTCTGTTTTAACGGCGCCAACACCGGCATGAATGCGCTCTCCGCTAGTTATTACCCAACTCACGCGCGTGCCACCGGCTCCAGCTGGATGCACGGCATAGGGCGCATCGGCGCCATCATTAGCGCCTTTGTTGGTGCCGAGTTGTTAACGCTTGGCTGGACGTTCAGTCAGATCTTCCTGCTGCTGGCGATTCCCGCCGTGTTAACCACCATCATGCTGGTGCTGAAATGTCGCTTTGGTGACCAGTCAAACCTCACCGAATGACAAGGCGATCACAGTTCCACGAAATTGTTACCCGCCGCTAAAGGGTTGATCTACAGTAGCAACAACCCGTTAGCCCAAGGTGATGATGATGCCAAACTTTCTCAGCAGCGATGCCATCCGCGCGCTGTTCTCGCAGGCAATGTCGACCCTGTATCAGCAGGAAGTGCCGCAATACGGCACGCTGACGCAGTTGGTCACCGCTGTTAATGAACGTACGCTGGAAGCCAATCCCGAGTTAAAAAACCGCTTGTCGGCCGCCGATGAACTGAGTCGCCTGAGCGTCGAGCGTCACGGTGCGATTCGCGTCGGAAAGGCTGATGAACTCAGCACGTTGCGCCAGATGTTCGCCGTGATGGGCATGGAAGCGGTGGGGTATTACGACCTGTCGCAAGCCGGTGTGCCGGTGCACTCCACGGCGTTTCGTCCGGTCAGCGATCGCGCGTTGCGCCATAATCCATTCCGCGTTTTCACTTCGTTGCTGCGTCTGGAACTGATTGATGATGCGGCGCTGCGCGAGAAGGCCGCTGCAATTCTCGCCGCGCGCGATATCTTTACGCCAGGTTGCCGCGCGTTGATCGCTAAGCATCAGCAGCAGGGCGGTTTGAACGCCGCGGATGCCGCCACTTTCGTGCAGGAAGCGCTGGAAACCTTCCGCTGGCATGCGCACACCACCGTAGACAGCGCCACTTATCGCGCACTGAGCCAGCAGCATCGTCTGATTGCCGATGTGGTGTGTTTCCGTGGTTGCCACATCAACCATTTGACGCCGCGCACGTTGGATATCGATCGGGTGCAAGCGCTAATGCCTTCACGCGGCATCGATCCCAAAACACTGATTGAAGGCCCGCCGCAGCGTAAAGTACCGATTCTGCTGCGCCAGACCAGCTTCAAAGCGCTGGAAGAAGCGGTGCACTTTAACGATGGCACGCCGGGCACGCACACCGCGCGCTTTGGTGAGATTGAACAGCGCGGCGCGGCGCTCACCCCGAAAGGACGCGAACTTTACGATCATCTGCTGGCCGAAGCCGGTACCGGCAGCGATAACCAGCATCACCAGCAACATCTAAGTGAAGTGTTTGGTGATTTCCCCGACGACGAAGAGTCTTTGCGCGAGCAGCAGCTGGCGTGGTTCCGCTATCGCCTGACCGAAAAAGGCGAGCATCTGCCGCCACGCGCGGGCGAAAGCGTGACGCAGTTGCTGGCTGAAGAGCGTTTGAGTGCCGAACCGATCGTTTACGAGGATTTCCTGCCGGTCAGTGCCGCGGGGATTTTCCAGTCGAATTTGGGCGACGTGGCGCAAACACGCAGCGCGGGGAATGCCAGCCGAGCGGATTTTGAAAGCGCGTTAGGTTGCGCGGTGCAGGATGAAATGGCGTTGTACCAGCAGATGCAGCAGCGCAGTCTGGAACGCTGTGGCGTAGCCTGAGGAGAAATGTTACAGCCGGTCTGAAATTCAGCAGACCGGCTGCTTTTCTTGTGGTTATTGCAAGCGCGCGTCACGCACCAGCGTGTACTTCCCGGCACCCAACAACATAATGGCGAGCGCACCCAGCAGGTAAAGCGCTTCTGTCTCCAGCGCCCACGCACCGACGTCGGTGCGATGCCAGACAGCGCCCATTTTTACCAGCAGTGTCGCAACAATCATGTTCACCGCAATAATGAACGCCGCAGGGCGCGTCAAAAATCCGATGATCACCATTACAGGTGCCGCTATTTCCCCGATGTAAGCACCGTAAGCGATGAAACCTTGCATTCCTTTGACGGCGAGCATGTGCGCAATCCAACCCACGCCATGCACCACTTTGAACGCCCCATGAAACAGTAGCAATCCGCCAAACGTCAGGCGCAAAAGCAGTTTGCCAAGGTCCGGGTGATCGCACATCCGGTTGAACATTTGATTAATGCCACCAAACATGGTGTTTCTCCGTCGCGCCAGGTTAACTTGCAACCTTAAAACAAATGGCCTCGATGGGGTTAGCCAAAATATTTGATGGAGTTGTTCAAAGAATCGCGCCGCGTTTCGGCTTAATCTGCAAATGCTTTCAGAACATGGACATTCGTCCAAGGCCTGCAAATAATGGAACGATGCATTATCAGGGAACCCGAGATGAAAAATGAACGACGTCTGAGGATCATGACCGCAGAAGGGGAACTCAGAGGCCTGATGGACGAAGATCTTTTTGTCTTTAAAGGAATACCGTACGCAGCTGCACCTACTGGCGCTTTACGCTGGCGACCGCCGCAGCCGGTCCAGCCGTGGCAAGAGGTGCGTGATGCGACCGAATGGGGCGCAGCAAGCTGGCAAAATCGTGACTATTGCGTGGCCGCCGGCGGTGGCGATCCCGGTCGCTTTAGTGAGGATTGTCTCTACCTGAATATCTGGACGCCGGATGTTGAGCCTTCGCGGCCGTTGCCGGTGATGGTCTGGTTGCATGGCGGGGGATTTTCCATCGGCGCCGGTAATCTTGATCCTTATCGCGGTAAAGCGCTGGCGGCGCAAGGTGTGGTGGTGGTAACGCTCAATTATCGCCTTGGTCACTTCGGTTTCTTCTCTCATCCGGCGCTGGATGCGCAATACCCCGACGGGCGCGTGATCAACAACTTTGCCTTACTCGATCAAATTGCTGCTTTGCAGTGGATTCAGCGCAACATTCCTGCCTTTGGCGGCGATCGCCATAACGTGACGCTGTTTGGTGAATCCTCCGGTGCGCGTAGTGTGTTATCGCTGTGCTGCTCGCCGCTCTCCGAGGCGCTGTTTCACAAGGGCATCGTACAAAGCGCCTACAGCTTGCCCGACATCCCGCAAAAGCAGGCACAACAGATCGGTTTACAGGTCGCGGCGCATTTTGCGTTACCCGAAGATGCCAGCGCCGAGCAGCTGCGTGAGCTACCGGCCGAACAATTCTGGCCGTTAGAACGCCCGCTGGCGCTCGGCCCGGTGCCCATCAGCGGCGATGCGGTACTGCCGAAACCGATGTTAACCACGTTTATCTCCGGCAAGCAGCATCGCATTCCGTTAATGATCGGCAGCAACAGCGATGAAGCCAGCGTACTGGACTATTTTGGCGTGGATGCCACGGCAGTATTGCGACAGATGCGCAGCAAAAACCGCATCAGTTATCGCCTGATGAAGTGGCTGTACGACATTCATGATGATGCGCTGCTGGGACGTGCGGTGGCGCGCGATATGGCGTTCACGGTGTTACCGTTAATCATCGCTCAGGCGCAGCACAATATCGGCCTGCCCGCATGGCGTTACTGGTTCGATTACGTCTCCGAAAACGCGCGCGATCTCTACCCGCACGGCACCTGGCACGGCAACGAAATTCCCTATGTCTTTAACACGCTGGATACGCTAGCGCCGCCAGCGGAACGCAGCTACAGCGAGCAGGATAAAGCGTTCGCCTCCACAGTCAGCGCTTATTGGGTCACCTTCGCGCGTGAAGCCAGCGAGTTTAGCTCGCACTTAGCGGGTGAAGTAGATTGGCCAGCCTGGCGACCGGGCGACGATCTGACGCTGGCGCTGGGCGAACAGGGCAAAGCCCAGGCGGTGGTGAAGGCGCGCTTTATGCGTGGACGGCTGCGTTTGTTCCGTTTGATGATGCGCAGCCACGTTAAGCTTTAATGATCGTGCTAATGGTGTAATCTGGCAAATCAATTTATAAGGCAAATTTTCGCCTATCTTGCTGATAAATCTTAAAAGCGCATATTTCTCACCCGCGTCAGTAAGCAATTAATTAGCTTACAAAACCGTTACATTTTCCCGATCCGATGCCGATAAACGCAATATGCCCGATTTTATCGGGCCTCCTTCGCGTTTCACACCAAGGGATTATGTATGGGTATCTTAAAAAATTTCACCATCCGCGCCGTATTGCTCACCATTCTTGGGCTGTTTTGCCTGCTGTGGTGTGCCGTTGGGCTGTTTAGCGTCCACTCACTGAACGCCCTCGGCGAGGGCAACGAGATTGACCGCCAGCTGGTCAATCAAATGACGATTTTAAGCAAAGGAAATGATCAATATTTTCGTGTCGTTACGCGTCTGTCTCGCGTGATGGAAGGCCGCGCCTCAGGCAGCGCAGTCGGTGCTGATGCTTTTACCCCGGTGCAACAAGCGCTCGACAATATGAAAACGCTGCTGGCGCAGTTTAAAACCATGGCGCCAGGTCCGATGGATGCGGAGACCGCCAATAGCGTCATCACCAACTGGCAAAAACTGCTCGATGAAGGCATCGCACCGCAGGTTTCGCTGGCGCAGCAGGGCACGCTTGAAGCCTATCGTGCGCAAGCCAATAACGTCACGCCGCCGCTTAGTCGTGCGTTTGGTGCCAGCGCGGAAGCCTTCAATAAAGCCGCAGGCAGCAAACTGGATGAGACGCGCGTCACCGTCGATAAGCTCACCAGCATCACTAAAGTCATTATTCTGGTGGCGGTGGTGATTGGCTTGTTTATCTTGCTGTTTACCGATCGCTATCTGGTGGCGATGCTGGTGAAACCACTGGAGCGTATCCGTAACCATTTCACGATTATTGCGCAGGGCGACCTCAGCCAGCCGGTGGAAGATTTTGGCCGTAACTGCGTCGGCAAGCTGGTGCCGCTGCTGCGTGCCATGCAGGACAGCCTGCGCGAAGCGGTAAGCGCGATTCGCAGCGGCACTGAAAACATTTATCGCGGCGCAGCGGAGATCTCCTCCGGCAACAACGATCTCTCATCGCGTACCGAAGAGCAGGCGGCCGCGCTGGAGCAAACGGCGGCCAGCATGGAGCAGTTAACTGCCACCGTGAAGTTCAACGCCGACAACGCGCGTCAGGCCAGTTCGCTGGCCGAAACCGCTACCGGCACCGCACAGCAGGGCGGACGGTTGGTGGGCGAAGTGGTTACCACCATGCAAGGCATCTCAGGCAGCTCGAAGAAGATCGCTGAGATCACGAGCGTGATTAACAGTATCGCTTTCCAGACCAACATCCTGGCGCTAAACGCCGCGGTAGAAGCCGCACGCGCCGGTGAACAGGGCCGCGGTTTTGCCGTGGTGGCCAGTGAAGTGCGCAATCTGGCACAGCGCAGCGCCGGTGCGGCGAAAGAGATCGCCACATTGATCGAAGATTCCGTGCAGCGCGTGGAAAAAGGGTCGGCGCTGGTGAGCAGCGCGGGCAGCACCATGCACGACATTCTTAAGTCGGTGCAGGATGTAAATGAAATCATGAAGCACATCGCTGCGGCGTCAGAAGAACAGAGCAAAGGGATTTCGCAGGTCGGTACCGCCGTCACCGAGATGGACAGCGTCACTCAGCAGAACGCCTCGCTGGTTGAGGAAGTTTCTGCCGCTGCCAGCGCGCTGGAGCGCCAGACGCAGGAGCTGCAGGCCTCGGTGGCGAAATTCCGTCTGTCGGACAGCGCGCCGGTGAATAAGGTCGTGGTATCGCCAACCGCGCTGCGTCGGCCGGTGTTGACCGGCGCAGGCCTCGCACAGCCGAAATCAGCCTCTGACGAATGGGTCTCGTTCTAAACCTCAGATAACCACGCCACCAGTTCCGGCAGGAACGGTGGCGCATCTTTTTCCGCCCGCTGTAACAGGCTGTAGCTTGCGCCGGTCGCCACACTGGTGGCAAACGGCGCAATCAGTCGCCCATTCACCACATCGTTCTGCACCAAGGTGACATCCGCCACCGTGATGCCAAATCCCTGAATCGCAGCGCTGATCGCGAGATCCATGGTGGCGAAATGCTGATTGCGCGCCATTGGTAACGCGGCATCCAGCCCGGCCAGCCACAGCTGCCAGTCGCGTGAATCCTGCGTCGGATGCAGAAAAGTAAACTTCGCCAGTTCGCCAATCTGGCTGGGCGGCGTGACGCTACTGGCCATTACCGGCGTTAAACGCTCCTCAAACAGGCAAATCGAACCGGCTGGCGACGGGCCAAACACAATCGCCGCGTCAAAATTATCCAGCTGTGAGCCATGATCGAGCGTGGTGGTCAACGCCACGTGAATATCCGGACGCTGCTGTTCCAGCGCCACCAGACGCGGCACCAGCCAGCGCATGGCGCAGGTGGGCGCTTTCAGGCGAATCGAGGCGTTGCTGCGGCTGGCTTTTTCTGTGGCATTCACCAGCATGGCGAAACCTTGCTGCAGTTCCGGCAGCAGCGCGGCACCTTGTTCGGTGAGATGCAGGCCACGCGCGTGGCGGGTAAACAGCGCGAAGCCCAGCCAGCTCTCCAGCGTGGCGATTTTACGGCTCACAGCGCCTTGGGTGATGCACAGCTCGCTGGCGGCACGCGTCAGGTTGAGATGGCGCGCGGTGACCAGAAACGCGTGGATGGCATTGAGCGGCAGAGCAGAGCGGGACATAACAACCTCAAGCTATGATTTTTAATCATGGCTATTATGACAACAATTCGCTTGTCGACTCAAGCCGCACACCGTTGAATAGAAATCTACTTTCGATACGTGGTTATGCAACCTTACGAGGCACCGATGACCCTGAATAGCAGTGTTAACATCTCTTCCAAACAGCCCGATGTCGGCACGACGATTTTTAGCGTCATTGGCCAGCTGTCGGCGCAACACCAAGCCATCAACCTGTCGCAAGGCGCTCCGAACTTCCCCTGCGATCCGCAGCTGGTTGAGCTGGTTAGCCAGGCGATGCGTGACGGCCATAACCAATACGCTTCAATGACCGGCCTGCCGTCGCTGCGTGAAGCGCTGGCCGAGAAAGTTCATACGCTGTATGGCCAGCACTATGATGCCGGCAGCGAAGTGCTGATCACCGGCAGCGCCAGCCAGGGTATTTACATGGCGATTTCCGCGCTGGTCCATGCGGGCGATGAAGTGATCTTCTTCGAACCGGCTTTTGACAGCTACGCGCCGGTGGTCCGTCTGCAGGGCGCTACGCCCATTGGCCTGAAGTTGCAGGTGCCTGATTTCGCCATCAACTGGGACGAACTGCGCGCCACCATTACGCCGCGTACCCGCATGATCATCATCAATACGCCGCACAACCCCAGCGCGCAGGTGCTGTCAGCTGCGGATCTGGATCAGTTAGCCGCGTTGACGCGCAACACCGATATCGTGGTGCTGTCTGACGAAGTCTACGAACACATTCTGTTTGATGGCCGTAAGCACTGCGGCATGGCAACGCATCCGGAACTGGCGCAGCGCAGCGTGGTGGTTTCCTCCTTCGGTAAAACCTTCCATGTCACCGGCTGGCGCGTGGGTTATGCGCTGGCACCGGCAGCGCTGATGGAAGAGATCGTCAAAGTCCATCAGTTCATGATGTATGCCGCCGATACGCCGATGCAGGTCGGTTTTGCTCACTATCTGCAAAATCCGAAGAACTATCTGCAGCTGTCGCCGTTCTATCAGGAGAAGCGCGATCGCCTGCTGACCTTGATGCAGGATTCGCCGTTTAAACTGCTGCCGAGCGCCGGTTCGTTCTTTATGTTAGCCAGCTACGGACATTTCAGTGACGAAAGTGATAGCGAAATGGTAAAACGTCTCATCGTCGATCACGGTGTGGCCACCATTCCGTTGTCGGCGTTTTATATGGACGGCACTGACAATAAATTAATTCGCCTGTCATTCGCAAAAGACGACGCAACACTTCAGGCCGGTGCAGAAGCGCTCTGCCAGGTCAAAGGGTAACTTAGGGGTAAATATAATGAAAAAATTAAACGCACTGTTTGTCGCTTTGGGCATGCTGACTTCGGCGCACGCGCTGGCGCAGGAAACCTTACGCTATGGTCTTGAATCGCAGTATCCGCCATTTGAGAGCCGCAACGCGCAGGGCGAACTGGAAGGTTTCGATATCGAACTGGGTAAAGCGATTTGTCAGGTAGGCAACTTCGACTGTAAGTGGGTGGAAAGCAGCTTTGATGCGTTGATTCCGGCGCTGCAGGCGAAAAAATTTGATGCCATTAACTCCGCAATGAACATCACCGAAGCGCGGGCGAAAAGCATCGACTTCACTAAGCCGATCTACCGCATTCCGACCATGTTAATCGTGAAAGAGGGCGAGAAGCTGCTGCCAACCGCCGAATCACTGAAAGGGAAAAACATCGGGGTGCTGCAGGGTTCGATCCAGGAAACCTATGCCAAGAAGCACTGGGAAGCGCAGGGCGTTACAGTGACCTCTTATCAGGATCAGAACCAGGTTTACAACGACATGGTTGCCGGTCGTCTTGACGGCACGCTGGTGATGTCAGCTGCCGGTCAATCGGGCTTCCTCGAAAAGCCGCAGGGTAAAGGTTTCGCCTTTGCCGGCAAGCCGGTAGAAGATGACACCATTCTCGGCACCGGTATCGGTTTTGGTCTGCGTAAAGGCGATGACAAATTGAAACAAGAGCTGGATGCGGCAATCACCAAGGTGCAAGCCGATGGCACCGTCACTAAGCTGGCGGCGAAATTCTTCCCTGGGATTGATGTTTCAGCGAGTAAATAACCAAAAAAAGGTCGCCATGAAGGGCGACCTTTTTTTATTTCGCGGCTAAATAACACAACGCTTCGGCCACCTGATACGACTTCACAAACGAGGGAACCGGCAAAAACTCAAAGCGCGAATGGAAATTGTGCGCGCCGGTGAAGAAGTTCGGCGTCAGCAGCCCTTTCGCTGACAGCGCTGCACCGTCGGTGCCGCCGCGCATCGGGATCACCTTCGGTTCCACGCCCACTTGCTCTAACGCGGCAAAAATCAGGTCAATCGCACGACGGTCTTCACCAATTGCATTACTGATATTGCTGTAAGTATCGTTAATCGTCAGCGCTACATGGCCGGTGGGATAACGCGCGGCGATTTCATCGGCCACTTCCACCAGTTGCTGTTTCTTCGCATCAAAACCCTGCAAATCGAAATCACGAATTGAGGCTTTCAACACCGCGCGGCTGGCGTTGGCATTCATATCGTTGAACCAGATATAGCCTTCGCGGCCTTCGGTGTGTTCGGGGGTTTTTAAGCGATCGAAGCGGGAGATAAAGTCATGCGCCATCAGCAGCGGATTGACCAATACGCCTTTGCCCGACATCGGATGCGCCGGCACGCCGGTAAACACCAGCTCAGCGGCGGCGGCATTGAAGTTTTCATACACCACTTCACCCAGCTCGCAGCAGTCGATAGTCCAGGCGAAATCGACGTTAAAGCGCTGCTCCAGATCCAGCGCTTTAGCGCCGCGCAGGCCAATCTCTTCATCGGGCACAAACGCCACCACGATATCACCGTGATCGCCGCGCAGGTTCTCCAGCAACGTCATCACCACCGTCACCGCTGCTTTGTTATCGGCGCCCAGCACGCTGGTGCCGTCGCTGAAGATAATCTCCTGCCCGAGATAAGGTTTGATCTCCGGATGTTCCGCCACGCGCAGCCAGATGTCCTGCGTGCTGTTAAGGCACAGATCTTCCCCGGTGAACCTGAGGGTTTGCGGGTGGATATCCGGCGACAGGCCAACATCCACGGTATCAATATGGGTGATAAAACCGATACGCGGCGCATCAGGGCGATTACCGGGTTTCACCGCAGTGACCGTGGCGTGCTGGTCAATCACGATATCCTGTAAACCCAATTCGTCCAGCTCCTTTGCCAGTAACTCCGCCATCGCATGTTGGGACGGCGTACTCGGCAGCGTGGTTGATTTGGCATCGCTCTGGCTGGAAACCGCCAGATAACGGTAGAAACGCTGGGTCAATTGGCTGGCAAGTTGGTCTGTCATCACAATTCCTTATTAGCATTGCGGCGTCTGTAGTACGCGTGCTGGTTAAATCATGTTATTTATTAATCAGATGAACATTACATAACGAAGCAGACTCATGGAAGTCAATAAAAAGCGAGGATCATGATGAAAAAAATGATGGCAAATCTCACTCTCACTGCAATCGGTTTGGCGGTCGCGGGCGGGGTTTCGGCAAAAACGCTGGTGTACTGTTCAGAAGGATCGCCTGAGAACTTTAACCCGCAATTGTACACGTCGGGAACCAGCGTCGATGCCAGCGCGGTACCGATTTTTAACCGACTGGTGGACTTCACGCCCGGCACCACCGAACTGGTGCCGAGCCTCGCCGAGAGCTGGGATATCAGCCCGGATGGTAAGGTCTACACCTTCCATCTGCGCAAAGGGGTGAAATTCCAGAGCAACAAGCTATTTAAGCCGTCGCGCGATTTTAACGCCGACGACGTAATCTTCTCGTTTATGCGCCAGATGGATGCCAAAAACCCCTACCACAATGTCTCCGGCGGTAACTATGCCAACTTCGAAAGCCTCGAGCTGGCGAAGCTGATCACCAGCATTGAGAAGGTCGATGACAATACCGTGCGCATCACCTTAGCTCACGCTGAAGCGCCATTCCTCGCCGACTTAGCCTGGTATTTTGCCTCGATCCATTCGGCTGAATACGCCGACCAGATGTTGAAAGCCGGCACGCCGGAGAAGGTCGATATGGAGCCGATTGGCACCGGGCCGTTTGAGCTGGTGCAGTATCAAAAAGATTCGCGCATTCTCTATAAAGCCTTCCCGGAATACTGGCAGGGCAAGGCGAAACTTGATCGTATTGTCTTCTCGATCACGCCGGACGCCTCGGTGCGTTATGCCAAGCTGGAGAAAAACGAATGCCAGATTATGCCGTTCCCCAATCCGGCCGATCTGGAGAAGATGCGCACCAATCCCGATTTAACGCTGGAACAGAAATCGGGCCTGAATACCGGTTTCCTGTCGTTCAACACCACCAAAGCGCCGTTGGATAACGTCAAGGTGCGTCAGGCGCTGGCGATGGCGATTAACAAACAGGCGATCATTGATGCCATCTTCAAAGGTACTGGCACGGTAGCGAAAAACATCCTGCCGCCGGACGTGTGGAGTGCAGATAAAGATCTGAAGGATTACGACTACGATCCGCAGAAAGCCAAAGCGCTGCTGCAGGAGGCGGGGATTAAGCCAGGCACCGAAATCGCCCTGTGGGCGATGCCGGTACAGCGACCGTATAATCCAAACGCGCGACGAATGGCGGAGATGATTCAGGCGGACTGGGCCAACGTGGGTATCAAAGCCAATATCGTCAGTTATGAGTGGGGCGAATACCTCAAGCGCGTGAAAGGCGGTGAGCATCAGGCGGCGCTGATGGGCTGGACCACGGCGACCGGCGATCCGGATAACTTCTTCGGTCCGCTTTACAGCTGCACCTCGGCAAATGGCGGCTCCAACTCGTCGAAATGGTGTTATCAGCCGTTTGAGAAGATCATTACCGAAGCGCGCGCCGAGCAAAATCACGACAAACGCGTGGCGCTGTATCAGCAAGCGCAGCAGATTATGCATGATCAAATGCCAGCGGTGATGATTGCTCACTCAACCATCTTCGAGCCGGTGCGCAAATCGGTGACTGGTTATCAGGTCGATCCGTTCGGTAAACACATCTTCTACCCGGTGGATATCAAGAACTGAGTCACGGCTTCCAGCGCTGGCGCAGCGGTTCCTCTAACGCATCCAGCTGTTGCAGCATAAAGGTAAGAAACACATTCAGGGCGGCACTGCGAGGCCGCCCTGATTGCGTCTGCAGCTGCAAGGTGCGTTGGCTCAGCTGATCGATGCCTACCGAGCGCAATATCAAACCGTGCGTTTCCGCTTCCTGCAGCACGGTAAAGGCGCTGCAAATTGTCACCGCCTGCGGCGTACGCAGCAGGAATTGAAACAGCATCGAAAAGGTATCGCAGGTCATCACCGGCTCAACCAGGCTGCCGTTCATATGGCTGGCGAGCTCAAACAGTTGCCGCACGGTGGTGTTTTGCTGCGGCAAGGCCAGCGGATAGTGACTGAGATCGGCGAGCGTGACCTGCGGCGCGTTGGCCAGCGGATGCGTTTGATGCATCACGATTAATACCGGTGCCGGCCACGAACCCATCACTTCCACACCGCGCTCAGCGTGAAGACTAAATTGCAGCGCCACGTCACACTCGCCGTTGCGCAGCGCTTCCGCCACGCCTTGCGTGCTGGCGACTTTCACATCAAACAGCACGCCCGGATTGTCATTGCGAAAATCTGCGATCAAACGCGGTAGCAGCGTAAACGCCAGCCCATCGGTGCAGGCCACGCGAATCAACGTGCGGCGCACCGCTTTCAGTCCCTTAATTTCCGCCAGCGCATACTCCATATCCAGCAGGTTCTTTCGTACGTGATGTGCAAAAATTTCGCCCGCTTCGTTCAACACCATGCCGCGCGCGTGACGCGCAAACAGCGGCACGCCAACCTGATTTTCCAGCCGCTGAATTTGCCTGCTAATCGCCGACACCGCCACAAACAGCTGTTCGCTGGCGGCGCTGAGCGAGCCAGTATTAGCGACGGCGAGAAAATAGCGGATTTCACTGCTTAACATGCGGATGCCTCATGGTGGTGCATGCCTCGAAATTGGGCAGGCTAGCTTTGCTATAAAAGCAAATCTTACTCGATAAATTGATAATTGTGGCAAAGCAGTGTTTCCGCAAAGATGCCTTAACGACAAAACAATAAAAGACAGGGCAAACATGACAGCACAACAGGCGGTTCAACAAGCCACCGCTTATTTTGACAGCGGGGAGTTTCAACGAATTTTAGCGGTTCGCGTGGCGCAACGTACCGAAAGCCAGCGCGACGATCGTGACAACGAATTACAGCGCTATTTGCAGGATGAGATCGGTCCGCAGCTGATCGCTCTGGGCTTCACGTTGCATTTCATCGACAACGCGGAAGCCGCTAATCGACCGTTCCTCGTGGCGGTACGCATTGAAGATCCCATGCTGCCAACCTTGCTCAGCTATGGTCACGGCGATGTGGTGTTTGGTGATGATGAAAACTGGCGCGACGGCTTATCGCCATGGCAGATGGTTGAAGAGGGCGATCGCTGGTATGCGCGTGGCAGCGCAGATAATAAGGGCCAGCACTGCGTCAATCTGGCGGCGCTGGAGCAGGTGTTTGCGTTGCGCGGTGGCAGCCTGGGCTTTAACTGCAAAATACTGTTCGAGATGGGTGAAGAGATCAGCTCGCCGGGGCTGGCGCATTTGTGCCAGCAGCATGGCGAGCTGCTACAAGCCGATCTGTTTATTGCTTCAGACGGTCCGCGTCTCAATGCGGTTCGTCCGACGCTGTTCCTGGGCTCACGCGGCGCGGTTAATTTCCGTTTGACCGTTAACGCGCGTGACAACGCCTATCACTCCGGCAACTGGGGCGGATTGTTGAGCAATCCGGGTACGCAGTTGGCCAACGCCATCGCCTCGCTGGTCAACGCGCAGGGCGTGTTGCAGGTTGAGGCGCTGAAACCCAACTCTTTGACGCCGCAGGTGCGCGATATTCTCGGCGATATCGGGGTGGGCGGCATGCCGGGCGATCCCGATATCGATGTGCACTGGGGCGAGCCGGGACTGACGCCAACCGAACGCCTGTATGGCTGGAACACGCTGGAAGTGTTGTCGTTTCTCACCGGCAATCCGGCGCGTCCAATGAATGCTATTCCGGGCAGCGCCACCGCCGTGTGTCAGCTGCGTTTTGTGGTGGGTACCGACTGGGAAAATCTCGCCCAGCATGTGCGCGCCCATCTGCATCAGCACGGTTTTGACTATGTGGAGGTGGAGTTTATGCGCGGATCGCCCGCGACACGCCTTGATCCCACCGATCCGCTGGTCAATTGGGTGCTGACCAGCATGGCGGAAACCAGCGGCAAGAAACCGGCGCTGCTGCCTAACCTCGGCGGTTCGCTGCCCAATGACGTGTTCTCCGATATTCTCGGTTTGCCAACCTTGTGGGTGCCGCACTCGTATCCAGCATGTGGCCAGCATGGCGTCAATGAGCATATGTTGAAATCGATTGCCCGCGAAGGTTTGCAGATTATGACGCGTCTGCTGTGGGATCTCGGCGAGCAGGGAACGGAACTGGTGGCGCAGCATCGTGCGCACGTTGGAGGTGGCCAATGAGTACATTAAATACCACGATGCCGTTGAACGCAGCGAAGCCTAATTTGCACAAAACGCTGTTCGCGACCTGTATCGGTAACGCGCTGGAGTGGTTTGATATCGCCGTGTACGGCTTTTTTGCCAGCTATATTGCGCATGCCTTCTTTCCTACCAGCGATCCGTCGGTTTCAATGTTGCTCACCTTTGGCAGTTTTGGTGTGTCATTCCTGATTCGTCCGCTGGGCGCGATTGTGCTGGGCAACTATGCCGATCGTCACGGTCGAAAAAAAGCGCTGCTGTTATCGATCAACCTGATGATGCTCGGCGGCGCGGTCATCACCTTTATGCCGAGCTACAGCAGCATTGGCCTGATGGCACCGCTGCTGATTTTGCTGGCGCGTCTGGTGCAGGGTTTCTCTGCCGGGGGCGAATTTGGCAGCTCGACGGCGTTCCTGGTTGAGCATTTCCCGGAGCGCAAAGCCTTTATCGCCAGCTGGCAGTTCGCCACGCAGGGCGCCAGTACGTTGATGGCATCGGCGTTTGGCCTCGGACTGACGCAGATTCTCAGCGAAAGCCAGATTCAGGATTGGGGATGGCGTATTCCCTTCGCCTTCGGCCTGCTGATTGGCCCGCTGGGGATCTATATCCGACGTCACGTACATGAACCGGCGAGCTTTGCTGAGCACAAACCGGAAGCCGCGCCGCTGAAAAGTCTGTTTGGTCGCCAGAAGGAGTTGATGCTGTTGGCGATCGGCCTGATGGTGATTTCGACTGCGGTGAACTACATGCTGAACTATGTGCCGACTTACGCCACCAAAAATTTGCACCTGTCGGGCAGCGTGGCGTTTACTGCTACCTTGTTGGCGGGCGTGATTCTGACGGTGGTCACGCCCATTATGGGGTTATGGGCCGAGCGGGTGGGGCGCGTGCCGCTGATGTGGGGATCGTTGGTTTTGCTGATCGTCACCATCTATCCGGCGTTTAAGCTGGTGGTTGATCACACCACGCCGACTACGTTGATTTTGCTGGTGTGCTGGATGGCGCTGCTGAAGTCGATCTACTTCTCAACGGTGCCGTCGGTGATGGCGGATCTGTTCCCGATGGGTACGCGCGCCAGCGGCATGGCGATCAGCTATAACGTGGCGGTTACGGTGTTTGGTGGCTTTGCCCCGCTGATTTGTACACTGTTGATTAGCGTGACCGGCACCAGTCTGGCGCCCGGTTATTATCTGATGGCGATGTCGGTGTTAAGCGGCCTGGCGCTGCTGCGCAGCCAGAAGCGGGTTTTATAAAGGTTTCAGGGTTACAGGTCGCCACTTATGGCGTAATGCTTGTCAGCTAAGGCAACGGCGAGTGTGCAGGCCGGGGCCACTTTTGGTCCGGCGGTCCTCGCGCCGCTAGCGCGGTACCTTCACTTCACTCGTCTGCCTGACGGACCGGCGGAGACGGGACGTCCTTGTCCCGGCTCCGCCTTTCGCCCGCGTCCTGCGGGCTCTCCTGGCTTCCTCGCTTCGTTCAGCGCTGCGGATTGCCGGCCCAAAAGCGGCCCCGGCCTGCTCATCAACTTCAGTGCGTATTATTGAAAAGGGCTCATTTGCCAGAGGCGCTGGCGCGTCTGCTGCGGCAAAAGGGCTATCCGCAGCGCTGAGGCTTTTACGTTGGGCCAGGAGCCTCACGCAGGGATGCGTGAGGCAGTTCGGGGCCGGCCATGGATGGCCGATCCGCGAACGGTCCGTTGGCACAACGTGGAAGCCGAAGGTACCGCGTTAGCGGCGCGAGGACGGCCCGTGACGCAGCAGATGTGTCAGTGCCCGCACGAATAGCAATTCTGAAAAAAATGCTTTCTTACTAACAAGCATTTTGCTGTTCATGGCTTCTGGAGATCACTATCTACGAGAACTGCAAATATGCCACGTGCGTCTGCAAGAACTCTTCCAAACCGTGACGGCCATCAGCACCGCCAATGCCCGATTTACGCCAGCCCGCATGGAAACCTTGCATCGCTTCGAAATTCTCGCGGTTGATATAGGTTTCTCCAAATTTCAACTTACGCAGGGCAACCATCGCGGTGTTGAGGTTCTGAGTGTAAATCGATGAGGTCAGACCATATTCACAGTCATTCGCCAGCGCTATGGCTTCATCAAGGGTTTTAAAGGTCATCACTGGCAGCACTGGACCAAAAATCTCCTGCTGCATGATCTCCATATCCTGACGCACGCCCGTGATAATGGTTGGTTCAAAATAGAAGCCTTTGCTGCCTGCACGCTTCCCGCCTAGCACTACTTTGCCGCCATCCGCAACCGCGTTCGCCACTTTCTGCTCAACGCGTTCCAGCGCGGCCGCAGTGATTAGCGGCCCCATATCGATATCGTTTTGCTCGGCCGGATTACCAAACTTCACCTGCTGCATGGCGGTAGTCAGCGCGCTGATAAAGCGGTCGTAGATGCCTTCCTGCACGTAAACGCGCTCAGCACAGTTACACACCTGTCCGGTGTTGATCACGCGGGAGCTAACAATCGCTTTGACCGCCAGATCGAGATCGGCATCATCCATGACGATGGCTGGCGCTTTTCCGCCCAGTTCAAGCGAGACTTTGGTAACGTTTTTCGCTGCGGCTTCCATGGTGGCTATACCGGCGTTGACGCTGCCGGTCAGACTGACTAAGCCGACTTTCGGGTTGCCTGCCAGCTCCTGACCAATCTCCGGGCCATAGCCGTAAACAAAGTTGATCACGCCTTTCGGCAGACCAATTTCATGGATGATGTGCGCAAAAATCGCCGCATTGTTGGGCGTCAGCTCACTTGGCTTGATAACAATGGTATTGCCGGTTACCAGCGCGGGCGCGGCTTTACGTGCAATCAGGAAGAAGGGGAAGTTCCACGGCAGAATGCCGGTGGTGACGCCAATCGCTTTCCTGAACACAAAGATGTTTTCGTTGGGACGATCGCTATTAACGATCTCGCCATCATAACGGCGTGCCCATTCGGCCATGTACTCAAGATAATCAGCTGTAAACAGTACTTCAGTTTGCGCCAGACCCTGGGTTTTTCCGCCTTCGGCGACGATAGTGGCGGTCAGTTCTGGTTCACGCTGACGAATAGCAGCGGCAATTTTGCGCAGCCAGTTGCCGCGTTCAACGGCGGGGAGCGCTTCCCAATCCGGCTGCGCCACTTCAGCAGCGTCGATGGCCTGCGCGGCGTCGTGTTTACTGCCTTCCGGCACGCGCGAAAGTAATGCCTCAGTTGCTGGGTTAATCACTTCTATCCACTTATCGTTCTGATCGGCAACAAACGCGCCATTAATATAATGTTGATGGTGTGTTGTCATGTGCAGGTTCTCCGCGATCGGTTTCGTTAAAGATTTGTGAATTGCAGAGTGAAACAGATCAGGGTGTAGCACCTTTTTGCTATTGCCAATGCGACTTGAGGGATGGCAAAGAAGGGAAGAACAGCACGACAGACGCAGCATTCCTGGCGAAATGCCGCGCTTTCAGCGGCTTAGTGGTGATTTAAGGTATGTTAAAAAATGTCAGGAACCTGGCATCGCCGCGCCGCTGGCAATAAACCACGCCAAAAAACTGACGCCAGCAATGATGATGGCAATAGGGAAAAGCAGTCCGATTTTCATAGTCATCCCGAGAGTTAAGCGATCTGCACGATCGCGCGATGGGTTTTCATCATACTGAACAGCTGGAATTGCGTGGCGTCGTCGACCTGACGCAGATGCTCACCTTTCTGATAATGAATCGCATGAACGTGACCCAGCTGTCGCCACACCACAATCACCGAAGCCAGCAGGGCGCAATTCTCCTCGCTCTGCACGCAATCCAGCGTGGCGTAATGTGCTTCATCTAATCCATTAATAAAGACGTTCAGCGCCTGCGCTGGCACGATGGCCCGGATGTCATCCAGCATCACGCGGCTCACCGATTGTGACAGCAACAGCCGCAATCTTTTGGTATTCATCTCAATCCTTCGTCCTGATGATTTTCCCAACGTTATACGGATTAAACGCCTGCGGGGAAAGTCTGGTACGCGGCTTTGTGTGACTGCCATGTTAACTGTTGCAGTGGCAGTGAATCAAAAACTGTGCTGATCGGCACAGCATAATAGAAAAATATGTTGAAGAATAAGCCACTTATAAAAATCACCCCGTGACCTGCCTTCGAATGCGATTTTGTGATCCTTATGTTGACGACCCACCGAATTTTGCCAGCAACCTCCGCTTTCCGGCAGCCATCCAAAGGCTGACGAAAAGCTGCCCACCGTAGACTGCCGGTAATCGGGAAACCGCCGGTTTCCTGTTGGCCTCAACCTTACGAAGGAATAACAATGAACAGTGCCATCATTGCAGGTATTTTCTGGCATCTGGTGGGTGCCGCCAGTGCCGCCTGTTTTTATGCTCCATTTAAGCAGGTGAAAAAGTGGTCCTGGGAAACGATGTGGTCGGTAGGCGGCGTTATGTCGTGGCTGATTCTTCCCTGGGCAGTCAGTGCGGTATTACTGCCGAACTTCTGGGCGTATTACGGCAGCTTTAGTTTCTCTCAACTGATGCCAGTATTTCTGTTTGGTGCCATGTGGGGCATCGGTAACATCAACTATGGTTTGACCATGCGCTACCTCGGGATGTCGATGGGCATTGGTATTGCCATCGGTATCACGTTAGTGGTGGGAACCTTGATGACGCCGCTGCTGCAGGGCCGCTTTGTCGAGCTATTCAGCTCACCAGGCGGACGTATGACACTGCTCGGCGTGTTAGTTGCGCTGATCGGCGTAGGGATTGTATCGCGTGCCGGTCTGTTAAAAGAGCGGGCGCTGGGCATCAATGCCGAAGAGTTCAACCTGAAAAAAGGGCTGATTTTGGCCGTAATGTGCGGCATCTTTTCGGCCGGCATGTCGTTTGCGATGGATGCCGCCAAGCCAATGCATGAAGCTGCAGCCAATCTGGGTATCAATCCACTCTATGTTGCGTTGCCAAGCTATGTGGTGATCATGGGCGGTGGTGCGTTAATCAATCTGGCTTACTGCTTCATCCGTCTGGCGGTAAAAACCGATATTTCAGTACGCCGTGATTTCTCAGTCGCCAAACCAATGCTGCTGGCCAATATCGCGTTTGCCGTGCTGGGCGGCACCATGTGGTATCTGCAGTTCTTCTTCTATGCCTGGGGACACGCCAAAATTCCGGCACAGTATGACTTCATCAGCTGGATGCTGCATATGAGCCTCTACGTGCTGTGCGGTGGTTTGGTTGGTCTGGTACTAAAAGAGTGGAAATCGGCGGGTCAACGTCCGGTTCGCGTTCTCTCGCTGGGTTGTGTGGTGATTATCATTGCTGCCAACATCGTTGGATTAGGCATGGCAGCCTGATGTAAAGCCTGACGCCGCTACGGCACGTCAGGCTTTCACTTTCTCTGCTGAGAGTTCACGCTGCGGCAGGAAACGCTGCCGCCAGGCGCTCGGCGTTAAACCGGTTTCCCGCGTAAACACCACCGAAAAGTAGTTACTGTCATCGAAGCCGCAACGCGCGGCCACTTCACTGATTAAGCAATCCTGCGTCCGCAGCAGGTATTTCGCCTGACACAGCTGTAGTTGCCGAAGATAGTGTCCCACGGTCATACCGGTTTGCTGGCGAAACAGTTGCTTCAACGCACGCTCGCTCAACTGATTCTGCTGGCAGAACACTGCCAAATCGAATGGACGGCTGATGGCACCTTGCAGCGCCGACATCAGCAGATCTAATTGTTCTCCTTCAGGTAATGCCCAGGGCCGATCGGCAGCATAACCGTGACGGCGCAGAATCAATGCTAATTGCAAAAACAGCGCCTCAGAGAGTTGAATCGATAGCGAATCACTTTTGCGGCTTTCGCGTTCCAGCTGGCTAATCACACCGCGCGCTAACGCCATCCCGCGGGTGGTCAAACGCCAGCAGCCCGGCGAATCTTCTTCTTGCGGCGGCAACAACTGGCTCCAGTCAAGGCCAAGACGAAAGCGATCGCGGCAGTAAAGAATGTTATCCAGCGCCAAATCGTTGACGCTGTCATAGCTGTGGCAGTCGTTATCGTGAATGTAAAAAACGTCGCCGCAGGTTACCAACCATGGACGATCGTTCAACACATGCAGGCCGTTACCACGCCAGACGATAACGATTTCACTGAATTCATGACGGTGCGGAGGAAAGGAGGGCTGCGGCATGCGCTCGGCCACCGCAATCGGCAGATTGGAGGCCGGAAAATAGTCTTCCCGCGTTAAGATCAGCGACATGAGGAAACGCTCCAGTTATAGCATCTGCTGGCGCTCCGCTCTGGGCGCACAGCCAAATTCCCGCCGGAACAGCGTGGAGAAGTGATTGCTGTCACCAAATCCACACTGGTAGGCGATGTCTGTAATGCGCATATCGCTATGACGCAGTAAATGCCGCGCCTGTAACAGGCGAAGCCGATTCAGGTAACGCTGCGGTGTATTACCGGTTTGCTGCTTCATCTGGCGGTGCAGAGTGCGCAGCGACAATGAAAAACGATCGGCTAATGCATCCCACACAATCTCTTCACTGTAGTGCTCATTGAGCCAGTCGAGCAACCGATGTAAGCGTGCTTCCTGATCCTGTGATTGATCGTTGTGAGCCGCTTCGCGCAACAACACCAGCAGTTGCAGAAAAAGTTGCTCCTGACGTGCGTGACGTTCCAGCGACCACACATCTTGCTGCTTCATCTGCGTAACGATTTGCAGCGCCTGCGCCATCACCTTGTGATTAATGCGCCAGTGCGACGCGTAGTGATCCTCTTCTTCGCGCGGCAGGAGCGCCTGCAAACCCGAGAGAAAACGAAATGACGCCGGACTGCGATACAGCACGTTGGTCAGGCACAAATTTTCCGTTTGCTCATAAAGATGACGATCGTGATCGCGCACAAAGCATACGCATCCTGCGGATAAAGCTTGTGGCTGACCGTTAAACACATGAATGCCAGAACCGTGTTCCACCAACACGATTTCATGGAAATCATGATGGTGCTCCGGAAATGCCTGCTGCGGCACACGCGGCTCGATGGCGATGGCGTAATTCCCTTCAGGGAAGAAATCTGCGCTATGTAGAACGGTCATGATTCGCCTCTTAATTAACTCAACCGTTGCCGAGTCTACGCAGGCGCCCCGCACCTTACCTTGAATTTTCATCTTAGTGACGCAGGAAAATGGCTAATTTTTCAAGATCTCACCGGCGATTGACAGAAATGCGGCAAGGCTCACATCTCGCCACTTGTGTGGTTCTGTGAGCTTTCTCACGAACTTCTTTGTCAGCCTGCCAGTGACTATTACGCACTGGCAGTAAGGGGAAGGTGGCAAAAAGCGGAGATTTCTAATCTGTAGTCATCTCATTACAGGAAGAACACGCCATGAGTATGCGTAACATTGTTGCCATTGATTTAGGCGCATCCAGCGGGCGCGTGATGCTCGCACAATGGAGTTCAGCGAATCAGCAGATCAGCCTGCGCGAAGTGCGTCGCTTCACCAATCAGCGTGTGCGCCGTGCAGATTATGATTGTTGGGATTTGGATCGACTGGAGCAAGAGATTCGTTTAGGGCTGGCCCAGCTTGATGATGAAGGCATTGTGCCGGACAGCATTGGCATCGATACCTGGGGCGTTGATTTGGTGTTGCTGGATGCCAACGGTGAACGCGTCGGCGAGGCGGTAAGTTATCGCGATAAGCGCACAGAAGGGCACATGGCTCAGGCCATTAACGATCTCGGCAAAGGTGCAATCTATCAGCGCACCGGCATTCAATTCTTGCCGTTCAACACCCTTTATCAACTGCACGCACTGCATCAGCAGCAGCCAGATTGGCAGGAAAAAGTGCAGCATGCGCTGATGATTCCTGACTATCTGCACTATCGCCTTACCGGCCAGATGAACTGGGAATACACCAACGCCACCACCACACAACTGCTTAATATTCACAGCGGCGAATGGGACAGCGATTTGCTTGCGTGGGCTGGCGTGCCAGCTAAGTGGTTCGGCAAACCCACATCGCCAGGTAACACTGTCGGTAACTGGACCAGCGCCAGCGGCAACCACATTCCGGTGATCGCGGTTGCGACTCACGATACGGCGAGCGCGGTTTTGGCCACCCCGTTAATGCAGGATGATGCCGCTTATCTCAGCTCGGGAACCTGGTCACTGATGGGGATTGAGAGCTTGCAGCCTTGTGTCAGCACGGCGGCGCTCAATGCCAACGTAACCAATGAAGGTGGAGCAGAAGGCTACCGCGTTCTGAAAAACATTATGGGTTTGTGGCTGCTGCAACGTGTCTGCACTGAGCTGCAAATTACCGATCTCTGTTCGCTGATCAAAGAAGCCGCAAAAGAGCCCGCCTGTCGTGCGCTGGTTAACCCCAATCACAGCCGTTTTATCAATCCAGACAGCATGGTTCAGGAGATTCAAAACGCCTGCGCCGAACAGAACATGCCCGTACCGCAGACGCCGGCTGCGCTGGCTCGCACCATCTTCGACAGTCTGGCCTTACTCTATCGCCAGGTTATTGGCGAACTCGGCACACTGCGCGCGGCACCGCTGCGTCAACTGCATGTGGTGGGCGGCGGCAGTCAGAACCCGCTGTTAAATCAATTGTGTGCCGATGCCTGCCAGCTGCCGGTATTGGCGGGGCCGATTGAAGCCTCGACGCTCGGCAACGTCGGCTGCCAGCTCATTGCTTTGGGCGAACTGCGTGACGTCAGTGATTTACGCCGCTGCATTAGCCAAAACTTCCCGTTAGAAAAATTTGAACCGTTGAACAACAGCGCCTTCGCTGCCCATCAGGCACGCTTTGCCGCGCTCAGCCAACCTGCTAAGGAACTTGCATATGACTAAGCTGATTGAACAGGCCTTCGAACTGGCCAAACAACGTTACGCCGCCATCGGTGTGGATGTGGAACAGGTAATGGCGCAGCTGGATGGCATTCCGGTCTCGATGCACTGCTGGCAAGGTGATGACGTGCGCGGCTTCGAAAATCCGAACGGTGAACTGACCGGCGGTATTCAGGCTACCGGCAACTATCCGGGACGCGCCCGTAATGCTGATGAGCTGCGCTCTGATGTTGAAAAAGCGATGTCACTCATTCCGGGTGCTAAACGCCTCAACCTGCATGCGATTTATCTGGAGAGCGATAAGCCGGTCGATCGTGATGCGATTGAACCGAAACACTTCAGCAACTGGGTGGAATGGGCCAAAACGCACAAGCTGGGCCTCGATTTTAATCCAAGCTGTTTCTCCCATCCGCTGAGCGCCGATGGTTTTACGTTGTCACACGCCGACAAAGGGATTCGTCAGTTCTGGATCGATCACTGCAAGGCCAGCCGTCGTATCTCTGCACACTTTGGTGAGCAACTGGGTACCGCATCCGTTATGAATATCTGGGTGCCGGACGGAATGAAAGATCTCACCGTCGATCGTTTAGGACCGCGTCAACGCCTGGCGAGTGCGCTTGATGAAGTGATCAGTGAAAAACTCAATCCTGCGCACCACATTGATGCGGTAGAGAGCAAACTGTTTGGCATTGGCGCAGAGAGCTACACAGTGGGTTCTAATGAATTCTGCCTGGGTTATGCCAGCAGCCGCCAGACCGCGCTGACTCTGGACGCCGGTCACTTCCATCCAACCGAAGTGATTTCCGACAAAATTTCCACGGCCATGCTGTATGTGCCGCGCCTGCTGCTGCACGTAAGCCGTCCGGTGCGCTGGGACAGCGATCACGTGGTGATTCTCGACGATGAAACCCAGGCCATCGCTACCGAAATCGCACGCCACAAATTGTTCGACAAGGTGCACATCGGTCTCGACTTCTTCGATGCGTCGATCAACCGCATCGCGGCGTGGGTAATTGGGACACGCAATGCCAAAAAAGCGCTGCTGCGTGCTCTGCTGGAACCTACCGACCAGTTACGCAAGCTGGAGAACGAAGGGGATTACACCGGCCGCCTGGCGATGCTGGAAGAACAAAAATCGTTGCCATGGCAAGCGGTGTGGGAAGCCTGGTGTCTGCGCCACGATGTCCCTGCTGATGCCAGCTGGCTGAGCGAAGTCCGTCATTATGAACAACAAACACTGCGTCAACGTTAAGGGACACACCATGCAAAATATCCTCTCTTCCGCTTTTGTTCAGGGAATGGTTAAAGCGACCAGCGACATGTGGTTGAAAGGCTGGGATGAGCGTAATGGCGGCAACGTCAGCTTACGTTTACTGCCGGAAGAAGTTAAAGATTTCGCCGGTGATTTCTATGCCGAGCCGCGCTGTATTGAGCTGACCAAACCTGCTCCAGCGCTGGCCAATGATTGGTTCCTGGTCACCGGATCGGGTAAGTTTTTCCGTAACGTTCAGCTCGACCCGGCCGACTGTCTGGCGCTGCTGCAGGTGGATGACAAAGGCTTGTCATACAAAATCCATTGGGGTTTGAGTAACGGCGGCCTGCCAACATCAGAGTTGGCAGCTCACTTCCAGTCGCACAGCGTGCGCAAGCAGGTCTCAAACGGCATTGATCGCGTCATCATGCATTGCCACGCCACCAACTTTATGGCGCTGAGCTATGTGGTAAATCTGGATTCCGCACGATTCACACGCCTGTTGTGGGAAGGCAGCACCGAATGTCTGGTGGTGTTCCCGGATGGCGTAGGTATTCTGCCATGGATGGTGCCCGGTACCGATGGAATTGGTCAGGCAACGGCAGACGCAATGGCAAACCACAGCATTGTGATGTGGCCGTTCCATGGCATCTTTGGCGCGGGTCCAAACCTCGACGAGACTTTCGGCCTGATCGATACGGCGGAGAAATCCTCCGAAGTGGTGGTAAAAGCGCTGTCAATGGGCGGTATTCGTCAAAGCATCACCACTGAGCAGCTGATCGCGCTGGGTGAACGCTTCAACGTTAAGCCGTGGCAAGCCGCGCTGCAGGCGGAGCGCAGCGATGTTGCGTAAAGCCTTTGTGATGCAGGTGCATGCACACTGCCACGATGAGTATCTGCGCCGTCATACGCCAATTTGGCCGGAGCTGGCTGAGACGCTAAAAGCGCATGGCGCGCACAATTACGCTATCTGGCTGGATGCTGAACGCAATCTGCTGTTTGCCAGCGTGGAAATTGAGTCTGAAGCGCGCTGGGAAGCAGTGGCAAAAATGGAAGTGTGTCAGCGCTGGTGGGCATCGATGAAGGATTTAATGCCATCGAATCCGGATAATAGTCCGGTGAGTGCAGCGTTGAAACCGATGTTTTTCCTGCCTTAACGCTCGCTCACCTCAGTATTTGTACGGAGGCAATAATTTTAGGCCGACACGGAAGTCGGCCTGAATTTTATTTGGTGCTCAATTCACAATATCCCGCCAGAGCGGGCCAGATTGCCATCTGCGTATCCACGATCTGGTCAAGGTCCTCACGATTAGCGCCTTCACGCGCACGCACCGACATTCCCTGCAGTAAACACGCCAGGTAGCGGGCTAACCTTGCACTATTGGCACATTGCGGTAACTCGCCGCGCTGCTGCCGGGTATCAAGAAATGCTTTTAACGCTGATTCCTGCGCGTGATGCTGTTGAGCCAGCATTTGCGCCACTTCTTCTGAGCCGGAAGAGAGCGCGCTCGAGGTACAAATGAAGAAACAACCAGCAGGCTTATCACATGCGGTGAAGCATGCGGCGGTTGCGCGAAAATAGGCTTCAATGGCCGTTTTCACGTCTAAAGCATCATCATTTAGCACGGCGTTGCGTTGTGCGCTGAACGTTTCAATGTATCGCTGCATCGCCGCACGGAATAACCCTTCTTTATTTTCAAACTCAGCATAAAGGGTTGGGGCCTTAGCGCCGGTAGCGTTAACCAAATCGGACAGCGAAGTGCCTTCATAGCCATGCGCCCAGAACAACATCAATGCCTTGTCCAGGGCATCGTTGCGATCAAACACTTTCGGACGGCCGCGCGTTTTCCTGTTAACCACATCGATAACTTCTGTCATTGGGCACCTCAAAGCGTAGAAACACCCCATTAAATTACCGATCATTAAATAAATATGCAAGCGCAGCCCGGAATGAGTCTATTCGTCTTTGCCCGTTTGTGCTTTTTGCTTGCGAAAGCACCCAAATGGATAAGTCAAAAAGGGCTGGGAAGCCCATAATCACGCCACTTCCGATTAAAATAATGATCGTTAATAAAATGATTGACGCGCGGGTCCATTCGGCAGTAGCATTTAATTAACGGTTGTTAACTTAATCGCGACCGACCCCAATTCACCCGTTTAAGAGAGCAAAATTATGAAAAGCATCAAACTGACTTTGGCCGCTGTAGCATTGTCTTCAATCGCGTTTGGTAGCATGGCTGCAGACTTAGTAAACGAAGCGCCGTTGAACCAACAACAGATTGGTGTGGTTAGCGCATCAGGTAGCACTAACCTGACATCGCTGGAGAATCAGCTAGCGGAAAAGGCCAGTGCTGCCGGAGCAAAGTCATTCCGCATCACTTCGACCTCTGGCAACAACAAGCTAAATGGCACAGCAGTAATTTATAACTAAGAGAATTGAGCGGAGGGCAATTAAGCATTCCGCAGGAAGTGAACAAAAGGCTTCAGAAGATAACCTTCTGAAGCCTTTTTTCTTATCCGTTAGAACGCAGCTGTGGATAGCGGCGGAAGATAGCGATACACCAGAACAGTGCGGCAAGGCCAATAATGCCGCCGACGTTACCGACATCCGACATTTGCATATGCAAACTGACCTGATTACCCAGCAGCGCACCCGCGCCGATACCGATGTTGTAGATACCCGAGAACAGCGACATCGCGACGTCGGTGGCATCCGGTGCCAGCGCCAAAACGCGCACCTGCATCGCCAGACCAATCATCATCATTGCCATGCCCCAAACGATGCACAGCACGGTGATTGCAGCGGGACGTACAGCAGCAAACACCAGCAAGCCCATGCTTAGCGTGATCATCGCAATCGCGGCGATCAGCATCGCAGAAGGGAATCTATTGCCCAGCGTACTAAACAGCACGCTGCCGAGAATGCCCGCTGATCCAAACAGCAGTAACAGCAGCGTGGTGAAATTATCATCGGCATTAGCGACCACCTGCATAAACGGTTCGATGTAGCTGTAAGCGGTGTAATGCGCCGTCACCACCACGGTAACCAGAACGTACATTGCCACCAGCGCCGGACGGCGGAATAGCATCGGAACGCTGCTCAGTGAACCCGTGTGCTCGCTCGGCAGACGCGGCAGTATGCGCATCAGCAAAATCAGCAACACCAAAGCAGATAAGCCGATCATGCCAAAAGTAGTGCGCCAGCCAAGATATTGACCGACGATACGCCCAATCGGCACGCCCAGCACCATCGCCAGCGCGGTACCGGTTGCCAGCATACTCAACGCCTGAGTTTTCTTGCCTGCAGGCGCCACGCGAATGGCCAGCGAAGCGGTAATTGACCAGAACACGGCGTGCGCTAAGGCAATACCGATGCGCGAGATAACCAGTGAGGTGAAATCCCATGCCAAAGACGAGAGCACATGGCTGGCTACAAACACGATGAACAACACCGCCAATAACAGGCGACGCTCAATATTGCGCGTTAACAGCATCAGCGGCAGCGACAGTAGCGCGACAACCCACGCGTAGATGGTCAGCATAATGCCAACATCGGCAGTCTTCATGTCATAGCTGGCGGCGATATCCGACAGCAGACCGACAGGCACGAATTCTGTGGTGTTAAAGACAAAAGCAGCAATAGCCAGCAGTACAACGCGTAGCCAGGCCGTTTTACGGGAAACAGTAGTAGATTGCATGGAGTTCAAATCTGTCAGACGGCAAATGAAAGGGCAAAAAGCACCCCAGAAAGTGACCGGAGTCACAAATTGCCGCTATTGTGGAGCATTAATGAGCGGAGGGAAACCGTTTGTCGGGCTTTTATTACTGAATATTTTTTATCAAGAGTGGCGTAATTAATAGCCTGAGGTTTTTACGCTTTCTGTCATCAATACGAGAGCGAGCAAGATTAACAACGGGGGAGAAAGAGGCAACTGGACCTGACGCCACCTTGAGCGCCTTAAGGTCCAGTTATTATTACACTTAAATTTATAATTATTATGAAACGCCGCAGTGCTGCTTAACAAAAGAGTTAGGTCTGCTGACCACTCTCACATCATGATTATCAGAGTCGCACCATATGTTTTAGTGCCACACTATTTTGAGTCGTCATGTTTTTTTTTAACCCCACCGGACAGCAGTGCTCGCAGCCCAGCGCGCTGGCATAAAATTTACGCGCTTGCTGAATGGCGGCATTTGGCGTGTAGAAAGTTCCAAGGAAACGGCGTGCCTCATCGGCGGGTAGGTACGGGCATCCCGTTGCGTGTACTACATGGTTGTCGTTATAGCCGGCATGCTTATCGACGTAATAATAGAGTCCCATCTATCGTCCTCATTGCTGTGAAATAATAAAAGTCTAACTATTGTTGGAATGGAATGAATTATAGCGACGAATGGCCGTTTTGTTTTATCTGGGACTGTGAGATCATCGGATGGCGTGGACTTGATGAGAGAACGGGGCGCATTAGCCCCGTTTAACAGATGAAAGGTATTACAGTTTCCGGCACTGCAATCGCCAGCCGACCAGCAAAGCCATTAATAGTAGCAAGCTAATGAATGCCGTAACGCCCATCCAGCCATAGCTGTGCCAGAACACGCCGCCCAATGTACCCGCCACGCTGGATCCAACGTAATAGCTAAACAGATAGAGTGACGATGCCTGGCCTTTAGCCCGACGCGCACGCGGGCCAATCCAGCCGCTGGCAACAGAGTGCGCCGCAAAGAATCCGGCGGTGAACAACATCATGCCGGGTAAAATCAGCCACAGTGAGTTAAACGCCGTCAGCAGCAATCCCGTCAGCATAATCGCAGTTGCGCCAATCATCACCGGACCGCGTCCAAAGCGGCTGGTCATCGCGCCGGCTTTCGGTGAACTCCAGGAGCCGGTCAGATAGACCACCGACAGCAATCCCACCACCGCCTGGCTCAGCGACCAGGGCGCACTCAGCAGGCGATAGCCGATGTAGTTGAACAGCGTGACGAACGCGCCCATCAGCAGGAAGCCCTCAGCGAACAGCAGCGGTAATCCTTTATCGCGCCAGTGCAAACGGAAGTTGATCAGCAAACTACGCGGACGCAGCGAAGCTGGACGGAAATGACGCGATGCAGGCAGGATTTTCCAAAACATCAGCGCGCCCGCCAACGCGAAACAGCCAATCACGCCCACCGCAACGCGCCACGAGAAGAAATCGGTCAATACGCCCGTCAACAGGCGTCCGCTCATGCCGCCAATCGAGTTACCGCTGATGTACAGCCCCATGGAAAAGGCGATAACGCGTGGATGAATCTCTTCACTCAGATAGGTCATGCCAACCGCCGCAACCCCGCTCAGCGATAAGCCAATCAGCGCGCGCATCAGCAAAATCCCCTGCCAACTGCTCATGGTGGCGGAAATCAAGGTACAGATAGCCGCGAGCAACAGCGCGGTAACCATCACCGATTTACGCCCAATCGCATCTGACAGCGGCCCGGTAAACAGCAACCCCAATGCCATTAAGCCGGTCGATAGCGAGAGAGAAATACTGCTTTGCGCTGGAGAAACACCAAACTGTTGCGATAACACCGGCAAAATGGGCTGCACGCAATACAGCAGGGCGAAAGTGGCAAGACCGGCAGAGAACAGCGCCAGCGTCACGCGCATAAACTGCGGCGATCCGCGTTCAATCCATTCTGAAGGGGTTGCAGCTGGAGCAGGCTTTACGGACAACTCGTCTTCATCGAGTATCACCGCCTGAGAAGAGCGACTCACGGAACATCCTCGTTTGAACAATCATGCCGTTACTGTAGGAAAGGGCGAATAGGTTGTACAATATATTAATAATCTCAAATGAGACTTTTAAAGTATGAATGTTGAGTTGCGTCATTTACGCTATTTCGTTGCCGTCGCGGAGGAACTGCATTTTGGCCGCGCCGCGCAGCGCCTGAATATTTCGCAACCGCCGTTGAGTCAGCAGATTCAGCAGCTGGAGCAGGAAATTGGCGCCCAGCTGTTTACCCGCACCAATCGCAGCGTACAGATCACGCCCGCCGGCGCGCTGTTTTTGCAGGATGCGCGTGCCATTTTGTTACAGGTGGAGCAGGCCACCCGCCGCGCCGCACGCGTGCATAGCGGGCAGGAGGGCGAGTTGCGCATCGGCTTTACCTCCTCAGCGCCGTTTACCGGTCTGGTTTCTGACGCGCTGTACCAATTCCGTCAGCGTTGGCCAGAAGTACACATTCAGATGCAGGAGAACAACACGCGGCAGCAGCTTGCGCCACTTCATGACGATCGGCTCGATCTTGGTGTGATGCGCAATACGCCGCTGCCCAGCGATCTGCAGCACCGCGTGTTACTGCGTGAGCCGCTATGCGCGGTAGTGCATTGGGCGCATCCGCTGGCCGATGCAGAGTCGATTTCCATTCAGGCATTAGCCAACGAGCCGTTTGTATTTTTCGATCCGCAAGGCGGCACTGCGTTGTACGGTGAAATCCTGGCGCTGCTGCATCGCTATCAAATCAAACCTTTTATTACGCAGGAAGTGGGCGAGGCGATGACCATCCTTGGTCTGGTGGCGACCGGACTCGGCGTGTCGATTCTGCCGGCGTCATTCAGCCGTGCACGTCTGGCCGATGTGGTGTGGATCCCTTTGCAGGAGAGCGACGCGATTTCTGAAGTTTGGCTGGTCTGGTCAGCGACGCGAGAACCGACGGCGCAAATGACCAATATGATGTCGCTGATGCTGCAAAATGCAGAGAATTGAGTCCGCAGTTGAATGAGGGCCCAAACTTTATGTGCGATAAATCACATTTCTAATCAAATATTTGACGCTGCTGGTCAATCTGCATCACCATAGCTGCTGTTTATTTAGAAGCGCGAAAATAATGGGAGCTGGGCGTGAATCTGTACAGTCAACCTGGTCATATTGATCAGATAAAACAGACCAACGCAGGTGTGGTTTACCGACTGATTGACCTTTACGGCCCGATTTCGCGTATTGAGCTTTCTAAACGTGCCCAGTTAGCACCCGCCAGCATTACCAAAATCGTGCGTGAAATGCTCGATGCCCATCTGGTTCAGGAAACTGAATTTCAGGAACCGGGCAGTCGCGGTCGTCCCGCGATTGGTTTGGTCCTCGATACGCTCGCCTGGCATTATCTCGCCGTTCGCATTCAGCCCGGATTTATTACGCTGACGCTGCGCGATCTCAGCAGCCGCGCGCTGCAGGAAGATCGCCTGCCGCTGCACGCCAGCGCCGACAAACCACTGCTGCAAACCTTGCACGAGACAGTGAATGACTTCTTTATTCGCCACCAAAGCAAGCTGGAGCGTTTGACCGCCATCGCCATTACCTTGCCAGGATTGATTAACGCCGCTTCTGGCGTGGTCCATCGTATGCCGGGTTATGACGTGCAGGATATGCCGCTGGGAGAAACGCTGGCGCAGCGCACCGGTCTGCCGGTGTTCGTGCAGCATGATATTTCCGCCTGGACGTTAGCCGAAGCGCTGTTTGGCGCATCCAGTGGCGCGCAACATGTGATTCAGATTGTGATTGATGAAACCGTCGGCGCGGGCGTGATCAGCGGCGGACAACTGCTGCACAAAAATGGTCGTACGCTGGTGGAAATTGGTCATACGCAAATCGATCCTTACGGCCAGCAGTGTTATTGCGGCAATAATGGCTGTCTGGAAACCGTCGCCAGCATCGGAAGCTTGCTCACTCTCACCGCCCAGCGTTTGCCGTCGCAGCCGGACAGTGTATTGCATCAGACGCCGTTGACGATTGAGAGCTTATGCGCAGCCGCGCAGCAGGGCGATCGCCTGGCGCGTGATGTGATTGCGGGCGTCGGACACCATATTGGCCGTATGCTGGCGATGATGGTAAACATCTTTAATCCTCAACAAATCCTTATCGGTTCGCCGCTGAATCAGGCCGCCGATGTGCTGTTCCCTGCGGTGAGCAGTACCATTCGACAACAAGCCTTGCCCGCATATAGCAGTGAAATCCAGCTCACACCAACGGCTTTCAGCGATCCCGGCACCTTTGGCGGCGCCGCACTGATAAAAGACGCGCTCTATAGCGGCCATTTATTGGTAAAACTGTTGCAGGGATAATTACAGCTCACCTTAAGTTTGTCCTAACGCAATCTGCCCGTGAAAACATTTCCTTAAACTGCCTCCTTCGCACGTTACACATCGCTTTAATGAAGGAGGAGAATGGTGAAAACGCTTTTTGTCACCGGTACCGACACCGCGGTGGGTAAAACCGTGGTATCACGCGCATTATTGCAGTGCTTTGCCAAGACGAATCTGTGCGCCGCAGGCTTCAAACCTGTCGCCAAAAGCGCGCAACTCACATCTGAAGGCTTACGTAATAAAGATGCCCTGTTATTACAGCAGGCTTCAGGTCTCGCTCTCGATTATTCCGCCGTCAATCCTATCGCCTTACAAGAGGATGAAATCAGCACCAGCGCGTCGCAGCGCATAGATTATCCGTTGCTCAGCCGCAGTCTAAACGATTTGCAGCAGCGCGCCGCGCGCGTGGTGGTAGAAGGCACCGGCGGCTGGCGCAGTTTAATGAACGACTTACAGCCTTTGTCCCACTGGGTGCGGCAGGAACATTTACCCGTTGTGTTGGTAGTCGGCATTAAAGAAGGTTGCATCAGCCACGCTTTACTGACCGCCGAGGCGATTGCGCAGGATGGATTGCGACTCGTGGGTTGGGTAGCCAACCGTATTAATCCCGGTCTGGCGCATTACGCTGAAATTATTGATGTTTTGAGCAACAAGTTAGGTGCACCTTTATTAGGCGAGTTGCCTTATCTGCCGCGCGCAGAACAACGGGAACTGAGTGGTTATCTGGATATTTCACTGCTCGATGACAATATTACGCACGACAACAGTGCAAAGCCTGCGGCCTGATGAAACAAAAAGCCGCAAATGATCAATGGCTGAATCTAAGATTTCAGATTCAGCCCTCCTCTTTAATGAATTTATTGCCATAATATTCAACATCTTACTTCCATTTTTTTAATAAACCCCTTGTTCTGGCGTGATTCATGCATCAGCAGCTCTGATGAATATCTTGCCGGAGCACCTGTATGTCGCAATCAGATGAGAAAGGTTTGTTGTATGGGCTGAATGACCGCATCGGTCCATTGCCTGCATTTTGTGCCGCACTGCAACATGTGCTGGCCAGCGTAGTGGGCATCATTACGCCGCCGCTGATTATTGGTTCCGTGTTGGGATTACAGGCATGGATCCCTTATCTGATCAGCATGTCGCTGCTCGTTTCCGGTCTCGGTACTTTCCTGCAGGCGCGCCGCTTTATGGGCATTGGCGCAGGCATGATCTGCCTGCAGGGCACCAGCTTTGCCTTTCTCGGGGTGATTCTGTCGGGCGGATTGATGGTCAAAGCGCGCGGCGGATCGCCAGAAGAGATCATGGCGATGATCTTTGGCTGCAACTTAGTAGCGGCGATGATTCCGATGTTGATCAGCCGCTGCATCGCGCCATTACGCAAAGTGTTGACGCCGGTGGTTACCGGCACCGTTATTACCTTAATTGGTATCAGCCTGATCAAAGTCAGCATCACCGATTGGGCTGGCGGCCATAACGCCAGCGATTTTGGCGCGCCCGGCAATCTGGCGCTCGGTGCCTTGACGCTGCTGGTGATTATCGTACTTAACCGTTCGCAAAATCGCTGGACGCGGCTGGTTGCGGTGGTGGCCGGCATTGCTGCGGGCTGTATCGCCGCAGCGTTAACCGGCCATCTCACCCTCAAGCCAATGGGTGATACGCCGTGGCTGGTAATGCCGGCGCTATTCCGTTTTGGTTTTGCCTTTGACTGGACCATCTTTATTCCCATCGCGCTGGTATCGGTGATAGCCGTGATTGAAGCGGTGGGCGACCTCACGGCGAACTGCATGTTGTCGCAGCAGCCGATTGAAGGCGAAGCGTTTGAGCGCCGCATGCAGGGCGGTATTTTCGCCGATGGCATCAGCTGCTTGCTCGCCGCCGTGTTCTCTGCCTTTCCCAACACCACTTTTGCGCAAAATAATGGCGTCATCCAAATGACCGGCGTTGCCAGCCGTTATGTTGGCATGGTGATCGGCGTGATGCTGGTGCTGCTCGGTATGTTCCCGGCGATTGGCTATATGCTGCAGCAGATTCCACCGCCGGTGCTGGGCGGCGCGACCATTGTGATGTTTGGTAGCGTGGTGGCTGCCGGCATCCGCGTGATGACGCAAACGCCGCTTGGCCGTCGCGAGATGCTGATTGTTGCCGTGTCGTTTGGTATCGGTTTGGGTGTCGAAGCGGTACCTGAGGTGCTGAAACAGTTCCCGACGCTGATTAGCAACCTGTTTGGTCACGCAGTGACTACCGGCGGGATGCTGGCGATTATTTTGAATGTCGTGCTGCCTTCAGAGCGCAGCGAAGCAGTGGCGGCAAAAACGGCTGAAGAGTCGCACTAACGTGCAGGGTGCATACGCAAGAAGAGGCGGCAGATCGTAAAGACGCCATAAACCATCCCTGGGGCTTGGCCCGCGCCATCCATGGCGCGGGACACTTTACTCCTCTGCCGCCTCTTCCTGCGTTTCAGGCATTGTGCGGTTTACGGATTCAACCGACGGCGCGTACGTCCAGAACTGAGATAATCGGCAATGTAATCCTGCGATATCTCGCCGCTATAACGACCTTCCTCATCGACGATCGGCATCCACACCGTGTTGTGCTCATACAGCTTCGACAGCACCACGCGTAGGTTTTCTTCCGCTTTGCCGGTCACTTTAAAGGTATGCAGCATCTCTTCGCAGCGGCCAGTGGCGCCGCGCGCTTCACGCCGCTTCACAAATCCCAGTGGCTTGCCATCTTCATCAACTACCGTCACCGAACGCATATCGTTATCGTCCATGGTGGCGAAGGCCTCCTGCAGTGGCGTAATACGCTGCACGGTGATGGTGGGCTGCTGATCGGTGACATCGCCGGCCTGCACCAGCAACAAACGTTTCAGCGTACGGTCCTGACCGACAAAGGAGCCAACAAAGTCGTTCGCCGGTTTGGCTAACAGCTCATCCGGGCTGGCGCACTGCACAATTTTCCCCTGACCAAACACCGCAATGCGGTCGCCGAGCTTCAGCGCTTCATCAATATCATGGCTAACCAGCATCACGGTCTTCTTTAACTGGCGCTGCATCTCAAGGAATTCGTTCTGAATCACTTCACGGTTGATTGGGTCGACCGCGCCGAAAGGTTCATCCATCAGCAATACCGGTGGATCCGCGGCCAGCGCGCGAATCACGCCAATACGCTGCTGTTGACCGCCGGACATTTCGCGCGGATAGCGATGCAGGAACTTGGTCGGATCGAGCGCCACCATGCTCATCAATTCCGTGGCGCGTTCGCGGCAGCGCTTCTTATCCCAACCCAACATGCGCGGCACCACGGTAATGTTCTCCTCGATGGTCATATTCGGGAACAGACCAATCTGCTGGATGACATAGCCAATATTGCGGCGCAGGGTGACGGTATCTTGTCCGCTGGTGTCTTCACCGTTGATCAAAATCCTGCCGCTTGAGGAGGGAATCAAACGGTTAATCATCTTAAGGGTGGTGGTTTTGCCACAACCCGATGGGCCGAGCAGCACGCACATTTCCCCGGCAGGCACTTCAAGGCTGACGTTGTCCACGGCATTGAGTGATGTGCCGTTCTTTTGCGTAAAGGTTTTCGTCAGGTTTTCCAGTTTTATCATTATCGAATCCCCTTAGGAGTCAGCGCCGACTGCAAACGGTGCAGCAGCCAATCAAGCACAATCGCGAGCAAACAAATCATCAAGGCACCGGCAATCAACATGCGCACATCGCTGCCGCTGATCCCGTCGAGCAGTTGCAGGCCCAAACCGCCCGCACCAATCACGGCGGCAATCGCCATCACGCCGACATTCATCACCACCGCTGTACGAATACCGCCAAAAATCACCGGCAGCGCCATCGGAATTTCTACCCAGCGCAGACGCTGCCAGAAGGTCATGCCAATCCCGCGACCGGCTTCACGCAGTCCGGGAGACAAATTCTCCAGCGCGGTGTGGGTGTTACGCACAATCGGCAGCAGCGAGTAGAGAAACACGGCGGTAATAGCGGGAAGGGCGCCAATGCCCTGACCGATCATAGAAAACAATGGAATCATCAAACCAAACAACGCGATGGTGGGAATGGTTAACACAATGGTGGCGATGCCGAGCACCGGCGTGGCCAGCCACTTAAAGCGCACAATCAAAATGCCCAGCGGTACGCCAACGATAATGGCGAAACCGACCGCCACCAGTACCAGCCACGTGTGTTGCCAGGTGAGCGTCATCAAGGTGTGCCAGTTATTCATGATGTAATGCAAGGTATCCACAGCGCCTCCTTACAGCATGTTCTTAGATTGAAGGAAATCACGCGCCACCTGTTGCGGCGACTGATGATCAATATCGACACGCTTATTCATCTCGGTGATCGCTTCGTCATTAATCAACGCGGAGAGTTGATTGAGCGCCGTATCCAAACCCGGATGGCTCTCCAGCACATCCTGCCGCACCACAGGCGTGACGTTGTAACTTGGGAAGAAGTGCTTATCATCTTCTAACACTTTGAGTTCGAACCCTTTCACGCGGCCATCGGTGGTGTAGATTAAACCGGCGTCAACAAAGCCATCGCGAATCGCGTTGTAAACTAAGCCGGGATCCATCTGGCGAATCTGCGGACGATCGAGCGGCATGTTGTAGGCTTTCTGCAATGGCTTAAGACCATCGGAGCGGCCCGAGAATTCCAGGTCCAAACCCAGTTTCCAGTTATGATCCGGATCGTTCTTGCGTACCTCTTCCAGCTTCGCCACCAGTTGCGACATGGTGTTGATGCCTTCTTTCTCCGCACGATCGCGTTGCATGGCAAACGCATAGGTATTGTTCATCGGTGCAGGATTGAGCCACACCAGCCCTAACTTCGCATCCAGCTGTTTTACCGTTTTATACGCTTCTTCGGTCGACATCGGCTTATTGATGTGGTTAAAGATGATCAGCGAAGTACCGGTATATTCCCATGTCATATCAATCTGTTTATTGATCATTGCGTTACGACCAATAGTGGTGGCGATATTGGTCTTGGGGATCACCTGAAAACCTTTCTTCTGCAACCAGATCACCGTCATCGCGGAGAGGATGTGCTGCTCCGTAAAGCTCTTGGTTGCCATGGTAATCGGTGTTGCAGCCGCGGCGCTTTGGCTGATTGCCAGCGTCGCGGTGAGTGCCAGCGCAGTACGTTTAACCCAGCGCGCCAGCTTATTGGCAGTGGCCATCACAAAACTCCTTGTGTTAAGCCGCAGAGTGCGGGCTGAGATAACGTCCCAATGCCGCGAGCAGCATGTCGAGCACCAGCGCAACCAGCGCGGTGGCCACAGCGCCGAGGATCAGCGTAGGGAAGTCGTTGAGGTAGATGCCGGGGAAGATCAGCTCACCAAAACTGCTGGCGCCGATCAGGAACGCCAATGGCGCGGTACCGACGTTAATCGCCGTGGCGATGCGCACGCCTGCCAGAATCACCGGCAGCGCATTGGGAATTTCCACCTGACGCAAACGCTGAAACTTCGTCATACCTATACCGTTGGCGGCTTCAATCAGCGACGGCGGTACCGCGCTTAAACCGGCAAAAGTATTACGCACAATCGGCAGCAGCGAGGCGAGGAACAGGGCAATCAGCGCGGGACGATCGCCGATACCGACAATCACCATCGCGAGCGCCAATACCGCCAGCGGTGGCAGCGTGTTACCCACGTTGAAAATTTGCATCACGTACTCTGCCCAGCGACGAGCGAACGGACGGCTAAGCAGGATGCCGCTGGGAATGCCCACCAGTAACGCAAAGAACATTGACCAAAACACTAAAAACAGATGCTGCTGCCCGAGATAAACCAAATCTTCCCGCCGGTCGCGCAGCGTATTCAGCCCCAGCCCCCAAACCAGCAGGGCAATCACCGCAACAATCGCGAGCAGAGCCAGCCCAGCGCGGCGGGCGAGCGATGCATTTTGCATAGCCAGTGTCTCCCTGATTCAAGAAATCGTTCGATAGGTAATGTCATTCCCAGGATGACGGCGCAGTGTTAAAACGCACACATACGAAAATCCTTCACCCCGTTAAATTGCAGTTAAAATGACTGTTATCAGATGCTTTTTCAGTGAATATCTGGAAAGCACCGCTTAGACCTATAGCAATGCTTGTCGATAAGCGCTAGTTTTTGCGGCAAAATCAGACAGATAGAAATAATAAAAAACGCCATCTAACCCGCGTGGAATAAGGCATCATCCGACAATAAAAAATATTCATCGAAATAAGTGACGTCGTCACAGATAGGTCGCACGCAGAGGAAACTGGTCTGGCGAATTTTGAGCTAGCCTTGTTAGAAATTAAGGAGACGTATGACTGAAACTGCAGAATTGAACACGGAACATCGCCACTGGATTCTTATCGGCTGCATGCTCGCTATGTTTATGGCGGCGATTGAAGTCACCATCGTAGCCACCGCCATGCCGACCATTATTGCCGATCTTGGCGGCTTTTCGCAGTTTGGCTGGGTATTTTCCATCTATCTACTGACGCAAGCCGTTAGCGTGCCGCTGTATGGCCGACTGGCAGATATGTGGGGCCGCAAACGGCTGTTGTTTATCGGTGTTTCGCTCTTTTTACTGGGATCGATTCTGTGCGGATTTGCCCACAGCATGGCGTGGCTGATCCTGTTTCGCGCTTTTCAGGGGTTAGGTGCCGGGGCGATTATGCCGCTAACGTCCACCATTGTGGCGGACGTCTATTCGCCGCGCGAACGCGCCAACGTCCAGGGCTGGCTCTCCAGCGTCTGGGGCGTGGCGGCAATCATTGGTCCGCTGAGCGGCGCGTGGCTGGTGCAGCACTTTAGCTGGTCGGTGATTTTCTGGGTCAACGTGCCGATTGGCGCCATCGCCATACTGCTGCTGGCGCGTTTTCTTCCATCGCGTGAACAAAATCAGGCCACCACGCTCAATCTCACCGGCAGCTGCTGGCTGATGATCTGCGTAACGGCGTTGCTGGTCGCGCTGTTACAGGCAGAAGTGCTCGGTTTCTGGCTGGTGCCGTTCCTGCTGCTGGCGGTCATTGCTGCCTGGCGTTTAAAACAGCATGAACAGCGTGCTGATGCGCCGCTGTTCCCGCTGGAAATCTGGCGCAGCCGGCTTATCGTCGCTGGCAACATCGGCAACCTGATCATCGGTGCCAGTATGATGGGCATCAGCGCCTTTCTACCAACCTGGATTCAGGGCATCACCGGCGGCACGCCGCTGCAGGCCGGCAGCGCACTGGCGATGATGTCGATTGGCTGGCCGCTGGCCAGTACATTGAGCGGTAGGTTGATGCTTATCACCTCCTATCGCTTCACCGCGCAGTTGGGCGCGCTGCTGCTGATTGCGGGCAGCGCGTTGCTGCTGCTACTGCACAGCGACAGCTCAATCGTGCAGGCCGGATTCACCGCCTTTGTGATTGGCACCGGCATGGGCATGACCAGCACCACGTTTCTGGTATCGGTACAGAACCATGCGCATTACGATATTCGCGGCATTTGCACCGCCTCAATCATGTTCAGCCGCATGATCGGGTCGGCGATTGGTACCGCGTTATTGGGCGCGGTGCTGAACCTCAATTTGTCGCTGCGTCTGCCGCAGGCCGACGATCCGATGCAGAAAATCATGTCGCCTGAAAGCCGTCAGGCGCTGTCGGAGGCGACATTGCATGACTGGACCGGACAAATCGCCAGTTCTTTACATTGGGTGTTTGTAGTGTCGTTGCTGATTGCGCTGCTAACGTTGTGGGTGGCGTGGATAATGCCGCGGCAAAGGCCGGAAGTGGAGTAAAAGCAGGGCGGCCAGAGAGCCGCCCGAAAGTTTACTGCGCTGGCGTGTCCTGAGAGCTGCCCGCGCTGTCTGGCACAGTGCTGTCACCATCACGGCCATTTTTCTTGTAGACGATTTTCTGTGTGTCGTTCTCACAATGACCCACAACCTGGCCGCCGACCTGATCGGCTTGATCATTGGCCACGATATCCAGCGTGAAATCCGATTCGGCGACGCCGTTGTTAATGATTTTTTTGCTGATGTCCGCTTTGACGCTTTCACAAGAAGCTTGCGCCAATACCGGCAGCGACAACATCGCCATCAGCAGAACTGCATTACGTTTTTTCATCATTCACTCCTTTGGTCAGAAATCCTGTCAAAACTATAGCAGTGATAAACGATTAAGGTGCAATTGGACGTCCGGTGCGGCGGTCGAGGCAGCGCAGCGTATTCGGTTCCCAATAGGCGTTAACGTTGTAGCTCTTTTCGCAGGAATCGCGGGTATCAAAGGCTTTGTCCGCTTTATCGAACTCTTTCTCAACGCGCGTATTGACCTTATTACGCAGGTTTTTGGTATCGTTCCACTGCTCTTTGCTCTGGCGCGCGGCTTCATTACTGGAGGCGCTGCTGCCATCTTCAATAATCAGGCGATCGGTTTTGGCCGCAGCGATGGGCGCAGCCATTAACAGGCTCGACGTCACCACGGTAGCCAGCAGGGCGGAAAACAGTTTTTTCATCGTCATTTCCTTCAGTTAACACCAGCACAGCCGGGATCGCGGCTGTAACAACCATGGCCGCTAGTATATCATCGCTGCTTCTTTGCTCACCAGCGGTGAGCGCTTTGTTTAGCTTAGCGAGAGATTTTCTATGCTGGTCAAAACCGCCTTGCTGTTTTTTATCACTGCGATAGCGGAAATTGTTGGCTGTTTCCTGCCGTGGCTGTGGTTGAAGAAGGGCATGACGGCGTGGCTGCTGGTGCCAGCCGCGGCAAGTCTGGCGCTGTTTGTCTGGTTGTTGACGTTGCATCCCGCCGCGAGCGGGCGCGTTTATGCGGCCTATGGCGGCGTATATGTGCTGACGGCGCTAATCTGGCTGCGCGTGGTGGATGGCGTAAAACTGAGTACGTGGGATTGGGTCGGCGCGCTGGTCGCCTTGAGCGGCATGTTGATTATCGTAACCGGTTGGGGCCGCGCGTAATCATCGGCCACACCGGCGTGCGAGATCAGGGGAAACATCCCGATGCGGTCGTCGCGGCAAAAGCCGCCGGAGCGCCTCACAGGATGGTCGCCCCGGGTATTTCGATCAAACAGCGTGTAACCGCGATTAACCTTTATGCACCTTCAGTCCCGCGGTGGTTTGCGTCACCGGCATAATCTCCAGCGTATTGATGTTGACGTGCTTCGGCAGCGTCGTCACCCAATAGACCGCTTCGGTGACATCTTCCGCCGTCAGCGCGGTGGTGCCTTCATAAACCTGGCCCGCTTTATCGTCATCGCCCTTGAAGCGCACGTTTGAGAACTCGGTGCCGCCCACCAAACCTGGCTCGATATCGGTCACGCGCAGCGCGGTGCCGTGCAGGTCGGTACGCAGATTCAGGCTGAACTGGCGCACGAACGCTTTGGTCGCGCCATACACGTTGCCACCCAAGTAAGGCCAGCTGCCGGCAATCGAACCGATATTCACGATATGACCAACATTGCGTTCAACCATTGCCGGCAGCACCGCACGCGTCATGTACACCAAACCTTTGTTGTTGGTGTCGATCATATTTTCCCAGTCTTCGATATTGGCTTTGTGCGCCGGTTCCACACCCAACGCCAGGCCAGCATTGTTAACCAGCACATCAATATTGCGCCATTCAGCGGGCAGGGAGGCGATCGCTTCATCGATGGCGGCGCGATTACGCACGTCCAGCTGAACGGTATACAGATTGTCGCCCAACTCATCTTTCAGCTCTTTTAAACGCTCAGCGCGACGTCCGCTGGCGATCACTTTGTGACCTGTAGCAATGAAGCGGCGGGTGATACTTTGACCAAAACCAGCAGTTGCGCCAGTAACAAAAATAATCATCTCACTGTTCCTTATACGATTTCAGGTTATCAGCCACACCTTAGCATTAACCTCGAACCCATGCTCATGAAAACCCAAAGCAGCGTGTTGCAGGATTTTTCCTGCACATTACGAGTGCAATGGCGCACCACAAAGACGCATCCCAACAGGCGATAATCACGCCATGCGCAGTAAAACTCGCTGCAATGTTAAATCGCAACCGTTTGCGATAGCGAGCAACCGGTTGCGCATACGTTTGCTCGTCAAGCTTGACACAAAAACGCATCGGAATAACCTATTATATTGAAAGTAAACAGTATTTTTTGTTATTTGCATTGGCATGCGCTTTGCAAACTATCTTTAAGGCAATCACCTGCACTCATAAAAAAGCACCAAGGAACCATTATGCCTTACGCACCCGAAACGCTGCTGCGCGCCAGCTTCTTTGATTTCACCGCTCTGGCCGCGCAGCCAGACGACATCGCTGCCAACGCGCGCTATCTCGAAGATGGCTTATTAACGCTGCGTGACGGCAAAGTGGTCAGCCTTGAAAGCTGGCAAATCGTGGAAGGGCGCGTTGATCCCACGCGCGTCACCGATCTGCGCGGTAAACTGATCGTGCCCGGCTTTATCGATACC
Organism: Pantoea sp. GbtcB22; assembly: GCF_019091025.1. Classification (NCBI taxonomy): domain Bacteria; kingdom Pseudomonadati; phylum Pseudomonadota; class Gammaproteobacteria; order Enterobacterales; family Erwiniaceae; genus Pantoea; species Pantoea sp. GbtcB22. The sequence goes on from NZ_JAGXKB010000001.1 coordinate 504,333, forward strand.
CATATTCATTATCCGCAAACCGAGATGATCGGCGCCTTTGGCGAACAGCTGCTGGAGTGGCTCAACCAATATACCTTCCCGGTGGAGAGCCAATATCACTGTCCCGATCACGCGGCAAAAATGTCGGCGTTCTTCCTGCACCAGCTGCTGTCGAATGGCACCACCACCGCGCTGGTGTTCGGCACCGTGCATAAGCAGTCGGTCGACTCGCTGTTCAGCGCCGCGCAGCAGCTGGATATGCGACTGATCGCTGGCAAAGTGATGATGGATCGCAACGCGCCGGAATACCTGACCGAAACGCCGGAAGAGAGTTATCAGCACACGCGTGAACTGATTGAGCGCTGGCATCAGCGCGGTCGCCTGAGCTATGCGCTCACGCCACGTTTCGCGCCGACCTCGTCGCCGGAATTGCTGGATAAAGTGCGCCAGCTGCGCGAGGAGTTTCCTGATGTCTGGATGCACACGCACCTAAGTGAAAACCAGCATGAGATCGCCTGGGTAAAAGCATTATTCCCGGAGCGCGCAGGCTATCTTGATGTTTATCATCATCACCAACTTACCGGCAAACGCAGCGTGTTCGCGCACTGCTTGCATCTGGAAGATCAAGAGTGGCAATGCCTGCATGACACCGATTCATCAATTGCCTTCTGCCCGACCTCAAACCTGTTCCTCGGCAGCGGATTATTCAACATCAAACGCTGCTGGCAGCAGGGCGTACGCATGGGCATTGGCACCGATGTTGGCGCAGGCACCACCTTTAATCTGCTGCAAACGCTGGGCGAAGCCTACAAAGTCGGCCAGCTACAGCAATACAAACTCAGCGCCTGCGAAGCGTTTTATCACGCCACCTTAGGCGGCGCGCACGCGCTCGATCTGGATGACGTTATCGGCAACTTCAATCCCGGCAAAGAGGCCGATTTCGTGGTACTCGATGCGGCGGTGTCGCCGCTGCAGAAGCTGCGCAATGCCAACAGCAAAGACATCTGGGAGCGGCTGTTTGTAATGATGACGCTTGGCGACGACCGCAACATCGCGCAAACCTGGGTGAGCGGCAAGACGGTTTGGCAGCGCGAAAGTGAGGAGCAAATCGCATGATCCAGTTCTTACTCAACGATCGTTTAATCACCGAATGCGAGCTTGATCCCAATCTCACCGTGCTTAACTACCTGCGCGGCCAGCAGCAGCGTCGCGGTACCAAAGAGGGCTGCGCGTCTGGCGATTGCGGTGCCTGCACCGTCACGCTCGGTAAAGTCGTCGATGGGCAGATGCAGTATCAGGCGGTGAACAGCTGTTTGACGCTGGTCAGCAGCCTGCAGGGCAAGCAATTGATTACCGTGGAAGATCTCAAACAGGGCCGCGAACTGCACAGCGTGCAGCAAGCGATGGTGGATTGCCACGGCTCGCAATGCGGCTACTGCACGCCGGGTTTCGTGATGTCGCTGTTTACTCTGCAGAAAAACAGCGCTGGCTGGGATCGACATCAGGCGGAACAGGCGCTGGCGGGTAATTTATGTCGTTGCACCGGCTATCGTCCGATCATGGATGCGGCGCAGCAGGCGTGTGAACAACCAGATGCGGATGCCTTCCGTGCCAATGCACCCGCGCTAGTACAGCGTTTACAGGCGCTCAGCAACGATGAAGTACAGATCATCGAAGCCGCGGGCAGCCGCTGCTATCTGCCGAAAACAGTAGCGCAACTCGCCGAGCTCTATCAGCAATATCCTGAAGCCCGTCTGGTGGCTGGCGGTACCGATCTGACGCTGCAAATCACTCAGCAATATCAGCGCTTGCCGCTGCTGATCGCGCTGGAGCAGGTCGATGAGTTGAAGGTCTGCCACGAAGATGAAACGCATCTTTACCTCGGTGCCGCCGCCTCATTGCAGCATTGCTATCAGTTTTTAGCACAGCACATTCCAGCGTTTAGCAGCATGCTGGAGCGTTTTGCCTCATTGCAAATTCGTAATCAGGGCACGCTCGGCGGCAATATTGGTAACGCATCGCCGATTGGTGATTGCGCGCCGATGCTGCTGGCTTTAAATGCGCGTCTGGTCTTGCAGCAGGGCAACAAGCAGCGAGAAGTCCCGCTCGATCAATTCTTTACAGCTTATCGTCAAACGGTCTTGCTGCCGGGAGAATTCATTTCCAGCATCGCTATTGCCAAAGTGACGGTGTCACCCAACTTTGCGGTGTGGAAAGTGGCTAAACGGCTGGATGATGATATTTCCGCCGTTTTCGCCGCTATCAATCTGCACATCGCCGAAGGGGTAATTGTGGAAGCGCGGCTCGCCTTTGGGGGGATGGCCGCCACGCCGAAACGCGCGCTGGCGGCTGAAGCACAACTGCTGGGCCAACCGATGCATCTCAGCGCCATCGAAAAAGCCTGCGCCGCGCTGAGTGTGGATTTCCAGCCGCTAAGCGACTTCCGCGCCAGCGCCGATTATCGCCTGCAGGTGGCGCGCAATCTGTTGCGCCGCTACTACGCACAAGCGTCTGGCGAGCTGACCATTACTGAGGTATCGCGCTATGTCTCATAACCGTCCGGAACTGAACGAAACGCTGCTGAAAGCCCAGTTTGCCACTGACATGCAAACGGGCGTCGGGCGCAGCAATAAACATGAAAGTGCCGACAAGCATGTCTCCGGTGAAGCGCTGTATATCGACGACAAGCCGGATCTGCCGGGATTGCTGCATCTCTGTCCGCGTCTGAGCGAGCATGCGCATGCGCGCATCACCAAACTGGATGTGCAGCCATGTTACGCGGTGCCGGGTGTAGTCAGCGTGCTAACGTGGCGTGATGTGCCGGGCCTCAATGATGTCGGTCCGCTCGAACCGGGCGATCCGCTGCTGGCGCAGGACACAATCGAATATTTCGGTCAAATCGTCATTGCCGTCGCCGCTGATTCACCGGAAGCGGCGCGTGCCGGCGCCGCAGCGGCGATCGTTGAGTACGAAGCGCTACCGGCGGTGCTCGACGTGCGTGAAGCGCTGGAACAGCGTTTCTTTGTGCAGCTGCCGCACATTCACCAACGCGGTGATGCTGACGCTGCGCTGGCGCGGGCGTCACGCCGTATTCAGGGCGAATTTCACATCGGCGGTCAGGAACATTTCTATCTGGAAACCCAGACGGCGCTGGTGATCCCCGGCGAAGATGACAGCTTGCAGGTGTTCTCCTCGACGCAAAACCCCACAGAAGTGCAGAAGCTGGTGGCGGAAGTGATGGGCATCACCATGAACAAAGTAACCATTGATATGCGGCGCATGGGCGGTGGCTTTGGCGGCAAAGAGACGCAGGCGGCAGGCGTGGCGTGTTTGTGTGCCATCGCCGCGCGTCAGCTGCGTAAACCGGTAAAAATGCGCCTGGCGCGCCGCGACGATATGCAGATCACCGGCAAACGCCATCCGTTTTTTGTCCGCTACGATGTCGGCGTCGATGACAATGGTCGCTTCTGCGGCGTGAAGATCGATCTGGCCGGCAACTGCGGTTATTCACTCGATCTCAGCGGATCGATTGTCGATCGTGCGATGTTCCACGCCGATAACGCGTATTACCTCGGCGATGCACTGATTACCGGCTATCGCTGCCGCACACATACCGCCTCGAACACCGCGTACCGTGGCTTTGGCGGGCCACAAGGCATGCTGGCGATTGAGCAGATCATGGATCACGTCGCGCGCGAAGTGGGAATAGATCCGCTCGAACTGCGCAAACGTAACTATTACGGCAAAACCGATCGCAACATCACCCATTACCACCAGCAGGTGGAAGACAATCTGCTGGATGAGATGACGGAGCAATTAGAAACCAGCAGCGAATACGCCGCGCGGCGTCGTGACATCAGCGCATTTAACGCCAGCAACCGTTTTATGAAACGCGGACTGGCGCTGACGCCAGTGAAATTCGGCATCTCATTTACCTCCAGCTTCCTCAATCAGGCCGGCGCGCTGATTTTGATTTACACCGATGGCACGGTGCAGCTCAATCACGGCGGCACCGAAATGGGCCAGGGCTTAAACACCAAAGTGGCGCAGATTGTGGCGGAAGTGCTGCAGATTGATATCAGCCAGATTCAGGTGACCGCCACCGATACCGGCAAAGTGCCCAACACCTCGCCAACCGCAGCGTCCAGCGGGGCCGATCTCAACGGCAAAGCGGCGCAAAATGCCGCACAAATCCTGCGCGATCGCCTTACCGAGATGCTGTGTCAGCAACATCAATGCGCGGCAGACGCGGTGCATTTCAGCAACGGCATCGTGCGCGTCGGCGAGAAGCACTTCACCTTCGCCCAGGTTGCACAGCAAGCGTGGCTTAATCAGGTGCCGCTGTCGGCGACCGGTTTCTACAAAGTGCCGGGCATCCATTACGACCGCGCCGCCGGACGCGGCAAACCGTTCTATTACTTCTCCTACGGCGCGGCCTGCTGCGAAGTGCTGGTGGATACGCTGACCGGCGAATACCGTTTGCTGCGCGCCGACATTTTGCATGACGTGGGCGCGTCGCTGAATCCGGCCATTGATATCGGCCAGGTTGAGGGCGGTTTTGTGCAGGGCATGGGCTGGCTCACCTGCGAAGAACTGGTGTGGAACGACAAGGGCAAATTGCTCACCGATGGCCCCGCCAGCTACAAAATCCCGGCGATCAGCGATGTGCCCAGTGATTTGCGCGTCACGCTGGTTGAGAACCGCAAAAACCCGCAGGACACGGTGTTCCACTCCAAAGCCGTCGGCGAACCGCCGTTCATGTTGGGCATCGCCGTTTGGTGCGCCTTGCAGGATGCGGTTGCCAGCGTTGATAACTATCGTCGCCATCCGCAGCTGGACGCACCCGCCACGCCGGAGCGGGTATTCTGGGGGATTCAGCGCTTATCAGGAGCGGAACATGATTTATCATGACTGGATCAGCGTATTGCACAGCCTGCGGGAAAAACGCGAAAGCTGTGTACTGATTACCGTGCTCAGCGAGCGGGGCTCCGTGCCGCGCGATCGCGGTAGCAAAATGGTGGTCAGCGCCACTGACACTTTTCTCACCATTGGCGGCGGCCATCTCGAATATCAATGCATTGCGCAGGCGCGCGAGTTGCTGCAGCAGCGCTGCACTCAACCGCGCAGTGAAGAGTTTGCGCTGGCCGCGCGTCTCGGCCAATGCTGCGGTGGTCACGCCACTTTGCTGTTTGAACCGCTGATGCAGCAGCAGCCGGAAATCCAGGTGTACGGTGCAGGTCACGTTGGCCAGGCGCTGGTGAATCTGCTTGCCACTTTGCCGTGCCGCATCACGTGGATTGATAGCCGCGCCGCGCAGTTTCGCGCCGTGCCACCTGGCGTGACGGTGCGTCAGGTTGAGGATCCGATTGACTGCGTGCAGGAAGCCGCACCCGACAGCTATTTTGTGGTGATGACGCACGATCATCCACTTGATCTGGCGCTTAGCGAAGCGATCTTGCGCCGCGGCGATTTTCGCTATGCCGGTGTGATTGGTTCTGCCACTAAAGCCCAGCGCTTTCGCTATCGCTTAGAGGGCAAAGGCATTGCGGCAGATTCCCTCGCACGTTTACGCTGCCCGATTGGTTTGGCGGATGTGAAGGGCAAGTTACCGGCGGAAATTGCCGTCGCGGTGGCGGGAGAAATCATCAGCGTTTATCAGCAGCAGGCGATAAGTTGTTGAGTGACGAGGAAACTGCCAGGATAAAACCATCCCGCCGCCACCGTGCGGCGTTGCTGATTATCAGGAGCGATAATGAATTCACGAGCTAATCCGTTTTTCACCGCCAGCACCTTGCCGTATCAAACCCCGCCATTTGACCAGATTCAGGAAGAGGATTTTCTGCCGGCGCTGGAAGCGGGGATTGAAGAGAAACGGCGCGAAGTGGCGGCGATCGCCAGCAATCCTGACGCGCCAACCTTCGCCAACACCTTTGAGGCGCTGGAGCGTAGCGGCCAGTTGCTGAAGCGCGTGAATCTGGTGTTTGGTGCCATGACTTCCGCCAACACCAGCGATCGCCTGCAGGAAATCGATGAACTGATTACCCCGCAACTCACCGCGCTCAATGATGAAATCTACCTGAACAGCCAGCTGTTTGCTCGCCTCGATACCGTTTACCAGCATCGCGGCTCGCAGTGCCCGGATGCCGAAGCGATGCGGCTGGCGGAAGTCACCTGGCAGCATTTCCAGCTGGCCGGTGCCAGCCTGAGCGAAGCGGATAAAACCCAGCTGCGCGCCTGCAATCAGGAGCTGGCGAGCCTCAGCACCCGCTTCGGCAATAAGTTGCTGGCGGCCACCAAAGCCGGTGCTTATGTGGTGAGCAATGTTGCGGCGCTGGCCGGATTAAGCGAGGAAGAGTTGGCGCATGCCAAAGCGGCGGCCGAAGCACGTGGCTTGCACGGCGAATGGCTGATTGCACTGCAAAACACCACGCAGCAACCGGCGCTGCAGGCGCTGGAAGTGCGCGCCACGCGTGAAGCGCTGTTCCAGCAGGCGCTAACACGCAGCGAGCAGGGCGATGATAACGACACGCGCGACATCGTGTTACGCATGGCGCAACTGCGCGCGCAGCAGGCGAGTTTGATCGGTTTCAAAACCTATGCCGAATGGAGCATGCAGGATCAGATGGCGAAAACGCCGGAGGCGGCTTTTGCCTTTATGCGCAATATTGTCCCTGCCGCGCGGGCCCGCGCGGAACGCGAAGCCGCCGACATTCAGCAGGCCATTGAAGCCGCGCATCACCGTTTTCCGCTACGCGCCTGGGACTGGAGTTTTTATGCCGAGCAGGTGCGTAAAGCCCAATACGCGCTGGATGAGAGCCAAATCCGCCCGTACTTTGAGCTGAATAACGTGCTGGAAAAAGGTGTGTTCTGGTCGGCCAGCCAGCTGTTTGGCATTCGCTTTAGCCAGCGCCACGATCTGCCGGTTTATCATCCGGACGTTAACGTCTACGAGATTTTCGATGCCGACGACACGCCGCTGGCGCTGTTCTACACCGATTTCTTTAAGCGTGATAACAAAAGCGGCGGCGCGTGGATGAGTAATTTCGTCGACCAAACCACGCTGCTCGGCACCAAACCGGTGATCTACAACGTGTGCAACTACACCAAGCCGCAGGCAGGCCAGCCGGCGCTGCTCAGCTGGGATGAAGTGATCACGCTGTTCCACGAGTTTGGTCATGCGCTGCACGGCTTGTTCGCCACGCAACGCTATCCGAGCTTGTCGGGCACCGCCACGCCGCGCGACTTTGTCGAGTTCCCGTCGCAGATTAATGAGCATTGGGCCAGCAACGAAGCGGTGTTTGCCAACTATGCGCGCCATTACAAAACCGGAGAGGCGATGCCTGCTGAGCTGCGCGACAAGATGGTGCGCGCCGCAAAGTTCAACAAAGGTTACGACATGACCGAGCTGCTGGCCGCCGCGCTGCTGGATCTGCAGTGGCATTCACTGACCACGCACGACAATCCGCAGGACGTCAGCCACTTCGAGCTGCAGGCGCTGGCCGCCGAAAACATTGCGCTGGCGACGGTTCCGCCTCGCTATCGCTCCAGCTATTTCCGCCACATCTGGGGCGGCGGCTATGCAGCCGGTTATTACGCCTATATCTGGACGCAGATGCTCGCCGATGATGGCTATCAAGCCTTTGTCGAACGCGGTGGATTAACACGCGAAAACGGTCAGCAGTTCCGCGAACATATTCTGTCACGCGGTAACAGCACCGATTTGCAGCATCTGTGGCTGGCGTGGCGCGGCAAAGAGCCGGAGATCGGCCCTATGCTGAAAAATCGTGGATTAGAGTCGTAGAACCGCCATTGATGGCGACCTGATTCAACCCAGCGGACCGCCTTCAATGGTATCGCACATGCCGGCCAGCACGCGCTCGCCGGTTTCGTTTTTCAAATCTGCATACCACGCCGCCGTCACTTCCGCGTCTTTAGCGTGGGTCACATCGCAGCGCTTACGGGCTTTCAACACCAAATCTTTGGTGCGATCCACACGACGGGCTTCATAACGCAACAACGCATCCTCAATCCCTAAAGAGTGTGACGCCAGCGTCTGCGCCAGCACCACCGCATCTTCCATCGCCGCACAACCGCCTTGCCCGATATCCGGCGTGGTGCTGTGTGCGGCATCGCCCAGCAACGCCACGCGACCTTTAACAAAACGGCTAAACGGTTCGATGTCGTGGATTTCCACACGGTTGGTGGTTTCCGGATTGAGGCGTTCAATCAGACGCTGCACCGGTTCGGCCCAGCCGCTGAAGTAGCCTTTGAGATCATTTTTCAACGTTGCGCGATCTTCCGGCAAGCCTTTTGGCAGCGGAACATCAAAGAAGAAGTAGAAGCGGTTATCGCTAACCGGCATCAGCGACACGCGTTTGCCTTCACCGACAAAAGTGGTCCACTGATCGGCGGGCGCAATCGCTTCATCAATCGTCACCAGGCCGTTCCAGTTGACGTAACCGGCGTAACGACGTTCCACGCTTTCACCCAGCACATAGTGGCGGATCACCGAGTGCGTACCATCGGCGGCAATCAGAAAATCACCTTCGGCCTGGCTACCGTCATCAAACCAGGCGGTGACGCCATGCTCGGTTTGCTCAACCTGCGTGACGCGTTTACCAAAGCTAATGCGCGAACGTCCGTAGGTATCGATCAGCATCGCCTGTAACTCCGCGCGCGCCACCGGATAGGGATATTCCCCCACCTGCTGCACCAGCGGTTTCATGCTGAAGCGGGTGAGCGTGCTGCCGCTGTGCGCATCGTTGTAGGCCATAAACGCCATGTTGCCGCCCAGTGCGCGCAGCGGCTCTTTCATGCCCAACGCGTTGAGACATTTCACGCCGTTGGGCCAGATAGAGATCGCCGCACCCACCGGCTTCATCTCTTTCACTGCTTCAAACACCGCGGTGTCAAAACCCGCTTTCTCCAGCGCAATCGCAGCACTCATACCGCCAATGCCCGCGCCAATCACAATCGCTTTCATATCCGTCTCCTTTGCTATGCATTAAAGATTGCAACTTTTGTACCAGGTTGGAAGATTGGCCGAATGGAGGCTAACTCATTGATTTAAAATCAACGAAGCAGCATCTGATCTTGCCGCTCTGCACTACAGTGGCGCACGTCCATGCACTGCAGCAGAGCAACTTCTGTGAAAGAGTGAATCGATTGTTTCAGCATGGTAATTGGCCCCGCAGCAGCCATACTCATTACACCCGTTCTGCGAGGACTCAATCATGAAATGGATAATGGCTTTTACCTTGCTGTTCAGCGCCAGCGTGCTGGCACAACCGCAATGGCAGCCGGAGCGAAAAGCACCGGTGGTGCAGCTGACGCCGATTGCCGCGAAGTGCGATGTTTCAGCCTGTCAGCAAAACTGCTATGTGCAGCAATCACAGTGTAAAAATGACAATAACGGCGGCTGCGGCTCGCTGGCACAAATTTGCGTACAAAACTGTGCCAGTCAGTGTCGTTAAATGAAATAAATCTGTCATAACCGAGTGCTAGCGTGTTTCCCCGGCAAGGTAATATTCTGATAACAGGGGAAAATAATGAAAACCCGCTTCACACTGATTGCAACGGTTATTCTGCTGGCACAGCAAGCACATGCGGTTTCACTGCCCGATGCGGCCGCGCTGGCAGGCTTAACCTCTACCGGTTCCACCTCCGCTTATAGCGATCTCGAGCAGCAATCGCTACAGGCTGAACGTCAGGCGCTGCAAGGTGACAGCAGCACGTTGACGCGCGAGCAACTGGAAAAAGCCAAACAGACCGCGAAACAAGCTGACACGCAGTGGCTGAAAAACAGCGGCTACGATTTCAAAATGAAAGAGAACCAGCAGGCCGGAATTGCGCTGCTTTCAGGCTTTAGCACGTTGCCCGCTAGCGTGCTTGATGCCAGTCAAGCCACCGTTACCCACATCAATCTGAACGCCACGCTAAATGTGCGTCATCAGGCTCTGGCCGATGCAGAAGCCATCAGCTATCTCTATTTCCTCTCCGATGCGCTTGGTCCGCGCCTTGGCAAAGCCTTCCTCGCCGCTTACGACAAAGGTGAGATTGGTAAAGCCGCCGCGCTGATTAAAGCCAGTGAAGTCAGCACCAGCGCGGCGAAAAAGCACTTTAACTATCCGCGACCGTTCCTGCGTGAAGGCAACAGCATCCATCTGGTACCGGACGATGTGGTGTTGAAGGATAACGTGCGTTACACCGCCGACGGCGGCTCTTTCCCGAGCGGCCACACCAACACCGGTTATACTGATGCTTTGTTGCTGGCCGAAATGGTGCCGGAACGTTTTGAAGCATTGGTGACGCGCGGCGCACGCTATGGTTATTCGCGTTTAGTGTTGGGCGTGCATTACCCGCTGGATGTGATGGGTTCGCGCATGGTAGCGCAGCGCAACGTGGCGAATTATCTCAACGATGCGCGCTATCAGGCACTGTTTAGGGAAGCGCGTAATCAGTTGCGTGCCGCGCTGGAAAAAGAGTGTGTGGCACGTCGCTGGCAGAGTGTGCGCGCAGCAATGGCAATGACGATCCGTATCGCTCACCGGCGATGAAGCAGTTCTATCGTTTCACCATGAGTTACAACCTGCCGAGAGCCAATGTGCAGAACGCGCCTGTCAAAGTCCCGCAGGGCGCGGAGATCCTGCTAAAAACCGCGTTGCCGCAGCTGTCTGATGCGCAGATTCGTAGCCTGATGGTGAAAAGCGCGCTGCCAAACGGCTATCCGCTGTCTGGCAATGATGCAGATCAGTCATTCTGGCAACGTGTGGATTTAACGGCGGCGTATGCTTTAGCGAAACCGGCGCGTTGATATTTTGCTTTAAATTCGGTGCGGGCGCAGACACATCTGCTGCGTCACGGGCCGTCCTCGCGCCGCTAGCGCGGTGCCTTCGGCTTCTACGTTGTGCCAACGGACCGTTCGGGGATCGGCCGTCCTGGCCGGCCCCGAACTGCCTCACGCATCCATGCGTGAGGCTCCTGGCCCAACGTAAAATCCTCAGCGCTGTGGATAGCCCTTTTGCCGCAGCAGACGCGCCAGCGCCTTTAGCAAATGTGTACTCGCACTGAAGCAATACCCTCGTCACGCTTTAATCCGGCGATCAAGCGCGAAGGGCGCTGAAGTAGCTTGTGCAAATAGGGCCGCAGCGGCGGGATGGTCGGGATTGAGAATGGCGTTGTCTTCGCCGGTCAAAATGCTGGGTACCGTTAATAGCAAAGGAAAGCCGCCTTGCACATCGAGGAATGCGGCGCCAATCGCCTGTGTCTCTTCTTGCTGCTGATACTTTTGCCAATCGTCGGGCAGTTTATTGCTGTCCAGCGCCATGATTTCGCTCTCAGGAATCGGCAGAGTAAAAATCACAAAGCGACTTTTCTCCAGCATCGCTTTACCGGCATGCACCACCAGTTCCAGCGTGGCGAGCGCCTTTGAACTGCTGAGATACACCGTCTTAATGCCGGGCGGATTCCAGCGTCCGCCCCATTTTTCAGCGCCAGCGCCGCTAAATGCCTCGCTGGCGTACTCTTCTTTCACGAGTCGATAAAACAGCCGATAGGGAGCATCCGGTTCCTTCCGTTGCGTCATTACACAATTACTCCGTGTTCCAGGCGACCAATCAGCGTTAACACCGCATCACAACCCGCAGGCGTGCTCAGCATCTCCATCGGCAATGCATCATCCAGTGCCAACGCAGGTTGATACATCCAGTGCATGGCAGCGTCAACGTCACCGGCAAATAATTGCAATACGGCATCCAGAATTTCGAACACCTGATACACGCGCGCACCTTGCTCCACCGAAAGTTGCGATCCGGCTTTCTCGCGGCGGCGATAGGTATTGCGATCGATAGAGACCATTTGGGCCACATCCAGTGGCGTTGCTTTCAGCACCGTGGCCGCGCGTTCAACGATGCCGACATCCAGACCTTCGGTGATCAACTGGTGCGCTTTCAGCGGATTACGCGGTAAGCCCATTTGATCCATAAACGATTGCTGAGCGTGCTGGATCAGCGTGGGATCGAAGACGCGTGCGGCATTGCCGTGATTGAATGGGGATGCAGTTGTCATAACAACCTCCTGAACGATGTTCATTTGAACATTTTGATAGCTCAAGTGTACATCACTGCGCAGGGGTTGTCATTTTTTATACGATCTTAAAACTAATGCATTGTTAATAAACAATAATCAACTGGCTTCCTGCCACATCTCGCGCATCGCCAGCTCCAGCTTTTTAAACACCCGATAGCGTACGTCGTGAAACGCAACGCGCTCTGGTCGCGGCAACAATTTGCCGGGATTGATCTGCACCGCCTGCTGCGCGGCCTCGGCAAGATTGCGCCACGCGCCGACGCCCACACCGGCACACAAGGCGGCGCCCAGCGCGCCAGTCTCTTTGCACTCCGCCACGCGAATCGGTATGCCTAACACGTCAGCAAACATCTGCGGCCAGATGCAACTGCGCGCCGCGCCGCCCGACAAAATGGCCTGCGTAAAAGGGATGCCTGCCGCACGCAAGCGATCAATATGCGCCCGATGGGCAAAGGTCACGCCTTCAAACAGCGCAAACAGCATATCGGCGCGTGTATGCCAGCCGCCTAAGCCATAAAACCCGGCCTTGGCCGGTTCCGATTTGCGTCCGGAATAAAGATAAGGATGATAGAGCGGTAGCTGGGCATTGGGTTGCACGTGCGCCACGCTATCGCTGCTGCGCGCGGCGCCCTGACCGCCGCGACCATCGTCGAATTCGCGCAGGAACCAGTCGAGATTCGCCGCCGAGGTGGCGCTGGCCTCAATCGCCATATAACGGTCGGACTCAATAATGGAGTTCATAAATACCGGGCGCAGATAATCGGGTTTATCTACCACTACCTGATTGATGCTCCAAGTACCGGCGACAATTGAGGCTTCACCGCTGTTCACCACGCCAGAACCCACGGCGCTGGCCACCACATCAAAAATGCCCGCCACCACCGGAATGCCCGCCGGTAATCCGGTGAGTTGGGATGCACGTTCTGTGACATGGCCAACCACCTCGCAGGATTCACGCAGTGCGGGCAGCAGGGCGAGCGCCTCTTCGATGTCGTACAGCGCCATCAATTCACGGCTGTAGCTGCGCGCACGATAATCAATTAAGCCGGCACCGGCGGCATCTGAAAAATCAGCGCTAATCGCACCGCTGAGAAAATGGGCGATAACGTCTTTCGCCAGCAATAAATGTCCGATTTGCGCCCAGCGCTCGGGTTGATGTTGCTTAATCCAGCTAATCAATACCGGCGTTGCCGCAGGCCAGGGTTTTTGCAGCGAAATCTGGTAGATGCGCTTATCCGCGCCGCTCATTTCCAGCGCGTGCACCTTGTCACAAGCTCGATGATCGATAGATTGAATACCAAACAGTGGCTGCTGATGCTTATCCAGCGCGTACAAACCGTTGCCGTGGCCGGCCGCGCCAACCGCAATCACATCGCTGGCGGGCGTCTCCGCCTGCTGCAGACAACGGCTCACCGCATCACTGACGCCATGCCAGATATCCGCCACCGGCCGTTCGGCGTAGCCTTCCTGCGGACGATGGGTTTCTCCCGCGCACTCGGCCACCGACAATACGCGACCGCTGAGATCAAACAGCACCGCTTTGATCATGGTGTTTCCGGCATCAATACCAACTATCTTCATATCCGACTCCGTGCAACTGGCGAAGACGGCGCACCGCTTAAGCGCCGGTGCAGGTAAGGCTCAACCCTGCTGATAGATTTCCAGGGCGTCCGCGCCGCTGACGCCCTGATGAATAATCGCCATCAGCGCTTTCACCACGCGTGACGGATTATCGTGTTGATAAACATTGCGGCCATACACCATACCGCTGGCACCTTGCGCCATCAGCGCAGCACTTTTCGTCAGCACGCCAGCCAGTTCACCTTTGCCGCCGCCGCGCACCAGCGTGGGACAGCGCGCCGCTTCCACCACGCGATGAAAATCCTCCACGTTCTCAGTGGGATCGGCTTTGATGATATCGGCACCTAACTCACGCGCCAGCCGCACCAGCGGCACAATTTTCTCGACATCGCCGAGTGAGCCGTAAGCCGCGCCTTGTCCGGCGGGGGCCATCACCAGCGGCTCAATCATCAGCGGCATGGCGTAGCGATCGCAAGCCTGGCGCAAGCGGCCAATATTTTCGACGCACATGCGGAAAATGCCCGGTTCATCCGGGATCAGATAGAGGTTTACAACCACTGCGGCGGCGTCCATCTGCAACGCGGCAAGAATCGGTTCATCCGGATTGTGCAGCACCGCCCACATTTCCCGGTGACGCGCCGCGTTGTAGGCATTGCCCACATCGGTGCGCAACACCAGCGCCGGTTTACGTCCCGCCACACGCTGCAGCAGATCAGCCTGACCGTAGTTGACCTGAATCGCATCCGGCTGCGCGGCGATCAGGTTATCCATCACGCCCTCAATATTCTCCAGACCGATGAGAAAATCGGGCTCGTTGGCGATACCGTGATCAATGGCGACATCCAGGCATTTACCGTGCTGAAACAGACGCTGCATGCGCACTTTATTGGTTACTAACATGTCGTGTTTCCTCCTGAAAAACCGTGGGGTAAAGGCCGGTAAGGCCGTGCAACCTTGCCAGATTGGCGCAGCCGCACTGCAGCTGCTGCGCGCGTTCGCTATCGCTCCAGCCGAGCGCTGCGGCCATGATCTGCGCGATCTCCTGCACCAGCGGCGCGCTAAGTTCACCGCAAATCGCCAGCGAGGTGCGGCGCACCAGCAAATCCTCCAGCTGACAAACCTGCTCGTGCTCAATCAGATACTGCAATTCGACATCGCTGTAGGCGGCGTGATGCTGCAACATTTGCTCGCCGTGCTGCTGGATCAGCGCCAGCAGCGGCAGGGCGCGGCTGCCGTAACGTTTGGCGAGTTGCATCACGCGCGGCAGCGGCACGCCATAACGCTGCGCCAGTTGCGCCAGCCACGCGGTTTGTCCTGAAGGTTTGGGGAAATCACGTCCGCCGCCAATCGGCACATCACCGCTGGAGACCTGGCGTTTTTCGCCGAGCAGCCGCAGCACGCGATCCGCCGCCTCTTCACCAAACTGGCGGAAAGTGGTCCATTTGCCGCCGACTAAACAGAGCGTGCTCCAGGCGCGATTAGCGTCAGCCGGCAACACCACTAACGAGTGATTACGCGAGATTTGGCCGTTGATTTTGGCCTCGCTGGCGGGCAGCGGACGTACGCCGCAGAAGGTGTAAACGATGGCGGAATCCGCCACCTCGATATGCGGGAAGACGAAGCGCAGTGACTCCAGGATATAACTCTTTTCCTCCTCTTCGCACACCACCGCATCGGGATCGTCCACGCGGATATCGGTGGAACCCACCAGCACCTTGCCAAACCACGGGAACATGATGCAGACGCGGCCTTCCTGGTTTTCGAAATAAACCATTTCGCCGTCCAGCATCTGCAGCAATTCGGGATGATCGAGGATCAGATGCGAACCTTTGGTGCCGCCAATCAGCTTTGGCAGATCGCGGTTGGAGGTGATGCGTTGGTTAAGCTGGTCGATCCATGCGCCACCGGCATTCACCAGCACATGCGGTTGCAGGCTAAATCGCTCACCGCTCAACGCATCCTGCAAAATAACCGTTTCGCCCTCAGCGCTGACCAGCTGCAGATAATTGAGCGCCAGCGCCTCTGGACAGGCTTTTTCGGCATCATCAATCAACTCAAATCCCAGCCGTTCCGGCGCGCTGATCCACGCATCGTAATAGCTGGCGCTGTATTTCACCCAAGGCGCGAATCCTGGCCAGCGGTCACGCGTGGCGGCTTCATTGCGCACCTGATGCTTCGGCATCGATCCATATTGGCGGGTGTAAATGTCATACAGGCTAAGCCCGGTTTTGATCAGCAACGCCCCGCGCCGCGTCGGTTTATCGCTCAGGCGTAGAAAACGGCGGGTAGCATTCACTAAACCGCCAGCGAGATTATCGATCGGCACCGTGGTGCGTAGGGGGAAAACATAGTGCGAAGCATTTTTCAGCAGGCGATCGCGCTCGGTGACCGACTCTTTGACCAGCGTAAATTCACCGGTTTCCAGATACCGCAAACCGCCGTGAATCATGCGCGACAGCGCACCGCTGGCGGCCTGACACCAGTCGCCTTTTTCCACCAGAATCGCCGGAATGCCCTGCAGCGCCAGCTCACGAAAAGTGCTGATGCCGTTGATGCCGCCGCCGACAATCAACACCGGTGTCGATGAACGCAGGCGCAGGGCGCTCAGGCGTTGTTCGCGGGTTTTAATGTTATCCATGAGATGCTCCTCGGCTCAGGGCCAATTCCAGTACGCCTGCCGCAGTCGATTCATCAGTGACCATGCCTTTCAGCCACTGACCGTGCAGCACGCAGTCAATCGGGTCCACTTTGTCACGACCAGCCACCACCGCCATTGAGAAGGGAATGCGTTGCAGTTCAGGCAACGTCAGGCCAACCAAACGCCGGTTGGCATCGAACGGAGCCGGTTGGCCGTTAGCATCCAGCAGCCAGGCTAACAGTTCACTGCGCGCACCGCTGGTTTCAATGCTGGAGGAAGCATGGCGCGCCGAGAGGTTAAGATCGTAGTAGCTGGAGTTGTCGCTATAAATTGATCCTAAACCCACTACCGCTAACGTGGCGTTACGCGCTTTATCCAGCACCTGGTCGACGGCGCTAATGCCCATCAGCATGTCGCGTTCATCGGCAGAATCAGTAAAAAGCGGGGCGTGAATCTGCCATGCGTGTCCGCCAAGACGCGCCGCCATTTCCGAGGCCACATGATTGACGTCGGTGTAATGTTTGCCTTGCACGCAGCCCAGCGCGGGTACCACTTGAACATCGTATTTACGTGAGGGTTGTAATGCTTCAACCAGCGCACTTACACCTTTGCCACCAGTAATAGCAATGACATCGCCATCCTTTAGACGTGATAACAAATATTCTGCCGCCGCTGCGCCGACCATTTGCAGACTATGATCCTCACTGCGTGCAACGTTCGGCGCCACCACCACCTGTTGCAACTGACCGAGGGCAGCCAGATCGCTCTCCAGTTGATGTGCTGAAAGCCAAGGGGATTTGATGGTGATTTCCACCATGCCGCTCTCCTTGCCCTGACGTATCAGACGATTAACGCTGGCAACCGATAAGCCGGTTTCAACCGCAATCTCCGACTGTTTCTTGCCATCGAGGTAATACATCACCAGAACCTGGTAAATCTGACGCGCGCTATGAAACGTAGGGTGCTCATTAGCGAATTCCATGGGCGATAATTCCTTATGCAGCACGGTATTTATTCAGTAAGTGATCGATTGAGACGGCGGCCAGTAAGATCAAACCTTTAATCAACTCCTGCCAGTAAACGGAGACGTTGATTAATATTAGCGAGCTGGTGACGATCGACAGCAATGCAACACCAAGCACTGCGCCAAGAATCGAGCCAGTGCCACCTTTCAGACTCGCGCCGCCAATGACCGCCGCTGCAATAACATTCAGTTCCATACCGACACCAAAGGTTGGCGTTGCAGAGCCAAGACGTGCCATATAAATAATGCCGGCGAGTCCTGCCAGCGTAGAGGTCAGTACTGTGACCCACAATTTGATGCGATTAATGTTGATGCCGGAATAGGCGGCGGCACGTTCATTACTGCCGGTGTAGAACACTTTGCGAAATAACGTGGCTTTACGCAGCAAGAAGTCGAACAGCGCGACCAGCACGAAGAACAGCAGGATAACGAACGGAACGCCCCACAGAGCGCCCTGGCCAATAAATTTGAAACTCACGGGCAGCGTAAATAATGATAGCGGCGTTCCCTGAGTGACGATCATACACAGGCCGCGCACGATAACCATCGCCGCCAGCGAAGCGATAAAGTGACTGAGGCCGATTTTTGTTACCGTCAGCCCCATTAAAAAGCCAACCAGCGCCGCCGCCGCAATGCCGCCTACGCCAGCCAGCCAGGGATCCACGCCGCTAAGAAATAGCTGCCCAGCGACCACCATTGAAAGACAAACCACTGCGCCAACCGAAAGGTCGATACCGCCAACTATTAGCAGAATAGTCATGCCAATCACCACAATGCCTTCAATTGAAAACGACAGTAGCATCGCCTTCATGTTGGCCCAGGTGAGAAAGTAGGGGGAAGTGAAACTCATCACCATGAAGATCAGTGCAATGATCGCAATCAGTCCCACTTCGCGCTGTTTATGAATGCCGCCAAAAAGAGACCAACGCGATTTTTGCAGTGTAGGCAAGGTGGTATTCATTGTCATACAGCCTCCGCTTCTGGAATGATGCCAGCCGCTAGCCGCATCAGGTTCTCTTCATTCATTGCCTCACCGGTCACTTCTCCGCTCATGCGCCCTTCATGAATCACGATGATGCGATCACACAGGCCAATGAGTTCCGGTAACTCTGATGAAATCACGATTAAACCCACACCGCTGGCCGCCAGTTTGGCGAGGATACTGTAGATCTCAGCCTTGGCGCTGACATCCACGCCACGTGTTGGTTCGTCAAGAAATACAATTTCCGGCTGTACCGATAATACGCGTGCTAGCGCGACTTTCTGCTGATTCCCACCTGATAGCGACGACACCGGATCGCTTAATTTGGCAAGCTTGAGTTTCACTTGCTTTGCCAGCGCCTCTGCCTGCTGACGCTCAAGCTGCGGACTGATCAACAAACGATGATGACTGACTGCGTTGACATCCAGAGCCGAAATGTTCCATTCGATCGGCATCGTTAAAAAAAGTCCGGCATCTTTGCGATCCTCCGACAAATAGACCATGCGCAGCGCAATACTCGCGGCGTAATCCCTCAATGTCACAGCTTTGCTCTTGATACGGATTGCGCCACGTTTGATGGGCAGTAAACCGCAGATACCCTGCGCAATTTCGCTGCGTCCTGCCCCCATCAAACCGCCAATGCCAAGGATTTCGCCGGGACGCAAATCAAAATTGATATCGTGGAAGTGTTTGCCATCGCCAAGCTCACGCACTTCAAGCAATGGTGAAGCGGCGCTAACTGGGCGTTTATCAGGATAGAGTTGCGACAGTTCTCGTCCGACCAAACGTGTAATCACTTCATCGGGCGTCATGTTTTGCAGCGTTGAACTGTGTACCGTAAGGCCATCGCGTAGAATGGTGATGTGCTGGCATAGCGCAAAAATCTCTGCCATGCGATGGCTGATATAGACCACTGAAATACCTTGCGCCTGCAACTGGCGCACAATCGTAAACAGCGTTTGAGCCTCTGGTTCGGTTAGCGCGGCGGTGGGTTCATCCAGAATGAGCAGGCGACAATCCAGCGTCAGCGCTTTGGCGATCTCCACCAGTTGCTGCTGAGAGAGAGAAAGTTCACCCACTTTTTTAGTCACCGCTATCGGCGCGAGTCGATTCATCACCTGCTGCGCTTTTTCACGTAGTACTTTATGCGGCATGAGCACGCCGCGCTGGCCAGCGGCATGCGCCATCCAAATGTTTTCATAAATGCTGATATCAGGACAAAGAGCAATTTCCTGATGTACCAGACCAATGCCAAGACTCTGTGCTTCACGTGGTGAGCGAATGGTCACGGCCTTGCCACACAGCAATATCTCGCCACCATCTGGACGCAAAATGCCATCAATAATGTTCATCAACGTTGATTTTCCAGCGCCATTCTCTCCGGCCAGCGCATGAATTTCTCCCGCGCGGAGGGTGAGATCTACCCCCTGTAAAGCCCGTACCGCGCCAAAACTTTTAGTGATGCCACGTAATTCCAATAGTGCTGTCATAATCGTCGCCTTACTCATTGATGCCTTTAGTGCCGCGGCGTTTCAGATAAGCATCCCAGCGGAAATCATCGGCGTTGTCTTTAGTCACCACCGCATAACCGTTATCAAGGATTGGGAAGGCAAAAGGATTGGTCCCGTTGCGTTTGGCGTCATTCATCGGATCGATCAGTTCAGGATGAGCAGCAAGGAACAAGGTCATAAAACCCATATAGCCCTGGATGCCCTGATTTGGATTGATTGCGCCAAATACCTGACCGCTTTTAATCATATCCAGCACCTTAGCGTTGACATCCACGGTCATCACTTTCACTTTGCCGCCGTTTTCAGCCACTGCCTGCGCAGCACCAATCGCAGAGCTGGCTTCCGGCATAAAGATGCCTTTCAGATTGGGGTTCGCCTGCAACATTGAGAGTACGGCGTTATAGGCTTTCGAAGGGTCCTGATTCGTCGCAGCGCGTGCGACTAATTTGCTGTCAGGAAAGGCGGTTTTCATCTCATTAATAAACGCAGTGACACGCCTATCGTGATTATCCTGACCGGGGTTTTCCAGCACCGCAAATTCGGCACCTTTACCCATTGCTTTCCCTAGTTCGTCGGCTGCGGCTTTACCCTCACGGAAATTGTCTGAGGTGATATAAGCAACGCGTTTACTGTTAGGTGAATCGGCGGCAAACGTCACCACTGGAATGCCCATTTCAGCAGCACGATTAATGGGCTCAATAAAGGGGTCAGGATTCATTGGATGAAGAAAAATACCGGCGGGTTTTTGTGCCAGGATTTGTTCAAAGCTTGAGAGTTGCTGGTTAACGTCATAAGCGGGTGTGCCACCGTATACGGTCTTACAGCCCAGCTGATGCGCAGCCTGCTTGAACATTTCGTAAACCGGGAACCAATACTCTACGCCTGTCACCATCACGTTCATGTAGTAAGTTTCGCCGGGTTTACAGCGAAATTGAGGCGCATCCGCTGCTTGCGTGATGCTGGTGAAACTGCCCGCCATGAATAAACTGGCGATTAGAACAGTAATTTTTTTCATGTTTATTCCCCGGAACTGCGCTGAATGTGTATGGCTCAGCCGTGACGACAAAACGCGGAAAAACGAGCCGGGGTTAACCTTGAAAATTATTTCTTATGCATGAAATAATTTTCAAAAGGTATAAAAGCTGGCGGGGAAAAGATCAAACGTTGGTTAATGAATTGTTTCTGACTTGTGAGTGCGTTCACTAATTGCGCAAGGGGCTCTTACCGTTTTACACATTTAGTGACGAAAGCTATTTACGCATCCAGCGCTGCAAACGTGCCAACTGGGACGTTCAGCCAGGAAAGAGGAAACCTGGCCTGCAGTGATAATAAAAATCGCATTCACCGTCAGGCTAATCACGATTGAACATCAATGTAAAATAGGAATTAATTAATGCTCATCACGTTTAGTGGATTACCCGGCACCGGCAAAAGCACCATTGCGCGCTTATTAGCGCAGCAGATCGGTGCGGTGTATTTACGCGTCGATACTATCGAACAGGCGTTGCGATCGGGTGAAGAGAGCGAGAAAGCGATCGGGCCGGAAGGATATTTCGTTATCTACGGATTGGCACGCGACAATTTGCTGCTCGGTTCCACCGTTATTACCGACTCGGTTAACGACCTGCAGCTGATCCGCAACGCTTATCGCGATATCGCCTTGTTGAGCGGTGCGCCGCTGCTGGAAGTCGAAGTAATCTGTTCCGATCATAACAAACATCGCTTTCGCGTCGAAAATCGCGCTTCCGATATTAAAGGTTTGAAACTGCCGGATTGGCAGGCAGTTGAACAGCGCGAATATCAAGCCTGGGAGCGCGATCATCTGCAGCTTGATAGCGCCTTACTCTCGGCGCAGCAGTGCGTGGATGCCATTCTACAAGCGCTGCCTAAAACGTCACAATCCTGATCTTTCAGTGGTGGCGTAAAACGCGCCGCCACTTTCACCTGAAACCCATTCTTCGATCTTAATGTGATCAACCTCCGGATTCGGCGGTTGCATTATTGTTTATTGCTGCGCATTTGTTATGAATGAAGCGTACTTTAGTTTCGAATGAAACGATCAAGTTAACGAATCGGAGCATGTCATGAATCATACTTTCACTTCATTGCAACAACCTGATGATTTCAAACATAACGTTCGCCTGATGAAAAGGGTGTTAAGAGAGCAGATCGGCGATGTCGAAGGTCTGTTTGAACAAGTCAGAAGCAAAATCGTCAGCGAAATTGCCGCTGCTCGCGCGGAAGAGGCGCAAAACGGCAGCGCGTGGCCGCAGGTGAGTCAGCAGGATATTGCGGCGGGACGTATCACCGATGAGGTGAAGGATCATATTCGTCGACGCGGTTGTGTGGTGGTGAAGCAGACTTTCCCGCGCGAACAGGCGCTGGCCTGGGATGAATCGATGCTCAAATACCTCGATGACAATGATTTCGACAACGTCTACCAAGGGCCGGGCGATAACTTCTTCGGCAATCTTGATGCGTCACGTCCGGAAATCTATCCGATTTACTGGAGCGATGCGCAGATGTCAGCGCGTCAAAGCGAGGCCATGGCCCAGACGCAATCTTTCCTCAATCGCTTGTGGACGTTTGAGTCGCGCGGCTCGCGCTGGTTTGATCCTGACGTCAGCATCATTTATCCCGATCGTATTCGTCGCCGCTTGCCGGGCACCACCTCCAAAGGTCTTGGCGCGCACACTGATTCAGGCGCATTGGAGCGTTGGTTACTGCCGGCGTATCAACAGGTGTTCAGCAAAATTTTCACCAACCAGTTTGATCAATACGATCCCTGGGATGCGGCGCATCGCACTGAAGTGAATGAGTATCAATCAGGGACTACCACCAAGTGCTCGGTATTCCGTACCTTCCAGGGCTGGACCGCGCTGTCGGATATGCAGATTGGTCAGGGCTTGCTGCATGTGGTGCCGGTGCCGGAAGCGATGGCCTATTTGTTACTGCGTCCGTTGTTGAAAGATGTACCGGAAGATGAGCTTTGCGGCGTTGCGCCGGGCAAAGTGCTGCCGGTTTCAGCGCAGTGGCATCCGGAACTGATTGAGGGCTTGTGTTCGATTCCCGCGCTGCAGGCGGGCGATTCGGTTTGGTGGCATTGTGATGTGATCCACTCGGTCGCGCCGGTAGAGGATCAGCAAGGCTGGGGCAATGTAATGTACATTCCCGCCGCACCGCTGTGTGAGAAAAATGCCGCCTACGCGACTAAAGTGGCGCAGGCGCTGGCCAGCGGTGCGTCGCCAGGCGATTTCCCGCAGGAGGATTATGAAACGCAGTGGCGCGATCGCTTCACCCTCGATGCACTGAATGCCAATGGTCGCCGCAGTCTGGGATTGGGCTAAATTTCTGGTAAGCTTGGCAAAAATTTCACAGCAGCGGGTGTTATGAACGCACGTCATCAGCAGATTATCCAATTGGTTAGCGAGCGCGGCAGCGTCAGCGTAAATGAGCTGGCGCACACCACCGGCGTCTCAGAAGTGACGGTGCGTCAGGATCTCAATCTTCTGGAGAAAGGCGGCTTTCTGCGCCGCGTGCACGGTTCCGCCGTGGCGCCAGAAAGTGATGATGTTGGCGCGCGTATGCAAACCCGCTTCGCGGTGAAAAAGCGTCTGGCCGAGTACGCGGCGTCGCTGGTGAAAAGCGGTGAAACGGTGTTTATCGAAGGCGGCAGTACTAACGCTTTGCTGGCGCGTGAACTGAGTGAACGCAACGATATCACCATCATTACCGTGAGCCATTACATCGCCGGATTGCTGCGCGAAAAGGGCGGCGATGTGATCATCCTTGGCGGCCTGTTCCAGAAAAGCAGTGAATCGGTGGTGGGGCCACTAACGCGTCTGTGTATTCAGCACCTCAATTTCCATAAGGCGTTTATCGGCATTGATGGCTGGGATGCGATCACCGGCTTTACCGGCCGCGATATGCTGCGCTGTGACGTGGTCAACGCCATCATGGAAAAACCTACACACACCATCGCGCTGACGGATTCCTCAAAGTTTGGCCAGATTCATCCGTTTGCGCTGGCACCGCTTCAGCCGTTTAACCAACTGATCACCGATGCCGAACTGGAGGCGAGCTATCAAAAAGCGCTGCGTGAGAAGGGCGTTGAAGTGAGTTTAGTCTGATTCACGCGATCAGCTATTCAAGTGAAAAAGGATTGATGAACTGCCTGTGCCACAAGCTTTCCCGATCCACCTTGCTCAAATCGGCTTCATCACAAACATGATGCCAATAGGTTTCAATCGACGTTTTTATCAGCATGAAATGCGCATGCGCGTCAGCGCGACTCAAAGCAAAGTGATGAGCGGCATCCAGGCAGCTGCTCATACGACTCAGATTATTGTTGCCACTAATCAACATCGCCTGCGAGGCTTCGTTGCCAGCACGACCTTGCGGGCAAATATCATAAGCAGGCGTAAGACTGAAGCTTTTACCATCCCAAAAGGCGGCATGATTGCGGGCATGGTCATCGGTGTTGCCGCTGAGAATATTGAAGCAAAGCCGTTTATACAGCTCCAGCAAAGTCTCTTTGGGCGCGGCAAAACGTTGACGAATAATTTCAGCGAGTGTTTCGTAGCTGGCATAGCGCGCCAGCATATCGTCGAGTTCAAATAGGGTCAGCGCCGAAAGCATCACTTTTCGCGTCCATCCATCGGCTTTATGTTCGCGGTCAAAGCGCTCAATCATGATCACATCGCGTCCGGCGGCTTTGACTAGCTTCACCGGAGCGACATGCAATCCTGCCAACTGCGCCAACCGCATCGCCAGGAATTCGCCTTTCACCACGTTCCAGATATCCGCACTGGCAGAAAATTTCGCGATGTATTTTTTTCCCTCGGCCTCGATCAGCGCTTTTGGCCGCGCGCCACCGATCGACGTCCCATGAAAAAGCGCCTGATCCAGTTTGGGTGTTAGCGGCACGCCTTTTTCAACCCGATCAGCCGACTCCAGTAATTCAGGAAGGGTGACATTCGCAGTTGAGCGCGGAATGTATTCCGTCGCCGAGTGCTGGAAATCCAGGGCACCAATGCGATCTGAACCGGACTCAATGAGATACGTCAGCTCATCGAGTATTCCGATATCGACGTTGGCGCCTTTCCGTCCCATACGACGGTTGATAATGACCCGGCGTCCCCAGGCATCAGGTGCGCTGTCACGGATACAGCCCGCAATGTTTAACCCATTCAGCGGCGGAATAACGCCAGTCCGCAGAGGAAGTTCATTGGGATTGAGCGGAATGCGGTTTTCTCGCTGCAGATAACTACGACCATAGTTGAAAAGCAGCGTATCGCCTTCAGTCTCAAGCCTGCCCGCCACCACTGGTGATGTTTCACCTGGCAGCCATATCCATACGTAAGCGTCTCTAAAACGCGCTTCAGAAGTCATCCTTCACCTTCCTGCTACTCTTTTTTTTACTGGTGTGTTTGGGTAACAGCTTGAGCTTTTCCTCAACACGATTTCGATGGCTGACCAATGATGGCAAACTCACCTCTGCATCAAACAGGGGAATGCCCAATATGGCCGCAATCTCGAAATAACTGCCAATCTGACATTTCACGTCGCCTTGCTCAATGCGATGTAAAGTCCCACGCGAAATACCGGCTCTTTCTGCTAACTCAGATACTGGAATTTGCTTCTCGATACGTTCAGCACGAATCAAGGAAGCTAATAGGGCAATCGCTTCCTGAGCATAGCGTGAGGTGGGTGAAGTGATAGAAGCCATGACTTGTTCCATACAGGGTACCAATAAACGTAATTTGTACTATATATGGAACATCTTAGCCTGATGTGAAGGGTTTTTTCAACGGCGCATAATGTCAGAGATGTTCACTGTGTAGTACCAATTACGCTTATTGGTACTACACAGTGAACATTTCATCATTGCAATTCAGCCCACCAATGCCTGCGCCGTCACTTCATCCGTGATCAAACCGGTCACCAGACCGCTGGCCAGCACTGCGCGAATCGCGGCAACCTTACTGGCGCCGCCCGCCAGGGCGACAATCTCTGCGCGATGCGAGAGATCGAGATCCACCGACAACGTGCGGGCTGTTAGGTTGGTGTGAATCATCTGTCCGTTGGCATCGAAGAAGTGGCCCAGCAGCTCGCCGACCGCGCCGGATGAGGAGATATCATTGATCTCCGCTTCATCAATCATGCCGGCTTCAACCAGCTGAGCCGCGGGTTCCACGGTGCCAATTCCCACCAGTTTGACTTCACTCTGCGCCGCCATGGCAAACACCTCGCTCACGCCGCGCTGCGCCAGTAACACTTCGCGATCTTCCTGGGTATTGGCAAAGAAAGGCACGGGCATCATGTAGGCCTGCGCACCGGTTTTCTCGGCGATGCGGTGCATAACGTCGTGAGGATTGAGCGCGTAGTTGCGGGTTAAACAGCCGAGCAGCGAGACAAAGCGCATATGCGGCGCATCAATACGTGGCAATTGATGGATGGCGGCGGAAAGGGTGCGGCCATGCCCCAGACCTAAGGTGGTAGAAGGCGACGCGGTGAGCAGGTTACGCAGGTAATCCGCGCCCGCCATGCCCAGCGCGCGCACCGGCAAGCCTTCTTCGCCAAGATCGGGGGCGACATGACAGAAGTTAAGCGCGAATTTCGCGCGCAACCGATCTTCTAATTCGACGCAGGCGACGATATCGCCATCAATCGACACCTTCACCGCGCCCTCAGCCACCATTCTTGCAATCATGCGGTGCGTTTTTACCGACGGCAGCCCAAGTCGTTTCGCCACTTCCGCCTGCGTTAAACCGCCGACGTAGTGCAGCCAGGCGGCGCGCAGCGCCAGAGATTCGTCGCGTTCAGTCGAGGTTGGTGCCGGTTTCATGGGTTGTCCTTTGGTTTATATGGTGCGCTTAAGCCCTCATCCCAACCTTCTCCCACCAGTGGGAGAAGGGGCTGATCGAGCAGCGTGCGCGGACAGTTCCCTCGCCCGCTTGCGGGAGAGAGTTAGGGTGAGGGGAAACCGCGCACCTCACTCCGCCAAATGCAGATCCTGCACGCCGGTATCAATATGCCCGGCCCAGAAGGCGACGCTTTCGGCGATCTCCGCCACCACGTTGCTATCGGTTGGCTCGCGCTCTTTAAAGCTCAGCTCAAGGCAGATCTCATTATCCTGCGCTCCGCCGCGCGCCAGCGCGTCCAGCAGCGGCTGCGGCTGAATGCGGCCGCCGGCATTGTACTGCAATGTAAAAGGTCTGTGTCCGCCTTTATCCAGCATGCTCTGTTTAATATGGATAATCGGCGAGTAGCGCGGCACCGCTTCAGCCCACGCATAAGGATCGTAATCGCGCGGATCGGCGGAAGTGACATCTCCGTGATCGATATCCGCCATCATCCACATCGGCAGCGCCATTGGGGCAGCACTCAAACGCTGCTGCAGCGCCAGACAGGCCGGAATGGTTTCGCCGAACTCGCGGCCCACGCTCATGGGTTCCCAAAACAGGTATTTCAATCCGGCGGCTTTGGCGTGTTCGGCAACGTCGGCCCAGCAATCAATGGCAATGTCGATCAGTGCGTCGCGGCGCGCAACATCGTTGAAATCCTGCTGGGTAAAGATGGCGAACTGCGAACCCACCGCGTCGCCGCCCAGCTCGGCGGTGATATCAGCGAAGGTTTTAAACCAGCCAACATAATAGCGGCGTACTTCGACATCAGGATGACCAAAATGGTTGAGGCGACCATAGGGGCCGGTCATGCCGGAGGTCACGCGCATGCCGGTGGCGCGCAGCGCCTGCTGCATCTTGCGCGTCATGCGCATGATGGTCGCAGCAGGCCAGCCGGGATTGATAAATTCATGGGTGAGCTGCACATCACGGATGCGGATCTGCTGCGCCACGGTGGTAATCAAATCCTGCGGGTCGGCAAAGCGGTTCACCAACGGATTAGTATTCAGTGACAGCGTTAACGGCATGATTCACCTCTTATCCGGCATGCGCACGCAGCGGCGCGGGAGCAGCAAAGTTGGCGTTGAACCACAGGGTGAAAGCCTGTTGCTGCGCGTCATCGAGGTGCAACTTATGCTTGGTGCGGCGCCACAACACATCCTCGGCCTGCTGCGCCCACTCGTTTTCCACCAGATAACGCACCTCGGCTTCGTACAGCTGTCCACCAAAGTGGCGGCCAAGATCGCCCAGCGCATTGGCATGACCGATCAGCTTATCGATACGCGTGCCATACAGCCGCGCATAGTGTTTACGCAGCGCCTGCGGTAGCCACGGCCAGCGCGCTTTGACCTGCTCTAAGAAACTGTCGAAATCGGCATGTGGCATATCGCCGCCCGGTAAGGTGGCGCCCCGCGTCCAGTCCGCGCCCATGTTGGGGAAGAACGGTGCCAGTTTCTGTATCGCATGTTCAGCCAGCTTGCGGAAGGTGGTGATCTTGCCACCAAACACATGCAGCAGCGGGGCGTTTTGTTGATCGTCGAGGTCAAACACGTAATCACGCGTCACCGCCGACGGATTGCCTTTGCCGTCATCAAACAGCGGACGCACGCCGGAGAAGCGCGTGATCACATCACTGGCGCGCAGTTTCACCTTGAAGTAGCGATTCACCACGTCGATCAGGTATTGCTGTTCGCTGTCGTCAGCGGTGACCGCTTCCGCTTTGCCTTGCCACGGAATATCGGTGGTGCCGATCAGCGCTTTATCGCCTTCATACGGGTTGATAAAGATCACCCGCTTGTCGGTGTTCTGCACCAGATACGCCTGCTGACCTTCCCAGAACTTCGGCACAATGATGTGCGAGCCTTTGACCAGCCGCACGTTGCGACTGCTTGTGGTGTGCGTGACCTGATTGACGATATCCAGCACCCACGGTCCGGCGGCGTTAACCAGCACTTTGGCAAACACGGTGCGTGAGGTACCGCTGGCATCCTGCAGGGTGATTTCCCACTTGCCGTTATGACGTGTCGCCGCTACGCAGCGGGTACGCGGCAGAATGGTGGCGCCGCGCTCGGCGGCATCCAGCGCATTCAGCGTCACCAGCCGCGCATCATCCACCCAGCAATCGGAGTACTCGAATCCTTTACTGTAACTGTCCAGCAGCGGCGCACCTTCAGGATCGCGGCGTAAATCCAGCGAACGCGTGCCCGGCAGTTTCTGACGGCCGCCAAGGTGGTCATATAAAAACAGGCCAAGGCGCACCAGCCACGCCGGGCGATCGGTTGGGCTGTGCGGCAAGACAAACCGCATCGGCCAGATGATATGCGGTGCGGCGTTGAGCAGCACTTCGCGCTCGATCAGCGCCTCACGCACCAGCCGAAACTCGTAATACTCCAGATAACGCAGCCCGCCGTGCACCAGCTTGCCGGAGCGCGATGAGGTGCCCTGCGCGAGGTCATCTTTCTCACACATCATTACCGACAATCCGCGACCGGCAGCGTCACGCGCGATACCAGCACCGTTGATACCGCCGCCAATCACAAACAGATCCAGCATGTGTTCACTCATGATTTACTCCTCAAAACTGTTTTAGCGCGTGCCAGGCGGCAGGAAGATCGTTACGCAGCTGCTGATAGGTGGGAAACAGCTGGTTATAGCGCTGCATCAGTTCGCTCGCGGGCGCTTCGGGCGCATCCAGCAGCGGCATCACCCAGGTTTTGACGCAGCTCTCCATCGACGGATACGCGCCAATCGCCACCGCCGCCATCATCGCGGCACCGGCCGCTCCGGCTTCGTCGCGCTGGCTGATGCGCACCGGCGCACCAATGCAGGCAGATAAAATCTGGCGTAACGGCTGCGAACGCACCGCGCCGCCGGTTAAACGAATTTCTCCCGGCAAACTGCCCATCGCCTGATAGCAATCGCGCGCCGCAAAACCGATGCCTTCAATGACCGCCCGCACCAGATCGCCAAAATTGTGGGTGTAACTCAGGCCGGTAAAGCTGGCGCGCGCCTCGGCATTAACAAACGGCCCGCGCTCACCGGCAATCGAGATATACGGGTGATAGAGCAGGCTGCCGGGCTTCGCCGCATTGAGCCAGCGATCGATATAGCCCACCAAACGGGCATGATCGATTTCACAGCCAAAGCTGTTAAGCAGATCGCTGGCGAGATTCAGTAGCCAGTCAAGATTGAGCGTTGATGCCATATTGGTTTGCACCTGCGTGACATAGCCCGGCCACGGCAGCGGGATCACGTAGCCGGTTTGTGCCGGATTCAGCCACACCTCACCAATGGTGACGCTGCGCAGATGTACGCCGGTCGAGCCAACAATCGAGCAGGCGGTATTGGCTTCGCCGGTGTGCACGCCAGCGCCAAGCGCGGTCATCGCCATATCGACATAGCCGAGGCAGATTGGCGTACCAGCCCGTAAACCGGTGGCCTTCGCGGCTTCCGCGGTTAACGGATGCGTGGTGTCTGTGCCTTCAATGATCTCCGGCAGCAGATGACGATGCTGTTCCAGCCCCAGCGCGGCAATCACCTGATCGTCATAGCGCTGGTGGCGGAAGTTGCCAAAGGTAAAGCTGGCCTCAGAAGGATCAGTGGCGCGGATGCCGGTGAGATTGAGGTAAAGCCAATCTTTGCAGTGCAGCGCCACTTCGCTGTTAGCTAACAGCTCGGGATAGAAGTGATCCATGTGCGCCAACTGCGATCCCTGCTGACAGGTGTTGAGTCCGGTGCCGGTAGCGCGAAAGCGCGCGGCGGCTAACGGGTGCTGATTGAGTTTTTCAACCGTTGGTGCCGCGCGCGCATCCAGCCAGATCCAGGCATCGCCGACCGGCTGATTGTTGGCACCCACCAGCCAGCTGCCGTCGCCTTGCGCGGTGACGGCCACGGCAACCACCCGCGCGGCCAGGTTGTCGACACGCTCGCCCAGTTTGCGTATCGCTGTGACCGCATCCTGCCAGGTTTGGCTCATTGACTGCTGCGCTGCGCCGCCTTCGCTGCGGTAATAACGGTTACGCACCGATGCGCATGCCAGTTGCGTGCCTTCCAGATCAAACGCCACCGCTTTAACCACCGAGGTGCCGGAATCCAGACCCAGAATGATATCGCCACTGTCCACATACACCTCCGAAAGAAGAAGAGTTCAATTCATCGCCGCCAACACCGAAAGGTGTTAACGGGCTGTGATGAATTTGCTAAATAATGTCTTACACCACTTCTCACTGAGATAACATATCAACTGTATTATTTTTCGATAAAACTAATAAATTTCACCTGAAATAGCGATTGTGATCACGAATCAGGCGTTAAAACCTTACAGGTAGAAATGAGATAACACGGCGAACAGGCTGATAAGGCGGGGTTTATTGCGCTTTGTGATGGGGCCGACATCAATTAAGCGATCCAGATCGCTCTCCTGAAAAAATTGCGCGTCACCTGTTGACAATTTAGTCACATCAGCACAATCCTCATCACACAAGTTATCACATTTATAACATTATCGGCGCGATTATCGCAGCTGATGTCAGTGAGAGGTCACGTTATGTCCGATGTCTCAATCCAGGCCCAGCAAATTTCCCGCAAGCGCGTCCAGCGTTACGCCACCCTCGGCGTGGTGGTGATTGCGCTGATCGCGGCGATGGCGCTCGACACCAAGGTGGTAAAAATTGGCTCCGCCGATGATGCGCAGGAGCAAGGCTTCTCGCCCGAGAGTTACGGCCAGAAAACCTTCCCGACCATCCAGCAGGATGTGGCATCACGCGCAGTAGACGCCAAAACGTTAGCCGATGCGCTGCAAACTAATCAGCAGGAAGCGGTGCAGAAATATGGCGTTGGCGCACCGCTGCCGGTCTTTGCCGTCAAGTTCTCCGGCGTGGTGCAAGCCGGGCAGATGGGCATCTTCCCGCTGAAAATCGATGGATTAGCAGGTGATATGCAGGTGCGGCTGCAAACCGGTCCAGCGATCACTGGTACCGATCTGCGTGACGCTAACGGCAAGATCCAGTTCGGTGATTTCACGAACCAAATCGAATATCAAAATGCCGGTTCCGCCATCAATCGTGCGATGAAAAGCGCGGTGCTCGACAAGCTGGATCGTGATGCGTTGCCGGGAAAAACCGTGCAGGTGGTTGGCGTGTTCCGCTTACTCAACGCGAAAAACTGGATGGTGACGCCGGTCAGCATGGAGGTGAAATGAAACCGTTCAACCTCAATCCCGCCTTGCTGAAAGGCGAAGTGATCCTGCAAGCGCGCAACGTCAGCAAAGTGTACGGCTCCACGCACGCGCTGAAGGGCGTCAATTTCGAAATTCGTCGTGGCGAAGTGACCACGCTGTTTGGTGAAAACGGCGCGGGTAAATCGACGCTGATGAAAATTTTGTCTGGTGTGATTACGCCAACAACCGGGGAAATCTTGCTACACGGCGAGGAGAAGACCTTTCGATCCGCCACCGAAGCGCGTGACTGTGGCATCTCGATTATCCATCAGGAGCTGAATCTCGCGCCGAATATGAACGTGCGCGACAACATCTTTATGGGCCGCGAAATCATGAAGCCGGGCGGCGTCGATTATGCCGAAGAGGCGCGCGTGACGGCGCACCTGATGGCGGCGCTGGAGGAGGAGATCGATCCGCTGACGCCGGTGGAAAACCTGCGTCTGGGACAGCAGCAGATTGTGGAGATTGCCCGCGCGCTGTCGGTGAATTCGCAGATTTTGATCATGGATGAACCGACCTCGGCACTGAGCGCGGCGGAAGTGGCGGTGCTGTTTCAGGTCATCCGTGATTTAACCAGCCAGGGCGTCGCGATTGTCTATATCTCGCATCATCTGGAGGAGGCGCTGGAGATTACCGATCGGGCGGTGGTGCTGCGCGATGGCGTGATGACCGCCTATGCCAAACGCGATGAGATCGATCTCGAATGGATCGTGCGCAACATGGTGGGCGATCACTTTGATCTGGGATCGCCGCCGCAGGGCTACGACTTCGGGCTGCCGGCGCTAACGGTAAAAGATCTGACGCTGAAAAGTAAAACCGGCATTCGGCTGGTGGACAACTTATCGCTGGCGGTGCAAGCCGGGGAGATTGTCTGCATTTACGGGCTGATGGGCGCGGGGCGCACCGAGCTGCTGGAGTGCATCGCCGGACGTCTGCAGCAAAGCAGCGGTCACATTCTGCTGCAGGACACCGATATCTCCGCGCTTACCATCTCACAACGCATTCAAATTGGGCTGGCGCTGGTGCCGGAAGATCGGCAGCGCGATGGCCTGGTACAAACCATGTCGGTGGGGGAAAACCTGTCGCTGGCCAGCATCGGCGACTTTGTACGCGGACTGGTGCTCTCCAGAAGCCGGGAAAAACAGCTGGTCAACGACAGCATTCGTAACGTGACGGTGAAAACCGCTGGCGGCGATGCGGCGATTGGATCGCTCTCCGGCGGCAATCAGCAAAAAGTGGTGATCGGCAAAATGCTCGCCACCCGTCCCAAAGTGATTCTGCTGGATGAGCCGAGCCGCGGCATCGACATCGGTGCTAAAGCGGAAGTGTTTCGCCTGCTGGCAGAGAACGCCAAAAAGGGGCTGGCGGTGGTGTATACCACTTCGGAAGTGGGCGAATGCCTGAGTATTGCCCATCGCATTGTGGTGATGAGCAAAGGGCGCATCTCCGCCATCTTCGACGCAAGCGTCAGTAAAGAACGCATTATGGCCGCTTCAGGCGAGTCTCTGGTGGCATGACATGAAAAGTGGAGCAAAAGGTATGACTGACAGAACCCAAACGCTGGACACGCCGCCGGTGGTCAACAAGAAAAAAAGCGACAAGCAGCTGAATGTGGCGCGCCTGCTGCTGGAAGGGCGCGCGTTCATCGCGCTGCTAGTGATTATCGCTACCTTCTCCATGTTGTCGCCCAACTACTTTACCGGCGCTAACTTTCTCACCATGGCGTCGCACGTGGCGATCTTCGGTTTGCCGGCGATCGGCATGCTGCTGGTGATCCTCAACGGTGGCATTGATTTATCGGTGGGCTCTACGCTGGGTCTCGCTGGAGTGATGGCCGGATTTATGATGCAGGGCATCAACCTCGAAGCGCTCGGCGTGGTGCTCTATCTGCCGGTGTGGGCGGTGGCGATTTTGACGCTGGTGGTGGGCGCGCTGGTGGGATTAGTCAACGGCGTGCTGATCGCCTGGTTCCGCGTTCCGGCCTTCGTCGCCACGCTCGGCACGATGTATGTGGCGCGCGGCATTGCGCTGCTGATCACTAATGGTCTGACCTACAACAAACTCTCCGGCAGCGAAGCGCTGGGGAATACCGGCTTCGACTGGCTCGGTTTTAATCGCCTCTTCAATATCCCGGTTGGCGTGCTGGTGCTGGGCGTGGTGGCGCTGGCGTGTGGTTTCCTGCTTAGCCGCTCAGCGTTTGGTCGCTGGCTGTACGCGTCGGGTGGTAACGAACGTGCGGCCGATCTGTCGGGTGTGCCGGTGAAGCGCATCAAAATCAGCGTCTATGTGTTGTCTGGCGTCTGCGCGGCACTCGCCGGGCTGGTGCTCTCCTCACAGCTCACCTCGGCCGGCCCAACTGCTGGTACCACTTATGAACTGACTGCGATTGCGGCAGTGGTGATTGGTGGTGCGGCCCTGACCGGTGGACGCGGCAACGTGCGCGGCACGCTGCTTGGCGCGTTCGTGATTGGTTTTCTCTCTGATGGCCTGGTGATTATCGGCGTCTCTGCTTACTGGCAGACGGTGTTCACTGGTGCCGTGATCGTGCTGGCGGTATTGCTCAACACCTTGCAATACGGACGACGCGCTCGCTAACTCACGCGCGCTGTTTCAGCAGCGCGCGGATATCCGTAAAACCTGTACCCCAAATAATAACGGAGCACCAACTATGTTCACTAAACGTCTCTTCATCGCGGCTGCGGCTATGGCTATCACCACTTTTGCTGCACCCACCTGGGCAGATAACGGGTTAATGACCATCATCGTTAACGATCCTTCCAACCCTTACTGGCTAACGGAAGGCCAGGTAGCGCAGAAAGCGGCGGAAAAGCTGGGCTACAGCGCCAAAGTCAGTGCGCACAAAGGCGATACCAATACCGAAAGTCAGCTGATTGATACGGCGATCACCAATAAATCGAAGGCGATTATTCTCGATCCGGCGAACGCCGATGGTTCGGTCGGCTCGGTGAAAAAGGCCATCGCCGCCAATATTCCGGTATTTATCATCAATGCCGAACTGAACCAGAGCGGGCTCGCCAAAGCGCAGTTGGTTTCTAACAACGCGCAGGGCGCGGCGGTTGGCGCAATGGAGTGGGTGAAGCAGGTGGGCGATAGTGCGAACTATGTCGAGCTGGTCGGCCCGCCGTCAGATAATAACGCCGCTACCCGCGCCAACGGTTTTGATACGGTGCTGTCGCAATATCCCACGCTGAAGAAAGTCGGTCAGGAAGTGGCTAACTGGGATCGCACACAAGGCTTCAACAAAATGCAGTCACTGCTGCAAGCCAATCCCAACATTAAAGGCGTGATCAGCGGCAACGACGAAATGGCGCTGGGCGCGATCGCTGCGTTGAAAGAAGCTGGCAAGCTGAATCAGATTAAAGTCGGCGGTTTTGACGGTTCACCGGATGCGGTTGACGCTGTGAAAGCCGGTACGCTGGCCTACACCGTAATGCAGCCGGTGGCGCAGTTCGCGCAGAAAGCGGTAGAGCAGGCGGATAGCTTCCTGAAAACCGGTAAGACCGGTGCGGCCTCGGAGAAGCAGCTGTTTGACTGCATCCTGATCACTAAAGAGAACGCCGGTAACTTTGCTTCACCGTTTGTTCTGAAGCAGTAAAAGTTGCGCAATAAATTGCGCCACTACGCTATGTGCGTTTTTTATAACAACCACCTTTGAAACGCACGTATTCGTAGCGGCGCGATTTATCACGCAGTGTAACGTTAGTCGCAATTTGCCAAAATCCGTATTAAACGCTGTAATGAGTGCCAAAAACGCTTCTCGCTTCACTTTCCCGGATGAAATATGGCGCATAACCCGCAGGACTCTTCACTTGGCGTATTTATGGCCGAAACCTTACCCAGCGATAGCCGCCAGGCGCGTCAACTGGCCCGTCGCCAGTTAATCGCCGAAGCGGTGATGGCAGAAGGGGCGATTCGCATCGAAGACATCACCGATCGCTTCGGCATTAGTTTGATGACCGCCCATCGTGATATCGACGAAATGGTTGAGCGCGGCCTGCTGCATAAATCACGCGGCGTGGTGTCCGCGACGCCAACTAGTCTGGTTGAATCCAGCGATATCTATCGCGCCACGCGTCAGCTGGAAGAGAAACAGGCGATTGCCGATGTCGCCGCGACCTACCTCGAACCAGGACAGGCGATTTTCCTCGATGATTCCACCACCGTGCAGCAGATGGCGCGGCTGCTCTCGGCGCGCGCGCCGCTGACGGTGATCACCAACTCCCTGACCCTCATGAACGAGCTGCGCAATGGCCGCGATATCACTTTGATGGGCCTCGGCGGACAGTTCTATCACTGGTGCAATGCTTTTATGGGCCGCATGACGCGGGATGAAATTGCCAGCCTGCGCGCCGACGTGTTTTTCGTCAGCATGTCAGCGATTATCGATGATGCAGTGTTCCACCAATCCGCAGAAACGGTGGAGACCAAACGCGCGATGTTTGATGCCGCGCAGAAGCGCATTCTGATGATGGATAACACCAAGTTTGAACGCCGGGCGCTGCACCGTTTTGCGCATCTGAGTGAATTCGATGTGGTAATTGTTAATCAGGGCACGCCAGTGCCTATTTTGCGGCGTATGCAGGATTTAGGCGTGAATGTGGTGGTCGCCCCGATGAAAATAAATCATTCGGTTAATTCCTGAAAAGGCGGGCATCCTAAATGGCGACCTTTATATGACGTGCCAATCTTTACATTAATTTAAATATATCCCGCCTCGTTGATTTTTTTTACTTTCTTTAATCTGCTCAGCGTCTTATTCGGGGATTTCCTGGTTATGTACGCCGCGTAGTGCTCTATGGTTATTATTCGGCCCTGGTTCAGAATAATGAGGTATCTGATGCTGATTAAACTTAAACGCACACGAACGCATGATGAGGACAGGAATCTGGCAATGTGGCTCGCCACGGCCGCCGGTGTGCTCAATGCAATCGCCTTGGGGGCGTTTGGCTTTTTCCCCTCGCATATGTCAGGTAATACCTCTCAATTATCCAGTGAAGTATCGAACGTTAATTTCCGTGATATCACCTTTTTAGCCACCATCCTGTTTGCCTTTGTTTGTGGTGCGGTCACGGCGAGAATGGTGGTGATCAGCGGATTAGCCAATGGCAATCGCATTATATTCTGCCAAATATTGTGGGTTGAAGGGCTGGCCTTAATAGCGTTATCGCTATTTGAAATGTTCTTTTATTCGTCGGCCAACAACCGGGAAGTTATTGTCATTCTGGGCTTCCTGATGGGCGTGCATAATTCAACCTCTACGCAGTTATCCAATGGCCGCGTGCGCTCCACCCATATTACCGGCACGTTAACCGATGCCGGAATTTCGCTGGCATCGGTATTAGCCGCGCTGTTCCGCCGCGATCCGTCAAAACAGTTCTCAGGCCAGAAACGTCAGCTGTTGACGCATCTGACCACGATATTTTCCTTCCTGATCGGCGGGATTGTCGGCCTGATGATGTTTAAACATCTAGGTTTTAAAGCCATGTCGATGGTCGGCGGCATACTGCTGATTGTTGCCACGTTGGCGATGGTGAGAACGGTGGCACGGGTAAAGCGGGCGGCTTCCTGAAATGATGGAGTGTGTGCAAGGCGGCGACTTTTTCGCCGCCTCGCTAGTGCCAGCCGCAAATAAGAATTTTTACCTTCCGTCTCATCATAAAACACCTTAAATTCACGCCGACGAGCAGTGCCAGTCACAACAGATTGGGTATTTTAACAACAATCAAATAAACACTTTTGCATGCCATCTATTCATGGCAGTGAGGCTTTGTATGCTTTTAAAACGCAGCTGTAATATTGCTATTGTCGTACTGGTCATGTTTTCTGTTACCGCGTGTGGCATGTCGCATCGTGGCAGAAATACCGCGATTGGTGCTGGTGTTGGTGCGGTAGGCGGTGCGGTACTTACCGGTGGTAGCACCTTCGGTACATTGGGTGGCGCGGCGATCGGTGGTTTAATCGGGCACGAAGTTAGCAGGTAAGGCAATATTCTCACGTAACTATGAACTTTATTTCACACTCATTTATGCTGCATAGGATATCAATACTGTTCCTACCGCAAAAAGAGGTGATGACATGGAGTTCCACCGTAAAAACTGGCATGAGAAAGCCTTCGATTTAGCGAATCGAGGTATTTCACTTGGTTCGCTGGGTGAGCATCAGGCTGCAGCCTGTTCATGGGGTGCAGCCGCTGAATTAGCCAAAGCGCATCTGCGAGATGACGATATCTATTTCTGGATTATGAGCGGCTATGGCGCAATATTAATCCAGTGTCAGCGCTATCAAGAAGCAATTGAAGCGGCGAAAGAAGCCCTCGATTGGGAAGCGCAACAAAACCAAATACTTTCCCGAATGACGCTTGCGCGTGCGCTCTATGCTCTGGGCGCAGTTGATGGCGCAAAATTTTATTTTCAGCAAATTTATGACATGCAAGGTGATGGCATTTTTGCTGCATTACCCGAATTCGAGCACGCCACCCTGAAGGATTTAGTCCGTTTCAGGAAATAACCGGAGAGGCTTTCTCTCCGGTAATCCTTCAGAAAACCAGCTGGACTTTAGCCGCACGCTCTTTATCCGCTGCCAGCTCCAGCGCGAGTGCGGCATCCTGCATGGGCATTTCGGCTGAAAGCAGCGGCAGCGGATTGATTTTGCCTTGCTCAAGCCAGCGTACTGCGGTAGTGAATTCGCTGGTGAAGCGGAAAGATCCGCGTAACTGTATCTCTTTGACCAGCAACGGCCCGATGGGATAGTTTACCTCTGCCGCGCCCATGCCAAGCTGCACGATAATGCCGCCCGGACGGGTAAAGGCGACCAGCGAAGCCACCGCCGCGCCTGCGCCAGAAGCTTCAAAACAGACATCAAAACTGCCGCCATTTTCCGCCCAGCGGGCAATTTGCTGTTCGTCACGCGGATCCAGCGCCGCGCTGGCACCCATATTGATCGCCAACTGACGACAACGTTCGCTGATGTCGGTAGCCACCACTTCGGTGGCACCCGAAGCCACTGCCGCCGCGATGACCAGACAACCGATTGGTCCGGCGCCGGTGACCAGCACGCGCTTGCCGGTCAGATCGCCAGCCTGGCGTACCGCATGAATACACACCGCCAGCGGTTCGGCAAAGGCCATCACTTTGGCATCCGCGCCATCGCTGTACGGTACGCACTGCACGGGATTAACCGCCACATATTGGGCAAATCCGCCGTTAACATGCGGGAAAAACTGCGCGCTGCCCATAAAGCGCATTGAGCGACAAAGATTCTGTTTTCCTTCCTGACACAGCGCGCACAGCTGGCACGGTTGGGAAGGATTAATCGCCACGCGCTGGCCAACCTTCAGGTCGCTGTTTTCTGGCACTTGCTCGATGATGCCAACAAATTCATGGCCTAAAATCATCGGCGCTTTCAGTACTGACATGCCCGCGCGGCCATGCTGGAAATAGTGAATATCCGAGCCACAAATCCCGCCACGCTCAACTTTGACTAACACTTGCTGCGCGTTCCACTCAATTTCCCGCGACTCACAGCGCACATCATGTGCGGCATTGACGATCACCGCGTTCACTGTTTTCTGCTGCATTATGCTTCTCTCTATGCGTTTGAAGGGGTTTCAAATTTCTTTTTATTTTCAGCCGGTTGTTCGCCGGGCGGCGTCATCACTTCAATTTTGCCAACCAGCAGCAGGTAGGCCAAAAAGCCCATCAGTGCGACGGCAGCGATGTACCACATCGCGTACTGGAAGTTGTGGGTGCGCTGCAAAATAACGCCGATGATGATCGGACTGACAATGCCGGAGAGATTGCCAAAAATATTCAGAAAGCCGCCGATGGTGCCGATTAAGTGGCGCGGAATCACATCGCTGCACACCACCCAGCCGAGATTAGAGAAGGCGTTGGCGAAGAAGGCGATAGAGAGAATAGCGATGGCAATTATCGGGCTGTCCTGGAAGAAATTCACTAGCGCAATCGAACAGGTGAGCAACATCCCCAGCATTACCGGCAGCTTGCGTGCAAAGGTGCGGCTGCGGCCACGCTTGAGCAGGAAATCACTCAGCGTTCCGCCGCACAGCACGCCAGCCATCGCCATCAGATAAGGGAACATTGCGCCAATCCCCGCTTTATCGATCGACAGATGCAGCCCTTTTTCCAGATAGACAATAAACCAGGTCAGGAAAAAGTAGAGCGTCGATGAGGCCGCGAACTGCGCGATAAACAAACCCCACGTGGTGCGCTGGCGCAGAATGTATTTTACCGACAGCCAGTTAACCTTGCCGTTTCCGGTTTGCTGATTCACTGAACCGTGGCCGCCGCCTTTGCGGATGATATCGAGTTCCGCATCATTCACTTTGCTGCTGTGCTGCGGGTCGCGATAGACAATCAGCCAGTAAATGCCGAACACAATGCCCACCAGGCCAGAGAGATAAAATGACATCTCCCAACCCCATTGAGAGACTATAAACGACAGCACCGGCGTCAGCAGCGCCAGACCAATGTATTGCGCGCTGGAATAGGTTGCCGTTGCACGCGCACGTTCATGGTCGGGAAACCAGGTGGCGATGATTTTGGTGTTGGAGGGAAAAGAGGGCGCTTCTGCTACGCCAATTAGCGCGCGGCAAACCAACAGCATCATAGATGACGCGGTGGCGGTGGTGAAAAAGTGATGCGACGCCAATCCCATTAGCAGGGTAAACAGGCTCCACAACACAATCGCGCTGCCGTACAGCCAGCGCGAACCAATACGGTCAAGCAGATAGCCGACCGGAATCTGGCTCAGAGCATAAAACCAGGTAAACATCGAAAACAGTAAACCTAACTGCGTGGCGGATAAGAAAAACTCGCCCTGAATATGGGAACCGGCTACCGCCAGGTTAGCGCGATCCATATAGTTGATAGCGGTGACAATAAACAGCATGAATAAAACGCTTAAACGCGTGCGCGTGGGTTTCATGGTCATGACTTCATTCTCTATGAGTGTGCAGAGCGGGTTTGTGCCGTTGGCGTGCTCAGGCTACTAAAGGTGGTCAGTGCGGTGAGTAATACCGCCACAACCAGCGATCCGCCCATAAATACATAAGAGGCCGCTGGGCTGCCGGTCAGGCCATTGAGATAGCCCACAATCCATGCGCCGACGAAGGATCCCAACGCACCGAAGCAGACCACGAAGGACATCGCGCCCGCCACAACGTTGCGTGGCAGCATCTCAGGGATCGCAGCGAAGAAGGGGCCGTACGGCGTGTACATCGCACCGCCCGCGATCACCAGCAGCACCCATGAGAACCAGAAGTGCGTCGCACCTAGCGTAAAGGAAGCAATGAAGCACACCGCGCCCAGCCCAAGGAAAAGCAGCACGATGTTTTTACGCTGCTGGTATTTATCGGAGAACCAGGATGCGGTCAGCATCAGCGGCACGGCGAGCAGATAGGGCGCGGCTGAGAGCCAGCCGGTCGCGACAATACCCATGCCGGACGCGCTCTTCAGCATGGAAGGCAGCCACATGATGAAACCGTACATGCCGATATTCCAGAAGAAGTGGATAAACGCCAGCGCCAGCACTTTAGGCGAGCGGAAAGCTTCACGGTAGTTCTTAACCGGTTTGATCGACTGCTGCTCTGCCGCCAGCGCGTTTTCCACCGCGCGCTTTTCGGCCTCGCTCAGCCATTTGGCATCACGCGGTCGGTCGGCATAAATTTTCCACCAGATGAATGCCCATAAGATGGCAGGCACGCCTTCAATAATGAACATGCCGCGCCAGCCAAAGGCGTTCACCAGATAGCCGGAGAGAATCGACATCCACAACACGGTAATCGGATTGCCGAGGAACAGAAAGGTGTTGGCTTTGGAACGCTCCGCGCGCGTGAACCAGTGGCTGAGGAAGATCAGCATCGCCGGCATCACCACACTTTCTGCGACGCCGAGCAGGAAGCGGATCACCGCCAGCAACGCCACGCTGTGCACCATGCCGGTGGCGGTGGCCAATGCGCCCCACAGGATCAGGCTCCAGAAAATCAGCTTCTTCGCAGAGTGCTTTTCAGCGTAAATGCCGCCCGGCACCTGGAAACAGAAATAACCGAGGAAAAACAGTGCGCCGAGTAATGCCGAAATGGCGGGCGTGATATTGAGATCTTCAGCCAGACCTGCGGCGGCACCAAAACCGTAGTTGGCACGATCGAGGTAGGCGAGGCTATAGGTAATAAAGGCAATCGGGATGAGTTTTCCCCACCGACTAGCCGGTAAAATCCCTGCAATATTCTGGTTCATGCTATGACCTCAGGTCGCTTGAGTAGGATACAGCTGAGTCTTGATGCCCAGCTTAGGTCGTTTAAATCAGCCCGTTATAAGGTGGCGAGCCAGCCGCCATCCACGTAAATCATCTGGCCATTGACGTAATCGGAAGCAGAGGACGCCAGATAGATGGCGGTACCAACCAGTTCGTCGGGTTTTCCCCAGCGACCAGAAGGATTACTGCTGCAGACCCATTTGTTGAACTCTTCGTTTTCGACCAGCGCTTCGTTCATATCCGTTAGGATATAGCCCGGCCCAATGCCGTTGGTCTGGATATTGAACGGCGCCCATTCAGCCGCCATCGATTTGGTTAACAGCTTGATGCCGCCTTTTGCCGCAGTGTAGGGCGCGACGGTAGGGCGCGCGGCTTCGCTGGTCAGCGATCCGATATTGATAATTTTCCCACCGCGCTGGCGTTCCACCATGCGTTTGGCTGCAGCACGTGAGACGAGGAACGCGCTGGTGAGATTGACATCCAGCACCCGCTGCCAGTCGCTCAATGCCAGTTCCAGCATCGGTTTGCGGAACTGAATGCCTGCGTTGTTGATCACGATGTCGACGTGAATGTTCTCTTCATCAAGCTGCTGGAATACCGCTTCAATCGCGGCTTCATCTGCCACATTGAACAGAAAGCCTCGGGCATCAAATCCTTGTTGCTGTAATTGCTCCAGCGCCTTATCCATGTGCTCCTGACGCGTGCCATTCAGCAGCACTTTTGCGCCGGCTTGCGCCAGGCCTTGTGCATAAGCAAATCCCAAACCGCGCGTTGAGCCGGTAATCAGGGCGGTTTTCCCGGAGAGGTTAAATAAGGTCTGCATAACAAAACGTCCTTCATGTAACATGACTAACAAGTTGGATGAGTTACTTTTACGTTATGCGCAGAAAGGCAGCAATTGGCAGGCGAGAGATTTGTAAGATATCTCACAATTTTTTAATGTCATCGTCAGAAGGTAATTATCTACTTTTGAAGGTTAACCTAATGAAAGTAATAGTTAAATTTCGGGGTTTTGCAGTATCGCTTTTGCTGCGCGAAAAATTGCTGCTTGTGTTGCAAGCAGTGACGCGTTAAAAAGCGGTAGACATGTAGGACAAGTGAGTAAAGCCGTGGCGCTGGAAAGTATCCAAAAACATAATGTGGTTGATGTCATCTACGAGCAGATGAAGCAGAACATTCAGGATGGTCTGTGGGAGCCGGGCTGTAAGTTGCCGTCAGAAGCGGAATTGACCGCAACCTTTCAGGTGAGCCGCGTCAGCGTGCGGAGTGCCGTGCAGAAGCTGCGAGACCTTGGCGTGGTGGTGACGCATCAAGGGAAGGGTACCTATGTTACCCGCGAAGTGGCGCGCTACGGATCGTTCAGCGATAACCAGCCCATTCTGCACCTTTCGCAGGAAGAGTTTGATGATATGCGGGTTTTCCGTCAGACCGTCGAGTTCAAATGTATGGAGCTGGCAGTGCAGAACGCCACAGATGAGGATGTCAAAGTGCTGGAAAGCGCCCTAAATCGCATGCTGGTGAGTAAAGATGACTACAAGAAGTACTCGCTGGCGGACTACGATTTCCATCTGGCGATTGTGAAAGCCTCGCACAACAAAGTGTTCATCCACGTCATGGAATCCCTCAAGGGGATTTATGTGCATTACCTCGAAGAGTTGAACCGCGTATTGGGCATTACGCTGGAAAGCGTTGAAGCCCACATTAAAGTCTTTATGGCGTTGAAAAACCGCGATGCCTCGCTGGCAGCCGAGACGCTTAATAGCGCGATGACACATAACGTGCACGCCATCGAGGATGTACTCCATAACTGAATAACCAAAAGCCCTGCACAGGGCTTTTTAATACACATAACATGTAGGACATCATACAGCATGTTATCCAGATACTGTGAGGATCATGATGAGTAACCTGAAAATTACCGATGTAAAAACCATCCTTACCGCGCCAGGCGGCATCGATTTGGTGGTGGTAAAAATCGAAACCAGCGAACCCGGTTTATACGGTTTGGGCTGCGCCACCTTTACTCAGCGTATCTACGCGGTCGCCGCCGCGATTGAAAACTACATGAAGCCGTTTTTGATCGGCAAAGACCCGGCGCGTATCGAAGACATCTGGCAATCGGCGGCGGTCAGCGGTTACTGGCGTAACGGTCCGGTGATGAATAATGCGCTCTCCGGTGTGGATATGGCGCTGTGGGACCTGAAGGGTAAAGTTGCCGACCTGCCGGTGTATGAGCTGCTTGGCGGCAAATGTCGTGATGGCGTGCCGCTTTATCGCCACTGCGACGGTGCCGATGAGATAGAAGTTGAAGACAACATCCGCGCGCGCATGGAGGAGGGCTATCAATATGTGCGCTGTCAGATGGGCATGTATGGCGGCGCGGGTACCGATGATTTGCGTTTGATCGCCGGCAAGCTGGCCAAGGCGC
Organism: Pantoea sp. GbtcB22; assembly: GCF_019091025.1. Classification (NCBI taxonomy): domain Bacteria; kingdom Pseudomonadati; phylum Pseudomonadota; class Gammaproteobacteria; order Enterobacterales; family Erwiniaceae; genus Pantoea; species Pantoea sp. GbtcB22. The sequence goes on from NZ_JAGXKB010000001.1 coordinate 548,979, forward strand.
GCAATATCCAGCCGAAGGTGTCACCGCGTAATCCTACTCACGGCATCTATTTCGATCCGGATGCTTATGCGCGTGCCGTACCGCGCCTGTTTGATCATCTGCGCAACAAGCTCGGTTTTGGCGTTGAGTTTATTCATGATGTGCACGAACGCATCACGCCAATCGCTTCGATTCAGCTGGCAAAATCTCTCGAACCGTATCAGCTGTTTTTCCTTGAGGATCCGGTTGCGCCAGAAAATATCGACTGGCTGAGCAAATTACGCAGCCAAAGCAGCACACCAATTGCCATGGGCGAGCTGTTTACGCAAATCAACGAGTGGAAGCCATTAATTCAAAACCAGCTGATCGATTATATTCGCTGCCATGTCAGTACCATTGGCGGCATTACACCGGCGAAGAAGCTGGCGACTTTTGCGGAACTGTTTGGCGTGCGCACTGCGTGGCACGGTCCGGGCGATATCTCACCGATTGGTGTGGCGGCAAACCTGCATATTGATTTGAGCATCACCAATCTTGGCATTCAGGAGTACACGCCAGTGAATGAGGCGCTGCAGGAAGTGTTCCCAGGTTGTCCGGAGATTGATCGCGGTTATGCCTACCTCAGCGATCGTCCGGGGTTGGGCGTGGATATCGATCTGAAAGAGGCGGCAAAATATCCGGTATCGGGCGGTATTCCAGACTGGACTAACGCGCGTCTGCCAGATGGCACGGCGGCACGTCCGTAAACGTATTTAAGATTGGAGAGGAACCACTGATTAGTTCCTCTTTTATTTAGTTTTCAAAACGTCCTGAGGTTGCTTCGAATCGAACGTTTCCGCAAAGGCATCCGCAGGTGAAATGGCTCATGAATTTTATCCGTAATGATGATGTTGAGGCGAATATCCGAATTTAGCCGTTACAAACCAAAGGGCGCATAATGTATATTATGTTAAATGAAGTAACTCATTGCGCACTTCAACCATTATCCGCTCATCACCTGCCTTCTTTCACCTCCGTCACCAACAATCCGTAACCCGCGATCATCCCGGCGACGGATTGTTGAACGCACGTTGCCGTTATCTGCGCCCTTTAATCACCGACGCCTTCCAGTTGAAATCACTGACTTCGCTCTCTTTCAACGATTCAGGTTTCTTCCTGCGCGTTGGCGTTTTCTTTGACTTTTCAGCCAGCGCTTTCTCTTTGGCCAGTTTCGTCGTCATAATCTGCTGCCGGGCTTCCGCAGTGAACTCTTTCTCTTTCTTTGCATCCGGCTCTTTGCCAGTGCGCTGGCGATACTTCTCCATCAATCCCTTAAACGCTTCTTCTACTGCAACGCGTTCACTGAGATTGAACTGATCGATGGAAATCATTTTCTTGTCGTTCATAGCGTACCGTCCAATAGTGATTTTCTGGCAACAAGTGTACAGCATTTACCGGCAATGACGATCGCACCATTGCCGCTCGCGTGGCTTTCTTGTAACCTTTGCCGTCAACATTTTAAGGATTTCCTATGAACGATCATCGCTCCAAAGATCCCTTGCACGGCGTCACGCTTGAGATGCAAATTAATGCGCTGGTCGCCCATTATGGCTGGGCCGAACTGGGTAAGCTCATTAATATCAACTGCTTCAAAAGCGATCCAAGCGTTAAATCGAGCCTGAAGTTTTTACGCCGCACACCCTGGGCACGCGCTGAGGTTGAAGCACTGTATCTGGATTCACTGGATGATTTTGCTGCGGATAAGGCAGATGATTCCGCGCCAAATCCCTGGACTATAGGCAAAGATCAGTAATTTCTGGCGACAAAACCGGCAGCGCTACGTGAATTCTCGGCAACTTCCACCCTGCTCTTTTTGCAGAATTCACGTAGCGACGTCATATCAACTCCTCCTTTCTCTCCATTTCATAGCTTCCCAACCTTGCCCGCGTCATCACATTTTCCAATGACCGATCGTATTGTAAGTTTCCATGCTGCATGACAATATCGCTACATGTATATACATGTACCACCAAGAGAAACCACATCATACTAACAATAATTTCCCATCTTTAGCCGTTTTAGCGAGGAAACTATGTCAGCCGAATCACCTGCAGCAGATTACGCCGGCGCAGAGAAACAGCGCCTGTCAGAAACGCGATCCATTGATTACATTCCTCCGAGCGAACGCCACGGACATCCATTCAGCCAGTTCACCTTGTGGTTTGGTGGCAATTTGCAGATCACCGCCATCGTAACCGGCGCGCTGGCCGTGGTGTTGGGCGGCGATGTGGTGTGGTCGATCATCGGCTTGCTGGTTGGGCAAGTTGTGGGCGCGGCGATCATGTCACTGCATGCCATTCAGGGACCGCGTCTCGGATTGCCGCAAATGATTACCAGCCGCATGCAGTTTGGCGTATACGGTGCGGTGATTCCGTTGGTGTTGGTGTGCATCATGTATGTCGGATTCTCTGCCAGCGGCACGGTGTTGGCCGGACAGGCGCTCGCCAAACTGATTAATACCAGCAATGCGTCAGGCATGATCCTGTTCAGTGCGATTATCGTCGTCATTGCGGTGCTGGGATATCGCGTGATTCACAAGCTCGGTAAAGTAGCCAGCGTGATTGGCGTGCTTGCCTTTGTTTACCTGTTTATCACGCTGCTCTCAACCCATGATCTGTCCGCGGTGTGGCAGAACCAGCATTTCACGGTCGCTAACTTCCTGCTTGCGGTTTCGTTGTCGTCGTCATGGCAGATTGCATTTTGCCCGTATGTTTCTGACTATTCGCGCTATTTACCGGCTAACGTCTCAGCCAAAAAACTTTTCAGCTGCGTTTTCTTTGGCACGGTTTTAGGAACGCAGGCTTCAATGACGTTGGGTGTAATTGTCGCGGCGATTGCCGGTAAGGCTTTCTCTGGCAACGAGGTTGGCTATATTGTCAGTTTAGGCAGCAGCGCCACGATGGCGATGGTGATCTATTTTGCGATCTGCTTCGGCAAAATCACTTTCACCACGCTGAATGCTTACGGCAGCTTTATGTCACTCACCACCATCGTTTCTGGCTTCCGTCAGAAAACCGCATTAAGTCGTGGCGGCCGCATTCTGTTTGTGGTGTTGATGGTGACGATTTCTTGTGTGATTGCGCTGATTAGCGAACCCGCTTTCCTGAAATCATTCACCCATTTCCTGCTGTTTTTACTGGCCTTTTTTGTGCCGTGGAGCGCAATCAGCCTGACCGATTTCTACCTGATCACCAAAGGTAAAGTCGATGTACCGGCACTCTCCCAGCCCAACGGACGTTACGGTCGCTGGAACTGGGCGGGCATAATTGTCTACTTCTGCGGCGTGCTGGTACAGTTGCCGTTCATTGATAATCCACTGCATCACGGTTCGTTAACCTGGATTTTTGCCGGTAATGATGTGTCGTGGATTATTGGCTGGATTGTCACCGCACTGTTGTGGTTAGCCGCAAGAAAGGTCGATCGTCGAGGGACCTTGTCGCACTCTGTTTACCCCAATCAGTGACATTGTCACGCATGTCATATTAATGAATCGCGCTCACAAGTGCTTGCAACTTTGAGCGCATTATCATTCAGCCAGCCCACCGCTACACTTTAACTAACGAGAAATATAAGCAACTGTAAGGCGCACCTGGTCGCCATTAATGGCAATCCTTAGGGATTATTTGTAACTCACCACCGTCACCCAATTGGCGTCACCGCCGGCCGGTGCTTCGCCAACGCGCTTTAGCGCCCCGCTTTCTTGATCAATGGCATAGCTGCCGGTCACCGCACTCTTTTCGCCGCTGGCAATCAACCAACGTCCGTCAGCGGTGATCGCGATGCCGCGCGGCTGTTTCTCGACTTGCCAGCTATCAATCAGCGTCAGTTTGCCGTTTGCTTTGTTAATCCGATATCCGCTGATGGTGCTGCTGGTCCGCTCGCTGACATAGAGAAAACGGCCATCCGGCGTCAGACGAATATCGGCCGCCCAGATGCGCGGCGTGGTGTCGCTGTAGCCCGGCGGTCGCTCTTTGCCGTGTTGCAGTTGATATTTTTCCGCTACCGCATTTGGCGTCTCCGCCACTTTCACCAGCTCACCGCTGGCTTCACGACGAAACTGCGTAATGATGCCGCCCATTTCACCGATGTTGTAGAGATAGCGATTATCCGGCGACAACACCGAATGGCGCGGTCCGTTTTCTGTCGCCGTTTTAACATAGCCGTTGCCTAACCCCGAAAGCTCGCCCTCGGCGCTCAGTTTCAATTGCAGCACGCGATCGGTGCCGAGATTGCCGACATAAGCCTGCTCGCCGCTCGCATCAACAATCACCGAGTGCGCGGCATGTCCGGTTTTGTAACTCCCGACCGGCGGCGCAATCAGCTTGCCGTCGCTATTGAGTCGATAAACGTGCACCACATCGCCATCATAGGAAGCGCCTAGCAGAAAACGACCCTGCGGATCCGTGCTGATGTAGGGATAGCTGGCCGCAGCGGATACGCTATTCAACGGGCTGAGATCGCCCGTTTTGCTGTCGATGTTCCAGCTCACCAGTTGCAGCGGTTTACTGCGAATCGCGGCGTACAGATGTTTATGATCGGCGCTCAACGCCATCGGCATCACTTTGCCGCCGACCTGAGTGCGTCCTAATAGTTGCAATGCACCGGTTTGCTCATTCAGCGCGTAGCGCGCGATGGTGCCATCATCGGCTTCTGAAACGTAGACAAAAGTCTGTGCCAGCAACGGCGCGCTGGCAGCCAACGATGCTAAAAGCGTCGCCGCGCGTAATAGGTTCTTCATGCTGCTTCCTTAGCGTACCAATGACGGACGTTTGGCGTCATAGCGCCAGTTATCGATCAAAAACTGCATCCCCAGCGCATCGTTGCGATTTTTATCCGGCAGCGCGTTATATAGCGCATGCGCCTGTTCGATGCGATCCATATCCAGCTCGATGCCCAATCCCGGCCCCGGCGGTAACTCCAGATAACCATCGCGGATTTGCGGCGGTTGACGCGTAAGCTGCTGACCATCCTGCCAAATCCAGTGCGTATCAAAGGCGGTTTGACGATCGCCAGGCGCGGCGGCACCCAGGTGCGCCACCATCGCCAGCGAAATATCAAAATGGTTATTGGAGTGGCAGCCGGTTGTCAGCCCCCATTCGTTGCACAGCTGCGCCACCACGTTGGCGTTACGCATCGTCCAGAAGTGCGGATCGGCGAGCGGAATATCAATGGCATTCAGTTGCAGCGCATGATGCAGCTGGCGCCAGTCGTTGGCGATCATATTAGTCGCGACCGGCACACCGGTGGCGCGGCGAAACTCGGCCAGCGTTTCCCGGCCGGAATAGCCTTGTTCAGCGCCACAAGGATCTTCCAGATACGGCACCTTTCCCGCCAGCTGCTTACCAAAGCGAATCGCCTCATCCAGCGACCAGCTGGCGTTAGGATCGACGGTGACGCGTGCTTCAGGGAAGCGCGACAGTAGCGCTTCCACCGTTGCCACTTCCACTTCGCCTGCCTGCACGCCGCCTTTGAGCTTGAAGTCGCGGAAGCCATATTGCTCAACTGCCGCTTCGGCCAGTCGCACCACGGCATCGCTGTCCATTGCCGCTTCATGACGCAGACGGAACCAGCCTTCTTGCTCATGCTCTCCCGATCGATAGTGCATGTTGGTGCGCTTGCGATCGGCGATGTAGAACAAATAGCCGAGCACCGGAATGCGATCGCGCTGTTTACCGCTGGCAAGCAGATCCGCCACCGGCAGGTTAAACAGCTTGCCCTGCAGATCCAGCAGCGCCGCTTCAATGGCGGCGGCGGCGTTATAAAACTTCTCCGGATTCATCTGCGGGATATGAATGTCGTTGGTGTGTGAGGTTTGTTGCTGACGTGCCTCGCTGCTGAACAACTGGCTCAGCGTCGCATTGAGACGCAGCAGCGAACTGCCTTCTATCAGCGGGCGAAACTGTTCCAGCAACTGCAAGGTGGATGCATGACACGGCGTTTCGCCTACGCCGGTATGTCCGGCGGAATCGGTCAGTATCACGATGATGCGCGTGAAATAGCAGTTATGGGCGCCGCCAATGTTCAATAACATGCTGTCGTAGCCGGCAACCGGCACGATGCGCATCGATTTAATGACTGGACTGTCTGACATGGTTTCTCTCCGTGTGACCGAAAGCGGGTGGAACAGGTTTGCGACGCAGCAGCAAATAGAGTCCGGTAACCACAGACACGCTGGTTAGCGCGTAAAGTCCGCCGGTGGTGCTGCCGGTGTGCATTTCGAGGTAGCCGAATACCGTGGGCGCAAAGAAGCCACCGAGGTTGCCAATCGAGTTGATCAGCGCAATGCCGGGCGCGGCAATCGAGGCGGGTAATTCACTTTGCGGCATCGGCCAGAAGAACGCCGCGCTCACTTTGGATCCGATGCAGGCCACAATCATCGCCACAAAGCCAAACCATGGCGTTCCCAGCGTGGCCATAAAGGTGCCGCACGCGGCGATCAGCATGGCGATGCCGAGCCCTTTGTCCAGTTTATCGCGATAGCGGTCGGTGGCTTTGCCGAGCAGAAACAGCGCGACGATAGCGAACAGCCACGGCACGGCGGTCAGCAATCCGGTTTCAAAGCTGTTGAAGCCCTGAATACGCTGAATGATTTGCGGCAGCCAGAACACTAACGTGTAGCCGGTCATGGTCATGGTGAAGAAGATCAGGCAGTAAGACAAAAGGCTGCGATCGCTGATCAAGCCCCAGCGGCCGTGTTTCACCGCGTGCTCTTCGCGCGCATCATCTTCCAGCGCTAACTGCTGCGCCAGCGCTTGTTTCTCGGCATCGCTCAACCATTTCGCGCCTTGCGGTTTGGATACCAGCACAAAGGCGGCCAGCAAGCCGATCACCATCGATCCGCCGCCTTCCACAAACATCACCCATTTCCAGCCCGCGATGCCGCCAACATCATGCATCATCAGAATGGCACCGGTGAGCGGACCGGAGAACAGAAAAGCGCTGGCGGTAGCGCTTAACACCATCGCGGTAGCTCGCCCTCGCCACGCATTCGGCACCCATTGACGAAAATAGAACAGCACGCCAGGGAAGAAGCCGGCTTCCGCCACGCCGAGCAGGAAACGCAGCAGATAGAAATGCAGCGGCGTACTCACAAAACCGGTAAGCACCACCACCATGCCCCACGTAATCATGATGCGCGTCAGCCACACGCGTGCGCCGAGTTTCTTCAGCATCATGTTGCTCGGCACTTCAAACAGCGCATAGCCAATAAAGAACAGCCCCGCGCCTAAGCCGAAGGCGGCCGCACTAATGCCTGCATCCGTTTGCAGTTCGGCTTTTACGAAGCCAATGTTAGCCCGGTCAATTTGGTTCACAATTAACATCAGCGCCAGCATCGGAATGATGCGGCGGAAGAACTTGCCGATAGCCGAGGCGATATGCGCGTCATGATCGGGCGATAATACGTATTGTTGTTGTGTCATGCGTCACCTGTAGGGAGAAAAGCATCGCTATAGGTATACGCAGCAGAGTGTGGCCAGGTGTATGTGGCATTGCCCGATACCGCTTAGGCAAATGCCCTATGATTGTTAAAATTCATGGTGTTATATTAATTCGCGTCGAAAAGTTTACGCTTGGTTTGTGCGCTGGCTCACGACGGGCCCCGTGCCTGAGCATACCTCACATTAAACTGAGCGACTTTCGTTCGCCATAGGCTCAGATTGTTTCAGTTTTGCCGTGCGGCGACCGAGCAAAGGGCGCCTGGCCGCGCCCTCTGCACTCCCGGGCCTTGCGCCAGCCCAATCCGCCGCTGCGCGGTACCTTCACTCATTCACGATTCCTGACGGACCGGCGCCGATTCGCTCCTGCTCAGCGCCGCCTCTCGCCGCATCCATGCGGCTCGCCCTGGAATCCCTCATTCGTTCAGCGGTTTGGGATGTCGCCTCAACACCCGCGCTGCTGCATCAATGCATTAATTTGACTCACCATCGCTATAAATCCCGTAGGGTCACCATTTATGGTGACCTGGTACACAAATGGCCCAGGTTCCATAAAGTGCTTTCTCAGAAGTTGTTATTTGAAGACATTCGGGTAGTTACAGCTATGAAAACTAAGATAATGTAGATAATTAATTTACCTGAAGGACAAATCCTCCCGATAAAGCAAGTAACTTCAAAAGTTACATATTGAAAATTGATGCAAGGATGAGGTCAACCCTCATCAAATAAAGTGTCCAGGTCTTCTAGTTGTGGAAATGAGAAATCAATGGCTGAAAGTTTCAATCCAAGTGACGTCAAATAAAGAGTAAATGCTTTCAACGATCCCGCGTAATGGCCATTTTCAATCTGTGAAATAACCGTGCGATGAATGCCTGCACGCGTCGCAGCGTCGGCTTGAGTCCAACGGTTAGCCTTGCGCCTTTCCTGACATTTAGCGCCTATTGCTTGCAAACCAGGCAACATAAAACCTCTAATGTTGGTATATGATAACAATGTCTATATTTTTACCAAAATGTTATCATATAGCAACACTTAAGTTCTGCACAGGCGGCCTTAATGCCTTTTCCTCGTCTACACTTGCCTCACGTGGAAACGCTAATAGAGGTAAAAATGTCGCAATCTACTCAACGTAATCAAGCTTGGCTATTAGCCTCACGCCCGCATGGCGAACCGGTAAAAGAGAATTTCCGCCTGGTGGAGCAGCCCATTCCTGACGTGAAGGACGGCCAAATCCTGCTGCGCACGCTCTATTTGTCGCTTGACCCCTATATGCGCGGGCGCATGGATGACAGCAAATCTTATGCTGCACCTGCTGAACTCGACCAACCGATGGTTGGCGGCACGGTGAGCGAAGTGGTGGAATCTAAACACGCGGATTTCCAGCAAGGCGATGTGGTCCTCGCGCAAAGCGGCTGGCAAAGCTATGCGGTTTCGGACGGAAACGGCGTGGCGAAATTGGGCGATCTGCCCCATCCTTCCTGGGCGCTGGGCATTCTCGGTATGCCGGGCTTTACGGCCTATATGGGCTTGATGGATATCGGCCAGCCAAAACAGGGTGAAACCCTGGTGGTCGCGGCGGCTACCGGCCCGGTCGGTGCAACGGTGGGTCAGCTTGGGAAACTCCAAGGCTGCCATGTCGTAGGCGTTGCGGGGGGTGAAGAGAAGTGTCGTTATGCGATTGAGAAGCTCGGTTTCTCCGCCTGTATCGATCACCATCGTGACGACTTTGCGGAACAACTGGCGGCTGCCTGCCCGGACGGCATTGATATCTACTTCGAAAACGTTGGCGGCAAAGTGTTTGATGCGGTATTCCCGTTGCTGAACACCGCAGCGCGCGTGCCGGTGTGTGGCCTGGTTTCTGGTTACAGCAGCCGCGAATTACCGCCAGGCCCAGATCGCACCCCGCAAATCATGGGCGGCATTCTTAAACGTCGTATTCGCATGCAGGGCTTTATCATCTTCCAGGATTACGGCGATCGTTATCCTGAATTCCTCAAAGCGATGACGCCGCTGGTGGAGCAGCAAAAAATCCACTACCGCGAGCACATGATCGACGGGCTGGAAAATGCCCCGCAGGCGTTTTTCGATATGCTGAAAGGCAAAAACTTCGGTAAAACCGTGGTGAAAGTCGCGCAGTAAGCCGTTGTGTTAACGCTATTTTTCACTTTGCATAGCCGCAATTGAGATATGGCGCGCGCTGAGCGCATGAGAAGATATTTTCCCTACATCGTCATTATCGGGAGTTCTCATGTCGCTCAGCCAAACCCACATCCTGAAGGTCAATTCCCAACAGCCTGAAGCACCCGTTCCCTTACCTGCTGAACCGGCGCATATCATTCGTGATGATGCCGAAGCCATTGAGATTGCTCAACCTCTGGCCTCAGAGTTTGCGCGTGACGCCGCACTGCGCGACCGCGAAGGCATCTTGCCGCTCAACGAATTGGATGCGTTCTCACAAAGTGGCTTGTGGGCGATGGCGATCCCTAAAATCTATGGCGGCGCGGGCGTATCCTGGGTGACGGTGGCGAAAGTCATCGCCATCATTTCGGCGGCAGATTCCGCGCTCGGTCAGCTACCGCAGAACCATTTAGCCGGCGTGGCGCATCTGGTGGCGGATGGCAGCGAGGCGCAGAAACAAGAACTACTGGGCGAAGTGCTGGCTGGCTTGCGCTGGGGCAACGCTTTCTCCGAGAAGAATTCGCGCACCGTCGCCGATTTCCAGACGCGTTTTCAGCGTGAAGGTGATGACGTGGTGATCAACGGCGAGAAATTCTACGCCACCGGCGCACTGCTGGCGCATCGAATTCACGCAGTGGCGCTCGACGATCAGGATCGCGCGCATCTGATTGTGCTGGATCGCAACACGCCGGGCGTGACCATCATTAACAATTGGTCGAGCTTTGGTCAGCGCACCACGGCATCGGGCACCGTGCTGCTGGAGAACGTGCGCGCCCCGCTATCCCGCGTGATCCCGGCTTATCAGGCGTTTGAACGCCCGACTGCCGCCGGTCCGATTTCGCAGATTATTCAGGCGGCGGTGGATGTGGGCATTGCTCGCGGCACTGTTGAAGACACGCTGCATTTTGTGCGCGAGCGGTCACGTCCGTGGATTGATAGCGGCCAGGAGCGCGCATCCGATGATCACTTTACGCTGGCGGCAGTCGGGGATTTGAAAATTCGCCTGCACGCCGCTGAAGCCTTACTGTGGCGCGCTGGCGAAGCGATTGATCTGGCGCTGCAGCAACCCGATGAAAGCACGGTTGCAGCAGCAACGGTTGCTACCGCTGAAGCCAAAGTGTTAACCACCGAAATCGCTATTCTGGCAGGCAACAAGCTGTTTGAACTGGCGGGTACGCGCTCAACGCTGCAGGAGTTCAACCTCGATCGCCATTGGCGCAATGCGCGCTCCCTCACCTTGCACGATCCGGTGCGCTGGAAGTATTACCACGTTGGCAATTATTACCTCAATGGCACCCCGCCGCCGCGCCATGCCTGGAATTAACGGTGGCGAAAACGTGCCGCTGGATGGTCAGCCGTGAGTCGCGGCTGACCAAACAACCGTTCGCGCAACGTCACGGCTTGCGCGGGCGTTTCACGGATAAGCCCTCGGCTACGCAGCACCGGCATCACATGCTGGATAAAATCCTCAAAGCTGCCGGGACTAATCGCCCACGCCAGATTGAAACCATCAACACCCGACTCCGCGGCAAACTGTTCCAGCTGATCGGCAATGCTCTCTGGGCCGCCGATCAGCAGCGGATGCAATCCGCCAATGCCGATGTAGCGCGCCGCATCACGCAGCGTCCAGCGTTTTTGATCGTCAATGCGCGTCAGGCTGGCTAAGGCTGAGCGACAGGCATCGGTTTCACGAAACGCTAGCGGCGTATCCAAATCCTCCTGTGAACAGTCGATACCGGTCCACGCAGAGAACAGCGCCAGCGCGGCCTCTTCGCTGATGTACTGCTGATAATCGCGATATTTAGCCTGCGCGGCTTCATCACTCTCTGCGGTGATCACCGTGATAGCCGTGACGAAACGCAGCGAAGCCGCATTGCGCCCTTCTGCTGCGGCTAACTGGCGAATACGTTGGATATCCGCAGCAATGGCCTGCGGCGTAACGCCGCCGAGAAAAATTACTTCCGCGTTGCGTGCAGCGAATTGCGCCCCGCGACTGGAGGTTCCCGCCTGAAACAGCACCGGCGTGCGCTGCGGACTGGGCTCGCTTAGGTGCGCATCCGGTACCTGATACCAGCGCCCGGCATGTTTGATAGCGTGCACTTTGGCCGGATCGCTATACACGCTGTTTTGCTTATCGCGCCGCACCGCGTCCTCTTCCCACGATCCTTCCCACAACTTGCCGGTGATATCGAGAAACTCCTGCGCGCGATCGTAGCGTTCATCGTGCGGAATTTGCTGCGTCAGCCCCAGATTACGTGCCGCTGAATCCAGCATTGACGTCACCACATTCCAGGCGATACGCCCGTTGCTCAGGTGATCAAGCGTGGTGAATTTGCGTGCCAGCAGATACGGCTGTTCGTAGGTGGTGGAAACGGTAATACCAAAGCCCAAATGTTGCGTCACCGCTGCCATTGCAGAAACCAGCAACAGTGGATCGTTAACCGGCATTTGTGTCGCCAGACGCAGCGCCGCGTCCGGCTTGTTTTGCCACACGTCTAGCTGGCCCAACGCATCGGCGATGAACAGCGCATCAAACCCGGCGCGATCCAGCTGTTGGGCAATATCGGTCCAGTAATGTAGTTCGGTATAGCGATGAGCCTGATCCTGCGGATGCCGCCACAATCCTGCGGAGATGTGGCCCGGCACATTCATCATAAAACCAAACAGTAAAAACGGTGCCCGGCTCATCTTTGACCTCTCTCAGCTGTGACGACGCGCGCGCAGAGCCCCGACGGCCAGCACAATGAAAATTAATCCGCCGGTGGCGACCTGTTGCCAGTAAAAATTCCAGCCGACCAGCAGCAAGCCGTTGGCGATAAAGCTCAGCAGCACCACGCCAAGCAGCGTGCCTAACACATTGGGCCGACGTGATGGCGCGAAGGTGGCGCCAATAAAACTGGCACCAATCGCATTCAGCAGATAGGCATTGCCCGACAGCGGCACCCAGGCTTTGACGTTGGCCGCCAGAATCAAACCGACGATACCGGCAATCAACGCTGCGAGAATAAACGCCAGCGCAGTGAGTCGTTTCACTGGCACGCCCGAATGCTGCGCAACGCTGTACTGCTCGCCCATCACCCGCAATGAACGGCCGGTGGCGCTGCGATGCAGCAACTGATAGAGCGCCAGCGCTACCAGCAACAATAGCCACAACGGCAGCGGAATGCCGAGCAGCGCGCCGTGACCTATCGCCGAAAACCCATCGGGCAGTTTCTGGCTCAGCAGATAAACCGGTTGTCCGCCATTTGACGACAGCTGCTGCACGCTTTGTCCGATAAACAGCGTGCCAAGCGTGGCGAGAAACGGCTCCACGCCCAACTGTGTCACCAAAAAGGCGTTAAACACGCCAACCAGCAGCGCGGCAATTAATGCCGCGAACAGCGCCACTGGCAAACTGACCTGATGCAGCACCAGTGTCACCAAAACCAGACAGGCAATATCGATCGCCGTGCCCACCGAGAGATCAATCGCGCCAATGCGTGTCACCAACGTCATCGCCAGGGCGACGATCGCCAGCGGCGCGACGTTATTGAGCAACACACTGCGAATATTTGAGACAGTGGCAAAAGCGGGCACCGCGACAATAAAGAACACGAGCAGCGCTACAAAGGTCAGCACGATGATGGCGCGCAGCCAGCCGGTCTGGCGCGGGCGTGGCGCGACAGGTGATAACAAAGAATCAGACACCTTGCGTTCTCCTTGACTGGCGACGACGTAACAGCGCGGTTAACGCCACCACTAATAGGATCAACACGCCTTCGACGCCGTTTATCCAGTAACTTGAGACATTGATCAGCTGAAAGCCGTTGGCAATCAGGCTGAGAAATAGCGCGCTAATCAGTGCGCCGCCAAGTGTCGGCACCAGACGACGGGAAAACACCACGCCCAATAGCGCCGCCGCGATCACCATCAACAGATTGTCGTTGGCGCCAGGCGAACTGCCGCTTAGTAGCGACACCGACGCAATTGCCGCGATAGCCGCGCTGACGCCACACAACACGTAGCTCAAACCCTGATAGCGTTTAACGCCGATGCCCGCCGCATTCGCCGCCTGCGGATGGCTGCCCACCGCCTGCAAGCGCAGGCCAAAGGACGTCAGGCGGCTCAAGGCGATCATGCCAAACGCCAGCAGCAGAAACGACCAGCCCAGCCACGACACCGCTAAAGGGCCGTTGCTTAACAACAGATTTTGCAGATCGCTGCTGGCCGACACCGAGGCGTTGCTGGTCAGCACCATTTCCAGGCCGATAGCGATATTCATGCTGGTGAGCGTTGCCAGCAGCGGCAAAATCCCCAGCCAGACAATCGCCAGCGCGTTAAACAAACCCACAGCCGCACCGGTAAACAGCGTCAGCAGCAAGGCAATCGCGATGGGCTGACCGGCGTTGAGCTGGCTGGCAAACACCGCCGCACTTAGGCCAAGGTTGGCGGCAATCGACAGATCAATGCCGCCGGTAATACCCTGCAAGCCGCCGCCGCTTAAAACCAGCGTTAAGCCAAGCGCCAGCGTGCCAACCACCGCGGTCTGCTGTAGCACGTTGCCAAGATTCATCACCGTAAGAAAAATCGGCGACAGCCAGGCAAAGACGGCTAAAACCAGCACAATAATCAGCAGCGAAACGTGTTGCAGCCACTGCTGACCACGCACGCTGCGCGGTGCTACAAGCGGTGCAGATTGGGTAACATCACTCATGAAGCACGCTCCGTTAACGCGCCGGTGCCCGAAGCCCAGGAGAGAATTTCCTGATGGCTGGTGTGCTGTGCCTCCAGCGTGGCGACATGTTCGCCGCGCGCCAGCACCATAATGCGATCGGCCAGCGTTTGCAGTTCGAGTAAATCGGTGGAGAACACCAGAATCAGGGCGCCGTCATCAGCCAACTGCTGCAATGTGTGATAAATCGCCGCCTTAGCCGCAATATCAACGCCCACCGTGGGCTCATCCAGCAAATACAGACGCGCACCGGTGTTTAACCATTTGGCCAGCACCGCTTTCTGTTGGTTGCCGCCCGAAAGCTGACGCAGCGCCGCCAGCTGCCCCGGCGTGCGGATATCCAGTTGCTGAATGTTCTTCGCCACCAGTTCGCTCTCCGCCTGACGCGAAACGCCGCCCCAGCGCAGCAAGCGTTGCACCGTGGTTAAGGTGACATTGTCACGCAATGACAAATTTAACGCGACGCCGTTGGCGCGGCGATCCTCCGGTACAAAGGCGATACCGCGCTTCACTGCGGCATGTGGAGAAGCCGGCACGCCGCTCACTTCGCCCAGCGTAACCTTGCCGCTGACGCCGTTTTCCAGCCCGAACAGCGCGCGAATCAGCGCTTTACCGCCGGAACCTAACAAGCCGGTGATGCCGATGATTTCGCCTTGTCGGCCGGTGAACGACACACTGTGAAAACTGCCGGGCGCGCTGAGCGCAGTAACCTGCAGTACTTGCGCACCGGCGCGGCGCGACTGACGCGGTGCCAGTTCATGACGCGCGTCGCCTACCATCGCCGCGATCAGTGCCGCCGGTGATAGTTGATCTGCGTTGAACTGCGCCACGTCTTTGCCGTCACGTAGCACCGTGACGCGTTGGCACAGCTCCTGAATTTCATCGAGATAGTGCGAAACATAAAGCAGCGCGATGCCCTGCTGGCGCATGCGTTCAATTACCCGGAACAGCGCATGCACTTCATGGCGCGCCAGCGCGGCGGTCGGTTCATCCAGCACCACCACGCGCGGCGCGTTTTGCAGCACGCGACAGATTTGCACCAGTTGCTGCTCCGCCACGCTCAGCGTGGCGATCAACGCATCAGGATCGAGTTGCAAACCAAAGTGCTGCTGCAGCTGCTGCTCTGTTTGCTGGCGCATACGACGTCGCAGGATAAACGGCGTACCGGCTAAGCGCGGTTCGTTGCCAAGCCACAGCGCTTCCGCCACCGTTAGCGAGCCGGGCAACAATCGCTCCTGATGCACGATGGCGATGCCCTGGCGTTGCGCCTGCGCGGGCGTAGCGAGCGTAAGCGGCTGGCCATCCAGCTCGATGCTGCCGCGATCGGCGGCGTGAATGCCGCCTAACACTTTGATCAGCGTCGTTTACCCGCACCGTTATGGCCAATCAAGCCGTGTACTTCACCGGCATGCACGCTGAGCGACACCGATTGCAGCGCAGGCACGCCATCAAAAGCTTTGCTGATGGCGTGCAGTTGCAACAGCGGCGCGTTATTTACCATCCGTTTGACCCAGGGTTTTCTGCGCTTCGGCAGCGTTCTCTTTAGTCACCAGAATCGACGGCACATAGGTTGCGGGCGGCAACGAACGATCGCCAGCGAGGTATTTCGCTACGTTCTGCACCGCCGTTTGGCCAATCACATACGGCTGCTGCGCCACCACCGCTGCCGCGCTGGATTTGGGATCTTTAACCAGCGACACCACATCCGGGCTGCCATCCACCGCGTACGTTTTGATTTCGTTGCGTCCGGCAGCGTCTACCGCCTGCGTGGCGCCGATTTGCGGCACATCCCACGCCGCCCAAATCGCCTGCACCGAACCTTTCGGATATTTATTTAGTAATTGACTGATTTGCGCATACGCATCCTGCACGGTATTCGGGATGACATCGCGCAATTCAGGTTGGATAATTTTAATTTTCGGATACCACTTCAGCACGGCTTTTAACTGGTCGTAGCGCATTGCGACTACCGGCACGCCATAGAAACCGTTAAATACCAAAATATTGCCTTCGCCGCGCAGGTCGTTTACCAGTTTTAATGCTAACTGTTCGCCAATATAAAAATTATCCGATGTGGTGACGTTAATACTGGATGGGCTGGCGGTATCAACGGTAAATAAAGGAATGCCCGCTTCGCGGATTTTTTTCAGCCAGGGTTCCAGCACCGACGCTGTGCCAAGGGTTTCAATAATGGCATCCGGTTTTTGCGCAATAAGCGTCTGAATCTGCGCAATTTGCTGCGACTCTTTACGCCCGCCATCCAGCGCAATCGGCGTTCCGCCAAGGCGCTTCACCTCATCGATTTGTCCCTGATAAGCTTTCAAATCCCAGTAGTGATCGGTACCCGCGACGGTAATGCCAATGCGTTTACCCGCCAGCGACGGAATCGGTTGATCCTCGGCGTGCGCCATTCCTGATAATAGTGATAGAGAAGCCAATAACAGACCTGCCAGGCGGTGCTTTTTCATTCTTAATATCCCTGGAAACAATAAAATAATGTTGTGTGACGCCTGTTATCTGGCGTGTGAAATAAAAATTATCACAGCCATTTTTTATCCATAATGCTATTTTCTCCTTAGGCTAGCTGGCGATTGGTAATAGCCAATACGCACTAGTTCGGTGCGTTTTTTCCCGCTGCGCTTTGTCGGTTTTTTATGCACAGTTACGTAAAGATACTGGTAATCCATACAGATAAGGTTCAGGATGGTCACTCATCCTGGATTAGCACCCACGGCCATTCACCCTCTATCTGAGGGCTCGTAATGAACTTTTATTCAACTGAAACCGTTTGCGCCATTACCGGTGCCAACCGCGCCAATTTACGTCGCTGGTTGCGCGGTGGATTAATTTCTGAGAATCACGTCAATAAGGATTGGAGCCGACATCAGGTTGATGAAGTGCTCGCCATGATGGCATTGACCTCGGGTGGCGCCACGCTGTGGCAAATCTATCAAGGCCGACACTGCGGGCTCGATTACTCTTCGTCTGGTTGGGTGGCACGCCGCGGCGATCTGTTACGGCAACTGGAGTTAGGCTCTGATCGAGAACTGGCGCGTACTGTGCGCAATCTGGCGGGCGATTACAGCAGCGACGATTTCGTCAATGTGCTGATGAAACCGCTCAACCGCTGGCTGCGTGATGATACGCGTCGCGGCGCATCGCGTCGGTTAACGCGCTTTCATGAAGCGATCGTTCATCACAGCGACTGTGTAAAACGCGCTTCAGCCCGTCAGCAGCAGATGCCACTGTTACTGGAAGTGGTCAGCACCGGCGATGAAACGGAAGTGTGGCTGGAAGCCATTCGCCTTACCGGACAAGGGTTCTGCGTCGAGGTGGATCAAACCTCACAACCGATGCTGTACAGTTCAGAAAGCCGCCACGATCATCACCTGTTGTGGTGCGGTGCCGGGATCAGCCATGAACGCATGACCCAGTTCCAGCGCGGATTACGCTCCGGTAAACCGGTGATGCTGAGCGGACCCGATCGCAGCGTTCATCCGGCTGTCGCTGAAGCCAGAGTCGCTTAGCCGGTGCTTTATGCACCGGTCTCATCGCTTATCCCATTCCGCACTTTGCTTATTCAAAAGAAGTAGTTAGCCACGGCAACAACGGTTAAGTCACATCACTCTCTCTTCTGCTACGCTCTCGCCTCCCAATCAGGAGGATCCATGAGTTCATTAATCGATATTTTCACCAGTCATAAAAGCGATCGCAGTTTTACCGACCTTCCCGTTGCGGATGCGGTGCTGGATCGCATCATTTCGGCCGCGTATCGCGCGCCAACCTCGGTGAACTCGCAGCAGGTCTCTTTGGTGGTGACGCGCGATGCTGAAAGACGCGCACAAATCTCCCAGATTGCTGGCGGTCAGCCGTGGATTGCCAAAGCGCCGGTGTTTATTACCCTGGTGCTGGATATGCATAAATCGCGTCTGGCGATGAACGCTATCGACCGCGAGCAGATCGCGCAGCAGAGCATCGAAAGCATTGTGTCGGGCTCAACCGATGTGGGTATTGCGTTGGGTTCTATCATGGCGGCAGCGCGTGCAGAAGGTTTGGGCATTGTGCCGATTGGCGGTATTCGTCGCGATGCGCAGGCGTTAATCCGCTTGCTGGATTTGCCGGAATATACATTCCCGGTAGCGGGCGTGGTGATTGGCCATGTCGATCAGCCTGCGCATCAGAAGCCGCGTCTGCCGCTGGCTACCTTCCGTCATGAAGAGCGCTATCAACGTGATGGACTGGAGCAACACATCGCTGCCTATAATCAGGAGATGGTGCAGCACTGGAAAAATACCGGACGTGAGGATGGCGAGAGCTGGAGTGAAAGCGTTAGCGGTTATTATCACAAGATTTACTTCCCGCACGTGCTGGACGCGCTGAAGAAGCAAGGGTTTGGCAACGACAAGTGACGGCTTTTCCCCGCGCGCTGTGCGCGGGGAAAGAAAATTAACGCCCTTTCTTCTTACGACCTGGCTGGGCGAAACGCTGGCGATTAGCCGGTTTTGCTCCCGCTTTCTCACCCGGTTTAGCGCCAACCGTCGCGGGCTTTTTCGCCGCGCTGGCGGGTTTCTTTTTCGCCTGCGTCTTCTGCGTTTTTTGATCTTCGGATGATGAGTCTTCAATCAGTTTGAACAGATCAATCAGCTCGTCATCGGTCAAATCGCGCCACTCGCCGAGCGGAATGCCTTTCAGGCTGACGTTCATGATGCGCGTACGTTCAAGCTTGGTCACTTCAAAGCCGAAGTGCTTGGTCATTCGACGAATCTGACGATTCAGCCCCTGAACCAGAATGATGCGGAAGACAAAGGTCGACTCTTTTTTAACTTTGCACTTTTTGGTGACGGTGCCGAGCATCGGTACGCCCGCGCCCATTCCGGCAATAAATTCATCGGTGATCGGTTTATCAACGGTGACCACATACTCTTTTTCGTGGTTATTTCCGGCACGCAGGATTTTATTCACCAGATCGCCGTGGTTGGTGAGGAAAATCAGTCCCTGCGAATCTTTATCCAGG
Source organism: Pantoea sp. GbtcB22 (assembly GCF_019091025.1). Lineage (NCBI taxonomy): Bacteria > Pseudomonadati > Pseudomonadota > Gammaproteobacteria > Enterobacterales > Erwiniaceae > Pantoea > Pantoea sp. GbtcB22. The sequence goes on from NZ_JAGXKB010000001.1 coordinate 568,336, forward strand.
CGACCAATCGGGAACACGCGCTTGCTGTGATTAACGAAATCACCAATGTTGTCACGCTCACCCTCTTCCATGGTGGTGATGATGCCAACCGGTTTGTTCAGCGCAATCAGCACTAAGTCTTCTTCGTCACGCGGCTCAATCAGCTGCCCGTTCACTTTGACTTCATCCCCTGCAAACACCTGCGCACCGACGGCAGCGCGTTTACCGTTTATGAAAACGTTGCCTTGCTCGATGTAACGATCGGCATCACGGCGTGAGCAGATTCCGCTCTCGCTGATGTATTTGTTCAGGCGTGTGGATGAGTTAGGCAGCATGGTTCCTCCGAAAAAAAACGGACTATACAGCAACCTTAGGCGTTGGTTAAGCCTCGCGACAATCATCAGCATTTCTCTTACCACGATATAACAGCACACTAACAATGTGGTTGTTGTCAACGGATCGATCAGCGACAATTCGCACCCATCGTTTTTTCTTATGACAGAGTGATTCCGTAATGACAAATCAGCCATCGGTGACGTGGATAACCTCCGTGCGCACCTTTCTGGCCCGCCTTTGGCCCCATCCGTTACCGGGAGGCAGAAAGCAGATGGTCATCGCCAGCATTGGCGCGGGATTGGGTTTAATGATGACCAGCCTGACCAGCCACTGGCTGCTGGGTGGAGTGAATCTGTGGTTTGTCGCGCCGATGGGCGCTTCAGCGGTATTACTGTTTGGTCTGCCGAACAGTCCGCTGGCGCAGCCGTGGTCAATTGTCGGCGGCAATTTGGTGGCGGGCGTTGTTGGCGTCACCACCGCGCTGTGGGTTCCCCATCCCGCGCTGGCGTGTGGTATCGCGGCCTGTGTGACGATCGCGTTGATGTTTCAACTGCGCTGTTTGCATCCACCGAGCGGCGCGGTGGCGCTGACCGCAATTTTGGGCGGTAACGGCGTCCAGCAGCTGGGTTACCACTTTATTCTGACGCCGGTGCTGTTGAACTCGGTTTGCCTCGCGCTGCTGGCGTTGCTGTTTAACAATCTCGCCGGACGTCGTTATCCGCATCCGCTGGCGGCAACGGAAACCAAAGCGCCGCCTGTGGTGATCGACGTAGCGATTACGCGTGAAGACCTGCATCAGGCGCTGGAGAGCGGTGAAGTGCTGGATATCGATGAGGATGATTTGCAGCAGTTGCTGCAACGCGCCGAAGAGATTGCGACACATCGTCAGCGCGGGCAGATGCCGGCATCATCATGAGTGGTCGCCATAAATGGCGTAATGTTTGTCAGTTGAGAGATAAAAACACATATTATTGCGCGCACAAATCGTAGCGGCGCAATTCATTGCGCGATAAATCGCGCCGCTACGAAATGTGCCGTGATGTGATGCTTAACTGATCGGCATTACGCCATAAATGGCGACGCTACACCGTATTCTTTCACAATGACTTCATCGCCCTCAATTTCAACCACCGCAAACGGCACCTCTTCTGCCCCATCCAGCATCCCTTTGAGTGTATAGAAGCCTGTTTGACCGATGCGCGCAAAGCCGCCGCGATGATCGTGTCCAGAGAAACAGCATAGTATGTTGTAACTAGAAAACAGCCCTGCCAGCGCGCTGCCGTTGAGTAAGTTGTGGCTGTTATGCGGCGCCAGCGGATAATGCCCAAACACCACCACTTTCTCCTCTTGCTGGCGGGCTTGCTGCAACTGCTGCTCAATCCACGCCATTTGCAGCGTTCCTACCGCACCGTTCCAGGGTTTCGCCTGCGGCTGCTGGCGCGCGGTCAGGTCCACCAGCATTGCCTCCGCCTGCTTGCGATCGTCACCGTTCTGCGAGTTGCAATAGAGGCTGATGTCGTTGCCGTCATAAACAATAAAACGCCAGCCCTGCAGCCCAAAGGCGTAATAGCTTTTGGGTAGCGCAGCGGCTTCGTTGAGATGCTGCGCGATGGTCTGCGCATCGTGATTACCCAGCACCACCGCATGTGGATGTTCGAGGCGATCGTAAATCGGCAATATCGCCGCGTAGCTGTTCCAGTCGCGATCGACTAAATCCCCCAGCGTAACGACAAAATCCAGCGGCTGCTGATTCAACACCGCAATCGCCTGCGGCAGCTTATGAAGCGCGTGACGATAGTAGAGATTTTTCGCCATATCGGCGTCGATGTCGGCATATTGCGGATCGGCAATCAAACCAAAACGCAGCGTGCTGCTCAGCGGCGCGGAACGCACATCGGGCAAGGCATAGAGCTCGGCGACATCGCCCAGCAGTTCACGCTGCAGTTCAGTCAGCGGATGCGGATAAGACACGAAAAGCACTCCTTAGCGAATACCAGCACGCATAAAAGATTGAATAAACTGACGCTGGAAGATCAGGAACAGCACTAACAGCGGCAACGTCGTCATTAACGTAGCAGCGCCAATCAACGCCCATTGCACGCCCTGCTCCGGCGCCGAGAACAGTTGCAGGCCCACGGTGAGCGGCCGCACGTTGACCGAATCGGTAATCACCAGCGGCCAGAGGAAATCATTCCAGTGGAAGCTGATCGACACCAGCGCAAACGCCACATAGATCGGCTTCGCCAGCGGGATGTAAATCTTGCGCAGAATGTAAAAGCGGCTGGCACCTTCCACAATCGCCGCCTCTTCCAATACCAGCGGAATACTTTTAAAGGTCTGGCGTAGCAGAAAGATGGCGAAGGCCGAGGAGAAATACGGCAGCGCGATGCCGGTCAGCGTATCGCGGAAACCCAGCGCGCCGATGGTTTTGTAGTTATTCAGAATCAGCACGTCGGGGCTGATCATCAGCTGCAGCAGGATCAGCGCGAAGATCGCGCCGGAGAATTTCAGGCGGAAGCGCACTAATGCGTAAGCGGCCATGGTCGCCAGAATCAGCTGCACCACCACAATCATCAGCACCAGCAAGCTGGTATTGAGGAAGTAGCGACCAAAGGGCGCGGCGTGCCAGGCATTAACGAAGTTCTGCAAGGTCAGCGGCGAAAAAAGCGAAAAGCTCGCCTGATCGGATGCCGGATGAATCGCCACCCAGATCGCCACCAGAATCGGTAAAAACCACAGCAACGCGGCAAGCCCAATGCCCATATTCAGACACAGGCGACCAAACGTGATTGTTGGCTTCATTGGTAATGGGCTCGCTTGTCCAGCAGGTTGAATTTAAGCAGTGCAATCGCGGCGAGGATCACCAGCAGTACCACCGTCATTGCCGCTGCGGCGGGCATATCCCAGAAGCTGAAGGCAGTGCGATAGATGTAGAACAGCAGCAGGCTACTGCTGTTATTCGGCCCGCCGTTGGTCATCGCGATCACCTGATCGACGATGCGAAACGCATTCATCGAGGCATTGATCAGCACAAACAGCGTGGTGGGCATCAGCAGCGGCCACTGCACGCGGCGGAAGAAATAGCGGCGCGACGCCCCTTCTATCTGCGCGGCTTCGCTGAGGCGCGGATCGATCTGCTGCAAAGCGGCGAGATAAAAGATCATAAAGAAGCCCGCTTCGCGCCATACCGATACCGCCATCAAACAGTACAAGGCGCTACCCGGTTCGCCGAGCCAGTTCATCGCTGGCAGCGAAAACAGCGCCAGCAGCTTATTCAGCAAACCCAGCTGCGGCGTGTAGAAGAACAGCCACAGATTGGCGATGGCGATCATCGGCAGCAGCGAAGGAATAAAGAACGCGGTGCGCACCAACGCATTGGCACGCTTATGACGATTGACCGCCAGCGCCATCAGCAGCGCCAGCGTGACCGCCAGCGGAATGGTGATCAACGCATACAGCAGGTTATTCCACAGCGACTGAATGAAGATGTCGTCATCCAGCAGCGCAAGATAGTTATCCAGCCCAACAAAATGGGCTGGACGACCGTTACGTGCTGCGCTGAACAGGCTTTCCCATACGGTCGCAACCGCCGGATAGTGCGTAAACAGCAGTAAAAAACTCAGTGCCGGTAAAATCAGCAGGTAGCCATACAGCTGCATCGACCATAACCGGGGACGACGAACCGGCGCGACGGTGAGAATCGTGCTCGTCATTATTGATAAGACTTCAGCAGACGATCGGCTTGCTTCTGCGCATCTTCCAGCGCTTCGGCTGGCGTTTTCGCCTGCGTCACCGCCGCTTCTACCGCGTGATTGAGCGCATCCTGAATCTGCACGCTGTTGTAAGTCGAGAGTTCTGGCTGCGCATACTTCAGCTGTTCACGCGCCACCAATGCCTGAGGAACCTCTTTAACGTAATCCTTCATTACCGTGGTATCCCATGCCGCCGGAGAGGTCGCTACATAACCGGTGGCGATACTCCAGCGTGCCGCCTGCTCGGGTGAGGTTACCCAACGGATAAACTCCATCGCCGCTTTCTGCTGTTCTGGTGAGGTATTTTTGAAGACATACAGGTTGCCGCCGCCGGTTGGGCTGCCGCGCTGGGTTTTCTCCGGCAGCATCGCCACACCGAACGGAAATTTCGCGTTATCACGCACGTTGGTCAGGTTGCCGGTGGTGGTCACCATCATGGCCGTTTTGCCGCTAATGAAGTCCTGCGGCGTGGTGCCCCACGCAATGGCACCCTTCGGCGACACGTCCTCTTTCTGGCCGAGATCGGTCAGCCACTGCAGCGTTTCCACGTTGCCCGGCGTGTTGAAGTGCACCGCTGTACCTTTGCCGTTATCAAGACGACCGCCGTTGGTGGCGGACAAGCCCTGGAAGTTCCAGTAGCCGTTTGGTGTGGACGGAATCTCGATGCCCCATTGGCTGACGCCGTTGGCATCTTTGATCGTGAGTTTCTTACTGAACTCGACCACTTGCTGCCAGTTGGCCGGTGGCGTATCGGCGTTCAAACCGGCTTTCTCAAACGCCCGTTTGTTCCAGTACATCACCACGGTTGAACGCTGGAACGGTACGCCCCACACTTTGCCGTCAATGTGACGCAGAAACGCCGGGTAGAAACCGTCGATCCATTTTTTGCCTTCCTCGCCCTGCGCTAAATCGCTGGCCGCCACAATCGCACCGGCATCAATCAGTGAATACGCTTCGATATCGCCGATCACCGCCAGCTGCGGCGCGTTGCCACCGCGAAAGGCGGTCAGCGCTTTGGTCACGGTGGTGGCGTAGTCACCGGTATACACCGGCTGAATGCTCACGTCCGGATGCACTTTCTGGAAATCCGCCACCAGCGAATCCACGGTGTGGCTCACTTTGCCGCCCACCGCAATCGGGTAATACATTTGTAGCTTGACCGGTTCAGCCGCAAAAGCTGAGGTGGTGACGGCGAGAACTAATGCAGAAAGACGTGAATAACGAATCGCAGACATGATTTTCCCTTGGGCAAATGACAACGGTTAAACGGCGTATTTTTTCTGTGAAGCAAACATCTGTTGTTCGGCTGGCACGCAGCGCTTACCGCTCTCGCGATGAAAAAGATATTGCCGCGCGGCTGACCACTGCAATCCCACCTCACTGCCATCGGTGAAGCGCTGCATGCCCGGCACTTTAATGGTCAGCGGTTCGCTGATGCCAGCAAGCAGGCACACCAGCAAGGTATCAGCGCCCATATATTCAGAACTGATCACCCGCGCGGTCAGCGCCGCCTGTTCTGCAGCGATCGGCTGGATATCTTCGGCACGCAATCCAAGGCTCAGCGGCGCGTCGCGGTATTCCACTACCGGCGCGGTGAGATGCAGCAGATAGTGATGCGCGCCATTGCGCTGCAGCGGCAGGATGTTCATCGGCGGTGCGCCAATGAACTGTGCGGCAAACACGCTGGCGGGATTGTTGTAGAGATCGTCTGGCGTGCCGTGCTGTTCAATGTGGCCATCGTTGAGCAGGATAATGCTGTCGGCCATGCTCATCGCTTCAGTCTGATCGTGCGTGACGTACAGCATGGTCAAACCGAGTTTTTTCTGCAGCGCGCGGATTTCACGGCGCATGCTTTGCCGCAGCCTGGCGTCGAGGTTCGACAGCGGCTCATCCATTAAACACAGCGTGTTATTGGCGATCACCGCACGGCCCAGCGCCACGCGCTGTTGCTGTCCGCCGGAGAGCTGCGACGGCAAACGATCCAGCAGCTTATCCAGCTCCATCAGCTTGCTGACGTTATCCAGGCGGGCAGCAAACGACTGTTTCTCCTCGCCGCGCGCTTTCAAACCAAACAGCAGATTTTCACGCACGTTAAGGTGGGGAAACAGCGCATAGGACTGAAACACCATCGATAGCTTGCGCTGCGACGGCGGCAGATGGGTGATGTCGGCGTGTTTAAAGTGGATCGCCCCGCGATCGGCAGTTTCCAGTCCGGCGATGGTACGCAGCAGCGTCGATTTACCGCAGCCCGATGGACCGAGTAGCGCGACAAACGATCCTTCTGCCGCGTCGAAGCTGATGTCGTCCAGGGCAATTTTCTCGCCCCAGGCTTTAGTGATGTGGTGAAGCGAAAGGTGGCTCATGCATCCGCAATCCAGAAATCAGAATGGCGGTAAGCTAGCGGAAGGAAATGAAGGTTTTATGTCATTGCGGTGACCGCGCGGTTAATCAGATGCGCAATGCATTACGCCGCTACAAATAATTGCACGCTTAGTAGCGGCAAGGTTCACGCGCTCTTTTGCTTTTTACTGATTGAAATAGTGCTGATGCAAAATCGCAGCCCCATCATCAATCGCTTTCATCAATATCTTTTCACTGGTGACCGCATCACCGACCTGTAACGCTTCCAGCAGGTGATCATAGTTATGATGCCCATTCACCACCTCGGCTGGCTGCGGATAGAGATAGTTAAAGCACGGACCGATCTGCACCCAAAGCTGTTCGATCAGCGCCTCCAGCGTAGGCATTTGCGCATAGCCATAGAGCGTAAAACGGAACGCGCGATTAGCTTCTAACGCCGCCTCGGCATCACCGCTTTGTTTGGCTTGCATAAAGCGCGCGCAGAGTTTTTTCAGCTCAGAAATCTGTTTTTTTCCCAAAAATGGCGTCGCCGCCCTCACCGCTAAACCTTCAAGCTGCTTACGAATCAGCGTAATCTCATCAAAGCGCTGGCGCGTCATTTCCGGAACCAGAAACGCCGCAGCTGGCGTGGCGTCTAATGCTCCGGCAGAAACCAGTCGCAACAAGGCTTCACGCACCGGCGTGATGCTGGTACCCAATTGAGTCGCCAAATCGCGCGTCACCAGCCGTGCGCCGGGTTTTAACTTGCCAACAATCAGCGCGCTGCGCAGTGACGATTCAACCTGCGCGGTCAAACTCATGCGCTGCGCTTTATCCATTTCGATCATACGTTGAGGGCCTTCTACTGAATTTCGCAAATGGTAAGTTATTTTTAATGTTTTATTGCCAACTTGCCAGATTATAGGATATATCATGTATTACAAATAAGCACAGTCTTGATTCTGGCAGTATCCACTCTTTTCACTACCTTGCCGTTGGCAATTTTGGGAAACGTTATGAGATTACCTGCAGTGAAGTTTGCCACCACCGCGTTGCTATTTGCTCTGATGCCAGCCGTACAGGCAGCGGAACTGACCATTGGCCAACCCACGTCTGCCACGGCGATGGATCCCGGCTTTCTCAAAGAATCTGCCACCTTAGTCGACAACCTCTTCGATACCTTAGTGCGCCGCGCCGATGACATGTCATTACAGCCGGGCTTAGCCACTGAGTGGAAAGCGATTAACGACACCACCTGGCAATTTACCCTGCGCCAGGGCGTGAAATTTACCGATGGCGAGCCGGTGAACGCCGAAGCGGTGAAGTTCTCCATCGATCGTATTTTAGACCCCGCCAATCACGCACCGACGATTTCCTATATCCGCACCATCAAATCGGTGGACGTGATCAACGACTATCAGGTGCAGATCCACACCAACGGCCCGGATCCTCTGCTGCCCACGCGCATGAGCCGCTACCCGGCTTACATTGTGCCGCCAGCGTACGTGAAGAAAGTCGGCGCCAGCGAGTTCGCACGCAAACCGGTAGGCAGCGGCGCTTACAAGCTGGATAGCTTTATCCCGGATGAAAAAGTGGTGATGGTCGCCAATGAAACTTACTGGCGCGGCAAACCGGCGATTGATCGCGTTACCTGGCGTCCGATTCCCGAAGCCACCGCACGCCTCACCGCGCTGCTGACCGGCGAAGTGCAGCTGATTGAAAGCGTGCCAGCCGATTTAGTCCCCGCGCTGAAAAATCGCCCCAACGTCGAACTGGAACAGGTGAAAGGCGGCGGACTGACGATTTATCTCGGCCTTAAAGATGATGAGAAACCGCTGAGTGATGTGCGCGTCCGTCAGGCGCTTTCGCTGGCGTTGAACCGTCAGGCTTATACCCAACAGCTGCTGCACGGCTTTGGCACGCCAACCGGCACCATGGCCGGAGCCAATGACTTTGGTTATCTGGCGGTTCCGGCCACCGCGCAGGATGTGGCGAAAGCCAAGTCGCTGCTGGCTGCAGCCGGTTACGCAAACGGCTTTACCCTGCGCTTCCAGGCGCCGCGCCGCTATATTGCCAGCGCCGATGTGGCGCAAGCCATCGTGCAGGATTTAGCCGCCATTGGCGTGAAAGCCGAGCTGGAGGTGCCGGAATGGTCGGTTTACACCCAGCAGGTCGCGTCCCAGAAACAGGCTCCGATGTATATGCTGGCGTGGGGATCCACGCAGACGCTGGATGCCGATGCCGCGCTGTTCCCCATCCTGCGCAGCGGCGAGCCCTATTCCACCGTGCATGATGCAGAGCTGGATAAGCTGCTCGACCAAAGCCGTCAGATTGTCGATCCCGTTGCGCGCAAAAAAGTGTTAGAGCAGATTCAGCAACGCGTCGCGGAACAACAGCCGCTGCTGCCGCTGTACCGTGAAGATACCTTGTATGCGCACAGCACGTCGCTCAACTTCAAAGGCCGCGTCGATGCCCGCATCCCGCTGTTTGATCTGAGGCTGAAATGATTTCACCGGGCACCGTGCTGCAGCGCCGTCCGCGCCGCCTGATTTACGGCGATGCGGTGATCGGCAGCCTTTTGCTGATCGTGGTGATTGCCGCGGCGCTGCTCTCTCCGTGGCTGCCGTTGCCCGATGCCTTAAGTAACAATCTCAATGAGATGTTCCTGCCGCCGGGTTCGCCCGGTGCGCAAGCCACGCATTGGCTCGGCACCGATCAACTGGGCCGCGATCTGCTGGCGCGCATTCTCTCCGGGACGCGCTTGTCGCTACTGGTGGTGTTGGTCGCGGCGGCGATTGGCGCGGTGATTGGCGTCGCGCTCGGTATGATCGCCGGTTACGCCGGCGGTTGGGTTGATGCGCTGATCATGCGACTGATCGACATCCAGCTGGCGGTGCCGTTTATTCTGTTGATTTTGCTGGTAATTGCGCTGATGGGCGGGTCACTGACCAACATCATTGTGATTATGGGCTGTACCAGTTGGGCGATTTATGCCCGTGTGGCGCGCGCCAAAACCTTAGAGATTCGGGAACTGGAATATATTCAGGCGGTGCGCGCCATGGGCTTTTCGCCGCTGCGCATACTGCTACGGCATATCCTGCCCAATCTGCTGACGCCGCTGGTGGTGTTGCTAACGCTGGATATCCCACGCCTGATCGTGCTCGAAGCCTCAGTGGGTTTTCTCGGCATGGGCATTCAGCCACCCACGCCAACGCTGGGCAATCTGATTGGCGAAGGTCGCTCTTACATGCTGCTGTCGCAATGGCTGGTGCTCTATCCCGGTTTGGTGATTGCGGCGCTGGTGATTGGCTGCAACCTGCTCGGCGATGCGCTGCTACGTCGCACGCATACAAGGCTGGATTAAGATGCTGAACATTCTGCTCAATCGCCTTGGCCAATCGGTATTAGTGCTGCTCGGCGTGTCGCTGCTGATTTTCTTTAGCCTGCACATGACGGGCGATCCGGCGGCGCTGATGATGCCGCCCGGCTCCAGCCAGCAGGAGATCGCTACTTTTCGTCATAGCATGGGCTTTGATCGTCCGCTGCTGTGGCAATACAGCCACTATCTTGGCGGCGTGCTGCACGGGGATTTTGGTGAATCGCTGCGCTACAGCCAGCCGGTATTGGCGTTGATTGCCGAACGTCTGCCGGCGATGGCGCTGCTGGCGGTGAGTGCGCTGGCATGGAGTTCGCTGCTCGGTCTGCTGCTCGGCATTATCAGCGCCCTGCGGCCGCACAGCCTGTGGGATTTGTTATGTCGCCTGCTGGCCTTCTCCGGCCAGGCGATTCCGGTGTTCTGGCTCGGGCTGCTGCTGATTCTGCTGTTCAGCCTGAAGTTACAGTGGCTGCCCTCCAGCGGTTACGGCACTTTCGCCGCGCTGGTGATGCCGGCGCTCAGTCTGGGTGCGTTTTACATGAGCGCCGTGGCCCGCCTGACGCGCGCCAGCCTGCTGGATGTGCTGCAACAGGATTATATCCGCACCGCGCGCGCCAAAGGGCTCAGCGCCTGGCGCATCGTGGTACGCCACGGTTTGCGTAACGCACTGATTCCGGTGATCACCGTGCAAGGCATGTATTTCGCCTCGCTGCTCGGCGGCGCACTGGTGACCGAGATTATTTTTGCCTGGCCCGGCATTGGTCGTCTGGCGATTCAGGCGATTCAAAACCGCGATTTCCCGCTGGTGCAGGCGATTGTGTTGCTCGCCGCCGTGGTGTTTGTGGCGATCAATTTGCTGATCGACCTGCTCTATCTGGTGCTGAACCCGAGGATTCGTTTATGAGTCGCCTTGACGCCACGCTTGAACTGCTGAGTGAACTGACGCGCTGGCCAAGCGTGGCCGGTCAGTTAACCTCGCAGCGCGGGTTGGCCGCCTGGCTGGAACAGTGGATGGTAGAGCAACTCGACGCCAGCGTGATTTATCCGGTGGCGGCGCAAACCGACAATTCTCCGCCGCTGGTCCATGTACGCATTGATAACGGCAGCAGCAAAACCGTGGTGCTGTACAACATGTATGACGTAATGCCTGCGGATGATGCCGGCTGGGATGTGCCGCCGTTTGTCGGTGGCGTGTGTTACTGGGACGATGTTGGCGCGGTATTTGTCGGACGCGGTGCAGAGAACAACAAAGGCCCAGTCGCCGCCCTGCTGATCCTGCTGCGCGAACTGCAGCAGAGCCAGCAGCTCGATTTTAATATTGAAATCCTGCTCGAAGGCGAAGAGGAAGTGGGCAGCGGCGCGCTGCGGCGATATCTGGCACAACAGCCTTGCCCGATTGCTCCCGCTGAAGCCGTGCTGTTTCCGTCACTGTGCGAATACGGTGGCGGCGCACCGCGCGTCTATCTCGGCTTTACCGGACTGGCCAGCGGACGCCTCAGCGTCACCGGCGGCGCATGGGGCGGACCGTCCTCCGCGATTCATGCCAGCAATGCCGGTTGGATCGCCAATCCGGCGTGGCGTTTAGTACAGGCATTAGATGCCATCGCGCCAGCAGAACACAGCGGCGTATTGGCGTGTCACGCCACGGACGATGAGGCGAATCAATTATTGGCGACCTTAGCCGCCGAATTCAGCATCGATGACGAACTGCAGTTCCGTCGCAGTCAGCGCCTGATGATCGCCGGCGACACGCTGAGCTGCCTGCAAACGCTGCTTGGCAGCGCGGTGTTAACGCTGGCAGAACTGCACAGCGATCCGCCAGGCGGACGCGGCGTCATCCCGTTCCGTGCCAGCGCGGAGCTGGCGTTTCGCATCCCGCCGGGTTTCGATCAGGACGCGATGATTGCCGACGTGCAGCAGCGGCTGGCGCAACCCGATTTAGCCGGCAGCGAGCTGCACCTGTTTGATCGCTATCCCGGCGTGCGCTTTAGTCGCAGCGCCAGCGGCGTCGATGCCCTAATCGCCAGCTATCAAACGCTGGGCGCGGCACCGCAAATCTGGCCGTGGGCGCCGGGCTGTGCGCCCGCCTACGCTTTCGCGGCCGTCGCGCCCGCTTTTCTGATTGGCGGATTAGGCCACGGCGGCAACGCGCACGCCGTTAATGAGTTTGTCACGCTGGCGGGACTCGAACGCTTCCAGCAATCCATGAGCTTATGGCTCAACGCATTCAATGATTCGGCCATTGGCCGGGTCGCGCCACACCAGGGAAACACCGCAGTACACAAAAATAAAGGTAGTAAATAATGAAATCAGTAGAAGAGTTTGAACGCGTTCCGCTCGGCTTCTTCCCCACTCCTCACGAGCCGCTGCCGCGGCTCAGTGAGGCACTTGGGATTACGCTGACGATCAAACGTGATGACTACAGTGGCTTCGGCGGCGGCGGCAACAAAGTCCGCAAGCTGGAGTATCTGATGGCGGAGGCCTGCAAAACAGGCGTGAATGTGGTGATCACCACCGGCGGGCATCAGTCGAACCACGCCCGCATGGTGGCTGCCGCCGCACGCAAGTTTGGTATGCGTCCGGTGCTGGTGCTGCGGGGCAATCCGCCCGCAAGCTGGCAGGGGAATCTGCTGCTGGATAAGCTGTTCGGGGCCGAGGTGCAGTTCCTCGATCCCGACGGCTATTTCAGCCAGATTGAAGGTGCGATGCAGGCGCACGCGGATGCGGCTCTCGCGCAAGGTGAAACCCCCATGATTATTCCGCTGGGTGGCGCAACGCCACTCGGCGCATTGGGTTATGTACGCGCAGTGGAAGAGTTAGCGGCGCAGCTGGCACCCAGCCAGATGCCCGCACCCGATTTCATCGTCGCGCCCACCGGTTCCGGCGGCACGCTGGCGGGATTGCATGTGGGCACGCGTCGCTATTGGCCCAATACTAAGGTGATTGGCGTGAGCGTCAGCGCCAAAGCCGACTGGTTCCAGCCACGCATTGCCGGCATGGCGCAGGATTGTGCCGATCTGCTGCAATGGCCGCAGCAGTGGCAGCCGGAGGATATCTGGATTGAGGATGGTTATGTCGGTCAGGCGTACGGCGTGCCATCGGACGGCGGCATCGCTGCCATCTATCAACTCGCCCAACTGGAAGGCGTGCTGCTGGATCCGGTCTACACCGGTAAAGCGATGCACGGCCTGTTCTCGCTGGTCGAACAGGGGCGCATTCCGCAGGGATCGCGCGTGACCTTCGTACATTGTGGCGGTTCTCCGGCGCTTTATCCCTTCGCCGATCGCCTGCTGGAGGCGTAATGGAAGCCTTATTGCGTGTACTGGATGAAGCCACCGTCGCGCAATTAGGCGGCGGGGATGTCGCTTTGGCGCTGGAAGACGTCAAAGCGGTGATTCAGCTGATGCGTCTCGGCGAGGCGCAGATGCCCGCCGAAAATCACATCGATCTCGGTACGCCGCTCGGTAAAGCGTATGCCTTACCGGCGCGCGTTGGCGGCAGCTACAATGCCGCAGGCGTGAAGTGGACGGCACATCGTCCACAGCGACCGGATGCGTTGCCCGCCGCCCTAGCCTTGACCCTGATTAACGATGCGCAGAGCGGCATTCCACGCGGCTTGCTGGCCAGCGGGGCACTCACCGCGGCGCGCACTGCGGCGGTGAGCGCACTGGCGTTACAGCTGGCCGCACCGCGTCCGGTAAAACGCGTGCTGCTGCTCGGCGCCGGTTTACATGCTCAGGCGCATCTGCGCATGCTGCAGCAGCTGTTTCCGCAGCTCGAACAGATTGGCGTGTGGAATCGCTCCCCTTTTAAACTCAGTGCGTTGCGCGAAGTGCAAATCGAAACCGATCTGCCACTCGCTCTGGCGCAGCCTTATGACGCCGTGCTGACCTGTACCAGCGCCGACCAGCCGATTGTCGACGCCGCAGCGGTACGTCCCGGTAGGATCATTGTGCAGGTCGGTTATCACGAAGTGAGTTTTGCCGCCATCAAAGCCAGCAGCAAGGTGGTGGTGGATGCGTGGGGCGATTTTGCCCAGCGCAGCGCCAAAAGCCTGTTCCAGATGTTCCGCGCCGGGGAGTTTGCTGAACAGGATGTGGCGGCCGATCTCGCCGCGCTGCTGCTGGATCACTGGCGTCCACAGCCCGATGACAGCGTCTATTTCTCCTCGTTTGGCCTCAACGTGTTTGATATCGCCCTCGCCGCCCGCGTGTTACAGGCCGCTGAGCACGACGAGCTCGGTTCGTTGCAGTCGCTGTTTTCAGGAGTTCTGCATGATCATTGATGTGCTTTCACTGCATCAGCGCCAGGCGCGCGGCGAAGCGTTTCTGCTGATCGATGTCCGCGAATTTGCCGACTGGCAACGCGCCACCTTGCCTGGCGCGCAGCACTGTAACGTCTACGACTATTTTATTGAGGATTGCAGCGAGACAGGTTTAGCGGTGATGGCAGCCGAAGCCGCCACCGCGCTGCAGCCGATGTTTACCGCGTATCCCAACGCCACGCCGGTGTTTTTCGAGCAGCAGGTTGGCATGCGTTCACCGCGCGGCGCCTGGTTCGCCTGGCTGCTCAAGCGTGATGATGCGCTGATTCTGGATGGCGGCGTCGATGCCTGGATTGCGGCAGGCTATGAACTCGCGCCGGGATTGGGATTAAGCCGCACCGTGGCGCATCCACCGGCAGCCAACGCACCCGCGTGGAATCGCGAGCTGGTGTGCAGCCGTGAACAGGTACTAGCAGCGGATGGCGTGGCGGTGATCAACGTGGATGCCCGTCGCCCCAGCGAGTTTGACGGCAGCTTTGCGCATGCCTGCTGTCAGCGCGCGGGACGGATTCCACGTTCTCAGCTACTGTTCTGGGAAGATGTCATCGCCAGCGGCCATTTCTTATCAGCGCCGCAGATTGCCGCACGCGCCGAGGCGGCAGGACTGAGTAAAAACGCGAAGTTGCAGGTTTATTGCCATCGTGGTGCCCGCGCCGCCACGGTGTTGGCGGCGTTAAAACTGGCGGGCTATCCCTATGTTTCGGTGTATGTCGGTTCCTGGCACGAATGGGCTGAACATCACGAACTACCGCTGTTACACGGCAGCTGATCGCAGCGCCAGCGCCTGCTGCACGTCGGGCGCAGCGGCGAGCAACTGGCGGGTGTAATTGTCCTGTGGATGGTTAATCACGCTGGCGGTCGCGCCGGACTCCACAATCCTGCCGTGATACATCACCACCACGCGATCGCACAACTGACGCACCGCGCCGAGATCGTGGCTGATAAACAGCACCGATAATCCCAGCTTGTGGCGCAGCGTATTAAACAGCGCCAGAATCTGCCCGCGCACCGATAAATCCAGCGCCGCTACCGCTTCATCCGCCACCAGCAGCTTCGGCTCCATCGCCAGCGCGCGCGCAATGGCAATACGCTGACGCTGGCCGCCCGAGAACGCGCCCGGGAGACGGGTGGCATGTTCGGCTTTCAATCCCACCAACGCCAGCAGCTCTTTGACTCGCGCATCCACCGCCGCGCCTTTGCGCAGTTGCCAGACGCGCAGCGGTTCGGCGATCTGCTCACCAACCGGGATTTTCGGATTCAGGCTGGCATAAGGATCCTGGAAAATAATCTGCGTGTGGCGACGTAAGCTATGCAGCTGACGTCCTTGCAAATGCTGCCCCTGAAAATGCACTTCGCCGCCATCCGCCGTAATCAGGCCAATCGCAGCACTGCCCAATGTGGTTTTACCGGAGCCGGATTCGCCAATCAGTCCGACAATTTCGCCCTGCGCAATCGACAGATTCGCCGGATGCAACACGGTTTGCCGTTTGGCCGGCCACAGCGGCATGCGGCGCGGCAGCGGATAGCTTTTACTGATGTCGCGCAGCACCAGCAGCGGCGGCTGGGCAACCGGCGCAGTCGCCTCGGGGATTTGCGCTGCCGAAGCAGCAATCAATTTGCGCGTGTAAGGATGCGTTGGCGTGCCGAGCGTACTCAGCACCGCACCCTGTTCAACCAGTTGCCCTTGCTGCATCACGCAGACGCGGTCGGCGTAGCGCGCTACCACCGAGAGATCGTGGGTGATCAACAAGATCCCCATGCCCATCTCCTGCTGCAACTCCTGCAACAGTGCCAGAATCTGCGCCTGAATAGTCACGTCCAGCGCGGTGGTCGGCTCATCGGCAATCAATAACTCCGGTTGACCGCTGATGGCGCTGGCGATCATCACCCGTTGCCGCATGCCACCCGACAGCTGATGAATATACTGCCGCGCGCGCTGCGCTGGATTGACGATGCCGACGCGATCCAGCAGCGCTATCGCTTCCTGCTGCGCCTGTTTCCAGCCAAACTGACGATGCCGCACCAGCACTTCGGCAATCTGTTCACCAATACGCAGCGTGGGATTCATGCTGGTCATCGGCTCCTGAAACACCGTGGCGATGCGGCAACCACGCAATTGCTGGGTTGTGCGCGCATCCAGCGGCTCGCCATTGAACACCACGCGGCCGCCACTGTGCTGCACGCCCGCCGGCAACAAACTCATCAGCGCCAGCGAGGTCAAGGTTTTGCCAGATCCCGATTCGCCAACTAACGCCAGGATTTCCTTGCGATCGAGATGAAAAGAGATGTTATCCACCAGCAAGCGCTGATCGTGAGTGTGCAGCGAGAGATTTTCAACCGAGAGCAAGCGCGCGTTAGTCATCAGGCAGGGATTCTCAACAAGGAAAAATACAGGATATATCCTGAACATAGCACGAACAAGACCGTTACGTTATGGCACTGCGCGTGGCGGCATAAGGCTGTACGCCAGGTTTAAAATACGCCGTATTAACGGCGATGATCGCCGGTGATGTCCTAATGAATAAACCCAGTGAAGCGTTTAACTAAATCTTCTCCTGCGACAAACTCAGAATGGTGCGAATGTTCTGTGCGGTGGTGGCGATAATATCGATCGCGCCAGTGCGCAGTGCGCCGAGGATCGCCATCGCTTTGGTATTTTCCGCGGCAATGGCAATCACGCAGGGAATCTTGCGTAGTTCATCAATGCTCAGCCCAATGACGCGATCGTTCATCACGGTATCCACGTGCTGGCCCTGCGAATTAAAGAAGTCGTAGCCGGCGACATCCCCCGTCACGCCCTGATTAACGCTGGCGTCGATGATTTCGTGCGGTGTGAACCAGCCGAGTTTCACCATATAGCTGTTTTCGTTCATGTCGCCGATGCCCACCAGCGCCACGTCGGCTTTACGCGCGCGGTCCAGCGTCTCTTTGATGGTGCCGTTTTGCATAAACGCATCGCGCAACGCGCGGTTCTCAACATAAGCGGGCGCGTAAAGCGTTTCGCTGATGCCGCCGAACTTCTTCGCCAGACGACGGCTGATATGGTCGGCGTTAATGGCATCACCGGGACGATGCGTGCCGCCAATACCGCTGATAAACAGACAATTACGCGTCGGCACCTGGCCGGGATAATCGGCGACAGCGGCCACGTTGCGTCCTTGCCCAACGGCAACAATGGCGTCGTCTTTCAGCGACTGCGCTAAATGTGACGACACCAGCGCGGCGACCTGACGTCGCTGCTCTTCCTGATCGGGCTGATCGAGCGCTATCAGCGCACGTTGCAGTTGTGGGAAGCGATTTTGCAGCTGTTGTTCGAGGCGGGTGCTGAAGACGGGATGGTAGCGCACGTTGATTTCGACGATGCCCTCTTCGCGTGCGCGTTTGAGCAGCCGGCCGACTTTAATGCGGGAAATACCAAACTTACGCGCGATCTCCTCCTGGGTGATTTCGTCCTGATAATAGGCGACAGCTATTTCCGTCAGCAGCTCGGAGTCCTGAGAAAGCGTGTTTTTTTCCATCCGTAACCTGTCTTATTTGAGATCGTGTATCAATGCCAATCGGTTAAGTACTGATTGCAATAACCGCACCTACTGTAGCGGCGCGATTCATCGCGCAACAAATTGCGCCGCTACAGTAGGTGCGTGCTGTTTGGTCTTAACTGACATGATTACACCAAAGGAAGGAGTTATATCATTGATACGACTCGCTTCGCCAGACCACAGCGCCGCGAGTCGATCGAGCGTCACGCTTAGCGCTTGATGGCGTCGATTTTCAACATACGGGCAATCACGATATCCAGCTCTTTCTGATCGAAGATCTGTTTCCAGTCAGGTTTCACAATCTTCTCACGACCGTACTCCATGGCGATCATGCAGGCATCCGAGAACGGGTTGGTCGCGCGGAACGCCACGGCGAGCGCGATCTGAATATGGCCGTACAACATCGCTTTAGCCGCTTCTTCCGGCACGCCGCTGTGCTTAACGGTTTCATCCAGCGCCTCTTTCATAAACGCACCCACCATGCAGGCTACGGTTTCCACCAGCGTCGGTTCCAGATACGCCAGCTGCGTCACGGTGACCCAATGCACCTGCTCCACCGGGCCGTACATCACGCTGATCACCTTGCTCAGCTCGGCTTTCTGCTCATCAGAACCGGTTTCATAGGAAGCCGCCACGTGCTGAATCGCCGCGATACCGCCAAAGGCATCGGCATGTTCTTCTTTGGTGTAACGCTCAAGGAATACCGACGGATGGCAAGGATGCGCCACCGCGTATTCAATGCCATCACGATGGGCGATGAGATTGGCGTAGGCCGCCGCAGGGTCCAGCGTCAGCAGAATCGCGCCCGGTTTCATCTGTGGCACCACGCCTTCAGACACTTTGCCCAGCACGATATCCGGCACCGCCAGAATCACCACGTCGCTCAATGGCACCACGGAGGCGGCATCAGAAAGTTCGCGCCCCTGCGCGCTCACCTGCTCTTGCGCCTTGGGGGAGTTCTCACAGTAAAACACCTGGTAATCGCTTTTCTGGAAGTTGGCAGAAATACGCATACCCATTTTGCCGCCCGCGCCAATCACGGTGATGGTTTTCAGTTGCACGCTCATGTTGTTACTCCTGATCTTGTTTACTACGTAAGAATTCAACGGTGCGGCGAGTCCATTCGGCTTCTCGCTCGCAGGTTACAGCGGCATCGTCTTGCCACGGCAACCAATGTTCGACGATTTGGTTAATGCCTTTATCCGCCGGGCGCACGCTGGCGATCATCCGGTCGTAATCCAGCAAGCCTTCGCCCATCGGGCAGCCGGCAAAGGTAAAGCCGATCCAGCCATCACGGCGCGTGAAGGCAAAGTCTTTGATATGCAGATTGCCGACGCGCGCGGCGGTGTTGGCAATCACCTGCTCTGGCAGTTCGAGGCCGGCGACACAGTTGGCGGGGTCGAGACACACGCCGAGCCAAGGCGACAGGAACTTGTTGATCACTGACATCATCGCGCCGCTGTTCACCTGCTCGTATGTCTCCAGACAGAGACGCACCTGCTGGCGGGCAAAATCCGGCAACACCGAGCCAATCAGCTCGGCGGCTTCGTCGAGCGTGGGACGGTGATCGGCGGTGTAGAACATCGAACGAATGACGCGCGCATCAAGGATTTCCGCCATGTGCAGATAACGACGCAGATGCGCAGTGCCGAGGCCGCGCGTGCCGAGTTCCAGCGTGATGCCGAGCGCATCAGCCTGCTGACGCAGCGTCAGCAGTTGTGCGTCAGTCCAGCTTTCAATCGCCGGGTAATCGCAGATTTGAAACACCGACACATCGAGATCGGCGGTCTGTTGCAGCATCTGCTCCAGCGTCAGCGGATGAGGGACTTTCGATGACATGCGCCAGAAAAAGGCGTAGGTACTGAGTCCGATACGGCTCATTAACAGCGCTCCTGAGCCAGCTCACTGGCTTCATCAATAATTTTTGCCAGCGCTTTGGGATCGTGGGCAAAGCGCCCCAGAAACAGGCCATTTACGTCCGCGCCAAGGCGCTGAATCAGCCCCGGACCGGCACTGCCGCCGTAAATGATTTTCAGGGTGATGCCGGGCGGCGTGGCGAGCTGCTGCAATCCGGCGCACACGGCGCGGATGTAGCTGTCCGGTGCCGGTTGCGGCGCACCAATTGCCCACTGCGGTTCATAGGCAAAGAACACTTCGCCCTTTAAGCCCTGCTGCGCCGACTCGGCCAGCGCTTCGGCCAGCTGCTGCTGACACAGCGCGATTGCCTGCTGCGGTTCTGCCTGCACTTCTTCGCCGATGCACAGCACCGGCGTGATGCCGTGACGCAGCGACATCGCCACTTTCGCGGCAATTTGCACTTTATCTTCGTGGAAATGACGACGGCGCTCAGCGTGACCAATTTCGGCCAGCGAGCAGCCTAACTCCTGCAACATACTGGCGCTGACTTCGCCGGTCCAGGCTCCGTTCTCAGCCTGGCAAACATCCTGAGCGCCGAAGCGCACCGGCGTGTCAGCGAAGATGGCTGCAACCGCCGGAATCGCCGGATAAGCCGGTAACACAAACAAGCCCACGTCGCCGTTTTTCACCGCAGCATGGTCGGCTAATGCCGCTACATCACGACACCATTGCAAGGTTTGCTGATAGCCGAAGTACATTTTTAAACTGACGCCGAGCCAGATTTTTGGCTGAGACATGCTTCAAGCTCCTTGTTCAGAGGCACTGTGTTCTTTTAGCAGATCGCCGACGGTACTGACGATCAATGCCAGCGAAATGGCTCCGGCATCCGGCGTGCCAACGCTTTTTTCTGCCAGCGGACGCGCACGCCCCATTTTTGGCACCAGCTGCGCGGTGTCCTGCGCAGCTTTATCGGCCACCTGCGCCGCCTTGAGCCAGGCGTCCGTTAACGACGCACCGGCAGCAACCGACTCATTCAGGCTGTTGCTGAACGGCACCAGCACATCCACCATGGTTTTATCGCCAACGCGCGCTTTACCAAAGTGCATAATGCCTTCTTTTGCTTCACGCACGCCGGTGGCCACACGCTGTGCATCTGGTGTCTGACGATCGCCAAGCGCGGTACCCAATGCAGTGAGCGCCACGCCCCACAACGCGCCGGAGGTGCCACCCGCTTTATCGGCCCACGCATCTGCCGCGCGGCACAGCAAGCTGCCCGCCCCGGCACCGCGCGCAGCGACTTCACGCGCTTTCTCAACCGCGCCCAGCACGCCGCGCTCCATGCCGATACCGTGATCGCCGTCACCGGCCACCGCATCGATATCGCCAAGGCGTTCAACGTTACGCTGTAACATTTCCGCCACGGATTCGAGTAACTGAAGTACGCGTTTCGCGCTCTCTTGCGATTCCGCGGTGGCTGCTGGCAAGGCTTCTTCCGTGCTTTCAACGCGCTCAGCGGCGCTTAATGGTTCGGCCACCAATACGCTGCCTTTGCGGTACGCTGGCGTATTGGTCGGCGCGCGCCACAAGGTTTCCAGCTGATCGTCCAGCCACATCAGCGTCAGTGACGCACCGGCCATATTGAAGCTGGTGACAAACTCGCCGACGTCCGGCTCAACCACCTGCAGGTTGGCGGCCTCCAGCAGTTGCGCGACGCGACGATAGACAACAAACAGCTCTTCATATTTCACCGAGCCCAGACCGTTGAGGATCACCGCCACGCGCTGACCTTCGGCCTGCGGGATGTCGGCTGGCAATTCATTGAGCAAGCGCTCCACGAAGATCTCGGCCAGCTCATCCGCACTCGGCATGTCGGTCTCTTTGATCCCCGGCTCGCCGTGAATGCCCAGTCCCAGCGCCATGCGCCCTTTTTCCACTTCGAACAGCGGATGCGAAGCGCCCGGCAGGCTGCAACCGGAAAACGCCACGCCAAAGGTACGCGTGCGTTGATTCGCGTGCTGTGCCAGCTGCAGGACCTGTGATAAATCGTGACCTGCTTCAGCCGCGGCGCAGGCGGCTTTGAACACACACAGATCGCCAGCCACACCGCGACGCTTCTCCAGCTCATCTTTACCCGCGCTGGAGATATCGTCGGTCACCGCCAGCACTTCGCAGGCGATGCCTTCCGCCCGCAGACGCTCGCACGCCTGGCCGAAGTGCAGCACATCCCCGGCGTAGTTACCGAACATCAGCAACACGCCCGCGCCGTTATGGGCCGCACGCGCTACGTTGTAGATCTGCTGCGCCGACGGCGAAGCGAATAAGTTACCCATCGCCGCGCCGTGTGCCAGACCTTGTCCAACCAACCCGGCGAACGCCGGATAGTGACCGGACCCACCGCCCACAATCACCGCCACCGTATTCGGCTGGCTGCGGGTGCTGCGCACCACGCCTCCGGCGACCTGACGGACTTTATCGGCGTTGGCGGCGACAAAGCCTTCGATAAGCTCAGCGGCAAAGGCTGAAGGTTGGTTAAACAGGTACGTCATATTAATGCTCCTGAGCTAAAGAGGTCGGCTGAGACGGCGAGCGACGGCGATTAAGTAACAGCATGAGGAACGCGGACAGCAGCATGAATCCACCCACCACAAACATCGGCAAGGCGTAGCTGTTGGTGGCATCATGCAGCGCGCCGGTGATGTAGCCCGCGGAGAAGCCCGCTACGTTTCCTAAGGTATTGATCAAGGCAATGGCTGCGGCGGCAGACGCGCCGGTCAGGAACTGCGTTGGTAAGGTCCAGAAATTCGGCAGTGCAGCGAAGATGGAGCTGGCGGTGATCGCAATCACCATAATGGTGGTGAACGGCGAATCCATATACAGCGCCAGCGGCACGCTGATGCCGCCTGCCAGCGCTGGAATGGCGATATGCCAGGTTTTGCAACCGCGACGCGTGGCATCTTTTGACCAGAAGAACATCACCACCGCCGCAATCAGGTACGGCACGCCGGTAATCAGCCCTTTCTGCATCACGTTAAAAGTGGTACCGAACTGCTGCTGGAAGCCCGCGATAATGGTTGGCAGGAAGAACGCCAGCGCATACAGGCCATAAATAAAGCCGAAGTAAATCAGGCACAACATCCAGACGCGGCCGTTGCCCATCACCGAGCGCAGGCTGTGTTTTTGATGGCCCTGCTTCTGTTGGTGCTCGGCTTCCAGTTCGGTGGTCAGCCAGGTTTTCTCTTCGGCGGTCAGCCACTTGGCCTGACGCGGCGAATCCACCAACCAGAACAGCGCGACGATACCAATCAGAATCGCGGGAATCGATACGCCCATAAACATCACGCGCCAGCCTTCCATGCCAAACAGGCCGTGCTGCTGAATCAGGGATGCGGCTAATGGCGCACCGAACACCACCGTCAGCGGCTGGGCAAGGTAGAACAGCGACAGAATTTTGCTGCGATGACGTCCCGGTACCCACATGCTGAGATAGAGAATCGCGCCTGGGAAGAAGCCAGCTTCGGCGATACCCAGCAGCAGACGCAGCGTATACAAGCCTTCTACACTGCTCACCCAGGTAAACAGCAGCGAGACAATGCCCCAGCTGATCATGATGCGCGCCAGCCAGCGACGCGCGCCGAACTTATGCAGCGCCAGGTTGCTTGGCACTTCCAGCAGAATGTAGCCAATAAAGAAGATGCCCGACGCCAGGCCAAACTGCAGCGCGGTGAGGCCGAGGTCTTGCGTCATGCCGTTGGGGCCGGCAAACGAAATCGCTGTGCGATCGAGGAAGTTGATAAAGAACATCAGCGCCACGAACGGCACTAAGCGCCAGGAGATTTTTCTGATGGTGGATTGTTCCACCGCTGTCATTGATGGTTGGTTCATAACGCACCTCCACGACGTGCGTGAGTGATCATTTCTTTATGTGGTGTTGACCAATCGCCAAACAGGCGCTGGCTGCAGGAGTACTGAGAGGTACGGTGTAAATGACACATGTTCGAGTCCTCGATGGGTCTTCTTGTACATTGGTATAGTCATGCGAACATATGAACACTACACGGATAATTGTGCATCTCTCAACTGCAACACGCGAAAGTGTGAGCGGCTTCATGAGATCGGATTTTGGTCAATTTATCGGATTGCTGCGCCCATAGGGCTCGACACAGGCGGTTTAACAGGGTTTTCTGAGGCATTCAGGCGCGATCCTGAAGGCAATTCATATGAACAACCATTGAACATATGATTGATTTTGTGGCAGGCTAACTATGAACATCTTCTCGCCTGCTGAACAAACGTGCAGGCGTCATTGCACACCCTGCTGGAGAACGACGATGAAAACTATCGCAATTGGCGCCGATGATGCGGCTATCGAATTGAAAAATGTGATTAAAAAGCTGCTGGAAGAGAAAGAGTATGTGGTGACGGATTACACCAATGACGCGCAAAACGACCGTCCGATGTATCCGGATGTGGCATTTGCGCTCGCCACCGCTATCCAGAAGAACGAATTTGAGCGCGGCATTCTGCTGTGCGGCACCGGCATCGGCGTGGCGATTGTCGCCAACAAGGTGGAAGGCGTGCGCGCGGCGCAGTGTCATGACACCTTCTCTGCTGAGCGTGCTCGCAAGAGCAACAACGCGCAGATCATGACCATGGGCGCGCGCGTCATCGGGCCTGAGCTGGCGAAGAACATCGTGAATGCCTGGCTGGCATCGGAATTTGAAGGTGGCGGCTCAACCGCCAAAGTAGACAAGATCGGTTACTACGAACAAGTATCCCACGCTAAATAAGCGCCGACGTCGCACCTCTGGAGAACCTTATGTCGACACACCGGGAAAGAGCCAACGCCATCCGCGCTTTGAGTATGGATGGCGTACAACAAGCCAATTCGGGACATCCGGGCGCCCCGCTGGGCATGGCGGACATCGCTGAAGTGTTGTGGCTCGACTTTTTGCAGCACAATCCACGCAATCCTCACTGGGCTAACCGCGACCGCTTCGTTTTATCGAACGGTCACGGTTCGATGCTGATTTACAGCCTGTTGCACCTGAGCGGTTACGATTTGCCGCTCAGTGAATTAAAAAATTTTCGTCAGCTGCACTCCAAAACGCCGGGGCATCCCGAATACGGTTACACCGCAGGCGTTGAAACCACCACCGGCCCGCTGGGTCAGGGCATCGCTAACGCCGTCGGTTTTGCCATTGCCGAGCGCACGCTGGCGGCGCAGTTCAACCGTCCGGGACATGACATCGTAGACCATAACACCTACGTGTTTATGGGCGACGGCTGCATGATGGAAGGCATCTCACACGAAGTCTGCTCCATCGCCGGTACGCTGAAGCTGGGCAAACTGGTTGCCTTCTACGATGACAACGGCATCTCCATCGACGGTCACGTTGACGGCTGGTTCACCGACGACACCGCCAAACGCTTCGAAGCCTACGGCTGGCACGTGGTGCGCGGCGTGGACGGTCACGATGCGGACGCGATTAAGAAAGCGGTGGAAGAAGCCAAAGCGGTTTCCGACAAGCCTTCACTGCTGATGTGCAAAACCGTGATTGGCTTCGGTTCGCCAAACAAAGCCGGCACGCACGACTCGCACGGCGCGCCGCTGGGTGCCGACGAAATCGCGCTGACCCGCAAGCAGCTCGGCTGGAACCACGGTCCGTTTGAAATCCCTTCTGATATCTACGCGCAGTGGAATGCCAAAGAAGCCGGCCAGGCGAAAGAGTCGGCGTGGGACCAGAAGTTTGCCGCCTACGCCGCCGCGCATCCGGAACTGGCTGCCGAGTTCAAACGTCGCGTCAACAATGAGCTGCCGGCGAACTGGGCCAGCGAGTCGCAGAAGTTCATCGAGCAGCTGCAGGCCAGTCCGGCGAAAATCGCCAGCCGTAAAGCCTCGCAGAACGCCATCGAAGCCTTCGGCAAAATCCTGCCGGAATATCTGGGCGGCTCCGCTGACCTCGCGCCGAGCAACCTCACCATGTGGTCCGGCTCGAAGCCAATCAACGAAGATGCGGCGGGCAACTACATCCATTACGGCGTGCGCGAGTTCGGTATGACCGCGATCGCCAACGGTATCGCGCTGCATGGCGGTTTCCTGCCGTACACCGCCACCTTCCTGATGTTCGTCGAGTACGCGCGTAATGCCGCACGCATGGCCGCGCTGATGAAAATCCGTCAGATCATGGTGTACACCCACGACTCAATTGGTCTGGGCGAAGATGGCCCGACGCACCAGCCGGTTGAGCAGATGGCCAGCCTGCGCGTGACGCCAAACATGAGCCTGTGGCGCCCGTGCGACCAGGTTGAGTCAGCGGTGGCGTGGAAGTACGCGATTGAACGCGTGGACGGCCCGTCGGCGCTGATCTTCTCGCGTCAGAACCTGGCGCAGCAGGATCGTAGCGCTGAGCAGCTGGCCAACGTGGCGCGCGGCGGTTACGTGCTGAAGGACAGCGAAGGTACGCCAGAGCTGATCCTGATCGCTACCGGTTCTGAAGTGGAGCTGGCAGTGAGCGCTTATGAGCAGCTGACGGCGGAAGGCCGCAAGGTGCGCGTGGTGTCTATGCCATCCACCGACGCCTTCGACAAGCAGGACGCGGCGTACCGTGAATCCGTGCTGCCAAAAGCCGTTGCCGCACGCGTGGCGATTGAAGCGGGTATCGCGGATTACTGGTTCAAATACACCGGCCTGAACGGCGCGATCGTCGGCATGACCACCTTCGGTGAGTCAGCGCCTGCGGATCAGCTGTTCAAAGAGTTTGGTTTTACGGTTGAGAACGTGGTTAACACGGCGAGATCGGTTTTGTGATTTGAGGTCGCTAAATAGCGACCCAACAAAATAAAAGGCGGCTCTGTTGAGTCGCCCTTTTTACTACGCGGTAATACGAATGATTTTTTGCGTCATGCTCATGGCGGAATCAAATGGGCCGGTATTGCGCACGATTTTCACCATCACGCTGGCGCCCACCCACAGCTGATACAAACTTTCCGCTACACGCACAGGTTTGTCATCGATAGACAGCGAACCTTCCTCAACACCCGCTTCTAACGCATCCGCCAGTCGCGCGATAATGCCGGCCGTGCCGGTCTGTAGCGTGCCGCGCATGCTATCCGAGAGATCGGCAACTTCCGCGCCCAGCTTCACCGCCAGACACTTGCCCTGACAATCGGAGAACGATTGCGATTCACGCCACAGCTGCCAGTAATTCATCAGCCGCTGCGCCATCGTCAGGCCCGGCTGGCTCAACGTCGCGTCTAGCTCAGCCAGATAATCATCGAAATAGCGCGCCAGCATATCCACCCCAAAAGCCTCTTTCGAGCTGAAGTAGTGGTAGAACGAGCCTTTTGGCACACCGGCATCGGTGAGGATTTCATTTAATCCGACAGCCGAAAAACCCTTGCCGGCCATAATGCGTTGGCCAGTGGCAAGGATGTGATCGCGGATTTCATTGCTATGCAATTGGGATGTAGTCGTCATAGCGTTAGGTTACCAAATACTAGACCAGTCGTCTAGGCGCTAAGCATGCGTTTACTGCTGCGATAAGGGAGGCGGACAGCGGTTCGCCTCCCGATGCGTTTATCGCGCCAGTTGCTTGATCAACTGTTGCGCCGTCTCTGCTGAAGACGTTGGGTTTTGTCCGGTAATCAGCAAACCATCGCTGACGACATAGGAACTCCAGTCCGCGCCTTTCGAATACAGACCGCCCTTCGCAACCAGCTCGTCTTCCACCAGGAAAGGCACCACCTGAGTCAGGCCGACCGCTTCCTCTTCACTGTTGGTAAAACCGGTGACTTTACGGCCTGCTACCAGCGGTTTTCCTTCCGGCGTTTTGACGTGACGCAGCACGCCCGGCGCATGACACACCAGTGCAACATGCTTGTTGGCGGCCAGGAAGCCTTCAATCAGTGCGATAGAGTGCTGATCTTCTGCTAGATCCCAGAGCGGACCGTGACCGCCTGGGTAAAACACCGCGTCGAAATCGGCTGGCGATACGCTGTCCAGACGCACGGTGGCGGCGAGTTGCGCGGTTGCTGCGGCATCCGCTTCAAAACGATGCGTTTGCTCAGTCTGGAAATCGGGCTCATTGCTTTTAGGATCTAACGGCGGATTGCCGCCTTTCGGTGACGCAAGCGTGATTTCTGCGCCAGCATCTTTGAAGGCGAAGTAAGGCGCGGCCAGCTCTTCCAGCCAGAAACCGGTTTTGCGGCCGGTGTTACCCAATTGGTCGTGTGAGGTTAGAACCATAAGAATCTTCATCATCCATCTCCTGCTTGCTGGGTTTAAACTTCTAAACTAGACCAGTCGTCTAGCGCTTAAATTCAAAGTAACAGCTAATAGACCAGTCGTCTAGAGGTTAATTCATTTTTATTATTGAAATGGAATGCGCTGCTGTTTCTTACCTTTCGATCCGCTTCGGCGTACTCTGTCCCGGTTTGCCCTTTCTCACGGAACCGAAAAAATCATGTCCACCCTACGTTTACTCATTTCTGACTCACACGATCCCTGGTTCAACCTCGCAGTAGAAGAGTGTATT
The DNA here is from genome assembly GCF_019091025.1 of Pantoea sp. GbtcB22. NCBI lineage: Bacteria > Pseudomonadati > Pseudomonadota > Gammaproteobacteria > Enterobacterales > Erwiniaceae > Pantoea > Pantoea sp. GbtcB22. Next base: position 596,373 of record NZ_JAGXKB010000001.1, read on the forward strand.
TTCCGCCAGATGCCGACAACGCAGCGCGTGCTGTTTCTCTGGCAGAACGCCGAAACCGTGGTTATCGGTCGCGCCCAGAATCCGTGGAAAGAGTGCAACACGCGACGCATGGCGGAAGACGGCATCAAGCTGGCACGACGCAGCAGCGGCGGCGGCGCGGTGTTTCACGATTTGGGCAACTGCTGCTTCACCTTTATGGCCGGCAAACCGGAATACGATAAGTCAGTCTCCACGGCGATTATCCTGCGCGCGCTGGAACAGCTCGGCATTCCGGCAACAGCCTCCGGTCGCAACGATATCGTGGTGAATGTGGATGGCGAAGTGCGCAAGATTTCCGGATCTGCTTACCGTGAAACGCCGGATCGCGGTTTTCATCACGGCACCTTTTTGATGAATGCCGATCTGTCGCGTCTCGCCGATTACCTCAATCCAGACATTAAAAAGTTACAGGCGAAAGGCATTACCTCGGTGCGATCGCGCGTGGCCAACATTGCCGATTTGGTGCCAGGCATCAGCTTTGAGGCGATCTGCCATGAGGTGATTGCCGCTTATTTCGATTACTACCAGGAAGAGTGCGAACCGGAGCATATTTCCCCCGCCGCACTGCCTGATTTGCCTGGTTTTGAAGAGCAGTTTGCGCGTCTAAGCAGTTGGGAATGGAATTTTGGTAACGCACCGGATTTCTCGCATCTGCTGAATGAGCGCTTTATCTGGGGCGGCGTTGAGATCCACTTTGATGTCGAACGCGGCGTGATTTCTCGCTGCCAGATTTTCACCGACAGCCTGAACCCTTCGCCATTAGAAGCGCTGGCGTTGCGTCTGCAGGGCGCGGTGTATCGACCTGAAACCATACTGGCGCAATTAGCGCTGTTGAAAGCAGAATATCCTCAGCAGATGAATGAGCTGAGCGAGCTGGAAAGCTGGCTGGTGGCGAGTGTGAGCTAAGCGTACATTGGTCGCCATAAATGGCGACCAAACATTACTTATTCTCGGGCTGTGCGACTAAATCCGGTTCTTTGCCTACCAACATCAATGTCAGACTAAACGACATAATAAGCGCAATGGCGACGCCGGAAATGGCCCAGATAAAGTACGGGCCAATATAGGCCGGCAAACTGAATATACTGGAAAGAATATAGCCGTATAAACGCACGCCAAAGAAACCGATAAAGGCCGAAGCCAGCGCGCTGGAAACCGTTGCCGCAATAAAGGCTTTTTTGTAGCGCGTTAACACGCCAAACAACGCCGGTTCTGTAATGCCTAATAACGCTGAAATGGCGGCTGAAAGTGTGACCACTTTGTCCTGACGATTTTTAGTCAATTTCCAGATAGCAAATGTGGCTCCGGCAATCGACATATTTGCCATAAACATCATCGGCATCAACATGTCATAACCGCGATCGCTGAAATTCTGCAGCGCAATCGGTGTCATCGCGTGATGCATGCCGGTTAGCACCGCAACGGGGCGAATGGCACCGACAATTAAGCCAGCAAAGCTCGCTGAGATACTGAATAAGCCCTCAATAAACAGCGCCAAACCTTTGCCAAGCCAAATACCCATCGGGCCAATTACCACCAGCGCGGTCAATGCCGCCAGGAACAGCGTTAAGGTTGGGGTAAATACGGTTTTCAATACTTCCGGCATAATACGATCCACCCCGTGATGGATATAGCTGAGAGCCAGAATAGAGAAGATGACCGGGATAACGCTGGAAGCATAATTAAATACCGAAACCGGCAGCACGCCCATCAGCCAAAATGCGCTTACTGCGCCCTCCTGATGCGCCGCCAGCGATTTTGCCGCATCAATTAAAGAGGGATACATTAAACACGCCGCCACGGCTGCAGCTAAATACTCGTTGGTTTTAAATATTTTGGCGGCAGAGACCGCTAAAAAGAACGGCAGGAAATAGAACACGCCGCTGGCGATTAAATCAATCACCATCACCGTATCGCTTTTGGCCGAAACCAGCTGTAACGCCACCAATCCGGCCAGCAAACCTTTGATCATCCCGGCGCCAGCAATGGCGGGAACAATCGGGCCAAATACGCCCGAAACGGTATCCATAAACAGCGATATCAGGCTTTTGCGCGCTTTCTCGTTTTGCGCGGGCTGAACGCCATCGTTATTTAACGCCGGAACGATTTGCTCATACCAGCTATTGACCTTGGGCCCGATAATAATCTGGAATTGTTCACTCTGCATTTGCGCGCCCAATACGCCGGGCAAGGTTTTAATTTCGCTCTGGTTAACTTTATTGTCATCAATAAGGTCAAAGCGCAGACGCGTCATGCAATGCCAGACTTTATTGATATTATTCTTCCCACCCACTAAGTGGATTATATTTTTTATTACTTCCTGCGTTCCCATACGTGCTCCTGAGGGAAGAAAAACAGCCTGATGAAATCTGCACTGGATGGTAATAAATGACGCTCAACAAAACAAACCAATAAATCATGACTGCGATCACAAAACCCGTTGCAACAGAGCCATTAAGTTTTAAAATAGCAAATTGGTCTGTTTTATCGCGATAAACACTCTTTTTTACTGACCAATATTTATTGGCTGAAAAAGGGTTTGCGTCTCAATAAAAACCCGGTAATGATACGCCAAAATAGCTTATCAACAGGCCTTGAAATTGAGCGCAGTCACTGCGCCACAGGAGTATTTCACGTGACCCCAACCCTCATTGAAAGTATTGAGTGTTTTATTACCCGCCCCGATCGCCATAACCTTATTACCGTACGTGTTACCACCAATAAAGGGATTACCGGTCACGGCTGCGCCACCTTTCAACAGCGTCCTTTGGCGGTAAAAACCATGGTGGATGAGTATCTGGTGCCGCTATTAGTTGGACGCGATGCCAACAATATTGAAGACCTGTGGCAGATGATGAACGTTAATGCCTATTGGCGTAACGGTCCGGTGACCAACAATGCCATTTCGGGCGTGGATATGGCGCTGTGGGATATTAAATCGCAGTTAGCCGATATGCCTTTATATCAGCTGTGGGGCGGCAAAGCGCGCGATGCGATTGCAGCTTACACCCATGCCAGCGGTGAAACGCTGGAGGAACTTTATACCTCCGTTGATAACGCCTTAGAGAAAGGCTATCGCCATATCCGCTGTCAGCTGGGCTTTTACGGCGGAACGCCGAAAGAACTCCACGCACCGGAAAATAGCACCTCCGGCGCTTATTACTCGCAGCAAGAGTACATGACGAATACGGTCGAGATGTTCCGCGCGTTGCGGGAGAAATACGGTCACTGTTTTGAAATATTGCATGACGTGCATGAGCGCTTATTCCCGCAGCAGGCCATTCAGCTGGTAAAACAGCTTGAGCCATATATGCCCTACTTCCTTGAGGATGTGCTCCCACCCGCGCAAACTGGCTGGCTAGCGCAGTTGCGTCAGCAAAGCGCGGTGCCGTTAGCGTTAGGCGAATTATTTAATAATCCCGCAGAATGGCACGAGTTAATTGTCAATCGTCGCATCGACTTTATTCGTTGTCACGTCTCGCAGATTGGTGGTATTACGCCGGCATTGAAACTGGCTGCACTGTGTCAGGCATTTGGTGTGCGACTGGCATGGCACGGACCGGGCGATATGACGCCGATTGGCGTGGCGGTTAATACACATCTGAATATTCACCTGCACAATGCTGCGATTCAGGAATTTATTCCACGCTCAACGCTGACGGATGCCATTTTCCCTGGCGCGCCGGAAATAAAAAATGGCTATCTCTATCCGCCGCAAGCATCAGGTATTGGCGTCGGCTTTGATCAGGCATTAGCGGAAAAATATCCGGTGGTTTATCGTCCGCATGAATGGACGCAGAGTCGCCTGCCAGACGGCACCATGCACACGCCATAAGTTAGCGCTGTTGCTGGCGGAAACGCAGATTATCCGGGTTATGCGGAATCAGATAGGTGCAGGTGTAATGAATATCCACGATATCGCTGATTTCATACACCTGCCCGCCCTGCAAAATACCACGATTAATAATGTGCATCGCCGGACTGCCTTTTTTACAACCCAGTAGCGTCGCCTGTTCGCGATTAACGCTAATCGCGCGATAGCTGGTGAGTAAATGTGAGATTTGGTAGCCTTTGGACAACACATATTGCTGTATCGAGCGCTCAATAACCTCACCGTTGAGATCGGTAAATAAGGTTGCGGGCATACGCGATATTTCAATTTGTACTGCCACATTATCGACATAGCGCAGTCGGGAAAACTCCCAGATAAAGGCGTTGTCGTTAATGGCAAATATCTGTTGCTCATCACTATCGGGGCGTCTTTTACGCAGGCTGAGTGAGCGGTAATGCATCTGATCAAAGCGCTTTTCGGTGATCGAATTATAAACCAGCGGGTTATTACGCACCGTTTCATTAATCCAGATACCTGATCCCTGCACAATACGTACCGCGCCGATACTCACCAGTTTCTCCAGCGCCTGGCGGATAGTGAAACGCGATACGCCATACTCTTCGGCCAGCTGGCGTTCAGGCGGTAATTTGCGTGGCGCGGAGGTATCTTCCTGATAGATCTTACTCAGCAAATCCTGGGTAACGAACTCTTTCTTTTTCATTGAATTACCCTCCTCCGGTATTTTATCCGCAGATGATAACACGATGTTATGAGGAGGTTGGGTTAGGTGCCCATGAATGGGCCTTTACAGGCTTTTCTGCACCAGAAACGCAATCAGCGTTGCATCCCGCTCGCCCATCAACGCTGGCAAAGCCTTGTTATCGCTGACGGAATCGCCTTTGTGCATCCGTTCATTATCCATACGCACAATGCCGTCCAGCACGGTAATCCAGCTGGAAAAGCCTGCACGCTGTGGCACATCCACCTGTTTGCCGCGCTCCAGTTTCAGGTCATAAATGTATACCGCCTGATTCAGCGCCAGCGGCGCCTCGCTGCCGTGCGGCCCTGCCAGTAACGTCCATGCGTTTACTGCCGCACCGTCCGCGCGGGTAAAGGTATTGATCTGCGGCTCACCGCCGGTTTGCGCTGGATTAATGGTGGCCTGCAACATCTCGGTTTCGATAAAAGGCGCAGACTGAGCAAAGCGCATGCCGCTACCGGCACTCAGCAGCAGCGCGCGTTTGGCGTTAAGGGAGTGCGTTTCACCCTGCTCGGTGCTGTGCAGCAGCGAACCGCGCCAAACGTAGCTGAAAATCTCGCTATCCTGATGAGAATGCAGCGGGATAGTGGCATCCAGTTGCAGCGTCATTTGGTCGACAATCGCCAGCGGTCCAAACGCTTCACCGGGACGCTGACGGCGAATGGTAAAAGGACCATATTCAAACAGCTGATCGCGTTGGGCGCGCAGGATGTTCATGATGTTATTCCTTGATGATTTTTTCTGTCCACCATCATAGAGGTCTGAAAAATCATGAACAGCAGGCAAAACTGCTCGCTTAAATCAAAAAAACTGAACAATGCTAAAGCGCCTAAATAATCAGATCGGGTTAATGTTTTTATTCATCGCCAGTACAGCTTTAATTGCGTAAAATAGCCGCTTTATTCTGTGAGTGTAATAATCATGAACCGAAGCGAACAGATCCTGGCCGCCGCCGAGCAATGCATGCGGCTGAAAGGCTTTCACCAGACATCGATTCAGAATATTGCCAGCCAGGCCGACGTCAGCATTGGTTTAATTTATAAATACTATAAAAACAAAGAGGCGATCATTGAGGCATTAGTCACCAATGTAGTGCAGCGGATGATCACGCTACTCAATGCCGACTTTGAACGTATCGCGCATATGAAAGGACATTATCACGAAGCGGAAGATATTGTGCCGGCGGCAGTGGAAAACAGTATTATTCTGCTGATGGAAGTGTCATCCGAAGCCACGCGTAATAATCGCATCCAACAAATCATGCTCGATGCCTGGCATGATCTTAAAAATAATTTTATTGCTCAGGAGCAGACGCTGCACCCCGAGCAGGACGCCAATGCCATTCACACCCGCTTATATGTGATGTCGCTGATTATTGACGGCATTATTATTCGCCGCTGCATGAAGCAGCGCGATATGGCGTCGGGCTTTATGCCGTTTTTCAATGCGGTGGTGAATGATGTCTATCCGCACGGGGCGGTGTAAATTCAGCCGAACAGATGCTGGCTGAGAACGCCGTTCACCCGCTGCATTTCACGTTGGTCCAGGTCGCTATCGACGAAGGCGCGACAGGCGACGCCATCGACCAGCAGCAATAAAAATTGAATGCGATTGGCGCGCTGTGTTGGATCGATATCAGGTTGTTGCGCGCGAAAAATAGCCGCTAACTCAGCAAGTAATAATTGCTCCTGCTGGGCCAGAATGGTACGCACCGATTCATTACGCGACGCCTCAGAATACATTTCCAGTAATAATTTCCGGTCCTGACTCGGCCAATGCTGCCAGAATGGCGAATCAGCGTTGATAATATCCTGAGTCGATTGTTGTGCGGGCAAGTGTTGTATTAAAAACAGGCGCCAATTCTGCGCGATGCTTTTTATTGTTTCCATCACAATAAGCTCTTTACTGCTAAAGTAACGATATATTTGCCCTGCCCCTAACGCAGATTCACGGCTAATATCCGCTATGCTGGCGCCATGAAATCCGGAGCGACTAAAACAGACTTTCGCCGCAGAAATCACCTGCTGCTGACGCTGTAAGAGAAAATCGTCATGTTCAGAGTGACTCACATTGGCTCCGAAAAAGAATTTATCGTTTATTCCCGTCATCATACGTGATGCGTTTCCGGTGAGAAACCCAGACAATGTTTCCAATTCTTGCTTCCCCGCACGCAGGCATTGTAGCGGCGCAATTTATTGCGCGATAAATCGCGCCGCTACGAAAAGTGCAATTATTGCGCGCTCATTATTTCAGATTCTTTCAACGCCGTGCCGCCACCCATCACTTTATAGAAGGTGATCAAATTCAGGTAATAGGCTTGCTGCGTACTCACCAGATTGGTTCGGGCACTGTACAGCGTGCGCTGCGCGGTTAACGCATTGAGGTAGCTATCAACGCCGTTGCGGTAGCGCAGATCCGCCAGATGATAATAGGTTTGCGATGCCGCTACATTACGCTGCTGACTGCTGAGCTGATCGTTGATGGTGCCACGACGCGCCAGCGCATCCGCCACTTCCTGGAAGGCGGTTTGCACCGCTTTCTCATACGCCGCTACGTAATACTCTTTCTGTGCTTTGGTGTATTTCAGGTAAGAGACGTTGTAGCCGCCCTGGAAAATCGGCAGCGAAATGCTCGGCGCAAACGACCAAATGCCCGCCCCGTTTTTAAACAGCGTCGACAGATCGCTACTGCCGACGCCGCCGCTGCCCGTCAGCGTAATGCTCGGGAAGAAGTTGGCACGCGCCGCGCCGATACTGGCGTTGGCAGACTTGAGATTATGCTCGGCTTGCAAAACATCAGGACGATTCAGCAACGCATCTGATGAGACGCCCGCAGGCACCTCGCGCAGTGCGTTACCGATCGATTCAATGCTGTCAGGCAGCAGGTTCTCCGGCACGCTGCGGCCCACCACCAAATCCAGCGCGTTTTTATCCTGCGCCACCAGCGTGCTGTAGCTGGCGACATCGGCCTGCGCGGACTGATAGGTGGTTTCCGCAGACGAGACATCCACCATTGAGGCGATACCATTTTCCATCTGCTTGCGCGTCACCTGCCACGATTGTCGCGCGCTCTCGGCGGTCTCTTTGGCAATCGCCAGATTGCTGCGATCGGCGGCGAGCTGCAGCCAGTAATCCACGGTGTTGTACAACACCGTCAGGCGCGTGCTGCGTGCGCCCTGCAGCGTGCCGAGATAGGTTTCATACTGCTCGCGCGTCAGGCTCTGGTTTTTGCCAAATAGATCGAGTTCAAACGAACTGACGCTACCTTCTGCCGAATAACTGTTGCTGATGGCGGTTTGATTACCTTCGCCTGTTAACGCGCGCGAACGCGTGCCGCTCACGCCGGCGCTAATAGCCGGGAACAGATTGGCGCGCTCTTCACCGTATTGCGCATGCGCGGATTTAACGCTGGCCACCGCTTCACGCAAGTCGCGGCTGCTATCCAGCGCCATCGCCACCACCTGCCGCAGTTTGGCGTCGAGCACATAATCCTGCCAGCTCAGGTCGCGGTAGTTGCTGGCTGGTGTGCCTTGCAATGAACGATAGGCTTCACCGCTCGGCATCTGGCTGCTGACCGCGCCTTGCGGGCGCTCATAGTGCGGATCGAGCGACACACAACCCGACAGCAGCGCGGGAACCAATACCATTAAGAGTTTTGCCGACATGTTATTCCCCCGCCTTGGGCACAGATGCATGATTATCGTCATGCGGTATCGCCGGGAACACGCGACGCACCAGAACAAAGAACAGCGGTACAAAGAAGATCGCCAGCAAGGTAGCGGTCAGCGTGCCGCCAATAATACCGGTACCAATCGCAATACGGCTGTTGGCGCCCGCGCCGGTGGAAATCGCCAGCGGCAATACGCCAGCGGTAAATGCCAGCGAAGTCATAATGATGGGCCGCAGGCGCATCGATGCCGCGTGCGTCGCCGCCTTCACCAGGCTTTCCCCTTTGCGGTAATTGTCTTCGGCGAACTCAACGATCAGAATCGCGTTTTTCGCTGACAAGCCAATGATGGTTAACAGCGCCACCTGGAAGTAGACGTCGTTTTCCAGCCCGCGCAGGCTGATCGCCAGCAGCGAGCCGATCACGCCTAGCGGTACTACCATCATCACCGAGAACGGCACCGACCAGCTTTCATACAACGCCGCCAGGCACAGGAACACCACAATCAGCGAGATGCCATACAGCGACATCGCCTGGTTGCCGGAGAGTTTTTCCTGATAGGACAAGCCGCTCCACGCAAAGGTGGTGCCCGCCGGCAACTTCGCCGCCAGTTTTTCCATCGCGCTGATCGCATCCCCGGAACTCTTGCCGGCCGCCGCCGAACCTTCGATTTCGTAAGACGCGAGGCCGTTATAACGAGACAGCACATCCGGGCCGTACGCCCACTCTGAGGAGGCAAACGACGCAAACGGCACCATGGTGGTATTGCTGTTGCTATCGCTGCCGCGCACGTACCAGCGATCGATATCTTCCGGCTTGCTGCGGAACTGCTGATCGCCCTGCATGTAAACCTTCTTCACGCGGCCACGATCGGTGAAGTCGTTAATGTAGCTGCCGCCGATCGCCGCGCTGAGCGTGTCGTTAATGTCGCTGATGGTGAGACCCAGCGACTGCGCTTTTTCATCGTCGATATTAACCTGCAGCTGCGGCAAATCCGGCAAGGTGTTGGCTCGCACCGCGCTGAGCAGCGGATCCTGATTGGCTTCAGCAATCAGCTGATTGCGCATTTGCAGTAGCTGATCGCGCCCGGTGGCACCACGCGCCTGCAGCTCAAAGGTGAATCCGTCTGACTGCCCCAAACCGGACACCGACGGCGGCGACAGCACGAAGATCTGCGCATCACGAATGCTGGCAAGATTGGCCATTGCACGCGCGGCAATGGCATCGGCACTGTTTTCAGCACCTTTACGCTCGCTCCAGTTCTTCAGCGAGATAAAGCCAATCCCGGCGTTCTGGCCGCTGCCGGCAAAACTGAAGCCATTCACCAGCATGCTGACGTTGACGTTGTCTTTTTCTTTGGTGGCGAAGTATTCCTGCACCTGACGACGAACCGCGCTGGTGCGGTTTTCCGTCGCGCCCGGTGCCAGCTGGTATTGCACCATGATATAGCCCTGATCCTCAGTCGGCAGGAAGCCGGTCGGCAAACGCATATACAGCACCGCGCAACCGATCAGCAGCACCGCGTAGAGCAGCAGATAGCGCACCGAACTGTGCAGCACATGACCCACGCCGTTGTGATAACGCGTCTGCACGCGCTCGTAGCTGCGATTAAACCAGCCGAAAAAGCCCTTTTGACCGCCTTCTTCGTTGTGCGGTTTGAGCAGCGTGGCGCACAACGCCGGCGTCAACGTTAACGCCACAATCACCGACAGCACCATCGATGACACAATGGTGATGGAGAACTGACGATAGATAACACCGGTTGAGCCGCTAAAGAAGGTCATCGGCAGAAACACCGCCGACAGCACCAGCGCGATACCAATCAGCGCCCCGGTGATCTCTTTCATCGATTTTTCAGTGGCCTCACGCGGCGGCAAGCCCTCTTCGCGCATCACACGCTCGACGTTCTCCACCACCACGATCGCGTCATCCACTAACAGCCCGATGGCGAGCACCATGCCGAACATGGTTAAGGTGTTGATCGAGTACCCGAACAGTGACAGCACGCCAAAGGTTCCCAGCAACACCACCGGCACGGCAATCGCCGGAATCAGCGTGGTGCGGATGTTCTGCAGAAACACGAACATCACGATCACCACCAGAATCACCGCCTCGATCAGGGTTTTCACCACCTCTTCAATCGAGATTTTCACGAAGTCGGTGCTGTCGAGCGGATACGCCACTTCATAGCCCGGCGGCATGCTGCTGCGGAACTCGTCGATGGTGGCTTTCACCTGTTCGGCGGTTGAAAGCGCATTGGCGCCGGACGCCAGCTGCACCGCGATCCCTGAAGCCGAATGACCGTTCGCCAGCACGTTGGCGCTGTAATCCTCATCACCCATTTCCACGCGTGCCACATCACTCAGATGCACCACCGAGCCGTCGCTTTGGCTTTTCAACACGATATTGCGGAACTGTTCCGGCGTTTGCAGACGTGAACGCGAACGCACGGTCGCCACCAGCTGCTGCTCTTTGCTGGCCGGTTGCGCGCCCAGCTGACCGGAGGAAACCTGGGTATTCTGGCTCTCCAGCGCGCTGGTCACATCGGACGGCATCAGCGAAAAGGAGGCGAGTTTGGCGGGATCGAGCCAGATGCGCATGGCGTATTCGGCACCAAACACCTGCACGCTACCGACGCCCGGCACGCGCGCCAGCGTATCTTCCATGTTGCTGACCATGTAGTCCGCCACATCGGCCGAGGTGCTTTGGTTGGTTTTATCGTACAGCGCCAGAATCAACAGGAAGTCGCTTTGCGCCTTCTCCACCGTCACGCCTTGCGTGGTAACGGACGTCGGCAAGCGGCTTTCGGCCTGCTGCACTTTGTTCTGCACCTGCACCTGCGCAATATCCGGATCGGTGCCCTGCTGGAAAGTGACGCTGATTTTTACCTGGCCGGTTGAGGCGGTGCTGGTGGAATCGAAATAAAGCAAGCCGTCGAGGCCGGTGAGCTGCTGCTCGATCACCTGCGTGACGCTGCTTTCCAGCGTTTCCGCCGACGCGCCGGTGTAAGTGGCCTGAATACTGATCTGCGGCGGTGCGACGTCGGGATATTGCGCAATCGGCAGGCTTTTAATGCTGAGCACGCCAAACATCATGATGCAGATGGCGATCACCCAGGCGAATACCGGGCGGCGAATAAAGAACTGAGCCAACATAGTTACTGGCCTCCGCTGCTGGCGCTGTTTGGCGTCACTTCAACTGCTTTCACCGTCATCCCGGCCTGCACTTTGGCGGTGCCTTCGACAATCAGCTTGTCGCCGCTGTTTAACCCGCTGGTCACCAGCCAGGTGTTGCCGATAACCCGATCGGTCACCACTTCCCGGCTTTGCACTTTGTTCTCGTTATCCACCACCAGCGCCGTGGCGTTGCCCTTAGCATCACGCGTGATGCCCTGCTGCGGTGCCAGAATCGCATCGTTTTTAACACCGTTGGTGACGCTGGCGCGCACATACATGCCCGGCAACAATTCATGCTGCGGATTGGGGAAGATGGCGCGCAGCGTAACGGTTCCGGTGGCTTCATCAACCGCCACTTCGGTCAGTTCCAGCCTGCCGGGATGATCGTAATTGCTACCGTCTTCCAGTTTTACCGTTACTGGCACCACATCGCTGCTCTGCTGGAGAGAAGCCTGCTGACGCTTCAGTTTCAGCAGTTGCACGCTGGATTGCGTGAGATCGACATAGATCGGATCGAGCGCGCGAATGGTCGCCAGCGCCGTGGTTTGCGCCGAGGTCACCAGCGCGCCCGGCGTCACTGACGAGATGCCGATGCGGCCAGAAATCGGTGCTTTGATTTGCGTGTAGTTGAGGTTGATGCGGGCGCTTTCGACGGCGGCACGATATTGATCAACCGACGCCACGTTCTGTTGATAGGTTGCCAGCGCATCGTCGGCATCCTGACGCGATACGCCGTTCTCTTTCACCAGCGCGCTATAGCGCGCGGATTTTAACTGGCTGCTTTTCACTAACGCCTGCGCATTTTTCAACTGCGCAACGGCCTGATCGTAGCTGGCCTGATAGCTGGCTGCATCGATTTGATACAGCACCTGACCGGCTTTGACTTCGTCGCCTTCGGTAAACAGGCGCTTCTGGATGATACCGTCCACCTGCGGACGCACTTCCGACACCATGCTGCCCACCACGCGTCCGGTGAGTTGACTATCGAGCGTCACCGACTCAGTTTGCAGCGTTTTCACGCCGACTTCGGTGGTCATGTCGCCCGCTGGCGGGGCGCTATTTTGGTCACAGGCGGCGAGCAATAACACCAGCCCGGCGATGGCCGTGCGCTGAAAATTCTTCATGAATAATCCTGTAGTGAACGTTCATTCTCAATCGAGAGTCTACCAAATCGCGGATGTGGGCGTATGTCAGGAAAATGAAAAGAGCGCTCCTGAAAAGCGACAGCAGAATAGCGTCCTCTTTGATTGAGGATTTTTAAAGGTTAAATCGCGATAGGTTACAAAGTGTTGCTAACGATAATGAGTTATAACCATTAATGCAAATGATTATTATTTACATGAGAGTAAACGTTAACCCGATGCGCGGTCTTGCATGCGCACCCTACGAAAAATTATGTACCACCTTTAACGCCAGCTGCGGGCTGGTTAACGGCTGACTACCGGCGCTAAACAGCCTGGACGCCGCCGCCATGGAAACCTGGGCCAGCGCCACATGATCTGCGCCCTGCTGCTTCCCGTCTGCCACCGCATGCGCAATCATCTGCAGATACGCATCCTGATGATCCGCTTTGAACGCCGCCCATGCGCCAGGAATCAGCTGCACAACAGGATGCTGTTCAACCGGCAGCGTCGCTGGGCAAAACAGCGCGCGCGTCGCCGCCAGCGTGGATTCCGCCGCACACAGCACCAGAGATTTACCCGGCAAACGGTGCACCTCATCGGCCAGCATGCGATCGGTGCGATACACCGGGCAATCATGCCCTTCAACACAAAAACCATCGGCAACCGGACCCAGCGTCGAGCAGGTAATCAGAATCGCGTCGAACCACGGCGTCAGGCTGCGTAACAGCTGTTCCAGCTTTTGCTGCTGCGAAGCGGTCATGCCACCGGTCAGCTCCGCTTCCGCCAGCAAATGCGGCATCACGATATGACTCAGTGCGCCGTTGCTCATGCCCAATGAGTGCGCGGCGTCATCGAAAATAGCGATATTACTGGCGGCGGTATGCAGGCAGGCGATAGTCATAGAATTCCTGATTAGTGGCGTCTCTTAGGGATGCTCAATATAACCTGACAAAAACAAAAAAAGGCGCCACAGCGGGCGCCTTATTCTATTTCACTGCAATTACTTCAAACGGAATGCCACAACGCTGTCACCCGCCTGGGTGCCAAGCGAACCGTGACCGCCTGCGGCAATCACCACGTACTGCTTACCGTCTTTACCCATAAAGGTAGACGGCGTGGCTTGCGCACCGGCACTCAGCTCGGTCTGCCACAGCAGTTCGCCGGTGGTGCTGTCGTAGGCGCGGAAGAAGTTATCCGCAGTTGCACCGTGGAACACCAAATCCCCTGCGGTCAGCAATGGACCACCGTGCGCCACCATGCCCATCGGGAAGCCGATGGGGAAGCGGCCAGGCAGGAAGCTGGTCTTCAGGTTTTTGGTCACGCCCACGCGGCGCAGCCATTCGGTTTTACCGGTCTTCAGATCCACGCCCACCATGCGGCCCCAAGGCGGCGCTACACAGGGAATGCCGAGGCCTGACGCCATCTGCTGGATATGGATCGCGTAGTCACCGTGGAAGTTTTCGTTCCAGTATGGCGTGCCATCTTTGGTGAACAGGCGCTCGGTGGCGGTCTGCTCGGTGCGTTTGATCAGGTTGTACTTGTAGGCCAGACGCACTGGCGCGGCAATCAGCATTTGACGCTGCGGATCAACCGCAACCGAACCCCAGTTGAACACACCAATGTTGCCAGGGAAGATCAGTGAACCGCCTTCCGTTGCTGGCGTCCACGGATTGCCATCATAGCGCAGGCTACGGAAATCCATGCGGCATGACATCTGGTCAAACGGTGTGATGCCCCACATTGACTTCTCGGTCAACGGCTGCGGGATGAAGTTCAGGCTGGAAACCGGCTGAGTCGCCGCAAATTTCTCACCGGCTACGCCACCTTCAGTCGAAACCTTCACCTGGTTCACCGGATACACCGGCTGGCCGGTAAGACGGTTCAGCACAAACAGGTTGCCGGTTTTGGTCGGCAGGATCACCACAGGCTGCTTCTGGCCTTGATAATCGATGTCCACCAGCGAAGGCTGTGACGGATTATCGCGGTCCCACAGATCGTGGTTGGAGCTCTGATAGCGCCATTTGAACGCACCGGTTTGCAGATCCAGCGCCACCAGCGCATCACGGAACTTCTCGGTGTTGCTGTTTGTATCGCGTTCAATGCCCACTTCATCCGGTGAAGCGTTACCAAACGGCACATAGACTACGCCATTTTTCAGGTCAGCACTCAACGTGCCCCACGCCACTGGCGTGTCCTGCGGGTAGTTTTGACCGGCAGCAATTGGCGCGGTGTTTTCCGGGTTAGCCGGATCAAAGTTCCACACCAGACGACCGCTTTGCACGTCATAGGCACGAATCACGCCTGACGGGTTGCCGCTGTTGAAGCCGTTATCCATCACGGAACCGCCAACGATCACCAGCTTGCCCGCCACCAGCGGTGCTGCGGTTTGCATCAGCGCATGTGGACGCACTTCACCCATGTTGGCGTGCAGATCAACCACACCGTTCTGACCGAAATCAGCGCACGGTTTACCGGTATCGGCATCCAGCGCAATCAGCTGCGCATCGGTGGTGGCGTTAAAGATACGTTTACGGCAGATGGCCGGATTCGCGGCGCTATCCTGCGCGGCAACCGGGGTTTCTTCGTAGTAGCTTACGCCGCGACAGGTCTGATGCTGCTGCAGGTAAGAGCGATCTTTATTTGGCGTGAATTTCCACTTCACCGCGCCGGTTTCCGGATCAAGTGCATGCACTTCGTTATGCGGCGTACAGAAATACAGCATACCGTTGGCTTTCAGCGGCGTAGCTTCGAAGGTGTATTCGGTGGCATCCGCATCCTGGCGCAAATCACCGGTGTGATAGGTCCATGCAACTTCGAGGTTTTTGACGTTGTCTTTGCTGATCTGATTCAGCGCCGAGAAACGCAGGCCGTCAGACGAACCACCGTACGCGGTCCAGTCGTTAGCGGCGCCCTGCTCGCTGTTCTGCTCGCGGGCATTGCTGATGGTGCCTTGCTGCGGAACCGGATCGTAGAAGCACAGACCAATCACCACCACGATCATGATAATCACGGTGCCGCCGAGGAAGCCGTGGAAACGGCGTTCGCCGCGATACAGCGGTTTCACCACCCACGGCATCGCCAGCCACAGGCCGATCACGCCGAACAGGTCACCGCGTGGGATCCACTGCCATTTATCAAAGCCCACTTCCCAGATAATCCAGGCGAGCGTAATCCACATCAGCACCGCATACAGCGCCAGCGCGCTGCGCTGGTTGCGGAACAGTAAAATTGCGGTGATGAGTAATCCCACTGCCATCAGCGCATAGAAGGCGCTGCCGCCCAGCATCAACAGCTTGCCGCCCATGTACAGCAAGGCAATCGCCAGAATCGCGAGCACGATACTGGTTAATTTGTTAACCATGCTAATCCCTCAACCATATTCATCGAAAAACCTCAAAAATAACCCCACATAAAATCAACAGAATTTTAACTTACGTTACCGTTTAGTAAAAACCCGTTGCGAGGTGTGTCGTTAGCTCCGCTAATGAATGTAGTTCGGCTAATGGCTGCCAGCTACCGCCTCGTTCAATCTGTGACTGAAATCACGTTTCATTTTCGTTGAGAGAATTAATCATTAGTGAGGAAAATTCGCATTTTTTGATAACGAAAAATGGCGAGGATGCGCGATTTGGGGGCATTTGCGCCTGAGACATAACCTTGCGCAGATTTGTTACTACGCCCGCTGTAGTAGAAAACTTACGCTGTTTTCTTTTTACCCGGGAAACGTTATGAAAATCACTTTATTAGCCAGCTCATTGTTGCTCCTCGCGGTGACTTCTCACGCTGCAACTGACCCACTGATCGTCGGCGATCAAAAAGGCAATGCTCGCGCGGTGATGTCCGCCGCTGGCGAGCTCAACAATGTGCCGTATGAAATCAAATGGTATGAGTTCCCCAACGCTGCGCCGCTGCTGGAGTCGCTCAACTCCCAGCATCTGGATGCCGGCTTAGTCGGCGATGGTCCGCTGTCGTTTGCCGTGGCCGCAGGCGCGCAGATCCGCGCCATTCAGGCATCGCAATATCTCGGCAATGCCATCCTGGTGAAAAAGGACAGCGCCCTGCACAGCATCGCCGACCTAAAAGGCAAGAAAGTGGCGACGGTAAAAGGATCGGCCGGGCAGAACATGGTGCTGAATGCGCTGCACGAAGCGGGTTTGCCCGACGACAGCGTCAATTTTGTCTTCACCACGCCGTCGGAAGCGACGCTGGCGCTGGATAATGGCGCGGTGGATGCGGTGGCAACCTGGGAACCTTATGTGTCCTTTGCCGTGGCGCAGTCCGGCGATCGCATCGCCATCGACGGCAAAAATTCGCCAGTTTCAAACTATCTGGTGGCGACCGATAGCGCCATCGCCAGCAAGCGTGAACAGCTCATGGACTTCCGCGAGCGCCTGATTCGCGCACGTGCGTGGGGCGTGGCGCATCCACAAGCCTACGCCAGCGAGATCGCCAAACTGCTGCGTCTGCCAGATGCGGTGGCGCTGAGTAAAGTACAGCGTGAAAACAACGCGCCGGTAGAAGATTACGCGTTGGTAGAGAAACGCCAGCAGCTGGCGATTGATACCTTCACCCGCGGCGGCCTGATCAAACCCGGCTTAAAAGCCGACAAACTGGTGGATGCCTCCTTCTTTAACGCCAACGGAGCCGCCAAACCATGATGAATCTGGCGCTCTACCTCGACTCCGGCATTCATCAGGGCGGCTGGCGCCATTCCGATTCGGCCGCGACCGGCGGCAGTAACTGGCCGCTGTACCGCAAAATCGCCCAGCGCGCTGAAGACGCGAAGCTGGACATGATTTTTGTCGCGGACAAGCTGGCGATTGATGATGTTTACGGCGGGCATCTGGCGCACACCGTGCAGCATCGTCAGGTTGGCTGGTCTGAACCCTTAACATTATTAGCCGCGCTGGCGGCGGTGACTGACCACATCGGCCTCGGCGGCACGGTTTCCTCCTCCTATTCGGTGCCTTACACCACCGCGCGTCAGCTGGCAAACATCGACCATATTAGCGGCGGGCGCGCAGCGTGGAACGTGGTTACCTCGTTGAGCCACGCCGAAGCGCGCAACTTTGGTCGCAGCGAGCACTTCAGCCATGAAGCTCGCTATCGCCGCGCGGCCGAATTTATTGATGTCATGAAAGCGCTGTGGGACAGCTTTGAAGAGGACGCGCTGATTCTGGATAAAGCGCAGGCGCACTTTGCCGACCCGGCACGCTTCCATAGGCTTGATCATCAGGGTGAATCTTTCAACGTGCAGGGACCGCTTAATCTGCCGCGTCCGCCGCAAGGTCATCCGGTGGTGATCCAGGCTGGCGTATCGGAAGCCTTTATCGATCTGGCCGCGCAACAGGCGGAAGTGCTGTTTGTGGTGCAACCCAATCGGGAACGCGCGCAGCAATTTTATCAAAACCTGAAACAGCGTGCGCTGCAGTATCAGCGTCAGCCCGATCAACTGCGCATTCTGCCCGGCATGGTGCCGATTGTCGGCAATACGCAGCGCGATGCCGAGGAGCGTGCGGCGTACCTGAAATCATTGATTACCGTGGAATCGGGCCTCAGCTTTGTTTCGGCCAGCATGAATATCGATCTTTCGCAGTACCCCATTGACGGGCCGGTGCCTGACCTGCGTGAAAAGATCACCGGCAGCAAAGGCCGTTTTCAATATGTGATCGCCAGCGCCATTGAGCAGAACCTGACGCTGGGCGAGATGGCGAAACGCTACGCCGAGAGCTTGTCGTTCCCGGCACCGACCGGCACAGCGGATAGCATTGCGCAGCAGATGATTGACTGGTATCAGCATCAGGCCTGCGACGGTTTTGTCATTCTGCCCACCTACATTGACGAGAACGAAGATCGCTTCCTCGAACAGGTTGTCCCGCGCCTGCAGGCTGCGGGCGTCTTCCGCAGCGACTATCAACCGGGCACGCTGCGCGATCGTTTAGGCTTAGTAAAGCCGGAAAATCGCTTTAACCGTTCGTCATCAATTGAAATAACTTAATTAATCATTAATGCGCTGCTGCGATTATTCCTGGCAACTATTATCATAGCAGCGCGAATAAGTGCGGTTTTATTACAGTTTTATTTATTCCCTCTTCATTTAATCTTTTTTAAATTGATTAGCCATTGCGCCGCAATGACTTTTTAAGAGTTTCCTCAGCCTGTTATCCCGGATTGAGCGTGATATAAATCACGTAACTGCTCTGCGGCAAGGCCGCTAATAAAAAGAAGGTTATGATGATCAGCGCAGATTTCTTTTATCGTAAATTACGTTTTCCTTTTAAACTCACACACGCTGCTTTTAAGTTTCCGGTTGCCAATGCGCGAGCCCGGCAATATCAGGTGATGTCGCCTGAACAGACCATTGACCTGCTGCTCAGCGACCACAAGCTCTCCGTAAGCCGCTATGGCGACGGCGAACTGGAAATGACCTTGTTCAAGAATATCGGTTTTCAATCTTTCGATGAACGACTCTCTATTCGCCTTAAAGAGATATTACGTCGCGGAAGTCAGCCGAAGAATCCGTGTTTATTATGTATGCCCGATGCCTTTCGCGGCACCGCGAATATGCGTTTTGGTTCGGCCCTATTCTGGTTTTTTCATAAAGCGTTTTATTTTCGCCATTATGAAAGCTTATTAAAGAAAGATTACCGCTACGGCAATACCTCCGTTACGCGTCCCTATCACGATTATAAGGACAAGCAGCAGGCGGTTCGCGTGTTTAATAAGTTCAAGCAGCTGTTCAGCGATAAAAAGATATTAATTGTGGAAGGCAGCGGCACGCGTCTCGGCATCGGTAACGATCTGCTTGATGACGCGCGGGAGATTAAACGCATCACCACGCTCAATCGCAACGCCTTCTCGGTCTACAACGAGCTCTACAGCTCGGTGCTGGCGCACGCACGCGATTACGATATGGTGCTGATGTCGCTCGGCCCCACCGCCACGGTGCTGGCTTACGATCTCAGCCAGCATGGCATTCGCTGCATTGATACCGGCCACATTGATATCGAGTACGAATGGATGCGCAGTGCCGCGCGTGACAAGGTGCAGGTGGCCGGCAAGAACGTCAATGAAGTGGGCGTGTTACTCAGCGACGATGCGCGCGACGCCGACGATCATTATCGCCAGCAGATTTTGCTGCATGTCGGGTTGCCGCAGGAAGCGGTGCTATCGGCGATGGTAATGCATCCGCCGATCTAATCCACATCGCAAGTAATCGCAAAAAAAGGGTATTTTGAGATTGCTTGCGATAACGCTGTTACCCTTCGCGCTTTTTCAGCCACTCCTGCAGCTTGCGCAGTGAAACAGGCGCCTGATACACCGTTCCTTTCCCCTCCTTTAGTGGACGCAACAATCCCTGTTCGGTGAGGTTTTTCAGGCGCGCACGCGCGGTGTTATCCGCGATGCCGAGCCGCGATTTAATCCCGGCAGAGCTGAGTAACGAACCCGGCGCATTGAGCGCGATGGCCATGATATCCAGCTCACCTTTGGCTAAGGTCATATGCTCTTCCACCCACGTCACTAGACGTTCCCGCTCTTTGTGCAGCGTGGCGATTTGCTCGGTGAAGGCAGTCACCGCGCGCATCACCACTTCGCACTGAAACTGCACGAAATAGGTCAGATCCATCTCATCAGTTTCGCTGTAAAGATAGGAAATGCCGTACTTTACCGCCGCGGCTTTCAACAGCTTGCTGATGGAGATGTAGCGGAACGCGCTGTAACCGTGACGAATCAGATGATGGTAAAACAGGCCGCGCGCGGTGCGCCCGTTGCCGTCAATGAAGGGATGAATGTAGCCGATAGCAAAGTGCAACACGCAGGCCACCAGCAACGGATGCGTGCCCTGCTGCTCCAGCCAGGCAACTTCGGCGCATAACGCGTCCAGCAGGCTATTGAGCCGCTGATAATCCGGCGGCTGATGAATAATTTCGCCGTCGCGCCCGGCAACAAACACATCGTTATTGTCGCGCACGGCGCCGGGCCGATATTTTTCATCATTAATGCCGGCGCAGGCGATGTGATGAATTTCCAGAATATCGGCGCGCGTCAGCGGCGCGTCACCCAGCGTGGCAATGTGCTGCATCAAGCGCCAGTTGCCCATGATCATGCTTTCATCTTCGTTGCGCGGTGCACGCCCCACCGCCAGCAACTCCATCGCCACGCGCGAGGTGGTCGCCGCGCCTTCCAACTGGCTGGATGAAATCGCCTCTTCCATGATCAGCTGTGACATCAGGTAAGAAGCCGAGTCCTCATTCGTTGGTTCGCCGTTGCGCGCAAAGGTCATACGATCAACCATCGACATCGCCGCCGTGATTTTGGCCGTAAGATTACAGGTCACGGTTTGATCGGCGATCACAAAGTGCTGCGCGCTGCTGCGGCGCTTGAATTTCAGTGCGCTCCACACTTTCTCACGCGTCTGACTATCTCTGACACGACGATATAACTCATCGAAATGCAGATAGCGCTCATCCCACTCGGCATGACTGGCGAGGAGCGAATTAATCTCACTGATACTCAGCGAATCAATAAGTTGAGCTGGTGGGCGGCGCAGCTTCATCTCAAGCAATCTCAAAAACAGGGTATTTTGAGTTTACTTGAGATTCGCTGCGACGACAAATGGCGCTTGCAGCGCGGTTAGCTGCCGTGCCGCTGGCAAAATGCACGGAGATCGGAGGATTGGAAATCGGCCAGATTCGCCATCAGCTTCTCCAGCGGCCAGTTCCACCAGGCAATCGCCTGCAGCTGCGCGGCAATATCCACCGCGAAACGTGCACGGATCACTTTGGCTGGCACGCCACCGACAATGGTGTATGGCGGCACCTCTTTCGTCACCACCGCACCGGCCGCCAGCACCGCGCCGTCACCCACCGCCACGCCCGGCAGTACGATCACGCCATGCCCAATCCACACATCATTGCCAATGATCACGCGATCGGCGCGACGGTCAGCAAAGAAGCCATTATCGCGTTCCGCCTGCGCATCGTAGTATTCCGGACAGTAGGTGAAACGGTGCTGCGAGGCGCGATCCATCGGATGATTGGGTGCGCCAATCCGTACATGATTGGCAATGGCGGTAAAGCGTCCGATTTGCGCATCGGCGACGCAGCAATGTTCTCCGAGATAGGAGAAGTCGCCCAGTTCGCTGTATTCGATATAGGTTTCGGCCAGCACTTCACATTGCGCGCCAATCTGGGTTTCGCGCATGCGCACGCTGGGATCGATAACAGTGTGTTGCAGTTTTGTCGGTTGCACAGCAGCAAGTGCCATAATCAAAGCTCCGTGTGGTCAGATGTCTGGATGACCGGTTGCGACTGGGCAACCGCGAGCGACAACACTACAGCGGCAAAATGACACTAATGCTATTGTGCGTATCTGTTTCAGGCGATTCGAGGAAAAGGAATGAGAACACCGTGGTCAATACTGGCGCTGTTATGGTCAGCCGGACAGGCATCCGCCGCGCTGCCCGCCGACATCAAGGCCGGTGATATTGTGCAAGTGCAGTTAGCGCAACTCCATCCAACGCAGGCTGCGATTGGCTATCGTCAGCTGGATTACAAACAGCATCGTTATGAAGCCGAACCGAAAAAGCTGTTCGATGATTATTGCGAAAGTATGGGGCAGAAAGGCGTTGATAAAATTGACAATAAATCACGTCTCTCGCAGCCCAGCAGCTTCAGCTGTAAAGCGCCGGTCGGCAGCGAACCGGGGCCGATGAAAACGGCGGTGATTGCGCCGGATAACGTGCTGTACCTTACCGATGGTCATCATACTTTCAGCAATTTCGCCGATATCGCCGGTCTTAACACGCCGGTGCAAGTGCGCATCACCGATGACTTCCGCAGCCTGAAAACCATGTCCGCCTTCTGGCAAAAAATGGAAACGGCACATCTGGTGTGGCTGGATACGCCAGCTGGCAAAATTAAACCGGACGCGCTGCCGAAAGAGTTGGGCCGCCAGCATATGCAGAATGATGAATATCGCTCGCTGGTCTATTTCGTGCGCGATATTGGCTTTGAGAAGGAGCAGAATCCGCCGCCGTTCCTCGAGTTCTACTGGGGCAAATGGCTGGAAACGCAGCTGCCGCTGAAGAACTTTGACCTCAATAACCGCAACGGTTACGCCAAAGCGCTGGAAACCATCGCTGAGAAGATGACCAGCGTGCCGAAAGACACGGTGATTGCGCACAGCGATAGCGGCCCGCTGACGGCGGATCGGTTAGGCGCACGCAAGAAAGTGAACGAGAAGAAGCTGGAGAAGCTGGTCTCTGACAATGGCAAACTGACGTGGGCTTTTGCGCAATAATCGTGTGGTCGCCATTCATGGCGTAATGCTCGTCAGTTGAGACATGAAAACCCTTAATTATCGAGAGCACACATTGTAGCGGCGCAATTTATTGCGCGATAAATCGCGCCGCTACGGAAGGTGCGGTGATTTGATACGGCGCTTAACTGATCGGCATTACGCCATTCATGGCGACCCATTCACCCATCAGCGCCCTTTCAGCGTTAAACCAATTCGCAGTTTTTCACATCCGCCGATGGCGCCAGCAGATTTTTATCAAATTCGCGCAGTGCCACGCCATCACGAATACGCATCGGCCAGTCGGGATTGGCTAGCGCGCTTTTGCCTATCGACACATAATCCGCGCCCTGCTCCAGCGCCTGCGCCGCCGTGCTGGCATCACTTAACGCGCCATTGGCGATAATCGGCAATTTCGGTGCCGCCTGACGCGCAATTTGCACCAGTGACAGCGGCGAATCGGCAAACGCCGGTTGCAGCGCGTCATATTCAGTCAGATGCAGATAATCCACGCCGGCCTCAGCAATCGCGGCGAATACCAGGCGCGCGCCCACTTCGCCTTCCCGCCATTTGTGATGAAAATCATTCACTTTGCCCTGTGAGAGGCGAATTCCCAGCGTAACATCCTTGCCTACGCGCTGGCGCACCGCGGCGATCACCGCCAGCGTCAGAGACAAACGTGCCACGATATCGCCGCCCCAGCGATCGCTGCGCTGATTGGTGTAATCGGTAAAGAACTGGTCAAGCAGATAGCCGTTAGCGCCATGAATTTCGATGCCATCAAAACCCGCTTCGCCGACTGCCCGCGCCGCAGTGTGCGCAAAGCTGTCGATCACCTGCTGGATCTGCTCTTCATTCATTTCGCGTGGCAGCGGATAGGCGCCATGACCGTGATAGAAACCGAGTTGTTCCCCGCGCGGCTGCACCGCTGAGGGCGCGAGCGTGTCCGGTCGATAGATGTTGCCCTGCGATATCGCCCCGGCATACATCAACTGCGCAATGATTTTGCCGCCATGCTGATGCACCCGATCGGTGATCGCGCGCCAGCCGGCGCTCTGTTTAGCGTTAATCAGCCCCGCCTGAAACGCATAGGTTTGCGACCAGGCTTCATCGATATAGATGCCTTCGGTGATGATGGCGCTAAAGCCGCCGCGCACGAAGCGCTGATAGTAGTGCTGCATACGTTCGCCTGGTATGCCGTCAACGCTGGCGGAGATGCGCGTCATGGGCGCCACCATAATGCGATTCTTCAGCGCCAGCCGATTCAGTGTGCCGCTCTGAAAAAGATTTTTATCACTCATATTGCTCTCTGGATGCGGATTATCTACAGAGCGCAGTATATTCGGTCGCCACAGGGACAAAAATGGCCGATGATGATACGTCTGTATAACGGAAATCGTTACAATGAACTCAAAAGATGTTGAGGTATTTCTGATGGTCACCCAGACGCGCAGCCTGACGCAGGCTGCGCGGCGACTGAACACCACGCCAATGACGGTCTCACGCCGACTCGCCTCGCTGGAAG
The DNA here is from genome assembly GCF_019091025.1 of Pantoea sp. GbtcB22. Lineage (NCBI taxonomy): Bacteria > Pseudomonadati > Pseudomonadota > Gammaproteobacteria > Enterobacterales > Erwiniaceae > Pantoea > Pantoea sp. GbtcB22. Next base: position 620,794 of record NZ_JAGXKB010000001.1, read on the forward strand.
AAGATCTCGGCGTGCGCCTGCTGCATCGCACCACCCGCGCCATTGCGTTAACAGATGAAGGTGAAGAGTTTCTGCCCTACGCCAAAACCCTGACGGAAACCGAACAGAGCGCGCGCAATCTGTTCTCGCCGAATAAACAGGGCGCCACCGGCCAGCTGCGCATCACCGCACCTTCTGGTTTTGGCCGCCGCACCATTATTCCGTTGCTGCCCGCGCTGATGGCGGAGAATCCCGAACTGAAGATCGATTTCCAGCTCAGCGATAACGTCACCGATATTGTTGGGCTGGGCTACGATGTCGCCATTCGCATCGCCCCGCTGCGGGATTCGCGCTTAGTCGCGCAGCGGCTGGCGGATAATCCGAGCGTGCTCTGTGCTTCTCCAGACTATCTGGCGCGCTTCGGCACGCCAAAACTGCTGGCCGATTTGCATCAGCATAACTGCCTACGCTTATCCGGCGTGCCGCAATGGAGTTTTATAGTCGACGACCATATTTCCAGTGTCAGCGTTGAGGGCCGTTTTAGCGGCAGCAATGTGGAAGGCGTGCGTACCTTATGCGTAGCGGGCAGCGGCATCGCCCAGCTCTCTGCATGGGATGTGCAGCAAGAGTTGGCGGCAGGTGAACTGACTGAGATTACCTTGCGAGATGCTCAACCGCAGCTGCTCGGCGTCTGGGCGCTGTTTCCCACCGCACGGCATCTGCCAACGCGCGTCACGGTTTTTCTAAACGCCCTAAAACAGGCGATGGCACGTTAATTCAGAAAATGTGAATGGCGAATCAGGGGCAAAATCTGGATGCGGAAGAGGTGGGATTAACCGCGAAGAAAATTAAAATCGATGCGTTTCTTGAACTGATTCTGGCAGGAAAGATCAGCGACGCGACAACGGTTACCGCGTTTCTGTTGGCGCGGGCGAAAGGGTTAATCGACTGATCTCTCTGCTTTATTCCAGGTGCGCATGAATGCGCACCCTACGAATACAACATCGATGTAGTGCCGCCATTCAGGGCGACCGATTACTCCGCAGCAATATCCGCTAACACCGCTTTTGCCTGCGCCTTATCCACCGCTACGCCATCAATAAATAGCTGACGCTGTTCACCCGGCGGCAGCATAATCTTCAGCGTCTGCCAGGCTGGCTGGAAGCTTCCTTTGCGCTGGAAGTTGAGGTGAATCGCCTCAGCATCGCTGCGCATTTTCCAGTTGAGCCACAGCGCATTGCCCTGCTGATAACCCCAGCTTTCGCCATCATCCTCAAACAGCATACCGTGGCTAACCCCTTTGCCTTTCAGCGGGAACAGCTGCAAGGTGCGGCGATCGTCAGTTTTAGTGTCAACATGACGCAGGCGCTCGCTGAGCGGTAAGCCCGCTCCGGCACGCACCAGCATCGGCTGGGTTTCCAGCGGAGCCGCCAGCGTGATCCATTGACCGCCGCTGAACCATTGCTGGTTAGCGAAGTCATACCAGCCAGTTTGGTTGTCGGGCAGCCACAGACGACGCTCGCGCTGGCCGGGTTCGACCACGCTGGCCACCAGCAGATCGCGGCCCAGCATAAACTCATCGCACTCGGCGAACGTCTGCGCATCCTGTTCATGATCGAGGAAAGTCGGACGCAGCATCGGTTCATCGTCAGCATGCGCCTGCCACAGTAACGTATAGAGGTAAGGCAGCAGACGATAACGCAGTTCAATCGCGGCGCGGATCGCAGGCGTAGCCGCCGGATACATCCAGGGTTCATTGACGGTGTGATCGTCATTCCACGAGTGAATGGTGAAACGCGGATGCATCACGCCGTTTTGTACCCAGCGCACAAACAGTTCTGCATCTGGTTTATCGCCGGAGAAGCCACCGACGTCGTGTCCCACGTTGTACAAACCGGACAGGCTCATACCCAATCCCATGCGGATGTTGTAACGCAACGTGGTCCAGTTGGTGCGGTTATCGCCGCTCCAGGTTTGCACATAGCGCTGCATCCCGGCGCAACCCGAACGGGAAATCAGGAAAGGACGTTTTTCCGGCGCGAAGCGCTGTTGCGCTTCCATCGAGGCGCGCATCATCAGCAGCGGCATCACCGGGCGAATGTGTTTGATGGCAATTGGCGTGCCGAAACCGTGGCAACGCGCTTCGCCGTCCCACACTTCATATTCGTTATTATCGTTCCAGGTGGAATCGATGCCCTTTTCCAGCAGCTGTTTGGTGACGTTTTCCTGCCACCAGGCGACGGCTTGCGGATGGGTAAAATCGAGATGTGAACCTTCGTCATCCCAGAACACCGAACGTTCAGGCGCATCTTCTTCGGAGTCACGGATAAACAGCCCTTGTTCCGCCACTTCGTTATAACGCGGATGATCCTGTAACAGGCACGGTTTGATATTGGCGGCGAGGCGCAAGCCGGCGTCGTGAAACGCCTGGCTCATCACCTCCGGCTGCGGCACTTTGTCGTAGTTCCAGTTGAACACGTAGCGCTTGTTGTTAATTGAGGTGTAGCCGGACGAGAGCTGGAATGAATCGCACGGAATATCGTGCTCTTCGCAGAGACGAATGAAGTTCATCAGCTGATGTTGTGCATCCGGCGCATCGGTGTAATGCATGGTTGAACCACTGTAGCCAAGGCTCCATTTCGGGCCGAACAGCGTTTTACCTGTGAGACGCACAAAGGCTTTGGTGACATCCAGCACCTTGTCACCGACAAACAGGTAATAGTCGATATCACCGCATTCCGCCTGCCAGCGGCGATACGGTTTGTGATAGTTATCGAGTTCATTACCCAGATCAAACCAGCTGCTGCTGAGGTTATCGTAATAGAGACCAAAGCTAACATCGGTACGACGGGTGATGGTAAAAGGCACATGCTTGTACAGCGGATCGGTGGAGGCCGCGTTGTAGCCCATCGCATCAAGGTTACGCATCTCATAGCGCTGGCCATTACGCTGCAAATCGCCGGTTTTCTCGCCCAGACCATAATAACGATCGTCGTTCATGCGGCACTGATAGTGCGCCACGCCATCGCCGTGCGCGTTGATTTGATAAGCGCTGGTTGGACGGTCGCAGGTCAGCAGCTGCCATGCGCCGTGGCTGTCGCAATATTGCCACTCCAGCGCCAGCGGTTGATGGACGATCACCCGCAGCTTATCGGTGGCCACCACCAGCGTGTCGCCCTCTTCTTCCAGCGTGAACGATGGCAAGGTGAATCCGGCCAGGCTGTCACGCTGACGCCCTTCCCACGGCACATCACTTTGTGGCGCGATGCTCCAGGTGCGATCGAGGCTGTATGCGCCATGACGTTTAATCGCCACGCGGAACATGCCCGTTTCCAGCACATACAGACACAGCGTGTGTTTGCCGTCGACGTTTAACGCCACGTGGTGTGCATCGGAACCGGCTAATGACCAATTTTTTAACGTTTTCATCGTTACCTACTTTTTCATGCGCGCTGGGCGCGACGTTCAGCAATAAAAGCAATCAGGAATACGGCGCCAATCAGGTCGAAGAAGCCCATGGCGACAAACAGCGGATTAAAGCCAATGGTGTCGGCGGTAACGCCGATCAGCAGTGAGAACAGGAAGCTGGAGATCCAGGCGAACGAGCCGCGCATGCCGTTGACGGTGGCCATCTGGCCTTTATCAAACTTCTCCACCACCAGCGCGCTCAGCATGCAGGAGATGATCTGATGGCCGAAACCACCAATCGAGATCAGCGCAATCGCTACGTAAGGATCTTTAGTGACCGCGACCAGCGCCAGCGACAGCATCAGGAAAGCGCCCGTCACCGAACTCGCCACCACGGAATTAACTTGGGTAAAACCAAAGATTTTGGTGTAGAGCCGCGTCAGATAGCCGCTGGCCGCGCTGCCTAAATCGGCGGCGAGGAACGGCAGCCAGGCGAACATAGCAATCTGCTTCAGATCCATACCCAGCTCTTTCGCCAGATAGAGCGGCACCCAGAAGCTCAGCACGCCCCAGGCAGGTTCAGCCATAAAGGCGGGAATGGCGATGCCGTAAAAACGTTTGTTTTTCGACACGGTTTTCAGCGCGGTAAAGAACGGCAGTTTCACTGCTGGCGGTTCATTATCCTGACGAATAAATTCCAGTTCCGAGGCTTGCAGATTGGGATGCTGCTCCGGATCGCGATAGAACAACCACCACAGCACCACCCAACCCAACGCCAGGCAACCGGTGAACAGGAACGCGCCCTGCCAGCCAAAGGAAGCGTGCGCAAAGTAGATAATCGGCGGTGCCAGCATCGCGCCAAGCGAGAAGCCCACGCCCGCCCATCCGGCGGCGATAGGACGCTCTTTTTTCGGGAACCATTCGCCAATCACTTTGGCATTAGCGGGCGTGGCTGCTGCTTCAGCGCCGCCCATGACAAAACGCAGGATAGCCAGATGCACCCAACTGGCCGCGCCAGCGTGGAACAAACAGGCGACGGCCCAAATGGTGGCGCAGATCAGGAAGCCGACTTTCAGGCCAATAACGTCGATCAGCCAGCCGCAAATCGGTTGAAAGAAGGTATACGCCAGCTGGAAGGCGCCGACGATCCAGGAATATTGTTCGGTGGTGATGTTGAGGCTGGTTTTGAGCTCCGGTGCCAGCAAGCCCAACGAGTTACGGGTGATGTAGTTGACCGTGACGCCTGCTAAGAACAGCACCAATACCCACCAGCGCAGATTGCGCAAGGTGCGTTTGGTGCCTGCGGCGGTTATCCCTGGGTTTAAACTGCGGTTCATCTGATTCTCCGTTAGTGAGTCATTTCTAACCATCCGCCAGGAGTGAACCACAGTTGCGAAAAGTGGTCGCCAGATTGATGTCGCAAATGTGATCTGGTTAACCAAAATCACTTACCAGGTTGACTTAACCCCGTAAAGAGCAGAGTTTTAATCCGGAATCGCGTAGTAATTGTCTGATATAGCGCGCTAATAAAGAATATTGGTCAACCAATGGTGAGTGAGGTAACAACATGAAGCAGACCTGGCGCTGGTACGGCCCCAACGATCCTGTCTCTCTGGCCGATGCGCGCCAGGCGGGCGCAACCGGCATCGTCACCGCACTGCACCACATCCCTAACGGCGAAGTGTGGTCAGTCGACGAAATCATGCAGCGCAAGGCGCTGGTGGAAGCCGCCGGTTTGGTGTGGTCGGTGGTGGAGAGCGTGCCGATTCATGAAGAGATTAAAACCGGCAGCGGCCGCTGCCAGCACTGGATCAGCAATTATCAGCAGTCGCTGCGCAACCTGGCGCAGTGCGGCATTAAAACCGTGTGCTACAACTTCATGCCGATCCTTGACTGGACGCGCACCGATCTCGAATATCTGCTGCCGGATGGCGCGAAAGCCCTGCGTTTTGATCAGATTGAGTTCGCGGTGTTTGAACTGCACATTCTGCAGCGTCCCGGCGCGGAGCAGGATTACAGTGCGCAAGAGATCGCCGAGGCTGCTGAACGCTTTGCAACGATGAGTGAAGAGCACCGTAACCGCCTGATGCGCAACATCATCGCCGGTTTGCCGGGTGCGGAGGAAGGCTACACGCTGGATCAATTCCGTGCCCAGCTGGCGCGTTATCAAGGTATCGGTAAGGCCGAGCTGCGTGAGAATTTTGCCACCTTCCTGCGCGCCATTGTCGCGGTTGCGGAAGAGGTGGGCGTACGCATGGCGGTACATCCGGACGATCCGCCACGCCCAATTCTCGGCTTACCGCGCATCGTTTCCAACGCCGACGATCTGCAATGGATGATCGATACCGTCAGCAGCCCCGCCAACGGTTTCACCATGTGTACCGGCTCGTACGGCGTGCTGGCACAGAATGATTTAGCCGGCATGGTCAAGCGCTTCGGCCCACGCATCTACTTCGCGCATCTGCGCTCCACCAAGCGGGAAGAGAACCCCAACAGCTTCCACGAAGCCGCGCATTTGGGTGGCGATGTCGATATGTTTGCGGTGATCAAAGCGATTGCCGAAGAGGAACAGCGACGTAAAGCCGCGGGGGAGGAAGATTTGATTCCAATGCGTCCCGACCACGGCCACCAGATGCTGGATGACCTGAAGAAGAAAACCAATCCCGGCTACTCGGCGATTGGTCGCCTGAAAGGATTGGCGGAAATTCGCGGCGTCGAACTGGCGATCCACCGCGCCTATTTTGCTCAGGAAGCCCAATAATGCGCTTTATGGATGAAGATTTTCTGCTGCAGAGCGACATCGCGCGGCGCTTGTACCACGACTTCGCTGCGGATATGCCAATCTACGATTATCACTGTCACCTCAATCCTCAGGAGATTGCTGAAGATCGTCGCTTCGCCAACCTCGGCCAAATCTGGCTGGAAGGCGATCACTACAAATGGCGCGCGCTGCGCGCCGCGGGCGTCGATGAGTCGTTGATTACCGGCAAGAGCACCAGCGACTACGACAAGTATCTCGCCTGGGCGCAAACGGTGCCAAAAACCCTCGGTAACCCGCTCTATCACTGGACGCACCTTGAACTGCGGCGCCCGTTTGGCATAACCGATACGCTGTTTGGCCCGGACACCGCGCCTGCGATCTGGCAGCGCTGTGCGGAACAGCTGGCGACGCCGGAATTTTCTGCGCGCGGCATCATGCGCCAGATGAAGGTGCGCATGGTGGGCACCACCGACGATCCGGTTGATTCACTGCACTATCACCGCCAAATCGCCGATGACCGCAGCTTTGATATTGACGTTGCGCCGAGCTGGCGTCCGGACAAGGTCTTCAAAATCGAGCTGGAGGGTTTTGTCGACTATCTTGCTCGCCTGGAAGCCGCCGCCGATGTCGCCATCGACAGCTTCGATGCGCTACGCCGCGCGCTGTTACGACGCCTTGACCACTTCTCCGCCCACGGTTGTCGCGCCTCAGACCACGGTATTGAAACCCTGCGCTTTGCGCCGGTGCCGGACGACCGCGTGCTCGATACGATTTTGGCCAAACGTCGCCGTGGCGATGTGCTGGATGAATTGGAAATCGCCCAGTTCAGCAGCGCGGTGTTGGTGTGGCTCGGCAGCGAATATGCGCGGCGCGGCTGGGTAATGCAACTACACATCGGCGCGATCCGTAACAACAGCACGCGCATGTTCCGCCAGCTCGGGCCAGACAGCGGGTTTGATTCGATTGGCGATAACAATATTGCCTGGCCGCTGGCGCGCCTGCTGGATGCGATGGACCTCAATGATCAGCTGCCGAAAACCATTCTCTATTGCCTCAATCCGCGCGATAACGAAGTGCTGGCTACTATGGCGGGCAACTTCCAGGGCGCGGGCGTTGCCGGCAAGGTGCAGTTCGGTTCTGGCTGGTGGTTCAACGATCAGCGCGACGGCATGCTGCGTCAACTGGAGCAACTGTCGCAAATCGGCTTGCTCAGCCAGTTTGTCGGTATGCTGACCGATTCACGCAGCTTCCTCTCCTACACGCGCCACGAATACTTCCGCCGTATTCTGTGCAATCTGCTGGCGCAGTGGGTAAAAGACGGCATTGTGCCGCACGATGAGCCGATGCTCGGCAACATGCTGCGCGACATCTGCTTTAACAATGCCGAACGCTATTTCGCGCTGAAAGCCCAGTGATGGTGGCCTGGTCACTGCGCGCCGTGACCAGGCCGATTCTTATTCGCTATGCTATAGTGCGCGTCTCTGAGTGAGGCTGTATCAGAGATTGTGAATCCTTTAACACACAGAAAAGAGCACGATGAAAACTCAAACTTCAGCACAGCGCCCTTATCAGGAAGTCGGGGAAATGCTCCGCCAGATGATCACGAAGAAGCAGTATGCGGTGGGCGAACGGCTGCCGCCGGAGCGCGAACTCGCCGCGCTATTGAATGTGACGCGTACGCTGGTGCGTGAAGCGCTGATTATGCTGGAGCTGGAAGGATTAATTGAGGTACGTCGCGGTGCGGGCATCTATGTGATTCACGATTCGCCGCAGCAACCTGTTTCGCTTCACAAAGCCAGCAACGATGCCGGACCGTTCGAGATGTTGCAGGCGCGTCAGCTGCTGGAGAGCAATATTGCCGAGTTCGCCGCGCTGCAGGCGACGCGTGAAGACATCATGAAGATGCGCCAGGCGCTGGAGCTGGAAGAGAAAGAGCTGGCGTCGGGTGCGGTCAACCAAAGTGAAAACGGCGATCGCAATTTCCATCTGGCGATTGCCGAAGCCACCCATAACAGCATGCTGGTTGAGCTGTTTAAGCAATCCTGGCAGTGGCGCGAAGATAACGTGATGTGGAGCCAACTGCATCGCCATCTGGTCAATAACGATTACCGCAAACAGTGGCTCGACGATCACAAAAAAATCCTCGCGACGCTGATCAAAAAAGACGCGCGCGCCGCCAAGCTGGCGATGTGGCAACATCTGGAAAACGTGAAACAACGGCTGCTGGAGTTCTCAGACGTTGATGATATCGATTTCGATGGTTATCTGTTTGAGTCATGGCCGCTGTACGCCACCCATAATCCGCCAAACTAGTGTGCGTTAACGACTTACCTTGTAAGGCTAATTACCCAGAGCACACATTGAAGCGGCGCAAATCATTGCGCGCTAAATCGCGCCGCTACGGAAGGTGCGCTGATTCGGTACGGCGCTTGACTGATCGGCATTACGCCATTCAGGGCGACCTCACGACATCAACTCACCACGCTTAACGCCTGATCCTTTGCTAAAAAGAACGGCCTTAAATACGCCACGCTATTCGACAGCGGCAAAATTTCATCGCTGAGCTGAATGCCGATGGTTTCCCGCAGATAACGGCGGCGGGTTTCGATGCGCTGCCACAGCTCCGGATAATCAGTACGGATGTCGCTTTGCAGCGCCGCATCGGCCAGCACCACGCACTCTTCGGCGCTGGCACCGTTGTAGCCCGGCACCGACGGGATGATGTCAATTTGCAGCATCATGCCGCTCTTAAGCAATTCGGTGGACTGATGATAAATCGGCGACGACATCCACTCTTCGTCCGCCACCAGATGTCCCGGATTGAGGTGCCAGCCAAAACGGGCTTTCGGCAAAACCTGCTCGATAAGCTGGTACAGCTCACCACCGCTCATGCCGCAGCGAATGTTTTCCAGCCAGGCCACCACGGCCGAGAAATAGGGTTTGGCGATGCGCTCCAGATAATCTTGCTGGCCTGGCGGCAACTCACGTTGATCGGCAACGACAAAGCCGCTGCGGCTGGAGAGTCCACCTTTGAAAGCGGTGGTTAGCGAAAGCGGATCGCCGCGCTGCACTTTTTTGCAGATGGGATAGAGGTTCGCTTTGTCGAAACGGCTGCCGGTGGCGGCGATAGTCACCACCGTGTTGCATTGCCCTTCGGCGTGCAGTAACGCGCCTAATTCTGTTTCACGCACGCCCACCTCAATGGTATTCAGCGCCTCCAGCATGCACTTTGACGCGAGGTTTGCGCCATATTCGTAATGGGCGATTTCATTGGCATTGCAGGTGGTGCGCGCGCCGTTATCGCCAATAAACAAGTGGATGGCATTTTCTAACGTGGCGTCATCGTTTAGCGTGCGCTGAATGGCATCGACAATAAAGTACGGCAGATCAAACATCGCACGCCCATTGCCGGCGGCGGGCGTAAACATCTTCCAGCCCACCAGCCCGACTTTATGACCGTTCGCTAAGCCAGCATCTTTGAAGAGGCTTTCCAGCGGCACTTCATTGTCCATGGGCTGATTGGGAAGCGAGAAGTACGGCGTGTGCAGCAGCGCGGCCGCTGTGCGTGAAAAGCGCGCCATTTTCAGGTTTTCGTTGCCCAGCACCAGCGTGCAAGCTCCGGAGTGATTTAGCAGCAGCAATCCCTCTTCGAAACGCGGGATAAATCCGCTCAGATATTCGAAATTGCCGCCGTGTTCCTTGTCGGCATAGATCACCAGCCAGTCAAAACCCTCGCGCTGCATGCCCGCCAGCAGCGCGTTCTTGCGCTGCACAAGCGTATCATCGGTGAGAAAAACCGGTTCAACGTCGCTGAACGTCATCGGCGCGGTAATCGGCCCGAACGTGATTGCCATGATGCACTTCCTCGCATTACAGAATGAGATGAGGATAGTCGCGTTTTTAGCGCAGCGGATTTTGATCCACGCGAAAAAAGGCGGAGGGGTGAGCTCCGCCTTGTCTCAAGTTCCAGTCAGTGTGCCTGACCGGTCAGTTGCAAAAGGGCAACGATGATTTGAAGAATGATGCGGACGATGTCCAGCAGCAATCGAACAAGTTCCATCACTTTCCTTCTCCTCTGAGAGGAGCGCGCCTTTCAGCTGCCGGGGCTTTGACTCCACCCGCCGACCGCCTAAGCACAATTGTGAGGAGTGCTGAGCGGCTCTCATTGTAAAAGCCACAGGCCAGCACCACCTGAAACCTGCCGGGATTTAACTATCCGCGCCCCTGGAGTCATCAGAAAAACAATGAGGCTTCGCTCGTCACTCAACACCTGTATAACCATACAGTATTATGGCAAAACTTGAAATATCTCGCCGCACATTTTATTATCGCTGTTGTGAGGAGTGCTGAGCACCCCGTTCGCGGCGCGGTTACCAGCCGTTTAGCGAACATAAAAAAAAGGATTTGGCTTAATGCCAAATCCTTTTTTATTACCTGCGATTAATTATCTGGCGGAACTGATACGCCAAATGGTATTTCCCGCATCATCGGCAATTAATACGCCGCCCTGCCAATCGGTGGCTAAACCAACCGGCAAGCCGCGCACCTGCTTCTGATCGTCGGTGAGGAAACCAGTCACCACCGGCTGTGGTTGTCCCACCGGTTTCCCATTCTCGAATTTCACCCACACCACCTGATAGCCGTTGAGCGGCGTACGGTTCCAGCTGCCGTGTTCGCTGATAAACGCCCCGCCGCGATACTGCGGCATATTATCCGCGCCGTAGAACAACAGACCGAGTGGTGCGACGTGCGAACTCAGGGCGTAATCCGGTTTAATCGCCTTCTCTACCAGATCCGGCCTCTGCGGCTGCGCGCGCTCATCCACGTGCTGGCCATAATAGCTGTACGGCCAGCCGTAAAAGCCTTTGTCCTGCACCGACGTCATGTAATCCGGCACTAAATCAGAACCGATCTCGTCGCGCTCATTCACAATCGCCCACAGCTTGCCGCTCTGCGGCTCCCACTGCAATCCGGTTGGATTGCGCAGGCCGCTGGCATAAATCCGGCTGGCACCGCTGGCCGCATCCACTTCCAGCACCGCCGCACGGCGATACTCCTCGCCAATGCCGTTTTCCGTCACGTTACTGTTCGAACCCACGCCAACGTACAGCTTGCTGCCGTCGGGGCTGGCGAGCAGCGATTTGGTCCAGTGATGGTTAATCGGCCCGCCCGGCAGCTCGGTCACTTCCACCGGCGGGGTGCGGATCTCGGTTTGCCCGGTTTCATACGGGAATTTCACCAGGCTATCGGCGTTCGCCACATACAGCGTGTTGCCCACCAGCTGCATACCAAACGGCGCCGTCAGGTTGTCGATAAAGCGATGTTGCTCCCATTTGCCGTTAACATTACGCAGCAAGGTAATGCGATTACCGCCCTCGCCGCCCTTGCCAGACGCTTTCTGCACAATGCCCATAATCAGCTGCTTCGGTGCGGTGGTCGGTTTCGGTGTGCCATTGGATTCCGCCACCAGCACATCATTGTTCGGCAGCACCAGCACCTGACGCGGATGCTGCAGATTGTCGGCGATCTTTTCGATCTTTAACCCATCCGCCACTTTCGGCATTTCACCGGCTTTCCACGACGTGCCTTCCGGCACCTGCATCGGCGGCATAAAGAAGTTCTGCGCCTGCGGCAGTTCAGGATTCGCACCGATTTGCTTTTGAGGATCGATCAGCGCCCCGTCGTCACAGGCACTGAGCAGCATCGCGATGGCTACCGCACTGAGTAAGTGTTTCATACGCGACCTCCTTGCGTGCGACGTTCGCGCAACACCAGTTGCACGTTGGCAATGAGCAGCAGCGCCACCACCAGCGTCGACAGCGTGATGCCCAGTGGCACCACCGCGTAAGCATCACGACTGTGAATAAAGGCGTTCACCACCGCCAGCACGATCGCCAGCAGCGACAGCCAGAAATGGGTTTTCTCGGTCGGCCGCGCGCCACGGAATAAATAAACCAAACTGATTAAACGTGGCAGGATGGCCAGCACCAGACCGATAGTGATCAGCCAACTGGCGGATTTGGTCCACATGATGACGAAGGTTTGCAAATAGAGGATATCGAAAAACCAGGCGGCGACAAAAAAGCCCAGCGGCAACGGTTCCAGCAGCGTATACAACGTCACACCGAACACCGATCTTCCTGAGGTATGAAACATTACTCTCTCCCTTACCGTATTATTGTCAGATGGTGCACGCGTTTCGCTTTTATAAAACAACGTGCAGCCACCTGTGAAATATTAGTAAAGATAAACAGTAACGTTTAACACTTATCTAACACACTCTAACTTAAGACTTATCTGCCGGCAGGCTTACCCAATAACCCGGTTGATACGGCAAAGGCAGAAACTTTTCGTGGAACTCACGGAACGTGGCGTCCGGATCGAGATCGGCAAACAGTTCTGGATGTAGCCACTTCGCCAGCGCCTGAATCGCGACAAACTGATACGGGCTGTCGTAGAACTGATGCCAGATGGCATGCGCGTTACCGTTGTGCGCCACCGGCAGTGTTTTGAAGGCATCACGCATCATTAGCAGACGTAAACGCGCCGTCGCTTCTTTCACATCCGCACCGGGCCCCACGCCAACCCATTTACCCACGGTGTTGTAGTTTTTCCAGTTCGCGCCTGTCACCACCACCACATCGGGACGGCTGGCGATGATCTGCTCGGGATTGAGTGTGCCGAACGTGCCTGGAATCAACGCTTTGGCGATATTGCTGCCGCCCGCCAGTTCTACCATCTGACCAAAGTTCTCGTTACCAAACGACATGCAGCACTCGTCGCTGTAGCCGCCAGCACGATCAATCATCACTTTCGGGCGCGTGCCGTTAAAGTTTTTCAGGCGATCGGTCACCTTTTCGATTTGCGCACGGCGGAACGCCACGATCTCTTCGGCGCGCTGTGGATTGTTAACCAGCTCGCCCATGATGCGGATGCTTTGCTCAGCATGTTCCATCGGCTTCTCGCGGAAGTCGATAAACACCACCGGCACGCCCACCGCTTGTAGCTTCTCGATCAGCTTGCCTTCGTCGGTCGCGGCTTTGGATTCGAGGTTCATCAGCACCAAATCGGGCTTCAGCGTCAGCGCCTGTTCGACGTTAAAGGTGCCATCTTTCGCGCCACCAAAGGTCGGCAGCTTTTGGATCTGCGGATATTTCTTTTCATACGCCAGATAGCCGTCGTAATCGGCTTTATGAAAATCGTCACGCCAGCCCACCACGCGCTGGAACGGCGCAGCGGTATCAAACGCCGCCAGCAAGTACATCTGACGCCCTTCGCCGAGAATGATGCGTTTAGACTCCTCCTTGACCTCGACCTGTCGTCCAGCCACATCGGTAATGGTTTTCGCCGCAGCGTGACCCGTCACCGCCAGTAATCCCAGTGCTATCAGCCATGATTTCATTTAATACACCTAGAATGATAATGATTATTATTTAAATTTCGCGGCGTCACTATTACCTGGCAGACAGGAAATGAAAAGCCCTGGATACACATTTTTTTACATTCCCCGCGCTTTTTCCCACTGTGCAATCGCTCACAAAATGCCCTTCATTCGTGAAAAACCTCACAGCTTACCGGGCAAATGCCCAATTAATCGCCGCGCTATCCCGCGCTTTGGCTAATGCGTAAACAAAATGTGAACGCTAAATTACAAAATGAAACGATGTTTTATTTTTTATGTTAATGCCTGATTTAGGCAAGCCACTGAGTTGAAGGAGGAGTTACCGTGAAGATCAGTGCCATTGATGTCACCCTGTTTAGCTACCCCACGCGACGCGTCTCTGACAGCGCCGGACATTCGCATCCCGGCGCAGAGACCGATGCCCAAATGGCGCTGCTAACGATCGCCAGCGAAGATGGCGATTGCGGCTACGCGTTTGCCCCCGCCGAAGTGATTCGGCCGCATGTGGTGAACGCCTTCTTCCGCAAAGTGCTGATTGGGCAAAATGCCTTTGATCGCGAGCGTCTGTGGCAGGATCTGGTGCACTGGCAGCGCGGTAGCGCCCATCAGCTCACCGAACGTGCGTTATCGGCGGTGGAACAGGCGCTGTGGGATTTGATTGGTCGCAAGCTCAAACAACCGGTCCACAAACTGCTTGGCGGTTATCGCGAGAAAATTCCCGCTTACGGCAGCACCATGTGCGGCGATGAGCTGGAAGGCGGTTTATCCACGCCCGATGAATACGCGCAGTTTGCCGAAAAACTGGTCGCGCGCGGTTATCAGGCCATCAAACTGCACACCTGGATGCCGCCGGTTTCGTTCGCGCCCAGCACCCAAATGGACATCAAAGCCTGCGCCGCGGTGCGCGAAGCGGTCGGCCCGGACATCGCCCTGATGCTCGACGGCTATCACTGGTACAGCCGCAGCGAGGCGCTCACCATTGGCAAAGCGCTGGAAAAACTCAATTTCGCCTGGTTCGAAGAGCCGATGGAAGAGGAAAGCATGGCGTCATACGCGTGGCTGGCGGAAAACCTCAGCATTGACGTGCTCGGCCCGGAAAGTCTCGGCGGCAAACACCACAGCCGCGCCGATTGGGTCCGCGCTGGTGCCTGCGACATTCTACGCGCTGGCGCTAACGGCGTCGGCGGCATCTCCGCCACCATGAAGGTCGCCAGCCTGGCCGAAGCCTTTGGTATGGATTGCGAAGTACACGGCAACGGCGCCGCCAGCATCGCGGTGGTCGGCGCTATCCGCAACTGCCGCTGGTACGAACGCGGTCTGCTGCATCCGTTCCTTGATTACGAACAGCCGCCGGCCTATCTCAACGCGCTGGTCGATCCCATGGACGCAGAGGGTTTTGTCCATCTGCCAACGCGTCCCGGACTTGGGGAGGACATCAATTTCGCGTGGATTGAGACACACACGCTAAATCGCTGGTAAGCGCCCAACACAAGCAGTACGGCATAAAAACGATAAACCTCTGACCTGCTGGACTTTGCTTATGAACCTGATGAACCCCTGCAGAGCGTGGTGCGCCGCGCTGCTGCTGCTCACCTGTAGCCCATCGTTGCTGGCGGCCACGCCAGACGACCAGCTGATTGTGGGCATGAACATGAATAACCTGCTCACGCTCGATCCCGCCGCCATGACCGGCAACGAAGTGGTCGGCATTGTCGTCAATCTCTATGACGGTTTGGTCGAGTTAGATCCGCAACAGCTCACCAACGTGCGCCCGGCGCTGGCTGAGCGCTGGGAGATCAGCCCCGACAATCGTCAACTCACCTTTCACCTGCGTGACAATGTCACCTTCCACTCCGGCAATCCGCTGAGCAGCGCCGATGTGATCTGGTCGATGCGCCGCGTGCTGCACCTGAATCTGGCACAGGCCTCGGTATGGAAATCTTACGGCTTCAGCAAAGAGAACGTGGATCAGATGATCAGCGCGCCGGATGCGCACACGGTAGTGATTCGCCTGCCCAAGCCTAACGATCCCAAGCTGGTGCTCTATTCGCTGGCGGCGCTCGGCAGCATGGTGGTACTCGACAGCAAAACCGTGCAGGCGCAGGCGGTGAATAACGACTGGGGCAATCGCTGGCTCACCACCCACGAAGCGGGTTCCGGACCGTTCCGCCTGGATGTGTGGCAGGCCAAAGATGTGCTGCGCATCAGCCGCGATGCCCACTACTGGCGCGGTGCGCCGAAGCTGACGCGTGTGGTGTTCCGTCATCTGCAGGAGTCGCAAACCTTGCGCCTGATGATGGAGAAAGGCGATCTCGATGTTGCCAGCAACATGGCGATCCCCGATGTAAAAGCGCTGCGCCACGATCCCGATCTCACCATCGACGCGGTACAAAAAGGCACGATTTATTACCTGGCGATGAGCATGAAGGACGATCACTTCGCCCATCCGCAGGTACGCGAAGCGCTGCGTTATCTGGTGGATTATCAGGGGATTAACAAAACGCTGATGGCCGGTTACGGCACGCTGCATCAGCGGCCAATTCAAGCCGGCATGCCGGCAACGCTGCCCGATCCTGGCTACAAGCTGGATGTGCCGCGCGCCAAAGCCTTGCTGGCCGCCGCCGGTTATCCCAACGGGTTTGATACCACGCTGCGCGTGCTGGCCGATCAGCCGTTCCTCAATGTCGCCATCGCGATTCAGTCCACGCTGATGCAGGGCGGCATTCGCGCCAAAATCATTACCGGCACCGGTAACCAGATTTACGGTGCGATGCGCGATCGTCAGTTCAATCTGCTGGTCGGGCGCGGCGGCAGCGGCGTGGAGCCGCATCCGCACTCCAGCCTGCGCGCGCTGGTGTACAACCCCAACAACGCCGACAGCGCGCGCCTCACCAATTTTCAGGGCTGGCGCACCGGTTTTTATGACGCGCAGCTGAACAGCATGATCGATAAAGCGCTGCTGGAGCGAGATGTAAAACAGCAGCAGCAGGATTACTTCGCTATCCAGCAGCGCTACGACCAGCTGATTCCAGCGCTAATGCCGATCTCGCAAATGACCGATTCGGTGGTGGTGAATAATCGGGTGCAGGATTACGTGCCACATCCATCGGCCACCACTTTCCTGCGTGACGTATGGAAAACGCCAGACAGCCTGGCGGGAGGTGCGCAATGAAGCTGACAAAAAGCCACTGGCGGCGCCTGCGTAGCCGCACCGTTCAGGTGGCGATCACGCTGTTTGGCCTGCTGTTGCTGACCTTCTTTATTGGTCGCGTGATGCCGCTCGATCCGGTGCTGGCGATTGTCGGGCCGGATGCCGATCACAATACGTATCAGCAGGTTTATCACCAACTCGGCTTCGATAAACCGCTGTGGGTGCAGTTTGGTATCTATCTGCAAGGCCTGCTGCACGGCAACCTTGGGCTGGCGCTACTGACCGGGCAGCCGGTGATCAACGATATCCTGCGCGTCTTCCCGGCCACGGTGGAACTGGCGACGCTGGCGATTGTGATTGGTACCGGCCTCGGCGTCCCGCTGGGCGTGTGGGCCGCCGCACGCCGCAACAGCGTGATTGACTATCTGGTGCGCATCATCAGCCTGGCGGGTTACTCCACGCCGATCTTCTGGGTGGGCATGGTGGGTCTGCTGCTGTTTTATGCCCATCTCGGCTGGGTCGGCGGCGCGGGCCGTGTTGATTTCAGTCTCGATGGCATTGTGCCGCGTCGCACCGGTTTTCTGCTGATCGATGCCTTGCTGGTGGGCGACTTCACGGTGTTTAGCAATGCGCTCAATCACCTGATTCTGCCTGCGTCCCTGCTCGGCTTTCACTCGCTGGCTTACATCAGCCGCATGACGCGCAGCTTTATGCTGGCGCAACTGTCGCAGGAGTTCATTTTGACGGCGCGGGTGAAAGGACTCAGCGAATGGCAGGTGATTTGGCAGCACGCGTTCCGCAATATTCTGGTGCAGCTGCTCACGGTGGTGGCGCTGGCGTACGGCTCGCTGCTGGAAGGCGCGGTGCTGATTGAAACCGTGTTCTCATGGCCCGGTTTTGGGTCCTATCTCACCGGCAGTTTGATGCTCGGCGATATGAATGCGGTGATGGGCTGCGTGCTGGTGGTTGGCCTGATATTCGTGCTGCTCAATCTTCTCTCTGACCTGCTCTATCAGGTGTTCGATCCGAGGACCAAAGTATGACGATTTCTCTCGATACGCCGTTAGCCAGCCAGACGCGCGAACGGCTGGCGCGCTGTCGCCGCACCGGCGCGCGCATCGGCCATTTTCTCGGGCAAATGGCGCGCAACCCGCTAACCGCGATTGGCGGCGGCATCATTTTGCTGCTGCTGGTGGTGGCGCTGTTCGCACCCTGGATTGCGCCCTACCATCCGCTGATTCAGGATCTCAACAACGCGCTGACGCCGCCCAACGCGCAGCACTGGTTTGGCACCGATGAATTTGGCCGCGACATCTTCAGCCGTCTGGTATGGGGCGCGCGCATCACGCTGTATATCGTGCTGCTGGTCTCGATCACCGTGGGTCCGCTGGGCTTGCTGCTCGGCGTCACCGCCGGTTACTTCGGCGGCAAAGTGGATAGCGTGTTGATGCGCGTCACCGACATCTTCATCTCCTTTCCTAGCCTGGTGCTGGCGCTGGCGTTTGTCGCCGCGCTCGGTCCGGGGCTGGAGCATGTGGTGATCGCCATTACGCTCACCGCCTGGCCGCCGATTGCCCGCCTGGCGCGCGCTGAAGCACTGTCGCTGCGTCAGGCCGACTTTGTCTCCGCGGTGCGCTTACAGGGCGCCTCGTCACTGCGCATTTTGTGGAAACACATTGTGCCGCTGTGCCTGCCTTCGGTGATTATCCGCATCACCATGAATATGGCGGGCATCATTCTCACCGCTGCCGGACTCGGTTTTCTCGGTTTGGGCGCGCAGCCGCCGGATCCGGAATGGGGCGCGATGATCGCCAGCGGCCGCACATACATGCTGGAGTGTTGGTGGGTGGTGACGGTGCCAGGTCTGGCGATTCTGATCAACAGCTTAGCGTTCAACTTCTTAGGAGATGGCTTACGTGACATCCTCGATCCCCGCAGCGAATAGCGCTGCACCGTTGCTCGACGTGCAGGATTTACAGGTCAATTTCGTCAATGGCCGGCTGGTGACGCCCGCCGTGCGCGGCATCTCCTTCCAGTTGGGCAAGGAGAAACTGGCGATTGTGGGTGAATCCGGTTCCGGCAAATCCACCGTTGGCCGCGCGCTGTTACAGCTGCATCCGCGCAGCGCGCAGGTCACGGCGCAGCGCATGCAGTTTGGTGACGTGGACCTGCTGTGTGCCACGCCGGCGCAGATGCGCGCCATTCGCGGCAAGCGCATCTCCATGATTATGCAGGATCCGAAATATTCGCTGAATCCGGTGGTACGCGTGGGTGAGCAGATTGCTGAAGCCTGGCGCAGTCATCATCCCGGCCAGCGCGAGGTTGCGCGGCAGCGGGCGATGGAGATGCTCGATGTGGTGCAGGTGCGCGATCCGGGCCGCATCTATCAATGTTATCCGCACGAAATTTCCGGTGGTCAGGGCCAGCGCGTGATGATCGCCATGATGCTGATTACCGAGCCTGAGCTGCTGATTGCCGACGAACCCACTTCGGCGCTGGATGTTTCGGTGCGTTTGCAGGTGCTGGCGCTGCTGGATGATTTAGTGAAACAGCGCGGTCTGGGGCTGATTTTTATCAGTCACGACATCAATCTGGTGCGGCGTTTCTGTGACCGCGTGCTGGTGATGTATGCCGGGCGCGTGGTGGAGTCGCTGGCGGCCAGCGAACTCGCTCAGGCGCAGCATCCCTATACGCAAGGCCTCCTCGCTGCACTGCCCGATATGGATCAGCGTCGAGCGCGTCTGCCGGTGCTGCAACGTCAGGCCAGCTGGCTGCAACCCTAAGGAGCAATGATGAACGAGATGATCCGCGTAAGTAATCTCAACCTCAGTTTTGGTGAGGAGGAGCGACGTAATCAGGTGCTGTTCGACGTCAATTTGTCGATTCATCAGGGTGAAATCTTTGGCCTGGTTGGCGAATCCGGATCGGGCAAAACCACGGTGCTGAAGTGCCTCGCCGGGCTGTTCACCCACTGGCACGGCGAGCTGGCGATTGATGGCGTGCCGCTGGCGCATCGCATCGCGCGCGAGCGCTGCCGCAGCGTGCAGATGGTGTTTCAGGATCCGTACGGATCGCTGCATCCACGCCACACCATCGGCGATATTCTCGAGGAGCCACTGCAGATTCACGGCATCGGCCAGCGTCAGCAGCGCGTTATCGCCATGCTGGAGAAAGTTGGCCTCAATCGCGCGTGGCAAACCCGCTATCCGCACCAACTTTCTGGCGGTCAGCGCCAGCGCGTTGCCATCGCCCGGGCGCTGATTCTCGAACCGCGCGTATTGCTACTGGATGAACCGACCTCGGCGCTGGATGTCTCGGTGCAAGCGGAGATCCTCAATCTGCTTAGTGATCTGCAGCAGCAGGAGAAGCTGACCTACTTGATAGTGACGCACGATCTCGGCGTGGTGGCGCATCTGTGCCATCGCGTGGCGGTGATGCAACACGGCAAAGTGCTGGAGACGCTGGATGTCGATGCGCTGGTGCACAATCGCGCGCAGGTGGCGTATACGCAGATGCTGGTGGATGCGAGCCGGCAGGATAACGGGGTTTTAGCGTAGGGTCGCCATTTATGGCGTAATCCTTACTGATAAGAAAGCATTTTGCTTTAAACCTGTTGCGGGCTCTGACACATCTGCTGCGTCACGGGCCGTCCTCGCGCCGCTAGCGCGGTGCCTTCGGCTTCCACGTTGTGCCGACGGACCGTTCGCGGATCGGCCATCCCTGGCCGACCCCGAACTGCCTCGCGCATCCTTGCGCGAGGCTCCTGGCCCAACGTAAAAGCCTCAGCGCTGCGAATAGCCCTTTTGCCGCAGCAGACGCACCAGCGCCTCTAACCTATGAGCCCTTTTCAACAACACGCACTGAAGTTTAAGCAGGCCGGGGCCGCTTTTGGGCCGGCAATCCGCAGCGCTGAACGAAGCGAGGAAGCCAGGAGAGCCCGCAGGACGCGGGCGAAAGGCGGAGTCGGGACAAGGATGTCCCGTCTACGCCGGTCCGTCAGGCAGACGAGCGAAGTGAAGGTACCGCGATAGCGGCGCGAGGACCGCAGGACCAAAAGTGGCACCGGCCTGCGTACTCGTCACTGGCTTAACTGACATGCATTACGTCGTCTGTGGTGACTTGAATGAACAATTGAGACGTCTGCAACGGTTGGTCGGTAGGATAAATACGCGTGACTGTTGAATCGAAGGGATAACAAAATCGAGTGCTTCCCTGACTCTGAAGCTGCCTAACTCTTAACGTCTTCTCCGACATTTTTTCCGACATTTCCTCCAACATTTTGATGCCGGAGTGCAAATGAAGAAGGACATAAACAGCAAAGCCAGGTTTCCCTGGCTTTGCTTAACCAATATTGATTACTGCGTCAGTTCACGCACAAAACCCACGATCTCCTGATTCTGCCCATGTTCAAACAGGCAATGCTGCAGGCGCGGGCCGCTCACTGCGGTTTTCACCAGCTCAGGATCGATGGCGCGCAGTGAATCAAGGTAATTCTCTTTCAGCAGCGCCGCTTTCACTTCGTTCAGAATGCCGGCATTACGCACCTGCGGCTCTTTGCGCTCTGGCGGATAGCCGTGCCCTTTTTCACCGGTAAAGGCTTTTTCGAAAATAAAGCGCAGGTTTAGTTCCGCGCCCCAGCCGAAGCCTTTGGCGAACGGCAGCGACAGCGCATTGCCGTTGTTGATTTGCGCAAACAGGTAAGCATCCGCCGGATCGATGCAGTAGCCGCACACCACGCCGGGATGCAGGTTCAGCGACATCAACGCGCCTTGGCCGGTACCGCAACCGGCCACCACGAAGTCCACCGCTTTGCTGTTAAGCAGTACGTTGGCCATGATGCCGAGGTGAATATAGGTAAGATGGTGATCCTGTTCGTCGCTCATACCGACGTTAAACACCTGATGCCCGAGCGGTTGCGCCACAGACTGAAGCTCTTTCAACACCGTTGCGTTCTTCGCAGCCTGGCTGTTTTCCATCATCAAAGCGATTTTCATGATCCATCCTCAGATTAAATTGAAACACCGTTTCATTTTAATCAAAGAACGTTAAAATGCAGCCTTTAAATGCCTTTTTGACTGTGAGTTAAGTCACATATTGACGATGCAACCTGCAAGGAGAAATCATGTTTATCTTTAAAAGCGCAACCCGACTGGACGATTTAGGCAACGGCGTGACGCGCCGAATACTGGCGCACGGCGGCACCCTGATGGCGGTAGAAGTCACCTTTGAGCAGGGTGCTGTCGGTCCGCTGCATCACCATCCGCATGAGCAGCTCACCTATGTGCTATCCGGACGTTTTGCCTTCACCATTGATGGCGTGACGAAAGAAGTCAGCGCCGGCGATACGCTGTATAAAGCGCCGAATATTGTGCACGGCTGCGTGTGTCTGGAAGCGGGCGTACTGCTGGATACCTTTACGCCGCAACGCGAGGATTTTCTGGCGGCACCGTAACGTGCCGCCAGAACGATTAGCGGGAAGCCCACCAAAGTCGCAGTTTCAGCCCCCAACCGCTGGTCCAGCCGCTGCTGGTGCTGATGACTTTGCCCTGATGCAGCACGATAAAGGTCGGCGTGGCGTTGATATCCCAGCGCTGGGCGATCGCCCCGCTCTCATCATTGATCGCCACGCCTTGCAGCCCTTTCTTCTCCAGCCAGGTTGCCACGCGCGCGTCAATGCCGGAACGCAGCGCCACGCTCACCACCTTGTCACCTTCCTGACTCATCGCCGCTACGGTTGGCGTGGTGAGTTTGCACACGCCGCACCAGGTTGCCCAGACGTACACCAGCAGTGGCCGATCCTGACTAAGTTCCGCCAGATTCACCTCACCTTGCAGCGAGGTCAGCGGTTGTTGCGCCAGGTCGGCAGGCAGCTGCGGTGCCCGCAGCCAATCCATGCCCCACAGCGCAGCCGCGACAATCAGCACCAGCAGCAGCGCCTCACGCAACCAGCGCTTTAATCGACTCATTGCTTCGCCTGCAGCGCGCCTTTCACTGCCGCTTCCAGCTGCTCATACGGCACCGCGCCGCTGATCATCTGGTCGCCCACCAGCGTGGCTGGCGTGCCCTGAACGCCGAGCTGCTGCGCCAGCGTCAGGTTGCTGTTGATGGTATCGAGGCTCACTTTGCTTGGCTCTTTCAGCTTGATGCCGGTTTTCTCCAGCGCCGCGTCGATGCTGGCGTTATCGTGATTGCCCTTTTTCGCCATCAAACGCTCATGCAGCTTTAGGAAGTTTTTCGGCTGCTGCTCCCACACGGTGAGCGCCAGACGCGCCGAGGTGAGAGAGGTTTCAGCACGGTACGGCAGCGGTTTGATCACCACCGCTACCTGCGGATAAGCCTTAATCAGTTTTTCGATATCGGCTTCAAACTTCTTGCAGAACACGCAGTTGTAATCGGTGAAATAGACCAGCGTCAGCGCCGGTTTTTCAGCGCCAATACGCGGTGAACCGGCGTCGTTAAACAGCGCATCGTGGTTTTTCTTCACCATCTGCGCCACTACGTTTTGCTGCTGTTGCGCTGCTTCTTTATCAAAGGCATCAGCGGCTTCCGCCAGAATCGACGGATTCTGCACCAGGGTTTCACGGATCAGTTCTTTGATGCGCGCTTCCTGCTCAGGCGTAAAAGGCGCGGCCGCCAGTGCAGGCATGGCAAGGAACATCAGTGGCAGTAACAGGGATTTCTTCATTATTTTTTCGCCTCAGAGAGAGTGGAGATCACCGCTTCACGACTCAGCAGCGGTGACAAAATCTGGCCTTGCGGCAGTGCCGGGCCATAGATTTGGTTAAAAGGGATCGCCACGCGGTCGCGGCGGCGCAGGAATTCACCAATGGCGGGATCGGGCTGCGTCCAGTCGCCGCGCAGCAGTACCACATCATCGGCTTTGAGCGCAGCACGCACATCGGGCTGATTCAGGACGCGAGATTTATTCACTTTACAGGTGATGCACCAGTCGGCGGTGACATCGACAAACACCCGTTTATCCTGCTCAAGTGCCTGATGGATCGCCGCTTCGGTCAATGGCTGCCAGTGCAGCGTCTCCTCTTCCGGCGAGATACGCGTCATTAGGAACAGCGCTCCGGCCAGCGTCAGGGTGATAAACACCACGCCCGCCTGCTGCAGCGCGCGACGTTTCACCAGCCAGCCACACAACACCACGAGTAACACGCCCGCCAGCACCAGCGCGAAGGTGCTGCCCCAATGCGGCACCAGCAACGTCACCAGCCAGAAGGTGGCGAGCAGCATCAACAGGCCGAGCACGCTGCGCAGATGCAGCATCCAGCGCCCCGGACGCGGCAGGCAGCGCGCCATGCCCGGTAACGCCGCCACCAGCAGCCACGGCAAACTCATGCCAACGCCGAGCGCGACAAACAGCAGCCATAGCTGCGGCAGCGGTGCCGTCAGCGCATAAGCCACCGCCGTACCGAGAAACGGCGCGCTGCACGGCGTGGCCAGCAAGGTGGCAAACGCGCCCTGGCCGAAGTGGCCGAGCAAGCCGTCGCCGCCCTGCGTCGCCAGTTTGGTATTCAAACCCGACGGCAAGCGGAAATGCAGCAGATCAAACAGGCTGGCGCTAAACAGGAACATCACCAGCACCATCACCAGCAGGAAGCCGCTGCTCTGGAACTGAATGCCCCAGCCCAGCGCCTGACCGCTGAGTCGCAGTCCCGTCATCAGCAGCGCCAATAGCAGGAAGGAGAAAATGATTCCAGCGCTGGAGGCGAGAAACTGCTGGCGCGTCTGACGCTGCGTTTGCCCTTGCTGCTGCACCAGGCTGCTGAGCTTGATCGCCAGCACTGGCAACACACACGGCATCAGGTTGAGGATCAAGCCGCCGAGCAGCGCCAGCAGCAACACCGACCATAAGGTTTGCGCCGCATCGCCGGACACCAGCGTTTCCGTGCCGATATTTATCGCGCTTTGCTGCGCAATGCCAGCATCCGCAACTACCAGCGACAGCGTTTTGCCGCGCAGATCCGGTGCCGCTTCGCCCCATTCATCGGTGACCGCTACGCGCGCGCTGAGCGTGTCGCCATTCACACGGATCGTCGGTGCCGCCAGCATGCTGCCCGGCGGATAATCGAAGAACAGTTCAGGCTGTTGCCAGCCGCCCTGACGCTGTGCGCGGATCTGCAATTCGCCATTTACAAAGCTGGCGTGGAGTTGATCGGTTAAGCCGCTAGCCGCCGGGATGCGCCCCATCGCCTCGGCGAAATCGCGGGCAAAATCGGCGTCTGCGGGCTGGGTCAGATCGAGGCTGAACGGGAAGTCGGTGAGGATGCAAACATCGCTACAGGTTGAGAGCGTCAGCGTTCCCACAAGTTGCTGGCTCGACAGTTTCGCCAGCTCGATCGGCAGCGTGATATCGCCTTTATAGCCTTGCGTGGTCAAGCCGCTGACGTCAAAACGCTCGGGCGCGGGCCAGAACCATTGCGCCTTGACCGCCGGCGTTTGCCAGCGGATTTCCGGCGCAACGCCGCCTTCGCCTGGCGTACGCCAGTAGGTTTTCCAGCCGGGTTGCAGGCGAACATCCAGCAGCAGTTGCTGATTATCGTTGTGGCTGGCGCTGCGCAAGCGCACTTCGGCGTGGCTGTTTTGCGCATTGCGCAGCCAGCCGGTGTCTGCCGCCTGCGCAGTGATTGCGCAGCTCGCCAGCAGGAGCAGCAGGCTCCTGATCAATACAGTCATGTGAATTCTCCAATGAATAACAGGGTTTACGCGATGTAACGCGCAGGTGTTATTCCCGGAAGACGCAAAAGGTCAGATGCCGCCGTCGCAGAGGCGGAAACAGCGGTGCGCGGCGATAGCCGACGCAAGTGGTAGTTTGTGTGAAAGTGGCGATCAGTGCCAGCAGCAACAGCAGGAAAGGCAATGCGGTATCAAGGATTGGCGCGGCGGCACTCAGCGATTTGGCGCTTAGCGCACAGGGTTTTTCGCTGCCGCTGGCATCATCACTGCTGTTGGTGTGCGCGGACGCGCTGACCTGCGCTAAAGGTGCGGAAGGCAAATTGAAGCTGCGCTGGACGAGACAAAACGCCAGCACCAGACAAACCAGTGCCAGAATCCATTTTGCGCGTGATAGCGATATCGTCATGCCGCAGCCTCAGAGAAAAGTGCGGACATTTTAAGCATCTGCAGCAGAAACACCAAGCTTTGC
This sequence comes from Pantoea sp. GbtcB22, assembly GCF_019091025.1. NCBI lineage: Bacteria > Pseudomonadati > Pseudomonadota > Gammaproteobacteria > Enterobacterales > Erwiniaceae > Pantoea > Pantoea sp. GbtcB22. The sequence goes on from NZ_JAGXKB010000001.1 coordinate 646,649, forward strand.
TGTGTAAACTTTTGTCTTTGTGGTGCTCAACCCAGATCCAGCATCGTAGCGGCGCGATTTATCGCGCATCTCAACGAAGGCATATTACCCACCTAAACACGACGCAATAAATGGCGCCGCTACGATGATTGCGGCCATCAATATTTTATCGTTACACGGCGTTAAACAATATCATCCACCACGCCACCATCGACGCGCAGCGCGGCACCGGACGTCGCCGACGCCTGTTTCGAGCAAACATACACCACCATATTCGCCACCTCTTCCACCGTGGCGGCGCGCTGGATCACCGAACTTGGCCGCTGCACCATCACAAACTCTTTCGCCAGCTCTTCCAGCGGCTTACCGGTGCGCTTCACCTCATCTTCCATCATCGCGGCAAAGCCATTAGAGAGCGTTGGGCCGGGCAACACGCTGTTTACCGTCACGCCGCTGCCCGCCACCACTTTCGCCAGACCGCGCGCCAGCGACAGCTGCGCCGTTTTGCTCACGCCGTAATGCAGCATATCGGCGGGAATGTTCAAGGCTGATTCAGAGGAGATAAACACCACGCGGCCCCAACCACGCTTCACCATCTCCGGCAATAAAGCCCGCGACAGGCGCACGCCGGACATCACGTTGGTTTGCCAATAGGCGTCCCAGGTGTCGTCATCCACTTCATAAAAATCCTGCGGACCGTAAATCCCGGCGTTATTCACCAGAATATCGATTGGCGGCAAGCCGTTAAGCAGTTGCTTAACGCCCTGGGCACTGCCGAGATCGGCGATAAAGGTGTGAATTTTGGCGCCCGCCACTAATCCGTTGAGCTTCTCGCGCGCACGACTCACCGAGGCTTCACTGCGCCCGTTCAGCACCACTTCCGCCCCGCTGGCTGCCAGACCTTGTGCAATGGCAAAACCGATACCGCCAGTTGATGCGGTAACTAAGGCTGTTTTTCCGTGTAAATCGATATTCATCATGCTTTCCTCTGTGAGCGTAATCACAAAGCCTGGTTCAGGCAGGAGAAGATGCATTGACGAATCATGCGATGGCGCTGTCGGCTGCAGGGCTAATGTACGTTCAGCCTGCTGCCGACATTATTTAGCCCGAGGCCGATAAAGCCGGTTGAGCGCTGATCGGCAGCCGCAGTTGACGCTGCAACCAGGCGCAGGCTGCCGCCTGATCCGGATTGCGTGCGTTAAGCTGCAACACCGGACCCAGCGCCATCGGTTGGGCGGTTTCTGCTAACTTGCGCAGTTCTGGCAGATACTCCGCGCCCGGATGTCCCGGCATGCGATCGGTTAAACGAGCCTGATAACGCGCTACCGCCTCATCCGGCGTGATCGCCAGCCACAGCTCCAGCACCCGCGTCACGCCCGCCTGCTGCAATCCCTGCTGCAGCACCTCTTTCGGCTGGAAGCCAAACCAGGCATCGATGACATAGATACAACGCGTCGGCGCTTGCGCCACCACTTGCCAGATCGCCTGATACGCCGCACAACCTAACTGGCGATTGCGCAGGCGATCCACCGGCGCAAAGCTGGCCATAAACGGCTCTTTCAGGCTATCCAGCGTCAGCACCGGAAAGCCGAAATGCTCGGCCAGCGCGCGCGTTAGCGTGCTTTTGCCGGAAGCCGGAATGCCGTTCACCAGCACGACAATTTTCTCTTCAGTGTCGGTTGTCATAGGATTTCTATCACCTCCGCGGCACTGCTGGCCTTTCGCAGTCGCACCAGCGTCTCCTCATCCTCCAGCAGCGTAACAATCGCGCGGATGCCCTCTTCAATGTGGGCGTTACTGTCACGCGCACCGAACATAATCACGATGTCGGCTTTGTCACTGCCGTCGAATGAGATCGGCTCATCCAGCACAATCATGCTGAAACAATCTTTCAGCACGCCGGCCTCCGGCCGCGCATGGGGAATGGCGATGCCCTCCTCAAACACGTAATAGGCGCCATGCTCCAGCGTGTTAGCGATCACCGCTTCCGGGTAACTGGCTTTGATGTAACCGCCGTTCACCAGCGGCAGCGCCGCCAGCGCGATCACTTCGCGCCAATCCCTGGCGCTGATCCCCACCTGAATCGCACTTGCCTCCTGCAGCAGCTGTTTAATACTCATACTGCCTCCTTAAAACGATTTGCGAATGGTGTTACGCAGTTCATCAATTTTGACAAACAACGGATCAATTTCCTGACGATAGTGTCGACTTTTGGCAAAGATATTTAATGCACGATTATATTCCAGCATTAATTGTTTTTGCGTGTCTGCCGCCTGCGGATTACTAGCCAACTGTTGTTCCAGTTCGCTTATTTTCCGGCTGATGGTTTCAGCCTGAAGATCTATTTCCTGTGAATCCTGGCTCTTATTATCAGAGCCCTTTTTCAAGAATCCAAACATAGCATCTCCTGCCCCGAATGGCGCCGGGCACCTCAGGTTATTACGTCATGAGTAAGTCGGAATTAGCGGAACAGTTGAATCTTTTCTACCAGCACATTGGTCACGGCATCGTTGGCCGGCACAAGGAAATTACGCACGCTGTCGTTGACCTTGCCCTTTTCAAACGTCTGCTTGCAGTTTGCAACCCACTGCACATTCATCTCGGTGCCAACGTTGACTTTCTCAATCCCGCTGCGCACCGCAAGACGCATATCCTCATCGCTGACGCCGGTACCACCGTGCAGCACCAGCGGCGTTTTCGTAGCATCGGTAATTTCCGCGAGGCGCTGATGTTGAATATGGGCTTTACCGGTGTACAAGCCGTGCACCGTGCCGATGGAGATCGCCAGCATATCGACGCCGGTTTCATCGACAAAGCGTTTGGCTTCATCGACGGTGGTAAAAGCCGCATCGTTCATTTCCACCTCTTTACCATCTTCCGAACCGCCAATCGCGCCCAGTTCCGCCTCAACCGAAACCGCCAGCGGGCGCGCCATATCAATAACACGGCGCGTATTGGCGATGTTCTCTTCAATCGGCAAATGTGAACCGTCATACATAATTGAACTGAAGCCCGCATCCAGCGCGGTTTGGATAGCGTCTAAATCCGAACAGTGATCGAGGTGCAAACAGGTCGGCACGTTACGGCTTTCCGACAATGAGCGAATCGCATCTACCAATAATTTATGTCCGAGATATTTGGCGGTTCCGGTTGAGATCTGAATCATTAATGGGCTATTCGTTTTCTCCGCTGCTTTAAAAAAGGCGGGCAACATTTCCAGGCAGTGCAAATTAAAGGAACCGAGCGCTTTAAATTCACGTTCTTTAGCCACCTGTAACAGATCGGTAAAGTTATAAAGTTTCATGGAGCTTTTCCTCATGGGATTTAGACTTGGTGGATTTTCCGTTAACAAACCAGGCGATGAGAGTAATAAAGGCGATAAACAGCGCGACGAACAGCCAGTTATTCTGGAATGCATGGCCGAGCACCAGGCCGGTACTGATGACATCCGAATCACTGAAGGTGACGCCGGTAAAACCGTAGCTTTCCAGCATCGGCACCAGAATCGCCGGCAGGAAGGTAATGAACAGACCGTGCACGAAACCGCCAATCATTGCGCCGCGACGCCCACCGAGCGCATTACCGAACACGCCTGCGGTGCCACCGGCAAAGAAGTTAGTCAGCAATCCTGGCAGAATCATCGCCAGACCGAACATCGGGAACACCAGCATGCCAACCACCGAACCCAGCGTGGTGGCGAGGAAGCCGACGATCACCGCGTTCGGGGCGTACGGGAACATCACCGGGCAGTCGAGCGCCGGTTTTGCATCCGGCACCAGACGCATGGCGATACCACGGAAAGCCGGCACCAGTTCATTCAGCAACAGACGCACGCCGCTATACAGCACGAACACACCGCACACGAACTGAATCGACTGCATAAAGGCGTACATCAGGTAGTTCATGCCGTTGCTGTACTGGCCGATAAATTCCGGACCGGCGGCGACCGCAGGGATCAGGTACATCGGCACCATCACCACCGCCATCGACAGATAGGTGTCCTGCAGGAATTTAAAGTTGTCGGGCAGTTTGAGATCTTCGGTGGAGCGCGACCCTTTGCCCACCACCTTTGCCACCGCCGCCGTCAGCAGATAGCCAATAGTGCAGAAGTGCCCGAGCGCCACGTCGTCAGAATCGGTGATGCGGCGCACCACCGGTTGGGCCAGTGCAGGCATCACCACCGCCATAATGCCGCCAAAAATGCCGCCGGTAAGGATCAGAGGTAAACCTGTCAGCCCCGCTTTATAGCCAATCACCGCACCGATGGTCGCCATCCACAGCAGCGCCTGTCCGGTAAGGAAGATGTATTTGAACGGTGTCAGACGCGCAATGATGATGTTGACGATAAAGATCACCAACAGCGTCAGCGCCACTTCTGAACCCAGCTCGCGGTTTGCTAACCCGGCAATGGCGGCAACGTCGGTGATATAACCCTGCATGCCAAAGCCGTGGGTGAAAATGGTGTTCAGGAAGGTCAGCGTACCGACAATAATGTTGATACCGGCCATCATAATTAAGAAACCGAGCAGGGTTTTAAAGGTGCCTTCCACCACCTTGCCCGCCGATTTTTTTTGCAGTAGCAGACCAATCAGGGCAATAAAGGCGATCAGTATCGATGCCTGCCCCAATAAGTCTTTTACCAGGAAGTCGATGACACTATTCATGATTAGCAACCTTTAAGTTACGTTCTTTCATAAACGCCACGATTTTCTCTTCAATTTCTGCTTTGTCGGTCAGCTTATTGAGAATAATCACCCGTTTGATCTGTTCCGGGCTGGCATCGGCATTTAACACATCAGCAAAGGCTTTCTGAGTTAAAATCATGTCGGATTTAAAGGCGTTGGCTTCAGAAATGGTGGTGTGATCAATATCAGCATCAATTTCGAGTTTCTTTAATACTGACTTGGCGCTCATTTCAATCGCAAAGCTTGAACCCAAACCACATCCACAGACACATAATATTTTCAGCATGGCTATTTCCTCACAGAATTTGCAGTTGTTTAGCGAGTTTATAATGATGCCCTTCCGTATCGACCAGGCGTTTTTTCATGCTTATTAAATCAATCGGAATCGGTCGATTACTGCCATTAATAATCACCGCTTTATTGCGCATTCCCGACTGAATACAACGCGCGACTTCACTGGCCATAATGGTGCCCTGATAAATCTCTTCACAGGTAGGATCGCCATTACGCAGGCCATAACCGATAATCGTTTTACGAATACGCACACCAATTAACGGTTCAATTTGTTTAATTAAGGTATCGATAGCGCCCTGAAAGCCCGGCGAATATTCACGGGTATAGCCTTCCGAGCACAAAATTATCACGCTGTTCTGCGCCGCCAGCCGCTGAGTGATGCGCTCCGCCAGCTCCTGCGGTGCAATCTGGCATTCCGGTATCAGCGCGAAATCGGCATTGGATTTGATCGCTGACTGCAAGGTTAATTCACCGCAATAACCGCCCAGCAGCTCCACCATAAATACACGACCGGTTAAGGCGCGGCCGGTATTACGTAACTTCGCCACCTCTTTTAACACCTGCTCACAGGCGGTGGAGAAACCGATGCTGTAATCACTGCCAAAGACATCGTTATCGATGGTCATGCCGACGCCAAAACAGTTGACACCAAATTCGCTCAGCGTATGCAGGAATTGTAATGAACCATCTCCGCCCGCCATAATTAATACATCGATGCGCAGCGATTTAAGGTGTTTGGCGATCATCTCATATTCCGGGCGAATTAATTTCCTGCTGGTTCGTCCCGATTGCATCACCGGAATAGCGGCGATGGCGTAATCCACTAAATCACGTTGGGATATTTCCTGATGATTGTTTTCCAGTAAGCCTGGAATACCACCATTAAATAACACCATTTCCGCTTGAGTTAAGCGCGATATTTGATACACAAAGTTATTAATCCCGGTGACATCGCCACCGCTGATCACCATGCCAATTCTCATTGTCATCATCCTTTATGCTGTGCGTCTGGAATTCATTCTTCCGATTAACCGCATTGTTATTTGCAACGAATGTCACACTTTTGCGATGAATTTCCCGAGTGAGATAATTGACAGCATCCAACAAAGGCTTATTTTTGTGATATCAATCACATGGCATTTTTCACCTTAAAACCTTAATAACAAATAAAATCATAGGTTTATATTTATTTTGCGCAGTAAAATCAGCAAGCCAAATAAATGCGCCCTTCGCGAATTTTATTTCGATCTATTTTGTGATTTCCCGCGCATTTTTATCGGTTCCTGCCGGTTATTCCGTAAAGTAAAAAGGGATAATGATTCCGTGCGTTATTTACGCGTCAGGGCCAGTGAATGATTGACTCAGTGCAACTGTGCTTGTCCAATACCGTGGCAGATAAAGAATAAAGAAGAGAAAAATGAGCATGCAGAAGGATATTTTGCTTAAGTTGGCCGCGGTGGTGGGTGACAAACAGTTATTAACCCATGCGGATGATAAAGCGTGGTACATAAAGGGGTTCCGCGTCGGGCGCGGTGACGCGCTGGCGGTGACGTTACCGCAAACCTTGTTGCAGCTGTGGCAAACACTGCAGGTGTGCGTGGCGCACGATGTGATTGTGTTGATGCAGGCGTCAAATACCGGCGTCACCGGCGGCTCAACGCCCGACGGCAATGATTACGACCGCGATATCGTGATCATCAGCACCCGCCAGCTCAAAGGCGTGCAGGTGATCGATCAGGCGCGCCAGGTGATCGCCTTCCCCGGCACCACCTTGACCGAACTGGAGCACACCTTACAGCCGCTCGGTCGAGAGCCGCACTCGGTGATTGGATCATCCTGCATCGGCGCGTCGGTGGTCGGCGGGATCTGTAATAATTCCGGTGGCTCGCTGATTCGGCGCGGCCCCGCGTTTACCGAAAAATCCTTGTTCGCCCGTATTCATGAGGATGGTCGCTTAGAGATGGTTAATCACCTCGGCATCGAGTTGGGCGACACGCCAGAAGTGATGCTGGCAAATCTCACGCAGCAGCAGTATCAAACCGGCGAGCAAGCCGACTGGCAGGGTAAAATCTGGGCCGATGACTACGCCGACCGCTTACGAGATGTGACCGCGGATTCCCCAGCACGCTTCAATGGCGATCTGCGCTACCTGCACGACAGCTCGGGCAGCGCCGGTAAAGTGGTGGTTTTCGCTGTACGCTTGCCCACCTTCGAAGCCAGCGCCGGCAGCGACACCTTCTACATCGGCACTAACGATGAGAGCGTGCTGGTGGCGCTGCGCCGTTTCCTGCTAACCGAAATGAGCGAACTGCCGCTGCAGGCGGAATATATCCATCGCAACGCCTTCGATTTAACCGTGCGCTATGCCAAGCATATGTATCTGGCGATCCGCAAACTGGGCCCGCAGGCCATTCCGCAGATGATGGCCAATAAAGCCAAATGGGATGTGCGCGTCAGCCATCTTAAATTCCTGCCGCGCAATTTTGTTGATCGGGTGCTGCAATTCTTCAACCAATTGACGCCGAGCTTTATCGCGCCGCGCATCATGGATTACCGCAGCGAGTATCAACATCATCTGATGATCAAAGTAGAGTCGCCGCAAACCGCCGAGTTGCAGAGTTTACTGCAGCAATTCTTTGCTGAGCAGCAAGGCGGCTTTTTCCGCTGCAATGCGCGTGAAGCGGCAGATGCGTTTTTGGTGCGTTTCGGCGTGGGCGGCTGCACCATTTCCTACTGCGACGCGCTGGGTTACAACCCCAACGAGCGGCTGGTAGCCTTCGACGTGGCGCTGCGCCGTAATGACGATGCATGGCGTTTGACGCTGCCCGATCATCTGGCGGCGCAGGTGCAGGTTGATTCGTGCTGCGGGCACTTCTTCTGCTTCGTCAATCATCAGGATTACGTGCTGAAACCCGGCTACGACGCGAAAGTGTTTAAGGAAGAGGTGAAACGGTATCTGGAACAGCGCGGCGCGAAGTATCCCGCCGAGCACAATGTTGGGCACCTTTATCAGGCGTCGTGTGAGCATGTCGCGCACTGGAAACAGCTTGATCCCACCAACAGCTGTAATCCAGGGATTGGTAAAACCAGTAAGAAGAAGTTTTGGCGGGAGATGTAGCATCGCACTTAGGGTGCGCATTCATGCGCACTCGGTCACCATAAATAGCGACCCTACGTAATGACGAATGATTTCACGTACGTTTCGGTTGAATCTTTCAGCTTTGATTGACCAAAATCAACCAGCGATGCCGTTCGCGCAGCAGACGCTGATGCAGTTGCTGGAGCTGCTGCAGCGTCAGTGCCTGAATAGCCGCGCGCTTGAGAGTGGCCAGGCCGTGCTGCTGGCGCAGGGTTTCGAGTGCGGCATCGCCATTGTCTTTGCTTGCGCATTGCGTCATTAAGCTCGCCTGCCATGCCGCCAGCTTTTGCGGCGAAATTGCCGCGATCTCGGCTACCATCTCACGCATAAAGCGTTTGCAGTGACCCAGCAGCGCACGCCAGGAGATATCCGGTGATTGCAGCGCCAGCATCAAGCCATCCACATCCGCCACCCGCTGATAGCGCGCCGACACCACATAGCCAATTTGCTGATCCACGCGCAACCGCTGGAAGAAGCGCGTTTCCAGCATTAGCGCCAGCACGCGTAAAGCGGCCAGGCTGGCATCATCGGCCTGCGGTAACGGCATAAACAGCAGCAGCGCCTGATCGCGCCCGTCGCAGGCGATGGGCACGATGCCGTGTTGCAGTCGTGCCGGCGGCGTGTCGCGCGCCAGATCCGGCGTAAAATCGCTGAGCAGATGCGCCACGCGCTGGCTTAATGCGGTATTGGTGCCGCACCATGCCGCCAGCCATTGTGGCGCGGGTAACGGCTTGATCAAGCAAGTGGGCAAAGCGGCAAGCAATTGATGAATCACAATCGAAGGGGTATTCGCTGCGGGTTGCGCCAGCACCTGCGTGTTCAGCGCCTGTATTGCCTGATGCACGCTAAACAACGCGCGATCGGCGGATGCGGGCAGATTGAGCAGCAGCTGCCAGCTTGCATGCGTCTGTTGCCAGCTGCCGTTGCCACCCGCGTGGCGCAATTCCGCCAGCAACGGGCGTAACTGGCGCTGCCGCGACTGCGCGTCTTCGTCACTCAAGGTGTGATAAAACGCCGGACGCAGCAGCAGCGTTTCAACCTGTTTTACCGGTGCAATCAGCGGCAACGACTGCGCCACGGGCGGGAGACGAGGGAGCGGAACAGCGGCTGAAGCAGGATAGAAGTGAAACGCTGCGGGTTTGGTCGCAGCCAACGACGGCGGCAGCCACTCGGCCAGCTGCAAGGTGAAGCCCTGCGTGTGATGCGGTGCGCCGTCAATCTGTTGCTGCGTGAGCAGACGCGTGCACGGACAATCTGGCAACGCTGCGGCAAAATCGGGGAAGTTGTCTGGCAGCGCGCAACCCGGCGCGAATCCCAACGCCCGGCCGCGCAACTGTTCCAGCGGCGACAAGGTCGCGAAATCCTGCTGCGCGAGCTGTGCGTAGTGCTGCAGCTGAAGCGCATTACATTCAGTTAACGCAGCCAGATGCTGCCAAACGCGTTGCTCAATCTGTTGCGCCTGCGCCGGGGAAATGCGCCTGGCGCTAAAGCGCAGCGCCAGTAACGCTTGTTGCTCATCTTGCCATAACCAATGCGCGTCAAAGGTTTCGCATAACGCCTCAACGCGCAACTGCGCCAGCAAGCTGCCGGGCGCTTCGTCCTGCCAGAATGCTTTTAATAATGTGACATTGTCACGCACAGTCTGCTCATCGCCCGCCACCAACATCGTCAGCCAGAAATTTTCTTCACCGCCTGATTGCAGTAAACGATCGCCTTGCAACAGCGTAGCTTCAATAGCCGCAGCGCGTTCTCCACCCGCCAGCAAACTGCCGCCGAAGCGTGCCGCCAGCTGTTCGAGCTCATCCAGTGATTGCGGGCCTTGCAGCCAAAGTTCCATGTTTTCAGCGCAATACAGGTGGCTATGGAAGTCGCGTAATGCGGACTGCAACTCCGTGACATTGTCACCAAAAGCCTGCCGACTGCCGACTCGGAAGCGCTGGAAACGTCCCGGCAACTTATCCAGCACGGCAGCTTCACTCAGCGTGTCGGCATGGTTTTGCAGCAGTTGATACTCAGCCTCAATCACCGCCGTTTCCTGCTGAATGGCCTGCGCCGTCAGCAACGGTGACGCCAACATATCGCACAGCCGCAGCACCCCTGCTGACAACGCTGCAGCTGGGAGCTGAAAGAAATAGGCGCTGCGGCTCAACTGCGTGGTGGCGTTCACCTGGCCGCCCTGCTGCTGCAGCCACGGCATCAGGCGGTCGTCGCCGTGAAAAACTTCGCTGCCGCAAAACAGCAGATGTTCCAGCAGATGTGCCAAACCCGGCCAGCGATCCGCTTCATCCAGACTGCCGGCCTGCACGCGCATCAGCGCCGCCGCCTCACGCGCGTCGGGCTGATGATAAAGATAGCAGCGCAGGCCGTTGGCGAGCGTGAGCTGGCGCGCGTGCATCAGGTGACGCGCTGCTTAAAGATCAGTTCGGAGTTGCTGCGATTGCGGAACTGCAGCTGCTGGATTTTGATGTCGCTGCAGTTGGCTTCACGTCGTGCTTCGAGGATCTTGCCGTGATGCGGCGATTTGCTGCACACCGGATCGGTGTTATCGGCATCGCCGGTCAGCATAAAGGCCTGACAGCGACAGCCGCCAAAGTCTTTCTCTTTTTCATCGCAGGAGCGACAGGGTTCCGGCATCCAGTCAAAGCCGCGATAGCGGTTAAAACCAAACGAGTTGTACCAGATATCGTCCAGCGTGCGCTCCAGCACCGACGGGAACTCAACCGGCAGCTGACGCGCGCTGTGGCACGGCAACGCGGTGCCGTCAGGCGTGACGCTGAGGAAGATCGATCCCCATCCGCCCATGCAAGGTTTCGGCCGCTCTTCGTAGTAATCCGGCGTCACGAACAGCAGATTGGTGAGATTGCCGCTGGCGCCCATGCGCTGACGATAATCGGCCACCACCGCTTCGGCGTTGGCGATCTGCTCGCGCGTCGGCAGCAATGCTTCACGATTGAGCTGCGCCCAGCCATAGAATTGGCAAGTCGCCAGCTCGACATCGTCGGCGTCCAGTTCGATACAGAGATCGATGATTTTGTCGATCTGGTCGATATTGTGGCGATGCAGCACGAAATTCAGCACCATCGGATAGCCGTGCGCTTTCACCGCTTTCGCCATCTCCAGCTTCTGCTGGAAGGCCTTTTTTGACCCGGCCAGCGCCGCGTTCAGCGTTTCATCGCTGGCCTGGAAGCTGATCTGGATATGATCGAGTCCGGCGCCGGCAAAGGCATCGAGTTTTTTCGCCGTCAGGCCGATGCCGGAGGTGATCAGGTTGGTGTAGAAACCGAGATCGCGCGCGGCGCGAATCAGCTCCGGCAGGTCTTTACGGGTTAGCGGTTCGCCGCCGGAAAAACCGAGCTGCACACTGCCCATGGCGCGCGCCTGACGAAACACCTCAATCCACTGTTCGGTGGTCAGCTCTTTCTCCTGCTGGGAAAAATCCAGCGGATTGGAGCAATACGGACACTGCAGCGGGCAGCGATAGGTCAGTTCTGCCAGCAGCCACAGCGGTGGCGTCACGCTTTTACTCGGGTTCACGACACTGTATCCATTTTTGTTCGATGGCGGATTGCAGGAACTCTTTGACGTCGTCGCCGACACCGCCCGCGTCCGGGAAACGCGCATCCAGCGTGGCAACGATCGCCGCCACATCCTGTTTGCCATCCACCAGTTCGAGGATCGCCACGGCGGTCTCGTTCAATTTGGCCATGCCTTCCGGATAGAGCACCACATGGCTATCCTGCGCCGCTTCCCACTGCATGCGGTAGCCGCGACGGAAAGCCGGAATCACATTATCTTTCATGTTGTTATACCAGTCTTGTGCTGTGCCAGGACACCTGATCGGTGACCGTATGATAAGGCGGACGTTGCAGCGCATACGCCATGGTCATGGCATCGAGCATGGTCCAGAGAATATCGAGTTTAAACTGCAGGATCTCCAGCATGCGGTTCTGCTGTTCGGCGCGGGTAAACACCTCAAGCGCCAGCGCCAGCCCATGCTCCACATCGCGGTTCGCCTGGCTCAAACGGCTGCGGAAGTAGAAATAGCCTTCCTCTTTGATCCACGGATAGTGCTGCGGCCAGCTGTCGAGACGCGACTGATGAATCTGCGGCGCAAACAGCTCGGTGAGCGAGCTACAGGCCGCTTCCTGCCAGTTAGCACGGCGCGCGAAGTTCACGTAGGCGTCCACCGCAAAACGCACGCCCGGCAGCACCAGCTTCTCTGACAGCAACACGTCACGTTCCAGCCCCACCGCCTCACCCAACTGCAGCCAGGCTTCAATCCCACCTTCGTGACCGTTGCTGCCGTCGTGATCGAGGATGCGCTGTACCCATTTACGCCGCGTCGCCGCGTCCGGACAATTCGCCATGATCGCCGCATCTTTCAGCGGAATGTTGGTCTGATAATAGAAGCGGTTCGCCACCCAGCCCTGAATCTGCTCGCGCGTCGCCTCGCCATTGTGCATGGCAATGTGATACGGGTGATGAATGTGGTAGAACGCGCCTTTATCGCGCAGCGCCTGCTCAAACGCGGCGGGCGACAATGCTTCAGTGATGATCACGATGCAAACTCCTGCAGATGAATCGCCATGCCATCCCAACTCACTTCAATGCCCTGCTGCGTCAAATAGGCGCGCTGCGGCGATTGCTCATTAAGGATCGGATTGGTGTTGTTAATGTGAATCAAAATCTTGCGTTTGGCCGGCAGCGCAGCCAGCAACGCCATTAAACCTTGTTCTTCGGCCAGCGCTAAGTGGCCCATGGCTTTGCCGGTATTTTTGCCAACGCCGGTGGCGAGCAGCTCGTCGTCCTGCCACACCGTGCCATCAATCAACAGGCAATCGGCTTTTTGCAGCCACGGCATGATCACCGCATCCGGCTCGCCGAGTCCCGGCGCGTAGAGCAGCGTTTGGCCGTTGGCGGTGTTTTCAATGAACAGCGCCACGTTGTGGCCCGGCAGCGGGCGATCGCGATACGGCGAATACGGCGGCGCATTGCTGAGAATCGGAATCGCGGTGAACTGCAAACTGTGGCAGACATCGACGCGGAACGGCTCCAGCGGCGTTAACGCATGATGCTGCAAGCCGCCATTCCAGTGCTGCAACATGGTGAAAATTGGGAAACCGCTGGTGAGATCGCCATGCACTTCCGGCGTGCACCACACCTGATGCGGACAGCCTTCGCGCAGGCTCAACAAGCCAGTGGTGTGATCGATTTGGCTGTCGGTGAGAATGATGCTGCCAATCGCCGTGCCGCGCAGCACACCCTTTTTGATCAGTTCTGGCGTGTGGGCAATTTGCTGGCTGATGTCCGGCGAGGCGTTGCACAGCACCCAATCTTCACCGTTGTCGCTGACAATGATCGAAGATTGGGTGCGCGCCTGCGCCTGAATGCTGCCGTTGCGCAGGCCGCTGCAATTGGCGCAGTTACAGTTCCACTGCGGGAAGCCGCCGCCCGCCGCTGAACCGAGGACTTTAATAAACATGAACGTTGACCAAAGAGAGAAAACAAAATGCCCGCACGAACGGCGGGCAGAAGTCTTAGCGGTTGGAGATGTACAGAGTCACTTCCAGGCCCAGACGCAGGTCAATAAACGCAGGTTTTTTCCACATAATGGTCTTCCTCATAAAACAAAAACGCAGAGAGATCTCTGCTGAAGAGGATTGCGGCTGTGACTTAGATCACATCGCAATCCGTACGCGCGCAGATGTTGCGCCAATGTAGCGAGCAGATCAACCCTGATTCGGTAAGGGAATGGTGCTAATCCTGCCAAATTTGTTGCAACACGCGCTGCCAGTTGCCCCATGCGAGCTGCTCAAGTGCTGTTTGATCGTAGTCGAACGAACGCAACAACGCATAAAGATGCGGTAATCCGCTCACGTCTTTCAGCGCCTCAGGCACGCTGATGCCATCAAAATCGGAGCCCAGCGCCACATGATCGCGGCCCATTATCGCGATCAGGTGCTCAACATGTTTAACAATTTCGATCAATGCGGTGTCGCTGTCGCGTTTTCCGTCGCTGCGCAGAAAAGCGTTGCCAAAATTCACGCCCACCACGCCGCCGCTGTCGCGGATGGCGCGCAGCTGATCGTCGGTGAGATTACGCGGCTGCGCGCAGAGCGCGTGCGCATTGGAGTGCGTCGCCACCAGCGGCGCGGTTGACAGGCGCGCGGTGTCCCAGAAGGCTTTCTCGTTCATGTGCGACATATCGATCAGCATGCGATGGCGATTGGCAGCGGCGATCAGCTGCTCACCTTGTTCGGTCAAGCCTGGCCCGCTGTCCGGTGAGTTGGGGAATGATCCGCTGACGCCTTCGCCAAAGCGATTGGGCAGATTCCAGAACGGCCCGATGCTGCGCACGCCCGCCTGGTAAAACGCATCAAGCGCTTCACCCTCGCCATCAAACCCGTCTGCGCCCTCAATATGCGCCACCAGCGCCAGCACGCCGTCAGCGCGACAGGCGGCAATATCAGCGCTGTTAAGGCATAACCGCGCCCGCCCATCAGATTGCGCCGCCAGCGTTTTCAGGATGTCGAGTTGCTGCCAGAGAATCGACAGTGGATCGAGATTTTCCTCCGCTCGCTGCGGCGCGACCTCTTTGACATAGCGCGCTGGCGGCACAAACATCGCGAACAGCCCACCGGCAAAACCGCCCTGCTGCATGCGCGGAAAATCGAGGTGGCCCTTTTCGATGCCGTGAAAAAAGGCCTGCGCCGGATCATCGCGATGATGCAGCCACAGATTGAGAAGCAGGTCGTTATGACCGTCGAAGGTTTTTAGCAACATGAGGGGTTCTTTGACGAAACAACATGGCGCCATGCTACGCGCGCGCTGCTGTTTCGCCAAATGCGGGCGCACAAAGGGTTAGTTCTGCGCAACCTTTAAGCCGTGATAAAAAGTCGGTTTCACATCAAGATGCTGCTGGATCAAACCGTATTTCTGGTAGAAATCGGCGGTCTCCTGCTGCTGGCCGATGGTAGCATCATCAATGCTCTGCCAGTGCGATTTGCGACGTGAGAAGGATTTCGCCGCCGCCTCTTTCGGGAAGCCGATGATTTTTGCCAGCGTGGTCGAGTACTCATCGACATGGCTGTTAGCCCAGCGATCGGCGGCGGCTAAGCGATTGACGTAATCCTGCAGCGCCGCGCGTTTGGCTTCATCGTTTAGCGCGGCGTCGGTGGCGGCGAGGAAGCTGTTGCCGCTGGACAGGCCAACGCCGTTCACCAGCACGCGTCCGGTGTGGGTCACTTCCGCCAGCGCGGTATAAGGATCCCACGTTGACCAGGCATCCACCGAGCCATTTGCCAGCGCGATGCGCGCATCCGCCGGCGTTAAGAAGCGCCAGTTAACCTCTTTATCGCTGACGCCCGCTTGCTCCAGCGCTTTGAGCGCCTCAAAGTGACCAATCGATCCGCGTCCGGTAGCGATGCTTTTGCCCTTTAACTCAGCAACGGTTTTGATGGGTGAATCCGGGCTGACCAGCACCGCCAATCCTTCGGGCACCGATTTGCTCACCGCCACCGCTTTCACCTGCGAACCGGCCGCCAGCGAGAACAGCAGCGGCGCATCGCCGATAATACCGGCATCCACCGCACCGGCATTTAGCGCTTCCGCCAGCGGTGCCGCCGCCGGGAACTCGGCCCATTCGATTTTATAATTGAGGTTGTTCAACTGCTGCGCCGCTTCCATTTCGGCGTGCATATTTCCCTTTTGATCGGCAATGCGCAGCGTCACGGTTTCTGCCGTCGCCGCGCCGCTGGCTGTCACGATTAATAGTGCCAAAGCTGCTCTTTTCATTGTGTTTTATCCCATCGCGCAAAACCCCAGCCTAACCCACGCGCGCCAAATGACCGATGCCGATTTCGCATGAGATATGCCGCGTGGCGCATAAAGACTGTGCATGCAATCACCGCAATTATCGTAGCCGCGCAATTTATTGCGCAATGTCGTGAGGCGCGCGGTGTCGCATGAAAAATGCGCGATTAATCGCGCCGCTACAGAGTGTGCGCGCAAGAGTCTGAACCCGGTTGTCACTTTTGCGCGAGTGGTTGTCAGCAATGCGCGAGCCGCACCGCGCGATGCTGGGCGAGACTGAACGCCACATTACAAGGAGATCGTTATGCTCACGCAACCCGCTACAAAATACCGCCCGTTTCCGGTTATCGACTTACCCGATCGTCAGTGGCCCTCGTGCCAGCTGACGCAGGCACCGCGCTGGGTCTCTACCGACTTACGCGACGGCAATCAGGCGCTGGCGACACCGATGGACAGCGCGCGCAAGCTGGAGTTCTGGCAACTGCTGCTGCGCTGTGGCTTTAAGGAGATTGAGGTGGCGTTTCCGGCGGCATCGCAGACCGATTTTGATTTTGTCCGTTTGCTGATTGAGCAGAAGCACATTCCAGACGATGTGGCGATTCAGGTGTTGACCCAGGCGCGCAGCGATCTGATTGATCGCACTTTCGACGCGCTGCGTGGCGCGCCGAACGCCATTATTCATCTCTACAACGCCACCGCGCCGCTGTTCCGCGAGCGCGTATTCCGCCAGAGCAAAGCCGAAATTATCGAACTGGCCTGCGCCGGTGCGCGTCAAATTCGCGCCCGTTGCGAAGCGCAAAAGGATACCGCGTGGACCTTCGAGTATTCGCCAGAAACCTTCTGCTTTACCGAACCGGAGTTTGCGCTGGAGATTTGCGAAGCGGTGGCGGCGATTTGGCAGCCGGGCCCGGCGCGTCCGATGATCATCAACCTGCCCGCGACCGTCGAAGTGAACACGCCGAACGTCTATGCCGATCAGATTGAGGTTTTCTGTCGCCACTTCAGCCAGCGATCGCAGGTCGCGATCAGCGTGCATCCGCATAACGATCGCGGTACCGGCATCGCCTGCGCCGAGCTTGCGCTGCTGGCGGGTGCCGATCGCGTGGAAGGCTGTTTGTTTGGCAACGGCGAGCGCACCGGCAACGTCGATATCGTCACGCTGGCGCTCAATCTCTACACTCAGGGCATCGCGCCGCAGCTCGATTTCAGCGATATCCAGCAGGTGCTGGAAGTGGTGACGCGCTGCAACCAGCTGCCAGTGCATCCGCGTCATCCGTATGCCGGTGAACTGGTGTTTACCGCCTTCTCCGGTTCGCATCAGGATGCGATTCGTAAAGGCTTTGCCGCCCGTGCTGAGCGTGAAGAAGCAATCTGGCAGATGCCGTATCTGCCGCTCGATCCGCTGGATATCGGCTGCAGCTACGAAGCGGTGATTCGCGTTAACAGTCAATCGGGTAAAGGCGGCGCCGCCTGGCTGCTGGAGCAGAATCACGGTCTGCAACTGCCGCGCGGCTTGCAGCAGGATTTCAGCCGTCTGGTGCAACAGCAAACCGACCAGCACGGTCAGGAGATGACCCATCACGCGCTGTGGCAGTTGTTTTGTCAGCATTACGGCTTAACGCAGCCCGTGCGTTGTTTGCTGGAAGCGGAAAGTCACAGCGACGATAAAGGCGAAACGCGCCTCAAGGCGCGGCTGCAACAGGGCGCGCAGCAGTTGATGCTGGAAGGTAAAGGCAACGGCTTGCTCTCAGCCGCCGTTGCCGCGCTGCGTCAGCGCTATGACGTAATCATCACCATTGAGGATTATCACGAACACACGCTGGGCAAACGCAGCGACAGTCGTTCGGTGACCTACATCAGTTGCATTAATGCACGCGGGGAACGCGCATGGGGCGTAGGCATTGATAATGATGTGGCGCGCGCTTCACTGCAGGCGCTGCTCAACGCAGCGCACGCTTTTCTGCCGCAGGAAAGTAGTTCGCTGGCGTGACGCCGAGCACGCGGCGAAACATCGCGCTGAAGGCGCTCGGGCTGTCATAACCGAGATCGAGCGCCACCGTCAGCACGCTATCGCCCTGCGCTAAGCGGGTTAACGCCACGCTCAGTCGCGCGCGGCGCACCCAGTCGCTGAATTGTAACCCGGTTTCGCGACTGAAATGGCGCGCCAGCGTGCGTTCGGCCACGCAGAGTTGCGTAGCCGCGCGGGCCAGCGTCCAGTTTTCGCCGGGCGCTTGCTGGATCTGCTGGCACAAACTCAGCAGCCGCTCGCTTTCCGGCAGCGGCAGACCAAACGGCAGCACGTCCATCACGCGGATCTCATCGAGGATCAGCTCGTAAATCCGCTCGGCGCGGCTGCCGGGAACGTACTGCTCCGGCAGCGCCAGCGCGCTGACAATCAACTCACGCAGCAGCGGCGAAATCTGCACCACCTGACAACTGGCGGGCAGATCGGCGCGCGCCAGCGGATCCACAAACAGCGTGCGTGCGGCCACCGCGCCAACAATGTGCAGTGCGTGACGCGTCCCCGCCGGCAGCCAGACGCCGCGACTCGGCGGCACAATCCAGCTGCCGTGCTGCGTTTCCACTTTCACCACGCCGCTCAGCGTGTGGATCAGCTGGGCGCAAGCGTGGTGATGCCACGGCTCCGCGTCGCCATGCGCATAATCGTGCGCATAGGGCACCAGCGGACGATAGGCGAAGTCGAAGTTGAGCCGCGCACTCATGTTAGCGTTTCAGATATTGATAAACCGCCGCCAGATCCTGCTCGCCGTAACCGGCATCTACCGCTTGCTGCCAGACATCCACAATGTTTTCCAGCGCCGGCAGTTTGCTATCGCCCGCCGCATCCAGCGCCAGTTTGGCGTCTTTCAGCGCCCACACCAGATGCATCTGCGGCGTGAAATCGCCGCTGGCAATCATGCCAAGTTTCATTTTGGCGTACGGTGCCGCCAGCGGACCGCCATCCAGCACTTTCCACAGATCGTCGGTGCTGAAACCAAACTCTTCCGCCAGACGCGTGCTTTCCGCCAGGCTCTGCATCAGACCAATCAGCCAGCTATTCACCACCAGCTTCATGCGCGAACTGGCGCCCGCCTCGCCCAGCCATTGCGTGCCTTTACCGATCGCGGCGAACACCTGCTCGGCGGCCTGCGCGTTGCTCTGATCGCCGCTGGCCATCACCAGGATTTGCGCATTCTCTGCTGGCGCTTTAGTGCCGGAAACCGGTGCATCGATAAACACCACGTCCGGACGCGTGCTTTTGAATTCCGCGATCAGTTGATCGGTGGCGGCCACGCCGATGGTGCCCATCTGGCAAATTGTCGCACCCTGCTTGAGCGCGGAGCTGGCGTCGTTCAGCGCCTGACGCGTGGTATCGCCGTCGGCCAGCATGGCGATCACCACATCCGCGCCACTCACCGCTTGCGCAGCGCTGTCGGCCAGCGTGATACCTGCATCCAGCAGATCTTCGCCTTTGGCACGCGTGCGGTTCCAGCCGCGCACCGTGAAGCCTTTTTTCAACAGGTTAGCGGCAAACGCATGCCCCATCGCGCCCAATCCCAGTACCGCGACCACAGGTTGTTGACTCATCATTCCCTCTCTTTTGTGCCTAAAGACAAAACCGCCAGACTGACAGAATTTCCCTGTCGCAGCCAGCCAGAGATGCGATGAAAAAACATTTTCAACACCGCAATGATGAATAATCCGTCATACTATTCACGCTTTTCAAACAAATGATAAAACGATTAACATACGCGCCATTAATGTTCCATTCGGTACATTCCACGCCCTTTTTACGGTCTTTCATAATGAAAATAGCTTTACTGCGACAGGCTTCGCTGCTGATGCTGCCTGCGATGTTACCGGTCTCGGCGCTGGCGGCAAACGCGGCCAGCAACACCATGGTGGTGAGCGCGGCGCCGTCCGCATCCGGACTGTCTGAACTGGATACGCCAGCGGCAGTTAGTGTGGTGTCCGGCGACGATATGCGCCACGCGGCACCGCGCGTCAATTTGTCAGAAAACCTCAGCAGCGTGCCGGGTTTACAGATACAAAATCGTCAAAATTATGCCCAGGATCTGCAGATTTCGGTGCGCGGTTTTGGTTCGCGTTCCACCTTTGGCCTGCGCGGCATTCGTATGTACGTCGACGGGATCCCCGCCACCATGCCCGATGGCCAGGGACAAACTTCCAACATCGATATCGGCTCCATCGATCACATCGACGTGCTGCGCGGCCCCTTCTCGGCGCTGTACGGCAACTCGTCGGGCGGCGTGATTAACGTTGAAACCGAAACCGGACAGCAACCCACCACGCTGGAAGCCAGCAGCTGGTACGGCAGTTACGGCAGCTGGCGCAACAGCGTTAAAGCCAGCGGTGCAACCGGCGACGGTACGCAAGCCGGCGACGTCAACTACACGGTTTCCGCCTCGCGTTTTACCACGCACGGCTTCCGCGATCACAGCTCGGCGCAGAAAAACCTCGGCAACGCCAAACTCGGCGTCCGCATCGACGATGTCAGCACCCTGACGCTGCTGTTCAACAGCGTGCACGTTGAAGCGCAGGACCCGGGCGGTTTGACCGCTGAGCAGTGGAAAAATAATCCACGCCAGGTCGCCAGCAACGTGAGCTTGTACGACGCGCGTAAAACCGTCGATCAGACGCAAGCAGGCCTGCACTATCAGCGCCAGATGAGTGAGAACGATGACCTGAGCGTGATGATGTACGCGGGTGAACGTGAAACCACGCAGTATCAATCCATTCCTAAAAGCGCACAGCAAGGTCTTGGAAATGCTGGCGGCGTGATAGCGCTATCACGTCATTATCAAGGTATTGACACTCGCTGGACGCACCGTGACGCACTATTTACCATTCCAGTGACATTCACCGGCGGGCTCGACTACGAAACCATGACCGAGAAACGCAAAGGTTATCAGAACTATAGCGGCGAGGAATTGGGTGTACAGGGCGAGATGCGTCGTAATGAACGCAATCTGATGTGGAACCTCGATCCTTATCTGCAAACCGCGTGGCAGCTGACCGATAAACTGTCGCTGGATGCCGGCGTGCGTTTTAGTACGGTGAATTTCGACTCCAATGACTATTACGTTACTTCTACCGATTTGGATGATAGTGGCAATCGCCGCTACCATCGCTGGTTGCCTGCCGCTGCGTTGAATTACGCGATTGATAACAGTTGGAACACCTACGTTTCTGCAGGTCGCGGCTTCGAAACACCGACATTGAATGAGTTGTCGTATCGCGCTAAAGGCCAGGCTGGTCTCAATTTAGGCCTGCAACCTGCAACTAGCGAGACGGTTGAGTTGGGCAGCAAAAAACGTATCGGCAATGGCCTGCTAACTGCTGCGGTATTTCAGACCGATACTAAAAACGAAATTGTTTCAAATGGCAGTTTTGAAGGACGAACAACATACAAAAACGCCGGTGAAACCCGCCGTCGTGGATTGGAGCTGGGCCTCGACCAGCAATTCGGCGAGAGCTGGCGCTTCAAAGCCGCATGGACCTTGCTGGATGCCCGCTACCGCTCTAACGCCTGCGGCACCGAAAGCTGCGACGGCAACCGCATTCCCGGCATTGCGCGTAACATGGCTTACGCCGGACTGGCTTACGCGCCCGATCAAGGCTGGTATGCCGGAACCGATGTGCGCTACCTGAGCGATATCGCGGCGGATGATGAAAACGATGTGAAAGCGCCGTCTTACACCGTGGTCGGCGTGAACAGCGGTTATAAGTGGCTGGTGCACAACTGGACGTTGGATCTGTTTGGCCGCGTCGATAACCTGTTTGATCGCAACTACATCGGTTCGGTGATCGTGAATGAAAGCAACGGTCGCTATTACGAACCGGCGCCGGGCCGCAATTACAGCGTGGGCCTGACGGTGAGTTATGCGTTTCAGTAAATAAACGCGTTGGATAGATTATGTAAAAGCCCTGCAAGCCGCTTGCGGGGCTTTTTATTGGTTAAATATTGTCCAGCACGGCATCTTACTTTATAGTTATGTAGCAACATCTCTACATATCATGGAGGTCGTGATGACAGTGACGAGAATCAGCAGTCGAGCTTTTAATCAGGAGGTATCCCGGGCCAAGAAAGCCGCCGAGGAAGGCCCGGTTTATATTACTGACCGTGGCAATCCTGCACATGTTTTACTGACATTTGAAGCGTATAAAAAACTCACGGGTTCAAACCGAAGCATCGTAGATTCACTCGCCATGCCGGACGGCGTAGATATCGATTTTGAGCCAGAACGTGCGACCATAATCAACAGGGATGTGGAGTTCTAATGCGCTATTTGCTGGATACCAATGTTATTTCAGAATTACGTAAGGCAGGGACGCCTAAAGCCAATCCTCAGGTGATTGCCTGGGCTAAAAGCATTGATGCTGAAGAGATGTTTATTTCAGCATTGACGCTGATGGAAATTGAAAAAGGTATCCTTAAGTTCGCCCGTAAAGACCCTCAGCAAGCCCATCATTTACAGCGCTGGTATCAAGAGCAGGTTCTGACAGAATTTGTTTGGCGCACACTTTCAATTGATAGCAGCGTGGCCCGCCTTTGCGCTCAGCTGCATATTCCTGATGAACGCCCACATACCGATGCGCTGATCGCGGCGACAGCGATTCATCACGAGCTGATTCTGGTCACGCGTAACGTACGGGATTTTGATACCACTGGCGTGATGTTGCTGAATCCGTGGCAGGAACTGTAGGCTCGCCATTCATGGCGACCTGCAAGCCAGGTGCGCATGAATGCGCACCCTATGATGATCCTTACTTCAACAACGCCAGCACTTCATCGGTGGTGCCGGTTTCGCCCAGGCGCGGGAAAATGCGCTCGACGCTGTTTTTATGCGTTTCGGCATTCAGGCAGGTCATGGCGTCGGTTGCCAAGGTGACGTTGTAACCCAGCTCATACGCCTGACGCGCCGTGGATTCCACGCCGATGCTGGTGGCGATGCCGCAAATCACCACTTGTGTGATGCCACGCTGCTGCAGCTGCTCGTGCAGATCCGTATTATGGAAAGCGCCCCAGGTTTTTTTGGTAACGATGATGTCGCCGCGCTGCTGCGCCAGGTCCGGCACCAACGTCGCCCAATCGGCTGGCAAATCGCCAGCGTGTTTCGGCTGCTCATTACGGCCAGGCGCGCCGCCCGCAACGTTGACCAGCACCACCGGGCGCTTTTGCCCGCGGAATGCATCGGCCAGACGCGCTGAGCGCTCAATCACTTCATGCGCCTCTAACGGTGCGACCGGCAGCGCAACAATGCCGTTTTGCAGGTCAATCACAATCAGCGCGGTGTTGTCGTCAAGGGTAGTTAAAGCCATGTTGAGTCCTCTCAGGATTATTGGTCGGCAAGTCGTTGCAGTAAGGGAAGCGCGGCCAGCAGCGTGTGCTGTTCCTGCGGGCTCAGTTGCGTTGCGATGCTGTTGAGCAGCCAGTCATCACGTTGTGCGCGGTTGGCAGCAATCAGTTTCAGGCAGGCATCGGTGGGTTGATAGCGGGTTTTGCGGCCATCCAGCGGATCGGCTGCGCCCTGCACCATACCCAGCGTCTGCAGGCTCGCCACGGTGGCACCCATCGACTGCGTGCGCACCCCTTCCAGCGTAGCCAATTCTGTTACCGTCATCGCGCCATCGCGCACCAGATAGCCAAGTACCGACACCTGCGGCCAGGTAAGATCGCCCGGCGGCGCCGATTCACGCAGGCGACGCGCCAGTTTGCCATTGATGCTGCGCAGTAACGCCGCCGCGCAGTTGAGGTCGCTCATGGCACCTTCTCCTTACTGATGAGCCGCGAGTATATAAATACGAAGGCAAACTGGGTAGTTTACCTTCGTATCAATTTGTAATTGTGCCGGATTGTTAGGTAGTCGCCATGCATGGCGATCCTAGGCGCGCTGCAGATAATGAATCAAACTGTGTAAACGCAGCGGCGTGCTGAGAGGATTGCGGTAGCTGTGCGGCGTGTCGGCGGCGAACTGGCTGGCCTGGCCCGAAAGCAAGCGACGCCATGTGCCTTCCACGCCCAGCAACAATTCGCCTTCCAGCACCACAACCTGCTCAATCACCCCGCTTTCATGCGCTGATGAATCACTCTGCGCGCCACCCGCCAGCGTCACTTCCAGCAGATCAAAATGCAGTCTGGCATCGTACGGCAGCAGCGGCTTGACCTGCATCTGCGCGTTGGGCTCGCTGAAGGTCGCCACGCTGCCCGGCGGTTGATCGCTGCCCTGCACAAAGAAGGAAAACGGCACGTTAAAGCCAGTGGCAATTTTCCACAGCGTCGCCACCGTGGGGCTCGATTCACCGCGCTCGATTTGGCCGAGCATCGCTTTGCTCACGCCGGTGCGATCCGCTGCCAGCGTCAGGCTCCAGCCGTTGGCCTGACGCAGCTGTTTCAGCGCCA
This sequence comes from Pantoea sp. GbtcB22, assembly GCF_019091025.1. Taxonomy (NCBI): domain Bacteria; kingdom Pseudomonadati; phylum Pseudomonadota; class Gammaproteobacteria; order Enterobacterales; family Erwiniaceae; genus Pantoea; species Pantoea sp. GbtcB22. The sequence goes on from NZ_JAGXKB010000001.1 coordinate 670,983, forward strand.
GACTCAAATGTTGATGCAAATTTTCCATGTGTTCTCCCGAAAAGCTCGCGCGCAGTGTAGCACTTGTGCGCTATAACGCTCCATGCCACAATGTGCGTTATAACGCACAATCGGATGTGACCTGATGACCACCGCCACCACACGCAGTGCCTTCTCTTTTCCGATGCTGATTTCGGGTTTTATCGCCGTACTGGTGGGCTACAGCAGCACGGCAGCGCTGATTTTCCAGGCGGCGCAGGCGGCGGGCGCTTCGCCGGCGCAGATTGGCGGCTGGCTGTCGATGCTCGGCGTAGGTATGGGGTTGGCCTCGCTCGGCTTATCGCTATGGACACGCATGCCGATCCTCGCGGCCTGGTCGACGCCTGGCGCGGCGCTGCTCGCCACCAGCGTGCAGGGTTTGACGCTGAATGAAGTGGTGGGCGTGTTTGTCGCCACCAACCTGTTAATTGTGTTGTGCGGCGTCACCGGTCTGTTCGCCCGCCTGATGAATCACATTCCGCAATCGCTGGCGGCCGCGATGTTGGCCGGGATTCTGCTGAAATTTGGCATCGGCACCTTTAGCGGTTTGCAGAGCAATTTCGCGCTGTGCGGCAGCATGTGTCTGGTGTGGTTGTTGAGCCGCCGCTGGCTGCCGCGCTACGCCATCATTCTGGCGTTGATCGCGGGCGTGCTGGTGGCGCTCGGCCAGCAATCGATCCACTTTCCGCCGCATGCGCTGGCGATCAGTCGGCCGGAATTCATCATGCCGCAGTTTACTCTGGCGGCGCTGATTGGCGTGGGTTTGCCCTATTTTCTCGTCACCATGGCGTCGCAAAATGCGCCCGGCATCGCCACCTTGCAGGCGCACGGCTATCAGCCGCCGGTATCTGCGCTCACCGGCTGGACCGGCTTTATCGCTTTAGTGCTGTCGCCATTTGGCGGGTTTTCGGTGTGTATCGCTGCGATTACCGCTGCTATCTGTATGGGCGACGATGTCGATCCGAATCCGGCGCGCCGCTGGATGGCATCGGCATTGGCGGGCGTGTTCTATCTGCTGACCGGATTTACCGGCGGATTGATTGCCATCATGCTGAGCGCCTTGCCGCCGGTGTTGATTGCCACGCTGGCGGGCCTCGCGCTGCTGGCTACGCTGTCCGGCAGTTTGCAGCGCGCCTTAGCCGAACCGGATCAGCGCGACAGCGCCATCGTGGCGTTTCTGATCACCGCCAGCGGTGTTTCGCTGCTCGGCATCGGCTCCGCCTTTTGGGGTTTGCTCGGCGGCATGCTGACCTATGTGATCCTTTCCCCGCGCAGCCGCGCTTAAAATTTCAGCAATCTTCTCCGCACGCGGGAAAAACGCCCTGTTTTTCCCCCTTTATCAGCCGTTTGATTTCGCTGCATTTGGCTTAAGATCACTATCATCGCCAAAAACACACACTGTTCTGCCTCAGACAACCACCGATAAGGGCCCAACGAGTGGCAAAAACTTTTCTGCGCAGCGGCAATCTGGACACGGTACTGGCACTGGGTGAAAACGGCCAGCCGGTCTGGACGTCCGCGCTGCAAATCCGTGAAACCCTGCGCCTGCGCCGCCAAACCACACTGGCCAATTGCCTCGCGATCCCGCAGGTCAACGAGCGCGGTGACCGCCTCGATTGGTACGCCCCGTTTACTGGCAAAGTAAAATCCTGGCTGGGTGCCAGCGATCACGAGCGCCGTCAGGCGCTGGAACTGCTGACGCTAAACCAGCAGGATCTGCAGGCGCTGAGCCTGCGTGCACGCGATGCGGAGAATCCGGCGATGCGCTTGTTTGGTGCGTTGCTGAGCAAAACGTTGCAGTTCCCGGATCAGCAGTACGTTTATCTGGTGGATGGCAAACCGGTGATCACCTTCTGGGGCTTTGTTGATCCGCAGGCGCGTTCGCGTGATGACGCGCTGGCCTGCCTGCGCGATTCGCTGGAAGATGCGCTGCCGCCGCTGCTGCCAGAACCGCCAGCACCTGCTCCGCTGATGGTTGCGCCGGTAATTGCGCCGCTGATCGAGGTGCCGCCTGCTGCTGCTCAACCGCTGATCGAGCCGGAACCTGAAGCCGAAGAACCGGCGGTTGAGGACATTGCTGAGCCCGCGCCTGAATCGCTCCCCGAACCTGTCGCGCCGCCACGTCGCGCCTTTACCGTGCGTCCGCTGATGCTGCTGTTGCCGGTTGCGGCGCTGGTGGCTGCGGGCGTCGCCTACTGGCTGCACAGCGCGCCGCAACCGGCTGCGATTAGCGTTGCGGATGTGCCGGTGCCGGTGAGTAAGCCGCCTGCCGTGATGGTTAAAGCGGAAAAACTCGCCACCACGCTGCCACAAACCGCCGCCACCGTCGTTGCCGCCGCGCCGGTTGCCACACCTGTCGCGCCGCCTGAGGTGGTGGCTGAACACACCGAACCGGCCAAAGCCGATGATTTGGTGATGACCACCGAAGATGCGCGCGTTGGATCGGTGAAATTTATTAACGGCACCTGGCGCGTCACGTTGCGTCAAACCAATCTGCCGACCGGCAAACCGCCAAGCCTGCGCTATCAAATCCGCAACGGCAAAGGCACCGCCACCATTACCCAGGGCGACAACATCCGCTGTAAAGCCGATGTCACCGCCGCGATGACCAGCGCCGGCAGCATGGAAGTGCGCAGCCGCTATACTGCGACCTGCAGCGATAAATCGCGTTACCGCATGCCGGAACTGGTGTGTAAAGCCGGTGATGGCATCGCCAGCTGTACTGCGCAATACGGCGCAGATCAGGTCTTCCCGTTGACGATTAAGCGTGAGAGTAAGTAAACATGTTGGCTCCCCTCATCGATGACAAACAGAAAATCACGCTGATTGAAGATAGCGGTGTGCAGTTTCTTGATTTTGGTTTGCGTTTACCTGCGTTGCAGGCACGTCGCCAGTTCGTGCGGCAAACCGCCAACGGCCCGCTGCTGCGTCTCAACGTCGACGGTAACAGCGGCAAGTTCCTGCTCTATCCGGAAGATGGCGGCGCGGCGGAAGTGGTGCGTCCGGAAACGGATATCGCGCTGGCCGATTCTCTGAAGCTGCTGGCCCATCAATGGCTGCCGCTGCCGGTGCTGCGCTGCACCAGCGGACGTCGTTTTATCGGCGGCCCGGACAACTGGGCACGTCTGCATCTGGCGCCGCTGACGCAACCCGACGCGGCAGGCAACACCCATCGCATCACCCTCGCCTTTGATACGCGCATTGTGTCTGAGCAGGATGGCGGCGAGCAGCACGGTTTAAGCAAAGCCGATGCGCAGAACGGCGTCAGTTTCGCCCTCGCCTGGCACAACTACGAGCTGGGTGAATTCCTCGACCATACATGGGTTGATGGCTGGCTGCGTGAAACCTTTAGTCAGCAGGTGCATGCGCTGGAATCACGCCGTGAGCAGGAGCTGAACCAGGCGCTGCGTGAATTCGAATATCAGGCGCACTATCTTAACTTGCTGGAACTGCTAGGCGAGCAGCTCGATCTGGCGGAAATCTATATTCAGGCAACTTCGCTGCAAACCCCGGCGGTCAACGTCGATATCATTCTCGACGTCGGCAACTCGCATACCTGCGGCATTCTGGTGGAAGATCACGCCGAAGAGAGCAGCGGCCTGCGTCAAACCTACGAGCTGCAGCTGCGCGATCTCTCCGAGCCGCATCAGGTTTACAACGAGCTGTTCGACAGCCGTCTGGAGTTTGCTGAAACCCGTTTCGGCAAGGCCAACTTCTCGCTGGAGAGCGGCCGGGAAAACGCTTTTATGTGGCCGTCGCTGACGCGCGTAGGCCGGGAAGCCAGCCGTCTGGCGTTGCTGCGTGCCGGCACCGAAGGCAGCACCGGGTTATCCAGCCCGCGCCGCTACTTGTGGGATGAAGCGCGCTATCAGCCAGGCTGGCGCTTCAACGCCAACGGCAGCAGCGATGAGCCACAGGCGACTGCGCTGCCGTTCACTTTACTGATCAATGACGAAGGCCAGCCGCTGCACGCGCTGGCGGAAGACGATCGTCTGCCGGTGTTCTCCGCCAGCTACAGCCGCAGTTCGCTGATGACCTTTATGCTGTGCGAACTGCTGGCGCAGGCGATGATGCAGATGAACAGCGTGGCGCAGCGCCAGCGCATGCCGCAAAGCCAGGCGCCGCGCCAGCTGCGTCATGTGATCCTGACGCTACCGTCAGCGATGCCGAAGCCGGAGCGTGAGATTTTCCGTCGCCGCATGCAGGAAGCCATCGCGCTGGTATGGAAAGCCGAGGGCTGGCATCCGGCCGAAGAGGAATTTACCGCCGCCAGCCAGGCAAACAGTCTGCGTCCGGTACCGGATGTGCAGATGGAGTGGGACGAAGCCACCTGTGGTCAAATGGTGTGGCTATTCAACGAAACCCAGGTCAACTTTGCCGGCCGCGCAGAAGATTTCTTCAGCAGCATGGCGCGCCCGGATCGTCCGCGTGAAGTTGACGAGCTGCCGGGTAAAAGCCTGCGCATCGCTTCGATTGATATCGGCGGCGGCACCACCGATTTAGCCATTACCCAATATCGCCTCGATGACGGCCAGGGCAACAATGTCAAAATCACCCCGCGCTTACTGTTCCGCGAAGGCTTCAAAGTCGCCGGTGACGATATTCTGCTGGACGTGATTCAGCTGTGGATTCTGCCAGCGTTGCAGCAGAGCTTGCAGAAAGCCGGTTTGCAGCTGGCCGAACCGTTGATGAACAAGCTGTTTGGTCACGACAGCCGCATGGACGGACAAGCCACGCTGCGTCAGCAAGTGACGCTGCAGCTGTTTATTCCGCTGGCGCAGGCGGTGCTGGAGCAGTATGAAAATTGGGATCCGCTCGACAGCCATAGCGAGATCAACGCGCTGTTCGGCGAGCTGGTGCCGCAAAAACCGGCCAGCAGCGTGCTGGCGTTTGTGAATGGCGAAATTCAGCGCACGCTCGGCGGCGACAGCCGATTCGATCTGCTCGAAGTGCCGCTGGTGGTCAGCATGGCGCAGTTGCACGGCGAGTTCCTGCAACACCGTATGGCGATAATTCCGGCGCTGCGCGCGATGTGTGAAGTGGTGTCGCTGTATCAGTGTGATGTGCTGCTGCTCACCGGTCGTCCATCACGCTTCCCCGGCATTCAGGCGCTGGTGCGCCATCTGCAACCGCTGCCGGGCAGCCGTATTTTGTCGCTGGAAGGCTATCACACCAGCGACTGGTATCCGTTCAACAAGCAGGGCCGCATTGATAACCCGAAATCCACCGCCGCAGTCGGCGCGATGCTGTGCCTGCTGGCGCTCGATCTGCGCCTCAGCAGCTTCTGGTTCCGCGCCGGTGATTTCGAACCGTACTCCACCATTCGCTATCTCGGCGTGCTGGATGAGACCTCGGCGCTCAGCGACGATAATCTGTGTTACAGCGAGATCGATCTCGACAGCAGCAGCTTCGCGCTGGATCGCAAAAGCAGCTTCCGCATTCGCGGCAACGTTTGCCTCGGCTTCCGCCAGTTGGAGAACGATCGCTGGCCGGCCTCGCCGCTGTATAGCCTGAGCATTGTGGACCCGACGCTGGCGCGTCAGGTTGCCGGCGAAAGCGTACTGCGCATTAAGCTGGCGGTGCAGCCCGGCCCGTATAATCTCGGCCCGGAGCGTTTGGTGCTGAGCGATGCGCGCATGGATGACGGCACGCGCGTGCCGCTGGAGCAGCTGAGTCTGAAACTGAACACGCTTTCTGCCACCGGCAACGCGAATGCGCAATATTGGATCGACAGCGGGAGCGTCTGCAAACGATGAGAACTGCCAAAAAAGCCTCGCCGGTTACGCCCGCGAAACGTCTTAGCCTGATGCAGGAAACGCTGGATGGCGCGCTGAACTGGGTGGAAACCCATCAGCCGCACGCGCCGCGTCTGGCGATGGAAGCTGAAACGCTGACGCTGCAGCTGCGCCGCGCGCGCGTGGAGAGCCATGCATTGGCGCGCCAGCTGGCGCGTCCGGTGACGCTGGCGCTGTTTGGCCAGTCGCAGGCGGGCAAAGCCTGGCTGCTGAGTGAGATGGTCGGTGATGCCCAGGGCCAGTTAATCGCGCGCCTTGGCGATAAAACCCTGAATTATTTCCAGAACATCAATCCCGGCAATCTCGATTTCGCCATCGCCACCCGCTTCAGCCACCAGCGTGAAACGCAATCCAACGCCTGGCCGCTGGAGATGACGCTGCTAAGCGAAGTGGAACTGATTCGTTTGATGCTGGCCTGTGCCAACACCGAGCTGCAGCCGGACACGGCGCAGATCGATGCCGCGTTGCAGCGTTTGCAGCGCCACCGTCAGGATGAAGCACAGCCTGGCCTCGACAGCGATGCGCTGATCACGCTATGGGCGTGGAGCCGTCGTCACCATCGTCATGCCGAGATTCTCGATCGTCACTTCTGGCCGCAGGCGGTAGCGCTGGCGCCGTGGCTCAACGTGGACGACCGCGTGCAGCTGTTTGCCCTGCTGTGGCCGGGACAGAACGCCCTGAACGAAAGCCTGCGCAGCCTGATGCATTTGCGCCACCAGCTGCGCCATGCACCGCGCGTGTTAGCGCCGCTCAGCGTGCTGGTGGACGATGCCGCGCTGCCAGCAGAAAAACTGATTGGCAATGATGCCGACTGGCAGGAGATGATCGAAGTGTGTCCGATCGTCGCCAATCGCGTGGGGAAAGCGCAGCATGTACCGCTGGGATTGCTGTCGCTGCTGACGATGGAGATCACCTTGCCGCTCAGCTCCACGCCGCGTCAGGCGCTGTACGATGATGCAGATATGCTGGAGCTACCTGCACCGGGCACGCCAGCCGATCGCGCGCAACAGGATGAACTGGCCCAGCTGCGCAAACGCGATCCGCTGCGCGCCACACTGCTGGAACAGAAACGCGCACTGCTGCCGGGCCTGTACGCCGCGCGTCAGGGCATTGATCTCATGCTGATCTGTACCGCTGCCAGCCAGCGTCACGACACCGATGTCGCCGCCAGCGCGCTGCGCGAGTGGCACATACACCAAACCATCGCTGCCAGCGGTGAGAAGCCGCGTCTGATTTGGGCGATCACGCCGCATGACGCGCGCTATCAGCAGCAGCAGATTAATGTTGACGAAGCGGTACAACGCCAGATTGGTCAGCCGGGACAGAGTTGGGGATCGATGCTGGCGCTGGATCGCGCGGGCGTCGATCGCATGGGCAGTTGGTTGCAGGATGAGATGCAGCCGGAAGCGCGCCGTGAGCGTTTAGCGTTGCAGCTCAGCGCGCTACAGCACAAGCTGGTGGAACGTTTGCAGCCGTGGACCGAATCCAGCGCCACGCCAGAACAGGCAGCTCGCAAGCAGGCGATTTCCGATACGCTGCTGAAATGCTTGCAACATCGCACCGGTTTGCACGGCGAACTATTGGAGCGTTTGCAGCCGTCGCGTGAAGCGGTGCGTCAGCTGTGGCTGAGCCAGAGCAGCAGCCATCACATTCAGCACAGCGCCAAAACGGCGGCCGCTGAGCAGAGCTATTTCGGCATCGGCTTCGAGTTCGATCTGTTTAAAGATGAGCCGGTAGCTGCCGCTGAGCCGCGCAGTTCGGGCGGGCAACGCGATCAGCAGTTCCCGCAGCAGGTGTTTGCGCTGTGGCTGGAGCACTTGCGTCAGTTGCCGGAGAGCCGCAGCCTGCTGGCGCTGCTCAACGTCGATAAGCCGACGCTGGAGATGCTGGTGGAAGAGTTAATAACCGCTAGCTTCCGTCTCAAGGTGCTGAGCAAACTGCAAAGCGCGCTTAACGAGCCGGATGCGCAGGCCAGCGCCCATGAAGCGCGTACCGATCGTCAGGTTTCACGCGCCATGACGGTGCTGGGGGATTTTGTGGCGTGGCTGGGCTTTTTACAGCGCCCGGAGAGCGAACGTCCTGAAAGCCGCGTCAATCGCGGTCAGACGATTTTCGCCCGTCCGCCTGCACCGAGCGTCAGCTTCTCGCCGGGACAACGTTTGACGCGCTTGTCTGCCGCGCCCGCCAATCATACCGCTTACTACATTTATGACTGGCTGGTGGGGTTGAATTCGGTGATCGTTGAGAACAATGGCTACACCGGCGGCGGCGATTTGCCCGCGAATGCCCGCCAGATGCTGGCGATTTTGCTGTTACCGCTGCACGCGTAATTTATTCTCCACGCACCAGGCGCAGCTCGCCTTCTAACTGCTGCTGCGCCTCTTTCAGTAACGCCAGCACCGGCGCGAATTCGGCACTCTCGCTGGCGTCATCGGCATGCGCTAAATAGAAGGTGGCCGGCAGCGCCATGCCGCCGGTCAGCCAATCCCACAGCGCATCAAGATTGTTACCGAAATCCACTGGGCAGGCACTCTGCTGCACCAGCGCGCGGTAAAACGCCTGGCGATCTGACAAGTTTTCAAAGTCAAAATGGAGCGTCAACATGGTTAAGGCACCTGTTTGAAGCTGCGATAGTGATCGGTGGTGAGGAAAATCAATCCATCATTTGAGTAAAGCAGACGATCGGCATCGCGGTGGCCGCAATCGTAATTCACGTCAGCTTCATACCATTGCCTGCCCGCCTGCATCGGCAGCCTTCTTTCGCGGTTGCTAAAGCGATCGCCACCAATCGCGCGGCCCGGCAACACTTCACACAAGTTGCCCTTGCTGGGATTCCAGCCCTGACGACGCGCTTCATTTTTGGTGAGATAGAGATCGGGTAATGTGTGATGCTGCTGCAGCCAACGCGCCACGGTGTTGGCATCGGTGAGCTGCGAAATATCGGGGTGGCTGGTGGCCCATTTATCGGACAAACGCGGTTTTAGCCCGAGCCACAACGCGGCCAGGATCAGAATTAAGGCAATCCAGAGTTTTTTTGACATGGTGGCATCCTGAAAAACAGGACGACGATAATAACAGATTTAGGGCAGGTAAAAACGCGGGCCAGCAAAGCTGGCCCTGGCGGGGTTTACTGCATCGCGCTGGCGGATGGCGCGGCGTGACGACGCCATGCTCCCGGCGCTACGCCATACTGGCGTTTAAAGCTGCGGTTAAACGACTGCTGCGAGTCGAAACCGAGTGAAATCGCCACGTTAAGAATAGGTTCATTGCTGGTGGTCAAGCGATCCGCTGACTTCTTCAGCTTCTTCTCACGAATGTATTCGCCCAGAGGCAAACCCGTGTGCTCTTTGAACATACGCTGCAGGTGCCATTTCGAATAACCGGCGCGCCCCGCTACGGTATCCAGATCCAGACGCGTTTCAATATTGTTGTCAATCCAGTCGATCAAATCGTGAATAAATGCGGTGGTCATCATCTCGTTTTCTCCGGTCGCCGTTGCGAACAGTATCAGTATCAGTTGCAATTACACTTTAAGGTTGAACGACTATGCCAGTTAATGCAAGTTTTATTATTGCATTAAATGCCGCACTGCGCGTAGGGGCTTTGATCCTTCTGCAACGTAATGATCAAAACCGCACATAAAGTGTATCAGATATTCTTGCAGATGCAGTTTGAGCAAGCCTACACTCGTGGCGTTTTAATGCAATCATAAAAGTTGCAGATTTTTCGTACGTCTCCTTTCATTTTCACCAAAGCGGAATAACAACAATGCATCTGCAAACGTACAGGGTTCAATGGGCGGTAAGCCTGTCAGGAGTGATGTTGCTGGGAAGCCTGCTGGCCGGTTGCGATCGCGGTGTGGCGCAAAACGCCCCGCCGCCACCGCCCGAAGTAAGTGTCGCGCAGGTGGTAGAGCAGAAAGTCAGCCAATGGGATAGCTTCAATGGCCGTTTCGAAGCGGTGCAGAGCGTGCAGCTGCGGCCGCGCGTTTCGGGCTATATCGATCAGGTTAATTATCGCGAAGGCGATGAGGTGAAAAAAGGTCAGGTGCTGTTCACCATTGACGATCGCACCTACCGCGCCACGCTCGAGCAGGCGCAGGCCGAACTCGCCAACGCGCGCAGCCAGGCTACGCTGGCCCGCAGTGAATCGGCGCGTACCGATAAACTGATCGGCACCAATGTCGTGTCACGGGAAGAGTGGGAACAGCGTCGCTCTGCGGCTAATCAGGCGCAGGCCAGCGTGCTGTCAGCACAGGCGGCGGTGGATATGGCGCAGCTGAATCTTGATTTCACCCGCGTTACCGCGCCGATTGAAGGTCGCGCCAGCCGCGCGATGATCACCACCGGCAACTTAGTGACCGCCGGTGACAGCGCCAGCGTGCTGACCACGTTGGTATCGCAGGATCGTATGTACGTCTACTTCGACGTCGATGAAGCCACCTATCTGCATTATCAGGCGATGGCGCGTAAAGGCGAAAATCGCGGGTCGCTGCCGGTAGAAGTAGCGCTGACCGGCGAAGAGGGTTTTCCGCATCGCGGCACCGTGGATTTCCTCGATAACCAGCTGACCGCCAGCACCGGCACCATCCGCATGCGCGCATCGCTGGATAATCAGCAGCGTCAGTTCACACCGGGCCTGTTTGCGCGCGTGCGCTTGCCGGGCCGCGCCGACTTCACCGCCCTGTTGATTGATGATAAAGCCGTGCTCACCGATCAGGATCGTAAGTACGTTTACGTGGTCGATGCGCAAGGTAAAGCCCAGCGCCGCGATATTCAGGCCGGCGAGTTAGCCGATGGTCTGCGTATTGTGCAGCAAGGCCTGAAGCCCGGCGACAAGGTGATCGTTAACGGCTTGCAGAAAGTCTTTATGCCTGGCATGCCGGTGAACGCCCAACCGGTGGCGATGCGCTCCGCTCAATAACCTTCGAGACTGCCTTTTATGGATTTCTCCCGCTTTTTTATCGACCGACCGATTTTCGCCGCGGTGCTGTCGATTTTGATCTTTACCACCGGACTGATCGCCATTCCGCTGCTGCCGATCAGTGAATATCCCAACGTGGTGCCACCGAGCGTGCAGGTGCGCGCGGAATATCCCGGTGCCAACCCCAAAGTGATTGCAGATTCTGTGGCGACGCCACTGGAAGAAGCCATCAACGGGGTAGAAAACATGATGTACATGAAATCCGTGGCGGGTTCCGATGGCGTGCTGGTCACCACCGTGACCTTCCGTCCGGGCACCGATCCGGATCAGGCGCAGGTTCAGGTGCAGAACCGCGTGGCGCAGGCTGAAGCGCGTCTGCCGGAAGAGGTGCGCCAACTCGGCCTCACCACGCAGAAGATGTCGCCGACGCTGACGCTGGTGGTGCACATGTTCTCGCCGCACGGCAAGTACGATTCCCTCTATCTGCGTAACTACGCCACCCTGAAGGTGAAGGATGAACTGGCGCGCCTGCCAGGCGTCGGTCAGATTCAGATCTTCGGTGCCGGTGAATACGCGATGCGCGTCTGGCTCGATCCCAATAAGGTGGCGGCACGTGGCTTGACCGCCTCCGATGTGGTCAGCGCGATGCAGGAGCAGAACGTGCAGGTGTCTGCCGGCCAGCTTGGCGCGGAGCCGCTGAAGAAACAGAGCGATTTTCTGCTGTCGATCAACACCCAGGGTCGTCTTGAGAGCGAAGAGCAGTTCGGCAATATCATCCTGAAAACCGCCGACGACGGCACGCTGGTGCGCCTGCGTGACGTGGCGCGCATCGAGATGGGTTCCGGCAGCTACGCGCTGCGTTCACAGCTTAACAACAAAGATGCGGTGGGTATCGGTATCTTCCAGGCGCCAGGCGCCAACGCCATCGATCTGTCAAATGCGGTGCGCGACAAAATGGCCGAACTGGCCACCCGTTTCCCGGACGATGTGCAGTGGGCCGCGCCGTACGACCCAACGGTATTCGTGCGTGACTCGATCCGTGCCGTGGTACAAACGCTGTTCGAAGCGATTGTGCTGGTGGTGCTGGTGGTGATTCTGTTCCTGCAAACCTGGCGCGCCTCGATTATCCCGCTGCTGGCGGTGCCGGTATCGGTGGTCGGTACCTTCAGCATCCTTTATCTGCTCGGCTTCTCGCTCAATACCTTAAGTTTGTTTGGGCTGGTGTTGGCGATCGGTATCGTGGTGGATGACGCCATTGTCGTGGTGGAGAACGTCGAACGTAATATCGAGCAAGGCTTGTCGCCGACGGCGGCTGCGCATCAGGCGATGCGGGAAGTGTCCGGGCCGATTATCGCCATCGCGCTGGTGCTGTGTGCGGTGTTCGTGCCGATGGCGTTCCTGTCCGGCGTGACCGGTCAGTTCTATAAGCAGTTTGCGGTGACGATTGCCATTTCAACGGTGATCTCCGCCATCAATTCGCTGACGCTGTCACCGGCGCTGGCGGCGCTGCTGCTGAAGCCACATGATGCCGCAAAGGATATGCCGACGCGCATTATCGATCGCCTGCTCGGCTGGCTGTTCCGTCCGTTCAACCGCTTCTTCCAGCGCAGTTCGGATGGCTATGAATCGCTGGTGGGTAAAACCTTGCGTCGTCGTGGCGCGGTGTTCGGCGTCTACGTGCTGCTGCTGGCCGGTGCGGGCTTTATGTTCCATACCGTGCCGGGCGGCTTTATTCCGACGCAGGACAAGCTCTACCTGATTGGCGGCGTGAAGATGCCGGAAGGTTCGTCGCTGGCGCGTACCGATGAAGTGATTCGCAAGATGAGCGAAATCGGCATGAACACCGAAGGCGTGGCTTATTCGGTCGCCTTCCCCGGTTTGAACGCGTTGCAGTTCACCAATACGCCGAATACCGGCACGGTGTTCTTCGGTCTGAAGCCGTTCAGTGAACGTACGCGCACCGCCGCGGAAATTAATGCTGAGATCAACGCTAAGATCTCGAAAATCCAGCAAGGTTTTGGCTTCTCGATTATGCCCCCGCCGATTTTAGGTCTGGGACAAGGTTCGGGTTATTCGCTGTATGTGCAGGATCGCGCGGGGCTCGGTTACGGTGCGCTGCAAACCGCCATCAACACCATGACCGGTGCGGTGTTGCAGACGCCGGGCATGATGTTCCCGATTTCATCCTACCAGGCCAACGTGCCGCAGCTGGATGTGCAGGTGGATCGGGATAAAGCCAAAGCGCAAGGCGTGTCGCTGACCGAACTGTTCAGCACGCTGCAAACTTATCTGGGATCGTCGTACGTCAACGATTTCAATAAGTTTGGTCGCACCTGGCGCGTGATGGCGCAGGCGGATGGCGATTTCCGCGATAGCGTGCAGGATATCGGTAACCTGCGTACCCGCAACGATCGCGGCGAAATGGTGCCGATTGGCAGCATGGTGAATATCACCACTACATACGGCCCGGATCCGGTGATTCGCTATAACGGCTATCCGGCGGCTGACCTGATTGGTGATGCCGATCCGCGCGTGCTCTCTTCGGCACAGGCGATGCAGAAGCTGGAGGAGATGTCGACGCAGGTGCTGCCGAACGGCATGAACATTGAATGGACCGACCTGAGCTATCAGCAATCAACGCAGGGCAATACCGCGCTGATCGTCTTCCCGGTCGCGGTCCTACTCGCATTCCTGGTGCTGGCGGCGCTGTATGAAAGCTGGACGCTACCGCTAGCGGTGATCCTGATTGTGCCGGTAACCATGCTCTCGGCGCTGGTCGGCGTGTGGCTGACCGGTGGCGATAACAACGTGTTTGTGCAGGTTGGGCTGGTAGTGCTGATGGGACTGGCGTGTAAGAACGCGATTCTTATCGTCGAGTTTGCGCGCGAGCTGGAGATGCAGGGCAAGAGCATTGTCGATGCAGCGCTGGAAGCCTGTCGTCTGCGCCTGCGTCCGATCGTTATGACCTCCATTGCCTTTATCGCCGGTACTATTCCGCTGATCCTTGGTGAAGGTGCAGGCGCAGAAGTGCGCGGCGTAACCGGGATTACCGTGTTCTCCGGCATGTTGGGCGTGACGCTGTTTGGGCTGTTCCTGACGCCGGTGTTCTATGTGACGCTGCGTAAGCTGGTGACGCGCAAGCAACCACAGGCTGAAGTGCAAACGGTGTAAGGGTTTTAGGTGAAATGAACAATCCGGGCCAAGTGCCCGGATTTTTTTTGCGTGCAGATTGAGGCAATAAAAAAGGGCGTCATGAATGACGCCCTTACGGATGAGAGTGGTTTTAGCGGCCTTTTTTACACAGGTCGGTGAGTTCGAGATCGGGCAACTCTTCGCAGTTGCTGGTGTCGTTATGCTTCAGTTCGGCCAGCGCGTCAGCTACGGTGCGGGTTTCCAGCACTTTCAGCGACGCTTCTTCAGCCTCTTCAGCAATCGATTTGAAATACCAACACAGGTTGGCACTGACCAGACAACGCGGTGCCACGTCCGGACGTGACGCCCAGAGTTTTTTATCTTCAATCACAGAAGTATAAATGTCGCGCAGTGTGATTTCGGCGGCCGGGCGACCCAGATGAATGGAACCGGTGCGGCCAAGCGTTGAGACGATGATGCCGTCACGCGTGAGCGGAACCATAAGTTTCCGAATGAAACTGGGGTTCGCTTCAAGACCATACGCCAATATGGCACTGGTCGAGCGTTTGCCCAGTTGCTCCGCCATCGCTACGCTCAAAACCATCTGCAAAGCTGTCGGGAAGCGGTAATCAAGCATTTCAATATCCTGAGTTGCGGTTATCTTGTTGTTTTTATGCCGCGACAGTGAGTAATCAATGAGCAATAAATATAACAAACACTGTTGCTTTTTAGAAGTCAACGCCCGTGATCCAGGCACGTATTCCCCATTTAATCGGGCAGAAGCGCACAGGCTGCTTAGTTTATCACTCCCCTTTCCGACTGTGGGCTGGCCTGCGGCAATTTCTGCTGCAAAAGCGCGACCAACAGCACGTTAATCAACGCCAGAACGCATAACAACCACAGCGTGGCGCTGGCACCGAGGTGCTGGAACACATAGCCACCAACCAGCGGCGTCAAGGCCTGGCCAATTAAGGCGGGACGCGCCATGCGCCCCACCACAATCGCGTAGGCCTCTGGTTTGACCATCACCAGCGGTAAAGTTCCCCGCACAATGGCACGCAAACCATTTCCGGCACCGTACAGCACCATGCTGAGCACCGCAAACTGCGGATAACACGCCAGCAGCAGCAAGCCGAGCGCCACCAATCCCACCGAGAAAAAGGTGGTCCAGATCGGGTGACCGCGCTTAAAGGCGATATCCACGATGCGCGATGCCACCTGACACGGACCGAGAATCGCACTGATGGCCAACGCCGACGCCAGCGTGTGGCCGCTGGCCTGCAGCAAGGTGATCAGCTGCACCGAAATCGCCGTCATGATCACCGATGCGAGCGTGAAAATGCTGCACAGCAGCCAAAACAGTGTCGGTGCCAGTTCGTTGCCTTGCGCGGTCGGTTTTGCTTTGGCGGCGGCGATTTTCGCTTCTGGCGCGGGTAGCGCGTAGAGATAAGCGGGCAACACTGAAACACATAACAATCCGGCGATGGCAAAACAGGCGTTACGCCAATCCAGCCAGTGAATCAGCAGCGCGGTGCCCGGCCACACGATAGTGGTACAGAAGCCAGAAATCAGCGTAATGCCGGTTATCGCGCCGCGTGCCTGGCCGCCATAGAGCGTGCCGAGCGTGGCAAACAGCGCATCGTACAGGCCCATCGCCATACCCACGCCGATAATCAGCCAGGCAAACAGAAACAGCGGCAGATTGTGGCTCAATCCCATGATCACCAGACCGATCGCCATCACCGCCCCGCTCGCCGCCAGCAATGCGCGGCCATAGGATCGGGAAATCAGTCGCCCGCTCAGCGGCGCCAGCAAACCGGAAATCAGCATGCCGAGCGATAGCGCGCCATACACCCATTGTTGCGACCAGCCGGTTTCCGCCACGATCGGATTGGCCATCACCGCCATAAGATAGAACGATCCGCCCCACGACAGGATTTGTACTACGCCAAGCGTAACTATGGCGGCGGCAGGTGGCTTTGGCTGAGGCTTCACAACATTATTCCGTTAGCAGGCAAAGCATTGTTATAACACGTTCATCCAGCTTGAAAAATCCCACGTTTCCCTGCTTAACAAAATCCTTGCGCGACGCTGGCAGACCGGCGCCCAAGCCAGTACACTAAAAGTATGTTGTAACTATGGGGCATTTTATGGCTCGTTATGATTTGGTTGCCGATCTGCACGAATGCGTTAATGCGCTGGAAGCGGGATTGGGCGCGTTACGTCAACACATTGAGCAGCAACCGCTGTTGATTGCGCGCGTGTTTAGTCTGCCGGAAATCGAGAAAGGCCGCGAACATGATGAAATTGAACGCATCGCGGTGACGCAGCATCTTGGTAAAACGGCACGCGACATGGCGCTGACGCATTACTGCCGCCTGTTTATGCAGCATCAATCGGAAAAGCTCAGCACCAAAGCCGCCGTGCGCTTGCCGGGCGCGATTTGCATTGAAGCCGACGGCGATGTGCATGCGCAGATTACGCAGCAGGTTGCCGAGATTAATACTTTGAAGCAGCGGCTGGAACAGCTGATCACCGTGGAGTCGGGCTTGCCGAGCGAGGCGCGCTTTGAGTTCGTCCACCAGCATCTGCGCGGGTTAATTACGCTTAACGCCTACCGCAGCGTCACGCTGCTCAACGCGCCGGACAGTTTGCGCTTTGGCTGGGCGAATAAAAACATCATCAAAAACGTCACGCGTGATGCGGTGGTAGAACAGCTGGAGCGCAGCCTGAAGGCCAATCGTGCGCAGGCACCGTGGACGCGGGAACAGTGGGCAGAGAAAGTGCAGCAAGAGCTGGAAGCAATCCTCGCGTTGCCAGCCGGTGCGAAGCTGAAAATCAAGCGTCCGGTGAAGGTGCAGCCGATTGCCCGCGTATGGCGCGCCAGCGAGAAGAAACAGGTGCAGCTTGCCTGCCCTTCTCCGCTGCTGGTGCTGTGCCGCGATCGCACGCAGGTGCCGATTCTGGGAGAACTGCTGAACTACGATGCCGATAACGTTGCCTGGCGTCATAAACCGCTGGCCGAGCCGCTGCATCTGATCATTCCGCGCCTGCATTTGTGGAGCGATCGGCTGGCGTAAAATTTATTTTTAAATCGCTGCATCCAATTCGCAGGCTGCCCTCGTATATCAGAGTGTGAGCAACTTCTTCGCTCCCTACTACGAGGATTTATGATGAAAAAGCTAATGAGCATTGCAGTCGTATCCAGCACTTTACTGTTCACCGCAGGTGCATTTGCCGCCATGAATGATGACTCCGTGATGGTCGGCGGCGCAGCGATGTATCCGCAAAAGAACATCGTTGAAAACGCGCTGAACTCCAAAGATCACACCACGCTGGTTGCTGCTGTTAAAGCGGCGGGTTTGGTGGAAACCCTCGAAGGTAAAGGTCCGTTTACTGTCTTCGCGCCAACCAATGCGGCCTTCGCCAAGTTGCCTGCGGGCACCGTTGATAGCCTGGTCAAACCGGAGAACAAAGCGAAGTTGACCAGCATCCTGACTTATCATGTGGTGGCCGGTAAATACGACATGAAAGCGCTGGAGAAAAAAATTAAGCAAGGTGGCGGACATGCCGAGCTGAAAACCGTCAACGGCCAACCGTTGTGGATTATGAATAATGGCCCGCACAATATTCAGCTGAAAGATGGTCAAGGCAATGTGGCGAATATCAGCACTTATGACGTCAATCAGAAAAATGGTGTGATTGATGTGATTGATACCGTCTTGATGCCTAAGTAATTGCCTATACTCGGATTGGGCATTTTAGCCAACCGGGAAGATGATGGATAACAGGCTTGCAGAACGGTTAGACAACTTATTGCCGGCGATCGCAAAAGGCGATCGCCGCGCGTTTGAGCAACTGTATCGACTTACGTCGCCGCACCTGTTCGCCCTCGCCCTGCGCATGCTGCGTCAGCAAGGTTGGGCGGAAGAGGTGCTGCACGATTGCTACCTCACCATCTGGAACCGCGCCGCCTCTTACGATGCTGCCCTGAGCGCGCCGATGACGTGGATGACGCACATTGTGCGCAATCGCTGCATTGACGGGTTACGCAGCGGACAGGCGCGCCTGATGCTGGAGGCAGAAGAGTTTAGCGACCTGCTACCAATCACCAGCGAAGACGAACAGAATAACTGGCACGATCCGGCACAAGCCGATCGCCTGCGACACTGCATTGGCCATCTGAGCAGCGAACAGCAGCAAAGCATCACGCTCGCCTATTATCAGGGGATGTCCCACAGTGATATTGCCGCCTGGCTGCAACAGCCGGTTGGCTCGGTAAAAAGCTGGATTCGCCGCGCGCTGGAGCATCTGCGGGAGTGTGTGGGCCTATGAACGATAAATTACAACGCGATGAGGCCTTATCAGCCGAGTATGCGCTGGGCACCTTGAGTGGGCTGGCGCGTTTGCGCTTTGCACGCAGGTTGCGAAACGAGCCCGCGCTCGCGGCTAATGTTGCGCGCTGGCAAGCCCTGCTGGCGGGCCTGGATAATCAGCTTGCGCCCGTCACGCCACCGGAAAAGGTGTGGAAAAAGATTACATTGAGTTTGCCCGAGCAACGCGTCATTCAACCCAAACGCCATTATGCGGGCTGGCTGGCGGCTGCCAGTGTCGCGGCGTTCGCCCTGCTCGCCTCACTGTTCCTGCAGCAGCCGACGTTAACGCCGTTGACGGTACTGAACGACGCCCAGCATCAACAGCAATGGGTGGTCAGCGCGGACAGCAAACTGGCGCAGCTGAGCCTGACGCCGTTACATCCTGTGACCATCGCCGATAACAACAGTTTGCAGCTGTGGCTGATTCCGCCAGGCAAAGCGCCGATTTCATTGGGTTTGTTGGATAATCAGAAGGCAACGGATGTGGCGTTGAATAGCACGATTTCCCGCTCAGGCATCATTGCCATCAGCCTTGAACCGCGCGGCGGCTCGCCAACCGGCCAGCCAACCGGTCCGGTGTTGTATAGCGGGCGGCTATAAATCACCGCACAATCCGTAGCGGCGCGATTTATCGCGCAATCAATTGCGCCGCTACGAGGGTGCTACGTCTGCCAGTTTTTAACAGCGGTTTACTGCTTCATGCTGCCAACCATCTCCTCCGGACGCACCCATTCATCGAACTGCTCTTCGGTCAGATAGCCCAGCTTCAGCGCTGAGCCTTTCAGCGTCAGGCCTTCTTTATGGGCTTTCTTGGCAATTTCCGCCGCTTTGTCGTAGCCGATATGGGTATTCAGCGCGGTCACCAGCATCAGCGATTCGTTCAGCAGCTGATCGATGCGCTCGCGTACCGGTTCAATGCCGATCGCGCAGTGGTGATTGAAGCTGTCCATGCCGTCGGCCAGCAGACGCACCGATTGCAGGAAGTTGTGGATCACCATCGGACGGAATACGTTGAGCTCAAAGTTGCCGGACGCGCCGCCAATATTCACCGCCACGTCGTTGCCCATCACCTGACAACACAGCATGGTCAGCGCTTCGCACTGCGTGGGGTTCACTTTGCCTGGCATGATCGAGCTGCCTGGCTCATTTTCCGGGATCGCCAGTTCGCCAATGCCGCAACGCGGGCCAGAGGCCAGCCAGCGCACGTCGTTGGCAATTTTCATCAGCGAAGCCGCCAGGCCTTTCAGCGCACCGTGCGCGTGCACCAGCGCATCGCAGGTCGCCAGCGCCTCGAACTTGTTCGGCGCGGTGACAAACGGCTGTTTGGTCAAATCGGCCAGCGCTTTAGCGACGCGAACCGCGTATTCCGGATGGGTATTCAGGCCGGTCCCGACCGCGGTGCCGCCCAGCGCCAGCTCCGCTACGTGCGGAATACTGTTCTCAATGTGTTTGAGATTGTGCTCAAGCATCGCTACCCAGCCGGAGATCTCCTGACCGAGCGTCAGCGGTGTCGCATCCTGCAAGTGGGTACGACCAATCTTGACGATATCTTTGAAGGCGTCGGATTTTTCACTCAGCGTCTTTTTCAGCACGTGAATCTGCGGAATCAGCTGCTCCCGCACGGCGATGACCGCGGCCACGTGCATGGCGGTGGGGAACACATCGTTGGAGCTTTGGCTTTTATTCACGTCGTCATTTGGGTGCACCAGACGCGACATGCCACGCTCGCCGCCAAGAATTTCACTGGCGCGGTTGGCCAGCACTTCATTCATGTTCATGTTGGTCTGGGTGCCGGAGCCGGTCTGCCAAATTGCCAGCGGAAACTCCTCGCTGTGCTTATCGGCCAGCACTTCGTCGGCGGCTTTGAGAATCGCCTGGGCACGATCGGCCGGAAGCAAGCCGAGATCCTGGTTCACCTGCGCCGCCGCGCGCTTGGTCAGCGCCAGCGCATGCACCAATGCCACGGGCATTTTCTCGGTTGAGATTTTGAAATGTTCCAGCGAACGCTGGGTTTGTGCGCCCCACAACTTATCTGCCGGTACTTCAATCGGTCCCATTGAGTCTTTTTCAATGCGATTGGCTGCCATGACTACGTCTCCTTAGCTCAGATTTTGAGGTTTCCGCTCTAAACGCCTTCCCGCGACGCCGTTGAGCGAGCAAGATTGTCACATACAAGAATTTAACATTATGCGAGCCTATCGCCTTTATTGCACTTGTTCGTGTATTTTCTATGGCACTTTCTGCTTTAATAAGCCTATTTACTTACGGTTATTAAGGGTAAACGATGCAAAAATTGAACAATTCGCTGCAAAATTACGCGTGGGGCAGCAAAACTGCGCTGACCGAACTCTATGGCATCGAAAATCCACAAGGTTTGCCGATGGCGGAACTGTGGATGGGCGCGCACCCGAAAAGCCCGTCTACCGTTGAGGTCAACGGCGAAGTGCGTTCGCTGCGTGAGGTAATTGATGCCGACAAAGTCGCCATGCTCGGCAAAGCGGTGGCTGAACGTTTCGGCGAGCTGCCGTTCCTGTTTAAAGTGCTGTGCGCCGATCAGCCGCTGTCGATTCAGGTGCACCCCAGCAAAGCTGCTGCCGAACAGGGTTTTGCGCGTGAAAATGTTGCTGGCATTCCACTCAGCGCCGCCGAACGTAACTATAAAGATGCTAATCACAAGCCCGAGCTGGTGTATGCGCTGACACCCTTCCAGGCGATGAACGGTTTCCGTGAGCTGCATGAGATTGTCTCGCTGCTGGAGCCGGTGGCCGGTGCGCATCCGCAGATCGCTCACTTCCTCGAAAACACTGATGAAGCCAATCTGGCAAAACTGTTCGCCACGCTGCTGTCGCTGCAAGACGAGGCCAAATCGCGCGCCATCGGCGTACTGAAATCGGCGCTCAATGGGCGTGAAGGCGAACCGTGGCAGACCATCAAATCTATCGCCATCGATTATCCGGATGACAGCGGTCTGTTTTCGCCGCTGCTGCTCAATGTTATTACCCTGCAGCCCGGCGAAGCGATGTTCCTGTTTGCAGAAACGCCGCACGCCTATCTGAAAGGCGTGGCGCTGGAAGTGATGGCGAACTCCGATAACGTGCTGCGCGCCGGTCTGACGCCGAAGTTCATCGATATCCCGGAACTGCTGGCTAACCTGAAGTTTCAGGCAAAACCGGCCGCGACGCTGCTGACGCAGCCGCAGCGCGACGGCGAAACCCTGAACTTCCCGATTCCGGTAGAGGACTTTGCCTTTGCCATTCATGGGCTTTCCGCTGCGCCGCAAGCGCTGGCACAAAACAGCGCGGCCCTGCTGTTCTGCATTGAAGGTCAGGCGATAATTGAGAAGTCCGGGCAACAGCTGGTGCTGAAGCCAGGTGAATCCTGCTTTGTCGCTGCCAATGAGTCGCCGGTCAACGCGGCAGGCACCGGACGTCTGGCGCGCGTATTTAATACGCTCAACTGAGATCCGGCTGACGCTGCCAGCATTAACTGCTATTCTTTTAAACTATTAATTTAAAACGCCTGCGGGCGTTTTTCTTCACCCGTCGCGCACCGACCAGCGGCGTGCGGACGCAAGGATAAGGACGACACAGCGATGAAAAAGACCCAGGTTGCCGTAGGTGTGATTGTGGCGCTCGGCGTGATTTGGACTGGTGCTGCATGGTTTACCGGTAAACAACTGGAAAGCCATATGGATGAGATGTTGCAGAACGCCAACGCGCAGCTGAATGCTTACGCGCCGAACAGCCGTTTGACGCTGAGCTATCAAGATTATCAGCGCGGCGTGTTCAGCAGCAAAACCAAATTGGTGGTACAGGCCAGCTCGCAAACCAATGACAATCCGCTGTTGAAGCCTGGTCAAAGTATCGTGCTGAACGAGACGATCGATCACGGCCCGTTCCCGTTCGCCCAGTTGAAGCGCGGCAGCCTGATCCCAAGTATGGCGTCTGTGCATACCGAACTGGAAAACACCGATGCGGTGAAGAAGCTGTTTGAACTGACCAACGGCAAATCGCTGGTCAACGCCGATACCCGCGTCGGCTACAGCGGTGCGACCAATACCGATCTCAACCTGCTGGCGGTGGATTATAACAATCCGCAGACCGGCGATCGTCTGGCCACCAATGGCGGCACGCTCAACATCAGCGCCGACAGCAAAGGTGACAAAGTCAGCCTCGACGGCGACTTCTCCAGCATCGCGGTCACCAGCAAAAATCAGGTTGAACTGCCGGTGCTGTTTACGCTGAATGGCCTGAAGCTGAGCGGCGATACCCATCTCAGCCCGGAAGGCGTGCGCGTTGGCGATCAGTCGATCTCTCTGGATAAACTGGATGCCAGCATCAACGGCCAGGAAGGTTTGTCGCTGGAGAAGCTGAAAACCACCTCGTCCTTTGACAATAAAGAAGGCAAGATTGGTGGGCAGTTAGATGTCGATGTTGACAAGATTACCCTGCAGAAGCAGCCGTTTGGTGAAGCTAAGCTGGCGATGAAGTTTGCGCAGTTTGATGCGCAGGCGGTGAAAGCCTTCTCCGATACTTACAACGCGCAGATGCAGGATCTGCTGAACCAGCCGGGCGTGGCGGAAGATCCGATTCGCTATCAGGCCAGCGTGCAAACCATTCTGCGTAATAACCTGCCAACGCTGTTGAAAGGCTCGCCAACGCTGAGCATCGCGCCGCTGAGCTGGAAAAATGATAAAGGTGAAAGCACCTTTAACCTGAACGTGGGCTTTAACGATCCGGCCACCGTGAGCGGCGAGGCGCAGAGTTTGGGTGCCGCAGTGGATCGCGTGCTGAAAACCCTCGACGGCAAGCTGGCGATCAATATGCCAATGGCGACAGAAACCATGCGTCATGTCGGTTTAGCGGAAGGTTATCAGGGCGACGATGCGCAGAAACTGGCGGATCAGCAGGTGAAAGGTTTAGCGGCAATGGGCCAGATGTTCCGCCTGACCCAGCAGCAGGATGACAACATCGTCACCAGCCTGCAATACGGTAACGGCCAGGTCACCATGAATGGCGACAAGATGACGCTGGAGCAGTTTCTGTCACGCTATATGCTGGGCGCACCAACCAGCGAAGGTATGCCAGAGTAATTCATGGGGCGGCCAACTGGCCGCCCTTACACTTCGCCGCGCATTAGCTGCGGCGGCACAATCAAACTCTGAATCTCCGCTTCCGGCTGCGCCAGCCGCTGCAACATCCGCTCCGCCGCCCTTCTCCCCACATCACGCGCTTCACTACTGACAAAGGTCATGGTGGGATCGTGCAGCTCCCGCTGCGGATCGTCATTAAAGCCCACCAGCGCCAGCTGCTGCGTGTAGTAGCTATCCACCGCGCCTTCACCAAAGGTTCGCCCACAGCGTAACGCGCCAAAATAGCAGCCGAGCGCGGTGCTGCCGTTATGCGCCAGAATCGCGGTAATGCCGGGATGTTGACGCAACAACTGCAGCGTTAACGCTGACACGCTTTGCTGGCGATCGTCGCACTCGATAATCCAGTCGGACCGGAACGATAAGCCGTATTGCAGCAAGGTGGCGCAATAGCCGCCAATCCGCTCGGCGCGCGTCAGTGACGATCCCAAACCGCCCATCCAGGCGATGCGCTGATGTCCCTGTCGAATCAGATACTCCGTTGCCATGCGCGCCGCCTGGCTGTTATCGGGCCGCAGTGAGTCGACATTGTCGAGGCTGCTGGCGCGCGAGGCGCAAACTAACGCAATGTTTTGCTCCTGCGCCTGCGGCACTAGCGTTTCTGCTTGCGCCGCCTCGCCGCCAAGCACAATGCCTTCTGCGCCCTGCGCCACCAGCGTGTCAAAACAGCGTTTAAGGTGTTGTCCGTGCTGACCGCTTTGTGTCAGCACCAGCACTTTGCCCTGCTGCTCCAGCACTTCACTGAGTCCGGCCGTCATCGCGGCATAAAAGGGCTGGCTGAGATCGCGCACGATCAGGCCGATCACGCCGCTTTCGCCGCCGCGCAAAATCGAGGCTGAGCGATTACGCACGTAGCCAAGCTGCTCAATCGCCTGATTGACGCGTGTGGCCGTAGCGGGCGAGATGCGCCCTTTGCCGGAGAGCACCAACGACACGGTAGAGACCGACACCCCGGCGACCAACGCCACATCATGAATAGTGGTTTTCTGCTGGGACATAGTGTTCCGTTACCGACGTCCAAATTCAAAGAGATAAAACGTTACACTGATTGCACCAAAAATAAAGCCTGCAATTAGTCACTCTTTGTGATTATAGCCACAAAAATAAGTGGTAAAACGTTTTATCATCCTTGACCACATTGAAGCCTTTTACTTTTATTGCCAGGAGAATCTATGTCCGCCAGCCGCCCCAAAATGTCACTTTGGGAGTTTTTCCAAAGTCTGGGTAAAACCTTTATGTTGCCCGTCGCCCTGCTCTCGTTCTGCGGCATTCTGTTAGGAATTGGCAGTTCTCTCAGCAGTCATGACGTCCTGACGCTAATTCCTCTTCTCGATCAGCCTTTCCTGCAATACCTGTTTATCTGGCTGGCGAAGATCGGCTCTTTTGCCTTTAGCTATCTGCCGGTGATGTTTGCCATTGCCATTCCGCTCGGTATGGCGCGCGAGAATAAAGGCGTCGCCGCCTTTGCCGGTTTTGTTGGCTACGCGGTGCTGAACCTGAGTATCAACTTCTGGCTCAACATCAACGGCATTCTGCCAACCACTGATGCGGCGGTGCTGAAAGCCAATAACGTACAAAACATCCTCGGCATTCAGTCCATCGACACCGGTATTCTCGGCGCGGTGATCGTCGGTATCGTGGTGTTCTGGTTACATGAGCGCTTCCACAACATTCGCCTGCCAGATGCGCTGGCGTTTTTCGGTGGTACGCGTTTTGTGCCGATCGTTACGGCGATGGCGATGGGCGTGCTGGGCCTGGTGGTTCCGCTGATTTGGCCATTCTTTGCACGCGCGATTACCGGCCTCGGCTGGGTGATTAACAGCGCCGGTGAATTTGGTCCGATGATCTTCGGTACTGGCGAACGTCTGCTTTTACCTTTTGGCTTGCAACACATTCTGGTGGCAATCATCCGCTTTACCGATGCGGGCGGCACCATGGATGTGTGCGGTAAAAGTGTTAGCGGTGCGTTAACTATCTTCCAGGCGCAATTGGCCTGTGCGGATACCCACGGCTTCGCCGAGAGCGCCACGCGCTTCCTGTCGCAGGGTAAAATGCCAGCCTTCCTCGGGGGTTTGCCGGGTGCGGCCTTGGCGATGTATCACTGCGCCCGTCCGGAAAACCGTCATAAAATTAAAGGTCTGCTGATTTCCGGCGTGGTGGCTTGCGTGGTGGGCGGTACCACTGAACCGCTGGAGTTCCTGTTCCTGTTCGTCGCGCCGGTGCTGTATTTGATCCACGCGCTGTTGACCGGCTTGGGCTTCACCGTAATGGCGATGCTGGGCGTGACTATCGGTAATACCGACGGCAACGTGATCGACTTCTTCGTCTTCGGCGTGCTGCACGGCCTCTCCACCAAATGGTATTGGGTGCCGGTGATTGCTGCGGTGTGGTTCGTGGGTTATTACGCCATCTTCCGCTTTGCTATCAGTCACTTCAACATCAAAACGCCAGGCCGCGAAGTGGAAACCAACAGCGTAGCGCAGCAGGTTAATCGCGCGGCTGTGGGTAAATCCGGCTTTAATACGCCAGCGATTCTGTCGGCGCTGGGCGGCGTGGAAAACATCGCCTCACTGGATAACTGCCTGACGCGTCTGCGCATTACCGTGGTCGACATGAGCAAGGTGGATGATGCAACACTGAAAGCCAACGGTGCGATTGGCGTGGTGCATGTTAATGCGACCAATCTGCAAGTGGTGATGGGCCCGCAGGTGCAATCGGTCAAAGATGAGATGGCACACTTGATGAGCGCGACGGTGTAATGATGCAGGATTTCGCTTTCAATCAGGTGGTGGATCGCCACGGTAGCTGGTGTACGCAGTGGGATTTCGTGGCCGATCGTTTCGGCGTGGCGGACTTGCTGCCCTTCACTATCTCCGATATGGATTTCGCCACCGCGCCATGCATCCTCGAGGCGCTGCAACAGCGCCTCGCACACGGTGTG
This sequence comes from Pantoea sp. GbtcB22, assembly GCF_019091025.1. Classification (NCBI taxonomy): domain Bacteria; kingdom Pseudomonadati; phylum Pseudomonadota; class Gammaproteobacteria; order Enterobacterales; family Erwiniaceae; genus Pantoea; species Pantoea sp. GbtcB22. The sequence continues at coordinate 697,317 of NZ_JAGXKB010000001.1, forward strand.
TTTGGCTACAGCCGCTGGCAGCATGATGATTTTCTTTCTGCCATTCAACATTGGATGCGCAGCCGTTTCGCTACCGAAGTGGCGGCAGAATCGCTGGTTTATGGCCCGTCGGTGATTTATATGGTGGCGCAGCTGTTGCGCCACTGGACGCAGCCGGATGATGAAGTGCTGATTCACACCCCCGCTTACGATGCGTTTTATAACACCATCAATGGCAATCAGCGTCGCGTGCTGGAGCTGCCGCTGCAGCGCCACGCTAACGAATGGCTGTGTGACATGACGCAGCTGGAAAGTTTGCTGGCGCGTCCGCGCTGTAAAGTGATGCTGCTGTCCAGTCCGCACAATCCTAGCGGCAAAGTGTGGCGCGAAGATGAGCTGCGCCAGATGGCGGCGCTGTGCGAAAAGCATGGCGTTAAGGTGATTAGCGATGAAATTCATATGGACATGGTGCTGAGTGATGCGCAGCATACGCCCTGGAGCCAGGTCGCGCAGTCCGCCTGGGCGCTGTTCACCTCGGCCTCCAAGAGCTTCAACATTCCGGCGCTGACCGGCGCGTGGGGCATCATTCCTGATAAGCGCGATCGTCAGGCGTGGTTCCATGCGCTGAAGCATGAGGATGGCTTATCCTCGCCAGCGGTAATGGCGCTTGCCGCTACCATCGCCGCTTATCGCGCGGGCGCGCCGTGGCTGGATGCGCTGCGCGACCATCTACGTGGCAACATGCAGCATATCGCGCAGCGCCTGAACACGGCGTTTCCGCAGCTTAACTGGCAACCGCCCGCCGCGACTTACCTGGCGTGGATCGATCTCAATCCGCTTGGCATTGATGAACAGGCGCTGCAACAGCGTCTGATTCATCAACACAAAGTGGCGATCATGCCGGGTTCGACCTACGGCGCGGCGAGTCGCGGCTATCTGCGTCTCAACGCCGGTTGCCCGCGCAGCAAACTGGATGATGGGCTGGATCGCCTGATTGCCGGGCTAAAATCGTTCTAAAATGCCACGGATGCTGATTAATTCAGCATCCGTTTTGCTGTTTGCGCAAATCGCTGGCGCTGTTGCGCAAGATGTTTTTATAATCCTCTGCACTTTATGAAACTTAAGCGAGTGCGCCATGATTGATCCAAAACTCCCCCTTACCGACATTCACCGCCACCTTGATGGCAATATCCGCGCACAAACCATTCTCGACTTAGGTCGTCAGCATAATCTTGCGCTGCCCGCTGAAACGCTTGATGCATTGCGTCCGCATGTGCAGGTCACGGCTAATGAACCGGATCTGGTGAGTTTCCTGCAGAAACTCGACTGGGGCGTGAAAGTGCTGGGCGATCTTGATGCCTGTCGTCGTATCGCGCTGGAAAACGTCGAAGATGCGGCGCGCGCTGGCATTCACTATGCGGAACTGCGCTTCTCACCGGGCTACATGGCGATGACGCATCAACTGCCGATTGCCGGCGTGGTTGAGGCGGTGATTGATGGTGTGCGCGCCGGCATTCAGCAATACGGCGTTGATGTACGCCTGACCGGCATTATGAGCCGCACCTTTGGTGAAGAAGCTTGCCTGCGTGAGCTGGAAGCTTTGCTGGCACATCGCGAGGGCATCACCGCCGTCGATTTGGCCGGTGACGAGCTAGGCTTCCCAGGCAGTGAATTCCTCAGCCACTTTAATCGTGCGCGTGACGCCGGTTTCCGCATTACCGTTCACGCCGGTGAAGCCGCAGGCCCGGAAAGCATCTGGCAAGCGATTCGCGAGCTGGGCGCGGAGCGTATTGGTCACGGCGTGAAGGCGATTGAAGACCGTGCATTGATGGATTTCCTTGCTGAGCAGCGCATTGGGATTGAGTCATGCCTCACTTCGAATATTCAGACCAGCACCGTTTCGTCGCTGAGCAGCCATCCGCTGAAAACCTTCCTGCAGCACGGCATTCTCGCCACCATTAACACCGACGACCCGGCGGTTCAGGGCGTTGAGCTGGCCCATGAGTATGAAGTGGCGGCACCGCAAGCGGGATTGACGGCAGAAGAGATGCGTCAGGCACAGGATAATGGTGTAACCATCGCGTTCCTGAGTGATGCAGAGAAAGCCGCGCTGCGCGCGCGCGTAGCGGGATAAAAAAAGGTGCGCATAACGCGCACCTTAGATCGTAGGGTCGCCATTCCTGGCGATCTTTTAACAGAATTAACGCAACGACAGGGTCTGACGCTTCTCGGCGGACTGCAAGCCCAGCTCGATCAACTCCATCACCTGAATCGCCTCTTCTGCCTGCACCGGATTCGCACCTGTGCCCGCAATCGCATCACGGATACCTGCGTAGTACGCCGGATAGTTACCTGGCAAGGTCAACAGCTCTTTCTCCACCATCACATCGCCTTCCGCCAGGGTCAGCGTGCCGTTGCGCATGTCGTAGCCCCAATCTTCCTGCGGCGGACGTTCACCCGCTTTCAGACGATCTTCCTGCGGATCCAGCCCGTATTTCACGTAGCTGCCGCGCGTGCCGTGCACCACAAAGCGCGCGGATTCCGCCGCCACCAGCATGCTGGCATGCAGCACCACGCGACGCGTAGGATAGGTCAACACCGCATGGAAGTAATCGGTGGTTTGCGCGCCCGGACGCAGCTCTGCCATATCGACATTGATCGCGACCGGCGTGCCAAACAGCTGCAAAGCCTGATCCAGCACGTGCGGTCCGAGATCGAACCAAATGCCGCTGCCCGCGCCTTTCATTTCACGCCAGCGCTGACGCACTTCCGGACGGAAACGGTCAAAGTGGGATTCGAAGTAACGCACTTCGCCCAGCGTACCGTCGTTCAGCAGGGATTTCAGCGTCAGGAAATCGCTGTCCCAACGGCGGTTATGGAACACCGACAGCAGCAGACCTTTGGCTTTGGCCAGCGCATCCAGCTCACGTGCTTGTGACAACGTCACGGTAAACGGCTTATCGACCACCACGTGTTTACCGGCGTTGAGTGCCGCTTTGGCTAATGGGAAGTGGGTGTCATTCGGGGTCGGAATAACAATCAGTTGCAGTGTCGGGTCGTCCAGCAGCGCTTGTGGATCGGAAACCACCTGCACTGACGGCCAGTCAGCATGCACTTTGCTGGCATCGCTGCTTGAGATCGCCGCCAGCTCAACCTCCGGCGTACCGGCGATCAAGGGCGCATGAAAGGTTTTGCTGGCAAAACCGTAGCCGATTAGGCCGACACGTAATTTATCGCTCATTCTCATTCCTCTTGTTCGTTACCAGACTGATTTAAGACGAATCAATCTATAAGAACAAGGCGGAATCACCTGAAAACTCAGGAAATAGCACTCCGTGCGGATTGCCAGCTCTCGTGCGCCACCAAAGCATCCTGCGCATCCTGGCTGCGGCGGCGGAAGTCGCTGGGGCTGACGCCAACGCGTTTGCGGAACACGCGTGAGAAGTAAAGTTGGTCATCGTAGCCCACTTCACGCCCGACGGAAGCGATCGGTTCCTGAGTGGTTTGCAGCAGCAGTTTGGCGCGGATCACCCGCTGATCTTCGCGCCAGCGCAGCAGATTAATGCCCATTTGCTCGCGGAACAGATGCGCCAGCCGTGACGGCGACAGGCAAACATGGCGCGCCACTTCTTCAATCTTCACTTCACCCGCCAGATGATTGGTGACGTACTGGCAAGCTTCAATCACGCGCGGATCGCGGATCTGTTGATGGCTACGCGGATCCTCTTCCACCGCGCGCAGTAGCAAGCGCTCCAGCAGATTCATCGCCAGCTCTTCGGCGAAGCGACGACCGGAGTTGTGGGTTTGCTCGATGCTGGCGAACAGGCGATCAAACTCGGCACGCTGCGCTTCTGACAAATGCAAGCGCCCCACGCCCTGGCTCTCATCCTGCCACTGCAACCAATCAGTCCAGTAAGCGCGCGGGCGGAAATAGACCCAGCGATGGAACCAGCACGGGCTGTCTGGCGCGCGGCCATAATAGTGCGGGGTTTTCGGTTGAAACAGCAGCAGATCGCCCGGCTCGCAGTCGAAGGCAGATTCGCCATCAAACACGCGCCCCTGACCTTTAATGGTCAGATTAAGGATGTAGCCTTTCATGCCGTGCGGACGATCGATAAAGAAATCGAGTGCGTCATTGGCATTAATCGGCGTTAAGCCTGCCACCAGCCAGGCATTGAACGCATAGCCCGGCAATAAGGGATTCTGCTGCTCACTTGGGGGTTCGCGATGGTACATAATGCCCTCACTTTTCCGTTTCGCGGCGCTGAGCGTGCCCACTTTCCGGCACGCTCAGCCTGGGTTATCAGGCGGCTTTACTTTTCTGTTTGTAGCGGTCAAAAATCACCGCCGCTAACAGTATCAAACCGCGCACTACATACTGTGAGAATGGCGAGATATTCAATAAATTCATCGCATTCTCAACCGTGCCCAGAATCAGCACGCCCGCCACCACATAGGAAATTTTGCCGATGCCGCCTTTCAGCGAGACGCCGCCCAGCACGCAAGCTGAAATCACAATCAGCTCGTATCCGAGCGAGGTCATAGGCTGGCCGCTGGTCATGCGCGACGCCAGAATGATGCCCGCCGCCGCCGACACTAAACCGGACAGAATGAAGATAATGATGCGCGTGCGTACCACCGGCACGCCGGCCAGACGCGCTGCTTCTTCATTGCCGCCAATCGCCAGCGTGTTGCGACCAAAGGTGGTTTTGTTCAGCAGGAAACCGAACAGCACCATGGTAGCGATGGTGAGCCAAATCGGTGCCGGCACGCCGAGCCAGTTGGCGTAGCCGAGGGTAAAGAAGCGCTCGTCTTCAATCCCCACCGCTTTGCCGTCAGAAAAGATGTAAGCCAGGCCGCGCACAATCTGCATGGTGGCCAGCGTGGTGATCAGGGCGTTGATTTTCAGCCGCGCAATGACGAAGCCGTTGATAAAACCGGTGGCCATGCCGAGCAGCAATCCGGCTGCCACGCCAATCCACAGGCTTTCGGTCATGTTGATCACCACCGCGGTGACCACACCGGCGCAGGCGATCACCGACGCCACGGACAGGTCAAAGTCGCCGGAAGCCAGGCAGAACAGCATGCCGCACGCCACCATGCCGGACATCGACATCGCCAGCCCGAGCCCTTTCATGTTGATGATAGAACCAAAGTTCGGCACGAAAATGGCACAAACGATAAACAGCAGTGCGAACACCACCAGCATGCCGAAGTTGTCCCAAATCCGCCCCAGCTGCAGCCCGTTGCGCTGCACCGGTGGCGTGTTGGAAGTGGTAGATGAAGCCATTATTGCTCTCCTTTACATCAGGCCACGGCGGCCGCTTGAGTGGTTTTCGGCATCGCCAGGCTCAGCGTCAGCTGCTCTGTGGCCGTGTCATGGGACAGTTCACCGGCAATGGAACCTTCACGCATCACCAGAATGCGGTCAGCTAATCCCATCACTTCCGGCAGATCGCTGGAGGCAAACAGCACCGCAATCCCCTTTTTCGCCAGTTGATAAATCAGGTTGTAGATTTCGTGTTTGGCACCGACGTCAATGCCGCGCGTCGGCTCATCGAGCAGGATCACGTTCATCTCTTCCGACAGCCAGCGGCCCAGAATCGCCTTCTGCTGGTTGCCTCCGGAAAGATTCATGATCAGCTGCTGCGGGCCTGGCGTTTTGATGTTGAGTGAACGAATGTGGATATCGGCGTTTTTCGCTTCCCAGCTCGGTTTGATCAGGCAACCAGCGGTGAGATTGTGGCGACGCGCGCTGATGTTGATGTTATCGCGCACCGAATGCACCGGAATGATGCCTTCAGATTTGCGATCTTCCGGGCACAGCATGATGCCGGCGCGGATGGCGTCGATCGGCTGGCGAATGTTGAGCTTTTTACCATCCAGCGTCACGCTGCCGCCGCGCAATTTAGTGGCACCGAACAGCCCTTTCATCAGTTCACTGCGTCCCGCGCCCACTAAACCAAACAGGCCAACGATTTCACCGGCACGCACCGTCAACGAAATCGGCGTGCGCACGCCCTTTGCCTCCACCGCGTCCAGCTGCAGACGCACCGGGCCCAGTTCACGCGGCGCGTAACCATAAATATCCCCCAGATTGCGCCCCACCATCGCCTGCACCAAATCATCGTGATGGGTGTTTTTCATGTCGGTGAAGGTGCGCACGTAGCGGCCATCTTTAAACACGGTGATGGCATCGCTCAGGGCAAAAATCTCCTCCATGCGATGCGACACGTACAACACGGTACGGCCCTGCTCGCGTAGCTGACGGATGACGCGGAACAAGTGATCAATTTCGCGCGCCGACAGCGAGCTGGTCGGTTCGTCAAAAGCGATGATGCGCGCGTTACGCGCCAGCGCTTTGGCGATCTCCACCATCTGCCATTGGCCGAGTGACAGGTATTTCAGCGGCATGTCCGGATCGATATCCATGCCAAGATTTTGCAGCTGCAAACCGGCTTCATAGCGCAGCAGTTTGCGATTCACCAGACCGCGCTTGTGCGGCAGCTGGCCGAGATAGATATTTTCCGCCACGCTCATTTCCGGCACCAGATGCAGTTCCTGGTAAATGATCGCCACGCCGGCATCCAGCGCATCCACGGTGGTGTTGAAACTCTTCGGCTGGCCTTTAATGCGGATCTCGCCGCCGCTGGGCTGGTAGCTGCCGCTGAGGATCTTCAACAGCGTCGATTTACCGGCACCGTTCTCCCCCATCAGCGCGTGCACTTCGCCGGAACGGCAGCTGAATGAGATGTCCTGCAGCGCTTTCACGCCGGGAAAGGTTTTGCTGATGCCATGAAACGACAGAAAGGCTTGATCAGTGTTCATGGTGACTCCTCTAAGCCTTCATGCTTCGCACTGTAACTGCGTTGGCTGCGTGAACTTACCCCGGTCACTTACAAAAGTAAGCTCCCGGGGATAAGTGCACTTGCCGCCTTGTTACAGCACGAATCATTTTGGCTAAACATTTAGATGGTGCTGCTCAAACAACGAACAACGTGATTACTTCAGCCCTTTCTTATCCAGCTCGGCTTTGAAGTTATCGCGGGTAATCAGCACCACATCGGTGACCTCGGTGAACTTCGGCGGCTCCTGATCTTTGGTCACCCAGTTGTAGAGCATCTCGCTGCTCTTATAACCGTGCACGTCCGGGCTTGGCAGCAGCGAACCGTAGAAACCGGTGGCGGATCCTTTCGACAGCTCACTCACCGCATCAACACCGTTAATGCCGATACCGATCACATCGGGCGCTTTAAAGCCCTGACCTTCGGTGGCGCGAACGCCGCCCAGCACGGTGTTATCGTTCATGCCGAGAATCAGCCAGTGTTTCACTTCCGGATGCTGCACCAGCAGCGAGTTACCGGCGTCAAAGGCGCCTGGGATATCATTGGATTTGGTTGGCACCTGATAGATCTGCTTCTCCGGGAAACCGGCGGCTTTCAGCGCGTCCATCGAACCGCTGGTGCGACGGCGTGCGGTGTCGAGTTCGTTGGCGGTGATGGCCATCACGCCGGTCTCTTTCACATCCCAACCGCGTTTCTGCATCTCTTTATACAGTTCCTGCCCCTGACGCTCGCCAATCTTGGTTGCCGCCATCATCACCAATGGCACGGTATCCATCGGCTTGCCTTTGGCGGTCACGAACTGGTCATCGACGGCAATCACTTTCAGACCGTAACCGCGCGCTTTGGCGACAATCGCGGAGCCGAGTTTTGGATCTGGCGTACAGATGACGAAGCCTTTCGCGCCGCTGGCGGCCAGGCTGTCGATGGCGTTAAGGGTTTTCTCACCATCGGGCACGGCAATTTTGATCACTTCAAAGCCGAGATCCTTGCCGGCTTTATCCGCGAATTTCCATTCGGTCTGGAACCAGGGTTCCTCCGGTTGTTTAACGAGGAAACCGAGTTTCATGGTCTCGGCGATAGCGGATTGTGACATAACCGCAGCGAGACCTAGCGCCGCCAGCGTTTTAGTGAATTTATGCATGATGCTCTCCGGCATAATGTTGTTTTAGGCTGTTATTAACCAATCGGTGTAAACGCTACCAATCAAATCATTCTGTGGGGTACAGCTAAAAATCAGCGCGTTAGCGCAAAGGTTGTACAAAGGCTGCGCAAACGCTGGGCTAGTTGTAGCGGGAATGGACAGGAAAAATGTAGAGCGGTATCACATCCCAAAACGATGACAAAATCCTCCATATATTCAGCAAATTTAACCGGTCATTAACTTTTGCAGTGGATCACACATCCCCGCCGATGGCAGAAAAGTGCATATTCTCAGCGACTGATGACTAACCGCTTCTGCTGCCCCATTCCAGGATAGAGCCAGATAACTCACACAGGAGAATCCCAATGGGTGCTGGCACCATAACAATTGGGCTGGATTTTGGCAGTGACTCGGTGCGTGCGCTGGCCGTGGACTGTCACAGTGGTAAAGAGCTGGAAAAAGCGGTGGTCAACTATGCACGCTGGGCCAACGGCGAATTTTGCGATGCGCACGCCAACCGCTTTCGTCACCATCCGCAGGACTATATCGATGCGTTAGAGCAGGCGATTGTCACCGTGGTTAACGCCTTAACGCCTGAACAGCGCGCCGCCGTAGTGGGGATTGGCGTGGATTCCACCGGCTCGACGCCTGCGCCCATCGATCGTGATGGCAACGTGCTGGCGCTGCGCCCGGAATTCGCCACCAACCCCAACGCGATGTTCGTGCTGTGGAAAGATCACACCGCGATTGAAGAAGCCGAAGAGATCAATCAGCTGTGTCGTAGCGGTCGTTTCAACGATTACACTCGCTATATTGGCGGCGTCTATTCGTCGGAGTGGTTCTGGGCCAAGATACTGCACGTGTCACGCGCCGATGCTGCGGTACGTGAAGCGGCAGTGTCTTGGGTGGAACTGTGCGATTGGGTGCCCGCGCTCCTCAGCGGCACTACCGCACCCGCGCAGCTGCGTCGTGGACGCTGTGCCGCCGGGCACAAATCACTGTGGCATCCGGAGTGGCAAGGTTTGCCGCCGGCTGACTTCTTCCGCGCGCTCGATCCTCTGCTGGTCGAGCAGCTTGATTCCCCCTTGTTCGCAGACACCTGGACCGCCGATGTGCCGGTGGGCACGCTCAGCAGCGAATGGGCGCAGCGCCTCGGCTTATCGCAACAGGTGATTCTTTCGGGCGGCGCGTTTGACTGCCACATGGGCGCGGTTGGTGCCGGTGCGCAGCCTTATACGCTGGTGAAAGTGATTGGCACCTCAACCTGCGACATTCTGATTGCCGACAGCGACACCGTTGGCGACCGCGCCATCAAAGGCATCTGCGGCCAGGTAGATGGCAGCGTAGTGCCGGGCGCGATTGGCTGCGAAGCCGGTCAGTCAGCGTTTGGCGATATTTATGCCTGGTTCAGCCGCCTGCTCGGCTGGCCACTGCAGCAGGCGGCGCAGCACCATCCGGAGCTGCAACCGCAGTTAGCCGCGCTGCAAAAAGATCTGATCCGCAATCTCACCGAAGCCTGGGCGGCCAATCCGCAACTCGATCATCTGCCGGTGGTGCTCGACTGGTTCAACGGCCGCCGCACGCCAGACGCCAATCAGCGCTTGAAAGGTGTGATCACCGATCTCAATCTCGGCACCGATGCGCCCGCGCTGTTTGGTGGCCTGATCGCCGCCACCGCGTTTGGCGCACGCGCCATTATGGAGTGTTTCGAACAGCAGCAGATTCCGGTGCAGAGCATCCTGACGCTCGGCGGCATCGCCCGTAAATCCCCCGCCATCATGCAGGCGTGCTGCGACGTCATGAACCGTCCGCTGGATATCGTCGCCTCTGACGAATGCTGTGCGCTCGGTGCGGCCATTTTTGCCGCCGTGGCCGCGGGCGTGTATGCCAATGTGCCTGCCGCCCAGCAGGTAATGGCCAGTCCGATTGATGTGACGCTGCAACCCAACGCCGCGCGCGTGGTGGTTTATCAGCAACTTTATCAACGTTATCAAAACTGGTGCCAGGCTGCTGAACCGCAGTACGCCGCGCGCACCGCATCCGCTCAGTAAAGGAGAGATTTAATGGAACAGCACAACGCACGACAGGTGTGGTTTGTTATTGGTACGCAGCACCTTTACGGCGCGGAAACCTTGCGTCAGGTGGAACAGCACGCCCGCCAGGTGATGGACGGATTGAATCAGGCCGGCACCTTGCCGGTGTCGCTGGTGCTGAAGCCGCTGGTGAAATCACCAGACGAAGCGCTGGCATTGTGCCGCGACGCTAACCACGATAATCAGTGTGTCGGCATCATTACCTGGCTGCACACCTTCTCGCCGGCCAAGATGTGGATTGGAGGCCTGAGCATCCTGAATAAGCCGCTGCTGCAATTCCATACCCAGTTCAACGCGGAGATTCCGTGGGACAGCATGGATATGGACTTTATGAACCTTAACCAAACCGCGCACGGCGGTCGCGAGTTCGGCTTTATCGGCGCGCGCATGGGTTTGCAGCACAGCGTGGTTACCGGTCACTGGCAGGATAAAGCCAGCCAGCAGCGCATCGGACGCTGGATCAATGCCGCGCTGGCAAAACAGGCCAGCCAGCAGCTGAAAGTGGCGCGCTTCGGCGACAACATGCGCGAAGTGGCGGTGACCGAAGGCGATAAAGTCGCGGCGCAGATTCAGTTTGGTTACTCCGTGAATGGCTGGGGCGTGGGCGATTTGGTCGAGGTGGTGAATAGCGTCAGCGATGGCGACGTCAACGCGCTGATCGATGAATACGAAAGCCAATATCGCTTCACCGATGCCGCCGCCGTCAACGGCGATAAACGTCAAAACGTACTGGATGCGGCACGCATTGAGCTGGGTCTGAAACGTTTCCTCGAAGCCGAGGGCTGCAAAGCCTTTACCACCAACTTCCAGACTTTGCACGGCATGACGCAACTGCCCGGTTTGGCGGTGCAGCGCTTGATGGGCCAGGGCTATGGATTTGCCGGTGAAGGCGACTGGAAAACCGCCGCGCTGCTGCACATTCTCAAGATCCAGGCAGGCACACGCGCGGGCGGTACTTCCTTTATGGAGGATTACACCTATCACTTCTCACCGGGCAATGATTTGGTGCTGGGCTCGCACATGCTGGAAGTGTGCCCGTCCATCGCCAAAGAGGAGAAGCCGCTGATTGATGTGCAGTTCCTCGGCATTGGCGACAAAGCCGATCCGGCGCGCATGATCTTCTCCACGCCGGCCGGACGCGCGGTGAATGCCAGCGTCATCGATCTGGGCGATCGTTTCCGTTTGCTGGTGAATGTGGTGGATGCGATCGAACAGCCCAAACCGCTGCCAAAATTGCCGGTGGCCCGTGCGCTGTGGCGTGCCCAGCCGTCGCTGGCCACCGCATCAGAAGCCTGGATTCTGGCCGGCGGCGCGCACCACACGGTGTTCAGCCAGGCGCTGGATCTGGATGATATGTATCTGTACGGCGAGCTGAATGGCATTGAAGTGCTGGTGATTGATGAGGAGACGCGCTTACCGGCATTTAAAGATGCGCTGCGCTGGAATGAGGCGTATTACCGCCTGGCACGTTGATTTCGTCCTCTGCGATATTCCCCTCATCCTAACCTTCTCCCGCAAGCGGGAGAAGGAACCGTTTTATAAACGCTGTCACTCCGAACTCAACGTCTGCTTTTGCTTCAGGAAAGAGTGCTGCTTATCGCTGCACCGGCGGCTCCCTCTCCCGCAAGCGGGAGAAGGAACCTTTTTATAAACGCTGTCACTCCGAACTCAACGTATGCTTTTGCTTCAGGGAAGAGTGCTGCTTATCGCTGCACCGGCGGCTCCCTCTCCCGCGCGCGGGAGAGGGTTGGGGTGAGGGAAAGGCGGGTGAAGAAGTTAGGAGGTCAAACGCTTAACAGGTGCGTTCTGCTGGCGATCCCACATCACGGTGAGCAGGCGTTGCAGCGCGATAAATGCAAACAGCAGAATGCCGATGGCGATCTTGGTCCACCATGAACTCAAGGTGCCGTCGAAGTTAATCCACGTCTGAATCAATCCCTGAATCAACACGCCAAACAGCGTGCCCAACACCGTGCCCACGCCGCCGGACAACAAGGTGCCGCCAATCACCACCGAGGCAATCGCGTCCAGTTCCACACCCAATCCCGCTAGCGCATAGCCTGCCGAGGTATAAATGGAGAACACAATGCCCGCTAATGTCGCCAGCGTGGTCGACAGCATATAAATCCTGATGGTGGTCGCGCGCGTTGACACGCCCATCAACTGCGCCGAAGTCAGGCTGCCGCCAATCGCATACACCTGATTACCAAAGCGCGTTCGGTGCGCCAGAATAATCCCGCCGAGTACCACCACCAGCATAATCAGCGCCAGCAAACTCAGGCGTCCGCCGCCGGGGATCTTCCACGCCAGACTCGACAGCGTGGTATAGAGCGGATGATCGATAGGAATCGAGTTCTCCGACACCAGATAGCTGCAGCCGCGCAGGAAAAACATCCCCGCCAGCGTAATGATAAACGCCGGGATTTTCAGCGCATCGATCAGCCAGCCCATCATCGCGCCAAATAGCGCGCCCATCGCCAGCACCAGCGCAAACGCCAGAAGCGGATCGAGATGATAATCACCAATCACCCGCGCGAGGAACACGCCGCTGAAGGCAATCACCGCGCCCACCGACAGATCAATGCCGCCGGACAAAATCACGAACGTCATCCCCACGGCGATAATGCCGAGGAAAGCGTTATCGGTGAGGATATTGCAGATCACGCGCGTTGAAGCGAAGCCGGGAAATTGGCTCAGGCAAAACAGATAACCCGCCACAAACACCAGCAGCGTGATCATCAAGGGCAGATGACGTTTCATCATTTCGGGCGTCTCCGTTTCAACATGGCAATAAAGCGTGGCGACTGCAGCAGCAATACGCACATCACCACCACCGCTTTCACCACCTGATTGAGTTCAGGCTGGAAGCCGGACAGCAAAATACCGGTATTCATCGATTGAATGATCAACGCGCCAATCAGTGACAGCACCAGATTGAAGCGCCCGCCCATCAGCGAGGCTCCGCCAATCACCACCGCCAGAATGGCATCCAGCTCCAGCCACAAACCGGCATTATTGGCATCGGCACCGCGAATATCCGCAGCGACGATCATGCCCGCCACCGCCGCGCACATGCCGCTAATCACATAGGTCGACATCACCACCAGCCAGCCATTCACACCGGCATTGCGCGCCGCGCGCAGGTTGATACCGACCGCTTCGATAAACAGTCCGAGCGCGGTTTTGCGCGTCAGCAGCCACACCACGAGCGCCACCAGCAGCGTAATCCATACCGGCACCGGCAGCAGCCACAGCGAACCGCTACCAAACCACGCCAGGCTATCGCTGTTGAAGGTAACGATTTGGCCCTGTGTAATCAGCTGCGCCACGCCGCGTCCCGCCACCATCAAAATCAAAGTGGCGACAAACGGCTGAATTTTTAGTAGCGCCACCAAAATGCCATTCCATAAACCGCAGGCCAGGCCGGTACCGAGCGTCGCCAGAATGATGAACGGCAAACTGTGCCCCGCCACCGTCAAGGTCGCCGCCGTTGCGCCGGCAATCGCCATCACCGCGCCCACCGACAGATCGATGCCGCCGGTGGCAATCACCAGCGTCATGCCAATCGCCAGCAGCGCCACCGGCGCGGCGCGATTGAGGATATCAATCGGGCTGCCGAACAAACGGCCATCCTGAATGTGAATGGCAAAAAAGTTATTCGCCACCAGGCTATCCACCAGCAGCACCAGAATCAGCGCCACAATCTGCGGCATGCCAGGCGGCAGCTTCGGCTTACGCCGTTCGGGTTTGTCATGTGTCATAGGGGATTCAAGCATGTTGTGCTCCTCCATCGGCGATGGCGTTGACGATCGCGGCCACCGACAGCTGCTCAAGCGGGATTTCGGCCACCTGCTTCAAATCGCGCATGATCAACACGCGATCGGCATAGCCCACCAGTTCTTCGAGTTCAGAGGAGATAACCAGTAGCGCCAATCCGTCGGCGCACAGGGTTTCAATTAAGCGAATGATTTCGGCGTGCGCACCGACATCGATGCCGCGCGTTGGCTCGTCGAGGATCAGAAATTGCGGTTTGGTCACCAGCCAGCGCGACAGCAGCACCTTCTGCTGATTGCCGCCGGACAACAGCTCAACCGGCTGATCGGCATGCGGCGTGCGAATGCCGAGGCTCTTGATAAAGCGTTCGGCGATCTCCTGCTGCTCACGACGCTTGATCGGTCGCAGCCAGCCGCGCTGCGCCTGCAGCGCCAGAATGATATTTTCGCGCACCGACGCGCCACCAATGATGCCGTCGGTTTTACGATCTTCCGGACAGAAACCCATACCGAGGCGCGAAGCCTTTGCGGGCGTGCGGATGTTCTGCACTTTGCCCTTGATGGTCGCGGTGCCGCGATCGGCTCGGCGAATGCCAAACAGCACTTCGGCGGTTTCGGTACGGCCTGAACCGAGCAGTCCGGCCAGTCCCACCACTTCACCCGGACGCACCTGCAGGTTGAACGGTTCAATGGTGCCCTTCTTGCCGTAATTTTCAAACGACACCACCGGCTGATTGCTGCGCAGCGTGCTGCCCTGACGCTGCAAAGCGGTTTCCAGCAGCTCGCGTCCCAGCATCAGCTTGATCAGATCAATCTGCGGCAGTGTGGCGGTATCGCGCGTGGCAATAAACTGGCCGTTACGCAGCACGGTGATGCGATCGGTAATGCGGTAAACCTGGTCGAGAAAATGGGTAACAAAAATCAGGCTCATCCCTTTGGCTTTTAGCTGCGCCATCAGGGTAAACAGCATTTCGACTTCATTGGCATCGAGGCTGGCGGTCGGTTCATCAAGGATCAGCACCTGCGCGGAGAGATCGACCGCGCGGCAAATCGCAATGATCTGCTGCATCGCCACCGAGTAATGCCCCAGCGGACGCGTTACGTCGAGTACAAAGCCGTAGTTGCGCATCAGCGCATCGGCGTCGCGCACCATGCGCTTGCGATCAATCATGCCGAAGCGACGCGGCTCGCGGCCAATGTACAAATTATCCGCCACCGACATATTCGGCAGCAGATTCACTTCCTGATAAACCGTGCCAATGCCCATCTCCTGTGCATCAGCGGTGTTATGCGGCGTAATCGCCTTGCCGTTCAGGGTTACCGTGCCGGCATCACGGGTATACACGCCGGTCAGAACTTTAATCAGCGTGGATTTGCCCGCGCCGTTTTCGCCCAGCAACGCCATGATCTCGCCCTTACGGATGCTGAACGAGACATTATCCAGCGCCTTCACGCCGGGAAAGCCTTTGCTGACGCCGCTAATGGTCAGCAGTGCGGTTTCATCGGAGGTGCTCATCAGGTTCTCCCTCGCCTTACGTCATCATAAACCGCCCCGAAGGGCGGTTGCGGGGATCAGTAACCCATGCCTTTTTTGGTATCGAGCTGCGCCTGTGCGGAGTCCGGCAGATACAGTTTCGATTCTGTTTTGATGATTTTCGGCGGCATCGTGCCGTCTTTCTTGAATTTCTCCAGCGCGTCGAATGCCGGACCGGCCATATTAGGGGTCAGCTCCACGTTGGCATTGGCTTCACCGGCCAGCATCGCTTTATAGATATCGGGCACGCCATCAATCGAACCGGTCAGGATATCTTTGCCTGGCTTGAGGCCAGCTTCTTTAATCGCCTGAATCGCACCGATCGCCATATCATCGTTATGCGCGTAAACCATGCAGATGTTCTTGCCGTTGTTTTCCGCCTTGATAAAGCTCTCCATCACCTCTTTACCTTTACTGCGGGTAAAGTCACCGGACTGCGAGCGAATCACTTTGATATTGTCGTGGCCGGCGATGGCTTCGGCGAAGCCTTTCTTACGGTCAATCGCCACGCTGGCGCCGACGGTGCCTTGCAGCTCGACGACGTTACATTTTTTGTCCGCGACCGTTTTCACCAGCCAGTCGCCAATCAACTTGCCTTCCAGCACGTTGTCCGCAGTGACCACCGCCATGTACAGCGATTTGTCTTTCACCACGATGGCGCGATCGAGTAAGAACACCGGGATTTTGGCGTCTTTGGCTTCTTCCAGCACGGGTTCCCATCCCGTTTGCACCACCGGCGCAATGAAGATGGCATCAACGCCCTGCGCGATGAACGAGCGCACCGCTTTAATTTGGTTCTCTTGTTTCTGCTGGCCATCGGCGATTTTCAGCGTGATACCGCGCTTTTGCGCTTCACTTTTTGCCACATTGGTTTCTGCTGAACGCCAGCCAGATTCCGAGCCAACCTGTGAGAAGCCCACCGTCATATCAGCAGCCAACACCGACGTACTCAGTGCCGAGCTCACCATGGCGGTCAAGAGTAAACGTTTCCACATAATTTCATTCCTCTGAAGGGAGTGTGTTGTAGGGGTACAAAACGCGAATTAAGCCTGGCTGAAAAGCGCGTAAACAAGCGCGACATACTTCACAAATCAGAGTGAATTAAAGGAGTTACGTGAACAGGCAATGCTTTATAGATCGTGGCATTATGGACAAAATGCCTGCTAATTATTGCGGAGGGCGTTAAATAAATGTAATAAACAGAATCGGTTATGCTTCTCACTTCTGGAAACGATTACAGCGGGCGCGTAAAGAATGGTTATTGTCTGCCGCGACAATCAATTATTGGTTTTGTGACTGCTCGCACAGAATGTGAGTGCCGGTTTCACGGCGTGTGCATTAATTTGCTGACCAGAGCGGAATAAACAGCGGATTCATTCGCAGCACGATCGCAAATACCTATTATAGAGACGGAGAAATAACGGCTTTCCAATAATGCGCTAATAGCGTGAGATTTTCTCACAAGTCCGCTAAATACCGGCCTGAATTTGCCTTAAATCGTACTTTATATGCGCGTTTAAAACGCGTAAAAGGCAAAAAAGTGTCGTTTCATGAGCGAATTAGCGCATGTTGTCTGAATTTTGTATTTTTTTATAAGTCGCGTATGGACTCTCGCCGCGTGCTCCCTATACTTGGGCACTTCCAAGTACTTTATATTTAAATGGCAATCATGACTGCATTAGATTACCTGCTGAAATTCCGCAAAGTGAATAATCTCGATAGTCTGGAAAAACTCTACGACCATCTGAATTATTCGCTGACTGATGATAAAGAGATCATCAATATGTATCGCGCCGCCGACCATCGACGTGCTGAACTGGTCTCTGGCGGACGTCTGTTCGATATGGGCCGCGTGCCGAAAACCGTCTGGCGTTACGTGATCTAATTGATTTATCCCCTCTCTATCTGCGCTCTTGCGTTGTCCAGGTCGGGCGTGCCCCGTTTGGACATGATACGCTCTGCATCGCCCTCTTCTCTGCAAACAGGATCTTGTCGATGACCCAACTGGTGAACCCGCCACGTATTGCTGGCTGGCTACTGCTGCCGCTGGCGTGGCTGATCATGACCATGCTGACCAGTGCGCTGGTGGTGGCGATGTATCTGAGTCCGCTGTTTAAACCCGAATTACGCACGACGCTGTTCTCACACGGCGGCACTTTGCTGACGCAATGGTCGATCTCGCTGCTGACTGCTGCGGTGGTATGGGCGTATAGCATTTGGGTGTGCTGGATTTTCTGTAAACGTTCGCGTCGCTTACCGCGCCATTACATTCTGTGGCTGCTGATGACCATCTTGCTGGCGTTAAAAACCTTTGCCTTCACGCCGGTGGCCGATGGCAAAGCGATTCAGACTTTACTGCTGTCGCTGCTGGCGGCTGCGGTGTTTGTGCCCTATTTCAAACGCTCTCAGCGCGTAAAACAGACGTTTATCCAGCCATAATGACGTGAGTTTCGTCAGCAATTTAATTCTGAGTGCTCTCAATGCTCACACAAACCCGTTGAAGGTTGAGATGCACCTCTCAATTCCGGATAATAGACGCCTTTCGGCTTCCCAGGTTAAAAAATGACCGATTACTTACTTCTCTTTGTTGGCACGGTGCTGGTGAACAACTTTGTGTTGGTCAAATTCCTCGGCCTTTGCCCATTTATGGGCGTGTCAAAAAAACTGGAAACGGCCATTGGCATGGGACTTGCCACCACTTTCGTGATCACGCTGGCGGCGATCTGCGCCTGGCTGGTGAATCACCTGATTCTGGTGCCGCTTGATCTGGTCTATCTGCGCACCCTCGCCTATATCCTGGTGATTGCTGTTGTGGTGCAGTTCACCGAAATGGTGGTGCGTAAAACCAGTCCGTCGCTCTATCGCCTGCTGGGTATCTTCCTGCCGCTGATCACCACCAACTGTGCGGTGCTGGGCGTGCCATTATTGAGCGTTAACCTCAATCACACCTTCCTGCAGGCGGCGCTGTATGGCTTCAGTGCGTCACTCGGCTTCTCGCTGGTGATGGTGCTGTTCGCCGGCATGCGCGAGCGTCTGGTACTGGCGAATGTTCCCGCGCCGTTTAAAGGTAACTCGATTGCGCTGATCACCGCAGGTCTGATGGCGCTGGCCTTTATGGGCTTTACCGGGCTGGTGAAATTCTAATGACCGCGATTTGGATTGCGATTATCGCGCTGGCTGCATTGGGCCTGGTGTTTGGTGCCCTGCTGGGTTACGCCTCACGTCGATTCGAGGTGGAAGAAGATCCGATTGTTGAGCAGATCGATGAGATTTTGCCGCAGAGCCAGTGTGGTCAGTGCGGCTATCCCGGCTGCCGCCCGTATGCCGATGCGGTGGGTAACAACGGTGAAGCGATCAATAAGTGCGCGCCCGGCGGCGAGCAGACCATGCTCAAGCTGGCCGCGCTGCTCAACGTTGAACCGCAACCGCTCGACGGCGGCGCAGACGTGCTGGAGCCGATACGTACTGTGGCCTGGATCGATGAAGAGAATTGCATCGGCTGCACCAAATGTATTCAGGCTTGCCCGGTGGACGCCATCGTGGGTGCCACGCGCGCCATGCACACCGTGCTGAGCGATGTCTGCACCGGCTGCGATCTCTGCGTTGCGCCTTGCCCGACCGACTGCATTGAGATGCGCCCGGTTGCCACCACCACGGCCAACTGGAAGTGGAATCTCGACACCATTCCTGTACGGGTGATCCCGGTAGAAACCCATGCTTAATTTGTTAAACCTGTTCCGCAAAGAGAAGTTGTGGGATTTTCAGGGCGGCATTCATCCGCCTGAGATGAAAACACAGTCCAACGGTACGCCGCTGAGCCAGTTACCCCTGCCTGAGCGCTTTATCATTCCGTTAAAACAGCATATCGGCCATGAAGGCGAGATTTGCGTGGCGCCCGGCGACAAAGTGCTGCGCGGCCAGCCGCTGACCTTTGGCGGCGGACGCATGCTGCCGGTGCACGCGCCAACGTCCGGCACCATCGAAGAGATTGCGCCACACATGACGGCGCACCCTTCTGGCCTCTCCGAGCTCTGCATTTTCCTGCGTGCCGACGGCGAAGATCGCTGGACCACGCTCGATCCGCAGCCCGATTACCGCGCCCTGTCGCGTGAAGAAGCGGTAAAACGCATTCACAATGCCGGCATCGCCGGATTAGGCGGCGCGGGCTTCCCGACCGCCACCAAACTGCGCGGCGGCCTGCGCGGCGTAAAAACCCTGATCATCAACGCCGCCGAGTGCGAGCCGTACATCACTGCCGATGACCGTTTAATGCAGGATTGTGCTGCCGAAGTGTTGGAAGGCTGCCGCATTCTGGCGTGGGTGTTGCAGGCGGAACGCGTGCTGATCGGCATAGAGGATAACAAACCGGAAGCCATTGCCGCGCTGAAACAGGCATTAGGCGGCGATCGTGAATTGCAGATTCGCGTGATTCCGACCAAGTATCCGTCTGGCGGCGCGAAACAGCTGACGCAGATTCTCACCGGCCTCGAAGTGCCACACGGCGGACGTTCCACCGATATCGGTGTGCTGATGCAAAACGTCGGCACCGCGTGGGCGGTAAAACGCGCCATCGTAGACGGCGAACCGCTCACCGAACGCGTGGTGACGCTGACCGGCGCAGCGCTGGCGCGCCCGCGCAACGTCTGGGGACGGCTCGGTACGCCGATCAGCCACCTGCTGCAGCATGCCGGTTTTACGCCGGGATCGCGCCAGATGGTGATCATGGGCGGTCCGCTAATGGGCTTTACCCTGCCGTCGCTGAACGTGCCGCTGGTGAAAATCTCCAACTGTATTCTGGCGCCGTCGGCCAGCGAAATGGGCAACGATCAGCAAGAGCAATCCTGTATCCGCTGCAGCGCCTGCGCGGATGCCTGCCCAGCGAAATTGCTGCCGCAGCAGCTGTTCTGGTACAGCCAGGGCGGCGATCACGAAAAAGCACGCGCGCACAATATTGATGACTGCATTGAGTGCGGCGCCTGCGCTTACGTCTGCCCGAGTAACATTCCGCTGGTGCAATATTATCGTCAGGAAAAAGCCGAACTGCGCGCCATCGATCTCGAAGCGAAACGTACCGCCGAAGCGAAAGCGCGTTTTGAAGCGCGTCTGGCACGTCTCGAACGCGAAAAACAGGCGCGTGAAGCGCGTCATGAACAGGCTAAACAGCGCGTGGCGCGTAGCGATCAGGGTGAACTCGACGCCGCCGTGGCACGCGTGAAAGCGCGTCAGGAAAAAACGCCGGAGCAGGATGCTGCGGAACGCGAAGCGCGTCATGCACAAGCCTTAGCGCAGCAGGCCGAGAAGCAAGCTGAAACGCAGGCGCTGAGTCGTCAGTCCGGAGATCCGCGTAAAGCGGCGGTGGAAGCGGCAATTGCCCGTGCGAAAGCGAAGAAAGCGGGCGCACCGGCGGCTGACGTCGCGCTTGCCGAGCCGCCAGCTGATGCGCCTGCGGCAGAAGTCGATCCGCGTAAAGCGGCGGTGGAAGCCGCGATTGCGCGTGCGAAGGCGAAAAAAGCTGCCGCTGCGGCAGAACCAGCACCCGCTGAGCCGCCAGCCGTCGCGCCTACTGCTGAAGTCGATCCGCGCAAGGCCGCCGTTGAAGCGGCGATTGCGCGCGCCAAAGCCAAAAAAGCCGCCGCTTCCGCACAACCCGCTGCACCGGCACCCGCCGAGCCGTCAGCTGATGCACCTGCTGCTGAAGTTGACCCGCGCAAAGCCGCCGTTGAAGCGGCGATTGCGCGCGCCAAAGCGAAGAAAGCCGCGGCTGCCGCGCAGCAGGCTGAAGCCACATCTCCTAAAGTGGAGGCTGCTGCCTCTCCTGACTCCGCCGACCCACGCAAAGCGGCGATTGCCGCTGCGGTCGCCCGTGCCAAAGCGCGTAAAGCGCAGCAGCAGCCTTCGACGACTGAGGATTAAATGGCTTTTCGTATTGCAAGTTCTCCCTATACCCACAACCGCCGCAGCACCGGCAATATCATGCTGCTGGTGGTGTTTGCCGCGCTGCCGGGCATGGCCGCACAATGGTATTTCTTTGGCGTCGGTTTCTTAATTCAGGTTTTGCTGGCCACCGCCACCGCGTGGGCCACCGAAGGGGCGATTCTGCGCCTGCGTAAAACGCCGGTGTTGCCGACTTTATCCGATAACTCTGCCCTGCTCACCGCGTTGCTGCTGGGCATCAGCCTGCCGCCGCTCGCGCCGTGGTGGTTGGTGGTGTTAGGTACCATTTTCGCCATCGTCATCGCCAAACAGCTGTACGGCGGTTTGGGGCAAAACCCGTTTAACCCGGCAATGGTCGGTTACGTGGTGCTGCTGATCTCCTTCCCGGTGCAGATGACCAGCTGGCTGCCGCCCGATAGCCTGCAGGCGATCAAACCCGGCCTGCTGGATTCGCTCAGTATGATCTTCACCCACCATACGCTGGCCGGTGAAACCATGCAGCAGCTGCAGCTCGGCGTTGATGGCGTCAGCCAGGCGACACCGCTCGATACCTTTAAAACCGGCCTGCGTGCTGGGCACAGCGCCGAACAGCTGCTTGCGGAGCCGATTTATAGTGGCGTGTTAGCCGGTGTTGGCTGGCAGTGGGTTAACCTCGGTTATCTGCTGGGCGGCGCGCTGCTGCTGGCAAAGAATGCTATCCGCTGGCACATTCCGGTCAGTTTCCTCGTCTCGCTGGCGTTCTGCGCCACGCTGGGCTGGGTGTTCTCGCCGGAGTCGCTTAACTCACCGCTGATTCACCTGTTCTCCGGTGCCACCATGCTCGGCGCGTTCTTTATTGCTACCGATCCGGTGACCGCCTCCACCACCAATCGCGGCCGCCTGGTTTATGGCGCGCTGATTGGTTTGCTGGTGTGGCTGATTCGCAGCTTTGGCGGCTATCCGGACGGCGTCGCCTTCGCGGTATTGCTGGCCAATATTTGTGTGCCGCTGATTGATTACTACACTCAGCCGCGCGTTTACGGCCATCGCAAGGATTGAAGATGATCGAAGCTATTCGTAAAAATGCGGTGACGCTGGCGGCCTTTGCGGTGATCACCACCGGCGTGACGGCGGTGGTTAACTATGTCACCAAGCCGACGGTGGAGCATCAGACCGCGCTGCAACAGAAAAATCTGTTAGATCAGGTGGTACCGACCGATCTGTACGACAATCACATCCAGCAAGAGTGTTATCTGGTGACCGATGCGCTGGCGCTGGGCAATGATCGCCCGCACCATCTCTATTTAGCGCGTAAAGGCGATCAGCCGGTGGCCGCCGCGCTTGAGACCACCGCGCCAGACGGCTATTCTGGGGCGATTCAGATGCTGGTCGGTGCCGATTTCCACGGCAAAGTGCTGGGCGTGCGCGTGGTTGAGCACCATGAAACGCCGGGCCTCGGCGATAAAATCGAACTGCGTATTTCAGACTGGATTAACAGCTTCAATGGCAAAGTGATCCACGGCGCGGATGACAAAAATTTTGCGGTGAAAAAAGACGGCGGTGAATTCGACCAATTTACCGGCGCAACCATTACGCCACGCGCGGTGGTCAACGCCACCAAGCGCACCGCGCTGCTGATTGAAACACTGCCAGCGAAGCTTGCTTCGCTGCCTGAATGTGGAGATGCAAATGAGTGAAGCCAAAAATTTACTGGTCGGCGGCCTGTGGAAAAATAACTCCGCGCTGGTGCAGCTGCTCGGTCTCTGTCCGCTGCTGGCGGTGACCTCAACCGCGACCAACGCTCTCGGTTTAGGCCTGGCGACCACGCTGGTGCTGACCATCACCAACAGCGCAATTTCCGCCTCGCGTCGTTGGGTGCCGGCCGAAATCCGTATTCCGATTTACGTGATGATCATCGCTTCAGTGGTGAGCTGCGTGCAGATGCTGATCAACGCCTATGCGTACGGTTTGTATCAGTCGCTCGGCATCTTTATCCCGCTGATCGTCACCAACTGCATTGTGGTGGGTCGCGCCGAAGCGGTCGCCTCAAAGAGCAGCATTCCGCTTTCGGCGCTGGACGGTTTTGCCATCGGCATGGGCGCAACCTGCGCGATGGTGACGCTGGGATCGATTCGTGAACTGATTGGCAGCGGCACGCTGTTCAACGGGGCGGATCAGCTGCTGGGGCCGTGGGCCAAAGCGCTGCGTATTGAAGTGGTGCACTTTGATTCGCCGATGCTGCTGGCGATGCTGCCACCGGGCGCGTTTATCGGCCTTGGCATGCTGCTGGCGGCAAAATACCTGATCGATCAGAAGATGAAACAGCGTGCGGCCACCCGTGCAGCAGCGCCTGAAGCGGAGCCGCAAGGCGCAACCGGGAAAGCGGTGTGAATAAAGAGAAACGCGCGCAGATCCTGACGCGCCTGCGTGATGAGAATCCGCATCCGACCACAGAACTGAACTTCAGCACGCCGTTTGAGTTGTTGATTGCGGTATTACTCTCCGCGCAAGCCACCGACGTCAGCGTCAACAAAGCTACCGCGAAGCTCTATCCGGTGGCGAATACCCCGGCAACGATGCTGGCGCTGGGTGTGGATGGCGTGAAGGAGTACATCAAAACTATCGGCCTGTTTAACAGCAAGGCGGAGAACGTCATCAAGACCTGCCGCATTCTGCTGGAACAGCACGGTGGCGAAGTGCCGGAAGATCGTGCGGCGCTGGAAGCGCTGCCGGGCGTCGGGCGTAAAACCGCCAACGTGGTATTGAATACCGCTTTCGGCTGGCCGACCATCGCCGTTGATACCCATATTTTCCGCGTCAGCAATCGCACCCGCTTTGCGCCGGGCAAGAATGTGGAAGAAGTGGAAGATAAGCTGCTGAAAGTGGTGCCGGCGGCGTTTAAAGTCGATTGCCATCACTGGCTGATTCTGCACGGTCGCTATACCTGCGTGGCGCGCAAACCGCGTTGCGGATCCTGTCTGATCGAAGATCTGTGTGAATTCGACGCCAAAACCGAACTCTGAATCGCGGACTCTGACACATTTGCTGCGTCACGGCAAATGTGCCCTTTTCAACTGCGCGCACTAAAGCTTCATAGCGGGCCCCGGCCAGCGCACTCGCTGCTGGCTTAACTGACACGCATTACGCCATAGACAAGCTGCGTATTTAACCTGCGGCGGCCTGCAACCAGTCGACCACCAGCGGCGACAGCCGGTTTTGTAACGCTGCCCGCTCGGACTGGAACAAGGTGGCGACAAAGAACGGGTGATCGGTCAATTCAATGCCGCGCACGTCGCCTTCCAAATCCCATGACGTGATCTGCAGATTCTGCGTCGCCAGCGCTGCGCTGAACTCGGCGTTGACGCCAAAGTTGCAGTGGTAACCCTCATCGCTCTGTAACGCACCGTAAGCCCGAGCAATACGTGAACCCGGCTGGAAGGTCACGCTGCCACGCTGTTCCACCAGCGAACAGGCCAGTGGCGCAATCACCCAGCGACCGCTGGGATCGGTTTCCGCATGCACCGCATCTTCCCAGCCCAGCACATTGCGCGCGTACTCAACGATGGCGTACTGAAATCCGCCGCACGAGCCCAAAAATGGCTTACCGCTTTCCCGCGCCCAGCGAAGGGTGGCAAACACGCCCGCATCATTGAGATAAGGACTGCCCGGAACCAGCCAAATCGCCTGGTAATCATTGAGGTTGTGCTGATTGAGTTCCGGCGTGGCGATCCAGTCGGCGCTGACGTTGAGTGAAAGGGTTTTTGCAGCGAGTTGTACAGCGGGAGGAATGGCCTGATGCGCAACGGCATCAGCACGGTAATCGCCAATCAGGGCGACACGAATCGACTTCATCATGACTACGTCCTTTAAGGGAAAAAAGGAGGTTACAGCAAAGTTAATCCGCTGTCTAAACGCCTTTTAAACGCCGATTTGTGCGGCTTTCGTTTCCACGCATTGCGCTTATAGACGCCTGTTTATCTGCCAAATAAGGTGTCAGACCGCGCTAATCTTCGCCAGATGTCAGCTACGCAAACGTTTTCTTCTTTTACCCTGATAATTAATTCGTGGTTTTGTGCGCAGGATCAACTAATTAGCGTTCTGGAATCTTTTGACTGCTTATTACGCTCACCAATCAAGCTGTTGTGCTTATATTGTGCACAACGGCAATAATAATCTCTGTATAAATTATGGTCTTCAGCGTTATGTTCTGATAAATCCGCTATGAGCAGTTTATATCAGGAAAATGATCTTCACGATCTGCATTTCACCTGTTTATCCTGATATAATGCCCTCAAGCGAGATTTAACACTGATTTACAACTTTGTATAACGGCATTAACCCTACCTATTGCAAGTATTTCAGCGTGCAGAAAATGCTTGCCCTGTTGGACTGATTCAGCCAAATTAGTCGCCGTTTTTCCTTTCTAATAACAATGTTGCGCGGGATTACCCAGCCTGACGCAGACTTAATTCCTGTCGCAAAACAGGCTATGTTAAAACTGAGGTATACGTGTCAACTGCAAACAAACACACTGACGGGGCGCCAAGCCTCAACGCTTTTAAGCAACCGAAAGCGTTTTATCTGATCTTCTCCATCGAACTGTGGGAACGTTTTGGTTACTACGGCCTGCAAGCCATCATGGCGGTTTACCTGGTTAAACAGCTGGGCATGTCCGAAGCGGACTCCATTACGCTGTTCACCTCGTTTAGCGCGCTGGTGTATGGTTTAGTCGCCATCGGCGGCTGGCTCGGCGATAAAGTGCTGGGTACCAAACGCGTCATCGTGCTCGGCGTAATGGTGCTGGCGCTGGGTTATGCGCTGATTGCCTTCTCCGGCCATGACACCTCAATGGTGTATATCGGCATGGCGACTATCGCGGTAGGTAGCGGTTTGTTTAAAGCTAACCCGTCTTCCCTGCTGTCGACCTGCTACGAGAAAGATGACGCGCGCCTCGACGGTGCCTTCACTATGTTCTACATGTCGATCAACATCGGTTCGCTGTTCTCGATGATGCTGACGCCGTGGCTAGCCGCGAAATATGGCTGGGGCGCCGCGTTCTCGCTGTCGGTTGTCGGTCTGGTGATCACGCTGCTGAACTTTCTGTTCTTCCAGCGTGTAGTGAAAAACTACGGATCCAAGCCGGATTTTGCCCCGCTGCAGATGGGTAAACTGCTGATGACGCTGATTGGCGTGGTAGCACTGATTGCGCTGGCGGCCTGGCTGCTGCATCACCAGAGCATCGCACGTATGACGCTGGGCGTCATCGCCGCAGGTATCGTGGTGATCTTCGCTAAAGAAGCCTTCGCGCTGAAGGGGGCAGCACGTCGTAAGATGATCGTGGCCTTCCTGCTGATGGTTGAAGCGATTGTGTTCTTCGTGCTCTACATGCAGATGCCGACCTCACTCAACTTCTTCGCTATCCGCAACGTTGAGCACGCGATTCTCGGCATCACCTTTGAGCCGGAGCAGTTCCAGGCGTTGAACCCGTTCTGGATCATGCTGGCAAGCCCGATTCTGGCCGCGGTGTACAACAAGCTTGGCGATAAAATGCCGATGCCACACAAATTCGCCTTCGGTATGGTGCTGTGTTCAGCGGCCTTCCTGGTGCTGCCGTTTGGTGCCAAATTTGCCAACGAAGCCGGTATCGTCTCAGTGAACTGGCTGATCCTTAGCTATGCGCTGCAGAGCATTGGTGAGCTGATGATTTCCGGTCTGGGCCTGGCAATGGTGGCACAGCTGGTACCACAGCGTTTAATGGGCTTCATCATGGGTTCGTGGTTCCTGACCACCGCGGGTGCAGCAATGATTGCCGGTAAAGTCGCGAACCTGATGGCGGTGCCGAATGATGTGACCGATCCACACACGTCACTGGCGGTCTACAGCCATGTGTTCCAGCAGATTGGTATCGCCACCGGCGTGATCGCCCTGCTGATGTTAATCACCGCGCCACTGCTGAACCGCATGACGCAGGATGATAGTCAAACTGAACTGAAACGCGCCAGCGCCAATCAGTAAGCAGAAAGCCGGGCATGTCCCGGCTTTTTTCTACCGACTATTTCGCCGCCATTCACATTTCCTTTAACGATTTCTGCTACCCACACTTCGCTTTTTGCTCGCTTAACTTCATGATGTCGGCTCACTGTTAATCTGAGTGGAATAAGCATGGACAGGTTTGATGAGCTTGAGGTATTTGTCGCGGTTATCCAGCAAGGCAGTTTGGCCGGTGCCGCACGTTTGTTACAGCGATCGCCACCGGTGATCACGCGCACCCTCAACACCCTTGAAGCCCGCCTCGCCACCACTTTGATTGAACGCACCACGCGCCAGCTGGCACCCACCGAAGCTGGCTGGCAGCTGTTTGAGCAGGCACAGCGCGTGCTGAGCGATTATCAGCGCGCCATCGACAGCGCTCACCACAGCGGCCTGCATGGCTTGCTGCGTTTAACCGCGCCGGTGCAGTTTGGTCGTCGCCACGTCATGCCCCTGGTGAATGCCTTCCTGCAACAGCATGCGGAGATGCAGATTGAAGTGGTGCTCAGCGACAGCTATCAGGACCTGATCGAAAACGGCCTCGATATCGCGCTGCGCATTGGTGCACTGCAGGACTCTTCGATGGTGGCGCGTCAGGTTGGCACTGTGCGTTCAACGCTGGTTGCCAGCCCCGACTATCTGCAACAGGCTGGCACGCCTGTTCATCCCACTGAACTGACTCAACATGCGTTAGTGACGAGCTTGCGCCATACGCGCGAGTGGCGCTTCGCTCACGACCTGCGCGTGCGCATCACGCCGCGTCTGCGGGTTAATGATGTGGAGAGCCAGCTGGAAGCGCTGCGCAGCGCACACGGCATCGGACGGCTGCTGTCGTATCAGGTTCTCGACGATATCCACAGCGGGAAACTGCTGCGCTTACTGCCAGAATGGGAACCCGCGCCGCTGCCGGTGCAGTTAGTGACCCAGCGTGTGAAGAATATGACGCCTAAAGTGCGGCAATTTTGGGATTTTGCGCTCGAAAAGCTGCCGTTACTGCCATGCTTTGCTGAATAAACCTGAACGGTGACCGCAATTCCTGATCGCAGTCACGGGTAAATATCCCTGGCAGACTTATGCTGCTTTGATCACCACAACACTTAAGGAGAAGCCATGATGAAACTCTATTGTAAGCCCGGTGCCTGTTCGCTATCACCGCATATTGTCGCGCTGGAATGCGGACTCGACTTCACCCAGGTGAACGTGGACCTGCAGAAGAAAGTGACCGAGCAGGGAGAAGATTACTGGCAGATTAACCCGAAAGGACAAGTGCCGGCGCTGCAGTTTGACGATGGCAGCATCCTGACCGAAGGCGTGGCGATTGTGCAATATCTGGCGGATCTCAAGCCGGATCGCCATCTGCTGGCACCGACCGGCAGCCTGACGCGCTATCACACGCTGGAGTGGTTGAGTTTTGTCAGCAGCGAACTGCACAAAAGTTTTAGCCCGCTGTTCCGTCCGGATACGCCGGAAGAGTACAAAACCATTGCCCGTGCGCAACTGGAGAAAAAGTATCAGCAGGTGAATGAGGCGTTGCAGGATAAACAGTGGCTGCTGGGATTACGCTTTACCGTTGCCGATGTGTATCTGTTCGTGGTGACGCGCTGGGCTAAAGCCATCAAGCTGGATTTAGCGGGGCTGGATGCGCTGGAAGCCTGGTTTAATCGGGTTGCAGAGCGCCCAGCGGTGCAGGCGGCATTGAAGGCGGAAGGTTTGGTTTAATCCGGCGCTATTCTTCGTCGGGTCGCTATCAGTGCGTACGCCCCAGATCGTTGGATCGTCATTCATGGTGAGCTGAATGGCAGGTGCGCAGGACTGCGCACCTCACGGGGAATTTACAGCTTTTCAGCGGCGAAATGCTGTGTCGGCTTGGCAATCGCATCCTGCGCGGCCACCAACTGCAATTCGTACTCGCCCATTTCGTGGGTTTTCAGCATCACTTCATAAACCGCCGCGGTGATGTGCTCGAGCGCATCCTGCAGCGACTTGCCGTGCAGCAGATCGACCAGCAGCAGACCGCTGGTGAGATCGCCCACGCCAACCGGCTGACGCACGCCAAAGTCCACCAGCGGACGGCTGATGTGCCAGCACTCATCGGCGGTCACCAGCAGCATCTCAAAACGATCGCTACGACGTCCGGCACGCGCCAGATGTTTCACCAGCACCACTTTCGGGCCTTTGCTAATCAGTTCTCGTGCCGCAACCACCGCTTGCTCGACGTTGGCCACTTCATGGCCGCTGAGCATCTCCAGCTCCAGCAGGTTTGGGGCGATGATGTCACTGGCGGGCAACGCCATTTTACAGTGAAACTCCGCCACGCCCGGCGCCACGATGCAGCCTTTCTCCGGATGGCCCATCACCGGATCGCAGAAGAACCACG
Source organism: Pantoea sp. GbtcB22 (assembly GCF_019091025.1). Taxonomy (NCBI): domain Bacteria; kingdom Pseudomonadati; phylum Pseudomonadota; class Gammaproteobacteria; order Enterobacterales; family Erwiniaceae; genus Pantoea; species Pantoea sp. GbtcB22. The sequence goes on from NZ_JAGXKB010000001.1 coordinate 727,002, forward strand.
CATGCGGATTGGCTTCCTTCACCAGACGCACGATCTCCAGAATCTGTTCGCCCTGCTCCGCCGATCCCAAATAGCCACTTAGCACCGCATCACAGGTTTTCAGGCGGTCAACTGCCGCAATGCCTTTAACGATGTCGGTCAAATGCGTGGCGGGCATTACGGTGCCGGTCCAGTGTCCATATTGGGTGTGATTAGAAAATTGCACGGTATTCAGCGGCCAAACGTTTGCGCCCATGCGGCGCATCGGGAATTCGGCAGCGCTGTTACCGGCGTGTCCGTAAACAACGTGAGATTGAATTGCGAGAATATTTTTCATTTTGCCCTGTACTGCTGTCTTGCCATAAAAAAGGGCCGGAAGCCGGCCCTGAACGCTTACTGCCAGTTAATCAGGCAGTAATGTTTTTTACCGCGACGCAACAACGTGAAACGTCCAAACAGTTTATCGCTGTCGCTGAAACGGTACTCCGCATCTGACTGTTTTTCGCCATTCAGCGATACCGCGTTAGAACCGATCATGGTGCGCGCCTGGCCGCGTGATGGCACCAGCTCAGCCGCCACCAGCGCCTGCTGCAAATCGTCTTCTGCCGTCAGCGTGATGGTTGGCATGCCGTCCTGCGCCAGTTGCTCGAAGTCCGCTTCGGTCATCGCGCTCAGGCTGCCGGAGAACAGGCTCTCGGTGATGCGTTTTGCCGCAGTTAAGCCGCTTTCGCCGTGCACCAGACGCGTCACCTGCTCAGCCAGCACGTATTGCGCGCGTGGCGCTGTGCCGCTGTTTTTGTCTTCTTCTTCCAGCGCATTGATCTCTTCAATGCTCATGAAGGTGAAAAACTTCAGGAAACGATATACGTCGGCATCCGCAGTGTTGATCCAGAACTGGTAGAACTTGTATGGACTGGTTTTCTTCGCATCCAGCCACACTGCGCCACCTTCAGTTTTACCGAACTTGGTACCGTCAGACTTGGTGATCAGCGGTACGGTCAAGCCCCACGCCTGCTGCTGATGCAGACGACGCGTCAGATCGATACCGGAGGTGATGTTGCCCCACTGATCGGAACCGCCAATCTGTAGCACCACATCGTGACGCTTGTTCAGCTCCGCAAAGTCATAACCCTGCAGCAGGTTGTAGGAGAACTCGGTGTAAGAGATGCCCTGATCTTCGCGGTTCAGACGCTGTTTCACCGCTTCGCGGTTGATCATCTGATTCACTGAGAAGTGCTTACCGATGTCGCGCAGGAAGGTCAGCACGTTCATGCCGCCAAACCAGTCGTAGTTGTTCGCGGCAATCGCGCTGTTGTCGCCGCAATCGAAGCTGAGGAAAGGCGCGACCTGGTTGCGGATCTTATCCACCCACTCGCCAACGGTTTCAGCGGTGTTAAGTTTACGTTCTGCTGCTTTAAAGCTGGGATCGCCAATCAGACCGGTGGCACCACCCACCAGCGCGACCGGCTTGTGTCCGGCATCCTGAAAACGTTTCAGGCAGAGCAGCGGCACCAGATGGCCCAAATGCAAGCTATCAGCGGTAGGATCGAAGCCGCAATAGAGTGCAATTGGCCCTTGCGCCAGTCGCTCTGCTAACGCTTCTTCATCCGTTACCTGGGCGACTAAGCCCCTTTCTTGCAATTGTTGTATCAGGTTACTGCTGGTCATCACTGACTCCAAATTGATCAGACTGCACCTAGGCTGGTACACAGCTTTCCGCTGACGTGCGGAGACGAAAAAAAAGAGGGCTATAGCATAAAGCGCTGACGCCAACTGCGCCAGCGTTGAAAGGGGATAAAACGCAGTTTTACGGGGCTAAACGGTCAATCGACCAGCCATTGTCATTACGCTGGTAGAGGAAGCGATCGTGCAGACGATGTTCGCCGCCCTGCCAGAACTCCACGGTGTGGAATCTGACACGGTAGCCGCCCCAGAAACTCGGCAGCGGCACGTCGCCCTGCTGGAATTTCTGTTTGAGTTCGAGGAACTTGCCTTCCAGCACGCCGCGCGCCGAGATGCGGCTTGATTGCTTCGACACCCATGCGCCAATCTGGCTATCACGCGGGCGGCTGCTGAAGTACTTCAGCACCTCCAGCGGCGACAGTTTTTCCACTTCGCCCAGCACCATCACCTGACGCTCAAGGAAGTGCCATGGAAAGTGCAGCGAAATACGCGGATTCTCTGCCAGCTGCAGCGCCTTGCGGCTGCCGAGATTGGTATAGAACACCATGCCTTGCTCATCGTAATGCTTCAGCAGCACGATGCGCTGATAAGGTTGGCCGCTGCTGTCAACGGTGGCGACCGTCATTGCGGTCGGATCCGGCAACTGCGCGGTGCAGGCCTGCTGCAGCCACTGCTCAAACAGCGCCAAAGGGTTATCGGGCAGATCTTTACGTCGCAGCCCGCCGCGGGTGTATTCACGACGCAGATGGGCAATATGTTGCAAGCTGTCACTGTCGCTCATGCTGTTTCTCTTTCTCACGTTTACTGAACGGAGGTATCCGCGTTCTGCAATTCACAATCATTAATCACGATTTTGTTATTACGTTCAACAAAAGCGCCATTGCCTTTTGACCAGAAGACGTAAGTGCCGTCGCTGTAGCGCGCGCCAGAGGCCGACACCGTTTGTGCCAGCGTCAGGGGCTTACCATCCAGAATAAAGCTCACCTGCTGCTTCGCGTTATCCTGAGTGACCGTCAGCGGCAAAGTCCCGCACTGATAGCGCAGTTGTTGCGGTGCCTCTTCCTGCTTATGCATCATGCCGCAGCCACTTAATAGCGCCACGCTGCTCAGTATCATCATTATGTTTTTCATTTTTACCTCTTAACGACCAAGTCGGGGATTGGCGGGGTAAATTGCGCCCAATACGCTCATGTCCCGCGCGCCCGTTACCGCCGGCAGGTTGCCCGGTAACCCATTTAATGTGCGAAACGCCAGCCACGCAAAGGCCAGCGCTTCCATATCATCACCGCTGATGCCCGCTTCGTCGGTGGTACCGACTTCCGTTCCCGACAGATGCGTGGCCAGCCGCGCCATCAGCAGTGGATTTCGGCTGCCTCCGCCGCAGACCAACAGACGATCGCAACCGTCGTTGAGCTGCACCTGCTGCGCAATGGTTAACGCCGTCAGCTCGGTCAGCGTAGCCTGTACATCCTGTGGCGCCAGCGCCGGGAAACGTTGCAGCTGCTGCTCGATCCAGCTGAGATTGAAATATTCGCGCCCGGTGCTTTTTGGCGGCGGCAGTGCAAACCACGGATCGCTGAGCATCAACTCCAGCAGCGCTGGAACCACCTGTCCGCTGCGCGCCCAGGCGGCATCTTTGTCGTACGACAAACCTTTATTGCGCCAAATCCACGCATCGATCAGCATATTGCCCGGCCCGGTATCAAAACCGCGTACCGGCTGGCCGGGGAGCAGCAGTGACAGATTAGCGATGCCGCCGATGTTCAGCACCATGCGGCGCTCAACGCTGTCCATTAACAGCGCCTGATGGAAAGCCGGCACCAGCGGCGCGCCCTGCCCGCCGAGCGCCATGTCGCGGCGTCGAAAGTCCCCAATCACCGTGACGCCGGTTGCCGCCGCGATCTGATTGTTATCGCCAATTTGCAGCGTATTCGGCGCATCACTTTGCGGCTCATGCCACACCGTTTGTCCGTGGCAGCCGATCGCCATGATGTCGCTGGCCTCCAGCGATTGCTGGTGCATCAGTGTTAAAACCGCCTCGGCGAACAGCTTGCCCAGCCGCGTATCCAGCTGCCCGAGCTGCGACAGCGTCAAGGTTTGCCCCTGACAAATGGCCAGCACCTGCTGGCGCAATTCCTGCGGGATGGGATGACAATAGCTGGCCTGCTGCGCCACCATTTGACCATCAATGGCCGCCAGTACCACGTCCACGCCATCAAGGCTGGTGCCGGACATCACGCCAATATAGCGTCCTGATTTCATAGCGGTTCACTCCCTTAACATTGTCTGGCTTAAGCCTGGCAAATTACCGGGTCTAATTCTATGATAAAATTCCGCTTTTCAGCGTCACTGCACAGTGCATTCCAGCTCAGAAATATTTTCGTTGGGTAATTGAATTTTTGTTGAGGGACGATGGTCTATGCTTCGCCCCAGCCGCGTTTTATACGGACTTAGCGTCATTTGCCAGTTTTCTGTCTTATACTCTGTGCAGTACAGGATGAGAAACATGGCGTTTTTTTGCATTAAGGAGCGTTCTGATGATTAAGCGTTTTGTAGCCGTGGCATTGACCGGCTTAACTCTGGCAGGTTGTGCCAACGACAGCACCCTCTCCGGTGACGTTTACAGCGCCAGCGAAGCTAAACAAGTACAAAGTGTTTCCTATGGCACGCTGGTTTCTGTTCGTCCGGTGAAAATCCAGGGCGGCGATGAAAACAACGTGATTGGCGCAATTGGTGGTGCAGTACTGGGCGGTTTCCTCGGTAACACCATTGGCGGCGGCAGCGGTCGCAGTCTGGCAACCGCCGGCGGTGCGGTACTCGGTGGCGTAGCCGGTCAGGGCGTTCAGGGTGCGGTCAACAAATCTGACGGTGTCGAGCTGGAGATCCGCAAGGATGATGGTAACACCATCATGGTGGTGCAGAAGCAAGCTGCCACCCGTTACTCGGTTGGCCAGCGCGTCGTGATGGCGTCAAACGGCAGCCAGGTTACCGTTTCGCCTCGTTAAGCGGACAGATAAAAAAAACCGACGCCTGGCGTCGGTTTTTTTATTTCTCGCGGTTATGAAACTCAAGAATGTTTTTTTCCAGCCGCGCAATCAGCGTCACCATCTGATTGATCTCCTCCAGGCTGATGCCGGAAAGAATGTCATCGCGCGTGGCATCAATTACATTCTCAACCTGCTCGATAATCGGCTCAGCCTGCTTGGTCAACTTGATGCGCTTGGCGCGACGATCGTTGGCGCAGGTCGCGCGGGTGATCAATCCTTTCTCTTCCAGCTGATCCAGCGTGCGCACCAATGAAGGCTGCTCAATGCCGATCGCTTTGGCCAGCTGAATTTGAGACTGCTCTGGCGGGAGTTGATGAATATTGTGTAGCGTCACCCAGTGTGTTTGTGTCAACTCAAGCGGTTTTAAACGCTGATCGATTAACGCGCGCCAAATGCGCACCAGACGAGACAGATCGGTTCCCAAGGGCGTATCCATTGCATCTCCTTATAATTAGCTTGCTAGCTATTAAGCCAGATTTTACACTATTCTGCGAGTTTACCTGGCAAATTACAAATACCAGGCCTGCATATACGCTTGCCGTCTACGCGCTATTTAGATGATTCCCGGTCAAAAAGGATGATGACACGTGTCCCTAACCGCCTTTTCCCCCAGCGCGCCGCTTACCGACCTGGTGTTCGGTGCGTCGCTGTTTTTTCCGCCGCTGTTTAAAGCGGTGTTACTCGGTTTCTTTTTCTGGTTGTTGATTCACCCGCTGATACGCGGCTGGATCTACTCCGGCGATGTCTGGCATCCCACCTTGATGGACCTTTCCCTGTTTGTACTGTGCGTCGCTGGCGCATTGTGGTTACTGAGCCTCGGATAAATCACTATGAAATTCAACCCTTTTAAGTATTTTTCAACCCTGGTGATTTTTGCGCTGGCCCTGCTTGCCGGATGGTGGATGTGGAATTACTACATGCAATCGCCATGGACGCGTGACGGCAAAGTGCGCGCCGAGCTGGTGGATATCACGCCGGAAGTGTCCGGTCGCATCATCGCTCTGGAAGTGCGCGACAATCAGTTTGTGCATAAAGGCGACGTGCTGCTGAAGCTCGATCCGGTGCCGTGGCAAATTGCGCAGGCCAATGCCGAAGCCCAACTGGCTAAAGCGCAGGCCGATCTGGCCAAAGCGCAGCATGAAGCCAATCGCCGCGCCAGCCTGCCGCGCAACGTCATTTCAGCGGAAGATATGGATGCCGCCCGCTTAACCGCCAATGCTGCCGCAGCGACGGCAAAAGCGGCGCAGGCTAGCCTCGATCAGGCACGCTGGAATCTTGAGCAAACCACCATTACCGCGCCCACCGATGGCTGGATCAGCAACCTGACGCTGCGCACCGGCAACTATGCCAGCGCCGGTACGCCACTGTTTGCGCTGGTCGACAGCCACTCTTACTACGTGATGGGCTATTTCGAAGAGACTAAGCTGCGCCATATTCAGCCCGGCGCAGCCGCGCAAATTGTGTTGTACAGCAACGGCGCGCACTTGCAGGGTTCAGTGGAAAGTATCGGACGCGCCATTTATGACCAAAGCGTCGCCAGCGATGGCGGGCTGGTGCCCGATATCAAGCCTAACGTGCCTTGGGTGCGCCTGGCGCAGCGCGTGCCGGTGCGTATTCGCTTAGACGCGTTGCCGGAAGGTGTGCCGCTGGTGGCGGGCACCACCTGCACCATCTCCATCGCCCACTGAGGTTGTGATGAATTTTCAGTGGCTGGCGTGGCAAAATCTGCCGTGGATAAAAGCAAGTGGGGGCGAGTGGCGCTACGCGCTGCGTAATGGCATCGCGATGTGTCTCGCCTTGACCATCGCCTATGCGCTGCAACTCGATCAACCTTACTGGGCCATGACCTCGGCGGCGGTGGTGAGTTTTCCCACCGTCGGCGGCGCCATCAGTAAAAGTCTGGGGCGCATCGTTGGCAGTTTGCTCGGTGCCAGCGCCGCGCTGCTGATCGCCGGACACACGCTGAATGAACCCTGGCTGTTTGCCTTTTTCATGGCCGGGTGGCTGGCGTTCTGTACCTGGATCGCCAATCACTACCAAAATAACGTGGCCTACGCGTTTTCGCTGGCGGGTTATACCGCCGCCATCATCGCCTTTAGCAGCGTCAACATCACCGATGTCACTCAGCTGTGGGATATCGCCCAGGCGCGCGTGTGCGAAGTGATCTCCGGCATCCTGTGTGCCGGATTGATGATGATGATTCTGCCCAGCACCTCAGATGGCAACGCACTGATGAGTTCACTGCGTCAGATGCACGCGCGTTTGCTGGATCATGCGGTGTTATTACTGCAGCAAAGCAGCACTGATAACGTGCGCACCGCCCATGAGAATGTCATTAGCCAGATTCTCACCATGAACCTGCTGCGCATTCAGGCGTTCTGGAGCCACTATCGCTTCCGCCGCCAGAATAACGTGCTGAACTATGTGCTGCACCAGCAGCTGCGTCTCACCAGTGTACTCTCCAGCCTGCGCCGCATGTTGCTGAACTGGCCCGATGCGCCACCCGAACTTTACGACGCCATGGCCAAACTGTTGCAGGAACTGGCGCAGCCGCAGTGCGACAAATACCGTTTGGCGCTGATTCTGCGTGGCATCACGCCATCAGCAACCGGTGATTACCGTCAACGCGCCTTCGTCCAGCGACTGCGTTATTTCTGCTGGGTGTATCTCAATGTGAATCGCTGGATTCGCCTGATTGAACGCGCCGATGCCGATACCCGTTTTCAGCCGCCGTATGCGCCCTCGCTGGCGCGCGAAAGCGACAGTGCTGAAGCCGGCTGGAGCGCGCTGCGAACCTTCAGCGTCATCATGCTGGGAAGCGCCTTTTGGATCACCACGCAATGGGATTCCGGTGCCGCCGCCCTGACGCTTACCGCCATCGCCTGCGTGCTATACTCCTCCGCGCCCTCGCCCAGTGGCAGCGTCTCGCTGTTGCTGAAAACCTTGCTGTGGCTGTCGCTGTTTAGCTTTGTGCTGCAGTTTGGTTTGATGGTGCAAATCAGCGCGCTGTGGCAGTTTTTACTGGTGCTATTCCCGCTGCTGCTCACCTTGCAGTTGTTCAAACTGCAGCAGAAGAAACGCGCCGGGATGTGGGGGCAATTCATTGTTTTTATGGGATCCTTTATCGCCGTCACCAATCCGCCGGATTGGGATTATCAAAGCTTCCTCAATGATAATATCGCCAAGGTATGCGGCGTAATGCTAGCGTGGCTGGCGTTTCAGGTGCTGCGTCCCAGTTCCGATGCGCGTCGCAGTCGTCGGCATATTCGTGCCCTGCGCCATGCGTTTCTCGATCAGCTTCGCCGCCATCCGCGCCTGAGTGAAAGCCACTTTGAATCGCAGATTTATCATCACATCAGTCAGCTCAGTAACAGTCGTGACGAGCAGGCGCGCGTCTGGCTGCTGCGCTGGGGCGTGGTGTTACTGAACTGTTCCCACATTGTCTGGCAGCTGCGCCAATGGCAGCCGACGTCGGCTACGCTTAGGCAAATGCGTGATAGCAGCCTGCAGGATCTGCAACGAATTATAAGTCTGCGCGGCGTGCATCACACCGCGCTGCAGGCCACGCTGGATGAGCTGGAAACCCTGATTGAGCAACTGCAGCAACAGGAGAGCGAAGCCAATACGCTGGCGGGCATTTTGTGGCGCCTGCGCTGCTCACTGGCCCAGTTAGCGCAGGCGGTACCGGATTGATTACTGACAATATTGCGTGGTCTGACGATTAAAATCATCCTGCAACTGCTGCAGCGATTTCTGTCCTTCAAAGCGGGTTTTATCCTGATCGGACATCGGTTCAATTACCAGCGCCTTCTCTTCTGAAGAGTAGATAAAGCGGCGATACAAAGTGGTGCCGGTGAAACTTTTGCCCTGAATACCGCCGCACACCACTGTCATCGCATGACGATAAGTTTCGCTGTGGGTGAAGTTGGTTTCGGTGGCGCTGCGCAAGACATTTTCGCAGCCATTGGCTTCGAGCCGATGAAGGGTGTGCTGGGTCAGCCATTCACGGCCACGCGCAATTTTCTCACAGCCGACGCGCAGCGGATTGGTATCAATGGTGCGTTGCAGTTGTCGACTGGCATCTAAACGCAGCTGTGTGTCGTTGGGTTGATCGCATCCCACCAGCAATAAACATAACAACATCATCCCACGCGCTTTCATTTCTGCCCCTGAAGGTTTTATTCCTGAATCAATATCATAGGATGGAAAAACCGCGGAGAGTAGCAAGAAAATGGGTCAACTTTTTTCAGCGTGAGGAAAGGGGGGCGACAAGCTGCTGCCGCCCAAAGCATTAAATTACGCCGCAGGCAAAACGCGCCCCGCCGCCGCCAAGCGGTTGCGGATGGTCGGCATGATTATCGCCGCCCACATGCACCATCAAGGCTTTACCTTTGATTTCACTCAGGGATTTGATGCGTGGTGCAACGACCGGATACGTCGCCTTGCCATCTTCTGTGACAAACAGCGCGGGTAAGTCACCAAGGTGACCATCGGCATACGGGCCAAGATGCTTGCCGGTTTTTTGCGGATCGAGATGTCCGCCCGCCGCACCGGCCGCCACCATTTTACCGTCCGACTCGCCCGGTTCACAGCTGCCTTTAGCATGCACGTGGAAACCATGAATGCCGGGTTTCAGGCCGCTTAACGCTGGGGTAAATTGCACACCGTATGGCGTTTCGCTAAGCGTGACGGTGCCAATCGCTGCCCCGATGCCTTGCGCCGTGGTTTCATGCAACGTGACTTCTTCTGACGCCGCCTGCGCACCCGCGGCGCAGGCCAGAGCCAGCATAACAATGAGGGTTTTCTTCATAACGTCTCCTTACGGTTAGATTCCCTCTAAGCCTGGACTGCTTTCATCCAGGCTGCCGTAATTTGACGCAGCTTTACGCTTTAGGGCACATCGTAGCCGATGGCGGCTTTACGGATGCGGAACCATTGCTGGCGATCCAGCGTCAATTGGCACGCGCCAACCGCCTCTTTTACACGTTCGATTTTACCTGATCCAATAATCGGCAGCGGACGGCTTGGCAGCTTCATCACCCATGCATACACCACCTGCTCGATATTGCTGGCGCCGATCTCCTGCTTCACCTGCTCCAGCTCATCGCGCAGCGGCTGATAGTGCGGATCGTTAAACAGGCGACCGCCGCCGAGGCACGACCACGCCATTGGGCGAATGCGATTTTGCTGGCACTGATCGAGTGAGCCATCCAGCAGCGACGTTTGCTCCAGCGGAGAGATCTCCAGTTGATTAGTGACCAGACTGAACGGCAAACGCGATTGCAGCAGCGTGAACTGCGAGGCGGTGAAGTTGGAGACGCCGAAATGGCGTACTTTGCCGCTCTGATGCAGCGCCGTAAAGGCTTCGGCAATCTCATCCGCGTCCATCAACGGATCCGGGCGATGAATCAATAGCAAATCGAGGTAATCGGTATGGAAATGGCGCAGCGAGTTTTCGGCGCTGTGCAGAATGTGGCTGGCTTCGGTGATGTAGTGACCAATACGGTGTTCAGGCTTCGCGCGCGTCGCAATGCCGCATTTGGTGACGATTTGCAGCTTCTCACGCAAACCCGGCGCGAGGCGCAGCGCGGCACCAAAGGCGGCTTCACATTGGTAATCGCCGTAGATGTCGGCGTGATCGACGGTGGTGATGCCCAGCGCTAAATGGTGCTCAATAAATTGCACCACTTGCTGCGGCGTCATGCCCCACTCCATTAAACGCCAGTAACCGGCGATCAGCGGTGAAAATGAGGGTCCCTGCGGTGCAATAGCCTGCGCTTGTAACATAGTTAAACTCCCTAAACACGGTTCCAGATGACGAAAGCGGGAGTATAACGGAAAGGCAAATCATCGTTTTCTTAAAACAGTTCCGGTTGTTGTGGATCATGATCTTCATCCACTTTTTGCTGCCGCTGCAGGCGCAAAAAGCGTTGCCGGCACAAGCGCAGCACATCGCGCTTTTGCGCATCGCTGAATTTCATCCAGTTAAAGCGCTCTTCCCGGCTGCGTAAACAGCCACGACAATAACCACGCGCGTCACTCTGGCAAATACCACGACACGGGCTGGGAACGGGGAAGAACTCAAGTTGCTCGGCCACATCCACTCCGCAATTAACATCTCATATCATATTGATAACAGCTTAATGACATTGTGCAAAGCGTAGACGCCCATTGTGCATAATCAAGCCATTACGGCGTCTGGTTACGCCTGTTTACCAAATAGCCAGCATTTATCGGATTTGGATGGTTTATGTTTACTCTTGGTTAAGGTTTTCCTCAGCTTGTCTTCATACGATTGTCACACGACTTCTTACCGTTGAGTTTTCATGAGATTCCCGACCACCCTGCAGTGCGGCACCAGCGGATTTAACCTTATTGCTGCGCTGTTCTTCGCACTAGTTTTAAATGCCCTGTTCTTGCTGCGTGCCTGGGAAATGATTCCTTACGATCATCCCCACGATTATCTGTTTGCCGCCAGTATTCCGCTGGTGCTGGCCTCGGCTTTCTATTTTATTTTCTCACTTGCTGCCTGGCCTTATCTGCGCAAGCCGTTGCTGATTGTGCTGGTGTTCGTCAGCGCCGCCGCCAATTACTTCATGCACAGTTTTGGCACGGTGATCGACACCAATATGATGCAAAATGTCTTTGAATCCGACCCGCAGGAAGCCTCAGCGTTGTTCAGCAGCCGCTATCTACTCTGGATGTTATTGATGGGGATGGTGCCGGTGGCGCTGATTTGTGGCGTGCGTATTCGTCGTGGACCGCGCTGGTGGTGGAATCTGCTGCAACGCCTGACGGGCGCACTGGGCGCAATATTGGTGATACTGCTGATGGCGGCGCTGTTTTACAAAGATTACGCCTCGCTGATTCGCAATAATAAAAACCTGATCAAGATGATTACCCCGGCCAATATCGTCAGCGGCACCGGCCACTATGTCGATCAACGCTATCTGCAAGGTAGCCAGGCGCTGGTGAAAATCGGTGAAGATGCACACAAAGGTCCGTTAATCTCCACAGCGACTAAAAAAACGCTGGTGGTGTTAGTGGTGGGTGAAACGGCGCGCGCCGAGAACTTTTCGTTGGGTGGTTACGCGCGAGAGACCAATCCAGAATTGAAAAAACAGCAGGTAATTTACTATCCCAACGCCAGTTCCTGTGGCACAGAAACCGCCATCTCGGTGCCCTGTATGTTCTCGAATATGCCTCGCATGCATTACAACGCCAATCTGGCGCACCACCAGGAAGGCGTACTCGACATCCTCGCCCATGCGGGCGTAAGCGTACTGTGGCGAGAAAATGATGGTGGCTGTAAAGGCGCCTGTGACCGCGTGCCGCACACCGATATGACGCAGTGGAAACTGCCGCAATATTGTCACGATGGTTTTTGCCAGGATGAGGTGTTGCTGCATCGTCTTGATAACTATGTTGCCAGCCTGCACAACGACGGCATTATCGTGCTGCATCAGATGGGCAGCCACGGCCCAGCCTATTATCAGCGTTATCCGGCTGAGTTCCGCCGTTTCACGCCCACCTGCGACAGCAAGCAGATTCAGGATTGCGATCATCAGGCGCTGGTGAACACCTACGATAATTCGCTGCTGTATAGCGACGACATGCTGAGCCGCACCATCGATAAGCTTAAAGGCCTAAGCGATCGCTTCAATGTGGCGCTGGTTTATCTCTCCGATCATGGCGAATCGCTTGGCGAGCGCGGGATGTATCTGCACGGCGCGCCTTACCTGTTTGCGCCTGCGCAGCAAACACACATTCCTCTGCTGATGTGGATGTCACCGGGATACGCGGCGGCGTACCACATCAATGATACCTGTTTACGCCAGCAAGCGGCTGACGCCAAGGTTTCGCAAGATAATCTTTTCCATACGGTTTTAGGCATGTTCAATATCCAGACGCAGCAGTATCAGCCGCAGCTGGACATGATCAGATCGTGCCAAACTGCCGCCTGAGGGTTGCGTTAGACTGACTGGTCTAATAACCTGCCCCCCATGAATAAGACTCTGCAACGCAACGATACCCGTGAACACCTGCTCGCTATTGGCGAGCAGGTTTGTTTACAGCGCGGCTTTACCGGCATGGGTTTGATCGAGATGCTGGCGCTGGCAGAAGTCACGAAAGGCTCGTTCTACCACTATTTCGGTTCAAAAGAGGCCTTTGGCGTGGCGCTGATTGAGCGCTACTTCAGCCATTTCCAGCAGCAGATTGATCAGCAGTTGAGTCTGCCCGATTTAACGCCGACCGAGCGGTTGTTAGCGCATTTCCGCTATGGCGAACGGCTGTTTATCGAGCAAGGTCATATTGTTGGCTGTCTTGGCGTAAAATTGTCAGCCGAAGTGTGCGATCTCTCCGAGCCGATGCGCGATGCACTGCAAAAGGGTGCCAACGCCATTATCGCTGCCTACACGCGCTGTTTGACTGAGATGGCGGCTGAGCAGCCGCTGCCGTTTGGGCAAACGCCGCAGCAGCTGGCGCAGCGCTGCTACTTGCTGTGGCTCGGAGCCAGTTTGCAGAGCAAGATTTCCCGAGAGCCGGGCCCGATTAGCCTGGCACTCGACACCATCGAACAGTGGCTGATAAGTCACTGATTTTTAAAACCCCATTTACTAGACGACCGGTCTTCCTGGAGCAATCAATATGGCGAGTAAGCAGCTGTTCTCCCCACTTAAAGTGGGCGCGATTACCGTACCGAACCGCATTTTCATGGCCCCGTTGACGCGTCTGCGCAGCATTGAGCCGGGCGATATCCCTACGCCGCTGATGGCAGAATATTATCAACAGCGCGCCAGTGCCGGTTTGATCATCACCGAAGCCACCCAGATCTCTTTCCAGGCGAAAGGCTATGCCGGTGCGCCGGGTCTGCACACACAGCAGCAAATTGCCGCGTGGAAAGTGATTAACGAAGGCATTCATGCCGCCAACGGTCACAGCGCTGTACAACTGTGGCACACCGGCCGCATATCTCATAACAGCGTGCAGCCCGAAGGCAAAGCGCCGGTCGCCCCATCCCCACTAGCGGCAGGTACGCGCACGTCCCTGCGCGCCGCGGATGGTTCTGTTTATCGTGAAGACACCTCCGTGCCACGCGAGTTGTCAGTGGCTGAAATTCAGCAAATCGTAAAAGATTTTGGTCAGGCCGCCGCCAATGCGCGCGAAGCCGATTTCGACCTGCTGGAGCTGCACTCCGCGCACGGCTATCTGATGCACCAGTTCCTCGCACCAGGTTCAAACCAGCGTACCGATGAGTACGGCGGTTCGATTGAAAAGCGTGGCCGTTTCGCGCTGGAAGTGGTGGATGCGGCGATTGCCAACTGGTCTGCCGATCGTATTGGTATCCGCGTTTCGCCAATCGGTGCTTTCCAGAATCTGGACAATGGCCCGGAAGAAGAAAAAGCGGCGCTGTGGTATATCGCCGAGCTGGGCAAACGCAGCATCGCCTATCTGCACCTTTCTGAGCCAGACTGGGCGGGCGGACAGCCTTACAGCGATGCATTCCGTGAAAAAGTGCGCGCCCTGTTCCCTGGCGTAATCATCGGTGCCGGTGCTTACACCGTTGAGAAAGCCGACGATCTGATTGCGCGTGGCCTGATTGACGCCGTGGCCTTTGGTCGCGACTTTATCGCCAACCCGGATCTGGTTGCCCGTCTGCAGCAGGATGCGCCACTCAATCCGCAGCGTCCTGAGAGTTTTTACGGTGGCGGCGCGGAAGGTTATACCGATTATCCAACTCTGTAAGAAAATGGCTGCCGCGGCGGATAGGCGGCAGCGTTATTTCATCAGTGTGTATACTAAGTTGCTTGTCATGCACTGATGACGTTTTAAAAAAAGAGGATGTTATGCGTTTACTTCACACCATGTTACGCGTTGGCGATTTGCAACGTTCTATCGATTTCTACACCCGCGTGCTCGGCATGCGCGTACTGCGTCAAAGCGAAAACACCGAGTATAAGTACACCCTGGCATTCGTTGGCTACACCGAAGAGAGCGAGGGCGCGGTGATTGAGCTGACTTACAACTGGGGCGTGGATAAATACGATCTCGGCAACGCTTACGGCCATATCGCGCTGGGCGTGGACAACGTAGCTGATACCTGCGAACGCATTCGCAGCGCAGGCGGCAACGTGACGCGTGAAGCGGGCCCGGTAAAAGGCGGTTCGACTATTATTGCGTTTGTTGAAGATCCAGACGGTTACAAAATCGAGCTGATTGAAAACAAACATGCCGGTCACGGCTTAGGCAACTAAGGTTGCTCGTCAGCCTGCTATTTGCAGGCTGACTTCCCTCTCCTGCTGCACCCTCCTGCGATTTTTGCCATAATGCGCGCTGCCCTATTTATTGCCATGAGATCCTGATGTCTGAATCGAACGCTTTAAACGCTCTCCACCAACGCTTCCGCGGTTTTTATCCTGTTGTGATCGACGTTGAAACCGCGGGTTTCAATGCACAAACCGATGCACTGCTGGAAATTGCAGCCACCACGCTGAAAATGGATGAAGACGGCTGGTTGCACCGCGATGAAACGCTGCACTTCCATGTGGAACCGTTTGAAGGCGCCATTCTGAATCCTGCGGCGCTGGCGTTTACCGGCATCGACCCCACCAATCCGCTGCGCGGTGCGGTAAGTGAATATGAAGCCCTGCACGCGATTTTTAAAATGGTGCGCAAAGGCACCAAAGATAGCGGCTGCAATCGCGCCATTATCGTGGCGCACAATGCCACTTTCGATCTCAACTTCGTGATGGCGGCCGCCGAGCGCGCCAGCCTGAAGCGCAATCCGTTCCACCCGTTTGCCACTTTTGATACCGCGGCACTGAGCGGTTTAGTGCTGGGGCAAACCGTGTTGGCGAAAGCCTGTAAAGCGGCGGGAATGGAGTTTGATAGCACGCAGGCGCATTCGGCACTGTATGACACCGAGCAAACCGCGACGCTGTTCTGTGAGTTGGTAAACCGCTGGAAACGCCTGGGCGGCTGGCCGCTGGCTTTTAGTGAAGAATCCGCAGACGAGGCGTCTGCCGAGTAACCAAAGAAAAGGCCGACATGTGTCGGCCTTCTGCATTATTCCGCTTCTTTATACTTCTCAGCGGTCTCTTTCAGCAGTGGCTGAAGTTCACCGCGCTGGAACATCTCAACGATGATGTCGCAGCCGCCGACCAGTTCACCGTCGACCCACAGCTGCGGGAATGTTGGCCAGTTAGCGTATTTTGGCATTTCAGCGCGAATATCCGGGTTCTGCAGAATGTCCACGTAAGCGAAACGCTCGCCACACGCAGAAAGCGCCTGCACGGCTTGCGCCGAAAAACCACAGCTTGGCAGCTTTGGCGAACCTTTCATGTACAGCAGAATCGGGTTTTCTGCGATCTGACGCTGAATTTTTTCAACAGTACTCATTATTGCCTTCCTTAATCTTCTACTTCGTGTTTGTTTATTGTAGCGATTTCGCTCCCGGACTGAAAACGGGATTTTGCGTTTGCACTGGCTAATCGCCATGTTTGTTAAGTTAACGCATGACAAATAACATTTTCATATCATTAATTGGCATTAATAAATTAATAATTAGCAATAATTTCGCTGTGTTAACCAGCTGAAATCGCTCATTTTTGCTACAGAATCAATCTGGTAACAGATTAATAGAAAAAGGCCTTACCTTTTGTAAAAAAAGTGGATTAGAATTGCCTCGGCGCTGGTCACTTGATCAGATTTCTCTCACTTTTACGCAGTCTGCTTTGATTCAGCCTGCTTAACCTGTAACCGGATTATGCGTCTACTAATTACGCTTTTCATACTGGCTTTTGCCCAACTGTTCTTTAATGTGGCCGCTGCATCTCCGCATGCGCCCGTTAACGCCAGTTCGCTTAAAGCAGAGAAAAAGAGCGCACGTGAAGACGAGCGCCGCAAACGACGTCCGGTAAAAACCACCACCAAAAAATCGCGTCTGACCGCTGTTCAAAAATTCAAACTCAAAAAACAGGGCAAAACAGACATCGCGCTGCACAAAACCACCAGCAAAAAATCCCCACTGAAACTCTCTGCTAAGAAATACGGTCATCAACGTTTAGCGAAGAAAACGCCCGAGATCGCCGTCGATGATGAAGCGTTAGCGCTGACCGGCATCAAAATGAGTAAAGCGCACCGCCAGCGTTATCAAAAAGCGCGTGAAACGGCGATGACCAAATTAATGGGTCAACTCGGCAAACCTTATCAGTGGGGCGGCGCTTCGCCACACACTGGTTTCGATTGCAGCGGCCTGGTATGGTACGCCTATAAAGATCTGGTGAAATTCAAACTGCCACGCACCGCCAATGAGATGTATCACCTGCGTGATGCGGCACCGATTAAGCGTGAAATGCTGGAGAAAGGCGATCTGGTGTTCTTCCGCATCAACAATCGCGGTACCGCCGACCATGTGGGCGTTTATCTTGGCAATGGCAAATTCATTCAGTCGCCGCGTACCGGCAAAGATATTCAGATTAGCGCATTGGGTGAGGATTACTGGCAGAAACACTATGTGGGCGCGCGTCGTATGATGACGCCAAAAACCATTCGCTAGTTGTTGCGCAACAGACATAAAAAAGCCGGATGCTGTTCTCAGCTCCGGCTTTTTTGTTAATGCATGATCGCGGTAAAGCTGAAGGCGATAATCATCAACAGTGCGCCAACAGTGGTCATTAGCGCCAGCTTCAGGTCGGTATTCATCACAACTCCTTAGTCACACAATTATTAGGGTTAAGGCGATTTTCGCATAGCAATAGGCAAAAATCTCGTGTTATCCGCGCCAGCTTGCTAGAATCGCCGCCTTTCGTTGCGCAACAGATTTTGCGCAGGCTGTATTTACAGCGTGATGAAGTGATTTTACCTGCTTGAACATGCCGTTTTGCC
Source organism: Pantoea sp. GbtcB22 (assembly GCF_019091025.1). Lineage (NCBI taxonomy): Bacteria > Pseudomonadati > Pseudomonadota > Gammaproteobacteria > Enterobacterales > Erwiniaceae > Pantoea > Pantoea sp. GbtcB22. Next base: position 744,599 of record NZ_JAGXKB010000001.1, read on the forward strand.
CGCTTTTTTAGGCTGTAAAAGCATTAGCAGACGCAAACGTTTAACAATATACTTATCAGTAAGTTGCGATAAGCCCAGGAGCACCATTTTCATGGCAACAATTAAAGATGTCGCAAAACGCGCGGGTGTCTCAACCACCACGGTTTCGCATGTCATCAACAAAACGCGTTTCGTTGCGGAAGAGACGCGTAACGCCGTATGGGAAGCGATCAAAGAATTACACTACTCGCCGAGTGCCGTGGCGCGTAGTCTTAAAGTCAATCACACCAAAACTTTGGGTCTGCTGGCGACCTCCAGCGAAGCGCCCTACTTCGCTGAAATTATCGAAGCGGTGGAGAACCGCTGCTTCGAACGCGGCTATACGCTGATTCTCGGCAATGCGCACAACGATCTGCAAAAGCAGCGCGCTTACCTGTCAATGATGGCGCAAAAGCGCGTCGATGGCTTGCTGGTGATGTGTTCGGAATATCCAGACGATTTGCTGCAGATGCTGGAAGAGAACCGCAATATCCCCATGGTGGTAATGGACTGGGGCGCGTCACGCGGTGATTTCACCGATACTGTGCAGGACAATGCATTTCAGGGCGGCTATCTCGCCGGGCGTTATCTGATTGAACGTGGCCATCGCGATATCGGTGCCATTCCTGGCCAAATGGAGCGCAACACCGGCGGTGGACGTCATGCTGGCTTCCTGCAGGCAATGAACGAAGCGGGCATTACAGTGCGTCCGGAGTGGGTGGTTCAGGGCGACTTTGAGCCTGAATCGGGCTATCTGGCGATGCAACAGATCTTAAATCAGAAACAGCGTCCAACCGCGGTGTTCTGCGGTGGCGATATCATGGCGATGGGCGCGATTTGCGCTGCTGATGAGATGGGTTTGCGCGTACCGCAGGATATCTCGGTGATTGGCTACGATAACGTGCGCAACGCGCGCTATTTCACACCAGCGCTCACCACCGTGCACCAGCCGAAAGCTGAACTGGGCGAAAAAGCGCTGGAAATGCTGCTGGATCGCATCACCAGCAAGCGCGAAGATCCGCAAACTATCGAAGTCCAGCCAACGCTGATTGAACGCCGTTCGGTGGCGTACGGTCCGTTCCGCGACTACCGCCGCTAAGCCGACACTTCGCTGAGCCATTCGTGGTTCAGCGTTTCCGCATCCCCGAGATAAGCCAGTAACCACGCCAGCGCCGGTGACGCGCGCTGTTCTGACCAGCTAACGCAGCACGGACTGTCCGGAAACGCCTGCGGTAGCGCCAGCTCGACCAGTTTTTGGCTGTCCAGCAGTGGACGCGCCAAATGGCCAGGCACCATGCCGACGCACAATCCTGCCAGCAAACAATCCATCCCGGTTTCCCACTCTGGCACCACCAACCGCCGCTGATTATCCAGCGTCCATGTCATACGGCGCGGTAACGCACGCGAGGTATCCTCCAGCACCAGCGATGGCCACGCCCGCAAGGTTTCATCATCCAGCTCCTTGCTGTTAACCAGCGGATGATCAGGGCTCACCACACAACGCCAGTTCAGCGCGCCCATATCCTGAAAGGCAAAACGTCCGCCCACCGGAATGGCCTGGGTTGCGCCAATCGCCACATCCACCCGACCATCAGCCAACGCATCCCACACGCCGTTGAACACTTCGTAGCTGATAATCAGCTCCATATCGGGAAAATGGCGATAGAAGTCCTTCACTAACTGTCGCGTGCGCTGCGGTTTTACAATGCAGTCAACCGCGATGCTCAACTCGCCGCGCCAGCCATTTGCCAGTTGCTGACACTGTCGGCGAGTGGCCAGCATTTTTTTGATAACAGATCGGCCTTCCCGCACAAAATGCTCGCCCGCCGCTGTCATCACCACTTCCCGATGCTGGCGCTCAAACAGCGGCACCGCCAGCCAGGTTTCCAGCTGGCGCACAGTATAACTGACGGCAGAGGGCACGCGATGCAGTTCCTGCGCTGCCGCGCTAAAACTGCCGGTGCGCGCTACTGCATCCACCACTTCAAGCGCATATTCTGACCACATAAATTTGCCTTCAAAAATTTTAACAGCACCATGCAAATATTAGCGTTTCACAAAGCGCGCCGCATCCTTTTACACTCCCCGGCGTTCACCCTGCCCAAAAGAGAATCAACATGTTGTCGTCTAAAGCATTTATGCCTTATCTCGCCGTGCTCAGCATGCTCGGCTTTCTTGCCACGGATATGTATTTGCCCGCCTTTGGCGATATGCAGCGTGATTTTGCTAGCGCACCCGGCACCATCAGCGCCAGCCTGGGTCTGTTTCTCGGCGGTTTTGCCTGTGCCCAGGTATTTTGGGGACCGCTATCAGATCGTTATGGACGTAAGCCGATTTTGCTGGCGGGCCTTGCCATCTTCGCCCTCGGTTGTCTGGGAATGCTGTGGGTGACCGATGTCCGCCTGATGCTGGCGCTGCGTTTTATGCAGGCGATTGGCGTGTGTGCGGCTGCCGTAAGCTGGCAGGCGCTGGTGGTGGATCACTATCCAAAAGCGAAAGCCAATAAAGTGTTTGCAACGATTATGCCGCTGGTTGCGCTGTCGCCGGCGCTGGCACCGCTGCTCGGCGCCTGGCTGATCGGCCACTTCCACTGGCGCAGCATCTTTATCACGCTGACGCTGGTTGCCGTAGTGTTGCTGATCGGTACGCTGCAATTAACCTCGCCTAAGCGCGAGAAAGTTGCCTCAGGCAAACAACCCGGCTGGTTGACTTTGCTGGGTACCCGCGTATACAGCGGTAACGTCTTAATCTATTCGGCATGTTCGGCGAGCTTTTTCGCGTGGCTGACGGGCTCACCTTTCATTCTCGCCGCAGCTGGCCTGACGCCGGGTGATATTGGCCTGAGCTATATTCCGCAGACCATTGCGTTTCTGATTGGCGGCTTTGGCTGCCGCACGCTGTTAAATCGTTATCAGGGCGCGCAACTGCTGCCGTGGTTGCTGGTGCTGTACAGTCTGAGCATCCTAAGTCTGTTTGTCATCGCCCTGATGCCTTCAGCGCCGCTGTTTGTGCTGCTGATGCCCTTCTGCGGCATGGCGCTGGCCAATGGCGCGATCTATCCGATAGTGGTGGCCAGCGCATTAGCGCCCTTCCCGCACGCCACCGGTAAAGCGGCAGGATTACAGAATTTATTCCAGTTAGGATTGTGCTTTGTCGCCAGCCTGCTGGTCTCCGCCGGCCTTGAGCAGGCGCTGTTCAACACCACATTAGTGATGGTGGCCACCGTGGTACTGGCGTGGGTGGGCTTTGTCTGCCAGCGATCGGCAAACGCACAAAGTGATATTGCCCACACTTCCCGTCCCTGCGAAGATAATCTCTAAGCCAACGCTTTTCGTTAGCAAACTAACGATAACCCGTTGAATATTGACCCACGTGAGCATATACTCAGTGGGTCAGTAATTCTGTATTAAATCAATAATATAAATGTAATACCTTTAGCGACACTGTCGCGGGATGGCGTCTGCACGATACTCCAGTGCGGCGTCCAACTTTTCTATTCAAATTCATGCCTCTGTAAAACGTCGGATTTCTGGCGCACGGATTTTCCGTGAGTTCTCTCACAGGTCTTGGGAAATTGGCTATTCTTTTTCTCAGGTTCAGATCGGAAGGTGATGGAGAAGCTATGAGTTCATCTGTTATAGAAGAAGTGAGCCTTGAAGAAAACCACTGGTTTCGGATCGTCAATGAACTGCTAGAGCGTGCTGATATTGCAGTTAATGGCACTCGTCCCTGGGATATTCAGGTAAAGCATCCAGATTTTTTTAAACGCGTGCTCGAGGAAGGATCGCTCGGATTAGGTGAAAGTTACATGGATGGTTGGTGGGAGTGCGAACAGCTTGATATGTTCTTCCATCGCGTTTTAAAACACCATCTGGATAAACAATTACCGCGGCATTTTAAAGATACGTTGCGCATCGCCGCCGCGCGTCTTACTAATTTGCAATCGAAAAAACGCGCCTGGATTGTGGGTAAAGAGCATTACGACCTGGGTAATGATCTATTCTCACTGATGCTTGACCCTTATATGCAATATTCCTGCGGCTACTGGAAAGATGCTGATACGTTGGAAAACGCGCAGCAGGCCAAACTGGATATGATTTGCCGCAAGTTACAACTTGAACCGGGCATGACGCTGTTGGATATCGGTTGTGGCTGGGGCGGACTGGCGGAATATGCCGCTCGCCATTATGGCGTTACGGTGCATGGCGTCACTATTTCTGCTGAACAACAAAAACTGGCACAACAACGCTGTGAAGGACTGGATGTCACTATTTTACTGCAGGACTATCGCGACCTGAATAATCAATATGATCGCATTGTTTCTGTCGGAATGTTTGAACATGTCGGGCCGAAAAACTATGCCACTTATTTTGATGTTGCTGACCGCAATCTCAAACCAGACGGCATATTTTTACTGCACACCATTGGTGCCCTCACAACGGATATGAATGTCGATCCGTGGATTGATAAATATATCTTCCCGAACGGTTGTCTGCCGTCGGTACGTCAAATCGCTGATGCCAGTGAGCCACATTTCGTCATGGAAGATTGGCATAACTTTGGCGCAGATTACGATACGACGTTAATGGCATGGTATGAACGTTTTCAGGCGGCGTGGCCGCAGCTGGCTGAGAAATATGGCGAACGTTTTAAACGAATGTTCGACTATTATCTCAACGCCTGCGCCGGTGCGTTTCGTGCCCGTGATATTCAGCTGTGGCAGGTGGTATTCAGTCGTGGCAAGGATGGCGGATTACGCGTAGCGCGTTAATGAGCTTGCAGAAATAAATCAAGGCGCCGCAGGGCGCCTTTTTTAGCGCCATTATTCTGCGCTGGCAATCTGCGCCAGTGCAGCAGCTTCACGCTGCGCTAATACGCGTTCAACGGTTTCCACAATGGCCTGCGTATGAGGATCAATCTCAATATTGACCTTCTGACCAAACTTCTTCGCGCCTAACGTGGTGCGCTCGAGGGTTTCCGGAATCAGATGCACACAGAACTTGCTTTTGGTAACGTCGCCAACGGTCAAACTAATTCCGTCGATACCCACAAAACCTTTATGCATAATATATTTGATCTGCGTGGCGTCCTGTAATTTAAACCAGATTTCGCGGTTGTTTTCTGACTGGATGATTTTGCAAATTTCCGCCGTGGTCATAATATGGCCAGACATTAAATGGCCGCCAATTTCATCACTGAACTTCGCTGCACGCTCAATATTCACTACATCCCCGACCTGTAATTCACCCAGGTTGGTAATGCGCAATGTTTCTTTAATCAGATCGAAGCTAACCCGATCGCCATTAATCTCGGTCACAGTTAGGCAGCAGCCGTTGTGGGCTACCGATGCGCCCAGCGCCAGTCCCGGTAACAGGTCATCCGGTAAGCGCACAATATGGGTACGAAACAGATCTTTCTCTTCAATGCCGACAATTTCTGCCGTGCCTTGCACAATTCCAGTAAACATAATCTTAGCCTCTGCAAAGTTTGCGTCAGTTTATCACAGCTTGTCGGCGGCAGCTTAATTTGGCGGAGTTCAAACTTTACACAAATTGCTAAACAAAATGCGATCAATGTTTGGCGGAAGCCAGCGCTGCCGCTACACTGTGCGCGCATTCTTTGGGGATTTCGCCCCGCTCTCTTCATTAATTAAGCAGGTGTAACGTGCAGAAGTATTTTACCGAAGCGCGTCAATTGCTGGCCCTCGCGATCCCGGTCATCCTTGCTCAGGTGGCCCAGACTGCGATGGGATTTGTAGATACTGTTATGGCCGGTGCGGTAAGCGCCACGGATATGGCCGCCGTCGCTGTCGGCACCTCTATCTGGCTTCCCGCCATTCTGTTTGGTCATGGTCTTCTACTGGCTTTGACGCCTACCGTTGCGCAACTCAACGGTTCAGGACGACGCGAACGTATCGCGGAACAAGTACGCCAGGGATACTGGATGGCAATCGGTGTTGCACTCCTGATTATGGTGGTGCTGTGGAACGCCGGTTATCTGATTAACACCATGCATGATATCGATCCTGAATTGGCTGCCAAAGCTGAAGGATACCTGCATGCGTTGCTGTGGGGCGCACCCGGTTACCTGCTGTTCCAGGTGATGCGCAACCAATGCGAAGGTTTGTCGAAAACCAAACCGGCGATGCTGCTCGGCTTCCTCGGCCTGATGGTGAACATTCCGCTCAACTATGTGTTCATTTACGGCCATTTTGGTATGCCGGCCTTAGGCGGCGTCGGCTGCGGCGTGGCGACGGCATCGGTCTATTGGGTGATGTTCCTGGTGATGCGCTTCTGGGTGAAACGCATGGCAAGCATGCGCGACATCCGTATGAAAATGCGCTGGTCTGCACCGTCACGTGCGATTTTGTCACGCCTGTTCACGCTGGGTTTGCCGGTGGCATTGGCGCTGTTCTTTGAGGTGACGCTGTTTGCCGTGGTGGCGCTGTTGGTGTCACCGCTCGGTATAGTGAAAGTGGCCGGACACCAGATTGCACTCAACTTCAGTTCGCTGATGTTCGTGTTGCCGCTGTCGCTCGGCGTCGCCACTACCATTCGCGTTGGCTATCGGCTGGGACAAGGTTCGGCCGAACAAGCGCGCGTTGCTGCGTGGACCGGGCAAGGCGTCGGCATCAGCATGGCGGCCATCACCGCACTGTTTACCGTGATTTTCCGTCACGATATCGCCGGCCTGTACACGGCAAATCCAGAAGTCATTACCCTTGCGGCACAGCTGATGTTGCTGGCGGCGATTTATCAGTTCTCAGATTCAATTCAGGTGATTGGCAGCGGTATCTTGCGCGGTTATAAAGACACGCGCTCGATCTTCTTCATTACTTTTATCGCCTATTGGGTGCTGGGTTTGCCGGTGGGTTATGTACTGGCGATGACGGATTGGGTCTTGCCGAAGTTGGGTCCCGCCGGTTTCTGGTGTGGCTTTATTATCGGCCTGACCTCCGCAGCGGTGATGATGATTTGGCGCATCCGTCGTTTGCAGCGCCTGCCTGCGCAGGTCATCCTGGCGCGCGCTGCGCGCTAAGTGGCTGGTAACGGCGAAAAAAACGACGCATAGCACAGTTGCTGGTCAGTCGTAGGGGAAAAACACTTTTTCCCCTTGCCAGCATCACGGCCTGCCGTTAATATTCGTCCCCGCTGTCGCCCTGACAGCGTGTT
>NZ_JAGXKB010000001.1:751888-1304575 GCF_019091025.1 Pantoea sp. GbtcB22
GCGCTCTTAGCTCAGTTGGTTAGAGCACCACCTTGACATGGTGGGGGTCGATGGTTCGAGTCCATTAGAGCGCACCAAGTGCGTCCGTAGCTCAGTTGGTTAGAGCACCACCTTGACATGGTGGGGGTCGGTGGTTCGAGTCCACTCGGACGCACCAATTTTGTGAATTTCCTCAATGCGCTCTTAGCTCAGTTGGTTAGAGCACCACCTTGACATGGTGGGGGTCGATGGTTCGAGTCCATTAGAGCGCACCACTCTGGTTTTATCTCCTTGCGCAACACCTTTTTCTTGATCTGCATCGTCTATATCGCGCCGCTTTTATATTGGTTTTCGCATACTTAGCGACTATACTATGCCGCGTTGTTCCACCTGAAAGGTTTCAGCGCTAACGTGCCTATGCAAACAACTCCAATGATTTGCGCAACACTGATCACTCAGTTCCCTCGCGTACTGCATAACTTCTCTGCACGCTTTGCTTTCGTCTCCTATTCTTATTTCTGTGAAATCCGATCCAACACCATAAATATTCTCACTTCGGTGCCGTGCGCATCGAATCCCGACCTTTATCATCCATCACAACTTATAGAAAACCTGACATGAAAAAGACCAAAATCGTTTGTACTATCGGTCCAAAAACCGAATCTGAAGAGATGCTGACCCAACTGCTGGAAGCGGGCATGAACGTGATGCGCCTTAACTTCTCGCACGGGGATTACGCTGAACATGGCCAACGCATTACCAACATGCGTGCCGTTATGGAAAAAACCGGTCGTCAGGCCGCTATTCTGCTGGACACCAAAGGTCCGGAAATTCGTACCATGAAACTGGAGGGCGGCAACGATGTGTCGTTGAAAGCCGGCCAGACCTTCACCTTCACCACCGATCAGTCAGTCATTGGTAACAGCGAACGTGTTGCCGTGACCTACGCCGGCTTCACTGAAGACCTGAAAATTGGTAACACCGTTCTGGTCGACGATGGTTTGATCGGTATGCAGGTCACAGAAGTGACTGAGAATTCAGTAATCTGTAATGTCCTGAACAATGGCGATCTGGGTGAGAACAAGGGCGTTAACCTGCCAGGTGTCTCCATTCAGCTGCCTGCATTGGCGGAAAAAGATAAGCGCGACCTGATCTTTGGTTGCGAGCAGAACGTTGATTTCGTCGCCGCTTCGTTTATCCGTAAGCGTTCTGACGTGCTGGAAATCCGTGAGCACCTGAAAGCGCATGGCGGCGAGCATATTCAGATCATCTCGAAAATCGAGAACCAGGAAGGCCTGAACAACTTCGATGAGATCCTCGAAGCCTCAGACGGCATCATGGTTGCTCGTGGCGACCTCGGCGTTGAGATCCCGGTTGAGGAAGTGATCTTCGCGCAGAAGATGATGATTAAGAAATGTAATAAAGCACGCAAAGTGGTCATCACCGCGACGCAGATGCTGGATTCCATGATCAAGAACCCACGCCCTACCCGTGCGGAAGCCGGCGACGTGGCGAACGCCATCCTCGATGGTACCGATGCGGTCATGCTGTCTGGTGAGAGTGCTAAAGGTCGTTATCCACTGGAGTCGGTCACCATCATGGCGACCATCTGTGAGCGTACCGATCGCGTGATGAAATCGCGCATTGACTCGCTGCAGGACTCACGCAAGCTGCGCATCACCGAAGCGGTATGCCGCGGTGCCGTTGAGACTGCAGAGAAGCTGGAAGCACCACTGATTGTTGTAGCCACCGAAGGTGGTAAATCGGCTAAAGCTATCCGTAAGTATTTTCCGGATGCCACCATTCTGGCGCTCACCACCAACGAAACCACCGCTCGTCAGCTGATTCTGAGCAAAGGTATCGAAACTCATCTGGTGAGAGAAATTGCCTCAACTGATGATTTCTACCGCATTGGTAAAGAAATGGCGCTGGAAAGCGGATATGCGCAGAAAGGCGATGTGGTGGTAATGGTTTCAGGTGCATTAGTACCAAGCGGAACGACAAACACCGCGTCTGTACATGTAATCTGATTAGCAACTGAATTTTTATTTTAAAGCGCCTTTTAAAGGCGCTTTTTTTATTGCCGAGGTAATACAAAAGCCAGAAATTTCCAATCGAAATTAACTATTCAAAATCTCGTATGATTAAGGTTAGTCCGATTAAATCTCTCTGTTTTAGCTAATTATTTTCATCATCTTCTGTTAAATGCTGTTTCTTTGAGCGAACGATCAAATTTAAGCATGTTCTCATCAAAAATTTATTCTCAACTCAAAAAGCTTTGTGTAATACTTGTAACGCTACATGGAGATTAACTCAATCTAGAGGGTATAAAGAATGAATCGCACTAAACTGGTACTGGGCGCTGTAATCCTGGCTTCAACTATGCTGGCTGGTTGCTCAAGCAACGCTAAAATCGACCAACTGTCTTCAGACGTTCAGACTCTGAACGCTAAAGTTGATCAGCTGAGCAACGACGTGAACGCAATCCGTTCTGACGTTCAGGCTGCTAAAGATGACGCAGCTCGTGCTAACCAGCGTCTGGACAACCAGGCTCACTCTTACCGTAAGTAAGAGTTCTGGTTTGAAAAATGGTGCCCATGTGGCACCATTTTTTTTGTCCTGATTCTGCGATTCTCTGGTCCGAATTCAGGGCTGCGCTACAGCTTCACCACGCTGCTCCGTTGGTACTGCGCTTTCATCTGTAACCGGCTCACCGCTGCTCACTAATACCGGCATCCCGGAACGTCGGGCTATCGCTTCCTTGATCAACGCCGTATCACTCTTCTCGCTCTTCGAGAAGGCTTTCAGCTGCGCTGACTGCGCAATCGGCATGGTTTGCGGATCGTCCTTATCATTACGTGATAACGGCTGATGCACTTCAACGTAGCGCTTACCGTCGGGTTCAATCGCATATTTGATGGGCTGATTGATCACCTGCACCCGCGTCCCTTTCGGCACGCTGTTGAACAGCGCTTCAATATCATCCGGTCGCAGGCGAATGCAGCCAGAACTTACGCGCATGCCAATACCAAAGTCAGCATTGGTGCCGTGAATCAGATACTGACCGGTCCCACGCGCCAGACGCATCGCAAACAGCCCCATCGGGTTATCTGGCCCGGCTGGCACCACGCCCGGCAAAGTAATGCCCTCTTTGGCGTAGCGCTTGCGGATATTGGTGGTTGGCGTCCAGGTAGGATTCGGGATTTTCTGGCTGATGCTGGTGACCATGGTTGGCGTCATAGCACCTAATTGACCAATCCCGATCGGATAGACGACCACACGATCTTCACCTTTCGGATAATAGTAAAGTCGCAGTTCCGCGAGGTTAATCACGATACCTTCCCGTGGTGCATCGGGTAGCAGCATCTGCAGTGGGACGGTTAATTGTGTGCCAGCCTTGGGCAGCCAGGGATCAACGCCTGGATTAGCTTCAAGCATGCCGAGCATGCCTATCTTATAACGTGCGGCAATGCTCTCCAGCGGCCGCTTGTCATCCGGCACGGTGGTCAGGGTGTTTTCGCCAATCAAACGACTGTTATCGGCTGGTAGAGGATATTCCGTAGCAAATGCAGGTGCAGAGAGTCCGCAACAGGACAACAGCAATGCACCGGCTAAACGTAAGGCTGGTTTCATGCAATTTTCTCTTTGTCGGATAGAACAGACCCCGGTCAAGCCGGGGTCTGGAGAGTGTAACTTAGCTGAGGGTCTGAGCGTTATGCCGGATCGCGCGAATCATCGCTTCCAGCCCCTGCGTACGCGAGGGAGTGAGATGTGAGGTCAGCGCCAATTCGCCGAACCAGTGGCGCACATCGAGATCGAGAATCTCTGACGCCTTAAGCCCTTGATACAGGCTAAATACCACTGCAATCAAACCTTTAACGATGGCGGCATCGCTGTCGCCTTCGAGGGCGATGGTGCCATCGGCCTGCGGGGTCATGCGTATCCACACCTGGCTCTGACAACCTGAAATCACGTGTTCCGGGTGCTGTAAGCTTTCGGAGGATTCTGGTAATTTCCCACCGAGTTCAATGATGTAGAGGTACTTCTCTTCCCAGTTTGCGCAACGATTGAAGTTACGCACTAATCTCTCTTTATCTGGCAAATTCGCCATGAATCACTCCTGAAGTCTGCTCAACCGCCCAGCAGACGATGAATACGGGTCAAACCTGCGGCCAGACGATCGGCTTCTTCTTCGGTGTTGTACAGCGCGAAGGAGGCACGACACATTGCCGGCACCGCATAATGACGCATCAGCGGCATCGCACAGTGATGGCCGGTGCGGATCGCAATACCGTATTGATCAAGGAAACTGCCGACATCAAAGGCGTGATGGTTGCCGAGGTTGAAGGCCACCACGCCGCTGCGACTTTCCGGACCGTAAATCACCAGATCCGGCACCGAAGCCAGTTTGTCCAGCGCATAACGCATCAGCATCGATTCGCGCTGATGAATCACGTCCAGGCCCAGTTCGCTGATCCACGTTAACGCCGCACCCAAACCAATGATGCCGCCGGTATTCGGCGTGCCCGCTTCGAAACGCCATGGCGTAGTGTTAAAGGTGGTGCCGGTTGGCAGCACAACCTCCGAAATCATCGAACCGCCGCCTTCCCACGGTGGCATGATCTCCTGCAACGCTTTACGCGCATACAGCACACCAATGCCGGTCGGACCATAAATTTTATGGCCGGAGAAAGCGTAAAAGTCGCAGTCGATATCCTGCACATCCACCGTGTGATGCATCACCGCCTGCGCGCCATCCACCAACGTAATCACACCAGCGGCTTTCGCTTGTGCCACGATAGCTTTTACGGGATTGACGGTGCCGAGCACGTTAGAAACGTGGGTGACCGCCAGCAAACGGGTGCGGCTATCGATCAAACCACTCAGCTGTTCCAGCGCCAGCTCGCCCTGCGCATTCAGCGGCAAAACGCGAATTTCTGCGCCAGTGCGCTGCGCCACCATCTGCCAAGGCACGATGTTAGCGTGATGCTCCATCTGGGTGACGATGATGTTGTCGCCCGGCTGCAACTGACTGCCGCCCCAACTGTTCGCCACCAGATTGATGGCTTCCGTGGTGCCTTTGACGAAAATAATCTCTTCTGGCGAAGCGGCGTTAAGAAAACGCGCTGCCTGATGACGTACGTTCTCCATGTCGGTGGTCGCCTGCGCGCTCAACGAATGGATACCACGGTGCACGGCCGCATAGCCGTGCTGGTAGAAATAACTTTCCGCATTGATGACCGCGAGCGGGCGCTGTGCGCTGGCCGCGCTATCAAGGTAGGCCAGCGGATGTCCGTTGACCTCACGTTTCAGAATCGGAAATTCCGCTCTGATGCGTTCGAGATCGAAACTCATGACTCAACTCCCGGGATACGCGCGGCAATGCGCTGCAGCACCACCTGACGCAATACCGGATTCTCCAGCGTTTCGGTGAGTTCAGCGGCAAAGGCATGGATGATCATACGCTGTGCGGCAGTCTCATCGATGCCGCGCGAGCGCAGGTAGAACATCTGCTCTTCATCAATACGACCAATGGTCGCACCGTGGCTGCACTTCACGTCATCCGCATAGATTTCCAGCTGCGGCTTGGTGTCCACTTCAGCCAGACGGCCCAGCAACAGGTTATTATTGGTCATCTGTCCGTCGGTTTTCAGCGCGTGCTGCGCCACTTTTATCATGCCGTTGAACACCGCACGACCTTTATCGCGCGCGATGACTTTATGCATCTGACGGCTGGTGCAGTAGCCTTTGTTGTGTTCCAGATAGCTGCGGGTATCGCACACTTCCTGATTCACCGGCAACGACAAGCTGTTGATCGCCAGATTGGTATTTTCGCCATTCAGCTGCGCGCTGGTGTTATGACGCGATAAGCCCGCACCCAGCAGGAAGCTAGTGGTGGCCACATTCGCATCGCGGCCCATCACCACATCATTGTGCGCGAAGTGGTAAGCCTTCTCGCTCTCGAATGACAGTTTGATGTGCTGCAGTTTGGCATTGTCGGCCACGTCGAAAGTGAAACGCGCGCCGGTAAAGTGCGCCACGTCATTCAGCGTGACATAGTGCTCAATCACTTCCGCTTCTGCGCTGGCTTCCAGCTGCAGATGGTGGCGATGGTGCACGGTGTTGGTGCCCGCATTCTGACCGCTGGTGATGTGCAACAGATAAAGCGGTTTAGCCGCTGATTTGCCACGCGCCAGACGAATTGTCGTGGCTTCTTCTGCCAGACTTTCAGTCAGATGCAGGAACACTTCTGGCTGAATCGGTGCCGGCAGCGGACGACGCTCAGAAGCCTGCGCATGCTGAATTTCAAACAGGCCGGTATCACGGCTGCTCAATTCAGCCTGAAAACGGCCGTCAACAAACACCAGACGCACCGCATCAACCGGCAGCGCCAGCGCTTCAACTTGTTCCGCGCTCACTTCCTGCGGCTGCGGCAGCACAAACTGCTGCGCTAACAGGCCATCAAGCGGCGTGTATTTCCAGTTTTCATGCTTACGCGTCGGCAGGCCGACACGCATCAGTTGCTGCCAGTGCTGCTGCGCCTGCAAAGAACGTACGTCACCGCGCGATTCAAACAGATGATGCCACTGCTGCAGGGCGTTATCACTCTTGGTCGGTAAGCCAGCCATAGCCTTGCTCCTCCAACTGTTTCACCAGCGAGAAGTCGCCAGATTTAACGATCTTGCCCTGATACAGCACGTGTACGTGGTCCGGCTTGATGTAATCCAGAATACGCTGGTAGTGCGTCACGATGATGAATGAACGCTTACCGTCGCGCAGGCTGTTTACGCCTTCTGCCACGATTTTCAGCGCATCGATATCCAGACCGGAGTCGGTTTCATCAAGGATGCACAGCTCAGGTTCCAGTGCCGCCATCTGCAGGATGTCGTTACGCTTCTTCTCACCACCGGAGAAGCCCACGTTCACTGAACGGGTCAGCAAATCTTCTGGCATCTTCAGCAGCTGGATTTTATCTTCGATGAAATCCTGGAAGTCGAAACGGTCCAGCGGCTCCTGCTCACGGTATTTACGTACCGCGTTGACCGAGGTCTGCAGGAAAAACTGGTTGCTGACGCCCGGAATTTCTACCGGATACTGGAACGCCATGAAGATGCCTTCACCGGCACGCTCTTCTGGCTCAAGTTCCAGCAGGTCTTTGCCCTTGAAGGTGACAGAACCGCCAGTGACTTCGTAATCTTCACGGCCAGCCAGCGTTGCAGACAGGGTACTTTTACCTGAACCGTTCGGTCCCATGATGGCGTGGACTTCGCCCGGTTTCACTTCGAGGTTCAGACCGCGCAAAATCTCTTTGTCTTCAACGCTAACCTGCAAATCTTTAATGCTTAACATACTCTTTCCTTCACATTGCTTCCGGCAACGGGCATCAGCCCACACTGTGCTCAAGGCTGATAGCTAACAATTTTTGCGCTTCCACGGCGAATTCCAGTGGCAGCTCGGAGAAAACGTCTTTGCAGAAGCCGTTGACGATCATTGAGATCGCATCTTCTTCGCTGATGCCACGCTGCAGGCAGTAGAACATCTGATCTTCACCGATGCGCGAGGTGGTGGCTTCGTGCTCCAGATGGGCGGTGTTGTTGCGCGTTTCCACATACGGGAAGGTGTGCGCACCGCACTCGGCACCAATCAGCATCGAGTCACACTGGGTGAAGTTACGCGCGTTGGTCGCGGTTGGCATGATTTTCACCAGGCCACGATAGGTATTCTGACTCTTACCGGCAGAGATACCTTTGGAGATGATGGTCGACTTGGTGTTTTTACCGATGTGAATCATCTTGGTACCGGTATCCGCCTGCTGGCGGCCTGCGGTCAGTGCGACCGAGTAGAACTCACCGATCGAGTAATCACCGCGCAGAATGCAGCTTGGATATTTCCAGGTGATCGCCGAACCGGTCTCAGACTGCGTCCAGGACATCTTGCTGTGATCGCCTTCGCACAGGGCACGTTTGGTCACGAAGTTGAGGATACCGCCCTCGCCTTCGCCGCCTGGGAACCAGTTCTGTACGGTGGAGTATTTCACTTCAGCGTTTTTATGGATGATCACTTCTACCACTGCGGCGTGCAGCTGATAGGTGTCACGCACAGGCGCAGAGCAACCTTCGATGTAGCTGACGTAGCTGTCTTCGTCGGCGATCAAAATGGTGCGCTCGAACTGACCGGTTTTTGCCGCGTTGATACGGAAATAGGTCGACAGCTCCATCGGGCAACGTACGCCTTTCGGGATGTAAACGAAGGTACCGTCAGAGGCCACAGCGGAGTTCAGCGCAGCGAAGAAGTTATCGTTTGGCGGCACGACGGTGCCGAGATACTTCTGCACCAGCTCAGGGTGATCGTGAATCGCTTCGCCGAACGAGCAGAAGATGATGCCCTGCTCCGCCAGCTTGCCGCGATAGGTGGTTGAAACGGAGACGGAGTCGAAAATCGCATCCACCGCCACTTCACGACCTTCACGCACCGGAACGCCTAACTGGTTGAACGCGTCTTCCACTTCCTTCGTCAGGTAGTCGCTGGACGCGACGCTGCCGGAGGTTTGCGTGGCACCGGGTTCAGAAGCACAGCTGTCATCGCAGTTGCCGCAGGACGGCGCGGAATAATAGCTGTAATCCTGATAATCCAGTTTCTCGTAGTGCGCTTTCAGCCAGTGCGGCTCTTCCATTTGCTCCCAGGCGCGGAACGCCTTGAGACGGAATTCAAGCATCCATTCAGGTTCGTTACGTTTAGCCGAAATGGCGCGCACCACATCTTCATTGATGCCGTGGGCAAATTCTTCAGTTTGTAACTGGGTAAAGAAGCCCTCTTTATAGTTGAGCTTACCTTCCCACATTTGTACATCGTCAGATGCTTCGCTGTGTCGTGACATATTTCACTTACTCGACGCCAAAGCTTTCACCGCACCCGCAGGCGTGTTGAGCTTTAGGGTTGTTGAATTTAAAAATCTGGTTAAGACCTTCGCGGACATAATCCAGCTCGGTACCGTCAACAAACGGCATCGCCTGAAGTGGCACAAACAGTTTTGCGCCGAATTGCTCAAACTGCAGGTCGTCATCGGCAGGATCTTTCACCAAGTCCATAACGTACCCAAAACCGGCACAGCCGGACGTTTTCACACCCAGTTTCAAGCCCTTGACTTCAGGGTCTTGTTCTACCAGGTTAAGAATCTGTTTCGCTGCCGATTCGGTCAGCGTGAGCCCTTTCCAGACGAAATCTTCGGGTGAAAAAGAGTCGGCATTTACTGATGACATTGTGCTACCTCGTATGTCTGGGCCTTTTCAGGCTATCCCCCTATGGTAGTGATATCAGATATCACTTCAACCTCTTGTTTTGCAGGGATAATCATCTCGTGCTGTTTTTTACTGCTGCTTTATTAAGCATAGTCGCTTCAAAGCAGATTGACGGCAGCATTCCCGTGCGCGCCTGACCAACGTAACCCGTTAAATTGTCGTAAAATTTCCAAAATCAATTTTACGTTTCCATCCTGATTGATAGGTTACGCCTTTCCACTATGTAAAGAAATTGTTATTACCGATTTTAGTAACAGGCAGAGGAAATCAATAAAATTTCACAGCGGGAATTGCATTCCTGACGCGGTTTAATATGATAATGATTATCATTAACCTAAAAAGGTGGCGATATGACGCTTACCGTCTCAGCCTGGTTACAACATAAAATCGACGAATATAAGTTTTCGGTGCGTGATATCACCGTTGACTTCTACATGGCTCAGGCAAAGCTCAACCGCACTGATTGCACACTCGACCAACTGCGTCGCTTTAACGACACCTGTCTTGATATGGCAGAAATCTGCGAAATCAACGGCGACGATCACAGCTTTCTGCATGCCATGGGCAAGCTCCATCACCGCTTAGTGCAGGAGATGGGCAATGCCGATCGTGACCGTTTGTTCCGGATTCAGGCCTATCAACTGGCGCGCCTGTCATTAACACGCTTGTGTCATCAACTGGCGCTCAGCGGCGAGTGGGATCAAGCCACCCGCCTGCAGAGTGATTTTGTTCGCCACGCAGGCTGGATATTCTAATCCAGCTTTGTGACGTCTCCTACAATTTGTTTACATCATTTCCAGTAATGCTTGCAGTGGATGACGCATGCCATTGCCTTCTGCGCGTTTTACCTGGCTACGACACGAAAAACCGGTTGCCAGACAGCGCTGACGCGGCAGCTTTTGCAATTGCGGATGCCAGGACAGCTCATAAATCCCCAGCGAATTCTCCAGGTTTACGCTTTCATGGCCATAGGTTCCCGCCATTCCGCAGCAGCCCACATTGACGTTTTCCAGCTTCGCACCAAAGCGCGCAAAAATGCTCTGCCACTGATTCGGCGTGGACGGTAGCGCGGTCACTTCGGTGCAGTGCGCAAACAGATACCAGGCTTCGCCGCTGGCGGTTTGCTCCGCACGTGCCGACAAGGCGGTTTGCAGCCACTCATGCACCAGCTGCACGTTAAACTCGCCGCGCTGCTCGCCCAGCACCTGATGGTACTCATCGCGGTAACAGAGCACGGTCGCCGGATCGACACCGACCATCGGCATGCCCAGTTTTGCCACGCGATTGAGAAAATCAGCGGTTTTGCTGGCGGTGCGCGCAAAGCGCTGCAGGAAGCCTTTCACATGCTGCGCCTTGCCATTCGGTGAGAACGGCAGCAGCACCGGACGATAACCGAGTTTCTCAATCAGCTTGACGAAATCGGTGACCAGCTGTGCCTCGTAATAGCTGGTAAAGGGATCTTGTACCACCAGCACGCAGTTTTCGCGTTGCGCCGCATCCAGCGCTTCTAACTGCTCCAGCGTCAGGTTCATCGCCGGATGGCCGCCTAACTGCTGCTTGAGGCTCGGCGATGACAGCAGCGGCAAATCCACCATGCCGATATGCTTTTTGCTCAGCTCGCGCATCCACGGCTGCTTGAGGAAAAAGTTGAACACCTTAGGCGCTTTGGCCATCAGCGGCGCGTAACTCTCCACGGTGGCTACCAGATGATCGCTCATCGGGCGCAGATAGCGGGTGTGATACAGCTGCAGGAAGCGTGAACGGAAGTTCGGCACATCGATCTTGATTGGGCACTGCGTCGAGCAGGCTTTACACGCCAGGCAGCCCGACATCGCCTCTTTCACTTCGTGCGAGAAGTCATATTCGCCCTGATTTGCGTGCCAGGTATTACGCGTGCGCTGAATCAGCGTACGCAAGCTGGCGCCCTGTTTCGGCAGCGCCTGCTCAAGTTGGGTAGGATCCACGCCCTGCTCGGAGAGCAAACGCAGCCATTCACGCGTGAGTGTGGCGCGCCCTTTCGGCGAGTGAATGCGGTTGCGGGTAATTTTCATCGACGGGCACATTGGGCTACGTGCATCGAAGTTGAAGCACAAACCGTTGCCATTACACTCCATCGCACCGCGCCACTCGTTGCGCACCGTAACCGGAATCTGCCGATCGTAGGTGCCGCGTTTCACCGCATCAACCTGCATCATCGGTTCATCACTGCCGAGCGGCGTACAGATTTTGCCGGGATTCATGCGGTTGTCAGGATCGAACGCGGCTTTGATGCGGCGCAGCTCATTGAATAACGTTTCGCCAAAGAACTCCGGGCTGTACTGCGCGCGGAAACCTTTGCCGTGCTCGCCCCACAATAAACCGCCGTAGCGCGCGGTCAGCGCCACCACTTCATCAGAGATCTGCTTCATCAGCAGCTCCTGCTGCGGATCGCACATATCCAGCGCCGGACGCACATGCAGCACGCCCGCATCCACGTGCCCAAACATGCCGTAGCTCAGGCCGTGGCTGTCAAGCAGCGCGCGAAAATCGACGATGTAATCCGCCAGCTGTTCTGGTGGCACCGCGGTATCTTCCACAAACGGAATCGGCTTGGCGCGCCCTTTGGCATTCCCCAGCAGGCCAACCGCTTTTTTGCGCATATTATAGATGCGCTCGATACCGCCTAAATCGTCACACAGTTGATAGCCGATGACGCCGCCCATCTGCTGCTGCATCAGCTCTTCTAAGCGCTGACATAGCGTGCTGATCTGCTGCTCAATCAGTTCGCCATCGTCACCGGCAAACTCCACGATGTTGAGCCCCAGCATCTGTTTATCTGGCACATCGGTAATCAATTCATTTACCGAATGCCAGACGATATCTTCTCGCGCCAGATTCAGGACTTTCGAGTCAACGGTTTCCACCGACAGCGCTTTGGCTTCCACCATTAAAGGGGCGTTACGCAGGGCCGAGTCGAACGAATCGTATTTGATGTTGACCAGACGGCGCACTTTAGGGATGGGCGTGATGTCGAGGCGTGCTTCGGTAATAAAGGCCAATGTGCCTTCCGCGCCGCACAGCAAACGCGTCAAATCAAACGTCTGCAAATCGTCGCTGAACACATGACGCAGATCGTATCCAGTCAGGAAGCGATTGAGCTTGGGGAATTTCTCCAGAATCAGATCGCGCTGTTCGCGGCAGCGACTCAACACCTGCTGGTAAATGCGCCCTTCCGCGGTCGGCGTGCTGGCCAGCTGTTCCGCCAGTTCAGTCGGCATGGCGCGCGTATCAAGGATATCGCCACCCAGCAGCACTGCACGCAGGCCTTCAACGTGATCGGAGGTTTTGCCATACACCAGCGAACCCTGGCCTGAAGCATCGGTGTTGATCATGCCGCCGAGCGTGGCGCGGTTGCTGGTGGAGAGCTCCGGCGAGAAGAAGAAGCCATACGGCTTGAGCCACGCATTGAGTTGATCTTTCACCACGCCCGCTTCAACCCGCACCCAACCTTGCTCGGTGTTGATTTCCAGGATGCGGTTCATGTAGCGCGACATATCCACCACGATGCCCTGATTCAGCGACTGTCCGTTGGTGCCGGTGCCGCCACCGCGTGGCGTAAACACCAGGCTGGTAAAACGGGTTTCACCGGCAAGGCGCGCAATCAACGCCACATCTGCCGTCGAGCGCGGAAACAGCGCCGCATCAGGCAGCAGCTGATAAATACTGTTGTCGGTGGCAAGCGAGAGGCGATCGGCATAGCTGGTGGCGGTATCGCCGGTAAAGCCTTGCTCTTTCAAGCACTGCAGGAATGTCAGCACCAGTTGAACGAGGCCCGGTGCCTGAGAAATCTGTGGGATCATTATTGAGTGACCGAGATGTTGTAAACGTTTGCGTCGTGATTTTTTTCAGCCCTTGGTTTTATCATACTTTTCTGCTGGCTGCTGTTTTTTCAGGAAAGCGCGCCGCCGTCGCTGCTTTTCCTGTTTAATTTTCAGGAAATAGATCATCATTAATCAGGGCTGTTCAGCCCCACTCTGAAGGATTCAATCGAGGTTAACCGTTGTGATGAAAGACCTGCAACGCGGTATGGATTTACCGCAAATGCTGTTTTCACTGATGTTCATTCTAATCATGATCATCGCCAGTCTGTGGGTGGTGCAGCCCTTTATTCTTGGCTTCGCCTGGGCCAGCATGGTGGTGATCGCCACCTGGCCGTTGATGATTCGTCTACAGCACATGTTGTGGGGACGCCGCTCGCTGGCGGTGATTGCCATGACCATTTTGCTATTACTGTTGTTTATTATTCCTATCGCCCTGCTGGTCAGCAGCCTGATTGATAACAGTGCGCCGGTGATCGCCTGGGCAACGCAGCGCCATCTGGTGATGCCTGACTTCGATTGGTTGCGACAGATTCCCTACGTCGGCAGGAAACTCTACTCGAGCTACCACAAATTAGTGGATGGCGGCGGCGCGGCGATGCTGAATCAGGTGCAGCCTTATATTGGTCGCACCACCGGCTTCTTTGTGGCGCAGGCCGGCCACTTCGGCCGCTTTATGATGCACCTCATCGTGATGCTGTTGTTCAGCGTGCTGCTCTACTGGCGCGGCGAGCAGGTGGGCCACGGCATTCGTCATTTTGCCTATCGCATGAGTGGACGCCGTGGCGATGCCGCAGTGCTGCTGGCCGGTCAGGCGATTCGTGCTGTGGCGCTAGGCGTGGTGGTCACCGCGCTGGTTCAGGGCGTGCTCGGCGGTATTGGTTTAGCCATTTCCGGCATTCCTTACGCCACGCTGTTAACCGTGTTGATGATTCTGACCTGCCTGGTGCAGCTCGGGCCGCTGGTAGTGTTAGTGCCAGCGATTATCTGGCTGTACTGGAGCGGCGATACCACGTGGGGCACGGTGCTGCTGGTGTGGAGTTGCGTGGTCGGCACGCTGGACAGCGTGTTGCGTCCGGTGTTGATTCGCATGGGTGCCGATCTACCGATGATCCTGATTCTTTCCGGCGTTATTGGCGGATTGATTGCTTTCGGTATGATTGGGCTGTTTATCGGTCCGGTGGTCCTGGCGGTTTCTTATCGTCTGGTTTCAGTGTGGATGCATGAAGCGCCCGAACCGGATGACGATGTGCAGACCGCCATCGAAGCGTTGGCCGATCACGAAGAAGAACTACATTAAGCGATCCCCGCCGGGTCGCCATTCATGGCGACCTCATTCACATTAACTCCCACTCAGCGAAGATGCACGATCTCTCAGTTTTACACTGGCCTTACTTTAACCCGCCTAATGCCCCAACATCGCCCCCGCGCATTTCTTACTGATAATAATTTTTTTCCTTAAGCGATTTTTAAGAAAAAACGCAGTTTTAGGCGCTTTAGGCGGAATTCTCTTACGGAATGATTATTTTTACAGCTGAATTGCCGCTTAGCAGGGAAGAAAAAGGCCACGAAAGGTTATCAGCTTTAAACTAATAAGAGGATTCTTAAAGACGCCAGCGAGCCTGATCAATAACATGTTTCCTATGTTTTGAATCAAGCTACTGATTTCTAAACAACCTTATTCCCCTGAGTAAAGTGAAGAATTGCTGTGTGTAGTCTTTGCCCATCCCCTGTGATGGGCTTTTTTTTGGCTTTTTTTCAGACAAAAAAACAAGGCCAGCAGCGCTGACCTTGATAATTACATTAATGACACGTCAAATTCTCATCTGATGCATCAAATTACCGCCTGGTTAATGTTTGGAAGCGTTCAGCTCTGCCAAACTCAACCAGGTTTCAACCACGGTATCCGGATTAAGCGACAGGCTATCAATGCCCTGCTCCATTAACCATGCCGCAAAGTCCTGATGATCCGACGGTCCCTGGCCACAAATACCGACGTATTTGCCCTGTTTTTTCGCCGCTTTGATCGACATCGATAACAGCGCTTTCACGGCATCATTACGTTCATCAAACAGCGCGGACACCACGCCAGAGTCACGATCGAGGCCCAGAGCCAGCTGTGTCATGTCGTTAGAGCCGATGGAGAAGCCATCGAAGTGCTCGAGGAACTGCTCAGCCAGCAAGGCGTTGGACGGGATCTCACACATCATGATCACTTTCAGGCCATTCTCGCCGCGCTTCAGACCGTTTTTCGCCAGCTCGGCGACCACCGCTTCGGCTTGATCGACGGTACGCACGAACGGAATCATGATTTCAACGTTGGTCAGCCCCATTTCGTTACGCACGCGCTTCACCGCTTCGCACTCCAGCTTGAAGCAGTCGCGGAAGTTGTCAGCAACGTAGCGACCGGCGCCACGGAAACCGAGCATCGGGTTCTCTTCTTCCGGCTCATAACGCTCGCCACCCACCAGGTTGGCGTATTCGTTGGTTTTGAAATCGGAAAGACGAACAATCACCCGTTTCGGCGCAAATGCGGCACCCAGCGTCGCAATCCCTTCGGTTAGACGGCCGATGTAGAACTCAATCGGGTCATCAAAGCCTTTCATCATCTGACGAATCTGCTGCTGCAATTCCGGCGTTTGCTGATCAAACTCCAGCAACGCTTTGGGATGCACGCCAATCATACGGTTGATAATAAACTCAAGACGCGCCAGGCCAACACCTTCGTTCGGCAAGCAGGCGAAATCGAACGCACGATCCGGATTACCGATGTTCATCATGATCTTCAGCGGCAGTTCCGGCATGGTATCGACCTGCGAGCTGGTAACTTCGAAGTCCAGCAGTTCGTCATAGACATAACCGGTATCACCTTCGGCGCAGGAAACCGTGACTTTGTGGCCATCTTTCAGGTGATCGGTGGCATCGCCACAGCCCACCACCGCCGGAATGCCCAGCTCACGCGCGATGATCGCTGCATGGCAAGTACGACCGCCGCGATTGGTGACGATGGCTGAGGCTTTCTTCATGATCGGTTCCCAATCGGGATCGGTCATGTCGGTTACCAGCACGTCGCCTTTTTCAATGCGATGCATCTCGCTGATGTCGTGGATGACTTTGACTTCACCAGCACCGATGCGATGACCAATGGCGCGGCCTTCGACCACCACGTTGCCTTTGCCCTGCAGCGTATAACGTTCCATCACCTGACCGTTGGAGCGCACTGTTTCCGGACGCGCCTGCACGATGAACAGTTTGCCGGTGTGGCCATCTTTCGCCCATTCAATGTCCATTGGGCGTTTGTAGTGCTGCTCAATCAGCACCGCCTGACGCGCCAGCGCCTGCACTTCGTCATCGGTTAAGCTGAAGCGATCGCGCTGTTCCTGCTCGACATCTTCAATGCGCACCTGCTCGCCATGCTCCTGCGAATCCGCATACACCATGCGCAGCTTTTTTGAGCCCATGGTGCGGCGCACAATCGCCGGACGATTGGCGGCCAGCGTTGGTTTGTGCACGTAGAACTCGTCGGGGTTCACCGCGCCCTGCACCACCATTTCGCCCAAACCAAAGGCGGACGTGATAAACACCACCTGATCAAAGCCCGATTCGGTATCAATGGTGAACATCACGCCCGACGAGGCGAGGTCCGATCGCACCATGCGCTGAATACCGGCCGAGAGCGCCACGCCGCGATGGTCGTAGCCCTGATGCACACGGTAGGAGATGGCACGATCGTTAAATAAGGAGGCATAAACGTGCTTCACCGCGATGATGACCGCGTCATAACCCTGCACGTTAAGGAAAGTCTCCTGCTGGCCGGCAAACGAGGCGTCGGGCATATCCTCGGCGGTGGCTGACGAGCGCACCGCAAAGGAGGCGTCGGCATCATCAGCAGAGATTTGTTCGTAGGCGCTACGAATTGCCGCTTCCAGTTCAGGCTGGAATGGCGTATCGATCACCCATTGACGAATCTGTTTACCCGCTTGCGCGAGCTCAGCAACATCATCAACATCCGTTTTATCCAGCAAATCATAGATCCGCTGGTTCAGTCCGCTTTGATCGAGGAACAGATTAAACGCGTAAGATGTGGTCGCATAACCGTTTGGTACGGAAACACCCAGCGACGACAAATTCGTAATCATTTCTCCAAGGGAAGCATTCTTGCCTCCCACCCGATCAACATCATGCATGCCAAGCTGGTTGTACCAGAGCACTAGCGACTGTTGGTCTTGATTGGACATTGAGATTATCCTTTTAAATGATGTGAATACACATGGAACATTTTGCTATTCGCCAAACCAGCCTGGCACAACCGATTAATAAAGACTAAGTGTTGAATCGTTAAAGCAGGAAAAGAAAGACAAAATCGGATTAGTACTTAGAATTAATTGTGTTGCGCAACCACCCTATTTCACGCTAATAGATTGCTGTAGCGATATTTTTCCCCTTTTCAGAGGGTTAGCGATTGATTTTTGTTGCGCAACGCCTTCACACTTTATTTCATGCGCGAAAAGGAAAATGCGCGAAAATAATGCTTTTCAAAACAGCATTTCATCTAATATTGATTATTCGCTGATTCATCTTTGTGAGCGCAATAGCGGACAATATGGATATTTCATTTTATTATTATTTAAAATGAAATATTACCATCGACAATTTGGGCATTGCCAGGCAAGAGGATATTTGCACTATGAACACTGAACGCAGCGTATTTTACATCTCTGATGGCACCGCCATTACCGCCGAAGTGCTGGGCCATGCGGTGTTATCCCAGTTCCCGGTGATGACCCACAGCGTGACGCTGCCATTTGTCGAGAATGTGCAACGCGCTCAGGCGGTTAAAGCGCAGATCAACGCGCTCTACCAGCAGAGCGGCGTGCGCCCGCTGGTGTTCTTCTCCATCGTCACACCCGACGTCCGTGAAATTATTCTCGAAAGCGAAGGCTTTTGTCAGGACATCGTGCAGGCGCTGGTAGCACCGTTGCAGAGCGAACTCGGCGTGGCGTCAATGCCGGTGGCGCACCGCACGCACGGTTTGACCGCCAGCAACCTCGGTAAATATGACGCGCGCATCGCCGCCATCGATTACACCCTTGCGCATGATGATGGCATTTCCCTGCGCGGCCTCGAAGATGCGCAGGTGATTCTGCTCGGCGTATCTCGCTGCGGGAAGACGCCCACCAGCTTGTATCTGGCAATGCAGTTTGGCGTACGTGCCGCTAACTATCCGTTTATCGCCGATGATATGGATAACCTGAAACTGCCGCCGGCGCTGCGTGCACATCAGCATAAGTTGTTTGGTTTAACTATCGACCCGGAACGCCTGGCGGCGATTCGCCAGGAGCGCGCGGAAAATACCCGCTACGCTTCGTTGCGCCAGTGCCGTCTCGAAGTAGGCGAAGTGGAAGCGCTGTTCCGCACCAACCAGATTCGTTATCTCAACAGCACCAACTATTCGGTGGAAGAGATCGCCACCAAAATCCTCGATATCATGGGTCTGAGCCGCAGCATGTATTAGGTTTCTCTGCCGGTCGCCATAAGTGGCGACCTCCCGCCACATACCGGGCCTGTATTGCAATCGTAAAGTCTGGCTTCCGTCTGGTTTTAAGACCTTTGTTTTTAGCAGGTTGAATTCGCAGGCTATTAGTTTATTGTGATCACCATCACTTCCCGGTATTTCACCGCTGCGAAGAACAAATTTTTGAGAATCTCAATGAACAAGACTGATGAACTGCGTACCGCGCGCATCGGTAGCCTACTGACTCCGGCTGCGCTCGCGCATGAACACCCTATTTCGGCAGAGATTGCCGCCAACGTCACCGCTTCCCGCCAGCGCATCGCACGCATTCTGACCGGTGAAGATCCGCGTCTGCTGGTGATTATTGGCCCTTGCTCGCTGCACGATCCTAAAGCGGCGATTGAGTATGCTGAACGTCTGAACGTGCTGCGTGAGCGCCATAAAGATCGTCTGGAAATCGTGATGCGTGCCTATTTCGAAAAACCGCGCACCGTGATTGGCTGGAAAGGCCTGATCTCCGATCCCGATCTGGATGGCAGCTACGATGTAAACCGCGGCATCGCCATTGCGCGCAAACTGCTGCTGGATATCAACGCGCTGGGCTTGCCAACCGCCACTGAATTCCTCGATATGGTGATCGGCCAGTTTATTGCCGACCTGATCAGCTGGGGCGCGATTGGCGCGCGTACCACCGAAAGCCAGATTCATCGTGAAATGGCGTCAGCGCTCTCCTGTCCGGTCGGTTTCAAAAACGGCACCGACGGCAACGTGCAAATTGCGGTCGATGCGATTCGCGCCGCGCGTGCCAGCCACATGTTCCTGTCACCGGATAAAAACGGTCAGATGACCATCTATCAAACCAGCGGTAATCCGCATGGTCACGTGATCCTGCGCGGCGGTCGACAGCCGAACTATCACGCCGAAGATGTGGCGGCGGCAGCGGCCAATCTGCGCGACTTCAATCTGCCGGAGCAATTGGTGATCGACTTCAGCCACGGCAACTGCCTGAAGCAGCACGGTCGTCAGCGTGACGTTGCCGATGATGTGGCGGCGCAAATCCGTGCCGGATCGCGCGCGGTTGCGGGCGTGATGATCGAGAGTTTCCTGCAGGAAGGGAATCAGAAAGTGGTGAGCGGTGCGGCGCTGACCTATGGTCAGTCAATCACCGATCCGTGCCTCGGCTGGGAAGACAGCGCCGAGGTGCTGGCAAAACTGGCTGCCGCGGTCGACAGCCGTTTTTAATTCTGACCTAGCTGGAACAACTCACTTCCAGCGTTTTGCCCCACTCAGGTGGCCGTTGGCGCAACTCTGCGCTGACGGCCGCATCGCTAAACGGTTGCTGTAACGCGCTATGCAGCTTCGCTAACGCCGTGGTCTCGCCGTTCTCGACCTCTTCAATCACCTGCTGTGCCAGATAGTTGCGTAACACCAGCGCCGGATTCGCCGCCTTCATCACCGCCTGACGCTGCGCATCGCTGGCGTGGTCTTGCAACAAACGCTGGCGATAATCGCTGTACCAGCGATCAAAGGCCTCACGATCGATAAACTCATCACGCAACGGCGAACGGCTTTCATCTTGCTGCGTGTCGCTCAGCATGCGGAAGGTCAGCGTGTAATCACTGTGTTCCGCCGTCATCATCGACAGCAAGCCGGTCAGAAGCGTGTTGTCATTGGCATCCGCCGTCAGCAAGCCGAGTTTGGCACGCATTTTCTCCCCCCAAACGCGCATCAGCTCACCTTCATAATGACCCAGCGCCTGCTTAAGCTGCTCGGTGGTCATCAAGCCCGACAAGGCATGCGCCAGGCGATTAAGGTTCCACAAGCCAATCATCGGCTGATTTTCGAAAGCGTAGCGGCCCTGATAGTCACTGTGATTGCAGATGTAATCCGGCTGATAGTCGTCGAGGAAACCGTAAGGACCGTAATCCAGCGTTAAGCCCAGAATCGACATGTTATCGGTGTTCATCACGCCGTGCGCAAAGCCAACGCTCTGCCAATGGGCGATCAGGCTCGCCGTGCGTTTAACGATATCGGTGAACCACAGCAGGTAACGATCCGCTTCATCCTTGAGCTGCGACCAGTGATGGCGAATGGCGTAATCCGCCAGCTGGCGCACTTTGTCTTGTTCACCGCCGTAATAGAAATGCTCAAAATGACCGAAACGCAGATGGCTGTCGGCAATGCGCATCAGCATCGCACCGCGTTCCTGGGTTTCGCGTAGCACCGGCTCATCGCCAATGGCTAACGCCAGCGCGCGCGTGGTGGGAATGCCAAGATGGTGCAGCGCTTCAGACGCGAGGAATTCGCGTACGCTGGAGCGGATCACCGCGCGACCGTCGCCCATGCGCGAATAGGGCGTTAATCCGGCCCCTTTTAAGTGCCAGTCGAGCTTACGACCGTTTACCAGCTGCTGTTCACCCAACAGAATGCCGCGCCCATCGCCCAGCTGTCCGGCCCAGACGCCAAACTGATGGCCACTATAAACCTGCGCCAGCGGCGACATGCCGGGCAGCATTTCGCGTCCTGACCACACGCCATGCCCGCTGCCGGCGAACAGCGCATCGTCTAAACCCATCTCTTGTGCCAGCGGGGCATTGTGATAAAACAGCCGTCCGCCCACTAATGGCGTTGGGTCCAGCGCGGTGTAGAATCCGGGTAATTCTTGCTGCCAGCTATTGGTAAATTGCATCGACACTCCGGAAGGTGCGCTTAAATCAGGCACCCGCAAAAAGTTATAAGATAACAGAGAGTGTAACGCCGACGCGGCGCGGAAGACAGGCGAAAGGGTTACTGCTGCGAAGGCGTGTGTAAATTCAGGTCGGAATAGATGAGATCGTCAAGACGTTCAGCTTTCACCACCGGGAACAGGCTGCCCTGTAGCTGCGCACCACTCAACGTAGTCATCTTTTCCATCATGTGGTTATCGTCAATACCACAAATGATGATCTGGTCAGCAAAATCGGAAAAATTATTGATAACTGTCTGAATAAAAGGCGTAAACGAGGCGCGCTTGGCCAGGTTATGAATAAAGGCTTTATCCAGTTTTAACACGCTAAACAGATTATCGTACACCGCGGTTGCCGGTGCTTTTCCTGCGCCAAATTGTGAAAGCGATAAACGAAATTCACTTTGTAATGCTGCGAGCAATGGATGGGATTTACCCAAAGATAATTGCGGAAACGTTTCGCTGATATCTAAAACAATAAAAGGGATTTGTCGGAATTTCCTTAACAGAAATTCGCTGGCTAAAAGTGTATTGGCCATAGAATCATCAATACGTACCAATGCGGTAATTTGATTAATCTCAAAAAAGTCGCGGTACTTTTCCAGCAATGAAAGCTGGCTCTGCAGCAAACGTAATTGCTGCGCATCGTCCAATTGCGGCAACAGCAAATCCTGCGGCAGCGTAATAGGTGCGCTGTCGTGGACAAATTGCGTCACCAGCTCGACCGCAGTCAGCTGGCCCGCCAGAGAGTAAACTGGGTAAAACCAGGTTTCCGACTGATAGTCGGCAGACAAATGGACTTTCATTTTTCAAGCCAGAAGCAATGGCAATTGGCGCATCGTATATCAACGAATTCCACCAGGCAATAGGACCAAACGTTTGAAGAGGTGCCGTTTTAGGTCTTATTACGCTGATTTAAGCCGCAAATAATACTTAAGCCAAATAAGCCGGGGTTAATGTCCATACCAATTAAATAAATTTAGCTTTATTATTAGTATTAAATCGATAACGGGTAAAGTGCCATTTTAAATGATAGTTAAATATCGGCAGAATTCAGATTTAATTCAGGGTGAGATACCCTTTCTTTTTTCGCGTCTTTATTAAGCGATAACAACGCTATTTAGATGCGACGCGCCTGCCAAAATACTTTACGCCAGTAAACATTATCCAGCGACGAGCGGATCACACCCTGGCTGGTTGAGGCGTGAATAAAGGTGTTGTCGGTATCGTAAATACCGACGTGCAAACCGTTTTCTCCGCTGCCGGTTTTGAAGAACACCAGATCGCCAGGCAGCAGATCGCCCTTGTCGATGCGCGTACCAATGTCGGTTTGATCAATGGTCGAGCGTGGCAGCTGCATATCGAATTTATCGCGGAAGGTGAGATAGACGAAGCCGGAACAATCTACGCCACCGCGGCTTAATCCGCCATAGCGATACGGCGTTCCCCGCCAGCGGCTCAGCTGATCGTTGAGTTGGGCAATCACGGTGATAGAGTCAGACAAACGGCCATTCGGCGGCGGTGCATGATGGCTACAGCCCGCCAGCAACAGTGCCAAAATCAAAATTGTCAGCCGCATCCGCCTTTTCCTCTCTCCCTTGTCCGGCAGACACTGTAGCGGCAAAGCGCTACGGCACGCAATCCTCTGTCAGGGAATAAACAGCAGCGGACCTTGTGCGGTATCAATTTGTTCAAACGGGGTTTGGTAAAGCGGGGTTAAATGCGCAGCGGTCAGCACCTCGCAGGCCCTGCCCTGACGGACAACCGCGCCTTGATGCATTAACCACACGCGCTCGGCATGGCGCAGGCTGTGGTTGAGGTCGTGCCCGCTGGCAACAATCGCCAGGCCGCTGCAACACAGTTCAGCCAGCAGCTTATCGACCGAACGCTGTTGCGCCACGTCGAGTGCACTCATCGGCTCATCCAGTAGCAGGAGTTTGCCGCGTGGATTGACCGCCGGATGAACCTGCAACACCACAGCAGCCAACCGCACGCGTTGCCATTCGCCACCAGAAAGCTGCGTAAGACTGCGCGTCAGTTTGTCCTGCAGCGCTAACTGCGCGAGCACCTCTTTTAACACACAGTCTGTTTCCGCCGTTTGTGCGCTGATATGCATGCGTAAGTAATGCCACACCGGCATTTGTCCCGGTGCCATCTGCTGTTGCGGCAGCCAGCCGCGCAGCTGGGCCAATGCCGCACCGTTTAACGTAGATAGCGGCGCGCCATCCAGCAGAATGCTGCCCTGACTCGGCAACAAACCGGACAGCGCGTTGAGCAAGGTACTTTTGCCGGCGCCGTTCGGCCCCACCAGATGCACTAATTCACCGGCGTTAACGCTAAGTTCAACGGGAGCCAGCCGCCCTGTGACGCTGACTCCCTGACACTGCAATAGCATTTATTCGGCCAGCGCCTGCTCTACACTTTTCAGGATGATGGGATCGTCTGGCGTCATATCCGGTGAGAAGCGCGCAGTGACTTTGCCCTGCTTATTAATAAGGAATTTTTCGAAGTTCCACAGGATATCGCCTGGCGCTTTCGGCGCGCGCCCTTTGCTCTCCATGCGCTCGAGGAAACCGCTGCCTTCCGGGCGTTGCGCCACCGGCTGCGCCGCCGTCAGCTGCGCATAGAGAGGGTGACGATGCTCGCCGTTGACATCGGTTTTATCGAACATCGGGAAAGTGACGCCGTAAGTGGTGCTGCAAAAGGTTTTGATCTCTTCGTTACTGCCCGGCTCTTGCTCGAGGAACTGATTGCATGGGAAGCCAAGCACGCTGAACGGCTTATCCTGCCAGGCTTTCTGCAGCGATTCTAACTGCTCATACTGCGCCGTCAGGCCACATTTAGATGCCACATTGACTACCAGTAGCACCTTGCCCTCATAGGCCGCCAGCGTGGTTTTTTCACCGTCCAGCGTAACCAGTTCTGTCTGATAAATGCTCATCGTCGATTCCTGTTGTTGATAACACGTTGCCAGCCAAAGCTAGCGCGAAGACTTCACTAATAACATGATAAACAGCGGCGCGCCGAGCGTGGCCGTTACCACGCCAATCGGCAGTTCGGCAGAGGTTAACACCAGCCGCGCAATAATATCCGCGCCAAGCAGCACTGCGGCACCGGCTAACGCCGCCGCAGGCAACAAATAACGATGATCGCTAAAACCGCTGAGACGCAATAGATGCGGGATAACCAGACCAATAAAACCGATCGCACCCGCCATCGCTACGCTCACGCCCACCAGCCAGCCCATCGCCAGCACCAGCAGGTTGCGCCACAGCAGCAGCGGTAATCCGAGCTGACGTGCCGAGGTTTCGCCCAGCGCCAGCAAATTCAACGTGCGTGCGGTGGCGATCAGCAGCAGCGTTACCGGCAGCAGCGCCAACATCATCCAGCCATAGCGCCAGTCAATGCCGCTAAAGCCGCCCATCATCCAGTACATCAGCTGACGCAGATCGAGGCTGGTGCTAAAGTACACTGCCCACGTCATGATGGCGCTACAGATAATGCCAAGCGCTACGCCGGTCAGCAGTAAGCGGCTCACTGAGAGTTGTTTGTGAGCGAAGTGCAGCAGCATCAGCGTGATCAGCAGCGCACCGGCCATGGCCGCCAGCGCTAAGCTCCATAGCGAACCGTTACCGAGCATCACGCCTAATACCAGACCAATCCCCGCCCCATTAGACACGCCAAGTAAGCCGGGTTCCGCCAGCGGATTGTTGAACAGCGCCTGCATTACCACGCCGCACACCGCCAGCGCCGCACCCACCAGCAGCACCGCCAGCGTGCGCGGCATGCGCAGCTGCCAGACGAACAGATCGCCTTCCGCCGAAAACCATTGTGTGGGAGAGATCCAGCTGTCGCCGGCACACAGGCTAAGCCCGATGAGCAGCAATAGAAGCGCAATGAGTGCGATGAGCCAGCGCTGGCTGCGGCGATTTGCCTGGGAAGCAAGCTGATCCAGCAGAGTCATAGATAAGATTGGCTGAGAAAACAGAGATTTGATTGTAGTGGGATTACAGCAAAAAGAAAGCGGCGCTGTGGAGGCGCCGCTGGAGAAGCCTTACTGATGCGGAGGAAGCGGCTGACCATGATTATCACGCTTCTGCTGATTGTCACGCTGGTCGTGATGCTGCGGTTGCGGCTGACGTTTGTCGTCGCGGTGCGGTCCATTGCCCGGATGCTGCGCCTGCCAACCGTTACCGTTCCAGTAACCGTGCGGACCTTTGGTGCCAATGCGCTGGTTGTGGTGCTGTTTCCACCACGTTGGCGCGCGCCAGTCGTAGCCATCCCAATAGTAGCCACGTTTATCCTGATCGCCGATGTGCACCGAAACGCCCGGCGTGTTGATGTTGACGGAAACATTGGCGCCAGCCAGCAGCGGCATGCCTAACAAGACACTTAATAAAATTGCTGTCTTTTTCATTATTCAAACCCTTTGCTCTGTGATGGCGCTGTTATAACAAAAGTGTTGATGTCGTCACTATCGGTGAGGACCGATTTTCGCCTTATTTTCCGGATGCTTACTAAATCCTTACATCATGAATAAATCGTGCAGAGCGGCCAGATTTAAGGCAAAAAAAAGGCCGCTAAGCGGCCTTTTTGTCGTACTGAAATTAGTCAGCATCCTTGGGTGTCGCGTTCTCGACGCGACTTTTCAACTTCTGTCCCGGACGGAATGTCACCACTCGGCGCGCGGTGATAGGAATATCTTCCCCCGTCTTCGGGTTACGGCCCGGACGCTGGTTTTTGTCACGCAGATCAAAATTACCAAATCCGGACAGTTTTACCTGTTCTCCGTTTTCCAACGCGCGGCGAACCTCTTCAAAAAAAAGTTCTACCAACTCTTTGGCATCGCGTTTGCTCAACCCGAGTTTTTCAAACAGGTACTCTGACATTTCAGCTTTTGTAAGCGCCATAGGTTCAATCCCTCAAGGTTGCCTGGAATCGCTCTTTTAATGCCGCAACACATTTGGCAACGGTCGCGGCAATCTCCTCTTCTTCGAGTGTCCGGCTGGTATCCTGCAAAATCAGGCTAATCGCTAGGCTCTTTTCACCTTCGTTTACGCCCTTACCACGGTACACGTCAAACAAGTTTACGCCAACTACCTGATTTACGCCAACTTTCTTACACTCCGCAATGATATCTGCTGCAGGCACATTTTCAGCCACCACAACGGCGATATCACGACGGTTTGCCGGGAAGCGAGAAATCTCGCGCGCATCAGGCAGGACGCGGTCTGCGACCTTATTCCAAAGCAGTTCAAACACTAAGGTGCGACCATTCAGATCCAGCTTACGTTCCAGCTCTGGATGAACCACCCCGATAAATCCGATTCGTTCGCCGCGTAAATAAATTGCGGCGCTTTGTCCTGGATGCAGCGCCGGATTGGCTTCCGCACGGAAGGAAATCTCATCAAGTTTACCGGTCAAATCCAGCAGCGATTCTAAATCGCCTTTCAAATCATAGAAGTCAACCGTCTGACGCGCCAGATCCCAATGCTCTTCATAGCGATTGCCGCTTAAAACGCCGGCCAGCATAAGATCCTGGCGGATACCCAGATCGGCCTGTGTATCAGGAACAAAGCGTAAACCGCTTTCAAACAGGCGTACGCGGCCCTGCTGACGGTTTTGGTTATACACCACCGCGCCCAGCAAACCGGTCCACAGCGACAGGCGCATTGCCGACATATCGCTGGAGATTGGGCTGGGCAGGATCAGCGCCTCTTCGCCCGGATGCAGCAACTGCTGCAGTTTGGGATCAACGAAGCTGTAGGTAATCGCTTCCTGATAACCTTTATCTACCAACAGATTTTTCGCACGCTTCAGCGACAGGTCGGCTTCACGATGCTGCGTCATGATCAGGCTGGCTTTCACCGGCACATCAGGGATGTTGTTGTAGCCGTAAACGCGCGCCACTTCTTCGACCAGATCTTCTTCGATAGCCATATCGAAACGCCAGCTTGGCGCAACGGCTTGCCACTCACCTGCACTCACTTTCACTTCGCAACCCAAACGCGTCAGGATGTCAGTAACCTGTTCGTCAGCAATCACATGGCCAATCAGGCGATCGAGCTTTTCACGGCGCAGCGTGATGGTGGCGCGTGGCGGCAGCGCGCTCGCGTCAGTTTGGTCGATGACCGGGCCCGCTTCGCCGCCACAGATGTCGAGCAACAGTTGCGTCGCGCGTTCAATCGCTTTGTGCTGCAACGCTGGATCGACGCCACGCTCGTAACGATGTGACGCGTCGGTATGCAGGCCCTGACGGCGAGCGCGGCCGGTGATCGCCAGCGGATCAAAGTAGGCGCATTCGAACAGCACATTTTGCGTCTCTTCATTGACACCGGAATGCTCGCCACCAAAAATGCCGCCCATCGCCAGCGCTTTGTGGTGATCGGCAATCACCAGCGTGTCGCTGCTGAGTTTAGCTTCGGTACCATCCAGCAGCGTCAGCACTTCGCCCTCTTCTGCCATACGCACCACGATGCCGCCGTCGATGCGGTCGAGATCGAAGGCATGCATCGGCTGGCCAAGCTCCAGCAGTACAAAGTTGGTGATATCGACCACCGGATCGATTGAGCGAATACCGCAACGACGTAGCTTCTCACGCATCCACAATGGCGTAGCGGCTTTAACGTTGACACCTTTCACCACGCGGCCAAGGTAGCGCGGGCACGCGGCGGTGGCATCAACACGAATCGGGAAGGTATCGTTGATGGTGGCTTTTACCGGCTCAATTGCGGGTGCCGTCAGCGGCAAACCGTTCAAAACTGCTACATCACGCGCAATCCCGATGATGCCCAGGCAATCGGCGCGGTTTGGCGTGACGCTGATTTCAATGGTGTTGTCATCCAGCTGCAGATAGCTGCGGATGTCGGTGCCAATTGGCGCATCGGCTGGCAGCTCAATGATGCCATTGTGATCGTCGGAAATACCCAGCTCAGAGAAGGAGCACAGCATGCCTTCAGACGGCTCGCCACGCAGTTTTGCTGCTTTGATTTTGAAATCGCCCGGCAGCACAGCGCCAACGGTCGCCACCGCCACTTTCAGGCCCTGACGGCAGTTTGGCGCGCCGCAGACGATATCCAACAGGCGATCGCCACCGACGTTGATTTTGGTGACGCGCAGTTTGTCGGCGTTCGGATGCTGGCCGCACTCAACCACTTCACCCACCACGACACCGTGGAACGCACCGGCAACCGGATCCACGCCGTCCACTTCAAGGCCGGCCATGGTGATTTGCTCAGACAGCGCAGCGCTGTCCAGGGCTGGATTTACCCATTCGCGTAACCAGAGTTCACTGAATTTCATTGGATAACCTGCCCTTATTTAAATTGTTTGAGGAAACGTAAATCATTTTCGAAGAAGGCGCGCAGATCGGTCACACCGTAGCGCAGCATGGTGAGACGCTCCATGCCCATGCCAAACGCAAAGCCCGAATAAATTTCCGGATCGATGCCAACATTGCGCAATACGTTCGGGTGCACCATGCCGCAACCCAGCACTTCCAACCACTTGCCGTTTTTACCCATCACGTCCACTTCTGCGGACGGTTCGGTGAACGGGAAGTAAGAAGGACGGAAGCGAATTTGCAGATTCTCTTCGAAGAAGTTGTTGAGGAAATCGTGCAGTGTGCCTTTCAGGTTGGTAAAGCTGATGTCTTTATCGACAATCAAACCTTCCATCTGGTGGAACATTGGCGTGTGCGTCTGATCGTAATCGTTACGATAAACACGGCCTGGCGCGATGATGCGGATTGGCGGCTGCTGGTTTTTCATGGTACGGATCTGCACGCCTGAAGTTTGGGTGCGCAGCAGACGCGTGGCATCAAACCAGAACGTGTCGTGATCGGCACGCGCCGGGTGATGGCCGGGAATGTTCAGCGCATCAAAATTGTGGTAGTCGTCTTCGATTTCCGGACCTGTTACCACCGCGAAACCCAGTTCGCCGAAGAAGGTTTCGATACGATCAA
The DNA here is from genome assembly GCF_019091025.1 of Pantoea sp. GbtcB22. Taxonomy (NCBI): domain Bacteria; kingdom Pseudomonadati; phylum Pseudomonadota; class Gammaproteobacteria; order Enterobacterales; family Erwiniaceae; genus Pantoea; species Pantoea sp. GbtcB22. Next base: position 781,227 of record NZ_JAGXKB010000001.1, read on the forward strand.
TAGTGCGGGTCACCGGATGCAAGCCGCCATTCTCAACGCGGCGGCCAGGCAGCGACACGTCGATGGTTTCCGCAGCCAGACGCGCATTCAGCTCCGCACTTTCCAGCGTCTCTTTGCGCGCGGTAAGGCGGTCCTGCACTTGCTGTTTGGCCTCGTTGATGACCGCACCCGCAGCCGGGCGCTCTTCTGCCGGCAGTTCACGCAGGGTGGTCATTTGCAGCGTCAGATGCCCTTTCTTACCCAGAAATTCGACGCGCACGGCGTCCAGAGCAGCGATATCCGCCGCCTCGTCGATGGCGGCCGTGGCACGAGCCACCAGGTCTGCGAGTTGGGACATGATTTCCTCTTCTTCCAGCCGGGCTGGTCAGTTCTCGTTGGGATCAGATGATCCGATTAAGTGTCGCCAGAAACAAAAAAGCCTCCACGAGGGAGGCTTTCAGCGCGATTTTTCGTTTCTTTTCTTATGCGCAAAAGCCCCTGATGTTCAGGCGCTAAAGTAAAAAAAGAAACGGAAAATAGCAGCATTCATGCTTGCGTTACCTTGTCATATTTAGAAACCGCACTATTGAAATGCGCAGCGGCCAAAATGTCAATCTTTTGCGTGAGTTGCGGGTAATAAAAAAGGGAGCAAGCTCCCTTTTTCAACTGACTTACGCCAGAGCTGATTTTGCTTTTTCAACAAGTGCAGTAAATGTCACTTTGTCGAATACAGCGATGTCAGCCAGAATCTTACGGTCGATTTCAATAGAGGCTTTTTTCAGGCCATTGATGAAACGGCTGTAAGAGATACCGTTCTGACGAGCCGCAGCGTTGATACGCGCGATCCACAGTTGACGGAACTGACGCTTACGTTGACGACGGTCACGGTAAGCATACTGACCAGCTTTGATAACAGCCTGGAAGGCAACGCGGTATACACGTGAACGTGCACCATAGTAGCCTTTAGCTTGTTTTAAGATTTTCTTGTGACGTGCGCGAGCAATTACACCACGTTTAACGCGAGCCATGTGAGCTCTCCTATATCATATTCTGTGATTTCCCTTCATCTTTCGTGCCGCAGCGGCGTTGGCTGTCTTCATTCATCCCAGTCACTTACTGATGTAAGTTAAGGGATTCATTCAGTTGCCGCCTTGCTGCAACCCGAAATCTTTCGGGGAATTAAACTAAAAAAAATTTACTTATGCGTACGGCAGGCAGGCAATAACCAGACCCAGATCGCCTTTAGACACCATGCCTTTCGGACGCAGGTGACGTTTACGCTTAGTAGACTTTTTAGTCAGAATATGACGCAGGTTCGCGTGCTTACGCTTGAAGCCGCCAGAAGCGGTCTTCTTGAAGCGCTTAGCGGCGCCACGTACAGTTTTAATCTTTGGCATTTTTACAAATATCCACTTCGCATTGTTAATAAAATGAATCAGACAGGCGAATAAAAATCCGCACAACGCAAGCGCTGCGCGGCATTATTACTTGAAGGCCTACTGTTTCTTCTTAGGAGCGAGCACCATGATCATCTGACGACCTTCGATCTTCGAAGGGAAGGATTCGACAATCGCCAGATCCATGTCTTCACACAGATCTTTACGGACGCGGTTAAGCACTTCCATACCGATCTGCTGGTGCGCCATCTCACGACCGCGGAAACGCAGCGTGATTTTGGCTTTATCACCCTCTTCCAGAAAGCGAATCAGGTTGCGTAGTTTGACCTGATAGTCGCCATCATCGGTACCAGGACGGAATTTGATTTCCTTAACCTGGATAACTTTCTGCTTCTTCTTCTGTTCCTTAGAAGACTTGCTTTTTTCATAAAGGAACTTGCCGTAATCCATGATACGGCAAACCGGCGGTTCGGCGTTCGGGCTGATTTCAACTAAATCTACGCCGGCTTCTTCAGCTTTCTCAATGGCTTCACGCAGGGTGACAATGCCAAGTTGCTCGCCGTCTACGCCAGTTAAGCGCACTTCGGTGGCACGGATTTCGCCGTTGATACGGTTCGGACGTGTTGGTTGTACTCGTTTTCCGCCTTTAATAACCTGTTTCCTCTAATTGGTGAAGATGTCGGCTGCGAATCTCTTGTTGCAGCTTCTCAACAAACACATCTACGTCCATGCTCCCAAGGTCTTTACCACGGCGGGTGCGCACGGCAACTTTGCCTGCTTCCACCTCTTTGTCACCGCAAACCAGCATATAAGGGACGCGACGTAATGTGTGCTCGCGGATTTTAAAGCCTATCTTCTCGTTTCTCAAGTCTGCTTTGACACGAATGCCAGCATTCTGCAATTTCTTCGTCAATTCACTGACGTATTCTGACTGACTGTCGGTGATATTCATCACCACAGCCTGCACCGGCGCCAGCCAACTCGGGAAGAATCCAGCGAATTCTTCGGTCAGGATGCCGATAAAGCGTTCCATTGAACCGAGAATTGCGCGATGGATCATTACCGGTGTCTGGCGGTCGTTGTTTTCGCCGACAAAAGTCGCGTCCAGACGCTTCGGCAGGGAGAAGTCTAGCTGAACGGTACCACACTGCCAGGCGCGGTCGAGACAATCGTACAGGGTAAACTCAATTTTAGGGCCGTAGAAGGCACCTTCTCCCGGCTGATATTCGAATGGAATATCATTCTCTTTCAGCGCTTCTGCCAAATCCACTTCCGCACGATCCCACATTTCGTCGGTACCGATACGTTTTTCCGGACGGGTCGACAGCTTCACCACGATTTTTTCAAAACCGAAGGTGCTGTACATGTCGTATACCATGCGGATACAGCTGTTCACCTCATCACGTACCTGATCTTCGGTACAGAAGACGTGAGCATCATCCTGGGTAAAGCCGCGCACGCGCATCAGACCATGCAAGGCACCTGATGGCTCGTTACGATGGCAGCTACCAAACTCCGCCATACGCAGCGGCAGGTCGCGGTAGGATTTCAGACCCTGATTAAAGATCTGAACGTGGCCTGGGCAGTTCATCGGCTTGATGCAATATTCACGGTTCTCTGAAGAGGTGGTGAACATGGCTTCTTTATAGTTCTCCCAGTGCCCGGTTTTCTCCCACAGCACGCGGTCCATCATGAACGGACCTTTCACTTCCTGATAGTCGTACTCTTTCAGCTTGGTACGCACAAACACTTCCAGCTCGCGGAAGATGGTCCAGCCGTCATTGTGCCAGAACACCATGCCCGGTGCTTCTTCCTGCATGTGGTAGAGATCGAGCTGCTTACCGATTTTACGGTGATCGCGCTTCGCCGCTTCTTCCAGACGCTGCAGATAGGCAGCCAACTGCTTTTTATCCGCCCAGGCCGTACCGTAAATACGCTGCAGCATTTTGTTGTCGCTGTTGCCGCGCCAGTAAGCCCCGGAGATTTTCTGCAGTTTGAAGTGATGGCAGAAACGCATATTCGGCACGTGCGGACCGCGGCACATGTCGATGTATTCTTCATGTTGATACAGGCCAGGACGATCGTCGTGGCTGATGTTCTCGTCAAGAATGGTGGTTTTGTAGCTTTCGCCACGCTCAGCAAACACGTCACGTGCTTCCTGCCAGCTCACCTTTTTCTTCACCACATCGTAGTTGGTTTCAGCCAGCTGGTGCATACGCTTTTCCAGCAGCTCAAGATCTTCCTGGGTTAAGGTATGTTCCAGGTCAACGTCATAATAGAAACCGTTATCAATCACCGGGCCGATCGCCATTTTGGTGTTTGGCCACAGCTGCTTAATCGCATGCCCTAACAGGTGCGCGCAAGAGTGACGAATGATTTCTAAACCGGCGTCGTCTTTAGCGGTAATAATCGCGACCTGAGCGTCCTCGGTGATCGGATCAACCGCATCAACCAATTCGCCATTCACGCGACCCGCAATGCAGGCTTTCGCCAAACCCGGTCCAATATCCAACGCAATATCCATCACGCTGACCGGACGGTCAAAGCTGCGCTGGCTGCCATCAGGAAGAGTAATTACTGGCATTTCATATCCTTAATTGCAGTGGTAAGCCACACGAAAGCCTACATGCAAAAATGAGTTTCATAGTGTGTAACCCGGCGTGATGTCAGACCCACGTTGTCGGAATGACGCCAGGAATGTAAAGCGGCGATGATAATAGCAGCTTTCGCCGCCGATCAAAACCCGTGCAGAGATTCGCTAAGCTAAAGAGAAATAAAAAAAACCGCTGCGAGGCACAGGCCTGGCAGCGGTGATTCACATCCGTCTCGCTTACATTGAGTATGAGAGCTGGATCGTGGTTTTGGTATCGGTACGATCCGGCGCAGATTCTGGCGGATTATTGTTCCAGGTCACGTTGTAGCCCAGCTTCAGCGCGAAATGGGCATTGATGGCCACCTGCAGCGCGGTTTCTGAGTTCAGCGTGGTGTCTTCACCGAAGCTGCTCAGCACAGAAACACCCTGGATAAATTTGGTGGTATCTGTCAGCTGCCATTGATAGCTCACTGCACCATAACCCAATGCTTTGGTTTCATGGCCGCCATCATGGAAATCGTCGTAACGCACACCCGGACCGAATTCAGCACGCAGTGAGTGAACCGGGCCGCTGAGGATCTGACGACCGTAACCGGCGGTCAGCACATCGCGTGAGTCATAACCGTTGAAACGGTCGCTTAGCCAGCTTGCCTGGCCAAACAGGTAATCAGCGCTATTGAGGTTATAGCGGCTACGGCCACCGATATTGTAAGTCTCAGATGAACGCTCATCATTTGAGGAGTTGTTTGCGGCGTTGCCCCACAGACTCAATGCGGTATTGGTTTGATACCACGTCATATTGGTAGACGCACTCAGCGAAGAACTGGTGGTGTTTCCAGTTTGAGCCAGGTAACCCGCTGAAGCGCTGCCTTCAAACGGCTTTTTCGCCGTTGCAGGGTCATCCATGGAGGTGAAAACGGCGTTATCTGCAAAGGCCTGGTGACAAAATGCTCCAGCAGAGAGCAATAAAACAGCGGACAGCTTGTTAAAGGCTTTCATTAAAAGTAATCCGTACGACAGTTTAAAAAACGAAGAGTCTGAAGCGTTTCTCCGGCCAATCAATGCAATTTACCGTAAGTTTTGTAAAAAAGTATGTATCCGCATAAAAAACCAGGAAAGCCGCTGGACCGCTCTTTTAATGGGACTTTTCCCATTTTCGCTGCGCATTATAGGGGGCAATTACTCAAATAGCAGCCTGAAGGCTACAAGATTTTTCTGAACTCTTTTGACAAAGCTTTACCTGCTATTTTAACTAATGAATTGGCTAAAATTCGCTCTATACAGCGCGCTGGTCTACGCTGAAATCTGTTCGATAACAATGAGGTGAATAATGAGTGACCATGATGTCAAACGTTACATTGTCACGTTGAAATATCAGGAAAGTGGACTCGGCGACGTGCAGTCAGTGAACAGCGCCATGATCAATGGCGGATACAGCACCACCTTAAGCGATGATGAAGGTCATCCACATGAGTTGGGCACCAATAGCTTCGGTATTGTCAGCGCGTTAGAGGAGCATGAAATAGCAGAGCAAGCCGCGGGATATGCCCAAATCGCGCTCGATCATAAACCTGAGGTCACCGTCATCACGTTAGAGGCGTTTCTGAAACAACAATCCTGACGCAGTGCAAAAAACGGCATCGACGCCAGGTTTGCTCAGGTTTTGCGCGTTACAATCGAACTCACGCAGCGAACAAAGAGGATTACCCGATGTGGTCAGCCATTAGTCGTCTGTTAAGCGAGTACGCCGGTGATGCCGAAATCACCGACCGTCAGGAACTTCCCGGTGGCGATGTCCATCCCGCCTGGCGCATCCGCTATGGCGAGTTGGATGTGTTCGTCAAATGTAACACCCGCGATATGCTCACCTTGTTCAGCTGGGAAGCCGATCAACTCGACCTGCTGGCGCGCACGCAAACCGTTCGCGTCCCGAAAGTGTATGGCGTTGGCAATGATCGTGATACCAGCTTCCTGCTGCTGGAATATATTCCGCCTCATCCCTTTACCGCACAGAGCGCTTTCCAGCTCGGCCAGCAGTTGGCGCATCTACACCAATGGAGCGAGCAACCGCAATTTGGTCTCGATTTCGACAACAACATCACCACCTCACCTCAGCCGAATAGCTGGTTACGCCGCTGGTCAGTGTTCTTCGCTGAGCAGCGCATCGGCTGGCAGCTGCAACTGGCCGCGGAAAAAGGCGTGCACTATGGCGATACCGAACTGATTGTTGATTGTGTGCAGCGCACGTTAGCCAACCACCATCCGCAACCTTCTTTATTACACGGCGATTTGTGGCCCGCCAACTGCGCCGGCAGCGCAGAGGGTCCGTGGTTGTTTGATCCCGCCTGCTATTGGGGTGATCGCGAATGCGATTTAGCGATGCTGAGTTACTACGCCGATTTGCCGCGCCAGATCTATGATGGCTACCAGGCTGTTTGGCCACTGGAAGACGGATTCTCGCAGCGTCAGCCGGTGTATCAGCTCTATTACCTGCTGAATCGCGCTAATGTTTTCGGCGGCAACTGGACGGGCGAAGCGCAGTTCGCCATCGGCCAGTTGTTAGATGAAGATGTGTTGGGCGGACGTCAGGCCAGACCGGCCTAACGTGTTACAGCATGCCGAGCAGTTTCAGCACAAAGTAGCCCGCGATAGCGATAATGATCGGCAGGATATAGAGCGGGAAAATCTGCAAGAAAATGGTGTGACGCGGGATGTGGATTTTCTCTTCCAGTTGCGCTCGCGTGCGCCCTTCACTGCCTTTGGCCTGTTCCATGATCAGCTGATCTTCAATTCCCTCTTTAATATGGCGCGACTGACGCCACATGCGCGCACCTGAAGCCTGCAGCGCTATGCCGACAAAGATCAGGATGTAGATCAGCCAAAACCCAATATTCGCGCCACCGTTAAATTCCGGCACCGGAGAGTTCTGCCAAAACACATTAAGAAACGGCGTATTGAACTTCACCATGTCGACCATGACATGCACAAAATCGAGCATCACGGCATCAATGCCCGGCTGCTTTTCACTGTGCTTAAACATAAAGCCCAGCAGCGAAATCATCGTGGATAACAATGCGGGTATAAAAATCACCCAGCCAGCCACTCGCTTGAGGATGGCGATGCGGCCAGCCTGTTGGTAAGTCATGGTGTCTCCCTGAACCAAAAATAGTTTTGCCTAAGTCTACCTGCACTACTGCAATTTTTCCTGAAAAATGCGTGGCCTGCCGCAAGTCGGCTTTATCCGGCTCTCGTGCTATGGTAAGCCAAATTTCTAAGGGAGCAGTTATATGTCATATCGTCGTCCTGTATTGGCCGCCATCTTTGATATGGATGGATTGTTGATCGACTCAGAACCGCTGTGGGATCGCGCGGAACTGGATATTTTCGCCAGCCTTGGCGTGGATATCACCCGCCGCCACGAGTTGCCCGATACGCTGGGTCTGCGCATCGATCAAACCGTGCGCATGTGGTTTGAAGCGCTGCCGTGGAGCGGCCCGGATCAACAGGAAGTGACGCAACGCATCATCGCCCGCGCGCTGGCGCTGGTGGAAGAGACGCGTCCGCTGCTGCCTGGCGTGGAGCAGGCGCTGCAACTGTGCCAGCAGCAAGGTTTGAAAATCGGCCTCGCCTCCGCCTCGCCGCTGCACATGCTGGAGCGCGTGCTGGAGATGTTTGACCTGCGCAAATACTTTGATGTGCTGGCGTCCGCGGAAGCGCTGCCGTACAGCAAGCCGCATCCGCAGGTCTATCTCGACGCCGCAGCCAAACTGGGTATCGATCCGCTTAACTGCGTCACGCTGGAAGATTCTTTCAACGGCATGATCGCTACCAAAGCCGCACGCATGCGTTCAATTGTGGTGCCGGCGGCCGAGCATCGTGAAGATGCGCGTTGGGCGCTGGCCAATGTGATTCTTGATGATTTAACCCAGCTCAAACCCGAACATCTGCACGGTTAATCGCAGCCCGCTTAACGCGGGCTTTTTTATGCAACTTGATCGCGCACGCAAATAAATAAAACATCGTTTCATTTTTATTGAATTCACATCTCATCCTGCCTAAGATGCCCAAAGACCCGCATCGGGACCACTTCCTTTGACTCTTGAGAGGCCTGAGATGGACATTCGTCAAAGCATTCATAGCGAGCATGCCAAAACCCTGGACACGGACGGCTTACGCCGTGAGTTTCTGATCGACAAGATTTTCGACGCCGACAATTACACCCTCACTTACAGCCAAATCGATCGCATCATTATCGGCGGCGTGATGCCGGTGCAGAAACCGGTGACTATCGGCCATGAAGTGGGTAAGCAGCTGGGCGTAAGTTACTTTCTCGAACGCCGCGAACTCGGCGTAATCAACATCGGTGGACCCGGGGTGATTGAAGTGGATGGCAAAACCTGGGAGATTGGTCAGCAGGAAGCGTTGTATGTCGGACAAGGCGCGCAGAGCGTGGTTTTCCGCAGCAGCGATGCCAGCCGCCCGGCGAAGTTTTACTACAATAGCGCGCCGGCACACACCCATTATCCAGACAAAAAAATCACCCTCGACGAGGCAGTGAAAGCCACGCTCGGCGACGCGGCCACCTCGAACCGCCGCACCATTAACAAATTCATCGTGCCCGACGTGTTGCCAACCTGCCAGTTAACCATGGGATTAACCCGCCTTGATGACGGCAACTTGTGGAACACCATGCCGTGTCATACCCACGAACGTCGCATGGAAGTCTATTTCTATTTCGATATGGCCGACGACAGCGCCGTGTTCCACATGATGGGCCAGCCGCAGGAGACGCGTCATCTATTGGTCCATAACGAGCAAGCGGTGATTTCACCAAGCTGGTCGATTCATGCGGGCGTGGGAACGCAGCGCTATACCTTTATCTGGGGCATGGTGGGCGAAAACCAGGTATTTGATGACATGGACCACGTCAACATCAGCGCACTGCGCTAACAAGGAGCGAATCATGATACTCAACGCATTTAATCTTGCAGGCAAAATCGCGCTGGTCACCGGCTGCAATACCGGTTTAGGCCAAGGTATGGCGCTGGGTCTGGCGCAGGCGGGATGTGACATTATTGGCGTTAACCGCGCCGGACCGGATGATACGCAGGCCAAAGTTGAGGCATTAGGCCGCCGTTTTTGGTCAATTCAGGCCGATCTGACCAAGCCGTCCATCGTGCCGCAAATTGTTGAACAGGCGGTGGCGCTTGCCGGTCGCATCGATATCCTGGTGAATAACGCAGGCATCATTCGCCGCGAAGATGCACTCAACTTCAGCGAGCAGGATTGGGATGATGTGATGAACATCAACAGCAAAAGTCTGTTCTTCCTGTCACAGCAGGTCGCCCGGCAGTTTATCGCGCAAGGCAATGGCGGCAAGATCATCAATATCGCCTCGATGCTGTCGTTCCAGGGCGGCATTCGCGTGCCTTCTTATACCGCATCAAAAAGCGCAGTGATGGGGTTAACCCGTTTGATGGCCAACGAATGGGCGAAGCACGGCATCAATGTTAACGCCATTGCGCCGGGCTACATGGCCACCAATAACACGGAACAGCTGCGCAGCGATGAGTCACGCAACGAGGAGATTTTAGGCCGCATTCCATCAGGTCGCTGGGGCATCCCGGACGACATGATGGGCCCGATTGTGTTCCTCGCCTCCAGCGCCTCCGACTATGTGCAAGGTTATACGTTGGCCGTCGACGGCGGATGGTTAGCGCGCTAGGCTAACCCGTTCTTTTCCCGCGTCATTGTGACGCGGGAAAGTGAAAAATATTAACGCTTCGTTACAGCGTCACCATTCTCATTCACTGGATAAATCCCTATACTGGATGCATCGACAGTTTTATGCAGCCAGGTTTCATCATGACGGCCGAAGGCCATATCATTTTTGCCATTGCCAGCGCCATTTTTGCCAAGCGCGCGGAGCTGACGCCAGTATTGGCCAGCGCCGACTGGTGGCATTTAGTGCCTGCTGCGCTGTTAACCTGCCTGCTGCCCGATATCGATCACCCTAAATCCGTGTTAGGCCAGCGCTTAAGGTGGCTATCGCATCCCATCGCCCGCATCTTTGGTCATCGCGGTTTTACCCACAGTTTGCTGGCGGTGGCGGTGAGTTTGTGGCTATTCCAGATCAATGTACCCGCCGACTGGTTTCTTCCCGCCGACGTGCTGCAAGGCATGACGCTCGGCTATCTCAGCCATATTGTCGCCGATATGCTCACGCCCGCCGGCGTGCCGCTACTGTGGCCCTGCCGCTGGCGCTTCCGTTTGCCCATCCTGAATAGTCAAAAAGGTAACCAGCTGGAGCGCGCACTTTGTCTGGCGCTGGTCGGTTATGCGTTATGGTTCCCGCCCGGCATGCCCTCTTTTGGTGCCAACGGCTGGCCGGAGCAACTGTTCAATACGCTACAAAATGGCGTCGGTCGGTTGGTTAATGGTCAAAACGGTTAATAAGCAGTCGAATCAAGCGTTAAAGTTATAAAGCATTCTTTTTGGGTATAAGCCCGCCCCACGCTGAACTGATAACATTCCAAATATTCCCTAACGGGAACTTACTGTTTTTCGTGCCATCCCAGGATGGCGCGTCACACTCTGGAGTTGAGCATGGATTTTCCCCTCATTATTAATATCGTGGCGTTTATCGCACTCCTGATTCTGCTGAATCGGATTGGCAACCAAAGCTGGAGCCTGTCCAAACGCGTGCTGACCGGTTTGGTTTTCGGTGTGGCCTTTGGTCTGGCGCTGCAAACCATCTATGGCGAAAACAGCCCAACCGTGAAAGCGTCGATTGGCTGGTTCAATATCGTCGGTAACGGCTACGTGCAATTGTTGCAGATGATCGTGATGCCGCTGGTGTTCGCCTCGATCCTGAGCGCGGTCGCACGTCTGCACAATGCCTCATCGCTGGGTAAAATTAGCGTGCTGACCATTGGCGTGCTGCTGTTTACCACCGCAATCTCCGCGCTGGTCGGCGTGCTGGTGACCGGCCTGTTTGGCCTTAGCGCTGAAGGTCTGGTGCAAGGTGCGCAGGAAACCGCGCGTCTGAGCGCGATTCAGAGCAACTACGTGGGCAAAGTGGCTGATCTCAGCACGCCACAGCTGCTGCTCTCCTTCATTCCGAAAAACCCGTTTGCCGATCTGGCGGGCGCCAATCCCACCTCGATCATCAGCGTAGTGATTTTCGCCGCCTTCCTCGGTGTGGCGGCGCTGCAACTGCTGAAAGATGACAAGGTAAAAGGCGAGCGCGTGCTGGTGGCCATCGATACCCTGCAATCCTGGGTCATGAAGCTGGTGCGTTTGATCATGAAGCTGACGCCGTACGGTGTGCTGGCGCTGATGACCAAAGTAGTAGCCGGTTCCAACCTGCAGGACATCATCAAGCTGGGTGGCTTTGTGGTGGCCTCTTATCTCGGTCTGGCGATCATGTTTGCCGTACACGCGCTGCTGCTGTCGGTTAACGGCATCAATCCAATGCGCTTCTTCCGTAAAGTATGGCCGGTGATCACCTTCGCCTTCACCAGCCGTTCCAGCGCCGCCAGTATTCCACTGAACGTGGAGACTCAAACGCGTCGCCTGGGCGTGCCAGAATCGATCGCCAGCTTCTCGGCGTCATTTGGTGCCACCATCGGCCAGAACGGCTGTGCCGGTCTCTATCCCACCATGCTGGCGGTGATGGTTGCGCCAACCGTGGGCATCAACCCTTTTGATCCGATGTGGATTGCAACGCTGGTAGGTATTGTGACGCTGAGTTCTGCCGGTGTGGCTGGCGTCGGCGGCGGCGCCACCTTCGCCGCGCTGATCGTGCTGCCGGCGATGGGCCTGCCGGTCACGCTGGTCGCGCTGCTGATCTCCATCGAACCGCTGATCGATATGGGGCGTACCGCGCTCAACGTTAATGGTTCAATGACCGCCGGTTCACTCACCAGCCGCTGGCTCGGATTGACCGACAAGAAAGTGCTGGAGAGCGACGAACACGCCGAACTGGCACACCGCTAAATTAATGAGTTGCAACAATGGCAGATCGCAAGATCTGCCTTTTTTCATGCCTGCGATATGCCCCGTAAGGTCGCCGTTTTATGACGACCTTCCCCGCTTTCCTCCCCAATTCAACCCAATCATGGCGCTAGCGTCAGGAAAGCGTTAAGCATGGTAAACAGAGGAAAAATCAGCCGCTTTTCGCTTGAGTTTTCGCTCAGGAAGGCCAATTCTGCTGTTAATCACAGCAGGAGAATCACCGATGAAAACAGTTATCGCCTCGGTGCTGGCGTTAACCTTATTAACACCAGCCATCAGTTTTGCCCATCCCGGCGGTTGGGGCCCCGGCCCAGGCCCGCATTGGGGTGGAGGTCCACGTTGGGGCGGTCCCGGCCCGCTGCGTTTCCTACCCGAAGCAGCAACCGCCGTTTTGCTGGGCGGTCTGACCTATTACATGCTGAACGGTAACTACTATCAGCGTCAGGGCGACACCTATGTAGTGGTGCAGCCGCCTGAAGCCCCGCCGGGCGGCGGTATGCGCGTGCTGGATTTCAACGGCAAGCGTTATTACGTGCAGGAAGGTCATTACTACCAGCGCGAGATCGGCGGAGAGTATATCGAAGTGCCGCGTCCTTACGGTTTATAAGCGCCACAACGAAAAACGGCCCGTCAATGACGGGCCGTTTCTTATTCTGCTGCGATTACTGAGCCGCTTGCGGATCGGTATCGTAGTCTTTACAGCTCTGGAAACCGTAGTTCATGACGCGACCGGTATCGTTATAGCTCACGAAGTAGGTCTGCGGTTTGCCGTCGCGCTCGCCAATCACGTAAGTCTGGCAAGTACCGCGGGCGTGAACCATGGTGATTTCAGTAGACGCTGGGCCGGCAATCTGGCGAACCTGATCGCGCGTCATGCCTTTCTTAACATCCTTCACTACCGGCTTGGTTACGTAGCTTTCGGCTTTGTCATAAGTCGTACAACCAGACAGGGCTGCCAGCGTCATAGCGGCAGCGATACATCCCATCACTTTATTCATGTTGTTGTTCCTCGTTTTTTTGTCCGTGTGAAATTAGCCTGGAACATAAATCCAGATTTATCAACTTTATGGGATAAATTTAGCTAAATTCCGAAGCGTTAGGATTTGGTAAAAATGCTGTGTTGATGCGCTACGGTTCGTATAATCACCCGCGAAAAAATACCTATAGCAATGAATAAAGACAGAGGATTAATGACACCTGCACCTTCTCATCGGCTGGTTTATGCCATCACGCTGGGCCTGCTCGCTGCACTCGGGCCACTTTGTATCGATCTATATCTGCCGGCGCTGCCGGAGCTGGCGCGCGATCTGCACACCGAAACCGCCACGGCGCAGCTGAGCCTCACCGCCGGCTTGCTGGGTTTAGGTGCGGGTCAATTGCTGTTTGGGCCAATGAGCGACAAGTTTGGTCGCCTCCGTCCGCTGCTGTTATCGCTGGTGCTGCTGTTTATTGCCTCGATTGGCTGTGCGCTGGCAAAAGACATCCACTCGCTGCTGGTAGCGCGTCTGTTTGAAGGTTTGGCAGGCGCCGGCGGCGCGGTGCTGTCGCGTGCAATTGCCCGAGATATGTATAGCGGCCATGAGCTGACGCGTTTCTTTGCACTGCTGATGCTGGTCAATGGTTTAGCGCCGATTGGTGCGCCGGTGCTGGGCGGCGCCTTGATGACGGTGCTTAACTGGCGCGGCATTTTTGTGGTGCTCGGCTGCATCGCCGTCGTGCTGATCTTCCTTGCCCGCTGGAAATTGCACGAAACTTTACCGCCAGCGCGCCGCAGTCAGGGCTCGATTTTTTCCGCCTGGGCGGCGCTCGGCCAGGTCGTCACGCATCGGCAGTTTATGGGCTTCTGCCTGACGCAAGGTTTTATGATGTCCGGCATGTTTGCCTATATCGGCGCCTCGCCGTTTGTACTGCAACAGCTGTACGGCCTGACGCCGCAAGCCTTTAGCTTCTGCTTCGCTGCCAACGGCTTCGGCCTGATTATTGCATCACAAACCAGTGCACGCCTCTGTCCGCTGTGGGGAGAATATCGCGTACTGAAAGGTGGCCTGACGCTGGCGTTTGTTGCGTCGAGCTGCTTGCTGCTGGCGGGACTTACCGACACAGCGCTGCCAGTTCTGCTGGTCGCGCTGTTCTTCACCATCGCCAGTAATGGCGTGATCGCCACCACCGCTTCTTCGCTGGCGATGCAGAGCCAGGGCCAGCGCGCGGGCAGCGCCTCGGCGGTGATTGGCGTCGGCATGTTCACCTTTGGTGCCATCAGCGTACCCATTACCGGCCTGGGCGGCACCTCGGTCGCGAGCATGACCGGCACCATCTTTGGCTGCTTTATGCTGGCGATTGTGTCGTTCAATCTGCTGGTGCAGAAGGCAAAAAACGTCTGATTTGCCAGCAAATAACCTGAACAACCAGCCGTGCGGCTTGTTGTTTGTGGGGAGAGGCGTTAGCTTTAGCAGATGATTCGCATTGTGCCGTCAGGCTACTGACTTGAGGAGAGGTTCATGTCACTGCAACAGGAAATCATTGAAGCCCTTGGTGTAAAACCGGTTATCGACCCGCAGCAGGAGATCCGCGTCAGCGTTGATTTTCTGAAGTCTTACCTGAAAGCCCATCCCTTTTTGAAAACGCTGGTACTCGGCATCAGCGGCGGCCAGGATTCGACACTGACCGGCATTTTGTCGCAAACCGCGATTCGCGAACTGCGTGAAGAGAGCGGCGATAACGATTACACCTTTATTGCCGTGCGTTTGCCGTATGGCGTGCAGGCCGATGAGCAGGATTGTCAGGATGCGCTGGCATTTATCCAACCCGATCGCACGCTGGTGGTGAACATCAAAGAAGCGATCCTGGCCAGCGAACGTGCGTTGAAAGATGCGGGTATTACGGTATCGGATTTCGTGCGCGGCAATGAAAAAGCGCGTGAGCGTATGAAAGCGCAGTACAGCATCGCCGGCATGACCAAAGGCGTGGTGGTCGGTACTGACCATGCGGCAGAGGCGATCACCGGATTCTTCACCAAGTACGGTGACGGCGGCAGCGACATCAACCCGATCTTCCGCCTGCATAAAGGCCAGGGCAAACAGCTGCTGAAAACGCTGGGCTGCCCGGAACACCTCTATCTCAAGCATCCTACTGCCGATTTGGAAGATGATCGTCCTGGCTTGCAGGATGAAGTGGCGCTCGGCGTGACTTATCAGCAAATCGATGCCTACCTGGAAGGCAAAACCATCGATGCCGCCGCAGCAAAAACCATCGAAGGCTGGTATCTGAAAACCGAGCACAAACGTCGTCCGCCGATCACCGTGTTCGACGACTTCTGGAAGAAGTAAGTGCATGGCGTTTCCCGCCGTCCGGGCGGGAAACTTTCTCATCGCCGCTGACTGGCGAGAAAAAGCACAGTTTGATACACTGGATGAACAACCAGTAATCGGAGTGTGCTTTGGTCAGACGTGCAGCCAGCCACCGCCTCGATTTCGATGCGGCAGCCATCTATCAATATCCCGAACATCTACGTCAGTGGCTGGAAGGTTTACCCAACCAGCCGGGCGTCTATACCTTTCACGGTGAAAGCGAAAATCTGCCGCTGTATATCGGCAAAAGCGTCAACCTGCGCAGTCGGGTGATGGCGCATTTCCGGGCGCCGGATGAAGCCAAAATGCTGCATCAGGCGCGGCGCGTCACCTGGATCCCGACCGCTGGCGACGTCGGCGCTCAGCTGCTGGAAGCGCAGATGATCAAAACGCAACAGCCGCTGTTTAATAAGCGCCTGCGTAAGAACCGCCAGCTCTGTTCGCTGCAGCTGGGCGACGGTGCGCCGCAGGTGGTGTATGCAAAGGATCTCGACTTCTCCCGCTCGCCCAATCTTTATGGCCTGTTTCGCAGTCGCTTTGCCGCGCTGGAGAAGCTAAAAGCCATCGCCGATGAGCAGCGCTTGTGCCACGGCTTGCTTGGGCTGGAGTCGTTGCGTCCGGGACGCGGCTGTTTTCGCGCTGCACTAAAACGCTGCGCTGGTGCCTGCTGTGGTAACGAGTCGGTTGCTGAGCATCAGCAGCGGTTGCATGCGGCATTAGAGCAGATGCGCATTCAATGCTGGCCGTGGCAAGGCCCGGTTGGCATGGTGGAAACGGGGACAAACATTACGCAAATCCATGTGATCGATCACTGGTTCTGGCTGGGATCGGTCAACAGCGAAGCTGAAGCGCGCCAGCTGCAGCGCGCCTCGCACGGCTTCGATCATGACGGCTATAAAATTCTCTGCCGTCCGCTGCTTTCTGGTGTGTTTCCGCTGATCGAGCTTTAAAACAAAACCGCCGAGGTTGCCCAAAGCATCAGATGCGATGGACAACCCCGGCGGTCTCTATTCCGTTAGCGAAAGAACTTATTCAGCATCAGCCGGCGGTGGTGGCGTTTTACCATCGTGCGGGCCTTTCTCAGTTAAGCGCTTCTCAAAGTTCGCGTTGTATTGTTTCTTCTGCTCTGGTGTCAGCACGTTGTAGATCTTGTTCTGGGTTTCCATCATCTGCAGCGCACGATCTTTGGCATTCGCCGTCATCTTCTCAGCCTGCGCTTCGGCTTTCGCACGGTCAAAGGTATCGGAAGCGATGATGGCATGGTCGGCACGACGCTCTTCCAGCGACGGGCGTTTCATCTCTTTGTGGCCATCACGAAGAATCGTTTTTATCTGCGCTTTCTGCGCATCGGTCAGGTTCAGACCTTTAAACATCATCTCCATACCGTGATGGCGCATCGGCGGCTTGTGCATCGGTGTTTCGCTGCCTGCTGGCGGCGGAGTCAGGTTGTCTGCCGCTGCATGGACGATATTTGCAGCACCAAAAGCCATTGCGGTAGCCAGGAACACAGAAGTTAATTTACGCATAATATTGTCCTTACTTATCAGTTTAATGACGACAGCCTGTGTCGCGTCTTCGGAAACAAGCATACGACGCTGAACGTCAACTACTCAGAGGCTGAGTAAAGCCCTGAAAGCATAAAAGACAGAGATCAGGCAATCATGGAGAGAAAGAGAAGAAATGCGTGAGGAATTGAAAAAGTTTATGACAATCAAGTGAAAAACGCAGGAATTAAGGAGGAGTGTAACGGTATTGTCGGTTTTCAGGAAGGGAAATGTCGGCGCGTTGATGCCCTCACCCTGGCCCTATCCCGCCTGCGGGAGAGGGTTAGGGTGAGGGAAAATCACAACGCCAGCGCCTGCGTCTGTTCATTCTCCTCCACCAGCATCAGCCCCGCGCGCAATCCTGGCGCGACATTCGGATTGGGAAACAGCACATACTCGCGCGCCTGCTGCACGTAGTAACGCCGGTCACCCTCCTCCGCCAGCAGCGTGCCCTGCGGGAAAGCGGTAAAGTTCAGCGTCTCCGGCCCCATGTGCAACACAAACTTATCGCCGTGCCGGGTCAGTTGCTGCGCCACGCGATAATGTCGCGGCTGTTCACGCACCTCCGGTAAGGCATCGCCATACAGCAACGCCGCCAGCGCCCGCTGCACGCCGGCAAACTGACTTAAATCGTTCTCACCAAACGGCAAAGCCTTGCCCAACTCCAGCGTGCAGCTCGCCGCATTATGGTGCTCGCAGCTGTAATGGGTGAAGGTGCCGCCCGGTGAACGATGGAACACCAGCGCCTCCATTTCTGCCGCCGCCAGCCAGTGCATAAACGCCTCGGGCCACGGATTGGGATTCAGCGGCATCACGCCAAAACGCGCATGATACGAGCCGCGAATCGCGGTATGCAGATCGAGGTGCCAGCGCACTTCATGATCGAGACAGGCGCGCCAGAAACTCTCCAGCTCCTGCTCCAGCTGCAGCACGCGCTGCGCTTCGGGTACATCGGCCACCTGCTGCCAGCGTCCACCAAACAGGCGGTTGATATCATGTTGCTGGTAGCGCTTGCCGCTGCGCAACGCGGCGGGATTACCCAAAATCACCAGCAAGCGCACTGCCAGCGGCTTCTCGCCTTTTAACAGTGGCGTCAGCAACAGATTGAGAATCTCAACCGGCGCGGTTTCATTGCCGTGAATGCCCGCAGAGAGCACCAGCGCCTGCTGTGTGGGCGTATGCGGCGTGAGGGACATCAGTCCCTCGTTATGCCATTGCCAACTGAGATGATCGTTGCTGCCCTCTCTTTGCTGTGGCGGCTCACCAGACAAGGTCTGCTGTAAAAAATCCTGCATGTTCACTCCTTTTTAACGACGTGGGGCGAACCTCTCACCCCGGCGTTAACGCTGAAACGCGTAGACACTGCCTAAGTCTAGCAGCTTCGTCAGCTCATCCAGCGCGGTGCGCCCTTCACGCAGCAGTTGCGGGTCGGCTAAATCGGCCTGAGTTAAGCGATCGCGGTAGTGGCGATCCACCCAATCGTTGAGCGTGGCAAACAGGCGATCGTTCATCAATACCGCCGGATTCAGCGCCTGACGCTCGGTTTCGGTTAACACCACGCGCAGACGCAAACAGGCCGGACCGCCACCGTTAAACATGCTTTCACGCAGATCGAAAACTTTCAGTTCACGGATTGGCCCGCCGCTCTCCACCAGCTCAGTGAGATAACGCCACACGCCTGTATGCTGGCGTGACTCTTCTGGCAGCACCAGCAGCATACCGCCGTCGGCGCGCTGCAACAGCTGGCTGTTAAACAGATAGGTATTGACCGCATCGGTTACCGATACTTTATCGCGCGGCACTTCAATCGGCTGGAAACCGCTAACGCGGGCGGCGATGTCACTCAACAACTGCGGCTGGTTCACAAAGGCATCCTGATGGCAGAACAGCACCTGCTGATTGCTCACCGCAATCACATCGTTATGAAACACGCCCTGATCAATCACCGCTGGATTTTGCTGGGCAAACAGCGTGCGTTGCGCATCGAGCTGATGCAACCGCGCCACCGCTTCGCTGGCTTCCCGCGTTTGACGCGCCGGATAACGTGCTGGCGTTGCGCCCTGCTGCTGACCATCACGGCCATAAATAAACAGCTGCACGCCCGCATCACCGTAATCACTGCCGAAACGATTGTGATTGGCCGCGCCCTCATCACCAAACTGCGCCACCTGCGGCAGCGCATCGTGCACGCAGAAGTGCTGCGGATGACGGAAAATCGCGCGCAGCAGATCGGCAGTTTCCGGCGCCTCAATGGCGCGATGGAATTTGTTATTCAGATTGGCGACGGTGAAATGCACGCGACCATCGGCGCTATCCGCCGACGGTGACACCGTGGCGGCATTCGCCACCCACATCGCTGAGGCTGAGCTGGCCGCCGACAGCAGCTGCGGCGCGTGCTTCGCCGCCTGCGCCAGCACCTGCTCATCGCTGCCGCCAAAGCCGAGCTGGCGCAGCAGCGGCAGATTAGGACGTTCGTGCGGCGGGATCACGCCCTGTACGTAGCCCATATCCGCCAGCGCTTTCATCTTCAGCAAACCCTGCTTCGCCGCCAGACGCGGATTCGAGGGCTGCAGCTGATTGCGCGTCGAGGCTTCGTTACCAAACGACAATCCCGCGTAATGATGTGTCAGGCCGACCAGCCCATCAAAGTTCGCTTCAAATGCTTGCATTATTTCGCTCCCTGCGCGGAGAAATCGAGGCCCGGCGCTAAGCTGCCCGGCAGCGCCAGGCTTGGGCTCTCCAGCGACGCCATTGGCCATGCACAGTAATCGGCGGCGTACCACGCGCTGGCACGATGATTCCCGGATGCGCCAATGCCACCAAAGGGGGCGGTGCTGGCCGCGCCGGTCAGCGGTTTGTTCCAGTTAACGATACCGGCGCGCGCCTCCAGCAATAGCTGATCAAACTGCGCGCGCTGCGGCGAAATCAGACCGCACGACAAGCCATAGCGGGTATTATTGGCGATAGCAATCGCCTGCTCGAAGCTGTCGTAACGAATCACCTGCAGCAACGGACCAAAGACTTCTTCATCCGCTAAATCTTTCACTTCGGTCACATCAATGATGCCCGGCGTGATGATGGCGCTGTCGCGGTCCGGCCAGTGCATGCCGAGCATCACTTTCCCGCCCTTTTCCACCTGCTGCTGCCAGGCGGCAAAAATATGTCCGGCGGCGGTGGGTGAAATCACGCTGCCCATAAACGGCTGCGGCTCGGCATTCCACGCGCCAGGCTGCAAGCGCGCACTGACCTCAACCAAACGCTGCAGGAAGGCATCGCCCGCCGCGCCGCGCTTCACCAGCAGACGACGCGCGCAGGTGCAGCGCTGTCCGGCGGTAATAAAGGCCGACTGAATAGCGATATGTACCGCACCATCAAGATCCGCAGGATCTTCAACAATCAACGCATTGTTGCCGCCCATCTCTAGCGCCAGCATTTTTTCTGGCTGTCCGGCGAACTGACGATGCAGGTGATAGCCGGTGGCGGCGCTGCCGGTAAACAGCAGACCATCAATTTGTTCCGCATTGGCCAGCGCCTGGCCGGTTTCACGACCGCCTTGCAGCAGCGCCATCACGCCCGCTGGTAAACCGGCTTGCTGCCACAGCTGCACGGTTTTCTCCGCCGTCAGCGGCGTCAGCTCGCTCGGCTTAAACACCACGCAGTTACCCGCCAGCAGAGCTGGCACGATATGGCCGTTCGGCAGATGGCCGGGAAAATTATACGGACCAAACACCGCCAACACGCCGTGCGGACGATGGCGCAGCGAGCTCTCTCCATCGGCCTGTTCGCCGGTGCGGCTGTGATAGGCCTTAATCGAAATGGCGATTTTGTTGATCATCGCCTGCACTTCGGTCAGCGTTTCCCAGCGCGGCTTGCCCGTTTCCTGGGCGATGGTTTCCGCCAGCGCGTTTTTGTGGCTTTCAAGCAGACGGGCAAACCCTTCCACCAGCGCCTGACGCTCCGCAAACGGTTTTCTCGCCCACTGCGGGAACGCCGCGCGCGCCGCTTCGCAGGCCGCAGCCACTTGCGCTGCCGATGCCGCTTTGCCCTGCCACAGCGTTTCGCCGGTCACCGGATTTTGTTTGCTCAGGGCGTCAGCGCCGCCGGTCACCCATTGACCTTGAATAAAATGCGTCATGCTTTTTTCTCCTCGCGACACAGCGTGACCACACGCAGTTGATCGCCAATGTTGCAATGCAGCGCCGCGCGCTGGCTTTCAGTCAGTTTTACCGTGCCGGATGCCATATCCACCGGCAGCAGCGCCACGCGGAAATGCTGAAAATCCGCGTTGGCCACCAGACACAGCGGCCAGCTTTCATCGGCTGCACCGCTCTCAGCGGTTAACTGGCGACTCTTGCGAATGGCACGAATGCGATCGATTTCGCACTCCAGCGTCGGGCCGCCGTCGAAGATGTCGACATAGTTGAGATAGCGGAAACCTTCCGCCTCCAACACCGCACGCGCGGGCGCGGTTTTCGGATGGACTTCGCCAATCACTTTTTGCGCCGCTTCAGACAGGTAATGAATGTAGAGCGGATGTTTGGGCATCAGCTCGGCGATAAAGGCTTTCTGCCCGGTGCCGCTGAGGAAATCGGCTTTGCTGAACTCCATCGAGAAGAAGCGACTGCCCACGCTATCCCAGAAAGGCGAGTGGCCATTGTCATCACTGACGCCACGCATCTCCGCCACCACATGTTGCATAAAGCGGTCGCGGAAGTTAGCCATAAACAGAAAGCGCGATTTCGACAGCAGATGGCCATTTTTTCCATCGCGGTAATCGGGATCGAGGAACAGCGTGCAGAGTTCGCTGCTGCCGGTGTGATCGTTGCTCAGCGACAGCGTCGGCAGGCTGGCATACACGTTCAGCTCTTTCGAAGCGTGCACCTGTGTGCCAACGCGGAAGTTGTACCAAGGATCCTGCAAACCCACCGCCGCTTCGATGGCGCAAATGCCGACGGCGCGATTATCCTCGCTGTCGGCCAGCACAAACACATAGCCTTGTTCGGCAGGCGGTAACGCGCCTTGCCAGGTGAGCAGCGAACGCTCAATACGGGCTTTAAGCGTTTCGCTATCCGCGGGCAGCGAGGTTAAGCCACCCCCGGTTTTGCCCGCCAGCGACAACAACTGCGAGAGATCGTCACGTTCGACGGGGCGAATCACCATCATGATGTGGCTCCTTTGAGCACGCGTTCACAGGCACGTTCGAAACGCGCCAAACCTTCTTTAACTTCGCGCTCGCTGATGTTCAGCGCTGGCGCGAAACGTACCACGTTGGCGCCCGCAATCAACACCATCACGCCCTCTTCGGCCGCGGTGAGGTTGAACTGTTTGGCTTTACCGGCGAAATCGTCGTTTAGCACGGCGCCAATCAACAGACCCAACCCGCGCACTTCTTTAAATACCGGCAGACGCTTGTTCAGTTCCTGCAACGCCGTAACAAACCATTGATGACGCTCGGCCACGCCGGCCATAAATTCCGGCTGATTAATCAGCTCCATCACTTTGCCCGCGACTGCGCCCGCCAGCGGATTGCCGCCGTAGGTGGTGCCGTGCGTGCCCACGCCCATCACCTGCGCCAGATCTTCACGTGTCAGCATCGCGCCAATTGGGAAGCCGCCACCCAGCGCTTTGGCGGTGGTTAATACATCCGGGGTCACGCCGTAATGCATATAGGCATACAGCGAACCGGTGCGACCCACGCCGCTCTGCACTTCATCAAAAATCAGCAGCGCATGATGTTTATCGCAGAGTCCACGCAGTCCGCGCAGGAAAGCGGGATCGGCTGGCAGAACGCCGCCTTCACCCTGAATCGGCTCGACGATCACCGCGCAGGTTTGGTCATTGATCAGCGCGGCCGCCGAGGCCAGATCGTTGAAATTAGCGTGTTCGACCGCCGGTGGCAGCGGCGCAAAATCACGGGAATAGGCCGGTTGTCCGCCTGCTGTCACGGTAAATAGCGTGCGACCGTGAAAAGCATTATTAAAAGCAACGATGCCATTTTTCTCAGCACCGAAACGGTCGTGTGCGGTTTTACGTGCCAGTTTCAGCGCCGCTTCATTCGCTTCAGCGCCGGAGTTACAGAAAAACACGCGATCGGCAAAAGTAGCATCAATCAACTGTTTGGCGAGACGCAGGATCGGTTCATTGGTATAGCCATTTCCGGTATGCCACAGTTTGCCGGCCTGTTCGATCAGCGCCTGCTGCAACGCCGGATGCGCATGTCCCAATGCGTTAACCGCAATGCCACCGGCAAAATCGATATACTCTTTGCCTTGCTGATCCCACAGCGTTGAACCTTCCGCGCGGACCGGAACAAAAGCCGCGGGTGCATAAACTGGCATCATCCATTGATCGAAATTCTGACGTGAAACCTGCAGTGACATAGCCCTTTCTCCTGCTCCACACCCGGTGAAGCCTTTTGTTTTGAAATTGTTAAAAATGTTAAGTGGCAGCTCTACTGTATATTGCAGATAGCGTGCCAGCCAGCCGCAAAAATGCATAACCGTCTTATCACTACGTAATATCAATAACTTAACGGGTGCTGATATTCACTTTAATTGCATAAAAAGTGAATATCAGTCTGATGCAGGCTGAATAGCAGTAATTTATTTAGCGGATTTATGCATCGGCAAAATGAAATATTGCTTTTGTGATCGGGCAGGAAATATTTCGCCAAATTAATGCGATAAACGCACTTTTTTGGGGCGCAATGTGCCTGATTGGTGCAGGAAAGTGATAGCGCGGTGCAAATTTAGCGGCCGGGGAATTAATCGGGTTTTAACATTTGCCTCGCGGGATTGAATATTATTTCGCCAGTTCATTGTTAAGCGAAAAGCTAAATAACATTTTGTGACCAGGGTTATTATCAGAACAGAAATAAAAGGACACAAAGCCATGAAGCCGATAATTACTCTGCTAATGATTAGCTGGATTCAGATATTTGCTATTGAACAATAATGCATAGGCTTGTGCTATTTCACGAACAAGCTACTGATTTTATTTACGCATCTTTAAATTTAAAGTTATTCAATAAAATCATACAAATAAATATTAAAACCATCATTACACATGTTGTCTTATGGATAAGTTTAACCAATACAAAATTCCACATAATGGAATTTAAGATTAAAAATCACACAAAAAGTTAACGAGAAATATTTAGTTA
Organism: Pantoea sp. GbtcB22; assembly: GCF_019091025.1. NCBI lineage: Bacteria > Pseudomonadati > Pseudomonadota > Gammaproteobacteria > Enterobacterales > Erwiniaceae > Pantoea > Pantoea sp. GbtcB22. The sequence continues at coordinate 805,265 of NZ_JAGXKB010000001.1, forward strand.
CATATATTGCACTGTCGATCTTGAACCTTTTGTGTCATTTTCTTTTCACCCCGCAGATGGGGACAAAATTAAAAAATATCACAGGGTAAAAATTAAATGATGAAGCGCTCCTTACTGGCAGCAGTGATGCCTTTACTGCTGGGACTTTCTTCGGCTCAGGCCGCCGAAATCTATAACAAAGATGGCAACAAGCTGGACCTGACTGGCAAAATTAACGTCTCGCATCTGTTCTCCGATAACGAAGGGTCAAATGGTGATACCTCGTCTTATACCCGTATTGGTTTTAAAGGCGAAACCAAGATCAACGATCAATTGACCGGCTACGGTCAATGGCAGTACCAGTACAGCCTGAGCAACTCAGAAGGCAGCGATGCCAACAGCGGTAACAGAACCCGCCTGGGCTTTGCTGGCCTGAAGTTTGGTCAGTTCGGCTCGATCGATTACGGTCGTAACTACGGTTTAATTTATGACGTGCTGGGTTACACCGATATGCTGCCCTTCTTTGGTGGCGATCAAGGTTACTCTGATGGGTTCCTGTCCAGCCGCTCAGGTGGCGTGTTGACCTGGCGCAACAAAGATTTCTTCGGTCTGGTGAAAGGCTGGAACGTTGCTGCACAGTACGAAGGTAAAAACGATCGTAACGATGCAAACGTTGCCGTACGCCGTTCGAATGGTGATGGCTTCGCGCTCTCCACTTCTTATGATTTCGATTTCGGTCTGAGCCTGGTTGGCGCTTACGCGAGCCTGGATCGTACCAATACGCAGAACCAGGCCTTACGTGGCGAAGGCGAGAAAGCACAGCACTGGACTGCGGGCCTGAAATACGATGCTAACCAGATTTACCTGGCAACCATGTACGGCGAAACGCTCAACGCAACCCCAATCACTGGTGGCTTCGCTAACAAAGCCGTTAACTTTGAAGCCGTTGCGCAGTATCAGTTCATTAACGGACTGCGTCCTTCAATCGGCTATGTTTCATCTAAAGGCAAAGAGATTGAAAATATTGGTGATGTCGATCTCACCAAATACGTCGCTGTAGGTGGAACCTACTACTTCAACAAAAACATGTCTGTGTACGCTGAATACAAGATCAACCTGTTGAAAGATGATAATGCGTTGGGCATCGCTTCTGATGATGTCACCGCTGTGGGTCTGATTTACCAGTTCTAAGTGGCAATACCCTCATGGCTGTTCGGCTAGTGTCGGCTGAATATGCGCAAAGGGCAGCGAAAGCTGCCCTTTTTTATTGGTGCGAGGCGATTACGGCGCCATCAAATCAAAGCGATCATCATCGCCCTGATCCAATGAGAACGGTGGCTGCAATTGCAGGACGATTTCGTTCGAGGTGACCCGGTTCTGTTTGCTGTCTTCTAACACCACCGACAAGCGATAGCTGTTATGCGCACCCGGCGAGCTATCCCACGCGGGCAGGATCACGCTCCAGCCCTGTGGATCGTTGGGATTGGCACCCGGCGTCAGGCTCAGCGCCTGGGTATCGCCCTGCCACATCACTTTAGCGATCGGATTGGTGCTGCGGATTTGCAATTTCAGCGGCAAACTTTCTCCGCCATTTAGCTGCCACGGCGGCGTAGCGAGAAACACCGACAGCGTTTTACGCTGGCGATATTCCAGCACCGGCGTATAGCTGCGCGTCACGTTATCGTAGCGACTGCCGCGCAGTGAGTGCGCAGCCGCTACGTTATCCGGACTCAGCTGCTGGCTGAGCGCCACGCCAAAGCGATAGTTGAGACGCAAGCCGAGCTGATCCTGGCTCTCACCGCTGTCGCTGGTTTTGTGGCTGGCGGATAAGGTCACCAGCGGCACCGGCGTGTAGGTGACGCCAAAGGTCAACGCCGATGGGTTGTGGTAGCGATTGCCGGAGCTAAACAGATCGACGTTATCACCCAGATATTGCTGCCAGCTCACCGACGCACCGAGTTGACGATAGTGCGGCAAATAGCCTTGGGTGGTGAAATCATAGCCGCGCGCCATGCGCTGCTGCTGGAAGGGATTGCGATCCTGCCAGCCTGAGAGCGGCGTATAGTAGTTGGCGGAGAAGCGCAGATAATCGCCCCACGCTTCGGTACCCAGCGAAGCGCGCTGTAGGCCACTGCTGAACATGCGATCGACGAAACCGTTATAGCCCAGCAGCCATTTTCCTGCCACCCAACGTTGCCCGAGGCCAGCATTGCCGACCAGCCCATCATCAGTTTGATGAAAGCCGACCTGACTGAAGGTCAGGTAGCGATAGTTATCCGCCCAGGGTGTCAGCAGCGAAGCACCGCTGCCGGCAAAATTGCCCTCCATATCCACATTGAAATCGATTTGAGCATTGCCATACGGTGACAACAGCGACTGGCCTTCATCAACCAGTCGATTGCCCACTTCATCGCGGAAATGGTTAAAGGCCCACAGCCCCGCCTGCTGGCCAAGGGCATTGTCGTCCGTACTGTTCTGGCTGGCTTCACCAATGCTTTTGGCAATGGTCGCCAGTTTTTTGTTGAACGCTTCCGTTTCATCCTGGTAACCCAATGCAGGCAACTGATCGGCCATTTTCTGGAAACGTGTGGGATCGCTAAACGGCGCATCGGCGAGTTTAGTGTCAGAGATCAACGCCAGCGCAGGCGCGGATGCGGCAAGTAGTGAAAAACCAGAGAGATAACGCACGCTTTTAGGTGATAACAAAGTAAATAACATAGCTAAAAATAGGGTTCGACCCGGTTCAGAATTAGAGGTGGCTCACAAAACTGCATAAGTCTACCCTAGCATATTCTGATGCAAGTGCCGGACATGTCTGGTTTCGATTAAGGCAGAAAACGAAAAAATCAGAATGTAGGTAAGCAGGCGACGCAATATGTTGTGCCCTGGTTGCCCATCAAGAGATGACCTCTCAAATCATTGAGCGCGCACATTGTAGCGGCGCAATGCATTGCGCGATGAATCACGCCGCTACGGAAGGTGCGATCATGAGGCTTAGTTTTTAGCATGACGCCATCGATGGCGACCCAACAGCGAACGATCAGGAGAAAATCAAACCGCCATCCACGTTGATGGTCTGCCCGGTGATATAGCGCGCATCGTCAGAGGCGAGGAAAGCCACCAAGCCAGCGACATCTTCCGGCTGCCCTGCGCGTTTAAGCGGGATGTTTTCCACCCATTCGGCCATCAGTTCGCCTTTGCCATACTGCTTTTTATCGCTGCTGAGGATCTCGCCCCACACGCGATCGTTGTAGTCCCACATTTCACTCTCGATGATGCCCGGACAGAAGGCATTCACCGTGATATGCCACGGCGCCAACTCCAGCGCCAGGCTTTGAGTAATACCGATCACGCCCATCTTGCTGGCGGCATAGTGCGGCGTATAAATGAAACCCTGCCGTCCCTGACCGGACGAGGTGTTGATCAGGCTGCCGCTGCCCTGTTTCACCATATATTTCGCCGCTTCCCGGCAGCACAGCCACACGCCCGTGGTGTTCACCGCAAGGATCTTCTCGAAGTCACTTTTGGGCATCGCATCGAAACGATCGATGGTAATCACCCCCGCATTCTGAATCGACACATCAATGCTGCCAAAGCGCTCAGCCGCCTGCTGATAAAGCTGCTGTACCTCCGTTTCATCGGTAACATCGACCTGCAGCGCCAGAACCTCACTGCCAAACTGCTGTTCGATGGCCTGCGCGGTACTGAAGACGCGTTCCGAATTCGACACCATCACCAAACGCGCCCCGTCGCGAGCAAAACGCGCTGCAATGCCCGCGCCAATGCCGCGGCAGGCGCCGGTAATCACCACCGTCTTTCCACTAAAATCGCGTGTCATATTGCCTCCTGTTATCCATGTGTCGCTTCAGGCAGGGCGGCCGATTGCTGCTTTTTTTCATGTCTGCGCAGCAGCACCACCTTACTTTGTAATTTTTGCTGGAACTGGTCGATCACCACCGCAGTGACAATCACTAAGCCTTTAATCACCATTTGCCAGAAATCGCTGACGCCCATCATCACCATGCCATCGGCGAGAAACACGATGACAAAAGCACCGATAATCGAGCCTGAAACGCGACCGCGTCCGCCCGCCAGCGCCGTGCCGCCCAGCACCGTGGCACCGATGGCGTCCATCTCGAACATGTTGCCGGTCATCGGGTGCGCGGTTTGCAACTGCGACGCCACAATCAAACCGACCAGCGCGGCACACAAGCCGGAAAAGGCGTAGACAAACACTTTGACCTTGATAATCGGCACACCTGCCAGGCGCGCCGCCGATTCGTTGCCACCGGTGGCATAGATGTAACGACCCAGCGGTGTTTTACGCGTCAGATACAACCCCAGCAGCAGGAAGCCGAGCATCATCCATATCGGGATATACACGCCCAATATTGAACCCGAACCGAGCAAGGCGAAGCCGGTATTACCCAGTGCTGGCGTGCCGACAAGGTTGGCGTAGGTGCTGCCATCGTTGAACAGCAGCGCGGCGCCGCGTGCCACGTACATCATGCCGAGCGTACAGATAAACGGCGCTACGCCGAGTCGCGTCACCACCGCGCCATTAATCAATCCCAGCGCCACGCCGAACAGCGCCACCACCAGAATCACCTCGGGCACGTTGAAGAACAGCACGTTGCCGCCCCACAGCGGTAAGCCGTTGGTGAGCAGCGCACCCGCCACCATGCCGCATATGCCCGCCACCGCCCCGACCGAAAGATCGATGCCGCCAGTCAAAATCACCAGCGTCATGCCAATCGCCAGCAAGCCGGTAATTGCCACATGCTGCGTCATGATCAGCAGGTTGGAGGTGGTGAGAAAGTTAGGCACCATAAAGCTGAAGAAACTCACCACGATCAGCAAGGCAATAAAGGTACGCGCCTTAAGCAGATACATGTAGATCAGGTATTTTTGATTCATCGTTTTACTCTCCAGCGGGCTCAATCGTGTGGCGTTGAGGCGCTAATCAGGGCTTCGCGCGTGGCCGCCGCGCGCGGTAAATCGGCGGTGATGCGGCCATCCGCCATCACCAGAATGCGGTCAGCCAGCGCCATCACTTCATCCAGTTCGGACGAGGAGAACATCACCGCCAATCCCTGCTGCGCCAGGTTGCCAATCAGGTGATAAACATCGGTTTTTGCCCCCACATCAATGCCGCGCGTGGGCTCATCCAGCAGCACCACCTGCGGCCCGGTCATCAGGGCTTTACCCAGCACCACTTTTTGCTGATTGCCGCCGCTTAAGGAGGTGATCGGCAGCTCGGGATCGCTGACCTTGATGGCGAGATGGCCAATCATTTCATCCACGCGCCGCTGCTCGTTGTGCGGATTGAGCTTGCGCCAGCAACGGCGGAAACCCCGCAGGCTGAGATCGCTGAGCGTCATGTTGGCGGTGATAGACATCAGCTGTACCACGCCTTCGGTTTGACGATCTTCCGGCACCAGCGCGATGCCTTTTTTCAGTCGCTGCTGGAAACTGCGCTTCTCCAGCGCTTCGCCGTTCAGACTGACGCTGCCCGACTGACAGTGCATCATGCCAATCAACCCTTTGAACAACTCGGTGCGCCCGGCGCCCAGCAAACCGTAGATGCCAATCACTTCGCCTTTTCGCAGCGAGAAAGAGACATCATTGAGCTTGTAACCGCCGTTTTGATGCAGCGCGGTCAGCCCGTTGACGCTGAGTACCGTTTCACCCTGCGTCGCCGGTTGATAATCGAAGTGTTTCTTCTTGTCGCCCACCATCTGCTCGATGATCCACGGAATCGAGGCGTCGCGGACTTCGCGTTCGCTGATGAAGCGTCCGTCGCGGAAGATGGTGATGTGATCGCCAATCTCCATCAGCTCTTCCAGCCGATGTGAGATATAGATAATGGTGACGCCGCGCCGTTTAAGCTGGTCGATGACGTTGAACAGCACTTTCACTTCTGACTGGCTGAGCGCGCTGGTCGGTTCATCCATGATCAGCACGCGCGTGTCCTTGGACAGCGCGCGGGCGATCTCCACCAGCTGCTGATGGCCGATACCGAGTTCAGCCAGCGGCGCGTAGGGATCGACATCCAGCTCCAGCCGTTCCAGCAATGCTTTGGCGAGCGAATACTGATACTTCTCGTTGATCACGCCGCGCTGGAAAAACTCATTGGCCATGAAGATGTTGTCCATCACGTTCATATTGGGAAACAGGTTCAGCTCCTGAAAAATAATGCTGATGCCCTGTTTTTCCGCCTGATGCGTGGAGCTCAGCGACACCGCTGCGCCGTCCAGCAGAATCTCGCCGGATGACGGGATCTCCACGCCCGCCAGCATTTTCATCATGGTGGATTTGCCGGCACCGTTTTCGCCAATCAGTACGTTAACTTTATTGCGATAGACGCGGTAATTGACCTGATCCAGCGCGGTGACGCCGGGATAGATGCGCGACACGTTGCGGGTTTCAATAATCACGTCATGTTGAGGCTGTTGCATATCCGCTCCTTACTGACGTGTAATCGCCGCTGGTGTCACATTCGGCACCTGCTCCGGCGTATCAAAGCTGCTAAACACGCCAGCCAGCTGCACTTTGTCACCCACTTTGGGCTTGAAAGCACTCATCATGTTCGCCGCTTGTTGATTGATCGCGCGACTGTAATCGCCGAACAGCACCTGATCGTTAAAGTCCTGATAGCTGGCACCTTTGTAGGCATCACGCAACACCGTGCCGGGAAAAATCGGACCAACCTGCACCGTGATAGTGTCACCGGACACATCTTTCACTGTCATCCGACCGTTACGCGACGTGGTGTTAACCGCCGTGATTTCACCGCTCACGTTGACACTGAACACGCACGGGTTCTCATCCTGACTGCGATAGCCGTAAGTTTTACAAGCGCTATCAAAATCTTTGGCGGATTTCAGCGCATTCAATAACTCAGCCACCGGCTTCGCATCATGTTGAACTTGCGGTACCAGCTTCTGTTGCCACGTTTGGGCAATATTGCCCATTTTGGGATTGGGAGGATTTTTCAGGTCGGCCAGCTCCTGCTGCGACACAATGCGGCAACCGCTAAGGATCACGACAGGAAGCAGTAACCAGAGTCGTCTGTGCATCACATTCTCCTGGGCGCCCGATCTACGGGCGCACCGCATTGATTACGACTTGAAGTTAAAGTCCTGCACGCCTTTGGCGTTGTCTGGCGTAATGAGAATGCCGCGGAACATCACGCGCTGCTTCTCAGGCTTGGTGCCTTTCTGAATAAAGTTGTCGAGGTCGGTCACGCCCTGTGCGGCGATGGCTTGTGCCTGCAGCATCACCGTGGCTTTCAGATCCCCTTTTTCCACCGCGTCACGTTCATCATTGCTGCCGTCAATGCCGACCACGATGACGTCGTTACGGCCCGCGGCTTTCAATGCCGCAATGGCGCCCAGCGCCACGGGGCCGTTACCGCAGATCACGCCTTTCACATCCGGATGCGCCTGCAGAATGCTGTCCATGATGCGTTTGCCGTCAATCAGCGTGCCTTTGGCATCCTGACGCGCCACGCTTTTCATATCGGGATATTGGTCGAGCACCTGATGGAAGGATTTGGAGCGTGTGACGCAGTTGTTGTCAGCAAGGTTACAGGTGAGTTCCGCATAGCTGCCCTTTTCCCCCATTTTCTCCACAAACACGTTTGCCACGTCGGAGCCGGCCTGGAAGTTGTTGTGGGTGATCTGCGCCAGCGCCACGTCATCCACCGGGATTTCGCGGTTGATCAGCACCACCGGAATGCCGGCATCTTTGGCTTTTTTAATCGCGGCGACGCTGGCGGTGGAGTCGGCGTTATCCAGCACGATGCCCTGCACCTTTTTGCCGATGGCGGCATCAATCAGTTCACTTTGCTTTTTCACATCTTCGCCATGCGACAGCACGCTGGTTTTATAGCCCAGCTCCTGCGCTTTGAGGTTGGCACCTTTGGCTTCGGAGGCGTAATACGGGTTATCCAGCGAGTTCACCAGAATCATGATGGTGCCTTTATCGGCAGCGAAACTGGCTTGGGAGATCAGGCAACTGGCAATAGCAGTTAACAGCAGGGTACGTTTTTTCATGGTGAGGTTCTCTCATTGTTATAGTGGGTCACGCAGGGTCAGCCGTTCTGGTGTTGGCGCGGCTTACCAGATGGTAAAGCCACCGTCGATCATTAAATCTGCGCCGGTGATCATGTCGCTGCCGTTGCTGGCGAAGAACAGCACCGCGGCGGCGATTTCGTCGGTATAGGCAAAGCGTCCCAGCGGGATCAGCTTTTTCATCTGCTCGCCCTTCTCACCGCGCCAGGCTTTTTCACCCATCGGCGTCAATACCACGGTGGGCGATAAGGTATTGACGTTGATGCGATAGGGAGCGAACTCTTTGGCCATCACTTTGGTCATGCCGAGCAGACCGGCTTTGGCGGAGCTGTAAGCAACGTGGTTGTCGATAGCAATGGAGGCGGCCTGCGATGCAATGTTGATGATTTTTCCACCGTTACCGGCGCGCACCATGCGTTTACCGGCCGCCTGCGAACAGAGGAAAGGACCGGTGAGATTGACGTCGATCTGCTTCTGCCACTCGGCAAAATCGGTTTCTAACACCGGTTGCAACATCACGTAGCCCGCGCAGTTCACCAGGATATCAATCTGACCGTAATGCTGTTCGACGCGATCAAATGCCGCTTCAACCGAGGCCGGTTCGGTCACGTCGCAGCACACCAGCAGCACGCGATCGGCAGCAAATTGATCCTGCACGCCCGCCACTTTGTTGCTTTCGAATGGCGGATAGAGCAGCGCCAGCCGTGCGCCCTTCTCCAGCAGCATGGCGTTACTGGCCATTGCAATCCCGCCCAGCCCACCGGTGACTACCGCCACTTTGCCGGTTAAATCCTGCTCAATGTTCACGCCGTAGCGCAGGTTAACGTCATATTCCCCACTCATCGTCTCTCTCCATAATGGTGTACGGCGGCGCTGGTTATTGCTGGCCGGGTTATCGTTTTTACAAATATCATTTTCGAACAAAAATATAAGCTATCGATTAATAATGGTTTGTGGAGGAGATCAAATTTCATACAAATTGCAGCAATAAAAATTATCTTTATGATTTTGTTGAATTTGTACAATTCACCGTCTTCAGGACATGGAGCGAGCTGCTGACGGCTTTCTGCGAAATCAATCGCATAGCAAATGATGATTTTCATTCGAAAACGAATGTTTCTGGAAGCTACCTCGCAAATGGCCAAATCACAGAGTAAAATCAGCTCGGGTTTCCTTATTGGCGAAACCCGACCGTGATTGGAAAGAGGGAGCATTTCGATTGAAAAGCAAAACTGAGCAGCTGGCAGATATGCAGCAGCGCCGTGAGAAGATTCTGGAGATGATCCGCGAAGACGGTACCGTCACGGTTAAAGCGCTAACCGATACCTTCGGCCTGACCGAAGCCACCATTCGCACCGACTTGCGCATGTTGCAGCAAGAGGGGCACGTACAGCGTTATCACGGCGGCGCCACGCTGATGACCGGCAAGCAGAATACCGGCGCGATGTTGCTGGAGCGTCAAACACATCTGGAAGAAAAACAGGCGATTGGCCGCCTTGCCGCGCAGCATGTGGAAAATGGCGACACGGTGATTTTCGATTCCGGTACCACCACCACGGCCATTGCCGAGGCGATCAGCCATATTCGTCGTTTATCGGTGATCACCACGGCGGTGAATATCGCGCTGAAGCTGGGTGGCGAGCCGGGTATCAATATTTTGCTGACCGGTGGCACTTTTAAGTTCCCGACGCTTTCGACTTCAGGTGAGAAAGCTGCCTCGTTTTTCGAAAACGTGCTGGCGGAGAAGCTGTTTCTTGCCACAGCCTGTATCTCACCGCGTCTCGGTTTGAGCTTTCCCAGCGAGACCGATATCAAGGTGAAAATGGCGATGATCAATTCAGCCAACAGCGTGTATGTGGTGGCGGATTCCAGCAAGATCGATAAGGTGTCGATGTTCGCGCTGCCGTGCGACTGGAGCCATATTCACTATCTGATTACCGATAGCGGCATTTCGCCGGCGCAAGTCGCGGCATTTGAGGCGTTAGGCGTGCAGGTACTGGTGGCGCAGTCGGCGTTGACGCAGAAGCGCGCGGTGTAAGGTGCGGTACGCGCTGTCCCTCACCCCGGCCCTCTCCCGCAAGCGGGCGAGGGAGACGCTGCCATATGCAGGCCCGAACGGTTCCCTCTCCCACCTGTGGGAGAGGGTTAGGGTGAGGGCAAACGTGTTTAAAACCCTAAGCTATCCAGCAGGTCATCAACCTGATCCTGGTTCGCCACCACGCCGGGTGCATTGGCGTGGATCTGCGGACCGTTCAGCAGGCTGTTGCCCTCTTTACGCGCCGCGGCGTTGGCTTCTGGCATATTCTCCAGCAGCACCATCAATAGCTGACGCTCGATCTCCTGGATCACATCCATCATGCGCTTGATCACCTGACCGGTCAGGTCCTGGAAATCCTGCGCCATCATGATTTCGAGCAACTGCTTATTGGTGTACGACGTGTGTCCCGGAACGTCAGTCAGGAACTGGCGCGTATCCGAAACCAACTCGCGCGCATCTGTCAGTTCAATCGGATTTTCAAACCACGCATCCCAACGGCCTTTCAGCTGGTTGGCGCCGGCTTCCATTTGGTCCTGGTGTGGCTGCGCTGCTTCAACGCAGTTCAACGCACGTTCTGCCGCTTGCGCCGTCATTTGCACAACATAATCCAGACGATCGCGCGCATCAGGAATCGCTTCCGCCGCTTCAGCAATTGCCTGGTCTAACCCCAGCTCACGCAAACTGTCACGCAACATGCGCGTCAGTGAGCCGATACGGGTAATAATGTCGTGTGCCGAGGCTTCTTCGGTTGATTTCGGAAGGTCGCTCATCACATCTCCTTACATACCCAGTTTTTCGAATATTTTGCCTAACTTCTCTTCCAGCGTGGCCGCCGTGAACGGCTTCACCACGTAGCCGCTGGCGCCCGCCTGCGCGGCCGCGATGATATTCTCTTTCTTCGCTTCCGCGGTCACCATCAGCACCGGCAGTTTGTTCAGCGTGGCGTCAGCACGGATGGTTTGCAGCAGCTCCAGACCGTCCATGTTCGGCATGTTCCAGTCGGAAACCACGAAATCAAAGCCACCGGCACGCAGTTTGGTCAGCGCATCGACGCCATCTTCTGCTTCTTCAACGTTATTGAATCCAAGCTCTTTCAGCAGGTTACGGACAATACGACGCATCGTATTGAAGTCATCCACCACCAAAAAGCGCATATTTTTATCAGCCATATCTACTCCCGTGTTGTCTCGTCCAGCAGGACGGGCTCGTCAAATTCGCAATGCCTGTCCGGCGCTAATTTTCGCCAGCATGTGCTGACTGATGTGGCCTAAATCGACCACTTCACTGGTGCCGCCCATCGCAATCGCTTCGCGCGGCATACCAAATACCACGCAGCTGGCTTCATCCTGCGCGATGGTCCAGGCGCCCGCGCGATGCATTTCCAGCATCCCGGCCGCGCCGTCGTTACCCATCCCGGTCAGAATCACACCCACCGCATTTCGTCCTGCGTGCACCGCCACCGAACGGAACAGCACATCCACCGATGGCTTGTGTCGGTTCACTGGCGGACCGTCATTCAGTTTCACCACATAGTTGGCCCCGCTTCGGCCCAGCTCCATGTGCATGGCGCCCGGCGCGATATAGGCGTGGCCGGGCAGAATACGCTCGCCGTCTTCCGCTTCTTTCACGGTGATTTGGCACAATTTATTCAGACGCTCGGCAAACGAGCGCGTAAAGCCTGGCGGCATATGCTGGGTAATCAGCAGCGCCGGGCTGGTCGCCGGCAGCGGCTGCAGCACATGGCGAATCGCCTCGGTGCCGCCGGTGGAAGAGCCAATGGCGATCAGCTTTTCACTGCTCAGCAACGGGCCCGCTTTCAACGTGACCGGCATCGGCGTGGAGGCACGCACATGCAGCTTGGCGCGCGCGGCGGCGCGGATCTTGTCAGCAATCATCTGGCTATACGCCAGCATGCCTTCGCGGATGCCGAGCTGTGGCTTGGTGACAAAATCCACCGCACCCAACTCCAGCGCGCGCAGCGTCACTTCTGAACCTTTACCGGTCAGCGAGGAGACCATCACCACCGGCATCGGACGCAGGCGCATCAGCTTCTCGAGGAAATCGAGGCCATCCATGCGCGGCATCTCCACATCCAGCGTCAATACCTGCGGGTTGTACTGTTTGATTAAATCCCGCGCCACCAGCGGATCGGGCGCACTCGCGACCATCTCCATATCGGGATGGCTGTTGATGATTTCGGTCATCAACTGTCGCATCAGCGCAGAGTCATCCACGCACATCACGGTGATTTTGCTCATCGTCTTTCCTTGCTCAGTCCATAGACTGTCTGTCCACGCAGCCAGAACTCTTTGCTGATCTGACTAAAGTTCTCTGAATGCCCGGCAAACAGCAGACCGCCGGGTTTCAGCAGAGGCACGAAACGGCGCAGAATCTGTTCCTGCGTCTCTTTATCGAAATAAATCATCACGTTGCGACAGAAAATTGCGTCGAACGGACCCGGCAACGCCCAGTCGTGTGCCAGTAAATTCAGTTGCGTATAGTTCACCATGTTGGCGAGGTCGGAACGCACGCGCACCATGCCTTCATGCGGACCGGTGCCGCGCAGGAAAAAGCGCTGCAGCTGCGACTGCGATAGCGTGCGTAGCTCTTCCTGGCGATACACGCCGGCCACGGCTTTCTCTAGCACCTGGGTATCGATATCGCTGGCGTGGACCTGGAATTTACCCGGGCCGGTGCCCAGCGTTTCCGCCAGCGTCATGGCGATGGAGTACGGCTCTTCGCCGGTTGAGGCGGCGGTGCTCCACACGCTGTAGTTACCCGTGCGCTTACGCGCATGATCCGCGAGGATCGGGAAGTGATGCGCCTCGCGGAAGAAAGAGGTCAGGTTGGTCGTGAGCGCGTTAATAAACGCCTGCCACTCCGCACTGTTTTGGTCTTGCTCCAGCAGCGCCAGATAGCGGCCAAAGTCATCAATATTCAGCATGCGCAGACGACGCACTAAACGGTTGTAAACCATCTCGCGTTTGTGATCGGCCAGCACAATGCCCGCACGCTGATAGATCAGCTGGCTAATGCGACGAAAATGCGTATCTGAGAGCGGTAACCGCTGCACCATTTGCGAGAGCAGCGTGGTCGCTTCACTTTGATCCAATAACGTCGATTTCTTCATTTCAGGTCACCCGGCAACAAACTGTTTAAATTGTGATACTGCGGTTGCTACTGTGCTGCCAGTCGCGCCATTCTCATGGGCCGCCTTGCGGCGGCCACAAGGATTAAAAGGTTTCCCAGTTATCGTCAGTGCTACGTGCGCCTGCCGGTGCCAGTGCTTTTGGCGTGCCGGAACGCAAATTTTTTGCCGCTGTAGATACGTTAACGGCCTGAACGACAAATTCTTTACCGATATTGAACACCGCAACCGACTGTTTCAGTCGGCTGGCCTGATCTTCCAGCGCGGCCGCCGCCGTCGCCGACTCTTCGACCAGCGCGGCGTTCTGCTGCGTCACGCGATCCATCTCGTTCACCGCCAGACCGACCTGATCGATACCACGGCTCTGCTCGTCCGACGCCGAGGCAATTTCGCCCATGATGTCGGTGACGCGCGTGACCGCATTCACGATGTTGGTCATGGTTTCCCCGGCACTCTCCACCAGCACGGAACCGGTGTTGACGCGGCTGACCGAATCCTCGATCAATCCTTTAATCTCTTTCGCCGCCTGCGCGCTGCGCTGTGCCAGACTGCGCACCTCGCCCGCTACCACGGCAAATCCACGTCCCTGCTCACCGGCGCGTGCTGCTTCTACCGCAGCGTTCAGTGCGAGGATATTGGTCTGGAAGGCAATGCCGTCGATCACGCTGATGATGTCAGCGATTTTCTTCGAGCTGCCGGTGATCTCTTTCATGGTAGTCACCACGCCATCCACCACTTTGCCGCCCTGCTGCGCGGTCTCCGAGGCGGTGAGCGCCAGCTGTGACGCCTGACGGGCATTTTCGGCGTTCTGCTTCACCGTGGCGGTTAACTGCTCCATGCTGGCAGCGGTCTCTTCCAGCGAAGCCGCTTGCTGCTCGGTACGCGAGGAGAGATCGTTGTTGCCCATGGCGATTTCACTCGCACCGGTGTAGATCGCATCGGAACCGTCACGCACGGTACGCACCGTCCGCGCCAGCTCTTGCTGCATCTCTTGCACCGAGGTGAGCAGCTCGCCCATCTCGTTGCGCACCGTGATCTCCACCTGCTGCGTCAAATCGCCACGCGCGATGTGACGAATGTGCTCGATGCTGTGCTTTAGCGGACGGATCAGCACCGTACGCATGCCGCTCCACACCAGCGCAATCACCAGCAAGGTCACCAGCAGCGTGCCGACCACCAGCATGATGGATTGGTTGTACGCCGCCTCATTGGCTGCAATGCCCTGATTGGCGAGCACAATGTTGTAGCTCAACCATTCGTTGTAATCCTTAGCAAACTTGTCCTGGAATCCCTGCGTCGGCTGATCGACAAATCCTTTGAAATTTCCACTACTGAGGAAATCGATCAACTCACCCAATGCTCCGCGATAGGCGTTGTAGTTGGCCTGTAACGTCAGCACGTTCTCGGCCTTTTTGCCCTTTTCAGACAGGTTGGCGTTAAATTCGGCAAAACCCTCATCAGCGTGCTTCAACTCCTCACTCGCCAGCGCCACCAGATCTTTCACGGTTGCGCCTGAGCCAGCCTGCTGACTGTCCAGCAGGTAACGGATCCCCGCACGGTTCAGCGTGTTACGCGCCTGAACCAGCGATACCCATGAGGTGCCCATTGCCCGCTGCAGCGTGCTAAGACGCTGGTTATAGGCAAAATTTTCTTTATCGGCTTTGACCGTGGAGTAGAACACTCCACCGGAGAACAGCTGCAGTAAGGCAAACAGCGCCAGCACGCACAGCAGACCGGATACAACACGAATACGACTAAACATAAACACCTCATTGGTTGGCGGATCGCCTCTGTTATCGGCTTTTCTGAGGGGATCTTTATGTGTGTTCGCAGGGGTTGGACCAGCGGGGGGTTGATGGGTGCTCGCTGTCCCTCACCCTAACCCTCTCCCGCAGGCGGGAGAGGGAATTGATCGAGCTAACATATGGCGGCGTCTCCCTCTCCCGTTTACGGGAGAGGGCCGGGGTGAGGGACAAACGACTCAAAACTTAAAACGTCTCCCAGTTACCCTCACTCACCGGCGCGGCAGCCGCTTTGCGCGGTGCGCTGGCGATCTGGCGCACCGTGCTCGCCTTCGGTTGCGCCTGTGCGGCGCGCGGAATGCGGAACACCGATACCGACTGGCTCAGGCGGCTCGCCTGCTCTTCCAGTGATGCGGCGGCGGCGGCGGACTCTTCCACCAGCGAGGCGTTCTGCTGGGTGACGCGGTCCATCTCGGTCACCGCTTGTCCCACCTGATCGATACCACGGCTCTGCTCATCCGATGCCGAGGCGATTTCGCCCATAATATCGGTGACGCGCGTAACGGCGCCGACGATATCGTTCATGGTTTCTCCGGCGGTGCCGACCAGCTGCGAGCCGTTGTTGACGCGGTTCACCGAGTCTTCGATCAAGCCTTTAATCTCTTTCGCCGCCTGCGCACTGCGCTGCGCCAGGTTGCGCACTTCACCAGCCACTACAGCAAAACCACGGCCCTGTTCACCGGCGCGTGCTGCTTCTACCGCCGCGTTCAGCGCCAGGATATTGGTCTGGAAGGCGATGCCATCGATCACGCTGATAATGTCGGCGATCTTCTTCGAGCTGCCGGCGATATCCTGCATGGTACGCACCACGCCATCGACCACCTCGCCACCTTTGCGTGCGGTATCGGACGCGCTGAGTGCCAACTGCGACGCCTGACGCGCATTCTCGGCGTTCTGTTTCACCGTCGCGGTGAGCTGCTCCATGCTGGCCGCCGTCTGCTCCAGCGAGGCGGCCTGCTCTTCGGTACGCGCCGACAGATCGTTATTCCCGGCGGCGATTTCGCTGGCGCCGGTGAAAATCGCATCGGAACCGTCACGTACATTGCCCACGGTGCTGACCAGCGACTGCTGCATCTCATGCAGGCTTCCCGCCAGCTGGCTCATTTCATTGCGCCCTTCCACCACGATATTTTGTGTGAGATCGCCCGCGGCAATATGGCGAATATGCGCCAGCAGCTGATGCAGCGGCTGAATCAGCACGCTACGCAGGCCGAACCAGCAGCCAACGATCACCGCAATCACCACCAGCGCCACCGACGCCAGCAGCCACATCATGGTGTGGAAGGCGCGCTGATTCTGCGCCACGCCTTCTGCCGCCAATATGCTTTGCTCCGTCCGCCACTCTTCGTAAGTGGCTTTCATCGCGACCTGTTTAGCTTCGATGTTCTGCGCAAACATGCCTTGCAGATCGTTGGCTTTCAGGCGATCCAGCATCGCTTTCAACCCGTCGTTGAAAGCGGCGTAGTTCGCTTCCAGCTTATCGCGCAACGCGTCTGGCAAGCCCGGCGTGGCTGGCAAGTCGTAGTAGCGTTGATAGTGGCCGGCAGCCACATTGAGCTGTTTTTCCGTCTGGGCGATTAAGGCACTCAGCTGACCGCCATTCGACTGCGCGGCCATGGTGCCCTGCATACGCAACATGGCGCGGTTGAGCACGGTGCGGGTTTGGTTCAGTTCAATCCAGGCGTCTGACATCGCGCCAACGTTGTTGGAAGAGATTTGCGCTACCGCAAACGCCTCTTTATCTTTTTGTAAGGCGGACCAGAACAGGCCACCCGACAGTAATTGTAAAGCGCCAAACACCAGTAATACGGCGATTAAACTGGTCACTACATTGATTCGTTTTAACATGGGATCTCCAGGGATGCGTTTCGGCTCCCCCAGTTATCGACCGGCAATCTGAATTTTTCAGGGTGCTTAAGCTACTTTACGAATTAAAACTCTGCGTTTACGCATGATTGCAGTGTTTTATAACTAAAGAAATTAACAGTAAAAAAATGCGCCTTTATCGGGTGAGCGATGAAGGCGCATTGGGTATTGTGCGGGTTGTCCCTCACCCTAACCCTCTCCCACAAGTGGGAGAGGGAGACGCTGCCACATGCTGGCTCGGACAGTTCCCTCTCCCACGTGTGGGAGAGGGTTAGGGCGAGGGACCGACCACTCCGAAACTTAAAACGTTTCCCAGTTGCTGTCCCCAGCCGCGCCGGTCAGCGCTTTACGCGGTGTGCCGAGCGTGGGTGGTGCGATCTGCGGATGACGCACGCCGCTTCTGGCCTGCGGCTGCGCGTGTGCCGCGCGGGGTACGCGGAACACCGCCACCGACTGGCTCAGGCGACTGGCCTGCTCTTCCAGCGAGGCCGCCGCCGCCGCAGACTCTTCCACCAGCGAGGCGTTCTGCTGCGTCACGCGATCCATCTCCGTCACCGCCTGGCCGACCTGATCGATACCACGGCTCTGCTCATCCGATGCCGAGGCAATTTCGCCCATGATGTCGGTGACGCGCGTTACCGCATTAACGATATCGCTCATGGTCTCACCGGCGGTGCCCACCAGTTCAGATCCGCTGTTCACGCGGCTGACGGAGTCTTCAATCAACCCTTTAATCTCTTTCGCCGCCTGCGCGCTGCGCTGGGCCAGATTACGGACTTCACCCGCGACCACCGCAAAGCCACGGCCTTGCTCACCGGCGCGCGCCGCTTCTACCGCCGCGTTCAACGCCAGAATATTGGTCTGGAAGGCAATGCCATCGATAACGCTGGTGATGTCGGCGATCTTCTTCGAACTGCCGGCGATGTCGCTCATGGTGCGCACCACGCCTTGCACCACATCACCGCCCTTCTGCGCGGTTTCGGAAGCACTCAACGCCAGCTGCGACGCCTGACGCGCGTTTTCGGCGTTCTGCTTCACGGTGGCGGTCAGCTGTTCCATGCTGGCGGCGGTCTGCTCCAGGGAAGCCGCCTGCTCTTCGGTACGTGCCGAGAGATCGTTGTTGCCCGCAGAGATTTCGCTCGCTCCGGTAAAGATGGCATCCGAACCGTCACGCACATCACTCACCGTGCGCACCAGCGACTGCTGCATCTCATGCAGGCTTTCCGCCAGCTGGCTCATTTCGTTGCGTCCTTCGACCGCGATGCGCTGCGTCAAATCGCCCTGCGCAATGTGCTGAATATGCTGGATGTTGTCATTAAGCGGCTTGATGAGGATTTTGCGCATGCCAAACCAGCACAGCACAATCACCGCCACCACAATCGCCAGCACCGCGCCTAACAGCCAGATCATGTGATCGTAGGCTGAGCTGTTGGCTTCGACGCCCGCCGCAGTCAGGCGATCCTGATCGGCACGCCATTGGCGGTACTCTTTCAGGAAGGCGTTTTGGCTTGGCGCAACCGGCGCTTTGGCTGCCTGATCGAGATCTTTTGCGACCAACGCGTCCTGCAACTGGCCTAGCGCGCTGGCATAGGCGGTATAGGTTTGATCGAGACGTTTGTTGAGCGCGGCATCCTGTCCCGGCGTGTCCGGCGTCGCTTTAAACAGCTGGTAGTTATCGGCGGCCTCTTTCTGGAAGGCTTTGCTGTCGCCGTACAAACCGGCGATGTCCGCTTCGGTACCGGTCAGTTTGCTGGTTGCCATGCGCAGCTGAATGCGGGTTAACACCACACGGCTCTGATTGAGGCTCATGTAGGCGTCGTTGATGGCGGCGGTGTTTTTGCTCGCCAGTTGTGAAACGTTAAAACTGTTTTTGTCATCGCTTAGCGCTTTAAAAAACAGTGAGCCGGATGCCAGCTGTAAAAAGCCAAACACTAACAACACCAGCAATAAGCTGGTGACAACGCGGATTCTCGTAAACATAGTTTGCCCTGAAAATGAAGGAAAAAATCGTACCGATCGGTTATCGACCAGGGGCGGAGAAGATTGAGGGATATTACAGCGATTTTTTGCGGATTTATTGTTGATTTGTAAGGAATTAATTAATGTATGTAATGATAACGGGCCGCAGCAGCGCGGCCCGTTGCGGGGACTATGCAGTACGCAGGTTATCCACCAGCGCCATCTCTTCGCTGCTCAGCAGCTTTTCGATGTCGACCAGAATCAGCATACGTTCACCCAGCGCGCCCAGACCGGTCAGGTACTCGGTGGACATGGTGACCGCGAACTCCGGTGAAGGACGAATCTGCTCTTGCGTCAGCGACAGCACGTCAGAAACGCCATCGACCACGATGCCCACCACGCGATGCTCAAGATTCAGCACGATCACCACGGTGTTCTCGTTGTACACCACATCCGGCTGCGAGAACTTCACGCGCAGGTCGATGATCGGCACGATCACGCCGCGCAGGTTGGTGACGCCTTTGATGAATTCCGGCGTGTTGGCGATGCGGGTTACCTGATCGTAACCGCGAATCTCCTGCACTTTCAGAATGTCGATGCCGTACTCTTCGTCACCCAGTGTGAAAACTAAGAATTCCTGGCCCACGGTTTCGCCAGCGATTTTGGTCACGGTTGCCATGTCAGTCATTTTTTTACCCTTTCGTTATCTATTACGCTGCGGCACCGGCCACACGCTTTTCACGGTTCAACGATTGCAGTGCTGAGACATCCACAATCAGCGCCACGCTACCATCGCCTAAAATGGTGGCGGCAGAGATGCCCGGCACTTTGCGATAGTTGCTTTCAAGGTTTTTCACTACCACCTGATGCTGACCAATCAGCTGATCGACCAGCAGCGCATAGCGACGGCCTGCGCTTTGCAGAATCACCACAATGCCTTGCGTGGCGTCGGTTTTGGCGTTCTGCACCTCAAACACATTCCACAGCTCCACCAGCGGCAGGTATTCGCCACGCACTTCCAGCACGCGCTCGCCACCGGCCAGCGGTTTCAGCTCTTCTGCGGTTGGCTGCAGCGATTCCATTACCGCGTTGAGCGGCAGAATGAACACTTCATTAGCGACGCGTACCGACATGCCGTCGAGGATCGCCAGCGTCAGCGGCAGCAGGATGCGAATGGTGGTGCCCTTGCCCTGCTTCGAGGAGATTTCAACGTGACCGCCCATCTCCTGAATATTCCGTTTCACCACGTCCATGCCCACGCCACGGCCCGACACATCGGTGACCTGCTCAGCGGTGGAGAAGCCCGGCGCGAAGATCAGCATGCCGACTTCTTCATCGCTCATGCTGTCGCTGACCGGCAGGCCGGACGACAGCGCTTTAGCCAGAATACGTTCGCGGTTCAGACCGGCACCGTCATCGATCACTTCGATGCAGATGTTGCCGCCCTGATGTTCCGCCGACAGCGTCAGGTTGCCAACGGCGGTTTTATTCGCAGCCAGACGTTTTTCCGGAGTTTCGATACCGTGATCGAGGCTGTTACGCACCAGGTGCGTTAACGGATCGATGATGCGTTCAATCAGGCTCTTATCCAGCTCGGTTGAGCTGCCGAGCAGCGTCAGCTCCACTTCTTTGCCCAGCTTGCTGGCCAAATCGCGGACCAGACGCGGGAAGCGGCTGAAGACGTACTCCATCGGCATCATACGAATCGACATCACCGATTCCTGCAAATCGCGGGCGTTACGCTCCAGCTGACCCATGCTGTTCAGCAGGTCGCCATGCGCCACCGGATCCAGCGCACCGGAGCGCTGTGCCAGCATCGATTGGGTGATCACCAGTTCGCCAACCAGGTTAATCAGCTGGTCCACTTTCTCGACGGCAACACGGATGCTGCTGGATTCGCTGCCTTTGGCCGGTGCGGCGGCACGTTTAGGTTCGCGCTTCACCGCTGGCGTGATATCGGTGACGGTGGCGGTTTGCGCCGGTTCAGCAGCCACTTCAGCAACCGGGGCGTCGGCAACGGCCGCCGCGCCTGTCGGGAAGTGAATCTGTGCTTCATCCAGCACAAAACAGAGCACCGCAACGATGTCATCTTTGCCGACGCCATCAATGGTAACGTCCAGCGAATTAGCGCCTTTCACCACGTTGCTGACGGTACCGAGATTGCCGAGCTCCTCCAGCATCAGCTCCGGCTCTTTCTCTTTCAGGTCAACCAGTTGCAGGCGCAAACCTGCGGCCGCAACTGGTGCTGCGATCTCAACCACTTCGGCGACTTTGGGCGCTTCAGGCGCAATGCCTTTCGCTTCCAGTGCCAGCTGACGCAGCGCTTCGCAGATATATTTAAAGCTTTCTGCATTCGGCTCCTGCGCCGTTTTATAGGCATCGAGCTGTTCTTGCATAATATCTTTGGTTTCCAAAAACAGGTTGATGATATCGGTGCTGAGCTGCATCTCGCCGCGGCGCGCACCATCCAGAATGTTTTCCAGGATGTGGGTGGTTTCCTGTAAAACCGTAAAGCCAAACGTACCGGCTCCGCCCTTGATGGAGTGGGCGGCGCGGAAGATGGCATTCAACTGCTCGGAATCGGGCTCCTGGGGATCAAGTCCCAACAGGTGTTGCTCCATATCCGCTAACAGCTCATCGGCTTCATCGAAAAACGTCTGGTAAAAATCGCTGATGTCCATGCTCACGGGATCACCTCGGCTGTGAGGGTTGGTCTGGTGTCACCGCGCTCGCCGTGGGCGTCGCCGCTGCCGCAGGGGCCGTTGCAGCAGCCGGCGCAGCCGGTGTTGCAGTGGAACCTGTTGGAGCAGTCGACGCAGCCGGTACAGCGGGTGCGGTAATGTTGGGAATCATTTGCGCCGGGTCGCTCACCTGAACGGCATCGCTCTCGGCATTCTCTTTTTCAATCGCCGCTTCGGTGTCGTGATTCAACACCAGCAGGCTAATGCGGCGGTTGACTGCATCATTAGCACCACGGTTTTTCAGCTTCATGGTGTCGGCCATACCGACCACACGCAGCATTTTGGCGCCGTCGAGGCCACCAATCACCAGCTCGCGCCGTGAGGCATTGGCACGATCCGCCGACAGTTCCCAGTTGCTGTAGCCACGATCGCCGTTGGCATACTGGAAATCATCGGTGTGACCCGCGAGGCTGATTTTGTTCGGAATATCATTCAGCACCGGCGCGATAGTGCGCAGGATATCGCGCATGTAAGGCTCCACGTCCGCGCTGCCGGTTTTAAACATCGGGCGGTTCTGGCTATCGATAATCTGAATGCGCAGTCCCTCTTCGACCATGTTGATGATCAGATGCGGACGCAGCGCTTTCAGACGCGGATCGGCTTCAATCAGCTGGTCGAGCTTTTCACGCAGGCGATTCAGGCGGATCTCCTCCAGCTTCTTTTTCTGCGCATCCATATCGACAATCTTCTTCACTTCACCCTTCTGCTGCGTCGGATCATCGCCGCCGCCGGGGATCGGACTTTCGCTGTCGCTGCTGCGCTGACCGCCGGTCAACGCCACTTTCAGCGGCGTTTTAAAGTATTCCGCAATCTGGACCAACTCTTTGGGGCTGGAGATGGAGAGCAACCACATCACCATAAAGAACGCCATCATCGCCGTCATAAAGTCGGCATAGGCAATCTTCCACGAACCGTGGCTCCCATGGTGACCTTTATGTTTGCGCTTTTTAACCAGCACAATGGGGCGATTGCCTGCTTTCATGAATTCTCATCCGAAGTTTGTTTCGCCGGGTTCTTGGCGTTACGCACGTGCTCTTCCAGCTCCGAGAACGACGGACGTTCAGCGGAGTAAAGCGTTTTACGACCAAATTCCACCGCGATTTGCGGTGCGTAACCGTTGAGGCTGGAGAGCAACGTCACCTTCACGCACTGCATCATCTTGGTGGTTTCGGCACATTTCTGACGCAGCACCGACGCCAGCGGAGAGATAAAACCGTAGGCCAGCAAAATCCCGAGGAAAGTACCGACCATCGCGTGCGCCACTAACGCACCCAGTTCGGCCGCCGGACGGTCGGCTGACGCCAGTGCGTGCACCACGCCCATTACCGCCGCGACAATGCCGAAAGCCGGTAAGCCATCACCTACCGCCGAGATACTTTGCGCGGGGACTTCACACTCGTGCTCGTAGGTCTCAATCTCTTCATCCATCAACGCTTCAATTTCGAAGGCGTTCATATTTCCGCTGACCATCAAACGCAAATAATCGGTAATAAAATCGACTAACTGTTTATCGGACAAAATACGCGGATAGTTAGCGAAAATTTCACTCTGGCTGGGATCTTCAATGTCACGTTCTAATGACAACATGCCTTGCTGACGGGATTTCGCCATCAGGCGATAAAGCAGCGCCATTAAATCCATGTATACGGCTTTGTTATATTTCGAGCCGCGCATTAACAATGGCAGCGCTTTTAATGTTTTCTTAATCGATTTGCCATTATTGCCGACTAAAAAGGCACCAATACCGGCACCGCCGATAATGATCAGCTCCGCCGGTTGATAAAGCGCGCCTAAATGTCCGCCGACCATCGCGTAGCCGCCCAACACGGAGCCGACGACCACGATATAACCCAGAATTATCAGCACAAAAAATCCTTACGTCCGTAACGTGTTGATGGAAGTTAAGCCAGAGAGCCGCAGGTGTTATTCGTTTATCGCAGGCAAAAAAAAGCAGCGGTATTAACCGCTGCTGGATGTTTTCCACGATGCGAACAAACTTAAACGGCGCGTTTAACCTGTTCATCCAGCAGTTGTGGAAAGGTATCGGCAGAATCTGCAGAAAGTTTACGTCTTTTTACGGCACGTGATGGCGGCTGGCACAGGCTGCAGACAAAGCTGCCGATGGGCTGATGTGCGTGGTTAATAAAGCTGCCACCACAGCACTTACAGTCAGACAGTTCCAGCATGCCACTTTCAACGAATCGCACCAGGGTCCATGCACGCGTTAGCGCCAACAGCGGGCCCTCGTCCGATTGCGGACACTGCTCAAGATACAAGCGATAAGCTTTGATTACCGCTTCAACGCCACTGTTCAAGCCGGTTTTCAGCAGGAACTGCCAGGCGTTACAGAACATAGAAGAGTGGATATTTTGTTCCCAGGTCATGAACCAATCGGTAGAGAATGGCAGCATACCTTTCGGTGGTGGCGCACCACGCAACTCTTTATAGAGTTTAATCAGGCGACCACGGCTCAGCTGAGTTTCACTCTCCAGCATTTGCAGTCGTGCGCCCAATGTAATCAGCTCCATGGCCAGCTGAATATCACGCGCTTCCTGAACAATACTTTTTTCGCTCATTAAACGGCCCTCTTCTTCGCAGAGACGTCATCTTTAGACGCATTTCGCAGGAGACGGCTGGATAATAAAATACCGGTGTGGATTTGCTGTAAGTCATCCACACGTGACTCTTGAGTCAGGCGATTAATATGGTTGTGATCGGTAAATCGGAACTGGCAAACCAGTTGGTTGGTTTCCGCTAATTTTACCATCTCAGGTAAAGTTAATTGCGACAATGCATCAGCCATCGATTCATCGATGCCTAAACGAAACATTGCTGAAGCTTTTTCCTGGTTAATTAAACGCTGAGCAAGGAGCAAATATGACAGATTGATGTCATATATATGTTTTAGTAATTCTGATGTACCCATTTTTTTCCATCCTGATAGACGCGACACATATACGGCCACAGAATTAAATTGTTCTATGGTTCGGGCTGCTGGTTGGTAAATCTAAAGATGGCAAAAAATAATCAGGCTTGAGCCAACGTGCTCCTGACTGTTGCACTTTTCGTCAGGACACTGATCTGTAGTAATCAAAACTCCAGGCCATTCTTTGCTTGAGTTGTAACCATCTTCCGTGACGTCTGCTTACAGTTTTTTAAGACTAATCTGAAAACAAGGCAAATCTATATTGTCTGATTTCGACATACAACGTGAGTGGCGCGAAATTTTAGATAAAGTGTGATCTACGTCACACTTTTAAGGCAAATTTTTTCTCTAAACCTTCAGCAGCGCTTTTCTGTTGTCCATTTTTTGCTCGATTTCTGATTATTTCCTTAATATTTTGCTGAAGTAAGGCGGATTTTAGGCTGTGCGGAAGATTGTCATTACAACGCGATCAGTTATCTGTCCTATAGGAATTAGGGTGCTATAACACGCCATATAAAGGATTATATGCAGCATAATACTCTGAATTAGCATGAAACTATTCGCTTCTAAATTAATCACTTACAGGGAATATTGCCCATGTGCCGTAAAGCGAGACGCTAGCGAAGCGTGAAGTCTGGGCGCAGAGCGCCAGGGAACTGTTAGTGGATTGTAGGGAGTGTTTAGCGCACGGCAGGGGATGTAACAGGGCGTTACATTAGAGAAATGAATGAATAGGCATTTTTCGGTTTGCTCCGCGATGACTATCGGCCTGCCACCTGAGATCTTTAGGGTTGCGAGGAAAAAAAGCTCTTTTTGCCTTTCGATTG
The DNA here is from genome assembly GCF_019091025.1 of Pantoea sp. GbtcB22. Taxonomy (NCBI): domain Bacteria; kingdom Pseudomonadati; phylum Pseudomonadota; class Gammaproteobacteria; order Enterobacterales; family Erwiniaceae; genus Pantoea; species Pantoea sp. GbtcB22. The sequence continues at coordinate 830,626 of NZ_JAGXKB010000001.1, forward strand.
TATGCTTTTTAACCAAATCGTGCGCTTTTTGCTGATGAGTCAGCGCATTAGCGCTTAAAGAAATGAAATCGATTTCGTGAAGTTACAGTGGCGCGTGAAAACGCTGTGCAGCGGAGCGTAAATTCAAAAATGTGCGATAAATCGCGCCGCTACGGAAGTGTGCAATAAGTGAGCAAAGCACCCAATGTTAGCATTTACCGTAGCGGCGCAATGTATTGTGCAATTAAGCGTTACGCTAATTTCGGAAAGGTAGCGACTTTATTTACCGTACCGTGATCATCACTGCGTACCGGCAAAGTATTTAAATCTTTCAGGAAGCTTTCACGCCAGTGTGAAATATCCTGTTTGCGCAACACCGCCATCATGTCGTTATAACGCGAGATACGTTCGGTACGCGGCATGGTCAACGCGCGATCGAGCGCCGCCGCCACGTCATCACGATCGTACGGATTGACGATCAGCGCGGAAGTCAGCTCATTGGCCGCACCAGCAAAGCGGGACAACACCAACACGCCAGGGTTATCCGGGTCCTGCGCTGCTACATACTCTTTCGCCACCAGATTCATGCCGTCACGCAGCGGCGTAATCAAGCCGACGTTGGTGAGACGGAAGATCTTCATTAACAGACGACGATCAAAGTGCTGATTGAGGTAATAGAGCGGCGTCCAGCCCAGCGTGCCGTATTTACCGTTGATGCGCCCCGCTTCCGTTTCCAGCTGGTGACGGATGTCCTGATAAGCCTGCACATCGCCGCGCGAGGTGGGCGCAATTTGCGAGTAGCGAATTTTGCCGCGGTGCTGCGGGAAATTCTCCAGCAGGGCTTCGAAGGCCAGGAAACGCTCCGGCAATCCTTTAGAGTAATCCAGTCGCTCACAGGCAATGATATTCTGCAGATCGCCCAAATCGCGTTTCATCGCCGCCATTTTCGGTGGCAGCGGTCCTTCCGCCATCTCTTTAATGGTGTCCGGCTCAATACCAATCGGATAGACCTCAGTCATAAAGGTGTTACCGAAGGCACGATGCTTCTTCTCTCCTTTATTCTGCAGCTGCGTCAGCTGGCTCAGGCTATCAAGGAAAGCTACGCGGTCAGATTCTGTCTGGAAGCCCAGCAGATCGTAGTCGCACAGCATCTCCAGCAGCTCCTGATGCGGCGGCAGAGCATTGAAGATCTCTGGCGTCGGGAACGGGATATGCAGGAAGAATCCGATGCGGTTATTAATGCCTTGTTTGCGCAGCTCGGCGGCAAACGGCAGCAGATGATAATCGTGAATCCACAGAATATCGTCGGGCTTCAGCAGCGGTTTAAGGCGCTGCGCCAGCAAGGTATTGACGCGGCAGTAGCCATCCCAGGCTTCGCGCTGATACTGCACCAGATCGAGGCGATAGTGGAACGCCGGCCAAATCACGGTATTGGAGAACTGGAGATAATATTGATCATAATCGTTTTGATTAAGCGGCAGTGACGCATAGGTGATGCCGTCTTTTTCGATCTGCGTAAGTTCTTCATCCTCTTCTTCACCCGAGAATTCGCTGATCTCTCCGTTCCAGCCAAACCATAATCCACCGGTATCTCGCAGTGCATCTAAAATACCGACAGCAAGCCCGCCTGCGCTGGCCTTGCTACCATCGGGGATCGCGATACGGTTAGATACGACGACTAAACGACTCATAACCTAAACTCCTTACCAACATTGTCATGTTCTAGTTGTAATAATAGTTGTTCAAGCCAGTGCCATACGGCCTCAACGCTGTTGAGGCGATAGCGTGCATGGCTGGCCCCTTCACCGACTTTGACAGAGATCCCCTGCATGGCATTTACCACGAGGAATCCTTTTTCATCTGTCAGGTCGTCTCCCACAAATACCGGAATGCGTCCGGCAAAGGGTGCTTCCTGCATAAACTCACGTACGGCAGCGCCTTTATCGATGCCTTGCGGCTTCAGTTCCACCACGCATTTACCTGGCTGAAGCGCCAGCTCAGGAAAGCGTGCAACGGCGTCTTCGGCCAGCTGCATAATGGCGTTTTCGTACTGCGGCGCATTGCGATAGTGAAGCGCAAATGCCATGCCTTTCACTTCTAATAGCGTATCGGGCCACTGATCCAGCGTCTGCTGCAGTTCAGTTTGCAGTGTTTGCGCAATATCCCCCGGCAAGCTGTGGCGATGCACGCGGCCCGCCGCATCGCGGCGTTCTGCACCGTGCACGCCCGCAGCGGGAGCTTCAAGTGGCGCGACTAAGGCGTCGAGTTGCGCAATCGGACGGCCGGAAACCAGCGCTAAGGCGCCGTGGCTAAGATTGGAAATGTGTTGCAGCAGCTGGCGTACCGGAGCGGGAATGGAGACCGACTCGGGCTGCGACTGAATCGCTGCCAGCGTGCCGTCGACATCAAAAAAGAAGGCGTAGAGTCCGCCACTTAATGACGGCAAGGTGCTGTTGTGATTAACCGCGGAGGTCACGACTCTTCTCCTGTCTTGTGGAATTTGTCATTACAGGATGTTCGGAGGCTGGCTGAGTGATCGAGGCGGTTGCTACCGCAGAAGTGTGTGCGAGGAGGTTTTGCAGATAACACGGAATTTCGATAGATAACTCTCCACAAACAAACATCATTTAAACTCACTCGCCAGGCTGACTGCGAACATCGTCAGAATTAAGTGTAGACGCAGATCACGATATTGCCAGATACGCGCGGCCTGGCTATAGGATAAGTGGCCGTTTTAAGGCTTATGCCGCAAAAGAATCGCCTCAGCGCTTTTTCAGCCGTTTCGCTTATTTTTTAGCGTTGATAACGCCCTTCTCCCGCCTCAATTCCCGGATTATGCCGACTTGCATCCGCCGTGAGGATTATCATATGGTGCGTTTACCGTGCGGCTACAGCGCGGAAATAGCGCCCTGATCGGCATTGATCACGGCTGTTAGACCCATTCAGGCAGGAATCCGGATAATGGAAAACCGATCGACATCACATTTTTCACTTGTCGCGGCAGGTGAGCGAAGATGATCCCGCAAAGCTACAGCCAACGCGTTCACTTCTATTACTGCATTCTGGTCGCCCTGAAAATCAACGCCAAAACGAAGAAGTCTGGCGGCGTGCGCGGCAAGAATAACTTCCTGCTGAAATGGCTGCGTAATGCGCAGAACAACACCATTTTCCCGCCGGATATCACCAGCGAGATTGAGTGGCTGCGCGCCAAGATCATCAGCTCCGGGCCCGACACCGACCTGGAACCGATGCTGCAATATGTTTACGACACGGCGAAGCGTGCCGAGACGATGCGTTTAGGATCATGATTCCTTCCATTTATTCGACTCAATGGAAACCGCGATTTTATTGAGGCAACGCAATATCTGTATCGTCATTACCACGTAAATCTGGATACGGTTAAATCTTCTTATCTTGATGAATTTAATCGAAAAATCTTAAATCTGGCATCTACGTGAAGGTAATTAATATGATTAACAGAATGATCCTCAATGAGACCGCCTATTTCGGTGCGGGCGCGATTAATTCTATTGTCGATGAGATTCACAAACGCGGTTTTAACAAAGCGTTGCTGGTGACCGACAAGGATTTGATCAAGTTTTCTGTCGCCACCCGCATCACCGATCTGCTGGCGCAGCACGACCTTAGTTTCGCCATCTATGATGAGGTGATCCCCAATCCTACCGTTGAGGTGGTGCATGCGGGCGTCGAGGCTTTTCGTCGTTCGGGTGCCGATTATCTGATCGCGGTGGGCGGCGGCTCGCCGCAGGATACCTGTAAAGCCATCGGCATGATGATTGCCAATCCCGAGTTCAGTGACGTGCGCATGCTGGAAGGCGGCGCCGCCACGCGCAATCCCTCCGTACCGATCATTGCGGTGCCGACCACTTCCGGCACCGCAGCGGAAGTGACCATCAATTACGTCATCACCGATGAAGAGAAGAAGCGCAAGTTCGTCTGCTACGACCCGCACGATATCCCGGCGATTGCCATTATCGATCCCGACATGATGGCCAGCATGCCTGCCAGCCTGAAAGCGGCGACCGGCGTCGATGCGCTGACGCACGCCATTGAAGGCTACATCACGCGCGGCGCGTGGGAACTTACCGACATGTTCCATCTCAAAGCGATTGAAATTATTGGCCGCTCGCTGCGTGATTCGGTTAAAGGCGCGCCTGCGGGCGTGGCGGATATGGCGCTCGGTCAGTACATCGCCGGAATGGGCTTCTCGAATGTTGGCTTGGGTCTGGTGCACGGTATGGCGCATCCGCTGGGCGCGTTTTATGGCACGCCGCACGGCATCGCCAATGCCGTCCTGCTGCCGCATATCATGGCGTTCAATGCCGAGTATACCGGCGAGAAGTACCGCGATATCGCCCATGCGCTGGGCATGGAAGGTGCCTATAGCTGTTCATTAGCCGATGCCCGTGCGCTGGCCATTGATGCGGTGATCACCCTAAACCACGATATCGGTATTCCGCTCAGACTGCGTGATATCGGCATGCAGGAGCAGGATGTGGATGCGCTTGCCGCCGCAGCCTTCGCCGATGTGTGTACGCCGGGCAATCCGCGGGAGTGCAGCGTGACGATGATCGCTGCGCTGTATCGTGAGTTGTTCTGATTAGGCGTTAACCAGGTCGCCATTAATGGCGACCGACGTGTTTTGTAGGTGCGCATTTATGCGCACCAGAACGACGCGCTTATTTAATTCATGCCAACATTCACCCTTTAAAATAATATTTATCTCGCGGCTTAAAATAAAATTAATTTAACCCGGTGCGCTTGCAGCAATGGGATGCCCGCTTAGTATTAATGAGGCGGCATGCAGTTGATGAGTACAAGGCTAAATTCACTCCTTCCCTCCTCCATTTCTTATCGTTATTTATTTTTAAACATCAGAATTAATTCCCTTTCTCCGTTTATTTTATTTTTTGAGGTGAGCTATGTTTCGACACGTAAAGCAGTTGCAATATACCGTGCGCGTTAATGCGCCCAATCCCGGTCTGGCCAATTTATTACTCGAGCAGTTTGGTGGTCCGCAGGGCGAATTAGCCGCTGCGATGCGCTATTTCATGCAGGGCTTAAGTGATGAAGATGCGGGTCGTCGCGAGATGCTGATGGATATCGCGACTGAAGAGTTGAGCCATCTGGAAATTATCGGTTCGCTGGTTGGCATGCTGAATAAAGGTGCCAAAGGCGAACTGGCGGAAGGCAGCGAAGAGCAAGGCGATCTTTATCGCTCCATTACCGGCGCGGGCAATGACAGCCATCTGACATCGATTCTGTACGGCGGCGGCCCGGCATTAACCAACTCCGCGGGCGTGCCCTGGACAGCGGCTTACATTGATACCATTGGCGAAGTGACAGCGGATCTGCGCTCCAACATCGCGGCCGAAGCGCGCGCCAAAATCCTCTACGAACGCCTGATCAACCTCACCGATGACGTGGGCGTGAAAGATGCGCTAGGCTTCCTGATGACGCGCGAAGTGGCGCATCAGCTGTCGTTTGAAAAAGCGCTCTACTCCATCCACAACAACTTCCCACCGGGCAAACTGCCGCCGATCGAGAAGTATGCGCACACCTACTACAACATGTCTCAGGGTGACGATATTCGCGGTAGCTGGAATTCGGATGAGAACTTCGACTATGTCGCCGACCCGCAGCCCGCAGTGGATGGCGGTGATGGCTCCGCCAGCGTGACGCTGCCGTCAAAACAGCTGAGCGATCTGGATACGCTGGCAACACGCACCGCTTCACAGCCCGATACCAATCCGATTACCGGCGCGGAACCCGGCAGTAAAACGCCGCTTACCAATCAGTAATTATCACAGGTCGCCCTAAACGGCGACCTGGCAGATTAATCCGGAAAACGCCCTTTCATTTCAGTTACGCGGCTGGGTTGTTGAGGGATGTGCCATAGTTGACGCTGGCATAAATAATAAGGATGGCTTGATGATGTTTGGTTTTTTAACTTCCCTGTTCGGTAGCCCGGAGTCATTAGTGCAAGTCATGACGCGCCAGGACATTCAGGAATCGATTGAGGAAGGCGACAGAATTATTATTGATGAAGATGGTAACGCTTCGGTTAATGCGTTGAGTCCTGAAGTGCAGCGCGATTTTGCCCATCATGTCAGCACATTAAAGGATATTTAAATGGGCACGGCGATATTTATGGTGATGATGGTTTGCGGCTATTGGTATACCAGCCGCGACATGTCGAGCCGTTTAAAAATTAAGCGTTCCTTTGGCTGGGATGTCTATTTTCTCATTGCGCTGTATGGCTGCATATTTGTGCTGCAAGGTGTGCTGGCCACCGCGATTATCTGGCTGATTCTGCTGGCCGCATCGGGCGTGAACAATGCGTTTGCGCTGACCTCGGCGGAGAATGTGCACTGGAACGTCGATTTCATGACGTGGAGCTTTTTAGGCATTCAGGCCCCGGTGGTGCTGATGCTGGCCTTTGCCATCCTGTTCTGTATGTATCGCTCCAACTGGGCGGTCAGCGCCCGGCTCAACGCCGGTGGACGCAAGGAGTTGTATCAACGCCTTTCCCGCTCCAACGGCATTGAACAGTTGCTATTGCAATGTATGGAAGAAGGCGAGCTGGCGTGGGTCACACTGAAATCGCGCCGTATCTATATCGGCATGATTCACGCGGCGACCTTTGAATATCCAAACACTGCCAACATTGTGTTGATCCCGATGCTGAGCGGCTATCGTGATTCACGCACGCTCAATCTGGCGATCGAGCATAATTACAGTCTGTGGTACCACAATCACAACATTGATTTCTCGTCCGCACCTAAAAGTGCCCTTGAGTTTCGTAAAGTGATTATGGTGCATCAAATAGAGAGTTTGTCGCTGTTTGATCCGGCCAGCGCCAGCGCATTAGCGATGGATAAGCAAAGCGGTAATAAACGCAAGTGGATGCGAAAATCCGCGCCCAAACGCGACTATCCCTAAATTTACTATTCAAAGATGCTGGCTTTATCGTGCAATTGCTTTATGTTGCACGGAGCCAGCAACATTCCATAATAAATCAAAATAATAAGGGCATCATGATGGACTTTAAAAAGTTCGAGGACACTTTACAGCTGTGGGGGAATTTACACTTCACGGGAATTGAACTGCAACAGCGTGATAATAAAAGCGAAATTTACGCGACCGGCACTAATAATCATACCCAAAGCCAGCTGTATATTTGCACGCTTTCAACTGATGTCGCTTCACACGTCCAGTTAAAACAGTTTCGCACCTGGTTGCACAGAATTAATATTGGCAAAGCGAAGCGCCGATTAGCTCTCGCCAGAAAGGTTTAATTCATTGTCCCCGCGCGGGGGACAGAGAGGAATATCAGGCGTCGTCAGGCGTGTAACCCACCACAATTTCCAGTGTTTTGCGCAGCACATCAGCTTCAGCATCACCTTCTGCGGTTTCCAGCGCCATAATCAAACAGAGAATAATCGATTTATTACTGACGCGCCCTTCCGTGGCCAGCACGTGGCGGATAACCCTATCCAATACGGCAGCTTCGTTTCTTAACGTACTGTCTGCATTGCGAAAATGCTCTGCCAGTTCGGTGTCAGGCAGTGCAGCGTAGAGGTTGTGATTTTCCGACATGATTCCAGTCCCGTGATTGTATCTACGCTCGAATTTACAGTGCCTAAATGCGAGCCAATCGGTCAATGTTTACGATTGTTACCAGACTGTTGGTTGTTACCAAACAGCTGAAGAACGTTGTCGCTTTGCGGCTGCTCTTCGCGCAGCTTTTTTCCCGCCGAAATACTGTTGCGTACATCGGTGATGGCGGCAGTAATCGCTGCACGCTGCTCTTCGTCATTGCTCTGCTGCTTCATCAGCATCAGCTGATTCAACAGCGCTTGCGTATTGACCGGGCCCGTACGTTGCAACAGCGCCAGCGCCGCTTCGCCAATAATTTCATCGATTATTTTCTGGTGTTCACTTCTATTCATAACGAATTTTCATAACGAATCTCTGACCGCCGCTTCGCCCCGGTGCGGGGCGAAACCAATGTGGGAGCGTATTCAGAGTAAAATTTTAATACTTGTACAAGTTTGACGTCTGACTGGCTCTCAGCTTTCACGTTCAAATAACAAGCCAATCAGCTGATGATAGTGATGCTCTTCTTCAGCATTGGCGGCCAGTTCCAGTCTGCGCAGCAGCTTGGTGCATAGCGATTTGCGGTTGAGGTTACGGCCTTCGCGTAAGATTTCAACCACGATCTGACCCAAGGTTTCCTGCTGCGATGGCAGCGACGCTTTGCTGAAATAGTTGGCAATGGCCTCGACTGAACTCGGCGTGTATCCGTTCTGACGCATAATTGACCCCAATAAATGAAAAAGTTAGATCATTTGACCTAAGTAAAGTTGTACAGATAGCAAAAAGCTGTACAAGGAGCTTACTCAAGATATCAGGCAGGTTTTGTTGCAAAAAGTGCTAAGAAGTGTGAATTAGGACAATTAGAAAGCTTTTATTTCCAAATCTGTGCGCTCCGCGCCGAAAGTCATCGACGCGTGAGCCGGTTGGGATGGTCAATTGTCGTCGGCATCGGCCGAAGGCATTCTGACACTGCCTTCCTGGCGACTCAATCCGCGCAATGCTGAATGGACGCGATTATCGCTGCCCGCCGGTTGACGGTGCGTGAGCAACCATTGCTGCGCCTGGGCAATACGCTGCTGCTGTTGACTGTTTTGCTCTTTTCTCGCCATGCGCGCGAGCTCTGCCAGCAGTGAGGAAACGCTGACTTCCTCACGGCGTATCAGTAATGCATAGGCCGCTTCGCCGATAATTTTAGGTTGCGAATCTGACATCTTCTACCTCCTGAGAATATGGGCTTACGCTTGCTTCTCACTCTTCATTATAGATCATCGGCCTGGCGCCTTGTTAACAGACAGCTCTGGTTATCTTGGGTTTTTGTTACTAACACGTTATGGTAACTGCCCTTCGGTGGCCTCTGCTCGCACCGACGACGTGATTAATAACAAGCATTAAGCAAGGAAATCTGGCATGGAGTTCACCATACGCAAAGCCACGGCAGAGGATGCAGAGCTGCTGCACCTGCTGGGCCGCATGACCTACAGTGCGCATTTCAAACATATGTGGGTTTCCGCAGACGAACTGGATGCCTTTATCGACAAGGAATACGGTCTGGCAGAGCTGAATAGCAGCCTCGCGGCACCCAATGAGAGCTGGCTGATCGCCGAGACCGACAAGCCGATTGGCTTCGCCAAAGTCACCTGGAACACGCCAGTGCCGGATTCCGGCATGAGCGGCGCGTTGCTCAACAAGCTCTACCTCAATCCAGAAGAAACCGGCAAAAACTACGGTCGCTGGATGTTCGAGAGCATCATCAATGAGGCGCGCGACAAGCGTGAAGGCTACCTGTGGCTGGAAGTGTTAGGCGATAACGTGCGTGCACGTAAGTTCTACGAAGCCTTTGGTATGCAGCACATCAAAGACATTCCGTTTATCACCGCTTCACAGCAGAGCACCCTGCAGATCATGGGGATGATGATTTAAGCGCAGCGGCAAGCCCTTTGGCACAAAATAAATTTCCTTTGCTGCCAATTGTTTTGCAAATCATTACGGGTTCTGGCTTGATCAAACTGCCTATTCGACATTACTGTATACATATACAGTGACGATTTGAGATCGCAGCCATGCAGTTTTATCAGCCCGCGGAAATCCGCGCTATTCTCGCCTTACCTTTGTTCATCAGCCGCGTGCCCTGCGGCTTTCCGTCCCCGGCGCAGGACTACGTTGAACAACGTATCGACCTCAACGACTTTTTAGTCGATCACCCCAGTTCAACCTATTTCATTAGAGTCAGCGGTGACTCGATGATCGACATTGGTATCAATGAGGGTGACATGCTGGTGGTGGACAGCTCGCTCAAACCCAAACACGGTGACATTGTGGTGGCTTCGCTTTCCGGCGAGTTCACCGTGAAACAGCTGATGTTACAGCCTTACCTGCATCTCAAACCGATGAATACCGCGCATGCGGTGATCGCCATTCCTGACGCCGATGAGTTCGAAGTCTTCGGCATCGTTAAACACGTGATTAAAACCATAGGCCGCTGATGTTTGCCCTGGTAGATGTGAATTCGTTTTACGCCAGCTGTGAAACGGTGTTTCGCCCGGATCTGCGCGGCAAGCCGATTGTGGTGCTGTCGAACAACGACGGCTGCATTATTTCGCTAAGCAGAGAAGCCAAGGCGCTGGGCATTAAGATGGGCGCGCCCTACTTCAAACATCGGGAAGAGTTGATGCGCCACAAAGTGGTGGTGTTCTCGTCTAACTATGCGTTGTATGGCGATATGTCGCGCCGCGTGATGGAGACGCTGGCGCTGATCTCCACGCGCGTGGATGAGTATTCCATCGACGAAGCCTTCGTTGACGTCACCGGCATCAACGCCTGCATGACATTCGAACAGTTAGGCCGCGACATTCGCGACCGTATTTATCAGGACACCCATTTGCGCGTGGGTGTCGGCATTGCGCCGACCAAAACCCTCGCCAAGCTCGCCAACTGGGCCGCCAAACGCTGGACCAAAGCCGAGAACGTGATGGATCTCTCTTTGCCCCACCGTCAGCGCGAGTTGATGAAACTGGTCAAGGTTGAAGAGGTGTGGGGCGTGGGCCGGCGCTTATCGAAAAAGCTCAACCTGATGGGCATTACCACCGCGCTGCAATTGGCTGAAACCCCGACCGCGCTGATCCGTAAACACTTTGGCGTGGTGCTGGAGCGTACGGTGCGTGAATTATGTGGCGAGTCTTGTCTGGCGTTTGAAGAGGTGATTCCCAACCGGCAAAATATCCTCTGCTCGCGCTCGTTTGGCGACCGCATTACCGAATATCAGGATATGCGCGAGGCCATCGCCAATTACGCGGCGCGTGCCGCAGAGAAGTTGCGCAGCGAGCGGCAATATTGCCGTCATATCGGGACGTTTATTCGTACCAGTCCGCACGATCCGCATCATCCTTATTATGCCAATGCGGCCAGCCAAACCTTGATTACGCCCACCGCTGACAGCCGCGATATTATTCAGGCCACGCTCAACTGTTTAGATCGCATCTGGGTGCCCGGTAAGCGTTATATGAAAGGCGGCGTCATGCTGGGCGATTTCTTTAGCGATGGCGTGGCGCAGTTTGATCTGTTTGCGGAATATCAACCGCGTCACAATAGTGACCAATTAATGGCCCTGATCGACAAGATGAATGCCCACCAGCGCGGCGCGTTATGGTTTGCCGGGCAAGGCATTCAGAAACCCTGGTCGATGAAGCGCGAGATGCTGTCCCCGGCGTACACCACCCGGCTGGCGGATCTGCCGGTAGCGAAGTAACCGCTTCGCGCTTGAATTACACGCATGCGAATGCGATATTCAGCCCCTGATACGGCCATAGCTTAATAAAATCCGGAGAACCTATGTCGAATGAAGAACGCGTAAACGAGCTGGAAGCAACGGTAAACCAGCTGCAGATTGAAGTCGCTGCCTTGCGCGAGTTAATGATTAAGCAGGTGGCGGTAAATAACATCACCTTCAAAGGGAAATATGATGAGGTGATTATTCAACTGGCGAAAGAATATGAAGAGCGCGGCTTAGAGGACGAAAGGAATAGCCAGATGCACGAGGCGCTGCGTCAATATATTAAATACCAGCTGCCCGCCGTGGAATAAGCCAATTACGCTTGCGATTCATCTATATTAATCCCTTTCACATCATCACGCCCTTCACGCTTTGCCCGGTACAAGGCGTGATCGGCGTACTCCAGCAGTTTTACCGCACTGAGGGTGGCAGACGTCGCAGTGGTGGCGCAGCCGGCACTGATCGTCACTTGGCCTTTGGGCGAAGAAATATGCGCAAGCTGCCTGATCCGCACCGCCTCAACCACCCGATGCGCAATCGTCATGCCCTCATCGAATGGGGTATCAGGCAGGATCAGCGCAAACTCCTCGCCGCCATAGCGCGCGGCGATATCGGAGCGCCGCGCCACCACGGAAGCGAGCACCTCAGCGATCGCTTTCAGGCACTTATCCCCGGCGATATGGCCGTAAGTGTCGTTATAATGCTTGAAGAAATCGATATCCATCATGATCAGCGTGAGCGGTTTACCGCTGGCGACGGCGTGGGCCAGCGCTTGATGCAGGAAACGATCAAACTCCCTTCGATTCGCCAGACCGGTTAAACCATCAACGTGCGCGAGTTGATTCAGGGCGAGGTTGGCGCTGTGCAGTTCGTCGCGCAGCTGAGTCAATTCCTGCTGATAGCGCAACACGCTGCGCGCCTGACGCAGCTGGAAAATACCGAGCAGCAAGATGGTCAGCAGCAGGATAATGCTGAGCAGAATATCCTGCGCCCGACGGTTAACCCACACATGGAACAGATCGTCACTGTTGTAACCGGCGGCGACGATAATCGGATAGCGATCGGAACGCGCAAAACCAAAGATCCGCGCCTGGCCATCCAGCACCGATTTCCACTGCCCGCTGCCACGATCCATTTTCGCCAGCATCTCCTGAAACAGCGGGCTGGCTGAGAGATTTTTGCCGATGTAACTGTCAGGCATCGGACGCGCATACAGCACCGTGCTGTCAGCCAGCATCAACACCAGCACATCGCGCGCACCGAGCTCGTAATAGCTGTAGAAGCGACGGAAAAAATCGACCTTGATGGTGGCCAGAAGCACGCCCTTAAAGCCACCGCTGGCATCACTGACACGCAGGGAAACGGGGATCACCAAATCACCGGTGCTGCGGCTGTTGATCACCGGGCCGATATGCACGCTGTTGCGCCGGTTATGGCGCTGAAAAGTGAAGTATTCACGATCGGAATTATTGATATTGTTGGGTGCGCGTTGGGCGGAGGTGGCGATCCACTTGCCATCTTGATCGTAGTAGAACAAGCCGTGTAACTGCGGTAAGCGGCGCTGTAATTCGCGCATGGTATTACTCAGGTCAGCGCCCTGAATGCGCGTTGCCAGCTGTAGCTGCAGATCACGCTGTACCTGGCGTAGCGAAAGCTCGGTCTGCAGGAAGGTGTCTTCCGCCTGACGCGATTGTGATAACGCCAGATTCATCGCGGATTCCTGGGTCTGACGCACGGTCGCCAGCCAGTCTTCACGCAAGGTCCAGATACTCATACTGGCTACGGTGATCAACAACAGCAGTCCAGAGAGCACAATGCTTTTCAGTAAACCGCCGTCAGAAGAAACCGGCTTATCCATTTTTCTTTTAAACTGCATGTTGTCCTCTGTCTTCCCCACCAACAGAGTTAAGCAGGTAAACCACGCATCAGTGGACGAATGCGGTTATTTTTCGGGCCATCGATAACTCCTATGACCAGTTGCGAAATATTACTGTAGTCTGGTTCCACCACATTAAGTGGCAGCAACACACAGTACGCGTTTACACGATCACTTCGGTATCCATCTCGACCAGCCCGCTACGAGCGGGCTTTTTTTTTTTGCCTAAGATGCAGGGAAAACGGGGCGGAGCAATCAACTCCGCCCCGCGCATTAGGCTGCGACGGTCAGCGCTTTTTTGCTGCGCGACCAGACACGATGGGATGCCATGACAGAAAGGAAGTCCGCCATAAAGGTGCCCTCGGCTTTCACATCTTCCACCAGCCCTTCCTCGACCTCATTGTCCTGCACGTTAAACTGCGCCTTAAACCGGCGTGCATCACCGCTCAGACCGATGGCTTTGAGATGCTTGTAGGCTTCCAGCAGGAAGTAGCGCGCATCACCGCTCAGCAGCAACGCATCGATATTGCCATCCGGCACAATCACCGCATCAAAGGTCAGCGAAGGAAGACCGGTAAAGGTGGCATCAACCGGCAGCACCGAGCCATCATCCGCCAGCACTTGTCCCATGTGCGCTGCCAGAATTTTGGCATGCACGCCCTGCGCTTTCAGCGCCTGCAGAATCGCCAGCACGTCGGCGGCTTTCACACCGTCGCTCAGCAGTAACGCCACCTGACGGCCTTTAATGTCGCCGCTCGGTTGCGCATACAGACTCAGGCTGTCATCTTTTTTCAGGCCGTTGACCTCTTTCGGCGGAACGGTGTTGAGCTGCTCATCACTCAGCTTCAGCCCCAGATTGGTGGCCACAGCCTGCGCCAGCGTGACGTCAATCTGCAGCAGATGATCGACCACGCGTTCGCGGATGTAAGGACGCGCTACCTTGCTGAGCTCAAACGAATAAGCGCCGATGATATGCTGCTGCTCTTCCGCGGTCTGGCTCAGCCAAAACAGCCGTGGCTGCGAGTAATATTCGCCAAACGATGGGCTACGCTCGCGCACCTTGCTGCCTTCCACCCGCTCCTGATAGCTCTCGAATCCGCCCTCTTTTGCCGCTGGCGGCACTTCACGTGGCCAGTTGTTGTTGATGGAGTTCGGTTCGTAGTTGGCCGGATTGGTATCGATTTCCGTGCGATGCATGCCCTGACGCTGGAAATTGTGGTACGGGCAAACCGGACGGTTGATCGGGATCTCATGGAAGTTCGGCCCACCCAAACGGCTGATTTGCGTATCGGTGTAGGAGAACAAACGGCCCTGCAACAGCGGATCGTTGGTGAAGTCCAGCCCTGGCACAATGTGGCCCGGATGGAACGCCACCTGTTCGGTCTCGGCAAAGAAGTTGTCCGGATTACGGTTGAGCACCATTTTGCCGACCAGTTCGACCGGCACCAACTCTTCAGGGATCAGTTTGGTGGCATCGAGAATGTCGAAATCGAATTTGAACTCATCCTCTTCCGGGATCAGCTGCAGGCCGAGCTCATATTCCGGGAAATCGCCGGCTTCAATCGCTTCCCACAGATCGCGACGGTGGAAATCGGGATCGCGGCCGGTCAGCTTCTGCGCTTCATCCCACAGCAGCGAGGCTTTGCCCGCCACCGGTTTCCAGTGGAAACGCACGAAGGTGGCTTTACCCTCAGCGTTAATCAGGCGGAAAGTATGGATGCCAAAGCCTTCCATGGTGCGGTAGCTGCGCGGAATGCCGCGATCCGACATCGCCCAGATGACGTTATGCAGCGTTTCAGGTTGCAGCGACACATAATCCCAGAAGGTGTCGTGCGCGCTCTGCCCCTGCGGAATTTCGTTGTGCGGCTCGGGTTTCACCGCATGCACGAAGTCCGGGAATTTATGCGCATCCTGAATGAAAAACACTGGCGTGTTGTTGCCGACTAAATCAAAAACGCCCTCATCGGTATAGAACTTGGTGGCGAATCCACGGATATCGCGCACGGTGTCAGCCGATCCTGCGCCACCCTGCACGGTGGAGAAACGCACGAAGACGGGTGTGATTTTTTCGGCATCGCTGAGGAAACCTGCTTTGGTCAGTTTTTCCAGCGAGCGGTAGGGCTGGAAATAGCCGTGCGCCGCCGAACCGCGCGCATGAACGATACGCTCAGGAATGCGTTCATGGTCAAAATGCGTGATTTTTTCACGCATGATGAAGTCTTCAAGCAACGTGGGCCCGCGCGAACCGGCACGCAGCGAGTTCTGATCGTTGGCGATGCGGGTGCCCTGATTAGTGGTCAGGTCGGCGTTTTCGCCATTTTTGCGGTACTCATCGAGCTGCTCAAGTTTGCTGTTTTGCGTGGCGGGCGCTTTCAGGCTGCCGGGCGCGGTAGGCTGCTTGCCCGGCGGCGTCGGTTCAGCGGCAGGTTTATGTCCACCGCCTTGCGGTGCTAAATCACCTAATCCTGGCTCAGAGGTTTCTGGCCCTTTATGCGGCGCGGTATGGGTTAAATTCTGTTCTTTTTTATCTTTCGACATGTGACATGCTCCTCCAGTTAAGACCCTATTAACTGTAGAGCATAAAAACATTTATATTTCGTCTGGTTTAGAAATGATGTTTAAAGAGATTAATGAGGAGAATGTAAAGCGAGGATATTTTAACCGAAAGGTAGCTTTAATGGTTTATTAATAAGATTAATCCTGATAAATACCGTTGCGCTTTATTTCAATTATTTACGCACCCTCCACAGGGTCGCCATTAATGGCGACCAAAAATATCATGCGGCATAACAGGCGCTATGAATGCGTTAAGGTTTCAAAATCACCTTGGTCCAGCCCGCATCACGATCGTCGAAATGACGGTACGCTTCGGGTCCTTCGGCCAGCGACAGTCGATGAGAAATAATGCTCGCCGGATGCGCTTTGTCGGTGGCAATCAATCGCGCTAGCTGGCGGTTATAGGCTTTGACGTTGGCCTGGCCGGTACGGATCGACTGCCCTTTAAACCAGAAGCTGCCGAAATCGAACGGCATTTTACCCACTTTGGCTAACTCGCTGGCCGCGCCGGGATCCTGCGGGATAAACACGCCCACCACGCCAATGCCGCCGGTGGCTTTGGTGGAGGCGACCAGGCTGTTCATGGTGGCGCTGTTATCTTCGTGTCCATGCTGATTACAACATTGATAACCCACGCATTCACAACCGCAATCCGTGCCGCGTCCATCCGTCAGATCAAGGATTTGCTGCACCGCTGCGTCGCCCACGGCATTGATGCCCGTTGCGCCCATCTGCTCCGCCAGCGCCAGGCGATCGGGGTGCGTATCCACCACAAACACCTGCGACGCGCCTTTGATGATCGCCGAGTGTGCGGCCATCAAGCCTACCGGACCCGCGCCGTAGATGGCGACGCTATCGCCCGGTCTCAGGCCTGCCAGTTCGGTCGCATGCCAGCCGGTGGGGAAAATGTCTGACAGCATCACATAATCTTCCTCTTTCTCCACCGCATCCGGTGGCAGCAGCAAACAGTTAAAATCGGCAAACGGCACGCGCAACAGCTCGGCTTGGCCACCTTCCCACTCACCCATTTCAGCAAAGCCGTAGGCCGCACCTGCGGTGCCGGGGTTGGCGGTCAGACAGAAACCGGTTAACCCTCTCTCACAATTTTCACAGAAACCACAGCCGACGTTGAACGGCATACAAACGTAATCGCCAACCTTAAGTCGCTCGACGCCACTCCCCACTTCCACCACTTCGCCAAGGTTTTCATGACCAAAGATGCGTCCCTGTTCAAAGCTGGTGCGCCCCTCGTACATATGTAAATCGGAACCGCAAATATTGGTGGTGGTAATACGAATAAGCGCATCGGTAGGACGCACAATTTTTGCATCAGGAACATTTTTAACCGAGACATCAAAAGGCCCGTTATAGACGATAGCTTTCATAATTTATTTTCCTGAGTGGCTAGCACTCTTAATTCGAATGAGCAGATAAGCACGGCGCTAATTTAACGTCGCGCTTAGCCAAAGAAATAAAAACCGCGTCTACATACCCTGGCATAAATAAGTCAGTTGTGCTTTTTTCAATTACCGCTGCGTTTGTCGTGCAGTCGCGCATATTTGTGCCAGACTTAACACCGTGTCAGCAGGAAAATCTATGGAGAGCGTATGAAACAGGTTGTTTTAGCTTCAGTAATCATGATGTTCAGCGTTGGCGTGAGCGCAGCGGAAGGCGGATACCAATCAGGTGAAACAGCACCGCCGCAGAAGAATCAGGATGCCGGTTATAAAGGATCGGAAGACACCGCACAAACCCCGATTTCACGTATTCGTGATTTCCGTCAGGGCGGCTATGTCACGCTCGAAGGCCATATTATTGAAAAGCTGAAAGGTGATAGCTACAAATTCCGCGATGATACCGGCACGATTATCATTAATGCTGAGAAGCCGGCCTTCAAAGAGAAAACCTATTCAGCCAGTGATAAAGTCCGCGTGAGTGGAAAAGTGTATGGGCGTGGCGAACAAACCACCTTGAGGGTATCGCGGATTGATGAACCTTAAGGTTACGCATTTATTACCTTAAGAATAGCGGGTGAGTGCATGGCTTTTCATCCTCACCCTTTTTAGGCCTAACAGCGCAGCAGATAATCACATTCACATATACGTTTTTCGCCATTCCTACAGCACTATTTTGCGGGTATATTAGCGCGCATGTAGTGAATAGAACTCGTAAGAGTCTGAATGAGTTTTTATGGATAGAACGATTTATATTGTTGACGATGACCCCGCTGTCATCAACGCGCTGCAAAATCTGCTGAGCTCAGAAGGCTACCTGATTTCGACCTTTACCTCCCCCGCTGAATTTTTACATCAGCCGCATTACCGCACCCCGAGCTGTTTAATTGTCGATATGAATATGCCGGGCCTCGACGGCTTTGATGTCTCGCAGGATCTCACCGCGCGTGGATACACCATTCCCACCATTTTCCTCACCGGCTTTGGCACCATTCCTCTGACGGTCCGCGCGATGAAGGCCGGCGCCTTTGAGTTTCTCACCAAGCCGGTGATGCCGGATGACCTGATACAAGTGGTATCCGCTGCCATGGCGCTGGCCGAAAAAAGCGCAGCACTCGCACAGGAAAGAGTTGTACTCACCGGGCGTTATCACTCTTTAACGCCACGGGAAATGGAATTGATGCTGCTTGTCATTCGCGGTTTATTAAATAAGCAGATTGCCGCCGAAATGGGCATCAGTGAAATTACGGCAAAAGTGCATAAACGCCGCGTAATGGAAAAAATGGCGGTGCGTTCAGTATCAGAATTAGTCAGAGCTGCTGAGAAACTTCATTTACTGCAAGATGAATAACGCGCGCGTTATAGTGATAACGGTCCGATTTTCCTCCCGTGAAATAGCGCGGGAGGATCAGATAAACTATTTCCCCAGATTTAATGGCAGGGTGAAACTAAATACGCTGCCACCCTGTGGGCGGTTTTCCGCACTCAGCACACCACCATGACGTTTGATGATTTCATTACTGATGGTCAGGCCCATTCCCATTCCTTCCGCTTTGGTGGTGTAGAAAGAGTCGAATATCTTGCCGATAACCTCTGCCGA
Organism: Pantoea sp. GbtcB22; assembly: GCF_019091025.1. NCBI lineage: Bacteria > Pseudomonadati > Pseudomonadota > Gammaproteobacteria > Enterobacterales > Erwiniaceae > Pantoea > Pantoea sp. GbtcB22. Next base: position 849,480 of record NZ_JAGXKB010000001.1, read on the forward strand.
TAATCCGCTGCCGTTGTCGGCGACCTCTATACGAATATGATTCGCGTCAGGATTGGAGGATGAGAGCCGCAGAATACGCGCCCCGGCATTATCGGCCATCGCCTCAATGGCATTAATCACCAGATTCAGCAGCACCTGCTGAATCTGTACGCGCTCGCAAAACACCTCATCCCATGGCGCTTGAATATCCAGCTCAAGTGCCACCGAGCGGCGCTCAAGTTCCAGACGCGACAAGGTTAAAATATCGCGCGCCAGCAGATGCAGCCTGGCCGATGCATACTCCGCGACATTATTGCGCGTCAGTGACTGCAGGCCGCGAATAATTTCGCCAGCGCGCCGCCCTTCGTTAATGATCTCCTCAATGCTTTCACTGGCTTTCTCCAGCTGAGCCGGATCGCGTTTCAACCAGCGCAGGCTGGCGCCAGCATTGGCCACAATCGACATCAGCGGCTGATTGATTTCATGGGCGATCGATGAGGTCAGCTGTCCTACCGTGGTGGCGCGCGCCACGCGAGCCAGCTCGGCCTGGGCAATTCTGGCGGCATCTTCGGACTGACGCTGCGCGGTGATATCCGTCAGCGTGCCGAAATATTCGGCAACATCCGGCCAGTTCTCCACCGGCTCACCAATGCCTTTGATATAACGGCATTCGCCATCATCACGGATGATGCGAAATTCAGCCTGCATGCTCACGCCATGCGCCACGCTGGATTCAATCAGCGCTTTCAGGCACTGAAGATCGTCTGGATGCACCCGCCGCTGAAACTCGGCCATCGAGGTGCTCACCTGCCCGGCGGGCAGCCCCATGATGCGTTTATATTCGTCCGATACCAGCTGGATATCCGGCTCAAGATGCCAGTGCCAGGTACCGGTATTACTGATTTTTTCACCCAGCATCAGGGAGGTCTGGCTGGCACGCAGCTGTTTTTCAATTTTCCGCCGCTGGATGTTCTCCTCCACCAGCTCGGCATACAGCCGCGCCGTTTCCAGAGAAACCGCAGCCTGCGCGCCTAACATCGAGACAATGCGCGAGTGCTCCGCGGTGAAAACATCCGGCATCAGCCGGTTTTCCAGATAGAGCACGCCCACCATTTGCGCCTGACGGAACATCGGCACACACATCACTGCCGCGCCAGAGGCGACCAGATAGTTATCCTGACTAAACGGGCTAAACACTTCCGGCCGACCGGTACGGATTTCCTGTCCGGTGCGGATCACCGCCGAGAGAATCGACAGCGGCAAATCGGTCGCCACCGGCAGTTCATTAACGATTTTGACTCTGACGCCTTCCACCGTGGAGGAGGCGCGCGCCTGAATTTCCGGCACATTGCCGTCGATGAGGCGGATCAAAATACAGTGCTGCGCACCGGCGCGCTCCACCAGCATCATCATCAAAATATGGATCAGCCGATCAAGATTGATCTCTTCGGTCAATGCGCGCATCGCCGTGACCAGGCTTTGCAGGTCGCTGATCACCGCGCTCTGCTCAAAGGTCACGGTGTTTAACGCGCTCTGCGACGGGTGCACCGCCAGATGCGGATAGTGCATTTCAAGCTGGCGCACCTTGGCGCCCGCGCCCCAGCGATCCCAGGCGGCAAGCGCGCCTTTGATGTAGCCCTCGGCGGCGAACGCCATGCCGCTCGCATTGGCACAGCGCGCGGCCAGTTCGCATGCCAGAGCGTTGATCGGATGAAACTGCCCTTTGCGCGACAGCTCAATGGCTTTTTCAAACTGCTCCAGCGCCGCGCCGCTGTTATCCTCCAGCCTGAGCAGTTCGGCGCGCAGCAGCGCCTCTTTGTCGGCGAAGGTGCCGGGGTTCTCCGTTGCCCAGGTGATGATTCTTTCAAGATGGCGCTGCAGTTGCTGCCGCTGCGTGGCATCAAGCTCATTCGGTTGCAGCGGTATACTGAGTGAAAGCGCGCTGTAGAGATGGAAATCCAGCATATGCACATGGCCGGGAATCACGTCTGTGAGCGGTGCGGCGTCGCTGAACTGGCACTGGGCGGCGGCATACTCACCGGCAAAGAAGTGCGCCATGCCTTTATACAGCCGCGTCCAGAACTGCATCAAAAACAGCGGTTCAATGGCGTATTCGGGTTGCACCACATTTAGCGCGGGCGCTTGGAAATCATCGCCGGACAAGGTCTCACCGGCTGGCTTACGCAGGAACATCACGTAATCCAGCTGCATGCCGAGAATCACTTCCACATCGTGATACTGCGCTTTGCGCACATAGACCATGCCGCGCATGATCGAAGTATGCACGCCATCAAGATGGTCACCTCGCGCCAGGCAATTCATGGTGAGATGACGCAGCGCCAGACACGCCGACGTGCGATCGCCGATATCAACCGCCACATCAAAGGTCGCTTTAGCGCACTCGATGGCGTAACTGAGCGGCATGGTCCAGACGCTCACCTGATCCAGCGGCATCAGCGTGCGCGCTTTGTAGCTAACGAAGTCGTGCTTATACACCAGCTCGCGGGCCAGCAGCGCGCTGGCAAATCCTCGGCTGTATTCGTTGAACTGATCGCCACACACCACGCCGTACCAGGCAAGCGCCAGCGTGGAGGCACCGCTAATGCCCTTCTCCATCGTCAGATGCAGAAGTTTGCACAGGATAATGAACTGCAGCCGTGGGCTGATAAAAGCGGCGAAGGTGCTGGCGCTGGCCATCAAATTCATCACCGCTTCGGTTTTATGGCAGGTCACTCGCGCCAGGGAACGGAAGCGCGTGTAGGGATTTTTGCCAACCTCTTTTTTCAACCGTTGCCTGGCGACATCGCACTCGGCTTTATCCGGATAGCGCTGCAGATGAATGTCAAACACCGCCAGCCAGGCCAGCGCGGTTTCCAGCGCCAGATGGCTGTCGGACTGACGCATATGAATTTCAGCAATTAGCGTCGCCGCTTCGGCTTTATCGGTGACCGCACCGGGCGTGGCGAGAATCTCAGAGCTCAACGCCAGCGCGCCCGATAAGTTGCCGTTTAAAAACTCACACTCCGCTTGCTCAAACAAAAACGGGCCGCTCTCCTCCGCGCCTGACGCTGCGTTGAGCGCTCGGGCAGCGTGTAAGAAACGCAGCGCGGAAGCGTAATCGCCCATAATTTTCGCGCGTCGGGTGGCGTTTAATAACAGCAGACTAAACGCAGCGGCATCAGGCGCTAAAAGTGCGCGGTTTTGCAGCGTGATGGTGTGATGCGCGGCACTGAACAGCAGCGCATGCGCATTATCCTGGCGCGCGGCCTGCATGTAATAGCGCGCAGCGGCAAAGTGAAAATCATCTTTTGCCGCCGACGAAAGCAACTTCAGCGCGGCCTCATGCATGCTGTCATGCATAAAGGTGTAGCTGTGATCGGTCAGCGAGATCAGCCGGGCCTCAGCCGCAGGGCGCAGCGTGGCGCGAAGGGCGCTAAGCGCCGTATCGAGGATGCCGGCCAACACCGGCAGATCGCCGCTACTGCCGATGCAGGCCAATCGGCCCAGCAGTTGGCGCAGCGGCAGCGCGAGCAACTGCAGCTGTTGCAGCACGCTGGCGGCAACGTTCGCGGTGTAATGGCAGTTTCTCAACGCGTGCGGATTGTAGGTCCATTTATGGGATGCAGCGTGAGTGATGTGGTGATCGCGCACCGCCTGGCGGTAAAACTCACGCGTGGCGAGCGGATTCCCGGCGGTTTTTTCATGGATGATCTGCGCCAGCTCGGTGGTCTCCGCGCTGCGCGTATGAAAAATGCCGGCCAGCCAGCTGGCGATATTTTTCACCGACAGCGGCTCGGGCGTGATATCCACAATGCGCGTGGCCGCCGCACGAATGCGCTCCAGGCTGGCGACCACCGTCGGACAGGGCAACGAGGCGCGATCGCGATGAGAAATCACCAGTAATAAGGGAATATCGTCGCTGGAGCGCAACAAATTCTGTAGCAGCTGCAAGGTCGCCTGATCGGCCCAGTGCACGTCATCAATCAGCAGGATCAGCGGCCGCCCCGGCACCGTAAAGGCTTTCACCAGGCTGCAGGCCACCAGATTCAGGCGATTGCGTGCATCTAACGAGCGTGCATCCGCCTGCACACTGGCTTTGTGGTTGAGCAAGATGCCCAGTTCGGGCACCAGATTAACGGCCAGCCCAACATAATTCCCCAGTTGGCGCGCAATGTGTGTTTTCCAGCGCGCCAGCTCTTCGGCGGGCAACCCAAGCAGATGCAGCGTCAGCGATCGAAACGCCGAGGTAAAGACCGCGTAGGGCAAAATGGGCGAGTGCTGGTCGGCTTTGGTCACCGTCAGCAGCGCGTTTTTTTCCCGCAGGATTTTAAGCGCCGAGGCCATCAGCGCCGATTTTCCGGCACCGGGCGCGCCGCCAATCGCCACCATGCAGTGTTTCCCGCTGCTGCACACCTCATCAAACGCCGCCAGCATCTCGCTGGCCTGAGCATGGTCGCTGTACAGCACATCGGATAACAGCGTTGTGGTTGGCACATCCTGTAAGCCCAGCGCGAAGGATTCAACTACGCCGTCAGGCATCAGGTTGGATTCACAGCGGCGCAGATCGGCCAGCACGCCTTCGACGGTTTGATAACGCTGCTCCGGCGATTTGGTTAGCAGGCGTAAAATGAGGGATGAGAGTACCAGCGGCACATCTTTGCGCAGCCGGTGCGGCGGCAGCGCTTCGGAGGCAATGTGATGGTGCACCCATTCAGCCGCGCCCCCTTCCGCGCTGCCATAGGGAAGCTTGCCGGTGAGTAATTCGTAAAGCACGATGCCCAGACTGTAGAGATCGCTGACCCGGCTGACCGCGTGCGCGGTGCGCGAGGTATGCTCGGGCGACATGTAGGCCAGCGTGCCGCCGGTCACAGAGGCGCGCAGCGGCTGCTGTGAGTCCGCTTCGATAAACGCCAGGCCAAAGCCGCCCAGCACCACGTCGCCTTGATCGGTAAAGAAGAAATTGGCCGGTTTGATGTCGCCGTGCACCAAACCTTGCTGATGCAGCTTGCTGAGCGCATTACACAGCAGCACGGCGCAGCTGATGAACTTCTGAATTTTACCCGCTGGCAGGCGCAGATAATCCGCCAGGGTTTGGTAGCGAAACGCGGGATAAATCAGGGCGTAGCGCCCCTGATATAAGGTGTGACGCAGCGGTTTTAGCGCCCAGCTTTCTGCTAATAAGGCGCGCAGCGCATACTCATTTTTCAGCAGTTGCGTTACCGGAAACTCCGCCTCTTCGGCCGCCGCCGTGGCCAGCACGAAGCGTTCATCGGAGATCGGGTGACGGCATTCGATCCACTCAACCTGCCCTTCCTGCGCCAGCGGGGTGAAAACGATGTCATCCGCCAGCACCAGCGCCGCGTCATCCGCGATATTTAACGACAGGAAAAGCGTGCTCATTGGCGCGCTGCCTGGGAGGAAAACGCCAGACGGATATGTTCAAACAGCAGGTCGATATCAATGGGCTTTCGCATAAAGGTGATCGCGCCTAGATGGATGGCATACCAGAGCATATTCTCATCGCCATTGCCGGAGATGATAATTCCGGGTGGGTTCTCGCGACGCTGTACCAGCGCACGGAACAACTCAAAGCCCGACATGCCTTTGAGCTCAACATCAATAATAAACAGCGCAGCGTCATTTAGCGCCGTCTCGTCCGCTAATAGCGCTTCAGCCGACTCAAATGCCTGCGTTGCGTATCCTTCCGACTGAAGCAGATTGCTCAAACCACTGCGAACCGATCGTTCATCATCAACAACGACAATGCGCTGCGACAGCTGCATGCTGTGTTCCTTCATTATTATTCACTGCCTGCGGCGCGTCTTCAGGAGGTTTTGTCACTCGATGGCGGCGTGCCGCTGATTTTAGGCACACACTCTTGACGAAACCAGGCCAGCGTGACCGGTTGACGGTTTATCAGGCGCTTACACAGCGGGATAATCTGTTCGCCGACCAGCATACCAAACAGACCAAGCAGCGCAATCACGGGCGGCGCTGGGGAATTGACGTCGATAACGGCATAAATGATGCCGACTAAAATACCGACCGAGAGCGATATCGCATAGGTTTTCAGCATGTTCAACCCGCCTGTTTTGCGTTGAGCGTGGCGGGAAGTAGCGGCCTGTCAGCGGCCATCGCGCGTGAGGTTTTATCGACGGGCGCTACGGGATGCGTCAATTTTCCACCCAGCGAACTGCCCACAATCATGCCCAGCAAGCCCACCAGCGCCACGGCGGGCGGCGCCGGCGATCGCACGTTGAGCAAGGCGTAAATCAGGCCGATAAACACGCCCGCCGCCAGAGAAATCAGTAAAGGACTCACCGGTCCTCCTTGAAAAAGAAAGGCGAGCCCGTAAGCGCTCGCCTGGGTGATGATTTAGCGAACGGGCGCAGCAACCGGTGCCAGCGTGCGATGCTCGCTCTTCTGACGCGATGGCGCTTTGTGCACCATGGTGTAAGCGTAATCAACGCCGATGCCGTAAGCACCGGAGTGCTCTTTCGCGATATCCATCACCGCGTTGTAGGTCTCTTTGTGCGCCCAGTCGCGCTGCCACTCCAGCATCACCTGCTGCCAGGTCACCGGGATCACACCCGCCTGAATCATGCGCTGCATGGCATAGTCGTGCGCTTCTTTGGTGGTGCCGCCGGAGGCGTCAGCCACCATGTAGATCTCATAGTCGCCTTCCAGCATGGCGCACAGCGCGAAGGTGTTGTTACACACTTCGGTCCACAGACCGGAAACCACAATTTTCTTCTTACCGTTGGCCGCCAGCGCATCACGCACTTTCTGGTCATCCCACGAGTTCATCGAGGTACGCTCAAGAATGTCCTGGCCGGGGAACACATCCAGCAGCTCCGGGAAGGTGTTACCTGAGAAGCTCTCGGTCTCCACCGTGGTCAGTACGGTAGGAATGTTGAACACCTTCGCCGCTTTTGCCAACGCGACCACGTTATTTTTCAATACCTGACGGTCGATGGACTGCACGCCAAACGCCATTTGCGGCTGCTGGTCAATGAAGATGATCTGGCAGTTGTGCGGCGTCAGTACTTCTAATTTACTGGTTGTCATTTTTGTATGCCCATTGAGGTGAATGTCTGGGCGCAGTGTAAGAACCTTTGGGCACACGAACCATTATCTATAGGTATAACTATACGAAGGTATACCTATCCTTTTGTATAACTAGACGCTTTCCGCACCGCCTGAACATAATCCCACCCAGTATTTCACCTGCGAAATTGGCAGGACCTCTTATTCAGGAGCTTTTATGGTTACGTTAGGCAAAGCAGACATCATTTTGACCAATGGGCGATTTCATACTGTCGATCGCGGCAACCCAATTGCCGAGGCCGTGGCGATGCGCGATGGCAAATTTCTCGAAGTGGGCAGCCTGGCCGACGTGATGCAGCATCACTGCGAAGGCACCAAAGTGATTGACCTCAAAGGCCATACCGCCATTCCCGGCCTGAATGATTCCCACCTGCACCTGATCCGCGGGGGCCTGAATTACAACCTCGAACTGCGCTGGGAAGGCGTGCCCTCGATCGCCGATGCGTTGCGGATGCTGAGAGAACAGGCGCTGCGCACGCCGTCACCCCAGTGGGTGCGCGTGGTAGGCGGCTGGACCGAGTTTCAGTTTGCCGAGCGTCGCATGCCGACGCTGGATGAGATCAACGAAGCCGCGCCCGATACGCCGGTGTTTATCCTGCATCTGTACGATCGCGCCCTGCTCAACCGCGCCGCGTTGAAGGTCGTCGGCTACACCAAAGACACGCCCAATCCGCCGGGCGGCGAGATCCAGCGTGACAGCAATGGCAACCCGACCGGCATGCTGATTGCGCGCCCGAACGCCATGATCCTTTACGCCACGCTGGCGAAAGGGCCAAAACTGCCGCTGGAGCAGCAGGTCAATTCCACCCGCCAGTTTATGCGCGAGTTGAACCGTCTGGGCCTGACCAGCGCGATTGATGCAGGCGGCGGTTTCCAGAACTATCCCGAAGATTACGAAGTCATTGCCGAGCTGCATGAGAAAAAGCAGATGACGCTGCGAATCGCCTACAACCTGTTTACCCAACGTCCGGGCCACGAGCTGGAAGATTTCGAGAAGTGGACCGACATGCTGACGCCGGGCCAGGGCAGCGACTATTTCCGTCACAACGGTGCTGGTGAAATGCTGGTGTTTTCCGCCGCCGATTTTGAAGATTTCCTCGAACCGCGTCCGGATCTGGCGCCCGGCATGGAAGATGAGCTGGAGCGTGTGGTGCGTCATCTGGTGGAGCATCGCTGGCCGTTCCGCCTGCACGCCACTTACGATGAATCGATCAGCCGCATGCTGGATGTGTTTGAAAAAGTGAACCGCGACATTCCGTTCAACGGCCTGCACTGGTTCTTCGATCACGCCGAAACCGTGACGCAGCGTAACCTTGACCGCATCAAAGAGCTGGGCGGCGGCATTGCCGTACAGCATCGCATGGCGTTCCAGGGCGAGTACTTTGCCGAGCGTTACGGCATTGAGGCCACTCGCCATACGCCGCCGGTGGCGCGCATGCTGGAGACCGGCGTGCCGGTGGGTTTAGGAACCGATGCGACGCGCGTGGCCAGTTATAACCCGTGGACCGCGCTTTACTGGCTGGTATCGGGACGCACTGTGGGCGGCATGCAGATGTACGACGTCAACGCGCGCCTCGACCGTGATACGGCGTTGATGTTGTGGACGCAGGGCAGCGCCTGGTTCTCCAGCGAGCAAGGTAAAAAAGGTCAGATTAAAAGCGGTCAGCTGGCCGATATGGTGGTGCTGAGCAAAGACTACTTCAGCGTGCCTGAAGAGGAGATCAAAGGCATTGAGTCGGTGCTGACGGTGGTGGACGGAAATATCGTTTATGCCGCCGGCGCTTTCAGCTCGGAAGCGCCGCCCCTCATTCCGGTACTGCCGGAATGGTCGCCGGTGGTCAAGGTTCCCGGCCACTATCGCAGTGCGCCACCGACCGCCACCACACGCGTGGGCATGATGCAGCAAGCGCATCACTGCAGCGGCCCGTGCGGCGTGCATACGCATTCTCACGAGATTGCGCGCGGCGCCAACCTGCCGGTTTCGGAAGAGAACGCCTTCTGGGGCGCGCTCGGCTGCAGCTGCTTCGCCTTCTAAACCATGAAACATTCACTCTCACAGCCGCCTCGCATTGATGCGGGGCTGTTCTTCCTGCGCCTTACCGGCTGCCTGCTGCTGATCATTTTCACCACGCTGGCGCTGACCGGCCCCGGTCGCTGGCGCGTGTTTGGCGGCGTTTCGGAGGTTGTTCATGGCGCAGGTTAATGACATTCATGACATCCCCGAGGCGGATCTGCCGCCCGTTTCGCAGACGGTTTCACCATGGCAGCCGCTGCGCCAGCGCGTGTTCCGCATGCTGTGGATCGCTACCGTGGTATCCAATGTCGGTTCATGGATGAACGACGTAGGCGTTAACTGGACCATGCTGACACTGAGCGCCGATCCGCTCTCGGTGGCGCTGGTGCAGGCCGCCAGCAGCTTACCGATGTTTCTGTTTGCACTGCCGTCTGGCGTGATGGCGGATATCGTTGACCGGCGTAAATACCTGCTGTTCTCGCAAATCTGGGTGTTTATTGCCGCCGCGAGCCTGACATTCCTTTCCTGGGCAGACCTGGTCACACCGATGGTGCTGCTGATTGCGGCGTTCCTGCTGAGCACCGGCGCGGCCATGAGTTCTCCGCCCTTCCAGGCCATCGTGCCGGATTTGGTCAGTAAGGAGGAGCTCGGCCCGGCGATTGCGCTTAACTCGCTCGGCATTAACATCAGTCGCGCTATCGGCCCGGCGCTCGGCGGCCTGATTCTGTCGTTTGCCGGTCCGTGGATGGTGTTTCTGCTGAATGCGCTTTCGGTACTCGGCGTGTTTCTGGTGCTGTATGTGTGGCAAGCACAGCCCAGCGTGCAGCGTTTGCCGCCGGAGCACTTCTTCCCGGCGGTGCGTGCCGGCGTGCGCTATGTGCGTGCTGCGCCGGTACTGCGCAATGTGCTGGTGCGCACCATCGCTTTCTTTGTGTTTGGCAGTGCCGGTTGGGCGCTGTTACCGCTGGTGGCTCGACGCGAACTGGGCCTCGGGCCCGGCGGCTACGGCATTATGCTGGGTTGCATCGGCATCGGCGCGATTTGCGGCGCGCTGCTGTTGCCGCGTATGCGCAAACGCTTTAATCCCGATCAGCTGATGGTGCTGGCGAGCCTGATGTTTGCCATCACTCTGCTGGCGCTGGCGTTTATTCGTCACCTCTGGTTGCTGAATGCGTTCGAGTTCTTTACCGGCTTTGCGTGGATTGCCGTGCTTTCCACCCTCAATCTTGGCGCGCAGCGCAGTGCCGCCAAATGGGTGAAAGCCCGGGCGCTGGCGGTCTATCTGACGGTGTTTTTTGGCTCGATGACGTTAGGCAGCGCCATTTGGGGACAGCTGGCATCGACATTCAGCATTCCATTGTCACTGACTGTCGCCACTGTCGGCATGCTGCTGGCGAGCCTGACGGTGCTGCGCTGGCGGCTGGATCAGGATCCGGATCTGAACCTCGACCTCAGCACGGTCAGCGATCCCTTGCCCGAGCTGGAGATTCGTCACGATCGCGGGCCGGTGATGGTCAGCTATCATTATCAGATCAACCGCAGTGATGCGCATGCCTTTGCGGTGTGCATGCAGGATATGCGTCGCGTCAGACGGCGTGGCGGCGCGCTGAACTGGTCTCTGTATGAGGACATGCTGCAACCCGACATGTTTGTCGAGACCTTTGTGGTTGGCTCATGGATGGAGCATCTGCGTCAGCGCGAGCGCTACACCATGAACGATCAAAAGATTCAGAACCGCGTGCTGGGATTCCATCAAGGCACTGCAGCTCCGGAAGTTCGTTATCTCGTGGCGCCTGAATAAGGCGCTTTCATTCATCGACATTAATAAGGCCGAAACATGAGCACATTTAAGACGCAGGATGGTACGCAGATCTATTTCAAAGATTGGGGTACCGGCAAGCCGGTGCTATTCAGTCACGGCTGGCCGCTCGACGGGGATATGTGGGACAGCCAGTTGAATTTCCTGGCGGAGAAAGGCTACCGCGTTATCGCTTTTGATCGCCGCGGCTTTGGCCGTTCCGATCAACCGTGGGAAGGCTACAACTACGATACTTTTGCATCGGACATTAACGACCTGATTAGCCATCTGGATCTGCAAAACGTGACGCTGGTGGGCTTCTCAATGGGTGGCGGCGATGTGGCGCGCTACATCAACAATTACGGCACAGCGCGCGTGGATAGCTTAGTGCTGTTGGGCGCGGTGACACCGATCTTCGGCAAGGCCGATGATTATCCAGCAGGCGTCGATTTGTCGGTGTTTGAAGGCATTCGTCAGGGCTTACGTAAAGATCGCGCGCAGTTCATCAGTGATTTTGCGACACCGTTTTACGGCACCAACGCCGGTCAAACGGTTTCAGAAGGCGCGCTGACGCAGACGTTGAATATTGCGCTGCTGGCGTCACTGAAAGGGACGATTGATTGTGTTACCGCGTTCTCGGAAACCGACTTCCGTCCTGATATGACAAAAATCGACGTGCCGACACTGGTGATTCACGGCAGCAACGACCAGGTCGTGCCGTTCGAAACCACCGGGAAAATCGCCGCCGAAATGATCGCCGGCGCGCAGCTGAAAGTGTATGACAACGCACCGCACGGCTTTGCGGTGACGCATACCGATCAGCTCAACGCCGATCTGCTGACGTTCCTGCAATCGCTTTAACGGGAATAACATTAATCGGCCGGTTTGGCCTAATACTTGTCAGTTATGAAAGAGTTTGGCTTAAGGGCTGCGTTAATCGTGCGGGCTCTGACACATCTGCTGCGTCACGCACTGAAGCGTCGAAGCGGGCCGGGGGCAATTTTGGGCCGGCAATTCGCAGCGCTGAACGAAGCGAGGAAGCCAGGAGAGCCCGCAGGACGCGGGCGAAAGGCGAAGCCGGGACAGGGAAGTCCCGTCTTCGCCGGTCCGTTAGGCTGACGAGCGAAGTGAAGGAACCGCGTTAGCGGCGCGAGGACAGCCGGCCCAAAAGTGCCACCGGCCTGCACACTCGTCGTTGGCCTGGCTGACATGAGCATTAGGCCATTTTGGCGGGCCTTTTGTGGCAGAGAACTATTGCGGCGTGGCGGCAGCAAATTTCTCTAATGCCGCCCCGTCGAGCCGATAACGCACCCACTCATTTAACGGCAGCGCATCAATACTGAGATAGAACTCTCTGGCCGACTGATCCCAATCTAACGCACTCCACTCAATGCGGTTGCACTGATGATTGACCGCGTGCTGCGCGACATACTGCAGCAGCGCTTTGCCTGCACCGAGGCCGCGAAAATTGGGCGAGAAGTACAAGTCTTCCATATAGAGTCCGCGCCGCCCCAGCCACGCCGAGTAGCTGCGGGTAATCACTGCGTACCCGGCGGTTATGCCATCAATCTCGCACATCAACGCTTCGCTATGGCTTTCGGGATTGAATAGCGTCGATCTGATCTCTTCCACGGTAGTTGATGACGACTGTAATCCATGTTCATAAACCGACAACTCAGCAATCATGTCGTAAATGGCGTCCGCGTCATCAGGATTGGCTGGCCGAATAGTCATCTTCATGCATTATTTCTTATTTAATCAGATTGATGCTGCCCAGCATAATGGGTATTGTTCGATGAAATAAGTGCAATAAAATCAATGATAGGTGAATTTCATGCATCATGTGCTGCGTCGACTGGACTTGAATCTCCTCCCCGTTTTCGACGCAGTTTTCAGACATCGTTCGGTCAGGCTGGCGGCAATTGAACTCAGTTTGAGTACTTCCGCGTTAAGCCACGCGCTGTCCCGATTACGTGAGTTTTTTAAAGATCCGCTGTTCTACCGCGAAGGCCACAAAATGTGTCCCAGCGTTTATGCCTGCCAGCTGGCACCCTATATTGCCGAAACGTTAACCGGATTAAATCGGCATCTCAGTCCGCTGCAGCCTTTCGATCCGCTGACCAGTGATGACTGTTTTAGAATTGCGGTAACGGATTACACCGCTTTTTGTGTCTTTCCGCGGCTGATGCATGCGCTGACTGATACGGCACCCAATCTGAGTTTTGAACTCTGCCATTTGCCGCATAATCCGGCGCTGATTGAATTACTGGCGGGTGAAATCGATATGGCGCTGAGTTTTAGCGAGCCGGATAGCATGCATCATCCCGATCTCGACGAGACCGATTTATTCAGTGATGAATTTATGGTGATTGCCAATGCGCGACGCAGCAGTCTGAATCTTGACGACTATCTTGCCGCCGGGCATCTGGTGGTTACGCCATGGAATGAAAAGCAGGGATTACTGGATTCCCATCTTGCGCGCATTGGCCTTAAACGCCGCATCGCCATCAGAACGCCATCGATGCTGAGTGCGCCCTTTATTATCGCGGAAAGTGAATTGCTGATGGCGATCCCGTCTTTCGTTGCCAGTAAAATTAAACAGGCCGCCGATGTGACCTCATTCAGGTTGCCGTTTCCCGCGCCAAGGTTCACCGTGAAAATCTATTCACACAAACGCAGCGGTAAACGGGAACCTACGGAATGGATTAAATCGATGATGGCTAAAACCATTTCGCAGCAAGCGTAACGTTTCGAGGATTAACGGACGATTTTTACTGGTCTAAAAATCGTCCGTTATAATCGGATTTAATGGGGTAATGCTCGTTGTAGCGACCAAAAAGCCGATAGCGATTTAGCGCAATGCGGTCGTAACAATAATTGCTGATAACGTCAGGCATAAACCTCACGACTGACAAAACGCGCCACGGCCACGGCATATAGTGCATGATGCGGAAAATTGCCTGCGCACGGAGCCAATGATTTTGCCCATCAATCAGGACGATGGTGCGAATATCTTCATCTGGCAGACCGACAAAGCGTAATAGCGCTTTCCCCTGCTCACTCTGAATCGCCGCAAAACGTACATGGCGTGGAATGCGGTGACGCAGGAGAAACATCACCCACGCGTTGCACAGTTTGCATACGCCGTCGTATAAAACGACCTGTTCTCCGGGATTTATCCCGGCTGGGTTTGTCATCATCGCCTCCTCGACCCTAGAGATGGTCGCAGCAGAAAAGCTGCGTTACGCCGCCTGCCACTCCGCCACCAGCGTGTTAATTAATTCTGCCGCCGGCATTTCCCGCGCCAGCATGGCGCCCTGCCCGGCCCACTGCGCGCCAAAGCCATGCGCGCCTTTGGCGGCGGCGGCAGCAGCGAGCGCTTTGCCCAGCGCGTAGGTGAGTGGATAAGGGGGAATGGCATCCTGCGCGAACTCGCGCGCCAGCTGGCAAAAATCGTTGGTGAGACATCTTGCCGATCGGCCAGAAATGGCGGCAATCATCTCGGTGCTGTTGGCCTGCGCGCTTTTCAGCGCCTGACGGTATGCCGCGTTGGCGGCGGATTCCGGGCACAGAATAAACGCGGTCCCCAGCTGTACACCCGCCGCGCCCAGCTTGAGCATAGCAGCCATGCCCGCGCCATCCATCACGCCGCCGGCGGCAATCACCGGCAGCCGCGACGCCCGGCGAATCGCCTGCACCAGCGTTAAGGTGCTGAGCTGCTGATCGTCATTTTCTGGATGGAATATCCCGCGATGCCCGCCCGCCTCAATACCCTGCGCCACAATAAAATCGATGTCAGCGGCTTCGATGGCACCTGCTTCAGCAACGCTGGTGGCGCTCGCCAGTGTGATAATGCCGCGACGTTTCAAGCGCTGCACAACAGCGGCGGACGGCAAGCCAAAGTGGAAACTTACTGCGGCGGGCGCGGTGTCCAGCAGGACCTCCAGCATCGCGTGGTTATCCACAAACGTTTGATAAATTTCTGACAGCGCATCGGGCGGTGTCGCTTCATAGCGAGCAAACACCGGCTTGAAACGTGCGATCCACGCCTGTTCTTGCTGAGGATTGCGCTGCACCGGCGCGTGGCAGAAGACGTTGACGTTGATGGGCGCGGCTGTCAGGGCGAGCGTTGTGCGGATCATGCTATCCGCCTGCTGTGGCGTTAAAGCGCCCACGCTGATCGAACCCAGCGCCCCGCTGGTGCTCACCGCCGCCGCCAGTTCCGGCGTCGAGACGCCCGCCATCGGCGCCTGAATGATCGGATAGCGAAGGTTAAGGGTCTGACACAGGATGTTGTTCATATTATTGGCCTGTTGGTAAGAGGTAGCCGATAACATGCCGCGATTTTTCGGCTCGGTAAAGGCTGGCATCTACACTTAATGTGTCTGTACCTACAACAGGAGAATCCCGATGCATAAAATCGACTTTCCGGTAAGCAAAGCGCGGAAGTATCTGGAGCCGGGTCCGGTGGTGCTGCTGAGTTCCCAGTTTGAGGATCATCGCGACATCATGACGCTCGGCTGGCACACCATTCTGGAGTTCTCGCCGTCGCTGGTTGGCTGCATGATTGCCGGCGGCAATTACAGCCATGAACTGATTCGCCAGAGCGGCCAGTGCGTGATTAACGTGCCGTCGGCCAATCTGGTGGACAGCGTGGTGGCGATCGGTAACAGCCACGGCGATCGTCTCGATAAGTTTGATGCCTTCAATCTGACACCCGAACCGGCCAGCGTGGTCAATGCGCCGTTAATCGGCGATTGCTTTGCCAGCTTTGAGTGCCAGCTGTATGACGATTCCATGGTAGATAACTACAACTTCTTTATCTTTGAGATCGTTAAAGCGCATGTAGCCGAAACGCCGGAGTTTCCGCCAACGCTGCACTACACCGGCGAAGGACGCTTCAGCGTGATGAGCAATTTGCGGCTCGACAAGCGCGGCGACTTTAAGCCTGAAATGTTAATTTAACTGCTTGAATTGATATGGGCTTGCCCCCACTTTGATTCTTTCGCCCTGACAGGAGTAGATATAATGGCAACCGAATATGCGGTGATCGCAGGTGGCTGTTTCTGGTGTACTGAAGCAGTGTTTAAAGATGTGATTGGCGTGGAGTCAGTCGAGAGTGGATATACCGGCGGCGCACGCCCGAATCCAACCTACGAGCAGGTGTGCAGCGGTGCGACCGGCCACGCAGAAGCGATTCGCATTGGTTTCGATCCAGAGCAGGTGAAGTACGGCGATCTGCTGGATATCAGCTTTGCCACCCACGATCCCACTACGCTGAACCGCCAGGGCAACGATGTGGGCACCCAATATCGCTCTGCGATTTTCCCGGCGAATGCTGAGCAGGAAGCCGAAGCGATTGCCGCGATTGCGCGCGCGCAGGAGAATCTGAGCGATCCGGTAGTGACCACCATCGAGCCGCTGAAAGAGTGGTATGCGGCAGAAGGTTATCATCAGGATTATTGGGAAGGCGCGGGTCAGCGCAACGGTTACTGCATGGCGGTAATCCCACCGAAACTGCAAAAGCTGCGTAAGAGCTTTGCGAATCGCGTTAAATCGAGCTAATTCAGTACCGCCAATGTCGAGGCCGCCACGAATGGCGGCCTTACATGGTGCGCGACCTTCTTCTGTTTATCCGTCATAATATGTGCCCTCTTCTCCTCCGAGAGCGATCATGTCTTCTTCACAGCAAGAAATCGCGGCGCGCAAGCAGCCGATGAAGCTTAATACGCTGGTCACCCTGATGCTCAGCGCAGTGATTGTGCTGGTGCTGCTCAGCGTGCATATGTTCTATTTCTTCCAGATTGGCGCAGCGACCCGCGCGCAGCTGGAGGACAAAGCCATGGCGGTGGCGCGCACGCTGGCCGACTCACCGGAAATCCAGCGTGCATTGGCGTTCCCGCCGGATGGCACGCGCATCCAGCCGATCGCCAAAGCGGTGGAAGAGACCAATAATTTGCTGTTCATTACTGTCACCAACATGGACGGCATCCGCTATTCGCATCGCAATCCTGAACTGATTGGCAAACACTTTATCGGTGACGATCTGGAGCCCGCGCTGCGCGGCCATGAAAACGTCTCGGTGAATAAAGGTTCGCTGGCGAAAGCGCTGCGCGTGTTTACGCCGGTGTACAACAATCAGCATCAGCAGATTGGCGTGGTGGCGATTGGCATCTCGCTGGATGCCGTTTCGGTGCAGATCAACGAGAGCCGCTGGAGCATCCTGTGGACCATCTTTATTGGCACGCTGGCCGGCGCCATCGGTACTTTTGTACTGGTTCGTGTGTTGAAGCGCATCCTGTTTGGCCTCGAACCCTACGAAATTTCTACCCTGTTTGAACAGCGTCAGGCGATTCTCAACTCGCTAAAAGAAGGCGTGGTGGCGATGGACGATCAGGCGCAGGTGACGCTGGTGAATCAGGCGGCGCGATCGCTGCTAAACGATTCGATGGGCACCATCAGCGGCGACCGCATCTACGATGCCTCGGTGATTAACGATCATCTGCGGGATGTGCTGCACAGCGGGCGGGCGCGGCGTGATGAAGAGTTGAATGTGAATGGCCGCGTGTTGCTAAGCAATACCGTGCCGGTGCGCACGCAGGGACGGATTATCGGCGCGGTCTGCACCTTCAGGGACAAGACGGAAATCAGTCAACTGATGCAGCGTCTGACGGGCATGGTAAACTACGTCGATGCGCTGCGTGAGCGCTCGCACGAATTTATGAACAAGCTGCATGTGATCCTCGGCCTGCTGCACATGAAAAACTACACGCAGGTGGAAAGCTACATTCTCAAAACCGCCAATAATTACCAGACGGAGATCGGTTTCCTGCTCGATAAGATTAAGTCGCCGGTGATTGCTGGTTTCTTGCTGAGCAAAATCAACCGCGCATCGGATTGCGGCCATCGCCTGACCATCAGCGATGCCAGCTTCCTGCCCGACAGCGGCAATGAGCAGCAGATGGCGGCGCTGATTACGGTGATCGGCAATCTGATTGAGAACGCGCTGGATGCGATGAGCGAGCAGGTAGAAGGCGAGATTCACGTGATGCTGCACTACCAAAACGGTTGGCTGACCTGTGAAGTGAGTGATGATGGTCCAGGCATTGAAGCCGATCATCTCAGCACCATTTTCGAAAAAGGCTTCTCCACCAAAGGTGAAAACCGCGGTGTCGGGCTGTTTCTGCTGCAGCAGCAAACCGAAAATATCGGTGGCAGCGTGAGTGTGGAGTCAGAACCCGGCGTGTTTACCCAATTTTTAGTCCAACTTCCCTGGGATGGAGGAAACCAATCCGCATGATCAATGTGTTAGTGGTCGATGATGACGCCATGGTCGCCGAGCTTAATCGCGCGTATATCGGCCAAATTCAGGGCTTTCACTGTTGTGGCACCGCCTCAACCTTGAAGCAGGCGAAAGAGATCCTGTTCAATAGCGATACTGCGGTCGATCTGGTGCTGCTGGATATCTATATGCAGCAGGAGAATGGCCTCGATCTGTTGCCGGAGCTGCGCACGGCGCAGAGCGCGGTGGAAGTGATCATCATTTCGTCGGCGGCCGATGCGGAGAATATCAAAACCTCGCTGCACTACGGCGTGGTGGATTACCTGATCAAACCGTTCCAGTTCCCACGTTTTGAAGAGGCGCTGACCGGCTGGCGGCAGAAGAAATCGCTGATGGACAATCAGCATTATTATCAGCAAGCGGATGTGGATCTGCTGATTCACGGCAGCCCGGCGACGCAGCACGACAATAAGCGCCTGCCAAAAGGCTTAACGCCGCAAACGCTGCGCACGCTGTGTCAGTGGATTGATGCGCATCCGGGGCATGAATTTTCGACTGACGAACTGGCAGCTGAAGTGAACATCTCGCGCGTGTCGTGTCGTAAATACCTGATTTGGCTGGCGCAGATTAATATTCTGTTCACCAGCATTCACTATGGCGCGACCGGTCGTCCGGTGTACCGCTATCGCCTGCAGCCGGAATACCATTCGCTGCTGCAGCAATATTGTCAGTAACGTAGCTGCCAGTCGACATCGAGCTGCTGGAAGAGAAAGTGCTGCGGTGAGGAGCAGATGATCTGCCGATCGCGCGTGACAAACACCGCGTCGATATCGGGCTGGTCAGCGAGATAAGCCAGCCCTTGCTCCACGCCCATGCCGTAGAGCAGCGTGGTGTAGATATCGCCATCAATCGAGCGATCGGAAATCACCGTCACGCTCAGCAGTTCGTTATCAAGCGGATAGCCGGTTTGCGGATCAAAAATATGATGCCAGCAGCGGCCGTCCAGTTCGAAGTAGCGCTCATAAATCCCCGACGTCACCACCGATTTGCCCTGCACCTGCAGCACGCCTAACAGCTCATCATCACGACCAAACGGCTTTTTCAGGCCAATGCCCCAACCCTGCGGCTCGTGCGGCGGCGAACCCAGCGTTTGCACATTGCCGCCCAGATTGATCAGCGCCTGCTGCACGCCCTGCTGGCGTAAAAACGCCTGCACGCGATCGGCGATGTAGCCTTTGGCGATGGCGCCGAGATCGATCTCCATGCCTGGCTGTTGCAAAAACACTGAGCGATCATGTGGGTTGAGCACGACCTGATGCGGATCGGTCAGCTTTAGCAGGGATGCGATTTCTGGCGCAGGCGGCACCGCACGTCCCTGAAAACCAATTTTCCAGCGCTTCACAATCGGCCCAATGGTGAAATTGAAGGCGCTGTCCGGCAGTAAACTCACGGCGTGTGCCACGCTAATTAACGTAAACACCGCTTCGCTGACGATCACCGGATGGTGGCCTGCGGCATGGTTGATCGACATCACTTCGGATTCAGCGCGGTTAACGGTGAACAGGTTTTCCTGCTGTTTAATCAGTTGAAATACGTGGCGGGCAAGCGTGGGATTGTCATCAAACAATTTGAGCAGAATGGGCGAACCCATCAGAACGGCAGAGTAAGAAAAGACGCCAGCGGTCATTGCATGCCTCTAAAGAAAACGATGCCCGCACAAGGCGGGCATCTTTACAGCTTAGTGTCCTAACGCCAGTTTAGCCGCGTTGTGACCGGCTTTGATACCGAAGATGATGATATCGGCCACCGCGTTGCCGCCGATGCGGTTGGCGCCGTGGATGCCGCCGACCACTTCACCGGCCGCCCATGCGCCTGGAATCACCTCTTTCTGCGCATCCAGCACCGCGGTATCGGTGTTGATGGTCACGCCGCCCATGGTGTGATGCACGCCCGGTGCGATACGAATCGCAAAGTACGGACCTTTATTCAGCGGGTGACGCAGCGCGGTTTTACGACCAAAGTCTTCGTCATCCTGCTTCGCCACGAACTCGTTGTAACGACCGAGCGTGGTTTGCAGCGCTTCCTGATCCATGTTGAGTTTCACCGCCAGCTCGTGTGGCGTTGGCGCGCTGATGACAAAGCCTTTAGCGATGTATTCGTCAGCCGCTTTGTTATTGGCGCGTACCTGCTCGTCAAACACAATCCACGCACTCTTCTCAGGCAGCGCGATGATCTCAGCGGACACTTTGTCACGGGTTTCCATTTCATTGTAGAAACGCTTGCCTGCCTGGCTCACCAGAATCGCCCCGCCGCCGCGCATTGCTTCGGAAATCAGGTACGACGTGGTTTGCTCAACCGTTGGGTGAATCTGGATTTCACCCATATCCACGGTATCCGCACCGATGTGTTGCAGCATGGCGATGCCGCTGCCGGTGGCGCCTTTATGGTTGGTGGTGACGAAACCGTCCAGCTCAGGGCGATATTTCACCACCATTTCGCGGTTGGCACTGAAGCCGCCGGTCGCCACAATCACGCTTTTGGCGTTAATAATGCGGCTGTCGTTGTACTCATCCACCACTTTCACGCCGGTGACCGCACCGTTTTCCACTAAAATTTCGGCCACTGAGGTTTCCAGCAACACCTCGATATTGCGCAGATTAACGTTTTTCACCAGCCCGCTGATCAGGAAGCCGCCAACTGCCGAACGATCTTCCGGACGGTGCGTACGATCGATGCTCATGCCGCCGGTGATGGTGATGTCGCACAGCTCGATGTCTTTGGCGGCCAGCCACTCAATCGCTTCGGGCGCCTGCTCAACAAATTCGCGCAGCAGCACCGGATTGTTTTTGAATTTGCCGCCTTTCAGCGTCTCTTCATAGAACAGCTCTTTGCTGTCTTCAATGCCTTTCAACTTCTGATAACGGGTTTCCGCCGCGTTCATCCCGACCGAGGCTTTGATGGTGTTACCGCCGATGGTGGGCATCTTCTCGATGATCACCACGCGTGCGCCATCGTCATGCGCCTGAATCGCCGCCGCCAGACCGGCACCGCCGGTGCCCACTACCACCACATCGTAATTCACCGGTGCGTTCGGGTTACCGCCCTCTTCAATCACATACTCTTTGCTTGAGGTGGTCATGGCACGCGATACCGCTTTTTTCAGCGCTTCACTCTGCGTGGTGGCGCCAGTGATGGCGTCAACGTGCGGGCTGTTCGCCACCAGAATGCGTTCACGCAGACTTTCGAAGGTGCTGGTGAAGTCGACGTCGAGGCTCGGATCCGGCACCAGCGAGATGTCGGTGATACGGTCGGTGTCGAGGGTAACGTTGATTTTCAGCTTCAGCGCTTCGGCTTCAACTTTCGCCTGATAAACGCCCGCTTTGTATTTACGGCCGGTATCGCTGACGTCGCGGATCATCGCATCCACCAGTGAGAAGCGCCACAGCGGTTCCGGGATAGTCAACTCTTCGCGCTTGGTGCTGTCGATATACAGCTCCATGTGCTGATTCTTGATGACGCGATCGGTCCAGTCCGGATAGGCGATACAGGCTTTGCCCACCGCCACCAAGTCGAAACCGTGCTCCAGCGCATTCTCGGCATCTTCTTTATTGACGACGCCGCCGACGCCGATTACCGGCACTTTCGCCAGGTTAGGCGAGCGCTGTGCCAGATATTTGGTGATCAGTGGCGTTGGGTCCTGAGTATCAACAATCGATGGACGCAGCAGCTGACCAACCGAGAAGTGCACGTAATCGAGACCGCGTTCTGCCAGTTTCTCCAGCAGATAGAGCGTGTCATCCCAGCGGATGCCCGGCACTTCCAGTTCTTCCGGTGAGAAGCGATAGCCGATGATGAAGTCTGCCGCAGCGAAGCGGTCAGCCATTTTGTGGGTGATTTCCAGCACTTCCAGTGGGAAACGCGCGCGATTATCGCGACTGCCGCCCCATTTGTCGTCGCGCTGGTTGGAGTTTGGCGAGTAGAACTGCTGGATAAGATAGGTGTTGGCGCCGTGAATCTCCACGCCGTCGAAGCCGGCTTTGATCGCGCGGTTCACCGCATCACCAAACTTGGTGATCATCACCTCCACTTCTTCTGCAGTCAGCGCCTGAGGTTGAGTGGCACCGTCACGCGGTGCAGCGATGGCGCTCGGCGCGACCGGGGTTTTACCGCCGATCAGCGCCGGTTCAACCATACGGCCGCCGTGATAAATCTGCAAAATCGCTTTGGAGCCTTGCGACTTGATGGCGTGGGCGATTTTCGCAAGGCCTGGGATTTTGTTGTCGCTGTCGATACCGAGCGCGCCTGGAAACGCAGGGCCACGGTTATCAATAAAGCAGCACTCGACAATCACGGTACCGATGCTGCCGGCGCGCACGCGATAATATTCGACAAGGTCACTGGTAACACCGCCATCGTAATAACCGGTACATGTGGTCATCGGTGCCATAACCAGTCGGTTTTTAAGCACCGCACCTTTCGGTAACGTAAGCGGATTAAGAATCGGGGTGAGCGTATTCATGATGAGCAACTCCAGAATTAAGAAACTTGGTATTCAATTCTTTGGCGGTTCGGAGAATTTTATAATTATTTGAGTGGTCCGATTTCATGGCGTAAATATAGCATTTTATTTACTTACATAACCTTATTCGTTAGTTATATAAGTTTTACGCATGAAAATAATATTTGAGGCTTATTGCTAAAAGCTGCGCTCCGCTAAGTTTTAACCAAGACTTGACAAAAATCAACTTTTTCCTTACATTTAAAACAAATCTAGTCTTATCATAAAGATAAATCGTCTCCTTTCTCTTTTTTTGCTTGATTTGTGCCGTTTTATTCATCTCACACAGTTAATTTTCACCTAATGGTTCGTTAATTAAGGCGCACAGGTTTAAAGCAAAAAAATCACCAATAAATTTTATTGATCTAGATCAAAATAGATATTTTAATTAATCGCATCATAAGCGCATCCATTAGATAATTCGCGCATCGAATTTTGTAAATGGCGATTTATTAAGACTCAGTTTTAAATGTCACGACTAATCTGTTAAAAGGGTTTTGTAACTAAAAAAACCAGCTTGATTCGGGGCGTATATCCGCATTCTCCATAACTTGCAGACAAAACTATGAACACACAAACAACCCAGAGTGAATCCCTCACCGCACCTCCCGCGGCACCAGGGAAAAAAAAGAACCGCCTGATAATGTTGTGCCTGCCAATTATTGTGGCTGTGCTGTTGCTGCTGGTACCGACTCCTGCGGGGTTGGAACCTTACGCCTGGCACTTCTTCGCCATTTTTGTCGGGGTTATTGTGGGACTGATTTTCGAGCCGCTGCCGGGTGCCGTTATCGGGTTAACTGGCGTGGTGGTGATTGCGCTGTTCAGCCAGTGGGTGCTGTTTAGCCCGGCAGAACTGGCGGATCCCAAGTTCAAAACCGCGGCGCAGTCGTTCAAATGGGCGGTGAGTGGCTTCGGCAACTCCACGGTCTGGCTGATCTTCGGTGCCTTCATGTTCGCCGCAGGCTACGATAAAACCCAGTTCGGTCGCCGCCTGGCGCTGATTCTGGTGAAATATCTGGGCCGTCGTAGCCTGACGCTGGGTTACGCCATTACCTTCGCTGACCTGTTGCTGGCGCCGTTTACGCCATCCAACACCGCGCGTAGCGGCGGTACCATCTATCCCATCATTGCTAACCTGCCGCCGCTCTATGGTTCAAAGCCGAACGATCCTAGCGCACGTAAGATTGGTTCCTACCTGATGTGGGTGGCGATCACCGCCGCTTGTATCACCAGTTCAATGTTCCTTTCTGCGCTGGCACCAAACCTGCTGGCGCTGGCGCTGGTAAAAAGCGTGGTGGGCTTTGATATCTCATGGGGCATGTGGTTCCTCGCCTTCCTGCCGCTGGGCGTGCTGCTGATTCTCACCATGCCGCTGCTGGCTTACTGGCTCTATCCGCCAGAAGTGAAAGTGAACGATGAAGTACCGCGCTGGGCCACCGCTGAGCTGGCCAAACTCGGTAAACTGAAACGTAACGAAATCCTGCTGCTGGGCTTCGTGGTTGCGGCGCTGATGATGTGGATCTTCGCCACCGCCTGGATTGAGCCCGCAATGGCCGCACTGTTAGTCATCGTGCTGATGCTGTGGACCGGCGTACTCAACTGGAATGACATCACCAGCAATAAAGCCGCCTGGAACACCTTCGCCTGGTTCGCCACGCTGGTCGCGCTGGCGGATGGTTTAGCGCGCGTTGGCTTCATCGCGTGGCTGGGTAAAGAAGGCGCAATGCTGTTGCAAGGCTATGACCCGCAGGTTTCTGCCGTCGTCCTTCTGGTCGCCTTCTACCTGCTGCATTACCTGTTCGCCAGTACCACCGCGCACACCACCGCGCTGCTGCCCGCGATGCTGACCATCGCCGCATCCATTCCGGGCATCAACATGCCGGTGTTCTGCCTGATGATGTGTGTTTCTCTGGGTGTGATGGGCATTATCACCCCGTACGGCACCGGCCCAAGCCCGATTTATTACGGTAGCGGCTATCTGCCAACTAAAGATTACTGGCGCCTGGGCACCATCTTCGGCGCGCTGTTCCTGGTTCTTCTGATGGTTGTCGCCTATCCATGGATGGTGATGATGTTCTGATGATGTTGCTTCGATGTTAAAAACGGAGCCGCGCATTACCGTGAAAATGTTATGATACTCGCCAGTCAGCCCCTGCGGAGGGCTGGCGAGAGAAAATCGAATAACAAACTGCCTAATTTGTCGCCCGTCATGCTGGCGGGCCACACGAAGCTAAGTGAGCCAACATGTCGAACAAACCCTTCTATTATCAGGATCCCTTTCCTCTCGCCAAAGATGATACCGAATACTATCTGCTGAGCCGCGATTACGTCTCGGTGGCCAACTTCGATGGCGAAGAAGTCCTGAAAGTCGATCCCAAAGCGCTGACGCTGCTGGCGAAGCAGGCATTCCACGATGCTTCCTTCATGCTGCGCGCCTCGCATCAGGCGCAGGTCGCGTCCATTCTTGCCGACGATGAAGCGAGCAAGAACGACAAATACGTCGCCCTGCAGTTCCTGCGCAACTCCGAAATTGCCGCCAAAGGCGTGCTGCCAACCTGTCAGGATACTGGCACCGCCATCATCATGGGCAAAAAAGGCCAGCGTGTCTGGACCGGTGGCGGCGATGAAGCCGCGCTGTCGCAAGGCGTTTACAACACCTTTATTGAAGATAACCTGCGCTATTCACAGAATGCCGCGCTGGATATGTATAAAGAGGTGAATACCGGCACCAACCTGCCGGCGCAGATCGACCTCTACAGCGTTGATGGCGACGAATACAAATTCCTGTGCATCGCTAAAGGTGGCGGTTCCGCCAACAAAACCTATCTGTATCAGGAAACCAAAGCGCTGATTACGCCCGCCAAATTGAAGAACTACCTGATCGATAAAATGATGTCGCTGGGTACCGCGGCCTGTCCGCCGTACCATATCGCGTTTGTGATTGGCGGGACTTCAGCCGAAGCCACGCTGAAAACCGTCAAGCTGGCCTCAACCCACTATTACGATTCGCTGCCGACTGAAGGCAACGAGCATGGTCAGGCGTTCCGCGACATTCAGCTGGAAGAAGAACTGCTGAAAGCCTCGCAGGAGCTGGGCCTCGGGGCGCAGTTCGGCGGTAAATATTTTGCGCATGATATCCGCGTGGTGCGTCTGCCGCGTCACGGCGCATCCTGCCCGGTGGGTATGGGCGTGTCATGTTCCGCAGACCGAAATATCAAGGCCAAGATCAACCGTGAAGGCATCTGGATTGAGAAGTTGGAAGACAATCCAGGCCGCTATATTCCGGAAGCGCTGCGTCAGCAGGGTGAAGGCGAAGTGGTGCATGTCGATCTCAACCAGCCGATGAGCGAAATTCTGGCGCTGCTGTCGGCTTATCCGGTCTCAACCCGCTTGTCGCTTAACGGCACCATTATCGTGGCGCGCGACATTGCGCACGCCAAGCTGAAAGAGCGCATCGATAACGGCGAAGGCCTGCCGCAGTACATCAAGGACCATCCGGTCTATTACGCGGGTCCAGCGAAGACGCCAGAAGGTTATGCCTCCGGTTCACTCGGCCCAACCACTGCAGGTCGTATGGATTCCTACGTTGATCTGCTGCAGGCCAATGGCGGCAGCATGGTGATGCTGGCGAAGGGCAACCGTAGCAAACAGGTTACCGATGCGTGTCAAAAACACGGCGGCTTCTACCTGGGCAGCATCGGCGGCCCGGCTGCGGTGCTGGCACAGCAGAGTATTAAGAGTCTGGAATGCGTGGAGTATGCCGAACTCGGCATGGAAGCGATCTGGAAGATTGAAGTGGAAAACTTCCCGGCATTCATTTTGGTGGATGACAAAGGAAACGACTTCTTCCAGCAGATTCACAATAACTGTGCCGCCTGCGTGAAGTAATCTGCGCATCGCACCACAAAAAAGCCGTTATCTTGTGATAGCGGCTTTTTTATTGCGATATTTCTGACGAATTGATCATCGAATGAGGCAAAACAGAAAGGTTAAAAACGGAATTGGCTCTCCAGTTGACGCAATGTTTCCATGCGTTGTGCCGTGGCGATTTCGCGCGCTTTTACTTCCAGCAGCAGGTCAGCATCGTTTTGGCCAATCACATACACCGCCTGACGCCCAGGCAGGTTAACGGTAATAATATTTTGCTCCACAC
Organism: Pantoea sp. GbtcB22; assembly: GCF_019091025.1. Taxonomy (NCBI): domain Bacteria; kingdom Pseudomonadati; phylum Pseudomonadota; class Gammaproteobacteria; order Enterobacterales; family Erwiniaceae; genus Pantoea; species Pantoea sp. GbtcB22. The sequence continues at coordinate 876,371 of NZ_JAGXKB010000001.1, forward strand.
CGTCCAGCATCTCATCATGCTGTTCCAGGTAGTTATACAACGTGTTCATGAAATCTCCTTGAAAATAGGTGGGCTATTCTGCCCAATCGCCTCCTTTAAACACACAAGACCTGGCTTAAAGATGCCACCTTGATCAGAAAATTCTGGCGAAGTGAATATCCTGCAGCGGCAAGATGACGAAGAGATGAAAAGGCAGCGAGATTGCCCCGCCGCCATATTCAATCAGAAGAAACCCAGCGGTTGCGTGCTGTAGCTCACCAGCAGGTTTTTCGTTTGCTGATAATGATCGAGCATCATTTTGTGGGTTTCGCGACCAATACCCGATTTCTTATAGCCGCCAAACGCCGCGTGCGCCGGATAGAGGTGATAACAGTTAGTCCACACGCGACCGGCTTTGATGGCGCGTCCCATGCGATAGGCGCGATTGATGTCGCGCGTCCAGACGCCCGCGCCCAGTCCGTAAATCGAATCATTGGCGATTGCCAGCGCTTCCGCTTCATCTTTGAAGGTCAGCACACCAACCACCGGGCCAAATATCTCCTCCTGGAACACGCGCATGCTGTTATCGCCTTTCAACAGCGTCGGCTGAATGTAGTAGCCGCTGGCAAACTCTTCGCCCACTTTCTCTACGCCGCCGCCGTGCAGCACCTGCGCGCCCTCTTGCTGCGCAATTTCCAGATAAGAGAGAATTTTGTCGAACTGCTGCTGCGACGCCTGCGCGCCAATCATGGTTTCGGTATCCAGCGGGTCGCCACGTTTAATGGTTTTGATGCGCTTCATCACCGCCGCCATAAACGGCTCAAAGATCGATTCCTGTACCAGCGCGCGCGACGGACAGGTACAAACTTCACCCTGATTAAGGAAGCCCAGCACCACGCCTTCTGCCGCTTTCTCAATGAAACTCTCTTCGGCATCCATGATGTCTTCAAAGAAGATGTTCGGTGACTTGCCGCCCAATTCAACGGTGGACGGGATCAGGCTTTTCGCTGCCAGCTCCAGAATATGGCCGCCGGTGGCAGTGGATCCGGTGAAGGCGATTTTGGCGATGTCCGGATGGGATGCCAGCGCTTCGCCTGCCTCTTTGCCGTAACCATGTACCACGTTGATCACACCCGGCGGCAGCAGATCTTTGATCACGTCCATAAACAGCGTAATCGACAGCGGCGTTTGCTCGGCCGGTTTCAACACCACACAGTTACCTGCGCCAAGCGCCGGCGCCAGTTTCCATGCCGCCATCAGCAGCGGGAAGTTCCACGGAATGATTTGCCCGACCACGCCCAGCGGTTCGTGGAAGTGATAGGCGGCGGTGAACTCATCGATTTCAGCGGCGGTGCCTTCCTGCGCACGCACGCAGCCAGCGAAATAGCGGAAGTGATCGACCGCCAGCGGCAGATCCGCCGCCAGCGTTTCACGCACCGGCTTACCGTTATCCCAGGTTTCGTTGACCGCGATATATTCCAGATTCTCTTCCAGCCGATCGGCAATTTTCAGCAGCACCAGCGAGCGTGCCTGCGGCGAGGTTTTGCCCCACGCATCGGCAGCGGCATGGGCGGCAGCCACGGCGTTATCGATATCGGCGCGGTCTGAACGGGGAAATTCGCCAATGGTAGAAGCATTGATCGGTGAAGTGTTGACGAAGTAGTTACCGTTCACCGGCGCAACAAATTCGCCGTTGATAAAGTTGCCATAACGCGATTGCAGAGTAATGAGAGAACCTTGTTCTCCCGGAGCAGCGTAACGCATGGTGTTTCTCCTTGCGGGACAGAGTGGCGATTAACAACTATGAAACCTGTTATTAACATTGGGCGATCCACGCCAGCCTGTCAGATCGTAAAAGGGGAAACTGTGACCGCACCGAAGGAAATGTGGCGAGCGTAGGCCGCTACAGATAATTCCGAGTTTTCCCGCTTATGCCGCAAAAAGCGGAACATGGGCGAAATATGTGGTCAATATGAAGCAGGATACTAACCAGGAGAAACAGATGTTGGCTTCAGCCCTGACGTTAATGCGTGCCAAAGCGAACTTTGTTCAGCAATTTATCCGCAACCCGCGCAAAATGGGCAGCATCACGCCCTCTTCAGCCGCGCTCTGCCGCACCATGTGCGATGCGGTGAACTGGGATAACAGCCTGCGTATCGCCGAACTGGGTGCCGGAGATGGCGTGCTCACGCGCCACGTGCTGGCGCGCATGTCACCGCAAGCACAGCTTGATGTGTTCGAAATCAGCCCTGAACTGGTGAAAAGCCTGCGTGGATTGCCTGATGCGCGCATGCAGGTACGCGCCTGTTCGGCGGAATATCTCGCCGGAGAATATGATGTGATTTTTTCTGGCCTGCCGCTGCTGTCATTACCGCCCGCCACGCGCGATAACATCCTCAGTGCGGTGCATGATGCGCTGGGTTCACGCGGCGTATTCGTGCAGTTTCAATACACCTCGTTCACCCAGCCAAATTTGTCACGCTACTTCACCTGGGAACGCCAGCGGGTGCTGAAAAATATGCCACCCGCGTGGGTTTATCGCTGCACGCGCAACTACGCGCCCTGAGCGTGCGCGCGCGGCTGCGGCCGCGTTTGTAGCCAGAAGCTGCGCAACAGTTCGCGCGACCAATCTTCGCCTGAAAGAACCGTGCCATCGTCACTGACGCCCGCCGGTAAACAGGCGGTCATAATCTCGCGGGTAAATTCCGGATGGAACTGCACCGACAGCGCCTGCGGCGAATAACGCAAAATCTGACAACCATCCTGCGCCGAGCTCGCCAGCACCTGCGCATGCTGCGGCGGCGTTAACACCGATTGCCGATGTGACAACCACGCCTGAAACTCGCCAGGTAGATCGGCCAGCCAGGGATCGTTGTGCGCCTGCGCATTGCGCGTCAGCGGTTTCAGTCCACGCTCCCAGCCCTGCGGGTTATCACCCACTTTGCCACCCAGCGCATACGCCATCAGTTGATGCCCGTAACAGACGCCCAGCAGCGGCAGCTCCGCCTCCAGCGCGCCACGAATCCAGGCGGCGGTGCGTTCGCTCCAGTCAGCGTGATCGGTGACCATCGCCCAGGAACCGCTGAGGATCGCGCCACTGACGCAGTCAAAGGCCGGTAAATCATCGCCCAGATGCGGACGCACAATCACATAGTCATCGGGCTGCAGTTGCAGCGCGTCGATAAACCAGCGGGGTTGTTCACCAATTTGCGCCACAACCTGCGGCGGCGGGACTTCGAGTTGAATCAGAGCAAGAGGTAAAGCGCGGGTGTGTGTCATGCCGAATACGGTCCTCGTTATGGTCGCCTTTCGGACATCCACTTTGACAGTAAATCAGCAACATGTCTTATTTTTTTCCTGCATGAGCTAATGCTTAAGCGAAAAAAATGTTGCCCGACATGCCCGAAGTGCGCGCCTTCATGCCATCATTAGCCGGTGATCATCTTTGTACAACGTGAAGGAAGACCTCGTGGCAGTGCGGCATTTTTTTATGGTTCTAATGGTGGTTTCCATCTGGGCTTTCAACAACGTGGCGGTGAAGTGGGGATTACTGGAACTTCCGCCGCTGTTTCTCACCTGGATGCGCTTTGTGGTGGTAGCGATTGTGCTGGTGCCATTCTGCCGCATTACGCGCGCGCAACTGCCGTGGCTGCTGACGCTGGCGTTCACCTTCGGTTTTATGCACTTCTCGCTGCTGTTTGTCGGCATGCGCTACACCGATGCCGGCACCGGCGCCATCGTGGTTCAGCTCGGTACGCCGATTGCCATGCTGCTGGCGATGGTGATTCTCAAAGAAAAATTGCGGCTGGTGCAGCTGTTTGGTATCGCCATTTCGCTGAGCGGCGTGGCGGTGCTGTCGGGCAGTCCGACCATTCCGGCCTGGTGGGTGCTTTGTATTCTGTTGTGTAGCGCGTTTGGCTGGGCGATCAGCAATATGATTGTGAAAAAATCGCCGCCGATACAACCGTTGACGCTCACCGGCTGGATCTCCTTCCTTGCAGTGCCAATTGTCGGTGCTGCTTCGTGGCTGACCGAATCCCATCAGTTTTACGCGCTGAGCCACGCCGGCTGGCGCGGCTGGTTTGGCATTCTGTATAGCGCCCTCGCCTCGTCGATTGTCGCCTATACGCTGTGGTACGCGCTGCTGAAGAAATACAACGTCAACCTGATCATGCCCTATTCGCTGCTGACGCCGGTGCTGGCGGTGTTGATGGGCGTTTTCGTCTTGGGTGACAGCATGAACAGCTTTAAGATCCTCGGTGCGTCACTGGTGGTGCTGGGCACCGCGATTGCGGTGATCAACCTGCGTAACCTGCGGATGCATGCGCGTTTTCCGCGCTTACGCCGCCGTTAATGCACTCTGCTATGCTTGAGTCTCGCGCGTTTTCCGGAGACTCAACATGGATTCTCAACGTGCTGCCGCACTGTGGCAGCAAATGTGGCAGGGATTGCGAGGCGCAGACCCGCTTCCCTCACCGACTTTTCTCCAGCCCGACACTTTTTCCTCTGCCTTTGCCGTCAGCGAATTGGCAGCCACCAGCATCGGCCTCGCCAGCCAGGCGCTAAGCGATCTGCTCGGCCAATCCGCGCCGGTCAGCGTTAATGTCCGTCTCGCCTCGCGTTGGTTTCAGCACAGCCTGATCCCGCTCAATCGACCGCCTGCTGCGCTGTGGGATGAATTCGCCGGTGATTACGCCAGCGCCGACGGCTGGATCCGCCTGCACACCAACGCGGCTCATCATCGTGCGGCGATGGAGCGCGTGCTCGGCCAGCATGCCGATCGTGCCGCGCTGGCCGATGCGGTGGCCCGCTGGCCCGCCGCCACGCTGGAACAGGCGGTGATTGATGCCGGCGGCTGCGCCGCGCAGATGCGCAGTGAAGCGCAATGGCTGCAGCATCCGCAAGGCAGCGCCGTGCAGCAGGAAGCGCTGATTGCCCAACAGGCCACCGACGCCGCTCCGCCGCCCGCCTGGTCACTGTCGCCCGCGCGGCCGCTGCTCGGCGTGCGCGTACTGGATCTCACGCGCATCATTGCCGGACCGGTGGCGACACGTTTTCTCGCCAGCCTCGGCGCGCAGGTGCTGCGCATCGATCCGCCCGACTGGCACGAACCCACGCTGGAAGAGGAGATCACCTGCGGCAAACGCTGCGCGCGGCTTGATATCAAATCTCGCGCCGGGCGCGAGCAGCTGCGCCAGCTGTTGCAGCACAGCGATGTGCTGGTACACGGTTATCGTGCTGATGCGCTGGAAAAACTCGGGCTGGATGCCGATACGCGCCGCCAACTCGCGCCGGGCCTGGTGGATGTCAGCCTCAATGCGTGGGGCTGGAGCGGGCCATGGCGCAACCGGCGCGGCTTCGACAGTCTGGTACAGATGGGCTGCGGCATCGCCGAACAAGGCATGCGCTGGAGCGGCAATAATCAACCAACGCCGCTGCCGGTGCAGGCGCTCGACCACGCAACCGGTTATCTGATGGCCGCCGCGGTGCTGGAAGGTTTGCGTCAGCGCTTGACCAACGGCGTTGGCTGGCAGGCGCGCTTATCGCTGGCGCGCACCGCGCGGCTGTTGCAGCAGTTCGGCGCCGCGCCGCAGAATGCGCAAAACGGTATACACGCGCAGCACGATGACGCGCTGAGCGCGATAGAGATCAATCAGTGGGGAATTGCCGAGAGATTGCGTGCCGCAGCGTATTTGCCCGGCACGCCAATGATCTGCGCGACGCCAGGCGTGAAGCTCGGCAGCAGCGCAGCAAGCTGGTAATGCTTACGCCTCGTCGCCCTGCTCTTCGTTCAGTTCGTCGTACATCGCCTGCATCGCCTCACGGCTCAATGCCGCCAGCGTGCGATAAAACGCCGTGGTGGCATGCGCTTCCACTTTGCCGAGGAACGCGCCGCACCACGGCAGCAGATACTCATCAAACAGCGCCAGCTGCGCGGCGGATTCATCTTCTGCCGACTGATCTTCCAGCCAGGATGCCGCCAGCAGCAGCACGCCAAAGTGATCGGCAGGCGCTTCGCTCAGCGGCATGCCGCGCGCGCTGAGAAACGCACGCACATCTGCTTCAGCAACACCGTTCGGCCACTGCGATGCGTACGGCGGCACGCTGCACTCGCTGCCAACAAACAGCGCGTTGTAGTCGGCGGCCAGCGCCTGCGGATCGCTATTCTGCTGCAGGCGCGTCAACAGTTCGTCCTGCTCCAGCGGCCACTGCTGTTGCAGTTTGCCTTCACGCAGCAGAGTGAACAGCGGCACCAGCAGCGGATCCTGCGGCTGGCGATTAAACAGCGAGCCGATGACGCGGCAGAGTATGGAAAACTCATTCATGCAACAGAATTCCTTGAGGCAAAAAAGTTAAAAATCAGCAAATTCAGCAATGTGTTTGCCGGTGCGCTGTTCGAGGAAGTCGAGCAGGCGACGCGGCGTGACATTTAACACGCGATCTTGCGGAAAATCCACTTCGCTGGTGATGCGCAGGCAGTGTTCGAAATTGCCCAGCGTAAACGCGGTATGCGAATCGGAACCAAACGCCAGACGTCCACCGGCATCACGCACCGCTTCGGCAATGGCGCGACAGTTCGGTTCGCTGCCCGGACGCGAATGGGTAAAGGAGGAGTTGTTGATCTCCAGCGCCACATCGTAATGCGCGGCGGCTTCGGCAATTGCGCGAATATCTACCGGGAACTTCGGGTTGCCCGGATGCGAAATGATATGCACCAAACCGCCCGCCATCGCCGCAATCATCGCTTCAGTGTGATGTGCTTTGTCACGCGGCGCATAAACCGGTTCGTGGAAGCCCGCGACGATCAGATCCAGCGCATCCAGCATCGGGCCGCTGCAATCGATCTCGCCCTGCTGATTTTTGATGTTGGCTTCGATACCGCGCAGCACGCCAACGCCATCAATCACGCGCGGCCAAATGCGCATGTTGACGAAGTGCCAATAGTGCGGCGCATCGGCCATATCCGGGCCGTGATCGGTAATCGCGAACAGCTTCAGGCCGTTCTGTTTCGCCTGCGCCACATAATCATGCAGCGTGCTGTAAGCGTGCGTGCTGGCAACGGTGTGCATATGTAAATCAACGGGATACATCTTCATCTCCTGACCCAATGGGAATTAATAACCGCGCTGGCGATCGACTAAACCACCCGGCTGTTGACCTTGCTCCAGAGCAAGTATGGCATCCGCAATGTAATCCATCGCCTCGCCTGGCAAGGTAATCGCCGCAGTATGTGGCGTGATTGTGACATGCGGATGAGACCACAACGGATGATCCTGCGGCAGCGGCTCGCGCTGGAACACATCCAGCGCGGCGGCGGCCAGCTGACCGCTGTTGAGCGCCGCCAGCAGATCGGCTTCTACCACATGCGCACCGCGCGCCAGGTTAAGGAAGCAGGCGCCGTGCGGCAATGCGTTAAGCAGCTGGCTATCGATCAAGTTGGTGGTTTCCGGCGTGGTCGGCAGCAGATCGATTAGCACCTGCGTGCCCGCCAGGAAAGCATTGAGCTGTTCGCGGCCATGGAAGCTTTGCACACCGTCGATCTGCTTCGGCGAACGGCTCCAGCTGCGTAACGGAAAGCCCCACTGACGCAAACTCTCCAGCACGCTACGGCCTAATACGCCCGCGCCGAGCACGCCAATGGTAAAGTTTTCGCGATCGAAACCGTCAAGCTCCTGCCAGCAAGCCTGCTGCTGCAGTTGACGATAGTCGGCAAAACGGCGGAACCAGCCCAGCACACACCAGTTGGCGTACTCCTGCATCTGGCGCGCCATGCCGGTATCTTCCAGGCGGAATAACGGCACAGTGTCGGCCAGCATCTGTGGATTGTCACGCAGCTGTTTGAGGATCTCGTCGACGCCCGCGCCCATGGCAAACACGCCTTTCAGCTGACGCCCCGCCAGCATCTCGACCGGCGGAGAACGCACTACCGCATAATCGGCCGGCGCGTTGTCGCCCGGCTGCCAGTCACGCACGCGCGCCTCCGGCAAACGCTGACGCAAACCCTCCAGCCAACCTTGCGGCGCCAGCGACGGGTGATACCAGATTATCTCCATACGACTCTCCTTTTTTTGCTTCAGCCTCAGGCAAATAGCCGTACAGGGCAAGCAAAAACCTTAGCCTTGAGGCAATTTCTCACGTGATTAATTCCGGGCGCTTCACATTTCCACCGCTGTGCGAGGCTAAGCGGCGCGATTACGACTAAAGTTGTTCGGGTGGTCAATGCGTTAGCACACCACCTTTTCGGACAAGGAGAAAAACCGATGATAAAAAATGCCGTATTCACGCCCGCGCGTCTGACCTTTTTACTTAGCGCCGCGTTGCTGGCCGGTGCCAGCGCCGCACACGCCGACGATCAAAGCCGCATGCTCAGCAACCAACCGCAGCCACCGGATGTGCGCCTGGGACCGTTGTTCAATGCGGTACAACAGGCTAAATTTTATCCGGATCAGAAAACCTTCGCCGATGCGGTGCCGAAATCCAATCCCTCGTCGATTCTGGCCGACTGGCAGATGCAAAAAAACCAGCGCAACTTCGATCTCAAGCATTTTGTCGACAGCAACTTCACGCTGCCTAAAGAGGGTGACAAATATGTGCCGCCCGCCGGGCAAAGCCTGCGTGAGCACATCAACGGTTTATGGCCGGTGCTGACGCGTACCGCGCAAAGTGCCAGTCAGTACGATTCGCTGCTGCCGCTGCCCAAACCTTATGTGGTGCCTGGCGGACGCTTCCGCGAAGTGTATTACTGGGACAGCTACTTCACCATGCTTGGCCTGGCGGAGAGCGGTCACTGGGATCGCGTGCAGGATATGGTGGATAACTTCGCCACCGAGCTGGACAAATATGGCCATATTCCCAACGGTAACCGCAGCTACTATCTCAGCCGCTCGCAGCCGCCGTTCTTCAGCTTGATGGTTGACCTGCTGGCAACGCACAAAGGCGACGACGTCTATCGCCAATACCTGCCGCAGCTGCAGAAAGAGTACGATTACTGGATGGCGGACAGCGACAAAGTGGCGGCTGGCCAGGCCAGCAAACGCGTGATCAAACTCAGCGACGGCACGCTGCTTAACCGTTACTGGGACGATCGCGATGCGCCGCGTACCGAATCCTGGCTGGATGACGTCAACACCGCGAATAAAGCGCCGGAACGCAATAAACAGCAGGTTTATCGCGACTTACGTGCGGGCGCGGCTTCGGGCTGGGATTTCAGTTCGCGCTGGTTCACCGATGCGCACAATCTGGCGTCCATCCGTACCACGCAGCTGGCACCGGTTGATCTTAACAGCCTGATTTTCCACCTCGAACAGACACTGTCCAAAGCCGCCAAACTGGATAAGCAGGATGACAAAGCCAAACAGTTCGCGGCGGATGCTGAGAAACGTCAGGCGGCGATCAATCGCTACCTTTGGGATGACAAAAAAGGCTGGTACGCCGATTACGATTTCCAGAAGAAGCAGGTGCATTCACAGCTGACCGCTGCGACGCTATTCCCGCTCTATATGCAGCTCGCGAGCGATAAGCAAGCTGAACGCACCGCTTCCGCAGTTGAAAAACAGCTGCTGAAACCCGGCGGACTGGTGACCACCACGGTGAATAACGGCCAGCAATGGGATGCACCAAACGGTTGGGCGCCGCTGCAATGGGTGGCGGTGGAAGGTCTGGAGCATTACAAGCAGCCGAAGTTGGCGCAACAGATTGGTCAGCGCTTCCTGCAGAACGTGCAGGCGACCTACGATAAGGAACATAAGCTGGTCGAGAAATACGTGGTTGAAGGCGCGCAGCTGGGCGGCGGTGGCGGCGGTGAATATCCGCTGCAGGACGGCTTCGGCTGGACCAATGGCGTGACGCTGAAGCTGCTGGATAAGTACTGCCCGAAAGACAAAACCTGTAATAACGCTGGCGATATCCCGAATATGCCGGTTTTGACTAGCGCGAAGTAATCACCTCTATCCTGCCGGGCGAAGCAGCCCGGCAACCGCACCTTACTGTAACGGCGCAATTTATTGCGCGATCCAAAGCTGGAAAAGGTGCACCCAATGAAATGCGCGATAAATCGCGCCGCTACGGCTCGTGCCTGTCATCTGTGCATTTTCCTCACATTCCTCTAGCAACAAACTCACATCTTGAAACATCCGCGACAAAAGATAATAATTCTCAATCTGATATCGATAGCTATTCCCATTAAAATAACAGGAACCTCTCATGACCTCGTTGTTTACCCTTAAACGTGGCCGCGTACTGTGCGCGCTTGCGCTGGCTTTACCCGCGGCAAGCTTCGCTGAAGAGTCGATTGTCGTGACAGCGCAACCGCAAGAGAGCGCCACCTTGCCGACGCAGGGCTATCTCGCCACGCGCAGCAGCGGTGCCAGCAAAAGCGATCAGCCGCTGATCACTACCCCGCAGTCGATCTCGGTAGTGACGCGTCAGCAGATGGAAGATCAGGGCGCGCAGGATCTCAATCAGGCGCTGGGTTACACGCCGGGCGTCTTCACCAACTTTGGCGGCGCGGCCACGCGTTATGACACCATCGCGCTGCGTGGTTTCCACGGCGGCGATGTCGATAACACCTTCCTTGATGGCCTGCGCGTGATGAGTGACGGCGGCAGCTTCAACATCCTGCAGGTGGATAACTGGTTCCTCGACCGCATCGATGTGATTAAAGGTCCCTCCTCCGCGCTCTACGGCCAAACGGTGCCGGGCGGATTGGTGAATATGGTGAGCAAGCGCCCGCAGTTTGCTGAAGAGGGCCACTTCCGCCTGGCGACCGGCACCAACGCCACTAATAACGCCGCCTTTGATTACACCAACGCCATCAACGATCAGTGGGCATTTCGCGTAACCGGCATTACGCGCAACAGCGATACCCAATACGATCACACCCGCGAAGAGAAATATGCGATTTCGCCACAGCTGATGTGGCAGCCAAGTGAAGATACCAACTTAGTGCTGCGCGCCTACCTGCAGAAAGATCCGTCCGGCGGCTATCACGGCTCGGTACCGGCGGAAGGCACGCTCTACAGCCATAATGGCCGCAAATTGAGTGACAGTTTCTATGAAGGTGACACTGCGCTCGATCAGTTCAAACGTCGCGAACAGATTTACAGCTATGACTTCTCGCATCGCTTCAACGATGTGTGGTCGGTGTACTCCACCGGCAGCTACAGCCACTCCAATACCGAGCTCGATCAGGTTTATCAGATTGGCTGGAACGCAACGAATCCAGACCTGCTGAACCGCTACTACTCCGGTGAGCGTTCATCGCTGAGCGCGTGGGCCAACGACAACCGCTTGCAGGCTGATTTTGCTACCGGCGCGGTTCAGCATCGCGTGACGCTGGGCGCGGAATACCATCGCTATAAAAACGACATCACCAAAGCCAGCGGTGCTGCCAGCGCGCTGAATGCGTGGAACGGCGAAGAAGTGGGCATCATGCCAGACTTCGACTGGACATCGCAGACGCGCCGCTACTATCAAACCGGTTTATATCTGCAGGATGAGTTGCAGCTCGATCGCTGGCATCTGGATTTGTCGGGACGCTACGATCGCATCGTGTCGGAAAACGGCACCAGCCGTCGTCAGGACGATCACATCAGCGGCCGCGCTGCGCTGCTATATGCCTTCGAGAACGGCATCTCGCCTTATGTCAGCTGGAGCCAGGCAATAACGCCGGCTTCCTTGACCGATCCTTTCGGCAATCAGCTAAAACCGACTACGTCTGAGCAGTATGAAGCGGGCGTGAAATATCAGCCGCTGGGCACGCGCGATATGTACTCAATCGCAGTCTACGATTTGACCCAGGACGATGTCGCCAACCGTAACGTGCTGGACGGCACTTACACGCCGTCGGGCAAAGTGCATTCGCAGGGCATTGAACTTGAGGCGCGTAATCAGCTGACGTCGCGTTTTAGCACTATCGCCGGCTACACGCTAAATCATCTGCGCTTTAAAGATTCGGTGGACGGTAACGATGGCCATACGCCGTATGTGACGCCGAACAGCATGGCATCGTTGTGGGGACATTATCAGTTTGACTACGGCTTGAGCGCCGGTGCGGGTGTGCGCTATATCGGTAAACAGTGGGCGGATAACGAGAACACCACGCGTCTGCCATCGGTAACGCTGTTTGATGCGTCGGTTCGCGCCGATCTTGGCGCATGGAACTCACAGCTGAAAGGCGCCTGGCTGCAGGTGAATGCCAACAACCTGACCGATAAGACGTATCTGGCCGCCTGTTACGGCACCGGTTACTGCTATCGCGGTGCCGAGCGCACGGTCATGGCCACGGTGGGCTACGACTTTTAATCAGGCATAAAAAAATCCGCCACCCTTTGCGGGATGGCGGATTTCATCAAATACTGGCGCGATTAACTTCGCACTTTACGGTAGATCCACAGCACCACAATGGCACCAATCACTGCCACCACGAAGCTGCCAAAGTTGAAACCGTCAACTTTACCGAAACCAAACAGGGTACTGATCCAGCCACCGACAACCGCACCCACCACACCCAGAACCACGGTGATGATAAAGCCGCCGCCATCTTTACCCGGCATAATCCACTTAGCGATAATCCCGGCAATCAGACCAAAAATAATCCATGAAAGAATACCCATGTACTGCTCCTTACGTTATTAATCAATGTGTTCACCGCCTCTAGTATAGACGGGATTTTATGATCTGCATCCCAACTTGCCGCCGTAAATAGCCGTTAGCTGACTAAAGGTTAGCGCAGCGACGCCGATAACTGACGAACAGCATTGTCAGTCGTGAAAATAACAATCGGATAAGTGGAGCAGGACGTGGGAGAAGCCGATAAAGAACAATACCTCAAGCGAGGCACGTTAGCGGTTTTGGGCGTGATGAAGGACCTGTTGCGTTTTCAAACCCCGTTGATGGTGAATTTTTCGCGCGGTCAGTTTATCAGTCGCTTGCTGTCAGCCGATGAAGATCAGGTGATCTTTGACCTCGGCAGCAACGCGCTGGATAACGATTTAGCGCTGCAAGGTGGCGAAGTGAATATTGCCGCCGAAACGCACGGTGCCAAAGTCGAATTTGGCTTAACCGGTTTACAGCGGGTTGAATTCGAAGGCTTACCCGCTTTTGCTGCGTCGCTGCCGGAACTGGTGTGGCAGATTCAACGTCGTGAATTCTTTCGCGTCAATGCGCCGCTGGAACCGGTTTTTTATTGCCACAGCCAGTGGCCTGATGGGCGTACCGCGCGTTTCCGCCTGCAGGATCTGTCACTGGGCGGCGTCGGCGTGCTGCTAGACGAAGCGCTACCGGAAGGCCTCAATCGCGGCGATACTTTTAAAAACCTGCGCGTGGATTTAGCTGAGTATGGTCACTTTGAGGTGACAGCACAGCTGCTGCACATTGGTGAACGCACCGTAGTGACCAGCAAGAATGAAACCCGCGCCACACCGCGCCTCAGCTTCCGCTTTACCGCCATCGAACCGATTCAGGAACGCCAGCTACAGCAGGTGATTTTTGCGCTGGAACGTCTGGCGCGTGATAAAGCCAACCGTTTCCAGTAGCGCTGCACGTTTATCCTCGTACAACATCGTAGCGGCACAATTTATTGCGCTATTTGGCATGAGATACACGTCTAAAAAGCGCGATAAATCGCGCCGCTACGAAGCGTGCGCGATTTATATAACGATAATCAATGCGGCTGATAACGGCAACGCGCCACCGCATCGAGCCAGCCGTGATAATTCTCCTGCATGTTTTTCGCCTGATCCTCACGCGGCGTGATCACGCTACCGCCCTGTAACGCCTGCATCTCACTGCCCTGCTGCCACCAGCCTAAGGTGCGGCCCGCTAATAGCGCGGCGCCCAGCGCAGACACTTCTGCCGTGGGTACGCGTTTCAGTGGCCGCTGCAAGACATCGGCCTGCATCTGCATCAACCAGCTATTTTCCGTGGCGCTGCCATCCACGCACAGCGCAGGAAGTTGCACGCCACTGGCCTGCTCCATGGCAAAAAACACATCGGCGATCTGGAAGGTGATCGACTCCAGCGCCACGCGCGCCAGCACCTCCGGCGTAGCCGCATCGGTCAAGCCACATACCATGCCGCGCGCTTTCAAATCCCACCAGGGCGCGCCAAGACCGGAAAGCGCCGGCACAAAATAGATGCCCTGATTGTGTTCGCTTTGCTGCGCCAGCGCAGTGAGTTCTCGCGGATCATGAATGCCCAGCATGCGACCCAGCCACGCCGCGCCGGAACCGGTGTGGGTAATGTTGCCTTCAAAGGCATAGCGCAGCGTGCCGTCGTGCCACGCCACAGTGGTGCTGAGGCCATTTTCCGTCAGCAACGGCGTCGCCATCGACATCATCAGTGATGAACCGGTGCCGTAAGTGGCTTTCACCACCTCTTCGCTGCCGTTGCGCTGCGCTTGCAGCGCAGCGTGCGAATCGCCGATGCGTGACAAAATCGGCGTGCCGGGCGCTAAACCGGGAATATCGTTGCGTGTCACCACGCCTTGCGCGCTGGCCGAGGGCACAATCTGCGGCAGAGCCGCGCGGGGAATATGGAACAGCGCCAGCAATTCATCATCCCAGTCGCCGCTGTGCAGGTTGTAGAGTTGGGTGCGTGCCGCATTGGCATGATCGGTGACGAAGCTTTCGCCGCCGCTCAGCTGCCAGCTCAGCCAGCTATCCACGGTGCCGATACAGAGTTCACCGGCCTGCGCGCGCGCAAATCCATTCGGCAACGCAGCAAGCATGCCGGTAAGTTTGCCGGCCGGAAACATCGGATCCACCGCCAACCCGGTGAGTCCGGTGATGCGCGGGGCTTTACCCGCCACGCGTAAATCGCGGCAAAACGCCTCCGAGCGGCGATCCTGCCAGCTAACGAGCGGCGTCAGCGGCTGACCGTTATGTCGCTGCCAGATTAGCACCGATTCGCGCTGGTTACTGATCGCCACCGCCGCAACCTGCGCCCCCGCACACTGCGCCAGACAAGCGCTCACCGCCTGCTTCACCGCCTGCCAAATCGCCAGCGGATCCTGCTCCGCCAGACCCGGCTGCGGATGTTCCAGCGTCAGCGGCTGACTGCCGCGTGCCACCACATTGCCGGCACGATCGACCGCAATCGCTTTCGCGTTGGTGGTGCCTTCATCAATTGCCAGTATCAACGAACCTGCCATCTTTACGCTCCTGCACAGATGCGCGCTGCACTCTTCACCACGCTGGCGGCATCAATGCCATGTCGGGCACGGGTGGAGGCGCGATCGCCAGCAATCGCGTATTCGCCGTCGGGGATGCCCAAACGCAGCAGCGGGATGCCACAGCCGCCTTCCGCCAGCACTTCCGCCACCAGGCTGCCGACGCCGCCGTTGACGTTGTGTTCTTCCACGGTAATGACCGCTGGATAGTGATTTAACAGCTCGCGCAGCTGTTGGGTATCACAAGGTCGAATCGATGGAATGCTGATCACACCTGCTGTAATGCCTTGCTCATGCAGTTGCTCGGCGGCGTGAACCACCTCGTGAACCGTCGAGCCCATCGCCACCAGCACAATGTCATGACCTTCACGTAACACGTCGATTTGGCCAGGACGGAATTGATAGTTTTCATCGTGCAGCTGCGGCAGATCCTTACCGTCCAGACGGATATACACCGGCCCGACATGCGCCAGCGCATACTCAATAATCTGGCGGCACTCCAGCGGGCAGGATGGCGCATAGATTTCGATGTTGCCGAAGCCGCGCATCACCGCAATGTCGTCGATGCTGTGATGGGTGCTGGCCAGCGGGCCGTAGCTGGCACCGGCATTCAGGCCAAACAGTTTAACGTTGGTGTTGTTGTAGCAGACGTCGACTTTAACCTGCTCATTGGCGCGGGAAACCAGGAACGGCGCGGCGTTGCAGGTCACGGCCACTTTGCCGCCAATTGCCAGACCGGCGGCGGTGCCCACCAGCGTTTGCTCCGCGATACCCACGTTGATCAGGCGATCGGGGAATGCTTTGATAAAGGGCGCAATTTTCGCGGTTGAGGTGGAATCGGCCACCACCGGCACTAAATTGACACCGCGATTAACCGCATCAATAAATGCCTCAACCATTACCGTCGCCAAATGTTTTGCATTACTCATCTTTTAATTCCTCCAGTGCCAACGCAATCTCTTCCCCTTTCGGCACACGGTGATGCCACTCCGGTTTGCCCTGAATAAAGGAGATGCCGAAGCCTTTTTCGGTATGCGCCACAATCACCTGTGGCTTGCCGCTGTTGCGCGGCAGGTTTTCGATGGCGTCCACCACCGCCGCCATGTCATTGCCGTTGCACTCGCTCACATCCAGACCAAAGGCGCGCCATTTTTCCGGCAGCGGATCGGTATTCATGATGTCGCGCGTATGCCCCGCCAGCTGCAGCTTGTTCTTGTCATTGATGATCACCAGGTTATCGAGGCCGTAATGCGCCGCCACCAGCGCCGCTTCCCAGTTGCTGCCTTCAGCCAGCTCACCGTCACCGGTGACGACAAAAATGCGTCGGTCGCTGTTATCTTTCTTCGCCGCCAGCGCAATGCCGACCGCCACCGGTAAACCGTGACCAAGCGCGCCGGTGTTCAGCTCAACGCCCGGCGTTTTTTGACGCACCGGATGGCCCGGCAGATGCGAATCGGAATGCTGATAAGTCGGCAGCCATTCGGTGGGGAAATAACCGGCTTCTGCCAGCACGCAGTAATAACCGCCCACCGCATGGCCTTTCGACTGGATATAGATGTCGCGCTGCGGATCGTTGGTGCGATCTGGCGCGCAGTTCAGGATGCGGAAATAGAGCGCGGTAAGGATCTCAACCTGTGAGAGATCGGCACCGGTGTGACCGCCCGCCGGGCTGCCCGCATTAAGCTGGATGATGCGGCGGCGCACGGCGCGCGCTTTCGCTGCCAGATCCGCTACCGTGTATTTGAAAGGATTCATAGACACCTCTGAATTTTAAAGCATGGATGAATATTTATTCGTGATAAAGAAAAAAAGGTGCAGACAATCAGCGCCTGCACCCAACCGATTAACTTTTTGCCGGGCTACCGCCCTCCTCAATCAGCGCTTTCTGCGCCACCACCGCCGCTTTCTGCTGCATGCGGCTCTGCATTTGGTCGATGATCACCGCCACGATAATCACGATGCCTTTGATCACCATTTGCCAGAACTCGCTCACACCCATCATGATCAAACCGTCGGCGAGGAAGCCGATCACAAAGGCACCAATCAGCGTGCCAAGAATGGTGCCGCGTCCACCCGCCAGCGAGGTACCGCCCAGCACCACTGCGGCAATCGCGTTCATTTCAAAGGAGGTTCCGTTCGCCGGATGGCTGGCCACCAGCTGCGACGAGACCACGATGCCAGCAATTGCCGCGCAAAAACCGGAGATGGCATAGACCCAGATTTTCACCGACTTCACTTTCACGCCCGAGAGTTCAGCGGCGCGTTCGTTATCGCCAATCGCGTAAACCTGACGGCCAAACGGCAGGCGGCGCGCCACGTAGGCAATCACCAGCGCCAGCAGCACCATCATCCAGATGGCCCACGGCAAACCAAGGAAATAGCCAGCGCCAATCTTGTCGAATCCGGTATTCCCCAGCATTTCATTGCCCTGCAAACCGGGGAAGGTTTCGCCGCCCGAGGTGAGCATCGCCGTGCCGCGCAGGATGTACATGGTGCCGAGCGTGCAGATGAACGGAGCCACGTTATAGCGGGTAATGATCCAGCCATTGACCGCACCAATCAGGCCGCCAATCAGCAATACAATCGGCACGATTAGCCACACGCTGGGAAAGATAGCGATGCCAAACATCGGCAACACAATGCCTTTGGTAATCAGCCAGCCGGCGATCATGCCGCACAGGCCGAGCGTGGCGCCGATGGAGAGATCGATGCCCGCCGTGATAATGACAAACGTGATGCCGAGCGCGAGGAAGGCGTTAATGGCGATGTGTTTCACCATGATCACCATGCTGCCCACCGCGAGGAAATCGGGCACCGTGATAGCGAAGAAGCCGACAATCAGAAACAGCGCAATAAAGGTGCGCAGTTTGAGCAGCAGCAAAATCAGGCTTTCGCGTGAGTTGAATGCTTTGACAGGCGATGCGAGCGCGAGCGCGCCATTGTTTTTCATATCAGAACCCTTGTGCGCTTGCTTTAACCAGCGCCGCCTCTTCCGCTTCAGCGCGCGGCAGGTCAGCAGTCAATTTGCCGCCGGACATCACAATGATGCGATCGGCTACGGCCATGATCTCTTTCAAATCCGAGGTGGAGAACACCACCGCAATGCCCTGCTCCGACAGCTTCACCATCATGCGGAACACTTCGCCTTTGGCACCGACGTCGATACCACGGCTCGGTTCATCCAGCAGCAGCAAGCGCGGATTGGTCAGCAGCGATCGGCCAATCACCACCTTTTGCTGATTGCCGCCGCTCAGTGCGCTAATGGCGACATCCGGCGAGGAGATTTTGATTGCCAGATTGCCGACGGTGCTGGTCACCACTTCGCGTTCCGCCTGCTCTGAAATCACGGTGCGATGCGACAGACGCCGCCACAGGCTGGCGATGGTGAGATTACTCGCCACCGATGAGATGGGAAAAATGCCCGAGCGTTTGCGATCCTCCGGCACCAGACTCATGCCCATACGAATGCGTTCAGCGGTCGGCAGACGCGTCGGCAGCGGTTTGCTGTCGAGCCACAGCTTGCCGAGATAGTTACGCTGCGTGCCAAGCAAACACTCAAACAGTTCGGTGCGCCCCGCGCCCATCAACCCGTAAATGCCGACGATCTCTCCGGAACGCACCTGAAAACTGACATCATCCACCAGCGTGTTGCCGTTCGGGCTGACGCAGGTGATGTGTTCGGCTTCCAGCACCGGCGCACCGAACTGGCGATCCGGCGGCAGGAAAGTGCCGACAGGTTCACTGCCCAGCATTTCGCGCACGATCCACGGCACGTCGATATCGCTGACCTGCGCTTCGGCCTGAAAACGCCCGTCGCGAAGAATGGTGATCACATCACCAATCGCCATCAGCTCCTCGAGCCGATGCGAGATATAGATGATTGAGACGCCCTGACGCGTCAGTTCGCGGATCACCCGAAACAGGATCTCCACTTCAGTTTTGCTCAGCGCCGAGGTCGGTTCGTCGAGGATCAAAATGTCAGCGTCCTCCGCCAGCGCTTTGGCGATCTCCACCAATTGCTGCTGGCCAACCTTCAGGCTGCCGACCTTCTCATCCGGTGAAATTGGCTGATCGAGGCGCTGCATCAGCGCGGCGGTGCGGCGTTTCTGCTCGGCTTCATTGATGGGCCGAATGCCGCTTTGGATTTCCCGGCCA
The DNA here is from genome assembly GCF_019091025.1 of Pantoea sp. GbtcB22. NCBI lineage: Bacteria > Pseudomonadati > Pseudomonadota > Gammaproteobacteria > Enterobacterales > Erwiniaceae > Pantoea > Pantoea sp. GbtcB22. The sequence continues at coordinate 895,674 of NZ_JAGXKB010000001.1, forward strand.
AGGAAAATGTTCTCCGCTACGCTGAGGTTCTCAAACAGATTGAGTTCCTGATGCACCATGCCGATGCCGTGACGCGCGGCGTCTCGCGTGCTGTGAAACGCCACTTTGTTACCGTTCAGGAACATCTCACCGCTGGTCGGTTGCTGCACGCCGGCGAGAATCTTCATCAGCGTCGATTTTCCCGCGCCGTTTTCGCCGATGATGACGTTGACTTTGCCGCGCCACACGCGGTAATCCACGCGATCCAGCGCTAAGGTGCCAGGAAACAGCATCGACATCTGATTGGCTTGCAGAATGATCTCGTCGCTCATTATGGATTCCCCTGCTGCAGCCGCACCGCCACCACATCTTCCACTGTGCCCGCGCCCATGCTGACGGCCAGCAGCGCCTGCGCCGGTTTGCCCACCCAGCTGGCATCCACTGCGGGCAGCTGTTTCACCGCGTGGCGATTGAGTGCTTTGGTGAGCTGCGCGTATTGCACCTGATTAGTAAACTCTTCAAAGCGGAAACCGGCTGCATCGCGAATCGCGTTGCCGCGCAGCACCGGACCAATCAACACTTTCACCGGCTTGCCGTTGATGGTCATGGTGAGACTGCGTTCCCGCTCGTTGCTGTTATCAAACGCCGTTACCGTGCCTGCCGCGCGCACAAACACGCTTTCGCTGCCGCCCGCTTTGACGGTGTGGCTTTTGGTTTCCATATCCGCCCAGCTCAGCGCCTGCTTCTCAGCCGGCTGCTGCACGCGGCTGGCCCAGCTTGACTCCGCAATCTGCTGCGGCGTTTGATCGCTGTAACCCGGTTTGGCGTTGGGATCTTTCGGCATGATGGGTTTGCCGTTGGCATCGAGATCCACCACGGTGCAGGCGGCTAACATCAGCGTCAGCAGCGCCACCAGCATGCTGCTCAGCCCTTTCCCCTTCATGCCGACCTCCATCTTATTGCGCCAGCTTGAAGGTTTTCAGCTTCGCGGCATTGCTGTCGTCAATCAGCACGCAATCCATCAGCTGTTTCTCCTCTTTCTGCGCTTTGCCGTTTTTCAGGTAGTAATCCACCTGCTCGACGGCCATTTGCGCCTGATCCCAGCCCGGCTGCAGCACGGTGGCTTTGATGTTGCCTTTATTGAGGATGGAGTCGCGGGTGTAATCGCTACCGTCGAAGCCGACCACAATCACATTGGTTTTGCCCGCCGCTTTCAGCGCCGCTTCCGCGCCAAGCGCCATGGTGTCGTTACCGGAGATCACGCCGACAATGTTGGGGTTCTTCTGCAGGATGGTTTCCATGCGGCTAAAGGCTTCGGTTTGGCTCCAGTTGGCACTCTGCTGCGCCACCATTTTCAGATCGGGATAATCATCCAGCACGTCGTGATAACCCTGTGAACGCACGCCCGCGTTGGTATCTGACTCTTTGCCCAGCAGCTCGACATAATCCCCTTTTCCGTTCAGCAGTTTGGCGAACTTCTCGGCACCGAGCTGTGCGCCCTGATAGTTGTTGGAGACGATTTGCGCCACGGCGATGCCGGTTTTATTGATTTCGCGGTCAATCAGGAAGGTAGGAATGCCGGCATCTTTGGCTTTTTGCACCGGGCCAACGGTGGCATCCGCACCGGCGTTATCAAGGATGATGGCTTTGGCTTTGCGCGCGATGGCGGTTTCAATCAGCTGATTTTGCTTATTCACGTCATCATCATGTGAGGCCACCAGCGTGGTATAACCGAGGGCTTTAGCTTTCTCCTGCGCGCCGTCGGCTTCGGCCTTAAAGAACGGGTTGTCATGTGATGGCGTAATAATGGCCAGCAACCCCTTATCCGCCGCCAGCGACGCCGCCGAGATCATCATGATTGAAGCAAGTAGAGAGACTTTGAGGACAGAGGCTTTCATTTGTTATCTCCGATTGAATATATATTCAATTGCGATTTTATATGCATAATGACTATGCGCTGGCTTCTTGAGCACGTCCATTGCCCGATCCTCAAAAAGCGAAAACGATCACAAAATGTTCTGCGTTGTTATTTTTGACAGGCTGATTAACAATACCAGGCGGGTTAAAAGAGAGAAAAACCATGGCAAAACAGGATGAACAGCGGCTGATGGTGAAAATCGCCACGCTTTATTATGTGGAAGGCAGGAAGCAGTCCGACATTGCGCAACTGTTGAAGCTGTCGCAATCTTTTGTGTCGCGCATCCTTAATCGCAGCGTGAAAGAAGGTGTGGTGAAGATCAGCGTGGTGCCGCCGGCCAATGTGTTCCCTGAGCTGGAAAAAGCCATTGAGCAGCTGTATCAACTGCCGCAGGTGATTGTGGTGGATGTGCCGGATCAGGCTTCCGCATTGCAGATCAAACAGGCGATCGGTTCCGCCGCCGCGCACTATCTGGAAACGCGGGTGCGTGCCGATGAGCTGATTGGCATTTCCTCCTGGAGCGGCACCATTCGCGCCATGGTCGATGCGCTGCATCCGCTCAGCGCGCCGTGCCAAGGCGTCATTCAGCTACTGGGCGGCGTGGGCGCCAACGGCAATGTGCAGGCCACGATTCTAACGCAGAATCTCGCGGCGCTGCTGGGTTGTCCGGCGTGGCTGCTGCCGTCGCAATCAATCGAACACTCGGTAAAGGATCGTCAGCGTTTATCGGTTAATCCCGATGTCGCGGTGGTACTGGAAAAGTTTGATCAAGTGGATCTGGCGATTGTCGGCATCGGCGCTCTCGAGCCGTCCGCCCTGCTGCGCAATTCCGGCAACTATTACGACGGTGAGATGCTGCAAACGCTGGCTGAACGCGGCGCGGTGGGCGATATCTGCCTGCACTATTTCGATGCCGACGGTCAACCGGTGCTGAGCGCAGAGGAAGATCCGGTAATTGGTATGGAGTTGGCGCAGGTAAAACGCTGTCCGCAGGTGGTGGCGTTAGCGGGCGGCAAAGAGAAAGCGCAGGCGATTCGCGGGGCGTTGCGCGGCGGTTATGTGCAGGTGTTGATTGTGGATTATCCGACGGCGCGATTGTTGGTGTAGCGGCGCAATTCATTGCGTCATAAATCGCGCCGCAACAGATAGGTGTACAGCGTCAACCGATGGTGCGGTAGGCGGTGGTGACTTTCCATAAATAACGCGGGGCCTGCGCCGCCGGATGCTTATTCTGTACGTGCTGGTAAAACTCGTCCGGCGTCATGGAATTGATCATCGCAATAGCACGGTCGCGGTCACGCGAGAAGGTACGCAGCAAGGCACCGGCACCGTTGGCGTAAGAGACAATGGTGGCGTAACGCAGGGTCAGCGGATCGCGAATTCCGGCTAAGGCGGAATCCTGCAGAATTTTCAGGTAAGCCGCGCCAATATCGATGTTCCTCGCCGGATCGCGCAGCTCGGACGAGGATGGCTGACCATGACGGCCCTGGATGCGATAGACTTCGCGGCCCGCGGTCGAGGCCTTAATTTGCATCAGACCAACCGCATTGGAACGGCTCACCACGGTGGGATTGCCTCCGGATTCGACACTAATAATGGCGCTGATTAACTTCTCATCAACGCCATAATGACTGGCGGCATCTTCGGTAAACATTGACCATGCATCATTTACTTTCGACGGCGGTGCCTGAGTTAACGGCGTATTCTTCTCGGGCAGTGCCGGTTTTTCCGGCTCGCTGGAACAGCCAGCAAGCAGCAGTGCAGAAAGCATAAGTAGGCGAATTTTCACTGATTTTTGGTTCCGCAATAGGGTTGGCGCAAGCTATCATACCTGCCGCAGCGCGATGCAAAATTACCGTTTATCCTAAATCGGTAAATAACCTTATGCTACCGTGACTTCGATAACGCATTTCGTCATCATCAGCAGGCCACTCTACAGCAGGATGGAAGTTATGGTTACTCCCCGCACGCTACGTCTCATCGCCCCTTCCGGTTATTGCCACAATCAGGACGCCGCCCAGCGCGCGGTGAGTCGTTTACAGGCTGCTGGCCATCATCTTGACAATCTATCGGTGATCACCCGCCGCTTTCAACGCTTTGCCGGCGATGATGCGCAGCGGCTGAATGATATCAATGCGCTGGCCACGCTAGAGGCGCTGCCCGATATCGTGCTGGCGGTGCGTGGCGGCTACGGCGCTTCACGTTTGCTGGATAAGATCGATTACGTTGGCCTGCAACGTCGATTGCTCAACCAACCGGTGGCGCTGTGCGGCCACAGCGATTTCACCGCGCTGCAACTGGCGTTACTGGCACAAATCGGGCTGATCACCTTTAGCGGGCCGATGTTGGCCGGTAACTTCGGCGCCGAGGCATTATCTGATTTTACCGAATCGCACTTTTGGCAAACGCTGACATCACCTACAGTCAATCTACGCTGGCACAGCACCAGCCCGGATCACGGCCGCTGGCAAGGCACTTTATGGGGCGGCAATTTAGCGATGATTTGCTCGCTGATTGGTACGCCGTGGATGCCGCAAATTGAAGGCGGCATTCTGGTGATCGAAGATGTGAACGAACATCCGTTCCGTATCGAGCGCATGCTGATTCAGCTGCAGCAGAGTGGCATTTTGTCGCGCCAGCAAGCGATTATTACCGGCAGCTTTACCAGCACATCGCTGTCGGCGTATGACAACGGTTTTGATTTTGCCACCGTGTGGCAGCGCATTCGTGACGAGTTTCAGATTCCAGTGATTAGCGATCTGGCTTTTGGACACGATGCCGATACCGTGACGCTGCCGCTGGGCGCTAGCGCCACGTTGCAGATTGAGAATGGAGAAGCACAGTTCGCCTTCACCGGCCACCCGACATTGCGCTAACGTGTTGCCGCAGGAGACCGACAATGAAGCCACTGTACGACGATTTGTGGATCTCCACGCCAGAATTCCCCGCCGAAGAGACGGCGAGTGACTTAATGATGCATGGCTTTATGCTGTGCCACCCACGCGGCAATTTATTGATTGGTCGCGTGGAGCATCCGCTCGACCATGAGTTCCTCAACGATGCCGGCGGCGTCATTCGCCACTATTTAACTCACTGGCACGAAGCCGCGCCGGGAGCGATCGCCATTCAGCAGCGCTTTAATAGCGCGCTCTATTGCCACAGTCGTTCGCTCGGGCCGGTCAGTTTGGTGATTGAGCCCGACGAAACCTTTACGCAGCAAGAGACGCACTTTGGCGATTTTCACCTGCTGCCGACGCCCGGACACACGCCCGGCAGCAGCAGCTATCTCTACCACTCGCCGCTCGGCCACACTTATCTGTTTGTCGGCGATACGCTGACTCGCGATTACAACCGCTGGATCAGCGTGCTGATGCCTGAAAGCAATCCCACCGAACTGCAGCAGTCGCTGGAGTTGTATCGCTCGTTACGCCCGGATGTCGTGCTGATGAGCACCACGCGCGGACATCTTTCGTGGGCTAAGGTGAATTTGCAGAGCTGGCTGGCAGCCATTGATGAGGCGGAACAGTCGCCGCTGGATTTGCGCCAGCGGCAACTCATCAAACCGGGTTATTAACTCACGAGTTTGGACGCGCGCTGTCGTCGTAGCGTTCTAGCGATAGAATCTGCGCATCGCGCTTATCGGTGCGGCTGCAGGGCAACAACTTGTTGCTATTGGCGTAGACGAAGAAAGTTTCATCGTTCTTTTTATTCACGATTAACTGATCGCCATTACGAAAACGGGTGATGGCGACTTTATCGCCCCCTTTCAGGCTGGTGCGCTGCTGCCCGGCAGCAATCTGGAAGTGGCGCGTTGGCCACATTAACGTACTCAAACCATACTCGGCACGCGATACCGTCATAGTTGGACGGCCGGGACAGGTGATTTGGTATTCGGTTTCGCTCCAGGCGGGCGCTATCTGACAAGCCAGCACGCCAACGGCCATGACTAGTGCCTTCATTGGGTTCTCCGCTGAGGTTAAATGATGATTTCGTGGAGGGATTGGCCTTGCTGCTGCATTCCATAAACTTCATCCAACAACAGCAAAGCCTGGTACATCAAGCGCAATGAGATTCTGCGGGAGCAGGCACTACTCAGCAGCCACTTGCGCCGCGACCAACATCAATGCCAGTCCGGCTTCTTCGGCTTCAAAACGCTGCATCACTTCCTGAATGGCCGCTACGCAGTTCATTACCTGCTTCTTTTTGTCGGCTTCTAATTTGTCGATCGCGTGCTGAAGAATCATTAAACTCGCTTCTTCTTCTTTCATTAATTTACCCTTGTTTTGCTTACCTGGTGCGCAACGCTGGCAAGAATACCGTTTCTCCGCCAGGAAAGTCACCCCTTTACATTCCTTCCGCTTAACGATTATACAAATGACAAATAGGAAGCAGCGTCAGACCTGCTATGATCCAGTTATCAGTACGCATAGGCGTGCCATGGCAAACCAGGGAATGAAGCAGGTGCTCATGTGGCGAATCACGGTTGTACTCACCCTTTTAATGTTGGCTGGCTGCAGTTCCGCACCGAAAGGTGTCGACTGTCCGGGCGAAGTGTCGACGATTTATGGACAATCGATGGGCAACACGCAGGCGCGCATCTTTGATTTGGTGAGCGCCTTCGCCGTATCGCGCGATGGCGTGAAGGTGCAAAGCGGTACGCTGCACTCCACCGATCGCTTTCAGTACGTGCCATCGGCCATCACCGCGGAGGGCTTCTACGCGCAACGCCTGTCTGATAAACAGTTCCGCCTGATCAATCCTTATCAGAACACCATGATTACCTGGACGTGCCCATAAGCCGTGCGTCGCAGCGTGAGATGGTTTATTGTCTGCCCATCGCACGCGGCGGACCTGCATGATGGAAAAGAGTCTGGATAACAACGGCTATATCGATTTCCCCTTTCCAGCCAGCACCAATGCGGATGGCTCGGTGAACCCCTGTGGATTTGACCTCACGCTGGAAACCGATCGTATTGATGAGATCACCGCCGGTAAACACTCCGAAAATATGCGGCGCCTGCTGGAAGAAGTGAATCTGCAGGATGGCTTATTTATGACGCTGGCCTGCGACTGGCAGCAACGGGACGATGGCGTTTGCGGATTTATCGATGTGGCATTTCGTCCGACGGTGGCAGGCTTCAATACGGAAGAGACGCAAAGCCTCGATCAGGCGTTTGAAATCTACCTCAGCCGTCAGGAGAAGCAGCACAACATGCAGAGTGGCACGCTAATCAACTACGCGCGTGCGGTGCTTGATTGGAGCTGGTCTCCCCTGCAGCAGCGCCACATGCGCTACGAAAAAGTGACCTTGCGCTATTACTGCCAGCAGGCCGACGATGCCGAATGGTGTTTTGACCACCTGCGTCACTTTCTGGTGAGCTGGTATCCGGCTTATCGCGGTCAGCGCTAACTTCAGGTTTTCGCTTTCCCACTCCGCTGGCATGCGCAGAATTTTTGCGTACTGCAAACTGCTGTTACAACCTTTACCGCTGCGTCATTTGCTGCCTGCAGTTTCTCTGACTACGCTTTACAGGACATTCACCACGATCAGGGAGTCATTATGAGCGACAAAGCGGAAGCAAAATTGAATGAAGCGGCGGGTGCCGTCCAGGAAAAATTTGGTCAATTCACCGGTTCACGCCGTCATGAAGCCAAAGGCGCGGCGCGTCGTTATCCGGCTCAGGCCAGCTATGCGGTTCAGGATGCAGCGGATTGTGTGGTGAAATCGGTACGCGATAACCCCGCGACCGGCCTGGCAGTTGCAGCCAGCATTGGTGTGATTGTCGGTTTTCTGCTCGGACGTAAGTAATCCGTTAAAACGGGGCCTCAAGGCCCCGATTTTAATGGTGCTGACCCACTTCATATATTCCTTCTTTGATATGTTCATCCGGCGTTTCAGCCACATCTACGGTGCTGTTTTCCATCTTCAAATGACGATCGTGCTGCAGGGTTAAAGTTATTGAGCTTGAAGGCTGTGCGCAAGCGACCACAGACAGCAGCAGAAAAAACCACGCAGCGACAACTTTCTTTCCCATCGTTCTTTTTCCAGCAAGCTGAGATATGTTGGCTCAGATTGCCCGAGTAAATGAAAATGAGCGTCAATTTGCCGCAAAGCTCTGTAGTCAGTTGTGTACAACTACACCTGCGCGCGCCGTGCTTTGTATCGCGCAACCATGGTCATCAGCGCCTGGTAAATTAATCCCGCATACAAGCTCATCACGATCACCATGCCGATCTCTTTGCCCTGCGCCTGCCACGAAACAAACCACATAAAGATGCCCCACAACAGCGAAAACAGCAGCCAGCCTTTAACGAACTTGATTACACCTTGCATACCACCTCCTGAATCGTAAGCGCTGAAGATAACGGTTTAGTCTTTAATGCACACTGCCATCAGCATGTAAATGTTAACTGTTTCAAAGTTCTGCGAAAGGGAATGTAAACCCATGATGGTGTAGACTAATGCGCACGCGTCGCATATCGCTATCGGCGCGATTATGTTTGAATTCCCGCCAACACTGTCCGGCATGTGGTTGAAATGAATTATTTAAGCAAGATACAAAGTTTTATTGAGGGTAACACGGTGCTGTCGGCCGCTTTCAGCCTGGTGTTATTGATGTTTGCCGGCATGATCGCCCATCTGATCTGTAAATTCTTTATCGTTAAAGTGGTCAGAAAGGTGTTCTTCAGCACGCACAAAAATCAGGTGCCGCTGGATAAGGACGTCAGGCTTTCGGAGAAGCTCTCTAACTTTATCCCGGTGATCACGGTCTATTATCTGCTGCAGTTTATGCCAGATTTACCCGAGCATCTGTTGATCGCAATTAAGACCATCTGCGGCATTCTGTTCTTCGTCTATTTATCGCTGTTCTTTACCGAAGTGCTGGAGATCGTTAATAACTCCTATTCGAAAAAAGCCAAGCGCAAAAATCACTCGATCAAGGGTTATATCCAGGTCGGCAAGATTCTGGTGCACATTATTTCGGCGATCATGATTCTGGCAATTATGTCGAATAAATCGCCGGTGATTATTATCTCCAGTTTGGGTGCTGTAGCGGCGGTATTGATGTTGGTGTTCCAGCATACGCTGATGTCGCTGGTGGCCAATATTCAGGTGTCATCGAACGATGTGCTGCAACTCGGCGACTGGATTGAGATGCCGGATAACGGCATCAGCGGCGAAGTGATCGATATCGCGCTGCATACCATCACCATTCGCAACTGGGACAATACGCTGTCGCGTATCCCCACCAAAAACTTCCTCACCGAAACCTACACCAACTGGCAGGCGATGTTCTCCTCCGGCGCGCGCCGCATTATGCGCAGTTTCCATCTTGATCAGATGTCGATACGCTTTCTCGATCACGAGATGGTGCAGCAGATGAGCCAAATCCGCGGCGTCAGTGAGCAACTTTCAGCACTGATGGATGGCCGCGATAGCAATGCGGTGGGCGAACGCTGGTTTGCAGAAAACGGCATTACCAATCTGACGGTGTTTCGTAAATACCTGACGGCGTGGCTGTCGCAGCGCGACGATATCAAAAAGGATATGTATATCGTGGTACGCGCCATGAAGCCTTCGCCCGAGGGCTTGCCGGTGGAGGTTTATTGCTTCACCTCGTCAGTATTGTGGGTAGATTACGAGGATTCTCAGTCGGCCATTTTTGAGTATATCTATGCAATTGTCGGTCACTTCTCGCTGCGGATGTATCAGCAACCGGGCGGCAGCGATTTCTGGCGACTGTCGCAGGAGCGTGCTCAAATCGCCAAACACAATGAGCAGCAAGTCGATTAATGCATAAAAAAACGGAAGCGATTAGCTTCCGTTTTTTTCTGATGATGAGTGAATAGCCTGCGCTTATGACATACCGGTGAGGACGCTGATTTTTCAACTTTATTTATCGTACCCCTCCATGTAAAATTCGCATCTATTTTGCAAATAATGATGTCGTCATGGCTAATATTTCACTATGTTGAAATTATTCTCACGTTTTTTATCAGTTGGCATCATTAACACCCTGATTCATTGGATGGTGTTTGCAGCCCTGTATTCTCTTAATACCCGCCAATGGCTGGCTAATCTGTTGGCTTTCATTGTCGCGGTAACATTTTCATTTTTTGCCAATGCACGCTGGACGTTTAAAGCCGAAGCGACAACTTTTCGCTATGTCATCTTCGTGGCCTTTATGGGCATAATGGCCGCCGGCATCGGCAGTTTCGCCGATCATACGCATCTTAATCCGATTATCACGCTTATTTCATTTTCTATAATAAGCCTGGTATTCGGCTTCATCTATTCAAACTTCATTGTTTTTAAGGTGAAAAAGTGAAAATTTCTCTGGTCGTTCCCGTCTTCAATGAAGAAGATGCAATCCCGATATTCTATCGTACCGTCAAAGAAAAACTCTCTTCTTACCCTCTCGAAATTGTCTTCATTAATGATGGCAGTACCGATAAAACCGAGCAGATTATTAAGTCGCTGCGGGATGATGACGAATCTGTATTACTCATTAATTTTATTCGTAACTTTGGTAAAGAAACCGCGCTGCTTGCCGGACTTGAACATGCTACCGGTGATGCAGTCATTCCGGTTGACGTTGATCTTCAGGATCCCATCGAAGTGATTCCCTTGCTCATAAGCAAATGGCAAGAGGGATGGCCGATTGTGCTGGCAAAACGCAATGACCGCAGTAGCGATAGTCATTTTAAGCGTAAAACTGCTGCATGGTTTTATAAACTGCATAATAAGATCAGCTCACCAAAGCTTGAAGAAAATGTTGGAGACTTTCGTTTACTTTCGCGCGCGACTGTCGAAAACATAAAGCAATTGCAGGAACGCAATCTGTTTATGAAAGGCATCCTGAGTTGGGTGGAGGGTGATGCTGCCATCGTGGAATATAGCCGTTCAGCGCGCGTTGCGGGAGAGGCAAAGTTTAACGGATGGCGACTTTGGAATTTAGCGCTTGAAGGGCTGACCAGTTTCTCAACCTTTCCGCTCAGAGTGTGGACCTATATTGGTTTTTTTGTCGCATTCCTGTCGTTCGTTTATGGCGCATGGATGATCATTGATAAAATAATATGGGGTAACCCGGTAGCAGGTTATCCATCACTACTGGTATCAATACTGTTTTTGGGTGGAATTCAATTAATTGGAATAGGTGTGCTAGGTGAATATATTGGCAGGATATATATTGAAACCAAGCATAGACCTCGATATATTAAAAAGGAAGCAGATGACAAAAATAGCTTGTAATAACTTTAAAGTTTATCTTTTTTTAGCTGCGGCATTATTGGTTTGCTATAGCCCTGTCTTTCTTTCAAGCTATGCCTTTTCGGATGATTGGTACTATCTGTTCAGCGCCCAAACTGATCCTGCCAGCATTTTCAAGTGGGACGTCCTTTCTGGAAGGCCGGCCTATGGCGCTTTGCGCTATGGTTTCTCTTTCCTGATATCCAGCGTGGACTCTTTGATACTGATAAGAGTGCTATCCGTTGTCTCTCTTATTTTACTAAGCTGTTACTTTTACAAATTTATCTCTGAGAGAGGTATCCTTAAAAAACCACTGCAGAGAGTTATATTCTCTTTAGTGATCTGTTTACTGCCCTCTTTTCAGGTATTCAACGCCTGGTCAGTATGTTTTCCTTTTGTAACGTCTATTCTTCTTGCTGGATGGAGTTACTCAGCATTAACCCGATTGCGTGGTATTAAGGGAGTAACGGTGTCAGCCTTGCTGATTACGCTCTCTTTCGCTATTTACCAGCCCACGGCCATGTGTTTTCTTTTTTTTGCGTTTATGGACACTTGCCTGACTTCACGTAAAGTCGATAAAAAGGAACTCATTCGTACATTCTTAATGATTTTCTTTGGCATGTTGATGGCATTAATATTAGCCAAAGCCATCCCGCTCCTGTTATTCGGCGAGACACTTTCAAGAAGTAATATCACCATCGATCTCATGGGAAAGATAAAATGGTTCTTTGTAGAGCCATTAAAAAATGCCATCTGTAATTTTGACACTGGTAGAAAAGCACTATCGGTTATCATCTCACTGTTATTCATCTTTATTGGATTGAAAAACATTAATGAGAATGGCAAAGAGAAAGTGTTTTTATCTTTCCTGTTCGCTGTTGCAGCAGTGACACCAAACTTGCTGGTGACGGAGAGTTGGGCGGCTTACCGTACTATCAGTGCGCTCTCGCTGATTACCACTTCTTGCTTCCTTATCGGGCTATTCTTGGTTATCGATAAGACAAAATACTCACGATTCATATATATATTGCTGCCTGTCGCTGCCGGATGGCTTGCAGCCAGTAATATTAAAGAGGGTTTTTCTTCACCTCAGCAAAAAGAGTATGCACTTTTAAAAGCCGAAATAACTAAAATGGTCGCAAAAGATTTCGATGGCGCCCTTTACTACCGCTTAAATAGTGAGAATTTGCCAAAAATTGCAAAATCATCGAAATATGATGAGTTTGGTTCTTTATCTTTAGGCATGTCGTGGACGTTTGCCGGTATGGCATTCACCGTAAAAAAAGAAGCGGGTATGAATTACACTCTAACCAAATCGCCAGTGATCACCGGCAATGAGAGCTGCACAGGAAAATGCATGATTATCGATGCTCAGTCGGTGCTGGCAAGGCAATAAACCGAGATTATCCGCGAACTTTAGACAAAAAAAGGGAGCCATTGGCTCCCGTTATGCTTTCTGCCCGAGTGGCAAATTACATGTTGCTGATGATCGCGTCACCAAACTCTGAACATTTCAGCAGTTTAGCGCCTTCCATCAGACGTTCGAAATCGTAGGTCACGGTTTTGTTAGCGATAGCGCCTTCAACACCTTTAACGATTAAGTCAGCCGCTTCGAACCACTCCAGGTGACGCAGCATCATTTCTGCCGACAGAATCACTGAACCTGGGTTCACTTTATCCTGACCTGCATACTTCGGTGCTGTACCGTGCGTCGCTTCGAACAGGGCACATTCGTCACCGATGTTGGCGCCTGGTGCGATACCGATACCGCCAACCTGTGCCGCCAGGGCATCAGAGATGTAATCACCGTTCAGGTTCATACAGGCGATCACGTCGTATTCCGCCGGACGCAGCAGGATCTGCTGCAGGAAGGCGTCGGCGATCACGTCTTTAACGATGATCTCTTTACCGGTGTTCGGATTCTTGAACTTCATCCACGGGCCGCCATCGATCAGCTCGCCGCCGAACTCTTCTTTCACTAACTGGTAACCCCAGTCTTTGAAAGAACCTTCGGTGAACTTCATGATGTTGCCTTTGTGAACCAGGGTCAGAGAATCACGGTCGTTGGTGATGGTGTATTCAACCGCTGCGCGCACCAGACGTTTAGTGCCCTCTTCCGAGCATGGCTTAACGCCGATACCACACTGCTCAGGGAAGCGAATTTTCTTCACGCCCATCTCTTCGCGCAGGAACTTGATCACTTTATCCGCTTCTGGCGTGCCCGCTTTCCACTCGATACCGGCATAGATATCTTCTGAGTTTTCACGGAAGATCACCATGTCGGTCTCTTCTGGACGCTTAACCGGGCTTGGCGTGCCTTTGTAGTAGCGAACCGGACGCAGACAAACGTACAGATCCAGCTCCTGACGCAGCGCAACGTTCAGAGAACGAATACCGCCACCAACTGGAGTAGTCAGCGGGCCTTTGATGGCAACGCGGTATTCTTTGATTAAATCGAGGGTTTCCTGCGGCAGCCAGACGTCCTGGCCGTAGAGTTCTACTGATTTTTCGCCGGTATAAATTTCCATCCAGGAAATTTTTCGCTCGCCGTTGTAGGCTTTCTTCACAGCGGCATCAACCACTTTCAACATTACCGGGGAAACATCAACGCCGATACCGTCACCTTCAATGTAAGGAATAATCGGGTTATTCGGAACATTCAGTTTTCCCTGATCCAGGGTGATTTTTTGACCTTCCGCCGGAACAACTACTTTGCTTTCCATCAACCTCTCCTTCGAGCGATTTTTTGTTAATGATTTGTAAGATGCGGGTCAATACTACTTGATTATTTCCGCTACGCCAATCACCGTAGTTTCGCGCTATAATGCGCCGAATGTTTCCGACTGCAAAGCCCATGCGAAAAACTTCTCAACGAATTCACCAGGATAAGCGCGCAAGCGCCCCGGCACGTAAGCCCGTGCGCCGCGATACCCGTCCGAAAGGCCCAAGACGCGTCATACTCTTTAACAAACCATTCGATGTTTTGCCGCAATTCAGTGACGAAGCCGGACGCCGCACGCTGAAGGATTTTGTGCCGGTGAGCGACGTCTACGCCGCTGGCAGACTCGATCGCGACAGCGAAGGATTGATGATTTTGACCAACGATGGCGCGCTGCAGGCCGCGCTGACGCAGCCCGGCAAGCGCACTGGAAAGGTCTATTTTGTGCAGGTGGAAGGTGCGCCGCAGGAATCAGATTTATCCCTGTTACGCAGCGGCGTGACGCTGAACGATGGCCCCACTTTGCCGGCAGGGATTGAGTTAGTGAGCGAGCCAGAGTGGCTATGGCCGCGCCAGCCGCCGATTCGTGAACGCAAAGCGATTCCCACCAGCTGGCTGAAAATCACCTTGTTTGAGGGACGAAATCGCCAGGTGCGCCGCATGACGGCACACATCGGCTTTCCGACGTTGCGCCTGATTCGCTTTGCGATGGGCGAACATCAGTTAGGCGATTTGCCCCCGGGTGAATGGCGCGATATCAGTGCAGCCATTTAATAACTTTTAGTTAACAATTTCGGAGGAAGGATGTTTAAACCTCATGTAACGGTCGCCTGTATTGTGCAGGCACAGGGACATTTGCTGGTGGTTGAAGAGCGCGTGCACGGTCGTATTACCTGGAACCAGCCCGCCGGGCATCTTGAGGCCAATGAAACTCTTCTCGAAGCCGCCCAGCGTGAACTGTTTGAAGAGACCGGCATTGAAGCCAAACCTGAATATTTCCTCGGCGTGCAGCAGTGGATTGCGCCGGACGATACACCTTTTGTGCGTTTCCTGTTTGGCCTCGATCTGGCCGAAAAAGTCGATACCTCGCCGCACGATCGCGACATCGACTGCTGCTGGTGGCTGCCGCCAGAGCAGATTCTGACGGCCAATCGCCTGCGTTCGCCGTTAGTGGCAGAGAGCGTGCGACTGTGGCAACAAGGCGAGCGTTATCCGCTGCATCTGGTCGCGCCGTTCCAGTGGCCGTTTCATGAGGGTGCGCGCCCCGCTTCTGCATGATAGAATGCGCCGCCTGTTTTTATCGTAATTTAAGAGTGCGTCATGTCTGACAACAGCCAGAAAAAAGTGATCGTCGGAATGTCCGGCGGCGTCGATTCTTCCGTTTCCGCCTGGTTACTGCAGCAGCAGGGCTACCAGGTTGAAGGCCTGTTCATGAAGAACTGGGAGGAAGACGATGGCGAGGAGTATTGCACCGCCGCCGATGATCTGGCTGACGCACAAGCCGTGTGTGACAAACTCGGCATCAAACTGCACAAAATCAACTTCGCCGCTGAGTACTGGGATAACGTGTTCGAGCACTTCCTGGAAGAGTACAAAGCCGGCCGCACGCCGAATCCTGACATCCTGTGCAACAAAGAGATCAAGTTCAAAGCCTTCCTCGAATTCGCGGCGGATGATCTCGGCGCAGACTTCATCGCCACCGGCCACTACGTGCGCCGTCAGGATGTAGATGGTCAAAGCCGCTTGCTGCGCGGCCTCGATGGCAACAAAGATCAGAGCTATTTCCTCTACACGCTCAGCCACCAGCAGATCGCGCAAAGCCTGTTCCCGGTTGGCGAACTGGATAAGCCGGAAGTGCGCCGCATCGCTGAGCAGCTGGATCTGATCACCGCGAAGAAGAAAGATTCCACCGGCATTTGCTTTATCGGTGAGCGCAAGTTCCGCGACTTCCTTGGTCGTTATCTGCCTGCGCAGCCGGGCGAAATCGAAACCGTTGACGGCGAAATCGTCGGTGAACATCAGGGCTTGATGTACCACACGCTCGGCCAGCGTAAAGGTCTGGGCATCGGCGGCCGTAAAGAGAGCAACGACGATCCCTGGTATGTGGTCGACAAAGATGTGGCGCGCAATCGCCTGATCGTGGCGCAAGGCGGCGAGCATCCGCGCCTGATGTCCGTGGGGTTGATTGCCCAACAGCTGCACTGGGTTGATCGCCAGCCAATGACCGCGCCGCTGCGCTGCACGGTGAAAACCCGCTATCGCCAGACCGACATTCCGTGTGAAATTATTCCGCACGGCGATGACCGTATTGAAGTCCGTTTTGACGAGCCGGTTGCGGCCGTCACGCCAGGCCAATCCGCCGTGTTCTATCTCGGTGAAGTGTGCCTCGGCGGCGGCATTATCGAACAACGCCTGCCTCTGGCAGAAGCCTAAGGTCGGCGCTGCCCGACGCGATGACAGGAGTTAAGCGTGGCTAAGAACTATTATGAGATTACGCTGGCGCTGGCGGGCGTATGCCAGGCCGCCCATGTGGTGCAACAGCTCGCGCAGCAGGGAAATTGCAATAACGCGGCACTGAATGTGTCGCTGCGCAGCCTGATCGATCTCAATCCCGGTTCGACGCTGGCAGTGTTTGGCAACGACGAAGCCAATTTAAAGGTTGGATTAGAGACCTTGATGGCGGTGCTCAACAGCAGCAATCGTCAGGGTACCAGCGCTGAACTGACCCGTTATACCTTAAGCATGATGGTGCTGGAGCGTAAGCTGCATGGCAACAAAACCGCGATGAACACGCTGGCACAACGCATCGGCCAGCTTGACCGCCAGCTGGCGCATTACGAGCTGGAATCGGACACCATCATCAGCGCAATGGCCGGCATTTATGTGGATGTGATTAGCCCGCTGGGCCCGCGCATTCAGGTGACCGGTTCACCGCAGGTGCTACAGAATTCACAAGTGCAGAGTAAAGTGCGCGCCGCCCTGCTGGCCGGTATTCGCTCTGCGGTGTTATGGCAGCAGGTTGGCGGTGGCCGTCTGCAGCTGATGTTCTCGCGCCAGCGCTTGCTGAGCGAAGCCAAAACCATTTTATCCCGCCTGGGCCCGGCGTATTAAGCGCCGCCCCGGCATAATTGTTAAACGATTCAGGAGTTGCACTGATGGAATTATCCTCTCTGACCGCCGTTTCACCTGTCGATGGTCGTTACGGCGATAAAGTCAGCCCACTGCGCGCCATTTTCAGCGAGTTCGGTTTGCTGAAATTCCGCGTTGAGGTTGAGGTTCGCTGGTTACAAAAATTGGCCACGACTGTCGAGATCAAGGAAGTTCCTGCATTTGATGCCGACGCAAACGCTTTCCTTGATGCCATTGTCGCCAATTTCAGCGAAGAAGACGCGGCACGCATCAAAACCATCGAGCGCACCACCAACCACGACGTCAAAGCCGTGGAGTATTTCCTGAAAGAGAAAGTGGCCGATGTACCCGCGCTGCATGCGGTGTCTGAATTCATCCACTTCGCTTGTACCTCCGAAGATATCAACAACCTGTCGCATGCGCTGATGCTGGAAACCGCTCGTCGTGATGTGATCGTGCCGTTCTGGAACCAACTGATCGATGCTGTTAAAGGTCTGGCACACGAATACCGTGACATTCCGCTGCTGTCGCGCACCCACGGCCAGCCGGCAACGCCGTCAACCATGGGTAAAGAGATGGCGAACGTGGCGTACCGTCTCGAGCGCCAGTTGCGTCAGTTAAGCAAAATTGACGTGCTGGGTAAAATCAACGGTGCGGTCGGTAACTATAACGCCCACATCTCCGCCTACCCGGAAGTGGATTGGCACCAGCTGAGCGAGCAGTTTGTTACCTCCTTAGGTCTCACCTGGAACCCGTACACCACGCAGATCGAGCCGCACGATTACATCGCTGAACTGTTTGATTGCATCGCGCGCTTCAACACCATTCTGATCGACTTTGATCGTGATATCTGGGGCTACGTGGCGCTCAATCACTTCAAGCAGAAAACCATCGCCGGTGAAATCGGTTCGTCCACCATGCCGCACAAAGTGAACCCGATTGACTTCGAAAACTCCGAAGGCAACCTCGGCCTGGCTAACGCCATGATGCAGCATCTGGCCAGCAAACTGCCGGTGTCACGCTGGCAGCGCGACCTGACCGACTCCACCGTGCTGCGTAACCTTGGCGTGGGCATCGGTTATGCGCTGATCGCTTATCAAGCCACACTGAAAGGCATCTCTAAACTGGAAGTTAACCGCGATCGTCTGCTGGACGAGCTGGATCACAACTGGGAAGTACTGGCTGAGCCGATCCAAACCGTGATGCGTCGTTACGGTATCGAAAAACCGTACGAGAAGCTGAAAGAGCTGACGCGCGGTAAACGCGTTGATGCCGCCGGCATGCAGACCTTTATCGATAGCCTTGAACTGCCGGAAGAGGAAAAAGTGCGTCTGAAGCAAATGACGCCAGCCAACTACCTCGGCCGTGCGATTCAGATGGTTGATGATTTGAAGTAATGCGGTGGCCAGGCGCGTTTCGCGCGCCTGGTTGTTCTCTGGTTTAGCTGGCTTTGCGTATACTCTTCTCATCATCACTACGTTCGAAGCTAAGGAAATACTATGCGTGTTCTGGTTGTGGAAGATAATGCGCTGCTACGCCATCACCTCGCCGTGCAATTGCGTGAAATGGGCCATCAGGTCGACGCCGCAGAAGATGCCAAAGAAGCGGATTATTTCCTGCAAGAACATGTTCCCGACATCGCGCTGGTCGATCTCGGTTTGCCCGATGAAGATGGCATGTCGCTGATTCGCCGCTGGCGCACCGATGCGGTACGTCAACCGATTCTGGTCTTAACCGCGCGCGAAGGCTGGCAGGCCAAGGTGGAAGCGCTGGAAGCGGGTGCCGACGACTATGTCACCAAGCCGTTCCACATTGAAGAAGTGGCTGCACGCTTGCAGGCGTTGATGCGTCGCAACAGCGGACACGCGTCGCAAATTATCTCTATGCCGCCGTTCCAGGTCGATCTCTCTCGCCGCGAACTGACGGTGCAAGATGAACCGGTAAAATTGACCGCTTTCGAATACACCATCGTCGAAACCCTGATTCGCAACGCGGGTAAAGTGGTGAGCAAAGATTCGCTGATGCTGCAGCTCTATCCGGATGCCGAACTGCGCGAAAGTCACACCATCGACGTGTTGATGGGCCGTCTGCGTAAAAAAATTCTCTCACTCTATCCAACCGAAGTGATCAACACCGTACGCGGCCAGGGCTATCGCTTTGATCTCTGATTTATGACGTGGTTCCGGCGTTTACGCCCCTTCTCTCTCCGCGCTCGTTTTCTGCTGGCGACCGCGGCGATCGTGTTGTTTTTGTCACTCTCCTACGGCATGGTCGCGGTGGTTGGCTATGTCGTCAGTTTCGATAAAAATACCTATCGCGTGATGCGCGGTGAGAGCAATCTGTTCTTCACGCTGGCGCAGTGGCACGACAATCAGCTCACTATTGGCCAGCCGGAGCGCATGACGCTCAATTTCCCCACGCTGGTCTTTATCTACGATGAACGCGGCAAACTGCTGTGGCAGCAGCGCGATGTGCCCGAAATCCGCAAAAAGATTCATCGTGAATGGCTGCTCAAGCCCGATTTCTACGAAATCGATACCAGCAACCGCACCAGCATGGCGGCGATGGGCAACAACCCGCAGGCGAAAGAGCGGCTGCACGCGCTGGATAGCGACAGCAGTGACACCTTCACCCACTCGGTCGCGGTCAATCGCTACGATGCCACCACCAACTTACCGGCGCTGACCATTGTGGTGGTCGACTCAATTCCGCAAGAGTTGCAGCATTCCGATGTGGTGTGGTCTTGGTTTAGCTATGTGCTGGCGGCCAATCTGCTGCTGGTGATCCCGCTGCTGTGGCTGGCGGCGCACTGGAGTTTGCGGCCGATTGGCGATCTCACTTCGCAGGTGCGCGAGCTGGAAACCGGTCAGCGCGAGAATCTTGATGACAATCCGCCGCAAGAGTTACGCAGTCTGGTGCGCAATCTTAACCTGCTGCTGACCAACGAACGTCAACGCTACACGCGCTATCGCACCACCTTGTCGGATGTCACCCACAGCCTGAAAACCCCGCTGGCAGTGCTGCAAAGTACGCTGCGATCGTTACGCAATGGTAAAGAGTTAACCATTGAACAGGCCGAACCGGTGATGCTGGAGCAGATCAGCCGCATCTCGCAGCAGATTGGTTATTACCTGCATCGCGCCAGCATGCAGGCCGATCACAATCCTCTGCAGCGCGATTTGCATTCGGTTTCGGCGCTGCTCGATAGCCTGTGCTCGGCACTGAATAAAGTCTATCAACGCAAGGGCGTAGCGATCACGTTGGATATCTCGCCGGAGCTGACCTTTATCGGCGATAAGAATGACTTTATGGAAGTGCTTGGCAACGTGCTGGATAACGCCTGCAAATATTGCCTCGAATTTATTGAAGTCACCGCACGACAAACCGACAACACCTTGCATCTGTTTATTGATGATGACGGCCCCGGCATTCCGGAGAGCAAACGCGATCTGATCTTCGTGCGCGGTCAACGTGCCGACACCTTGCGTCCCGGCCAGGGATTAGGTTTAGCCGTGGTGCGCGACATCCTCGAACAGTACGCCGGCCAGGTGATCGCCACCACCAGCCCGCTCGGCGGCGCGCGCATGGAAGTAATTTTCCAGCGCCAGGAAGTCGAGCATCACCGCGAGTAGAAAGGGACGCGGGCTGTTATACTTGCCATCATTCTTTGCAGCAAACGGACTCCTCATATGGACTATCAGCTCGATATCAACTGGCCCGACTTTATTCAACGCTACTGGCAGAAACGCCCGGTGGTGCTTAAACGTGGATTTAAAAACTTCGTCGATCCTATTTCTCCTGACGAGCTGGCCGGTCTGGCGATGGAAAATGAGGTCGATAGCCGTCTTGTCAGCCATAACGAGGGCAAATGGCAAGTCAGCCACGGCCCGTTTGAAAGCTACGATCATCTCGGTGAGAGCAACTGGTCGCTGCTGGTGCAGGCGGTCAACCATTGGCATGAACCTTCTGCCGCACTGATGCGTCCGTTCCGTTTTCTGCCCGACTGGCGTGTTGACGACCTGATGATCTCGTTTGCCGTGCCGGGAGGCGGCGTCGGTCCGCATTTCGATCAGTACGATGTGTTTATCATTCAGGGCACTGGCCGCCGTCGCTGGCGCGTGGGTGAAAAAGTGCCGTTGAAACAGCACTGCCCGCATCCGGATCTGCTGCAGGTTGAGCCTTTCGACGCCATCATCGATGAAGAGATGGAGCCCGGCGATATTCTCTATATTCCGCCAGGATTCCCGCACGAAGGCTATTCGCTGGAAAATGCCATCAACTATTCGGTCGGCTTCCGCGCACCGAACGGTCGCGAGCTGATCAGCGGTTTTGCCGATCACATGCTGGCCAACGAATTGGGCAGCTATCGCTACAGCGATCCCGATGTGCCATCGCGCGATTGCCCATCGCAAATTCTGCCGTCAGAACTGGAAGGCATCCGCAAAGTCATGATGGATGTGATTAACCAGCCGGAGCAGTTTAATCAGTGGTTTGGCGAGTTTATTTCTCAATCGCGTCATGAGCTGGACGTCGCGCCGCCGGAGCCGCCGTATCAACCGGACGAAATCTACGATGCATTGCAGCAAGGCGATGCGCTGACACGGCTCGGCGGCCTGCGCGTATTGACCATTGGCGATGTGGTGTTTGTGAACGGTGAATCGGTCACCAGCAGCCATCCGCATGTGCTGGCGGCATTGGCGCACAATCACGTGCTGACGCTGGAAGATTTCGGCGATGCGCTGGATGACCCTTCACTGCTGGCGCAGCTGGCGGCGTTGGTGAATAGCGGGTATTGGTTCTTCGGCGAGTAAGTTTCAATCTGTCTCGGGGTTTCTAAACCTCGGACAGTGCTCGCTGTCCCCCTCCTCGGTCCTCCCCCATAAATGGGGGAGGACGGTGCTGCAATATGTGAGTAGGGAGTTGCATGTGGCAGCGTCTCCTTCCCCCATTTATGGGGGAAGGCCGGGATGGGGGACAACCCGCACTATGCAATCACCATCACCCCTTCTTCTGCCCCGCCAGCTCAGCCAAACGCACAATCACATCCACCGACTGCGCCATCACATTGAGTGAGGCGAACTCGTGCTTGCCGTGATAGTTGTAGCCGCCGGTGAACAGGTTCGGGCATGGCAATCCTTTCCACGACAGCGCAGAGCCGTCGGTGCCGCCGCGAATCGGTTTGACGTTCGGTTCGATGCCGCAATCGCGCATCGCCTGCAGCGCCAACTCAATAATGTGCGGATGCGGTTCGACTTTCTCGCGCATGTTGCGATAGCTGTCGCTGATCTCCACTTTCACCGAACATTCGCTTTGCAGCCCTTTGCTGACGCGCTGACCAATCTCTTCCAGCAGCTGTTTACGCTGTTCATAGCTGTCGGCATCAAAATCGCGGATCAAATACATCAGCTCGGCATGTTCAACCGTGCCTTTGATGGTGTGCAGATGGAAGAAGCCTTCATAGCCGTCGGTATACTGCGGCTTCTCTTTGGCTGGCAGTTCCGCGTGGAAGCGCATCGCCAGATCCAACGCATTGACCATCACATTTTTAGCGCTGCCTGGATGCACGTTGTTGCCGGTGATTTTAACCATCGCGGTAGCGGCATTGAAGTTCTCGAACTCGAACTCGCCGAGATCGCTGCCATCAACGGTATACGCCCAATCGGCGGCAAAGCCTTCGACGTCGAAGTGCGACGCGCCGCGACCAATCTCTTCATCCGGTGTAAAGGCCACGCGAATCGCACCGTGTGGCGTATCCCCTTTTGCCAGACGCGCCATCGCGGTCATGATCTCGGCGATACCGGCTTTATCATCCGCGCCGAGCAGCGTTTTGCCATCGGTGGTGATCAGCGTATGACCGATCAGCTTATGCAGTACCGGGAACATCACCGGTGACAGAATTTCATCACCGTTGCCGAGCGCGATATCGCCACCGCGATAGTTTTCAATAATCTGCGGATTGACGTTTTTGGCGGTAAAATCCGGCGAGGTGTCCATATGCGAAATAAAGCCGATTACCGGCGTGGCCCAATCAACGTTAGCCGGTAAGGTGCCCATCACACAGCAGTGATCGCTCAGAGAGACATCAACAAAGCCCAGCGCGATAAGTTCTTCCTGTAATTGACGCGCCAGCGTCCACTGCCCTTCGCTGCTTGGCACCTGTCGTGCCTGAGGTTTTGACTGAGTTTCTACTGCAACATAACTGAGAAAACGCTCAAGTAATTGATCCATCTGTCATCCCTCTAAAGAACCTGCGTCATTATCATGGTGGCCAAATGGCACCATGTTGCGTCAAATCATTATCCTTCAGGTTAGCTCTCTCAACGTGACTTGCGTTGAAAATTCGCTCACTCGCGCCTGTCCGACTTATCCGTTACGCATACTCCGGCATTTTTCAGAGTTTTCAAGGTAAATCCGTGGCAAAACATGGCATTGACACATTTTTGCGGTATCATCGCGCCCTTCATCACAGCAAGCGGCCACCAGCGGCTATGCTGTAACCTGATTCACCATCAGACTGAGTGACTAAAATGACGCAAACACGCGCGCCTGCGCTGGTTACGCTTTCTGGCATCAGTAAAGCTTTTGATGGCAAAACCATCATCTCTGACTTTGACCTGACCATCCGTCACGGCGAGTTCATCACGCTGCTTGGCCCTTCCGGCTGCGGAAAAACCACCATTTTACGCCTGATTGCCGGGCTGGAAGCGGCCGATCGCGGTCATATCACTCTTGATGATAACGACATCACCGATCTGCCCGCCGAGCATCGCCACATTAACACCGTGTTTCAGAGCTACGCGCTGTTCCCGCACATGTCGGTGTTTGAGAACGTCGCCTTTGGCCTGCGCATGCAGAAAACCCCGGCGGCGGAGATCACCACGCGCGTTAACGATGCGCTGGCGATGGTGCAGCTGGAGAGTTTTGCCGATCGCCGTCCGCATCAGCTTTCGGGCGGTCAGCAGCAGCGCGTGGCGATTGCGCGCGCGGTAGTCAATCGCCCGAAAGTGCTGCTGCTGGACGAGTCGCTGTCGGCGCTGGATTACAAGCTGCGGCGCCAGATGCAAAACGAGCTCAAAGCGCTACAGCGTAAGCTTGGCATCACCTTTGTGTTTGTGACGCACGATCAGGAAGAGGCGCTGACCATGTCCGATCGTATCGTGGTAATGCGCGATGGCCGCATCGAACAGGACGGCACGCCACGCGAGATTTACGAAGAGCCCGCCAACCTGTTTGTGGCGCGCTTTATTGGCGAGATTAACGTGTTCGATGCCGAGGTGCTGAACAGCGATCATGCGCCTACAATCCGCGCGCGTGTGGAAGGCCTTGAATGCATGCTGCAATGTGATTTCCCGGTCAGCGTCGGCGATAAACTGCACGTGCTGCTGCGCCCGGAAGATTTGCGCGTTGAAGAGATCGACCACGACAGCCGCAGCGATAATCTGATCGGCTTCGTGCGCGAGCGCAACTATAAAGGCATGACGCTGGAGTCTACTGTTGAGCTGGAGAACGGCAAGCTGCTGACGGTGAGCGAGTTCTTTAACGAAGACGATCCCGATTTTGATCACTCGCTGAACCAGAAAATGGCCGTCAGCTGGGTCGCCAACTGGGAGGTGGTGTTGCCGTATGAAGTTGATGCGTAACCGCCTGCAGAAAGTCATTGTTGCCCTGATCGTCAGCTGGCTCACGCTGTTTGTGCTGCTGCCTAACCTGATGATTTTCGCCACCAGCTTCCTGACGCGCGATGATGCGCATTTTGTCAGTATGGCCTTCACCCTAAATAACTACACGCGGCTGCTCGATCCGCTCTACGCTGATGTGCTGCTGCACTCGCTGAATATGGCGTTGATCGCCACGCTGTGCTGCCTGCTGCTCGGTTATCCGTTTGCCTGGTGTCTGACGAAACTGCCGGCGCGCCTGCGTCCGCTGATGCTGTTCCTGCTGATTGTGCCGTTCTGGACCAACTCGCTGATCCGTATCTACGGTCTGAAAATCTTCCTCAGCACGCGCGGCTGGCTGAATGAATTTTTGCTGTGGCTTGGGGTGATCGATAAACCGTTTCGCATCATGTACACCTCGGAAGCGGTGATTCTGGGGCTGATCTACATTCTGCTGCCGTTTATGGTGCTGCCGCTCTACTCCAGCCTGGAAAAGCTGGATAAATCCTGCCTCGAAGCGGCGCGCGATCTTGGCGCGAACAAAGTAAAAACCTTTTTACGCATCATTCTGCCACTTACCATGCCGGGCATTGTCGCCGGTTGCCTGCTGGTGTTTATCCCGGCGATGGGCTTGTTCTTTGTAGCGGATTTGCTGGGCGGCGCGAAAAACCTGTTAATTGGCAACGTGATCAAGAGCCAGTTCCTGAATATCCGTGACTGGCCGTTCGGAGCTGCCACCAGCATTGTGATGACGCTGCTGATGGGGCTGATGCTGCTGGCTTACTGGCGCGCAGCGCGTATGCTGAACAGCAAGGTGGAACTGCAATGATGGCGCGCTGGTTACGTGGCGGCTTCATGGCCGTGATTTATGCCTGGTTTTATATCCCGATCATCATTCTGATCGTCAACTCCTTCAACCGTTCGCGTTTCGGCATTAACTGGCAGGGCTTCAGCACGCAGTGGTATCGCCTGCTGATGAATAACGACAGCCTGATTCAGGCAGCCCAGCATTCATTGCTGATGGGCATGCTCTCTGCCAGCTGCGCCACGATTATCGGCTCGCTGACCGCCGTCGCGCTCTATCGCTATCGCTTCCGTGGTAAACCGTTCGTCAGCGGCATGCTGTTTGTGGTGATGATGTCGCCGGATATCGTGATGGCGATTTCGCTGCTGGTGCTGTTTATGCTGCTGGGCATTTCGCTGGGCTTCTGGTCGCTGCTGTTCTCGCATATCACCTTCTGCCTGCCGTTTGTGGTGATCACCGTCTATTCGCGCCTGAAAGGGTTTGATGTGCGCATGCTGGAAGCCGCCAAAGATCTTGGTGCCAGCGAAGTCACCATTTTGCGCAAAATTCTGCTGCCGCTGGCGCTGCCGGCGGTCGCAGCGGGTTGGCTGCTGAGCTTTACGCTGTCGATGGACGATGTCGTGGTATCGTCGTTCGTCACCGGCCCGAGCTTCGAAATTTTGCCGTTAAAAATCTATTCGATGGTGAAAGTTGGCGTGTCACCGGAAGTGAACGCGCTGGCGACAATTTTGCTGCTGCTGTCGCTGCTGTTGGTGGCGCTCAGTCAGCTGTTGCTCCGTGATAAAACCAAATAGAGGATAATCGATGAAAAAGTGGTCTCACTGGCTGGCGGCTGGGGCGCTGGCATTGGGCATGCAGAGCGCGCAGGCGGACGCCGGCAAAACGCTCTACTTCTATAACTGGACCGAATACGTGCCGCCGGGACTGCTGGAGCAG
Organism: Pantoea sp. GbtcB22; assembly: GCF_019091025.1. NCBI lineage: Bacteria > Pseudomonadati > Pseudomonadota > Gammaproteobacteria > Enterobacterales > Erwiniaceae > Pantoea > Pantoea sp. GbtcB22. Next base: position 922,065 of record NZ_JAGXKB010000001.1, read on the forward strand.
TTCACCAAAGAGACCGGCATCAAGGTGATTTACTCCACCTACGAATCCAATGAAAGCATGTATGCCAAGCTGAAGACCTGGAAAGAGGGCGCCTACGATTTGGTGGTGCCTTCAACCTACTTCGTCGCCAAAATGCGTAATGAAGGCATGCTGCAAAAGATCGATAAAACCCAGCTCAGCAACTTCAAAAACCTCGATCCTAACCTGCTCAACAAGCCGTTTGATCCTAACAATGATTACTCGATCCCCTATATCTGGGGCGCGACCGCCATTGGCATCAACACTGACGAAGTGGATGCCAAAAGCATTACCCGCTGGGCCGATTTGTGGAAGCCTGAGTATAAGCAAAGCCTGCTGCTGACCGACGATGCGCGTGAAGTGTTCCAGATGGCGCTGCGTAAGCTGGGCTATTCGGGCAACACCCGCGATCCCAAGCAGATCGAAGCCGCTTATGAAGAGTTAAAAAAGCTGATGCCGAACGTGCTGGCGTTTAACTCCGATAATCCAGGAAATCCGTTTATGGAAGGCGAAGTGAACGTTGGGATGATCTGGAACGGTTCCGCCTACGTGGCGCGCCAGGCAGGCACGCCGCTGCAGATTATCTGGCCGCAGGAAGGCGGGATTTTCTGGATGGATAACCTGGCGATTCCGGCCAATGCGAAAAACCGTGAAGGCGCGCTGAAGCTGATTAACTTCCTGCTGCGTCCGGATGTGGCGGCACAGGTGGCGGAAACCATCGGCTATCCCACGCCAAACCTGGCAGCGAAGAAGTTACTGCCACAAGAAGTGGCCAGCGATCCTTCGCTTTATCCTGCTGAGGATGTGATCAAAAACGGCGAGTGGCAAAACGATGTCGGTGACGCCAGCGTGCAGTATGAGACGTTGTTCCAGAAGCTGAAGGCGGGACGTTAACTCTCTGCGGCTTCCCCTCGCTCTGCCCTCTCTCGCAAGCGGGAGAGGGTTCCGTCTAGCCCCTTCTCCCTCTGGGAGAAGGTTGGGATGAGGTAAAGCGCGCACAAATCTACTTATACAACCCACGCAAAAACGTATGCACAAACTCCGGCACCACTTCGCTTGCTAAGCCGTAATGACGCTCGGCAAACTCATTGCCGACCTGGCTCGGTTCCAGATTCAGCTCCACAGTATGCGCGCCCTGCAGTTTCGCTTCGTGGACAAAACCGGCGGCGGGATAGACATGGCCCGACGTGCCAATGGCGATAAACAGATTCGCCTGCTCAATCGCCTGATAAATCTCTTCCATCCCCAGCGGCATTTCGCCGAACCACACGATGTGCGGGCGCAGCATGGCCGGGAACTGGCAGCAGGTGCAGCGATCGTCCGCGGTTAAATCTTCGGTCCAGTCCAGCACTTGTCCACTGCTGACGCAGCGCACTTTCAACAGTTCACCGTGCATATGCAGCACGCGCTGGCTGCCGGCGCGTTCGTGCAGGTTATCGATATTCTGCGTCACCAGCAGGAAGTTATCGCCCAGCACCTGCTCCAGTTCCGCCAGCGCTTTGTGCGCGGCGTTAGGCTGAATTTCTGGCTGCTGCAGCTGTTGACGCCGCGCGTTGTAAAACGCCTGCACCAGCGCCGGATTGCGTTGAAAACCTTCCGGCGTGGCGACATCTTCTACGCGATGCTCTTCCCATAAGCCATCGGCGGCGCGGAAAGTGCGAATACCGGATTCGGCGGAGATCCCCGCGCCAGTCAGCACCACCACGCGCGGTTGCGGATGCGCGGCCAGTTCAGCTTTGCGATCGCGCTCGAAGATGCGCTGGCGAAAGCGCTGATGCACCTTGCGGCGGTTTTTTTTGTCGCGGGCGAGTCGTAGGCGGCGGCGCGGTATGCGCATAAAAGCTCCTTATCTGCGGCGTTTATTGCCGCGCATCGGGGATTTTTCGGGCTACTCTGCCCGATAATAGCAGCCGCACAGCGGCTGCGTTTTATCTTTACTGACCGCTGAGTACGCGGGCCGGATCGATACGGCTGGCGCGTCGTGCCGGATACCAGCTGGCAATCAGGCTCAGGACAATCGCGGTGGCCAGCACCGAAATCACATCAATCCAGTGCAGTTCGGACGGCAGGAAATCGATAAAGTAGATATCGCCCGCCAGCAGCTGATGCCCGGTCAGGTGCTCAAACACGCGCATCACCGGCGTGAGATTGAGCGCTACCAGCACGCCGACCACCGCGCCGCTGACGCTGCCGAGCAGGCCCGCCAGCAAGCCGTACCAGATAAAGATGGCGCGGATCAAACCATCTTTGGCGCCCAGCGTACGCAGTACCGCGATGTCGCTGCTCTTATCTTTCACCGCCATCACCAGCGTCGAGACGATGTTAAAGCAGGCCACGCCAATCACCAGCACCATGGCTAAATACATAATGGCGCGAATCATCTGGATGTCACGGTACATGTAGCCGTAAGTGCCAATCCAGCTCTTGATGTAGACGTAAGAGTGCGTCACTTTACCGGCGTCATGTATCAACTTCTGCGCCTGGAACGGGTCATTCATCTTCAGCGCAATACCGCTGACGCTGTCGCCCATATCCAGATATTTCTGCGCATCGGCCAGCGGCACCAGCGCCAGGCTGTGATCGAGCATGCCGCTCAGTTGCAGCACGCCGCTGACCTGCAGACGAATACGTTTTGGCTGCAGCAGCTTATTCTCGCCATCATTATTCGGGATCATGATGGTGATCCAGTCGCCCTGTTTCACGTTGAGCGATTTAGCGATGCCGCCACCCAGTATGATTTGCTGTTTACCAGCCGCGAACTGCGACCATGCATCTCCGGCCACAAAGCTCGGCAAGGCGCTAAGACGCGCTTCCTGCTGCGGATCGACGCCTTTCACCTGCAGCGCCTGCAGCTTTGCGCCGCTCTCAATCAGCCCGGTGAAGTTGATATAGGGCGCTGCGGCGGCAATGCCGGCCACCTGCTCAATCGGCGCGATCATCGGTTGCCAGTTACGGAACGGCTGATTCACCGGCTCGATTTCACCGTGCGGTACCACCGCCAGAATGCGGTTATTCAGCTCACGCTCAAAGCCGTTCATGGCGCTCAGGCCGATGATCAGCACCGCCACGCCCAGCGCAATGCCGATGGTGGAGATGATGGAGATCAGCGAGACCATGCCACCACGCCGCCGACCGCGGCTAAAACGCAGCCCGAGCAGCAGGGATAATGACGAAGCCATCAGATCACTCCCAGCGTCAGTTGGTCGCTCAGCTCACCGTCGCGCATCTCCATCTGGCGGCTCAGGCGTTTCGCCAGCTGCAGATCGTGCGTCACTACCAGAAAAGCGGTGCCCTGTTTAACGTTCAGCTCGCCGAGCAGTTCAAAAATCGCGTCGGCGTTGCGCGCATCGAGGTTACCGGTAGGTTCATCGGCCATCACCAGCCGCGGACGATTCACCAGCGCGCGGGCAATCGCCACACGCTGACGTTCACCGCCCGACAGTTCAGAAGGCCGATGCGCAGCACGTTTTTCCAGCCCGACCGCCGCCAGCATTTCACGCGCGCGTGATTCCGCTTCCGCTTTGCCAATTTTGCCAATCAGCAGCGGCATCGCCACGTTCTCCAGCGCGCTAAAATCCGGCAGTAGATGGTGGAACTGATAGATAAAGCCCAGCTCACGGTTGCGCAGCTCGGCTTTCGCGGCCGACGACATCGCATTCAGCGATTTACCATCAAAAATCACATCGCCTGACGTCGGCGCATCCAGGCCGCCGAGCAGATGCAGTAAGGTACTTTTACCCGAACCGGAGCTGCCGACAATTGCCGTCAGTTCACCCGGCTGCAGGCTGAAAGCCACATTGCGCAGCACATCGGTCTGCACGCTGCCTTCCTGATAGCGTTTGCACAGGTCACGACACTGCAACAAAGGAGTATTACTCATAACGTAAAGCCTCAGCGGGTTGGACGGCGGCAGCGCGCCACGACGGATAAAGGGTAGAAAGCAGCGCGACGGCCATTGAGACCAGCGCAATGGTGATCACCTGCAACACGTTGATGTCGACCGGCAGCGCCGCACCATCAAGGAACAGACCAATCACCGGCATCAAATTATTCAGCTGGCTGGCAAGCAGCACGCCAAGCACGGTGCCCAGCAGCGCGCCAATAATGCCCGCGCTGGCGCCCTGCACCATAAACACCGCGACAATCTGGCGACGGGTTAAACCCAGCGTTTGCAAAATGGCCACTTCGCCCTGCTTCTCCATGATCAGCAGGCCCAGCGAGGTAATGATATTAAAAGCCGCCACCGCGATGATCAGGCTCAGCAGCAGCCCCATCATGTTTTTTTCCATGCGTACCGCCTGGAACAGATCGCCTTTGCGTTCGCGCCAGTCTTTCCACGTCAGGCCCTCCGGCAGTTTCTGCTGGCTGAGCGCATCAACGCTTAACGGCTTATCCAGCCACAAACGCCAGCCGGTGATGTTGCCGAGCGGATAGCGCATCACGCGTGACGCATCCTGCTGATTGACCAGAATTTGATAGCCATCCACTTCGCTGTTGGCGGCATAGGTGCCAGCCACAGTGAAAATACGCTGGCTCGGCAAACGTCCTACCGGCGTGAACTGGCTGACCGATGGCACCATCAGACGCAGCTGATCGCCGCGCTTCACGCCCAGCTGTGCAGCCAGCTGTTCACCGAGGATGACGTTGTACTGGCCCGGCTGCAGCACGCTTTGTTGGGTGTTGACGAGGAATGGCGTCAGCGGATCCTGTTCGTCGGGATTGATGCCGAGCATCACGCCGACCGAGACGTTACGCGCGCTTTGTAGCACCACATCGGCGGTGGTCAGCGGTGCGATGCGCTTAACGCCTTGCAGTTGGAGATTATCGGCGGGCAACGCCTTGGGACTTATGCTGCCTTTTTCGCTGGTGATCAGCGCCTGCGGCATCAGGCCGAGGATATTGCCTTCCAGCTCGCGCTCAAAGCCATTCATCACCGACAACACGGTGACCAGCGCCAGCACGCCGAGCGTGATGCCGATAGTTGAGAGCCAGGAGACGAAGCGACCAAAGCGGTCTGAGGCACGTCCACGCATGTAGCGTAAACCGATGAATAACGCGACTGGTTGATACATGAGATCCGTCTTGGCAGTTGCCTGAAAATAAGTAGTGGGATGATAAAGGAGGCGTCCCCTTTATGAAACCTCTAACCCTCTGAGTCTGCGGCAAAGTTGTGTCAAAAACCGTCCCAGCCAACGCTTATGCATAAAATTGCGACAAATTAATGATGTTATTTGTACGTTTATTCGTCATTGGCTGGCGTAGACTTAAAGGTGAATTACCGTAGGCGACGAGGAGTACACCATGTTCAAGTTCCCCAAAAGCAGCATTGTTAAGCATAAATCGGGTGAAATTAAAGGCGAGATCGTCAACGTTTTTGAACAGGGAGATGCGCCAACCGGCTATTACGTGAAGTGGGACGACGGCAACCACAGCTACCATCTGGAGAAAGAGCTGTCCTGGGCCAATGTCGACCGCCCACGTATGCACTACACACAGCAATCGAGTAAGTAGCTCAACCGGCAAAAGTGTGAGAAATCGCACCACGACAGATGATCCTCAGGGCGGATTATGGAATGATGACGCCCTGTAATCCAAGGAGAGAATGTCGAGATCCCATGTCGGAACAGAGTCGTTATACCCTGCCAGTCAAAGCCGGCGACCATCGCCAGCTCGGCCAGCTCGTCGGCGCCGCGCAAGCGCTTGAGTGCGCCAGCATCACCGAACGCCACAGCGGTCCGGTGTTGATGATTACCCCGGATATGCAATCTGCCCTGCGTCTGCAGGAGGAGATTCGCCAGTTCACCGATCTGCCGGTCACCCATCTCGCTGACTGGGAAACGCTGCCCTACGACAGCTTCTCGCCGCATCAGGACATCATCTCAGCTCGCCTCTCCACGCTGTATCAACTGCCCAACTTAACGCGCGGTATGCTGATTATGCCGGTCAACACGCTGATGCAGCGCGTATGTCCGCACAGCTTCCTGCACGGCCATGCGCTGGTGATGCAGCAAGGGCAAAAGCTGTCGCGCGATGCGCTGCGCGATCAGCTGGAGCAGGCCGGTTATCGCCACGTCGATCAGGTGATGGAGCACGGTGAATACGCCACGCGCGGTGCGCTGCTCGATCTGTTCCCGATGGGCAGCGACCAACCTTATCGCATCGACTTCTTTGACGATGAGATCGACAGCCTGCGTCTGTTTGACGTCGATACGCAGCGCACGCTGGAGGCGGTCAACGCCATCAACCTGTTGCCGGCGCATGAATTCCCCACGGATAAAGCCGCCATCGAGCTGTTCCGCAGCCGCTGGCGCGAAACCTTTGACGTACGGCGCGAGCCGGAGCATGTCTATCAGCAGGTGAGCAAAGGCACGCTGCCCGCCGGTATCGAATACTGGCAGCCGCTGTTCTTTGAGCAGGCGTTGCCGACGCTGTTCAGCTATCTGCCCGCCAATACGCTGCTGCTCAACAGCGGCGATTTGCTGGCCAGCGCCGAGCGCTTCTGGCTTGACGCCAACGCGCGCTTTGAGAATCGCCGTATCGATCCGATGCGCCCGCTGCTGGAGCCGGTCACGCTGTGGCTGCGTCCCGACACGCTGATGAGCGAACTGAAAGCCTGGCCGCGCATGCAGTTAAGCAGCGAGACGCTGCCGGAAAAAGCAGCGAATACCAATCTCGGTTATCAGCCGCTGCCGGAATTGACGGTGCAGGCGCAGGCCAAAGCGCCACTCGATCTGCTGCGTCAGTTCCTTGAACAATTCAGCGGTCAGGTGATTTTCTCGGTTGAGAGTGAAGGCCGGCGTGAAAGCCTGCAAGAGCTGTTGGCGCGCATTAAACTGCGTCCACAGGCTATCGATCACTTTGATCAGGCCGCCAATCAGCCGCTTAGCCTGATGATTGGCGCCAGCGAGCGCGGCTTTATCGATACGCAACGCCAGCTGGCGTTGATTTGCGAAAGCGATCTGCTTGGCGAGCGCGTCAGTCGTCGTCGCCAGGATAATCGCCGCACCATCAATCCTGATGTGCTGATCCGCAACCTCGCCGAGCTGCATCCCGGCCAGCCGGTGGTGCATCTGGAGCACGGCGTGGGGCGTTATATCGGCCTGACCACGCTGGAAGCCGGCGGCATCGTCGCTGAATATCTGATGCTCTCCTATGCGGGCGACGCCAAGCTGTACGTGCCGGTTTCATCACTGCATCTGATTAGCCGCTATGCCGGTGGCGCGGATGAAAACGCGCCGCTGCATAAACTTGGCAGCGATGCCTGGTCACGCGCGCGGCAGAAAGCTGCTGAGAAAGTGCGCGACGTGGCGGCAGAGCTGCTGGATATTTACGCTCAGCGCGCAGCCAAAACCGGCTTTGCCTTTAAGCACGATCGCGATCAGTATCAGCTGTTCTGCGAAGGCTTCCCGTTTGAAACCACGCCGGATCAAGGCCAGGCGATCAACGCGGTGCTGAGCGACATGTGTCAGCCGCTGGCGATGGATCGTCTGGTGTGCGGCGACGTCGGCTTTGGTAAAACCGAAGTGGCGATGCGCGCTGCGTTTCTGGCGGTTGAGAACGCCAAACAGGTCGCGGTGCTGGTGCCCACCACGCTGCTGGCGCAGCAGCATTACGACAACTTCCGCGATCGTTTCGCTAACTGGCCGGTGCGCATTGAAATGCTGTCGCGCTTCCGCACCGCCAAAGAGCAGAGTCAGGTGCTGAAACAGGCGCGCGAGGGCAAAGTCGATATTCTGATTGGCACCCATAAGCTGCTGTCGAGCGACCTGAAGTGGCACGATCTCGGCCTGCTAATTGTCGATGAAGAGCACCGCTTTGGCGTGCGTCATAAAGAGCGGATCAAGGCGATGCGCGCCGATGTCGATATCCTGACGCTCACCGCCACGCCGATTCCGCGCACCCTGAATATGGCGATGAGCGGCATGCGCGATCTGTCGATTATCGCCACGCCACCGGCACGACGCATGGCGGTGAAAACCTTTGTACGTGAGTACGACAGCCTGGTGGTGCGCGAGGCAATCCTGCGTGAAGTGCTGCGCGGCGGCCAGGTTTACTATCTCTACAATGACGTGGAAAACATCGAGAAAGCGGCGCAGCGATTGGCCGATCTGGTGCCGGAAGCGCGCATTGCCATTGGTCACGGTCAGATGCGCGAACGCGATCTCGAGCGGGTGATGAATGATTTCCACCATCAGCGCTTTAACGTGCTGGTGTGTACCACCATCATCGAAACCGGTATCGACGTACCCAGCGCCAACACCATTATCATCGAACGCGCCGACCACTTTGGTCTGGCGCAGCTGCATCAGCTGCGTGGCCGCGTGGGACGTTCGCACCATCAGGCCTATGCGTGGCTGCTGACGCCGCATCCAAAAGCGATGACCACTGATGCGCAAAAACGTCTGGAAGCTATCGCGTCGCTGGAAGATCTTGGTGCCGGTTTTGCGCTGGCAACCCACGATCTGGAGATCCGCGGCGCGGGTGAGCTGCTCGGCGAGGATCAGAGCGGCCAAATGGAAACCATCGGCTTCACGCTGTATATGGAGCTGCTGGAGAACGCGGTCGATGCGCTGAAGGCGGGCCGCGAGCCGTCGCTGGAAGATCTCACCAGCAATCAAACCGAAATTGAACTGCGTATGCCTGCCCTGCTGCCAGATGATTTTATCCCGGATGTGAATACTCGCTTGTCGCTCTACAAGCGCGTGGCCAGCGCCGCCGATGAGCAGGATCTGGCGGAACTGAAGGTTGAGATGATTGACCGCTTCGGCAAGCTGCCGGATGCAGCGCGTAATCTGCTGGATGTTGCCGGGCTGCGTTTAGTGGCGCGCGAGTTGGGGATTCGTAAGATTGAAGCCAGCGACAAAGGCGGATTTTTCGAGTTTGCGCCGCAGAATCAGGTTGATCCGGGCTGGCTGATTGGCCTGCTGCAGAAAGATCCTCAGCAATGGAAGCTGGATGGCCCAACGCGATTGAAGTTCACCCGCGATATGGCGGACCGGAAAATCCGTATGGAGTGGGTGCAGGGATTTGTTAGCGAGCTGGCGAAAAACCGGGTTTAGTGGATATCCGCACGGAATCGTAGCGGCGCGATTCATCGCGCGCCTTTGACTCCGTGCGCCATTGATGATGCGCAACAAATTGCGCCGCTACGAATCCGTGCGCGTTGAGGATCTCACACATAAAAAAAAGCGCCTTGCGGCGCTTTTTTCGTTACTGCTGCTGTGATGCATCTTTGCCCAATTAGGCCTGATTTGAATTCAGGATCAGCTGACCATTACGGTCGAGCGGAATGCGGGTACCAGGGTCGTTTTCCATGCGGATTTTGCCCTGCTGGTCGCCTATTTTATAGGTCACGTCATAACCCAGCATTTTTTCCTGTTTGTCATATACCGTTTTGCAACGCTGCTCGTTGGTGGTGTACGTGTCGCGATCCTGCAGCGCACCCTGCACCTGATTACCACCGTAACCGCCAGCTAACGCGCCCGCTACCGTAGCCACATCGCGTCCGCGTCCACCACCAAACTGATGGCCCAACACGCCGCCGGCTACCGCGCCCAGCACCGAACCGGCAATGCGATTCTCATCCTGGACCGCACGACGATGGGTCAGCGTCACATTGCGACACTCCTGTCGCGGCTGCTTGATGCTCTCTTTAATCGGCGTCGCCGACAGAACTTGTGCAAACTGCGGGCCGCGATCGAAAACATCCATGCTGGCGACTGCGGCAACACCTAACGCTGCTGCCACGCCGATACCGATACCCGCTAACATTGATTTATTCACAGGAATATCCTCCTGAAGGTTGTTACCGCGCATTCCTGCCGCTACCCAATCCTGGGTAACCGAGGCATAACCGGCGTGCGCGCCGCGCCGTGTTTGTTGGTGATAAGTTTTACAGATGGACCGTAATTGCAACATCAGATTAATGGAGGAAACGCAGCGGAAACCCATCAGGGCCAGCTTTTAGGAGAGTTCTGAGAGCGGGTGAAATAGTGCCGTAACCTTAAGCTGAACGTGCAGTTTTCAGCGGGTTACGGCAGCTGGTGTGGCGTAGGGCGGCATTCACCGCCCGAAAATCATCAGTGCAGCTTGAGACGCGGACGCAGGACGCGGTTAAGACTGCCGACCAGCATCATAAGACCGGTCTTGAAGTATCCGTGGAGCGCAATCTGGTGCATACGATATAGAGAGATGTAGACAAAACGCGCAATGCGCCCTTCCACCATCATCGATCCGCGCATCAGGTTACCCATCAAACTGCCGACGGTGCTGAAGCGCGATAGCGACACCAGCGAACCGTGATCTTTATAAACATAGGCTTTCAACGGTTTGTCTTTACGCTGTGCAAGGATGTTCTCCAGCGCGCGCGACGCCATTTGATGCGCTGACTGCGCGCGCGGCGGTACAAATCCGCCCCCCGGCAGCGCACAGGAGGCGCAATCACCAATGGCGTAGATGTCGTCATCCAGCGTGGTTTGCAGCGTCTCTTTTACCACCAGCTGATTGATGCGGTTGGTTTCCAGACCGCCAATCTCTTTCAGGAAGTCTGGCGCCTTGATACCGGCCGCCCACACCATCAGATCGGCATCAATGAATTCGCCGCCTTTGGTATTCAAGCCGTTTTCGGTGGCGCTGGTGACCATGGTTTGCGTCAACACGCGTACGCCAAGTTTGGTCAGCTCCTGATGCGCCGCCGCCGAAATGCGCGGTGGCAGCGCCGGCAGAATGCGTTCACCGGCTTCCACCAGCGTGACGTTCAGCGAGCTGCTATCCAGACCTTTGTAGCCGTAGCTGTGCAGCTGTTTCACCGCGTTATACAGCTCTGCAGAGAGTTCCACGCCGGTGGCGCCGCCGCCGACAATGGCGATGTTGACTTTTTCCAGGCTGCCTTCGCTGGCCGAGAAACGCAGGAACAGGTTGAGCATTTCGTTGTGGAAACGACGCGCCTGATGCGGGTTGTCGAGAAAGATGCAGTGATCTTTTACGCCCGGCGTGCCGAAGTCATTTGAGGTGCTGCCAAGCGCGATGACCAGACGATCGTAGGCCAGCTCACGCTGCGGCACTAACAGTGCGCCTTCCGCATCGCGGATTTCGGCCAGCTCAAGGGTTTTGTTTTCACGATTGATTTGCGTCAGCGATCCCAGCTGGAACTGGAAACCGTGATTACGCGCGTGCGCCAGATAGCTTAGCGCATCAATCCCTTCGTCCATCGAACCGGTTGCCACTTCATGCAGCAGCGGTTTCCACAAATGACTGTGGTTACGATCAACCAGGATGATCTCGGCTTTCTTCTTGCGTCCCAGCTTGTGACCGAGCTGCGTTGCCAGCTCTAAGCCGCCAGCACCACCGCCGATGATAACGATTTTTTCCATAGATGTAGTCAACAAAGACCCCCTCAAAGTTGTAAACCAATAGTTAATTAATGGTTAATAAAAACCTTAATAAACATAGGGTTGGCGACGTTAAATCGCGAGCTGAGGGCAGAATATCACGGCGTCAGAGACATCACATAAGAAAATTGATGTACATCAATCTTTCAGCTGCATTATCAGAATGTTACACATTTTATGCGCCGCATCACACGGCGCGCGGACGGTCAGGCGAGGAGTTTGAAGGCTTTGATGCGCTGCAAATGCGGCGCGATGTTCTTGAATTTGTGGCTGGCTGCGTCATCCCAGATGATTTCATAGAACGGCTGCAGGTACGTCGCGCTGCGCTGATTATCCAGCGCTTCGTCCTGACGAGACAAAATCGCCAGACACTTTTCGCGGTTCTTTTCGCGGAAATCGTTGACGCACTTAGTGGCGATATCGAGATACTCTTCCGGGCGATCGATTTTGCCTTCCATGTTCTCAAACGGGAACAGATTTGGATTGAAGATCACCTGACGCATGCCGCACAGGAAGCCAATACGTTCGGCCCAATAACCGCCCAGCCCAACCCCGCAAATCAGCGGATGCGCATCGTCGCCCTGTTGTAGCAGCTTGTCGCACTCTTTCAGCAGAAACTGCATATCGTGTTTGGGATGGCGGGTGCTGTAGCTGACTAATCTGACGTCCGGGTCAATAAACTGCAGCTGCAGCACCTTTTCATGGTTGCCCGGACTGTTGGAATCAAAACCGTGCAGATAGATGATCATGATTATCCTCAGCGTGGAGTGAAATCCGGGCAGCGAAGCTTATCTGCCCGAGGCTTTGTGCGCCAGCCAGCGCTCTTGCAACGCGCTTAACTGACGCTGATTTTGCCGCCAGCGCTCGCTTGCCAGCAGGCTTTGACGGGTAAAACGCCCTTGATGGTATAACTGCGTCACGCGCTCTGCCCCGATCGGCGTCAAGTTATCCAGCACGCTCACCGCGCCCGCGCGTTGATTGCACACCAGGATCATATCGCAACCGGCATTCAGCGACTGCTGCGCGCGTTCGGCGTAGCTGCCCATCACCGCGGCACCTTCCATCGACAGGTCGTCGGAGAAAATTACGCCGTTAAAGCTGAGCTCCTCGCGCAATACGGTTTGCAGCCAATACGGCGAACCGCTGGCAGGCAACGGATTCACCTCAGTATAGATAACGTGCGCCGGCATCACCGCATCAAGCAGCTGCTCGTCGATCAACTGCTTAAAGATCGCCATGTCATGCTGACGCAACGTGGCGGTATCGCGGTTGTCGCGCGGCGTCTCTTTATGCGAATCGGCACTGACCGCACCGTGACCGGGGAAGTGTTTGCCGGTAGTTTTCATGCCGGCTTCATGCATGCCGTTGATAAAACGGCGCGCGACCTGCAGGGCGATGGCCGGATCTTCATGGAATGAACGATCGCCGATCGCCGCGCTGATGTGACCAATATCGAGCACCGGCGCGAAACTGATGTCGATGTCCATGGCGATCATCTCCGACGCCATCTGCCAGCCCGCCTGCTGCGCCAGTTCACCGGCACTATTGAGATCGTGCAGCGCGGCGAACGATTGCATCGCCGGCAGCTGCGTGAAGCCGTCGCGGAAACGCTGCACGCGACCGCCTTCCTGATCCACCGCTACCACCAGACGATTGCGTGAAGCGGCGCGAATCTGGCGCACCAGCTCTGCCAACTGCTCGACATCGTGGAAGTTGCGGGCAAACAGAATCAGTCCGCCCACCAGCGGATGCTGCAGAATTTCGCGTTCTTCGGCGTCCAGCTCATAGCTTTCGACGTCGAGCATCAGCGGTCCGGGTGTGTTCATGGTCATGATTAAAATCCTGAGTTAAAGGTCGTGCCAGCTAGCCTGCGCCAGCTGCAGTAAGGTGTCATCCTGGCTCTGCTCGGCACGCAGCTGATACCAGCTGGCCATCAACAGCTGCAGCCACGGTTGCCAGCGCTGCATCTGGCACGCCAGTGCTGGCTTATCCAGTTGCGCGCGCGCGGCGTAATCGGCAATCCACGCAGAACGCGTATCGCCATCAACCGCACACACCGCCGCCAGCTCCAGCGCCACGTCACCGTCGGCGGCATATTCCCAGTCGATTAGGCGTAAACCTTCCGGCGTGGCAATCAGGTTGCCGGCGTGGACATCCATATGCAGCGGCGCCAGGCGCAGCGGCTGCGGTTCGCCCTGTTGTAATAAGCGTTGCAGACGACGCTGCCAGCGCCAGTGACGCTGCCGGCAAAGCTGCCAATAGCGCTGTAGCAGCGGCGCTAAGCGTAAACGGTAGCCGGTGAGCGGCTGTTGATGCAGACGCTGCAGCAGCGCCACAATCGCCTGCCGCTGCGCGTTAAACTGCGCGGAAGTGAGCACCTCGCCCGGCATCCAGCTTTGCAGCAGCCAGGGATGGCGCCACGCCAGCGGCTGCGGCCCCAGCTGTGCATGCCGCAGTTGCTGCAGAATGCGGTATTCGCGCTGGCGATCGACAAACGGGATCGGCTGCGGCGGCGCACGTCTCGCCAGCAATTCGCCCTGCGGCATCTGCACGCGCACGCTTTGCCCGCTCAGTCCCGGCAGCGCGAAAAAATGACCGGCAGCTTGCGCCGTCGGCCATTGTTGCTGAAGCAGGTTTTGCAGCTGGGGATCAGGGTTGAGCAACACCGTTTCCTGACCAGATGATTTCACCGGTTTGTACCAGCATCAGCTGCATTTGCAGCGTCGGTGATTTCACATCGCCCTGCGCATTGCTGTAGAGCACATACTGCGCGTTAACGTTGCGCGCCAGGCCAATCGCTTTACTGCGCGAGTTGAGGCTGTCATCCGGCGACAAGCCCAGCGTTTGCTTGGCCTGCGCCAGCTGTTCTGGGGTGATCAGCGTGAACTTGCCGTTGTTGGCCAGCGCATTCTGAATCGCGTCGGTGGCTTTGTCGGTTTGCAGCGCGCCATTAGTACTGTTCTTGATGCGATCCACCAGCAGCACGCTGCCCGGATTCACGCCTGAAGATTGCACCATCTTGCCGACCAACGGCTGGACGCTGGCATCCCAGTTAATGGTTTTCAGCTTTGGTGGCTGCGGCACGGTTTGCGGCGGCGGCACTGGCTGCGGCGTGGGTTCAACCGGCTGAGAGGGCGTAGTCGGCTGCGTGGGTTCTACCGGTGCCGGCGTCTGTTGTTGCACCACACAACCGGTGAGCATTAGCGCAAATAACAACGCGCCCGAACGTTTTACACTGCGAATCACAGCTTACTCCTCAAAGATAAAGATAGAGACGCACCTTACTGGCGGTCGGATTGCCCATTTGTGAGGCCACTTCTACGCTGCCGTGCGCCGGAACGATTTGGCTTTGCGCCGGCTCTTCCGGCGTGATTTCCAATCCTTTGTCGTCGTACCAATAGAAACGATAGTGCACTTTCACTGGCGTTTCACGCTGGTTGTACAACACGCTCATGGCACGCTGCTGACCATCTTGTTCGGTCAACTTCGGATCATCGGTAATAATGCCCGCGGATAACACCGCCGATTCCATCACCAGCGACTGCGAGGTATTAATCATCGGCTTATCGCTGCTGCAACCTGCAAGGGTCAGCAACAGCAAGCCACTCAGCCATTGACGCATCACGTTGTCCGCCTGAGTTAGCTGGCCAGCATCGGGCCCAGCGGCTGACCGCCAACCAAATGCATATGGATGTGATAAACCTCCTGACCGCCATGGCTGTTGCAGTTGATGATTAGACGATAGCCATCTTTAGCAATGCCTTCATCACGGGCAATTTTGGCGGCCACGGTGATCATCCGGCCCAGCGCCTGCTCGTGTGCGGGCTGCGCATCATTGGCGGTGGGAATCAATACGTTGGGGATGATCAAGATATGGGTAGGCGCTTTCGGCGCGATATCACGGAAGGCGGTGACCAGTTCGTCCTGATAAACCACGTCGGCGGGGATCTCGCGACGGATGATTTTACTGAAAATGGTTTCTTCAGCCATGGTGCATTTCCTTAAGCCTGAGTTCAGTCAGGCAGTATGCGTGAGGAATTCCATTTCTTTCAACCTCAGGACCACAATTCCTGCATTAAATGGCTGCCTTTAAGCCGATTTAACCCTTCGCCACGCATGTGCTGCAGCTCGCATTCCTGAGATCTCCTTAACCACAAAAATGAAACGCTGTTTTATAAATTAGAGATATCACGCCTTTTTCTTTGTGATTTTGCCACTCACCTGCAGGTCATTGCGAAATCACGAAGGTTTGCCAGCTTAAGCCGCTCTACTTTCAATCCAATCCGCGCAAATTGTACGGAGTGATGAGGGATGTGTTTACCGACTAATTCAAGGAGAACCTGCCATGCGCTCTCGTAAGATTGGCCTGGGCCATTATCTGGCCTATGGGTCCGGGGATTTCCTCGGTGCAGGCACCACGGCGTTAACCGCCGCCTGGCTGCTCTACTTTTACACCACCTTTTGTGGGCTCTCGCCGATTCAGGCGACCTTCATTTTCGCCGCCGCCCGCGTACTGGATGCGGTGGTGAGCCCGCTGATGGGTTTCCTGACCGATAACTTCGGTTCGACCTGGCTCGGCAAGCGCTTTGGCCGCCGCAAATTTTTTATCCTGCTCGGTATTCCGTGCGTGTTCAGCTACAGCCTGATGTGGGTTGGCGACATGAGTTTTTGGTGGTATCTGCTGACTTATCTGCTGTTCGATATGGTCTACACCATGATTCTGGTGCCTTACGAAACGCTGGTGCCGGAGATGACCGACGATTTCAAACAGAAAACCCGCTTCTCTGGCGCGCGTATTGGCCTGGCGCAGCTGTCGGCCATTCTGGCAGCGTTCCTGCCAGGCATACTGATTGGCTGGTTTGGCAAAGAGAATCCGATCTCCTTCTTCTACGCCAGCCTGGTGTTCTCCGTGATTTGTGCGCTGGTGTTAACGTTGGTGTGGCTGTTTACCTGGGAACGCGATCCCGACGATTTCTCTGCCGAATCGCGCCGCGCCGAGCAGGAAAAATCACAGCTGACCTTGCTACAGAGCCTGAAGCGCCTCTACACCGAGCTGGCCTCAACGCTGCGCATTCGTATTTTCCGTCAGCATCTGGGCATGTATCTCGGCGGCTATATCGCGCAGGACGTGTTTAACGCGGTGTTCACCTGGTATGTGGTGTTTGTGCTGATGCAAAGCGCGCAGATCGCCTCCAACCTGATGGGCACCATGGCGGTGATGCAGTTTATTGCGGTGATGGCGATGATTCCGCTGTGTATCCGCCTTGGGCCTGCGCCCGCATACCGTATGGTGGTGGTGCTGTTTGGGCTTAGCGCCCTCTCCTACGCCGGATTGT
The DNA here is from genome assembly GCF_019091025.1 of Pantoea sp. GbtcB22. Lineage (NCBI taxonomy): Bacteria > Pseudomonadati > Pseudomonadota > Gammaproteobacteria > Enterobacterales > Erwiniaceae > Pantoea > Pantoea sp. GbtcB22. The sequence goes on from NZ_JAGXKB010000001.1 coordinate 938,809, forward strand.
GGTACACCGGCATGAACGACAACTTCGCTCTGCTGGTACTGATTTCCGGTCTTGCCGGTCTTGGTCGCGGCGGCATCAACTATGTGCCGTGGAATACTTACACCTATATCGCTGACGTCGATGAAGTGATTACCGGCCAACGTCGCGAAGGCATTTTTGCCGGCATCATGACGCTGACGCGCAAAGCCTCGCAAGCAGGTGCGGTGATGTTCGTCGGTATCGTGTTGCAGCTGGCGGGCTTCTCTTCCGGCCAGGCCACGCAGGTGCCGGCTGTCGGCCATACCATTCTGGCGATCCTCAGCGTGGGCACGCTCTGTGTGCTGGCCTGCGGCTTCATTATTTCACTGCGCTTTAAACTCAATCTGCAAACCCACACCGTGCTGCGCGAAGAGACGTTGAAAATGCGCGAAGCCGGACGCGTGGTGCCAGAGCGTATTTCGCCACAGGCGCGTGAAGTGGTCGAAATGCTGGCGGGCATGCCGTATGAAAATCTGTGGGGCAATAACAACGTCGGGTATCTCAACCGTCATAAGCCTGCCGCACCGCCGCTGCCGACGCAGCCACGATCTTTACCTTCTCTCTCTACCCTGATTAACGATAGGAATGAACCATGACTGTATTTCCTGTAAAGCACAGCGCGTTACTGCGCCAGCCTGAATATCTGTTGCCACGTACTGAGCTGGTGCAGTTGATTCAGCGGCTAACCCATAATCTGGTGAATATTACCGATCACAGCGGCGAGTTTTTGCTGCGCCTCGATGATGGCCGCGTGATCGATACCAAAGGCTGGGCCGGTTGGGAGTGGACGCACGGCATCGGCCTGTACGGCATGCTGCACTATTATCAGCAAACCGGCGATCAAGCGACGCTGAAGATTATCGATGACTGGTTCAGCACGCGGCTGGCGGAAGGTACGCCAACCAAGAACGTGAATACCGTCTGCCCGTTCCTGACGCTGGCGTATCGCTATGAAGAGACGCGAAATGCCGCGTGGCGACCGGTACTGGAGCGCTGGGCTGAATGGGTGATGTATGAGATGCCGCGCACCGAGCAAGGCGGCTTGCAGCACATCGTCTACAACAATGAAAACACCCAGCAGCTGTGGGATGACACCTTAATGATGAGCGTGATGGCGCTGGCGAAGATTGGCCAGCTGCTGGATCGTCCTGAGTTTGTCGAAGAAGCCAGTTATCAGTTCCTGATTCATACCCAATACTTAATGGATCGCCAAACCGGTTTGTGGTTCCACGGCTGGACGTTTGAGGGACGGCACAATTTTGCCAATGCACGTTGGGCGCGCGGCAACAGCTGGTTGACTATAGTCATTCCTGATTTCCTCGAGATGATGAACTGGCCGGAACAGCATGCCACGCGGCGTTTCCTGCAACAGGTGCTGGAGAGTCAGGTGAAAGCGCTTAGCGCCTGTCAGCACAGCAGCGGTTTGTGGCACACCTTGCTCGACGATCCCAACAGTTACCCGGAAGCCTCCGCCACCGCCGGTTTCGCCTATGGCATTCTTAAAGCGGTGCGTAAACATTATCTTTCGCCCGAGTATTTGCCGCTGGCGGAGAAAGCGTTGCGCGGCGTGATCGGCAATATTGATGAAGATGGGGAATTGAAGCAGGTGTCGTTCGGAACAGCGATGGGCAGCGATCTGGCGTACTACCGCCAGATACCGCTCACCTCGATGCCGTATGGTCAGGCCATGGCGCTGCTGTGTTTGACGGAGTATTTGCGGGTTTATCTGTAAATAAAAAAATGCCCTCATTTGAGGGCATTTTTACGCACAGTAAGTAATGTGCGTTGAAGCGGCGGCAGAGGAGTAAAGCGTCCCAAGCCATGGATGGCTTGGGCCGAGCCCCAGGGAAGGTTTATGGCGTCTTTACGATCTGACGCCGCTTCATCGCACCAGCTCTGCCCGCCTTTTTCCGTTACATGCTGCGGATATACTCATCCATTTCGGTTTTCAGGTTATCGGACTTGGTGCCGAAAATCGCCTGAACGCCTGAACCTGCTACCACCACACCACGTGCGCCGAGGCTTTTCAGTTCAGCCTGATCAACCTTGCCGACATCCGCCACGCTGACACGCAGACGCGTGATACAGGCATCAAGGTTAGTGATGTTCTCTTTACCACCAAACGCGGTAACCAGTTTACCCGCCATTTCGCTGCCGGTTGCGCTGCTCTGCTCCATCGCGGTCTCCTCACGGCCAGGGGTTTTCAGATTCAGTTTCACAATCAGGAAACGGAATACGGTGTAGTAAATCAGGCCGTAGATGATACCCACAATCGGGAACAACCAGATTTTGCTGCTGTTACCGCTCAACACGATAAAGTCGATCAAACCGTGTGAGAAGCTGGTGCCATCACGCATCCCCAGCAGAATACAGATTGGGAAGGCCAGACCTGCCAGAATCGCGTGGATCACATACAGAATCGGCGCCACGAACATGAAGGCAAACTCGATTGGCTCGGTGATACCGGTCAGGAACGAGGTCAGCGCGGCGGAGATCATAATACCGCCCACTTTGGCCCGGTTTTCTGGTTTAGCCGTATGCCAAATCGCAATCGCTGCCGCTGGCAAACCGTACATTTTGAACAGGAAGCCGCCAGACAATTTACCTGCGGTTGGGTCGCCCGCCATGTAACGTGGGATATCTCCGTGGAACACCTGACCTGCGGCATTGGTAAACTCACCAATTTGCATCTGGAAAGGGACGTTCCAGATATGGTGCAGACCAAACGGCACCAGTGAACGTTCAATCAGACCGTACAGTCCAAAGGCGACGACTGGGTTTTGATAGGCTGCCCACTTTGAGAATTCCTGAATCGCCGTACCGATTGGCGGCCAAATGAATGACAGCACCACACCGGTGAAAATCGCCGCCAGACCGGAGATGATCGGCACAAAGCGCTTGCCGGCAAAGAAGCCGAGATACTCAGGCAGTTTGATGCGATAGAAGCGGTTAAACATATACGCCGCGATGGAACCGGCGATGATTCCGCCGAGCACACCGGTATCCGCAAGATGCTTAGCCTCAATTTCTCCGGCAGGCATATGCAGCACCAGCGGTGCAACCACCGCCATGGTTTTCACCATGATGCCGTAGGCAACCACGGCCGCCAGCGCGGAAACGCCGTCGTTATTGGTAAAGCCAAGCGCCACACCGATCGCAAAGATCAGCGGCATATTGGCAAATACCGAACCACCCGCTTCGGCCATGACGTGGGAAACCACTTCCGGCAGCCAGCTGAAGTTTGCAGAACCAACACCTAACAAAATACCGGCAATCGGCAGAACCGATACCGGCAACATCAGCGATTTACCTACTTTCTGCAGGTTCGCAAATGCGTTCTTGAACATAGAAACTCCTGAGTATGAGTGCAATTTTTTGCGCAGTGCGCATGGCTTAGGGGGAGGATCCTTCGCCGGGGTGACGCTGAGCGTCTTTTGATTTATTACGAAGAGTAAAATAAATCGCTAATTGTTAAATTGACGGCCATCACATTTCGCTAAGGACGCCCCTTTCCTTTCAGTCATTTCTTACTGACTTGCGCTATTAAACAGCAATAAAACACTGCCTGCGTCCCGTAAGACGCAGTGCAGGAGAGTGATTGGTGATTAATTACAGCGTTTGAAATAAAGCGTTTAGCCGCCGAGGCGACTCATCGGGATGTGGAACAGGCGGGAGAAATTTTCGGTGGTGGCAGCGGCCAGCGTTTCGATATCAACGCCTTTTAACACCGCCATGTAATCCGCCACATCACGCGTAAACGCTGGCTGATTCTCTTTACCACGGTGCGGTACCGGCGCCAGATACGGCGAATCGGTTTCCACCAGCATACGATCAAGCGGCACGTAGCGCGCCGCATCGCGGATCTGTTCGGCGTTGCGGAAGGTCAGAATGCCGGAGAAAGAGATGTAAAAACCGAGATCGAGCAATTTGGCGGCGGTCTCTTTATCTTCGGTAAAACAGTGCAGCACGCCGCCGCACTTCTCTACCTGCTCTTCGCGCAGAATCGCCAGCGTGTCTTCACGCGCATCACGCGTGTGCACGATGATCGGTTTATTTAACGCAATGCCGGTACGAATGTGCTCACGAAACGAAGCTTGTTGCTGCGCTTTGGTTTCCTGCTGATAGAAATAGTCCAGCCCGGTTTCACCCAGCGCGACCACGCGATCCTCTGCGGCCAGACGGCGGAACTCTTCGACGTCGTACGGCGCTTCCTGATTAAGCGGATGGACGCCACAAGCTAGCGCGACGTTTTCACGATCGCCCACCAGCTGTTTGATTTTGTAGTAATCCGGCAAGGTGGTGGCAATCGCCAGCATAAACTTCACATCGCGCGCTGCCGCTTTGGCGATGACATCATCCAGATCGCGATGGTGCTTTTCATAATCGAGGCCATCGAGATGGCAGTGGGAATCGACAATAAACATAGAGTTCTCTTTTGCTTAGCCGACCGTTGCCGGAGTCAGTAAACGTCCCCAGGCGAGTAAACGATCGGTCAACATTAATTCACGGTTGAGTGCGGCGACATGCAACAGCTGTTCGCGACACTGCATCCATTGCTGCGCGCTGCTGTTAAGCGCACTGCTGTTCATTCTTTGCGCCAAATGTGTGACCACATCCGGACGATCGCCGTTGCTCAGCCACTGACTTGCGCCCTGCTGCACTTTCATCGCATCCACCAGCAGTGAAATCAGCCAGCTGAGACGTACGGCCACATCTTCACTGTTTAGCGCGGGTAACAGCTGTAGCACATCGCCGTTGAGCGCTTTAATCAGCGTTTCACACAACGTTTCACGCGCCTGCCAGCGCTCGGGCTGCAACAGCGTCAAGGCGGCGGCAGGTGCGCCATTACTCAAACGCAAGGCAGCGCGCAGCTTCTCTTCCGGCTGCGGTTGCTGTTTCTGCAGCCATTGCAGGCTATGCGCCTCTTCCGGCGGCGACAGATGCCACGTCATGCAGCGACTGCGCAACGTAGGCAGCAGGCGTGAAGGTTCGCGCACGCTGAGGAAAAACCAGCAATTGGCCGGTGGCTCTTCCAGCGTTTTCAATAATGCGTTAGCGGCGGCTTCCGTCAGCTGCGCGGCATCGGGCAACCAAACGATTTTTGCGCCGCCCTGCTGGGCAAAGTGATACAGCTTTTCAGTGACGTCGCGCACCGCATCAATACCGAGCGAAGATTTCCCCTTTTCGGCTTCCAGGCGATACCAATCGGGATGCGTGTGCGCCTGCATTAACTGGCAGCCGTGGCAATGGCCGCAACTTTTCAATCCTTCCGGCTGTAAACACATCAACCAACGGCTCACGCCCCAGATCAGCGCATCGTCACCCATGCCTGCAATGGCTTGTACCAACAGCGCGTGATGCGCCTGGCCGCTTTGATGGCGGGCGATGATTTGTCGATAAGGCTGATTCAACCACGGATACCAATTCATGCGGATTGGCCTGCCAGCCAGCTACGCAAAGTGCGTTGAAGTGACGATGTCACGTTTGCAATGTTTTGCCCCGCATCAATGGTGAGTATCGATGGATCCTGAGCAGCTAAGGCCAGATAGCGTTCACGCGTGCGCTCGAAGAAGCGCAATGATTCCTGCTCAATGCGATCCAGCTCACCGCGTGCGCGGGCGCGCTGCAATCCAATTTCTGGCGTGACGTCGAGATAGAGTGTGAGATCGGGACGGAAATCGCCCAGCACCGCATCACGCAGCGTGGTCATCAGTTGCGCATCCAGTCCGCGTCCGCCGCCCTGATAGGCTTGGGAAGAGAGATCGTGACGATCGCCCACCACCCAGGCACCGCGTGCCAGCGCCGGTTTAATGACGTTCTCTACCAGCTGCACGCGTGCCGCGTACAGCATCAGCAGCTCGGCTTTATCGGTCACCTGCTCGCCATCTATGCCCTGCTTGACCAATATACGCAATTGTTCCGCCAGCGGCGTACCGCCGGGCTCGCGCGTGAAGACGACATCATTAATGCCGTGCTCATGCAGCACGGCAACCAGCGCATCGCGTGCGGTGGTTTTGCCTGCACCTTCCAGACCTTCAATGACGATAAACTTACTTTTCATTTTTTTCCTTCATTGCCAGCCGGTAAACCTGCACCGCTTTGTTGTGGCTGGCCAGATTGGTGGTAAAGGTGTGTCCACCTTTGCCATCCGCGACAAAATAGAGGTAATTGGTTTTTTCCGGATGCGCAGCCGCTTCCAGTGAAGCACGGCCCGGCATCGCGATCGGCCCCGGCGGTAAACCGCTAATGGTGTAAGTGTTATAGTCGGTCGGCGTTTCCAGATTTTTACGCGTTAGCGTGCCGGTGTAGCTGTCGCCCATGCCGTAAATCACCGTGGGATCGGTCTGCAGCTTCATTCCGGTCCGCAGTCGATTGATGAACACCGACGCCACGCGCGCGCGCTCTTCGCTCACGCCGGTCTCTTTCTCAATGATCGACGCCATGGTGACCATGTCCTGCGCTTTCTTATAAGGCAGATTTTCCATACGTCCCTGCCAAATCTCATCAACCAACTTGTTCATGCGCGCGTGGGCACGCTCCAGCAGCGCCACATCGCTGGTATTGGCGGTATAGAGATAGGTATCCGGATAGAAACCGCCTTCCAGCTGGCTAACATCAAGCTTAAGCGCGGCGGCAACGGTGGCAAATTGATCGTCGCTCAGCGTGTGTTTCAGGTATGGCGCTTTGCGTAGCTCGGCTAACCACTCGGTAAGACGCGAACCTTCAATAAAACGCACCGGGAACTGCGCTTCTTTACCGCTGGCTAACAGTTGCAGTAGCTGGCGCACCGTCATGCCGGTTTCAAGGCGATAGGTACCGGCTTTAAAACGTGCCAGTTCCGGTTCCAGTTTCAGCAGCGGCCCAAACCAGATACTTTGCGGAATGATCTTCTGACTTTCCAGTTGCGCTTCCAGTACCACGCGACCGCTGCCAGCGGGCAAGGTGTAAATGGTTTCTTGCTGCAGTGTTAAGGGCGTATCAGCTAAACGTTCAATCTGCCAATAGCCAAAGGCGGCGGTGAGTCCTGCGACAATTACAACGCCTGCGAGAATTTTTTTCATTCGAGTCATGATGCTTCCATCGTCGGGCAACTGGCGCGCAGTTGCTGGTACAGCGAGCGTGCGGTAAATGAAACGTCGTCAATTTGTCGCACGGGTAAAACGGGCATCAGGGCGTTACATATCACCACTTCATCGGCGTTCAATACGTCGTCCCTGCTGCCATCAATCAGCTGACAAGTCTGGCCATTCGCGGCCATCTGTGCCATCAGATAACGACGCATAATGCCATCCACGCCAGCCTGCTCAAGCTGCGGCGTAAAAACATTGTTGCCCTTACGCCAAAATAAATTGGCCGCACAGCATTCCACCACCGTCCCGCCAGTGTCAAGCACCAGCGCCTCGTCACCGCCCGTCTGGTCAAGATGCTGGCGAATCAGCACTTGCTCAAGGCGATTTAGGTGTTTTACGCCGGCCAGCAACGGATTGCGCGCCAGACGTATTGGGCTGGTGTGGAGCACAGCGCCCTGCTGTTGCAACGTGGCGTAATGCTGCGGCCACGGCGAGAGCGAAAGAATGCGCGTAGGTGAGTGGCAGCCTGCGCGGCTGTAACCGCGTCCGCCTGCGCCCGGCGTCACGATCACCTTCAGCACCGCCTGTGTGTGTCCCGCAGCGGCATTATGCATTTCTGTAGCGAGCTGAACTAAATCCGGCGCATCCATCATTAGCCTTGCACAGCCCTCTTTGAGCCGCTGCAGATGCGCATCCAGCATCACAACATGGCCGTTAATCACCGCGGCGGTGGTAAAGCAGCCATCACCAAATTGCACTGCGCGATCGCGTGCTGAAAGCTCGGTTTGCGGTATGCCGTTTATCCACATGCTGGCCGCCTTGATTAGCCCGGTAGAAAATATAAAAAAGGCCCGCATTGCGGGCCTCTGTATGGCTGAGGAGCGATTAAACCTTGCGGAAGATCAGCGAGCCGTTAGTGCCGCCAAATCCAAAGGAGTTACACAAGGTGTACTCCAGTCCGCTGACCTGGCGCGCCGTATGCGGCACGAAATCCAGATCGCAACCTTCGTCAGGATTGTCGAGGTTGATGGTCGGTGGAATCGCCTGGTCGCGCAGCGCCAGAATCGAATAAATCGCTTCTACTGCACCCGCCGCACCCAACAGGTGGCCAGTCATCGACTTGGTAGAGCTGACCATCACACTGTGAGCTGCCGCACCAAACACCGATTTCACCGCCTGCGCTTCCGCTTTGTCACCGGCTGGCGTCGAGGTGCCATGCGCGTTGACATAACCGATCTGCTCAGCGTTCAGCTGCGCGTCACGTAGCGCGTTAACCATCGCCGCGGCTGCACCTGAACCGTCTTCCGGAGGTGACGTCATGTGGTAAGCATCGCTGCTCATGCCGAAACCAATGATCTCAGCATAAATCTTCGCACCACGTTTCTTAGCGTGTTCGTACTCTTCCAGTACGACAATGCCAGCACCGTCACCCAACACGAAACCGTCACGATCTTTATCCCACGGACGGCTTGCCGCCTGAGGATTGTCATTACGCGTGGAGAGCGCACGAGCAGCACCAAAACCACCGACACCAAGTGGCGTACTGGCTTTCTCCGCACCACCGGCCAACATCACATCAGCATCGTTATACGCAATGATACGCGCTGCATGACCAATGTTGTGCACACCAGACGTACAGGCAGTTGCGATAGAGATGCTTGGACCTTTCAGGCCGTACATGATGGTGAGATGACCAGCAACCATGTTGACGATGGTTGAAGGCACGAAGAATGGGCTGATTTTGCGCGGTCCACCGTTGACCAGCGAGCTGTGGTTATCTTCGATTAAACCCAGTCCGCCAATACCAGAACCGATTGCCGCACCAATGCGACCAGCATTCTCATCGGTTACGACCAGACCGGAGTCTGCCATAGCCTGAATACCAGCAACGATGCCGTATTGGATGAAGTCATCCATCTTGCGCTGATCTTTGCGCGAGATGAAATCATCGCAATTAAAATCTCTTACTAAGCCCGCAAAACGCGTTGCGTAGGCACTAGTATCAAAATGGTCGATCAGGCTAATGCCGCTCTGACCGGCAAGGAGAGCACTCCAGGTAGACTCTACGGTATTGCCGACAGGAGACAACATGCCAAGACCAGTCACAACTACACGACGCTTAGACACGCACGTCCTCCAGGGAGGGAAAAAATAACGCTATGTGGGGCAAACATAAAACTCAGGCGGTCGAGGTGACCGCCTGAAGATATTCATTAACCTTGATGGCTAGTGATGTAGTCGATCGCTGCCTGAACGGTAGTGATTTTCTCAGCTTCTTCGTCTGGAATTTCAGTATCAAACTCTTCTTCCAGAGCCATTACCAGCTCAACGGTGTCAAGAGAATCTGCACCAAGGTCTTCAACGAAAGAAGCAGTGTTAATCACTTCGTCTTCTTTAACACCCAGCTGCTCAGCTACGATTTTCTTAACGCGTTGTTCGATATCGCTCATACTATTTAATTTCCTATCAAAACTCGCTTTCGCGATGGTTTTCGTAGTGTATAAAATGTTGAAAAAGATGCAACAAAATCCCGGCTGGTCGAACCACGATTTTGCGTTATTCTGCGGTGTTTACCGTAGATAAAGCAAATGTTTTCGTGATTATCAGACCATGTACATGCCGCCATTGACATGAAGCGTTTCACCCGTGATATAGGCTGCTTCGTCAGAGGCTAAGAATGCAACAGCATTGGCAATCTCCTGCGGGTCACCTAAACGACCTGCGGGAACTTCTGCCAAAATACCCGAACGTTGATCTTCGTTCAGTGCACGCGTCATGTCCGTCTCGATAAAGCCCGGAGCCACGACGTTTACAGTAATGCCACGTGACGCAATTTCTCGCGCCAGTGATTTGCTAAAGCCAATCAAACCTGCTTTTGCAGCCGCATAGTTTGCCTGACCCGCGTTACCCATGGTCCCAACTACAGAACCGATGGTAATGATACGGCCCACGCGTTTTTTCATCATGGCACGCATAACCGCCTTAGAAAGACGGAAGACAGATGTCAGGTTGGTATCAAGGATATCCGCCCACTCATCGTCTTTCATGCGCATCAACAGATTGTCACGCGTAATGCCTGCATTATTGACTAAAATGTCCACTTCGCCAAATTCGGCGCGAACTTGTTCGAGGACGCTCTCAATTGAGGCGGCATCAGTAACGTTCAGCAGTAGGCCTTTGCCCTTGTCGCCGAGGTAAGCACTGATTGCTTCCGCACCGCTTGCACTGGTGGCGGTTCCCACCACTTTGGCACCGCGCGCAGCCAGCGTTTCCGCAATGGCGCGACCAATTCCACGGCTTGCACCGGTAACCAGCGCTACTTTACCTTCAAAGCTCATGTTTTTCCTCTTATTCCTGGGTAAGTGCAGCGCTCAGTGAAACAGAATCGTTCACCGCAGCGGCACTCAGGCTATCCACAATACGTTTGGTCAGACCGGTCAGAACTTTACCTGGACCGACTTCCAGCAGCTGCTCAACGCCCTGCGCAGCAATAAATTCGACCGATTCGGTCCAGCGCACGGGGCTATACAGCTGACGGACCAGCGCACTTCGAATCGCAGCACCTTCAGTTTCACACTTCACGTCGACGTTATTCACCACCGGCACCGAAGGCGCACTAAAGGTGATCGCTTCGAGCGCTACTGCCAGCTTATCGGCAGCAGGTTTCATCAACGCACAGTGCGATGGCACGCTGACTGGCAGCGGCAATGCACGTTTGGCACCGGCAGCTTTACAGGCTGTACCCGCACGTTCAACCGCTTCTTTGTTGCCCGCGATAACCACCTGGCCCGGCGAGTTGAAGTTAACCGGTGAAACCACCTGGCCTTGAGCGCTCTCTTCACAGGCTTTACGGATGGATGCATCATCCAGGCCGATAATCGCCTGCATAGCGCCAGTACCCTCCGGTACCGCTTCCTGCATCAGTTTGCCGCGCAGCTCAACCAATTTAATGGCGTCAGCGAAATTCAGCACATCGGCACAAACCAGCGCCGAGTATTCACCAAGGCTGTGACCGGCCATCATGCTTGGCTGCACCGCATTTTTGCTCTGCAATACGCGATAGATGGCAACAGAAGCCGCCAGCAGCGCAGGCTGTGTCTGCCAGGTTTTATTCAATTCTTCAGCTGGTCCCTGCTGGACCAGCTGCCATAAGTCATAACCCAGTGCGTCAGAAGCTTCACGGAAAGTGGCTTCAACCTGCGGGTTTTCAGCGGCCAGCTCGGCTAACATGCCGACGGTCTGCGATCCCTGTCCTGGGAAAACATAAGCAAATTGCGTCATCTTTCGTTCCTGTCAATCAAAAGCGAACCAGCGCAGAACCCCAGGTGAAACCGCCACCAAAGGCTTCCAGCAGAATCAGTTGTCCCGGCTTGATACGGCCATCGCGCACCGCTTCGTCAAGTGCACTTGGCACTGACGCGGCCGAGGTATTACCGTGACGATCCAGCGTGACCACAACTTTCTCCATGCCCATACCGAGCTTTTTGGCGGTTGCGCTAATAATGCGCAGATTCGCCTGATGCGGCACCAGCCAGTCGAGCATTTCACGATCAAGATTGTTGGCTTGCAGAGTTTCATCCACAATGTGCGCCAGTTCAGTCACGGCCACTTTGAAGACTTCATTCCCCGCCATCGTCAGATAAGCAGGCTCATCCTGATGGGCACGATCCTGATACGGCAGCGTCAGCAGTTTGCTGTAACGGCCGTCGGCGTGCAGATGGGTAGAAAGGATGCCTGGCTCTTCGCTTTGACTCAGCACCACCGCGCCCGCGCCATCACCAAACAGAATGATGGTGCCGCGATCGTTAGGATCGAGCGTATGTGCAAGCACGTCTGCACCGATCACCAGCGCATGTTTTACCGCACCATTTTTAATGTATTGATCGGCAACGCTCAGTGCATAGGTGAAGCCCGCACAAGCAGCGGCCAAATCGAAGGCAGCGCAATCGTTAATCTCCAGCATTTGCTGGATCATGCATGCTGAACTTGGGAAGGCATGGCTGGAAGAGGTGGTCGCCACAATGATCAGGCCAATGTCGCTCGCATTCACACCCGCCATTTCCAACGCGCGCTGTGCTGCGGTGAAGCCCATAGTAGCAACGGTTTCTTCCGGAGCGGCAATACGACGCTCACGGATGCCGGTACGGGTGACAATCCACTCGTCCGTCGTCTCGACCATTTTTTCCAGATCCGCATTGGAGCGAATCTGCTCAGGCAAATAGCTGCCCGTACCGATAATTTTGGTAAACATCTACGCTTTGTCACTCCTGGCTAATACAGTGTCAAGGCGCGCCGCAATCCTTTCAGGGACTTGCTTTCGCACCGTCTGCTCTGCCTGCTCTATCGCCACGGCAAATGCACGTTGATTCGCCGCACCGTGGCTTTTGATCACTGTCCCGCGCAATCCTAACAGACAAGCGCCATTGTACTGGTCGGGGTTGAGATGGCCGAAACGCTTCGCCAGACGCTTTTGAATCCAGCGTCCCAGCAATGTTAGCCACCAGGCCCGTTTTTTTCCTTCCTCTGACGATTTAATCAGAGAGAGGAACATTCTTACCACGCCTTCCATGGTCTTCAACGTGACATTACCAACGAAGCCATCACAAACCAGCACATCCGTCTTGCCGGTGAGGAGATCGTTCCCCTCAAGATATCCAATATAGTTGATTTGCGGTGACGCTCGCAGCACCGCAGATGCGGCGCGGATTGTTTCCAATCCTTTGGTCTCTTCCTGACCAATATTCAGCAGCGCAACACGCGGCTGGGCGATCTCCAACACTTCTTCGGCCATCACTGCGCCCATGATCGCAAACTGCACCAGCATGGCGCTGTCGGATTCAACGTTAGCGCCGAGATCCAGCACCACCGTTTTGCCATGCTGCTGATGCGGCAACACCGTCATCAACGCCGGACGCTCAATGCCATCCAGCGGTTTTAATAGCATTTTCGCCAGGCCCATCAGTGCGCCGGTATTTCCCGCACTGACACAGGCTTGTGCTTTCCCCTCTTTGACCAACTCTAACGCCACACGCATGGAGCTGCCGCGGCTGTTACGAATCGCCTGAGAAGGTTTGGCATCACTTGCAATAACCGATTCGGCAGGAATAACCTGCACACGCCTCTGTAACGAGGAATCCGCTTTGGCAAGAAATGACGAGATGATGTCGGGATCGCCGACCAGAAGAAGAACCAGCTCCGAATGAGAGGCCAGTGCCTGCAAGGCTGCAGGCACTGTCACGCAAGGACCGAAGTCCCCGCCCATGGCATCAACTGCCAGGGTCAAACGTGTCAAGGTATCGCCTTGTGTAATCGCGAGGATTACTTGGTGATAACCTTGCGACCGCGGTAGTAACCATCCGCAGTGATATGGTGACGCAGATGAGTTTCGCCAGAAACTTTATCTACTGACAGAGCAGCAGTGGTCAGCGCATCGTGTGAACGACGCATACCACGCTTAGAACGGGTTGGTTTATTCTGTTGTACGGCCATGGACCTTACTCCTATTACTTACGCTTTAAACTGGCTAATACGGCAAAGGGATTTGGTTTTTCTGCCTCTGGAGGCAATTGACCAAATACCATGTCCGCGTCGGACACTTCACAGTGTTCAGAATCATGCACCGGAACCACGGGCAGCGCGAGGATGAGCTCATCTTCGATCACTGCCAGCAAGTCGATCTCACCAAAATCATTGACATCAACTGGCTCGTAGGCTTCCGGTAGTGCCTCGGCCTGTTCATCAGAAGAGACAGGACTGAAGCAATAGCTTACGTGAACATGACGTGGAAACGACTGGTTGCAGCGTTGACATGACAGAGTCACCTGCACTTCGGCTGTTCCTTGCAGAACGGCGAGGCGCTGGTTATCAACCGCAAACGACATATTGCATTCAACTTCACTGTCCACACTCACGACCGTTTCGGCCAAGCGCGCCACCAATTCAGGTGCATAAACACCATGATAATCAAGGCGTTTTTGCGCGGCGCGGACCGGATCGAGCGTCAGGGGTAATTTTACCTTTTGCATAGGGCGCGCATATTAACTTTGTAACGTCATAGAGTCAAAGAAAAAGGCCGGTTTACGGCATCTTTCACCCGTTAGTCGCATCCAGTGCGGCGCATAGTTTAAAATGACTGTCATCTTTACGCTATCTATTCTGAAAAAAAATGACGACACCTTTGGTTTTAGCTTCTACCTCCCCTTTTCGTCAGGCGCTGCTAAGCAAACTGGGCCTGCCTTTTATTACCGCCGCTCCCGATTGCGACGAATCCCCGCTGCCGCATGAATCAGCCTCCGAGCTGGTGCAGCGGCTGGCATTAGCCAAAGCGCAGGCGCTGGCTGCACGTTACCCGGACCGCTGGATTATCGGTTCCGATCAGGTTTGTGTATTGAATGGCGAGATAACCGGTAAACCGCATACCGTGGAGAAGGCCTGCCAGCAACTCGCGGCCGCCAGCGGCAACGCCATCACCTTTTATACTGGCTTGGCGCTTCTGCAACCGCAGAGCGACACACAATCGGTTATTTGCGAACCCTTTACCGTGCATTTCCGCGAGTTGAGTGCCGAAGAGATTCGCGGCTACGTCGAAAAGGAACAACCGCTACAATGCGCCGGCAGCTTCAAAAGCGAAGGATTGGGGATTTGTTTATTTGACAAGCTAGAGGGTCGCGATCCTAATACCTTGATTGGCTTACCGCTGATCGCGCTAAATGAGATGTTAAGAGCGGTGGGCATCAACGCATTGTGTTGATGCCCCTTCAATCAGTCTTTCTTCTGACGCAACTGTGCAAGACAGTGTTTCAGTGCGCCATCCAGTGGCGCTTCCATGCGCAGCACTTCTCCGGTATTGGGATGGGTAAAGGTCAACGCAGCCGCATGCAGGAAAAGACGCGACAAGCCCGTCGAACCCAGCTGTGCATCAAAGTCGCGGTCGCCGTAACGATCGTCAAAAGCGATCGGATGGCCACCGTGCAGCGTATGCACACGAATCTGATGGGTACGGCCCGTCACCGGGCTGGCTTTCACTAAGGTCGCGAAACCAAAACGCTCTTCTACTTTAAAGCGCGTCTCGGAAGGTTTGCCCTCCGCACTCACGCGCACCACGCGTTCGCCGCTCTGCAAAATGTTCTTTAACAGCGGAGCCTGCACCACTTTCAGATGCGACGGCCAGTCACCGCGCACCAGCGCCAGGTAATCCTTCTGCATGCCCTTTTCGCGCAGTTGCTCATGCAGCGAGCGCAAAGCAGAACGCTTCTTCGCCACCAGCAGAATGCCAGAAGTATCACGATCCAGACGATGGACTAATTCAAGGAAACGCGCTTCCGGACGCAGCGCACGCAGCCCTTCAATCACGCCAAAACTTAATCCGCTGCCACCGTGCACCGCAGTGCCCGACGGTTTATTCAGCACCATCAGGTAATCATCTTCATACAGAATGGCATTGGTGAGCGCCGCCACTTTATCCAGTTTCGGTGAAACCGTGTTCTCTTCGCGTTCGGCAACCCGCACCGGCGGAATACGCAGCTCGTCGCCATCCTCCAGCTTATATTCCGGTTTCACGCGCTTTTTATTTACCCGTACTTCGCCTTTACGCAAAATGCGGTAAATCATGCTTTTCGGCACGCCCTTGAGCTGGGTGCGCAAAAAGTTATCAATTCGTTGTCCGGCATTTTCAGCCGTGATGGCGACATACTGTACGCCGGGATTCTCAGTTTTCATGGCGGCGATTCTAATTAGTGTACCTGGATAGCGCCACCCCTTTTTCTGTGCTTAACTCTCTCTTTGTCGCGTATTGAAACGGTGAAAATGGCGACATTTTCAGCGATGCGATGATTAGCCCAGCAAATGAACAGGTTATGGATGAATAAACTTCTCAGCTTGGCAAAAGTCGCCTTGCTTAATGTGAGTTAGCAATGGAATAATGCAGGGGTTTCTGCCCTGGAAAGATTCAGGCAGGAAAAAGAGCGAAATAAGTCATTTTGCCGGATTTAACGGACACGCAGCAATGGCGTAAGACGTAATGTTAAATCAGGCACTTAGCGGGCTGCGGGTTGCGGCCTGGACGACAGACCAGGATGTGTGGATTTTTGAATACTCTGTAACATTTCCACCTTCAGGCGCTGGATTTCCTTATGAAAAACAGGCCACCGACAAGATTTGCGCCCCTTTAGCCGCCGACAACCGTGAGGTTGACGTCAGTGCATTAAGACACGGGGCCATCGGTTGATTCTCGTCCAGGGTAACGATGCCCGCAGCTAGATCACTCATGTGAGAATAACGAGTAAGTCACGATGAAAAGAATGTTAATTAACGCAACTCAGCAGGAGGAGTTGCGCGTTGCCCTGGTTGATGGACAACGTCTGTACGATCTGGATATTGAAAGTCCTGGACACGAACAGAAAAAAGCCAACATATACAAAGGTAAAATCACCCGCGTTGAACCCAGCCTTGAAGCTGCATTTGTCGATTATGGTGCAGAACGTCACGGTTTCCTCCCTCTGAAAGAAATTTCCCGCGAATACTTCCCCGCCAATTACAACGCACATGGTCGTCCGAATATCAAAGATGTGCTGCGTGAAGGTCAGGAAGTTATCGTTCAAATTGATAAAGAGGAACGCGGTAATAAAGGTGCAGCACTCACCACCTTTATTTCCCTGGCCGGTAGCTATCTGGTATTGATGCCGAACAACCCACGTGCCGGTGGTATTTCACGCCGCATTGAGGGCGACGACCGTACCGAATTAAAAGAAGCACTTTCCGCACTGGAACTTCCAGACGGCATGGGATTGATCGTCCGCACTGCGGGCGTGGGTAAATCTGCCGAATCACTGCAGTGGGATCTCAGCTTCCGTATGAAGCACTGGGAAGCCATTAAGAAAGCCGCAGATAGCCGCCCAGCGCCTTTCCTGATCCATCAGGAAAGCAACGTTATCGTGCGCGCCTTCCGCGACTATCTGCGTCAGGATATCGGTGAAATCCTTATCGATAATCCAAAAGTACTGGAACTGGCCCGTCAGCACATTGCTGCACTGGGTCGTCCGGACTTCAGCAGCAAAATCAAACTCTACACCGGTGAAATCCCGCTGTTCAGCCACTACCAAATCGAATCGCAGATTGAATCCGCCTTTCAGCGTGAAGTGCGTCTGCCATCAGGCGGATCGATTGTTATCGATAGCACCGAAGCCCTGACGGCGATTGATATCAACTCCGCACGCGCTACTCGCGGCGGTGATATCGAAGAAACCGCGTACAACACCAACCTGGAAGCGGCCGATGAGATTGCACGCCAATTGCGTCTGCGCGATCTCGGCGGCCTGATTGTTATCGACTTCATCGACATGACGCCAGTACGCCACCAGCGCGCGGTGGAAAACCGCCTGCGTGAAGCAGTACGTCAGGATCGTGCGCGTATTCAGATCAGCCACATTTCACGCTTCGGCTTGCTGGAGATGTCGCGTCAGCGTCTGAGCCCGTCACTGGGTGAATCCAGCCATCACGTCTGCCCACGCTGCAGCGGAACCGGCACCATCCGTGATAACGAATCGCTGTCGCTGTCTATTCTGCGTCTGATTGAAGAAGAAGCGCTGAAAGACAACACTAAAGAAGTGCATGCCATTGTGCCGGTTCAGGTCGCCTCTTACCTGCTGAACGAAAAGCGTGATGCCGTTAGCGCCATCGAAAAACGCCAGGGCGGTGTGCGTGCCATCATCGTGCCAAACGATCAGATGGAAACGCCACACTACTCGGTACTGCGTGTTCGTACTGGCGAAGAGACGCAAACGCTGAGCTATCACTTACCGAAACTGCACGAAGCGGAAATGGCGCTGCCTTCTGAAGAAGAGCACGCTGAGCGTCGTCGTCCGGAGCAGCCAGCACTGGCCGCTTTCGCGATGCCTGATGCGCCGCCTGCGCCGGTTGAAGTGGTGAAAGAAACTCAGCCAGCGGCAGAAGTGAAAACCAAACCAGCAGTTGCTGCGCCTGCAGTAACCAACACTGGTTTCGTGGCTCGCCTGCTGAGTGGCTTGAAGAAACTGTTTGCCGGTGATGCGCCTGCTGCGGCGCCTGCTGAAACTAAGCAGGAAGCCCCAGCCGTTGTTGCCGCTGAATCTGAAACCACCCAGCAGCGTGGCGAACGTCGTAACAATAACAACCGTCGCAACAATCGTCGTGAACGTACGCCGCGTAATGGCGAGAACGGTCAGGTGCGCGAAGGTCGTGAACCGCGCGAGCCGCGCGAAGCACGTGAGCCACGTGAAGCCCGCGAACCGCGTGATAATCAGGACAACCGTCGTAACAAGCGTCAGAACGAGCCGCGTGAAGCGCGTCCAGTGCTGAGCGATGAAGCGCTTGAGCAACGTGATGAGCAGCAGCAACAGCGCCGCGAACAGCGTGCCGATCGCCAGCGTCGTCGTCAGGAAGAAAAACGTGCTCAGCAGCAGGATCAGAAAGCCGCTGAACCGGTTGTTCAGGCGCCTGCGGTTGACGAAAACGTTGAGCACGAAGAAGAACGCGTTCAGGTCATGCCGCGTCGTAAGCAGCGTCAGCTGTCACAGCGCGTGCGTGTTGGCGAAACGCCTGACATCACTGTCGAAGCGCCGGTGGTTCATGATGCTGCCGTTGAAACTGCGCCGCGTGCTCAGTACAAAGAGCATCCTGAAGCCAGCAATGACGAGCAAGATGATAGCGATAACCGTGATAGCGCCAATATGCCGCGCCGTTCACGTCGTTCACCGCGTCATCTGCGCGTAAGCGGTCAGCGTCGTCGTCGCTATCGTGACGAGCGTTACCCAACGCAGTCTGCAATGCCGCTGGAATCTGCTGCTGCTTCACCAGAAATGGCGTCAGGCAAAGTGTGGATCTCTTACCCGGTTGCGCAAGCGCAGGAAGAGTACAGCACGCAAGATGCGATGCATGAAGTGTCGGATTACGGTTACCAGCAAACACCGGATGCCGAGACTCAACCCGCTGACGCTGTTGAACCGGCCGTTGAGCAGGTTGCCGCTGAAGAATCCGTACATCAGGTTGAACCGCAGGCGCACACCGATGTGCCCGTGGTGAATACGGATGACGTCACGCCGATTGCCGCGCCCGTTAACGAAGAGCCATCAGTGATCTCTGCTGCTGACGAACAGGTTGCACAGGAAACCGCGGCTGAAGCGGAACCGGCTGCCGTGGCTGAAGAAGCGAAGCCTGAAGTAAGCGAAGTGGCTGCAGTTGCTGAACAGGCGCCGGTGGATGTATCGCCAGCCGTTGAAGCTCAGGTTGAAGACGTGCTGGCTGCGCCAGTCGCGGCTGAAGCCGAAGTCACGCCAGTCACTGAACCTCATGCGCCGGTTGCAGCACGTGATACCGCAGTAACCACGGTTGAGACGCGCTTCAAGCATCACGCGACTGCACCGATGACTAAAGCACCAGCACCGGCGTGGGAACCAGAACCGGTTCGCAACAGCGACTGGGTCCGTCCAGCCTTTGGCTTTGAGGGCCGCGGCTCAGCCGGTGGTCACAGCGCGACGCATCAGGCAACCGCACCGGCAACCCGTCCGGAAAGCGCGTAACCTCTGGCAAGTCAGTCAACATCAAACCCCGGCCAGTCCGGGGTTTTTTATTGCCTGCAGGCGGCATCTATGGCGACCGATTTACGCTAACGGACAACCATGACGCCATTTATGGCGACCTGAATAACGGGCAAAAAAAATCCCACACCCCCAAAGGGAGGTGGGAGAAGCTAAGCGCACCCGGTTAAAGTACGCTCAAAGGTTTAGGCTAATTAAGAATTGAGTTGGAACAGCGACATCTGCGACATATCGGTAAAGGTCTTATACGAAGCTTGCAGTGCCGTCTGTTGCATGGTGTAGCTGGAAATAGCCGCGGTGTAATCGACATCAACCAGGTCGCTCATTTGCGAACTAAGAATCAAATCTCGATCATCGCCTTGACCATCCAGCGTATCCAACTCGGCCATTTGAGTTCCAATTGCAGAACGCACCGTAAGCACATTATTTAATGAGTTACTTAATCCACGGTTCGTTTTATTCATCGCGTCGGTAAAAGACTGTGTAGTAGCAGCATCAGCATTCTCTTGCGGTATTTTCAGCGCGGCAATCGCACCATCAAGCATTGCAAAAAGACTTTTTTCACTCGGCGTTCCATCCGGTTCAGGTTTAGCATTGCTGGTGATGGCCATAAACACCGAGCTTCCCGTATCGCTCACAGACATAGTGCGGCTTTCATCAACTTTCTGAGTAATAGCTTCCGTCCCACCGACATACGTAACGCCACCAGCAGTATCAGAGAACGGCGCAACATCGGTTTTGTAACCAGCAAAAATGTAACGCCCGGAGCCGTCTTTACTGTTAGCCTGGTTCAGGATCTCATCACGAATTCCCTGCAACTGAGTGGCATACGACGCACGATCATCATCGCTGAGTGTGCCGGTGGATGCGGCAACAATAATTTCCTGCGCTTTGGTAATACTTGACGTCACGCTGGACAGTGAATTCTCCTCCAGCGACAAACTTTGATTTGCGAAGCTACGCGCCGTCGCATATTGGCTGCTTTTAGCCTGCGATTGTGACAACACGATGGAACGCGATGCTGCAATCGGATCGTCAGACGGGTTGCTAACACGACGTCCAGTAGAAAGCTGTGTTCCAACTTTTAACCAAGAAGATTGCGCATCGCTAATGCCGCGCACCTGCTGGTCGAAGATCATACTCGTGCTAAGTCTCATGGTTATGATTTCTCCAATTAGCCACGAATGCCCATCAAGGCATTAAAAATAGTATTTGCTGTTTGCAGAACCTGCGCATTCGCCATATAAAACTGCTGGTACCTGGTAAGGTTGGCATACTCTTCATCAAGGTTCACGCCGGACACTGACTGCTGACGGTCACTAAGCTGAGTAACCACATTCTTCTGCGTGGTACTGGCGGTTTCAAGGGTGCTAGTTTTATTACCTACTGTACTGACCAGGCTGGCGTAAGCTTGCGAGATCGTCGCATTACCGTTCACTAACTTTTCATCTTGCAAAGCCAGCAGTTTTTGCGCGTTTGTATTATCACTTTCACCGCTGGTTGCGCTGGATGCCGCAGCAATTTGCGACTCATCGGTGATCGCGACCGACATGCCCGCAATGACGTTCTGGACCGGTTTGACCAGGAAACTGTCTTTCGCGTTAGGCGCGGGTGAGGTGCTCACCGTCAGTTTCAGGCCATCAAAGTTGAGGGTGCCGTCGGTCGCATCTGGCGTAACGCTAAACTTCACGTTGTCGGACATGCGGGTCACCGACCAGTTGCTGCCATCATAACTTACGGTGTAGTTAGAGGCTTTCATCGCGCTGGTGTCTGACCATGCCGCCGTAACGGTAGCCGCTGAGGTATTTTTGCTGTTACCCACTACGGTTGGCGAACCGATATTAAAGAAGTTGCCCCCCTGGTCGCCGTTGCTGTCATAACCTTCGCTGTGCACGGTATTGAAGCTGGTGGTGAACGCTGCCGCTAACTGGCCGAGCTGATTTTGCGCGGTATCCAGATCCTGGGTGCGGAACGCCAGCAAACCGCCGAGTGAACCGGTGGTTAGCGTCTTCTCAGGGATCTCAACGTTACCTGCCTGCTTATCGACATAACCGACAGTGGTACGTGTTGAATCGCTGCTGGACGGCATCGCCACTAAGCTGGTGGAGTTTTTACCATTCACCAACGTCACACTGCCCATCGAGACAATATAGCTGCCGTCCTGCTGGGATACGTTCACGCCCACCACATTGTTCAGGCTATTCACCAGCTGATCGCGCTGATCCAGCAAATTGTTCGGCGCCGCGCCACCGCCGGTGGTCAGCTTGGCGATCTGGCTGTTCAGGTCGGCAATCTGGCTGGTGAAGGTGTTGATCTGATCGACGTTCGAGGCAATATCCGTGTTAACGCTATTTTGCATATTGTTGAGATATTGCGCGGTGGTCTGGAATTGGTTCACCAGGCCTTGGGCGTAGCTCAGCATTGACTGACGCGCCGACGGGTCGTTGGCGTTACTCACCACGTTCTGCACGTTGGTGAAGAAGCTTTGGATTGAGGTCGACAAGCTGGTGGTCGACGTCGACAGCAGATCGTCAATGTTGGAAATTTGGTTGTATTGCGTGTTCACCGCGCTGTAGTTGGCGCTGGAGCCGCGCAGTTGGGCGGTGATGAACTCGTCATACTCACGCTGTACGCCGGAGAGCGTGACACCGTTGCCGTAATAGCTGTTGCCCTGCAAGGTGCTGTTCGACTGCGACAAAATCGCCGTCTGACGCGAATAGCCCGCTACCGTGTAATTACTGATGTTGTTACTGGTGGTGCTTAATGCAGCCTGTGCGGCGCTCAGCCCACTCATCGCTGAGTTAATTATGCTGGACATCTCGGTTCCTTAATTTCCCGTTAACCGGGCTGGCAGTCATCAGTGCGATTGCGCGGACGAGAACGCCCGCGGCATGTGATTGTTATCGGCGTGCTTAAGTGAAACTTGAGAGCAAAAATCAGAACAAATCGGTGATGTCGTTGCTGTACGCCTTCACCACTTTTTCGCCCATGTTTTTGAATTGCTGGATCATTCCCACCAGTTTCTGCGCATACTTTGGATCGGTGGCGTAACCGGCGGCCTGCAAGGCACGCGCGCCCTGCTCGGCACTCGGTGCGTTGGCAACGGCGGCATAACGAGGATTATTGGACAGCAGTTTGACGTAATCGCTGAGCGCTTCCATATAGGAACCATACACACGGAAACTGGCGCGCACTTTTTTCGCTGCCCCGCCTTCGTATTCGGTGGTCATGATATCGGTGGTTTCGCCCTTCCAGTCGCCGCTCGCCTTGATGCCAAACACGTTGTAACTCGGCTTGCCGTCACGCGTCAGAATCTGTCGCTGGCCCCAGCCGGATTCCAGCGCGGCCTGCGCCAGAATCAGGTGATGCGGAATACCGCTCTGCTGGCTGGCGACCTGCGCCGGCTGCGCCAGCTGTGCGATAAAGTCGTTGCTGTCGCTCGGCAAACTGCTGGGCGAGACCGGCAAACGCGGCACCGCTTTACGCACCATCTGCTCCAGCTGATTCGACGGCAGGTTGCTATAGATGAAGCTGTTATCCAGCTTCATCGGCACCGTACCGGCGGTTTCGTCCGGCTCCTGAGCGGGCTGCATCTGCTTAACAATGATATCGGCCATGCCGAGACCACGTTTGCCGATGTCCTGCGCAATCTGCTGATCGTACATCGAGGTGAAAAGCCGCGTCTGATCGTTGCTCAGCAGGCCATCCTGCGGCAGCGCTGCACGCATGCTTTTCATCATCATCTGCACGAACATCCCTTCCACCTGTTTGGCCACCTGCATCGCCTTCCCTTTCGGGTCGGCGGCGGCTTCGCGTTTCAGGTCGTTCAGCGAGCGGCTGTCGTACGCCGCATTCACCAGCGATTGCGTATCGTTCATCAGATAATTTCCAGTTTGGCGCGCAAGCAGCCTGCGCTTTCCATCGATTGCAAAATCGACATCAGCTCAATCGGTGACGCACCCAGCGCATTCAGCGCACGCACCACGTTATTGAGGTTGGCGCTGGCGTTAACCCGTTGCAGCGCGCCGCCACTCTGACGCAGATCGATCTGGGTATTGTTGGTGGTCACAGTCTGCCCACCCGCCAACGGCGTATCCGGCTGACTGACGTTCTGCTGCTGATTGACGGTAACCGACAGATTGCCCTGCGCCACCGCACAGGTGTTCAGCGTCACTTCGCGGTTCATCACCACCGAACCGGTACGTGAGTTGATAATCACCTTGGCATCTTCGAGCGGCACCGCAACATCAAGGTTCTGAATTTCGGCCAGCAGACGCACCTGAGAACTGTTATTCGGCGAGACGCGAATCTGCACGGTACGGGCATCCAGCGGCTGCGCCGAACCAATCCCACGGCTGTTGATGGCGTCGGCAATGCGCTGCGCCATGCTGAAGTCTTCGTTATTCAGCTGCAGGTTAATGGTGTTCTGGCTACCAAAGTTGCTCTGCAGTTCACGCTCTACCGTGGCACCGCCGGTAATGCGGCCACCGTTCAGCTGGTTAACCTGCACGCTGCTGCCACCGGCAGAAGCGCCGGCACCGCCGACCAGAATGTTACCCTGCGCCAGCGCATAAACCTGGTTATCGACGCCTTTCATCGGCGTCATCAGCAGCGTACCGCCGCGCAAACTCTTGGCGTTACCCAGCGAAGAAACCACCACATCAACGGTTTGCCCCTGACGCGCAAAGGTTGGCAGCTTGGCGGTCACCATCACGGCCGCTACGTTTTTCAGCTGCATATTGGTGCCAGCCGGCACAGTAATGCCGAGCTGGGAGAGCATGTTGCTCACGGTTTGGGTGGTGAACGGCGTTTGGGTGGTCTGGTCACCGGTACCATCAAGGCCCACCACCAAACCGTAACCGATCAGCTGGTTGTCGCGCACGCCCTGCACGGAGGTCAAATCGCGGATGCGGTCAGCATGCGCCAGTAAGCTGAAACCGAGCAGCATGCCAAGGCTCAGGCGGAGCAGAGTCGTCATATTCATTGTTACTACCTCTTACATCGGCGAGACGTTCAGGAAGAAACGCTGGAACCAGCCCATCGTCTGCGCTTCATTGATATAACCATTTCCGACGTACTCAATACGTGCATCGGCCACCTGCGTTGACAGCACCGCGTTGCTGGCGCTGATGGTGCGTGGGTTAACCACGCCCGAGAACCGGATAAATTCGGTGCCCTGGTTAATTTCGATCTGTTTCTCACCCACCACGCGCAGGTTGCCGTTCGACAACACCTGATTGACGGTGACGGTGATGGTGCCCGTAAAGGTGTTGTTGGCCGTCGCGCCACCTTTACCGGCGAAGTCATTTTTGCCATTGGCATCCAGCGTGGCTTTTTCGCCACCAGCACCCACCAGACCGCTCAGGCCGGTTGGCACACCCGTCACACCAAAACTGTTGCTGCCATCGCGGCTGGCATTGGCCGAAGAACTTTTGCTGGCGCTGACGTTTTCCTGCAAGGTGATCGTCAATGTATCGCCAATGTTGCGTGGACGACGATCCTCAAACAGCGGCTGATAGCCGTAGTTCAGCGGTGCGACGCCCTGAAAAATGGAACCGTTCACCACCGGCGGTGCGGATGGCGTCGGCTCTGCCGTAGTCGATCCCTGTACCAGTGGTGTGCGCGGTACCAGCGCACAACCGTTAAGCGTGAGTAGCAGCGTGGCTACCAACCAATGACCAGGCTTGAGAATCACTTGCTTCGCCACTTTTTGACCTTCTTCATGTTGCTTAATCAGGCCAGCGGAGCTGGCCCAACGACACCAGCATTACAGCTGGGTTAACTTCGCCAGCATCTGATCGGAGGTGCTGATCGCTTTACTGTTGATCTCGTAGGCGCGCTGCGTCTGAATCATGGTGACCAGCTCTTCCGCCACGTTGACGTTCGAGGTTTCGACATAACCCTGATACAGCAGACCCGCGCCGTTCTGGCCTGGCGTACTCTGCGTCGCCGCACCGGATGCCTGCGTCTCCTGATAGAGGTTTTCACCCTGGCTGTTCAGGCCCGCATCGTTCATGAAGGTGCTCAGCGTCAGCTGACCGACCTGCGCCGGATTGGTCTGGCCCTGCTGCGTCACGCTCACCACGCCATCGCGCGAGATCGTGATGCTGGTGGCGTTGGCCGGAATAGTGATGCCTGGCTGTACCGGATAACCGGCGTTAGTCACCAGCTGACCGTTCTGGTCAACCTGGAATGAACCATCACGGGTATACGCCGAGGTGCCGTCCGGCATCTGCACTTCGAAATAACCCTGGCCGTTGATCGCCACGTCTTTTGAGTTGCTGGTCTGCGACAGGTTACCCTGCTGATGCAGACGTTCAGTGGTGACAGGACGCACACCGGTACCGATCTGCAAACCAGACGGCAGCGTGGTTTGCTCTGACGACTGCGTGCCCGGCTGACGCAGGGTTTGGTACATCAAATCTTCGAATACCGCGCGCGAACGTTTAAAGCCGTTGGTGCTTACGTTCGCGAGGTTGTTGGAGATGACGTCCATGTTGGTTTGCTGAGCGTCAAGACCGGTTTTGGCGATCCATAAAGAACGAATCATGGTGTTTTCCTTACGCCTTAGCTGCTCATGTTGAGCAAGCTGTTAGCTTTTTGTTCGTTTTCATCGACGTTGGAGATCACTTTCATCTGCATCTCAAAACGTCGGGCGTTGGCGATCATATCGACCATGGTTTCCACCGGCTTGACGTTACTGCCTTCCAGCACGCCGGGCATCACCGTCATGGTGGCATCATTTGCCAGCGCAGCGCCGCGCGTCGCCTGGGTTTGCTGATTAGGACGGAACATGCCGTCATCACCGCGCTGCATCTCTTTACCGGTGGCGCGCACCAGCTTCAGGCGACCAATCTGCACCGTGGCATTGGGTGCATCACCGGCGTTACGCGAGGTGATGGTCCCGTCTGCCGCGATGGTCAATTCAGCGCCTTGCGGGATGGCGATCGGACCCCCATCGCCCATTACGGGATTGCCCTGAATAGTCAAAATACCGGTCGCGCTGATCTGCATATTGCCGTTGCGGGTATAAGCTTCGGTACCGTCAGCGGCACGCACTGCCAACCAGCCGTCCTGCGCAACGCCCACATCCAGCGTGCGGCCGGTGTTGTCCATCGAGCCCGGTGACATATCGGCGCCCGGCGTGGAAGCGGCAACCAGCGTACGCGTCGGCAGCGACCAGCCGCTGACCGGCACCGCGCGCAACGCGTTGAGCTGAGCACGAAAGCCCGGCGTTGAGGCGTTGGCGAGGTTGCTGGCCGTTACCGACTGCTGATCCAACGTCTGACTGGCCGCGCCCATGGCGGTATATATTGCGTGATCCATAAAGCAATCCCGTTAGCGAATTAACGTAAGTTAACCAGGGTGTTAAGAATCTGGTCCTGAGTTTTAATGGTCTGGCTGTTGGCCTGATAGTTACGCTGCGCAACGATCATGTTCACCAGCTCTTTGCTCATATCGACGTTGGACGCTTCCAGCGCACCTGAAGTCAGGTTGCCGTAAGTACCGGTGCCTGCCAGACCAGTTGCGGCCTGACCTGATGAGCTGGTGGCAGACCAGACGTTGTCACCTTCAGACTTCAGACCTTCCGGGTTAGAGAAACTCGACAAGACAATTTGTCCCAGAAGTTGGGTTTTCTGGTTGGAGTAAGTGCCGGTAATGGTGCCGTCATCATTGATGGTGTAGCTGGTCAGATCGCCAGGCTGATAACCGTCTTGCGTTGGGTTACCAAAAGTGGTCGCACCGGTGTTTTGCTGCAGGCTACCCAACATGCTCAGGCTGATGTTCATGCCATTCGCCCCGTTGGTGCCGTCCACAACCAGGTTTGCCAGGGAAGCGCTGGTGGTCGTGGTATCCGGAATCGCAGTGCCTGGATTGGCCGGATCGTCAATCATTTTTGATACGCCGGTCAGTTTACCGTTGGCATCAAACTTCATCTGGTAGCCCAGGTTGTCACCGCCCGCAGTATTACCAACTTCATTACCGGTGGTGGAGTCAACCATATGCACGGTCCAGGTGTTATCCGCCGTTTTGATGTAGTACATGTCTAACTGGTGATCGTTACCCTGCGTGTCGTACACCGTCATGGTGGTTTTCGCGTTGTAGCTATCAACGTTGGACTTATCAAACGGGGTGACGGTCGGGGTGGTGCTGGTGGAGTTCAGGTTGGCAACCTGGGTAGCAGTTGTTGTTGCACGTGCCCCCATCTGCGTGGTTGGAATACTCAGCGCCACTGGGTTGGCACCGGTCTGAATGGTTGGCGGTGTGCCGCTGGCCGGATAGCCGGTGACATTCAGACCCTGGGTGTTCACCAGGTTACGGTTGGCATCCAGCGTGAACTGGCCGTTACGGGAATAGAACACGCCGCCGCTGGCGTCGGTCATGCGGAAGAAACCGTTGCCGCTCAGTGCCACATCCAGTCCACGACTGGTTGACGTTGTACTTCCATCACCAAAGTCCTGAATGACGGCGGCAACTTTGGTACCCAAACCCACGTTAGAGCCGGCAAACATATCGGCAAAAGCAATGGTGCTGGATTTAAAACCGGCTGTGGCGGAGTTGGCGATGTTGTTACCAATCACATCCAGATTGCTGGAGGCAGCATTGAGGCCGCTCACCGCTTGTGAAAAAGACATGTAATCTCTCCTGCTAAAAGGTTAATCAGAGAATCTGACGAATTTCATCGAGGGTTGCGGAGCCCATGGTGCCGAGATCCAGTTTTGTGGTGCCATCAGTGGTGCTGACGCCATTGACGTAGGCATAGTTCAGCGGCTGCGCCACCAGTTGCGTGCTGCCATTGCTGGCGGCCAGCGAAACAGAATATTTGCCATCCGCGGCGGTAGAACCGTCATCCAGCTTGCCGTCCCACGAGAAGGTGTGGACGCCAGAGCTCAGTTTGCCGAGGTCAATGGTGCGGACCGTGGCGCCGTTACTGTCTTTAATCGTGACACTGGTGGCCGTGGACGCTGTCGCCAGCTCAATGCCAAACGGCGTAGTCGTACCGCTGCCCACCAATACCTGCGAACCATTGACCATCACACCGTGACCAATCAGCGTTGAACTCTGCAGCGACTGGCTGGTAGTGATCTGGCCGGAGATAGATCCCAGCGTGGTATTCAGCTTTTCAATACCGCTCAGGGTGTTGATCTGTGCCAACTGCGTGGTGAGCTGGCTGTTATCCATAGGATTAGTGGGATCCTGGTTTTTCAGCTGCGCCACCAGCATGTTCAGGAACTGATTCTGCAGGTCGGCGGAAGAGTTACCGCTCGAAGCGCTACTGGAGGTCAGTACCGTTGGGTCCAGACTGTCTTTAATTCCTACTGCTACGCTCATATTCGTTCTCCGTTACTGACCGATAGTGAGAGTTTTCATCATCATTGACTTCACCGTGTTCAGCACTTCAACGTTGGCCTGGTAGCTGCGCGACGCGGACATGGTGTTAACGGTTTCGGACACCACATCAACGTTTGGCATCTTGACGTAGCCCTTCTGATCCGCCAGCGGATTGCCCGGGTCGTACACCAGTTTTGCCGGGGTAGGATCGTTCACCACGCCAGCGACCTTCACGCCACCGGTGGCTGCACCTTGTGCGGCGTCGGTCTGGAAAATCACCTGCTTCGCCACGTAAGGCTGGCCATCTGGGCCGGTCACGCTGTCGGCGTTGGCCAGGTTACTGGCGCTGACGTTGAGGCGCTGTGATTGCGCTGTCATCGCAGAACCGGCGATATCAAAGATATTCAGCAATGCCATGCTTATTGCCCCTGCAGAACGCTCATCATGCCTTTGATCTGGCTACTGATGAGGGTGAGATCGGTTTGGTATTTCAGGCTGTTATCAGCAAACTGCGTACGTTCGCGATCCATATCCACGGTGTTGCCATCCGCGGCGGGTTGATCGGGAATGCGGTACAGCAGATCCAGTGACGGCTGAGAGTTGGTTTGCGCTTCAATGTGGCGTGAGGACGTCACATTCAGCGCCAGACTGCTGCCTTCGGCGCGACCGTTTTGCATCACCTTGCTCAGCTGACTGGCAAAGTCGATATCCCGCGCCTGGTAGCCCGGGGTATCGGCGTTGGCAATGTTTGACGCCAGGATTTCCTGACGCTGAGCACGTAGGTTTAACGCTTCAGTACCAAATCGCAGCGCGGCATCGAGTTTGTCGAGCATGCTTCCTCCGCGAATGAGAATTTCGAGCTGACAGCTTAAGTGGACAAATGCAAGGGTGATCGTCTGAATAGCAGCAAAAATGACGGCTATTTTTGACATTGATTTTTTTGCGCGAGGCGTAGACTCAGTGCCATCTTCTCGTCAGGAGGCGTTATGCGCAGATATTCCACCTTGCTAGCCACACTTTTGCTGGCACTGGCGCTACCCAGCTCTGCTGCGGACCTTACCGCGCAGTTGACCCAATTTTTTAAAGCGCGCGACCCACAACATGCCGCGGGCATGACGGTGGTGGTGCGTACGCCACAGGCGCAGTGGCCAAACTGCGAAACCCCTGAACTGCAGCTACCGGGCAATAGCCGTCAGTGGGGCAACATCAGCATCGCCGCCAACTGCGACCAAAATCGTCGTTTCCTGCAGGTTCAGGTGCAGGTCACCGGGCAATATCTGGTGGCGAGCCGTCAGGTGGCGCGCGGCAGCAATCTCAGCCCGACGGACGTGCGTCTGGCAACCGGACGTCTCGATGAACTGCCAGCACGCGCATTGATGGACAGCAGCGGCGTCATCGATGCGATCGCACTACGCGATATCCCGCCAGGACAGCCGGTAACCGCCACCATGGTACGTCAGCCGTGGCGCGTGAAAGCCGGTCAAAAT
Source organism: Pantoea sp. GbtcB22 (assembly GCF_019091025.1). Taxonomy (NCBI): domain Bacteria; kingdom Pseudomonadati; phylum Pseudomonadota; class Gammaproteobacteria; order Enterobacterales; family Erwiniaceae; genus Pantoea; species Pantoea sp. GbtcB22. The sequence continues at coordinate 969,289 of NZ_JAGXKB010000001.1, forward strand.
GTGATGGTAGTCGCCAGTGGAAACGGGTTTAATGCCAGCAGCGAAGGACGTGCGCTGAACAACGCCAGCGCGGCACAAATGGTGCGCGTGAGGATGGGAAATGGTCAGGTTGTCAGTGGTCGCGTCGACGCGGATGGGAATATTCTGATATCGCTATAAAGCGTTAAAGAACCCTGTTGTTCTGCCGATAGAGATATCAACAAAGACATTACCCTATGCTGACTCAGTTGGCTGACCCCCAACTGACCTTACAGGAGCCTTACCATGAGCATCGACAGAACGCAGCCTACGAATCCGGTTAGCACTGTTCAAACACGCGACAATAACGATAACAGCAGCAAAGTGCGTCAGAGCGCGACGCCCGCAGCCAGCACCACCAGCGAAAGCGGTGCGGAAGTGAAGTTGAGTACCGCGCAGGCGCAACTGATGCAGCCTGGCAGCAAAGATATTAATACAGCGCGCGTTGAGCAGCTGAAGACGGCCATTCGTAATGGCGAATTGAAAATGGATACCGGTAAGATCGCCGACGCGCTGATCGCCGATACCAAGGCGTATTTAGAGGGTAACTAATCCCAATGGACCATCTGCTGATCACCTTAGACAAAATGCAGGACGTGCTGACATCCCTTGCGGTGGTAATGGATGAGGAACAACAGCAACTTTCTGCCGGCCAGATCAATGGCAACCTGCTGCAGCGTATTTCTGAAGATAAAAGCGCGCTGCTGACGACGTTGAATTATCTGGACGAGATGCGCCGCACCACCGAGAAAACGCTCGGCACGCAGGCGCCCTATGGTGATCACAGCGATCGCGAAAGCCGCTGGATGCGTATTCAGCAGCACACGCGCCGCTTGCGCGATGCCAATACGCATAACGGGATTTTGTTGCAGCATCAAATCGGCTACACCAATGAAGCATTGGCGGTGTTGCGACCCCACCAAACCCAGGCGTTTTACGGCCCGGATGGTTTGGGTAAAGGTCAGGCGACGCTGAGTCGTAAAGGGTAGAAAAAAGTGGGTTTGAAGAGGCTGCTATCTTTTGGGATGGCGGCCTTTTTGTTGTGTGCGGGACCTACAGCATCTGCCGCTGCCGGGCGGTCCTCGCGCCGCTTACGCGGTACCTTCAGCTTCAACGTTGTGCCGACGTACCGTTCGGGATCGGGCTTCCTGCCCGGCCCGAACTGAGCCCCGCATCCATGCGGGTCTCTCCTGGCCCACCGTTTACGCTTCAGCGCTGCGGATTGCCCTTACGCAGCGGCAGACGCTGCATGTCCATTAAGAGAGTGCGGCCTTTAAACCAGCGTGCGTCGCGCGAAGTCGCGCGGGCGGAAGCCGAGCAGACCAAGCATCACAAAGTATGCGCCGCCGCCAATGGCGCAGACCGCCGCCAGACGAATCAGGCGCCACCACATCTGCCCCTCTTCCCATGCCGGCATCACCTGCAGAATGCCAAACAGCGCTGCGGCCATTACCACTACGGCAATCAGCAAACGGGTCAGGAAACTGAACCAGCCAGGCTGCGGCTGGAAGATATCCTGCTTACGCAGTTGCCAGTACAGCAGCGCAGCATTCAGGCAAGCGGCCAGACCGATCGACAGCGACAAACCGGCATGTTTGAGCGGGCCGATAAACGCCAGGTTCATCAGCTGCGTCACAATCAGTGTCACGATGGCAATTTTCACCGGAGTTTTAATGTCCTGACGAGAATAGAAGCCGGGTGCCAGCACTTTCACCACGATCAGCCCCATCAAACCCACTGAATAGGCAATCAGCGCGCGCTGCGTCATCAGGGCATCAAACGCGGTGAACTTGCCGTACTGGAACAGCGCGACCGTCAGCGGCCCGGACAAAATGCCCAACGCCACTGCGCTCGGCAACGCCAGCAGGAAGCATAGACGCAGGCCCCAATCCATCAACCGTGAATACTCTTCCTGATTACCGCTGGCAAAACTCTTCGCCAGCGAGGGCAGCAAAATGGTGCCCAGAGCCACGCCCAGCACGCCGGAAGGAAACTCCATCAGGCGATCGGCGTAGTACATCCACGAAACCGAACCGGAAACCAAAAAGGAGGCGAAAATGGTGTTGATGATCAGTGAAATCTGGCTCACCGACACGCCGAGGATCGCCGGCCCCATTTGACGCATTACGCGCCACACGCCCGCATCGCGCAGATTCAAACGCGGTAAAACCAGCATGCCAATCTTCTTCAGGTGCGGCAGCTGATAGAACAGCTGCAACACGCCGCCGACCACCACGGCCCACGCCAGCGCCATCACCGGCGGATTAAAATGCGGCGCAGCGAAGACAGCAAAACCAATCATGCTGATGTTCAGCAGCGTCGGCGCAAACGCCGGCACGGAAAACCGGTTCCAGGTATTGAGGATCGCGCCCGCCAGCGAGGCCAGCGAGATCAGCAAAATATAGGGAAAGGTGACGCGCAGCAGCGCGCTGGTTAAGGCAAATTTATCGGCGGTATCGGCAAAGCCTGGCGCCGTCACCACAATAACCCAGGGCGCAGCGATCATCCCTAACACGGTCACCACCGCCAGCACCAGCGTCAGTAATCCGGAGACGTAAGCGACAAACACGCGCGTGGCATCTTCACCCTGCTTGCTTTTATATTCCGCGAGGATCGGCACGAACGCCTGAGAAAACGCGCCTTCAGCGAAGATACGGCGCAGCAGGTTCGGCAGTTTGAAGGCAACAAAGAAGGCATCGGTTGCCATTCCTGCGCCGAAAACGCGCGCCACAATGGCATCGCGGGCAAAGCCCAGTACGCGGGAAAACAAGGTCATCGAACTGACCGCAGCCAGCGATTTCAACAAATTCATATTGAGTGGCGCATCCTGAAAAGTGTCGGAGAAATGAGCGACTTAGCGCGGACATCCCGTGATGTCCGGCGATAGTCTACTGCCACGGCGGGAAATGACCAGCATTGAGTGTTACAAGGAATTATTCACGTTCGGCATCGCGCCACAATTTTTCCACCAGACGCTGCGCCGCCAGCGCCTGTTCGCCACTGGTTTCAGGCATCGTCTGATTTTCAACACACTGAATGAAATGGTGCGCTGCGCCGCTGAAACCGCGCTGAGTAAGGTGGCTTTGCCACGCGGGCGGCACATCACGCACCATGCCGCCGCGGTTTTCCTGCTGCCAGTCGCGCATCTCGTTAATTTCGATGTAATCACCGTCGCAGATGGCGCTGACGACTTCGCGTTGCGTCCCGGCGCGACGATGCATGCTGGTGGTGATTTGCAGCGATCCGGCGGAGAAATGGTGTTCGGCGTACAGCATCGCGCCATCATCATTGGTCTCAATGTGCCCTAACTCGCGCGTCAGGCTGCCGCCCGCCAGCCACAGCGCGGTGTCCACCACGTGCAGATAATCGTCCAGCAGGGTAAAACGCAAATCCTGTGGACCCACGCTATCCGCGCGGTGCTTTTCAATGCGCAGCGAGGCGGCGCGTGACATGTCACTTTTCAGCTGCTGATAACGCGGCGCAAAGCGGCGGTTAAATGCCACCATCAGCTTGCGCTTCTGCTTGTCCGCCAGCGCCACCAGCGCTTCGGCCTGTTGCAGCGTTTCGGCTAACGGTTTATCGACGCACACATCTTTGCCCGCCAGCAGCAGCGCTTTAACCACTTCGTAATGGCTGGCGGTGCTGCTGTGAACAAACACCGCATCACTGGCGGCGGCCAGCGCATCCAGTTGACCAAAATAAGGTATGCGATAGCTATCGCAGATCGGTTGCGCCTTTGCCTGATTGGGCGAAAACGCACCCGCTAATTGCCAGCCGCTGGCTTGCGATAAAACCGGCAGCCATGCTTTCTGCGCGATACCGCCCAATCCTACAATGCCAATACGCAATGTCATATTAGTGCTCCTTTTGCAGCAGCTGTTGCAGTTGCGACTGCAACTCAGCAACCGTTTCTTCAAGTTGCGCGACACGCGCGGTTAAATCGCCGTTGTCACTGACGCTTTCTGCGCTGGCCGCGTCTTCCTCTACTTCGCCACCAAAAAGATGCATATAGCGGCTTTCACGTTTGCCCGGTTCGCGCGCCAGTCGCACCACCATTGGGCCATCCTCGCGCGTGCTTAAACCGATAAGCGTCTGCTCGACTTCATTCATATCGCTGAATTCATGCAGACGACCGCTGCGGGTGCGCAGTTCGCCCGGCGTCTGTGCACCGCGCAGGAACAGCAGCGTCAGCACGGCGACTTCAGCGCTATTCAACTGCAGATTGCCGAAAGCGGAATTGCAGAAGCGCTGTTCATACTTGCTGACGCGTTGACCGAAGCCGTTATTGGCGGTCACCAGATGCTTTTTCACCAGCTCATCAAGCTGCGCTTGCACCTCCATCTCGCTGAGATTGAGCACCGGTTCGCGGTTAGATTTCTGATTACAGGCGGTGACAACGCCATTAAGGGAGAGCGGATATTGATCCGGCGTGGTGACCTGCTTCTCCAGCAGGCATCCAATCACGCGCAATGCCTGCGCGGATAAGGCCATTTTCATTGAGGTGATCCCTTATTATTGTCCACGACGATCCGGGGTCCACTCCCGGCAGGTCAACGCGGTGAGTACATGATCCTGCCAGCGCCCATCGATCAGCAAGTAATCTTTGGCGTAACCCTCTTTTTCAAAACCAAGACGCGCCAGCAGATCGCCACTGCGCTGATTGTGCGGCATATAATTAGCCATTATGCGGTGAATACGTTGCTGGCGTTGCATATAGCGAAGGGTGGTAGTGAGCGCTTCAAACATCAGTCCCTGACCTTGCCACTTCTCGCCCAGTGAATAGCCGAGATAGCAGGCGTGAAACGATCCGCGCAGCACGTTGCTGTAATTCGCCACACCACGCACTTCGGTCTCTTCCGGGTCCATCAGCACAAAATAGTAGGCTGAGCCCTGTTTATGCATGTCGGCGATCAGTCCGAGGCGCGCTTGCCAGCCCGAAGGATAACAATGGCTCTCGTCGCGCACCGGTTCCCACGGCTTGAGAAACGCACGATTTTCAGCGTAATAATCCGCTAATCGCCAGGCATCGCGTTCGTGTACTAAACGCACCACTAAGCGATCGGTAGTGAGGCGCACGCGTGGGCCAGCAGAACGATAGCCAAACATCATGACTCCTGAAATCCATAACTTAAGAAAGATGTACGCCAGCGGCGATACTCCTCACTATAACCGTCACCCCGCTTGCGGTAAAACCCTTGAACGCGTTCCTCAGGATTCATCCTGATTTAGGATTAATATTTCTGCGGATTCGATGAAAAAATATCATCCTGAGAAAGCTGTTTTTCGCCGCTGAGCAGGCGGAAAATAGACCAATTGGTCTCTTATCTCCTCTCATTTGCTCAGGAATTAGCATGTCTCGGGTTGCGCGGGCACGACGCCTCGGTAAAACATTTCTTTTAGTGGATAACATGCTGGTTGTGATGGGCTTTTTCGTGGTGTTTCCCCTCATTTCCATCCATTTTGTCGAACAGCTGGGCTGGGCCGCGTTGATGGTCGGTATTGCGCTTGGCTTGCGCCAGTTCGTCCAGCAGGGATTCGGCATCTTCGGCGGTGCGATTGCCGACCGTTTTGGTGCGCGTCCGCTGATCGTCACTGGTATGCTGATGCGCGCGGCGGGTTTTGCCTGCATGGCGCTGGCGCATGAACCCTGGCTGCTGTGGTTTGCCTGTTTGCTTTCCGGCCTTGGCGGCACGCTGTTTGATCCGCCACGCAGCGCGCTGGTTATGAAACTGGTACGCGCACGCGATCGCGGCCGCTTCTTCTCCCTGCTGATGATGCAAGACAGCGCCGGTGCCGTGCTGGGCGCGCTGATTGGTAGCTGGCTGCTGGCGTGGGATTTCCGTCTGGTGTGCTGGGTTGGCGCGGCGGTGTTTGTCACTGCTGCGCTGTTTAACGCCGTTTGGTTACCGGCGTGGCGCATCTCAACCGAACGCATTGCGATGCGTGAAGGGATGCAACGCGTCTGGCAGGACAAGCGTTTTCGCCTGTACGTGCTGACATTGACCGGCTACTACATTCTCGCCGTGCAGGTGATGTTGATGCTGCCGGTGATGGTGAATCAGGTAGCCGGGGCGCCTGCTGCGGTGAAGTGGATGTACGCGATAGAAGCGCTGCTGTCATTAAGCCTGCTCTATCCGCTGGCGCGCTGGAGCGAAAAACGCTTCCGCCTCGAAACGCGTTTGATGGCCGGCTTGTTCCTGATGACGTTCAGCCTGCTGCCGGTTGGCATGACCGATTCGCTGCCGTCGCTGTTTATGCTGATCGCCCTCTTTTATCTGGGCTCAATCATCGCGGAACCGGCGCGAGAAACGCTCAGCGCTTCGCTGGCCAGTTCACGTGCGCGCGGCAGCTATATGGGCTTCAGCCGACTCGGCCTCGCGATTGGCGGTTTGATCGGCTACTCCGGCGGCGGCTGGATGTTCGATATGGGCCAGCAATGGGCGCTGCCGGAACTGCCGTGGATGCTGCTGAGCAGCGTTGGCATGATCACCCTTTTGGCGCTTTGGTGGCAGTTCCAGCCGCGTTCGGTGGCACCAGCGATTTTCAGCAGCTAATTTGCCCCCGCCAAAGATCTCTTCCATACTTCCCGCACGTCCGGAAAAAGGGTGACCTCTGTCACCCTTAGAACCACAGGAGAAACGGGATGAAACTCTACATCTACGATCACTGCCCTTTCTGCGTCAAAGCACGCATGATTTTCGGCTTAAAAAATCTGCCATTAGAACTCATCGTTATGCTGAATGACGACGAGCAAACGCCGAAAAAATTGATCGGCCAGAAAATGGCGCCGATTCTGCAAAAGGCCGACGGCAGCGCTGTACCGGAAAGTATGGATATTGTGCGGCTGGTAGATAAATACGATCACCAACCGCTGCTTAATGGCAAAAGCAACCCTGCGATCAGCGACTGGCTGCGCCACGTGAATGGCTACGTCAATAAGCTGCTGCTGCCGCGCATCGCCGATGCCTCCTTCGCCGAATTCGCTACGCCGGAAGCGCGTAGCTACTTCAGCGAGAAGAAGCAGGCCAGCGTGGGCGATTTCAGCGAGTTGCGTAAACACGCGCCGGGCTTAATCAAAAACATCAGCGACGATCTGCGTCAGCTCGACAAGCTGATCGTCAAACCCAATGCGGTAAATGGCGAACTGTCGGAAGATGATATTCATCTTTTCCCGCTGCTGCGCTCCTTAACGCTGGTCAACGGCATTGAATGGCCAAGTCGCGTTGCCGATTATCGCGACAACATGGCGAAACAAACCCAGGTTAATCTGCTCTCCTCCATCGCCGCATAATCTTCATCCCTGAGAGGCGCTGCGGCGCTTCTCATCTCTCTCCTGGTGACACATGCCGCTGATTCAGGCAGGCTATCGCTGTTTTGCCGTTTCGATCAGGATGAGGACAATATGAAAAAGGCGCTTACCGGGCTTTTCGCTCTGCTTTTTGCCGTGCTACTCAGCGGCTGTAACCAATTGACGCAATACACCATCAGCGAACAGGAAGTGAATCAGGCGCTGCAAAAGCGCAATAACTTCGAAAAAGATATCGGCGTTTCCGGGCTGGTGAATGCGCACATTGTGCTGAGCGATCTCAACAGCCAGATTGGCCGTGAAGAACCCGGCAAAATAACGCTCTCGGGTAAAGCCAACATCAATGTCAGCTCGCTGTTTGGTCCGCAGCAGGCCGAAATGCTGCTGAAGATGAAGGCGCAGCCGGTTTACAACGCACAGGAAGGCGCGATTTATCTGCATGACATGGAGATTGTCGATGCGCAGGTGCAGCCAGAGAAAATGGCGTCGATTATGAAAACCCTCACGCCGTATCTCAATGAGTCGCTGAAGCGCTACTTTAATGAGAGACCTGCTTATGTGCTGAGTGCAGACCGCAGCAAAGGCGAAGCGCTGGCGAAGAAACTTGCTAAAGGAATTGAAGTGAAACCGGGCCAATTGGTGATTCCGTTTACAGATTAATCCGCGCAACCGCACCTTCCGGTGCGGTTTTTGTTTGTCACAATAAAATCCCGTGCAAACGGTTGCCCACATCCTTATGATTACTCCCCGGCCTAAACGTGCCTCTCGTTTTCTTCTCAGCCGGAGTCTTTTTGAATGACAGCCCAACCTCAGCACATTACCATCCGCCGCCCTGACGACTGGCACATCCATCTGCGCGATGGCGCGATGCTTAACGCCGTACTGCCTTATACCAGCGCAGTAAATGGTCGTGCGATTGTCATGCCAAACCTGGTTCCACCGGTTATCAGCGTGGCCGCTGCCGTGGCGTATCGCGAGCGCATCATGGCTGCGTTACCTGCTGAGCACGCTTTTACTCCGCTGATGACCTGCTATCTCACCGATTCACTTGATCCCGATGAGATCGAGCGAGGCTTCCGTGACGGCACTTTTACCGCCGCCAAACTCTATCCTGCGCACGCCACCACCAACTCCAGCCACGGCGTGACCAACATCGCCGCCATCGCTAAGGTGCTGGATCGCATGCAGCAGATCGGCATGCCAATGCTGGTGCACGGCGAAGTGACCGATTCTCACATCGATATTTTTGATCGCGAAGCGCGCTTTATTGAAACCGTGTTGGAACCGCTGCGTAAACAGTTCCCGGCGCTGAAAGTGGTGATGGAGCACATCACCACGAAAGAAGCGGCGGAGTATCTGGCAGCCGGTAATGATCTGCTGGGCGCCACAATTACGCCACAGCACCTGATGTTCAACCGTAACCACATGCTGGTGGGCGGCGTGCGTCCGCATCTTTACTGCCTGCCGATTCTGAAGCGCAATATCCATCAGGAAGCGCTGCGTAAGCTGGTTGCCAGCGGGAATCGTCGCGTATTCCTCGGTACCGATACCGCGCCACATCTGCGTCACCTCAAGGAAGCCAGCTGTGGCTGCGCCGGCGTGTTTAATGCGCCGACCTCATTGCCGGCGTACGCCACAGTGTTTGAGGAGCTGAATGCGCTGGAACATTTCGAAGCCTTCTGCTCGGAGAACGGCGCGAACTTCTACGGTCTGCCGCTGAATGAAGGCACGCTGACGCTGGTGCGAGAATCCTGGCAGGTTGAAGAGAGCATTGCGCTGGCGGATGACACGCTGGTGCCTTTCCTTGCCGGTGAAACGCTGAACTGGCGCATCAAAGAATAATTATCTGCTGCTTGCCTTCGGGAAATTTATACTGTACAAATAAACAGTATATTATCCCGGAGGCTTCTATGCGTGTTGAAATTACCGTAGCAAAAACTTCGCCCCTTCCTGCGGGTGCACTGGATGCACTCAGCGTCGAACTGGTTCGTCGCATTACGCAGGATTTCCCCGACGACGATCATCACGTCAAAGTGCGTTATGCCGGCGGCAACCAACTCAGCGTGTTTGGTGGCTGTAAAGAGTCACGCGAACGCATCAGCGAACTGTTACAAGAAACCTGGGAAAGCGCTGACGACTGGTTCAATAACGATTAACTGCCACTGTGCCGTTTTTGCCGGGTATCGCTATCCGGCTTTTTTGTTTTTATTTCCCTCTCGCCAGAAAAACTTCCTGCATCTAGACTCATGTTAAACGATCCCCTATTCTTGCCTCGTCATGCTTACAGGAGGTGTTTTACATGACTACTGAAAAACCAGAAGAGGCGATGACCTTCGGAGAATTGCTGGCATTTATTGCTGAGCAACAGCGCCGCTTAACCGTATTAGAAAATGCGTTTGCCACCTTGACCTTCTGTCTCGACGATCGCGCCAATCAGTTGCTGGTCCACAACCTGACGCTGGAAGCGCAAAACCAGAACCATGACGAGCAGTTACAGCAGCATTTTACCCGGCTGGCGGAAGAGATTCAGAAACGTCACGGCCTGCTGCCGGTCGAGCCACACTCATAAAAGTGCCCCCTTTTTCGGCCTAAAGTTTTCCCTTATAAAAGCCGATAACTTCGTCAGTGTTGCCAGTAATAATTCCAATAAAATGCCTGATGCTGCGGGCATTTTATTATTCGATTAAACGGCAATGTTAACCGCGTTTATTTTTACTCTGTTTAGGTTCGTCATACCTTTTAACTATTGTACCCGCTATTTCATGTTATAATTGTTTCGCTAGTGCACGATACAGCCGCATTGAACCTCAAGAAGCACTTCGTTTAACGAGTAATACGGAGGTTATAATGGACAGAAATAAAGACGTCATCCAGACTCATCCGTTGGTAGGATGGGACATCAGCACCGTAGACAGTTATGACGCCATGATGATTCGCCTGCACTCGCTCTCCTCGCAGGGGCAGAAAGAAGAAGAAGCTGACGTGGGTCCGACCTACTGGCTGACTACCGACGTAGCCAGACAGTTCATCTCTCTACTCGAAGCTGGCATTGCAAAAATAGAGTCTACCGAGCAGTACCTACGCGACAATCAAAAGCATTAATTTCTACTATCGCGTGAAAGGGCACCCAACAGGGTGCCTTTTTCATGGGCGCTCTCTTTTGATATGCTGTTGAAAAATTTCGCTGTTTTGCTGGAGTGATGTCGTTATGGTTTATGATCTGATTGTGGTGGGAAGCGGTTCGGTCGGCGCAGCAGCCGGGTTTTACGCCACGCAGGCTGGCTTATCGGTGCTGATGATTGATAGCGCCCATCCGCCGCACAGCCAGGGCACACATCATGGGGAAACCCGCCTGATTCGCCATGCGTATGGTGAAGGTGAACGCTACGTGCCGCTGGTGCTACGCGCACAGAAACTCTGGGATGAGCTGGAACGCCAGAGCGGCGAGCGCATCATGCATCGCAGCGGCATCCTCAACTTAGCGCCCATCACCTCCTCCTTTATTCAAAATGTTATCGATAGCGCGAGAGCGTGGCAGCTGGATGTGAAAATCCTGCAAGCCGATGAAGTGCGCGCGCGCTGGCCGCAGTTCACGGTGCCGGATGGCTACATCGGCGTGTACGAACCCAACTCCGGCTTCCTCAAATGTGAGCAAGCGGTGCGCAGCTGGGTGCAGCTGGCGGAACAGGCCGGTTGCGCGCAGCTGTTTAACTGTCCGGTGACAGAGATAGGTCGTGACGGCGATCTGCAGCAAGTCACCACCAGCGATGGCATTTTCCGCGCGCGTAAACTGTTGGTCAGCGCCGGTACCTGGGTGAGCCAGTTGGTCGCCGATCTGCCGGTTGCGCCCGTGCGCAAAGTTTTCGCCTGGTATCAGGCAGATGGTCGCTACAGCGAGAACAATAAATTCCCCGGCTTTACCGTGGAGATGAGCGATGGCAGCCACTTTTACGGCTTCCCGGCGGATAACAACGCGCTGAAAGTGGGACGTCACGATGGCGGACAGCTGATGCAAACGCCGGCCGATCGCAAACCTTTTGGCAGCATCGCGGTAGACGGCAACGAATCTTTTAGCTTCCTGCGTAAATTCCTGCCGGGCGTGGGCGTCTGTTTGCATGGCGAAGCCTGCAGCTACGACAATACGCCGGACGAAGATTTCATTATCGATACGCTACCGGGCGAACCTAATCGTCTGATCATCACCGGCTTAAGCGGACACGGTTTCAAATTCGCCAGCGTGCTGGGTGAACTTGCCAGTGAATTTGCGCAGAACAAACCGTTCTCTTTCGATATTGCGCCTTTCTCGCTCGCGCGATTTAACTAAACCATACTTGCCGGTACTAATCCTGTGCCGGCGAAATTGACACAAACTGACAGTTAATTACCTATATCAACATTCAGCGCCGCGCTATGCCGCATTTGGTGTAGTGAATATGCAATACTTCGCAATAAGCCCCGCCTTTTAAGCTATCCCTTCAATTATTCTGACTGAGTTTTAATTAAATCCTCATTTATTCCGAAGATGATTTTCAACTTTATAGAAAAGTAAGGTTAATTGATCTTTCATTGCAAAATGTAGATGCTCATTACCACTTATTTCATTCCAGGTGATTTTAATGTGGCGTAATTCCACACAGCATTTCGGCGCTGTCTCGATTTTATTGCATTGGCTTATGGCGCTGGTTATTTACGGCATGTTCGCGCTGGGTTTGTGGATGGTCGGATTGGGCTATTACGATGGCTGGTATCACGATGCGCCCGAAATTCATAAAGGCATCGGCATTCTGCTGTTCGCTGCGCTGCTGCTGCGCCTCGGCTGGCGTTTTATTTCACCGCCGCCCAAACCGTTGGCGAGTTATTCGCCCGCCGTACGACGCAGCGCTACCGCCGCGCACTGGCTGTTATACGGCTTACTGTTGGTGCTGCTGTTCACCGGTTATCTCATCTCCACCGCCGATGGCAAACCGATCTCCGTATTTGGCTGGTTCGCGGTTCCCGCCCTGTTCAGCGGTGCCGCGCAACAAGCGGATCTGGCGGGTGACATTCATCTTTGGCTGGCGTGGGGTTTGGTGCTGATCTCAGCACTGCACGCGCTGGCAGCCCTGAAACACCATTTTATCGACCGTGATGTGACACTGAAAAGGATGTTGGGTTACCGCATCCCGTTAATCTCTGAAAAGGAAAAGTAACATGCTAAAGAAGACATTATTGGCAGTAGCAGCGGCCGGATTATTGAGCGCCAGCCTGACGGCCAGCGCGGCTGATTACAAATTTGATAAGGAAGGCCAGCACGCGTTTGTGCAGTTCCGCATTCAGCACCTGGGCTACAGCTGGTTGTACGGCACCTTTAAAGACTTTGATGGCAGCTTCACTTTTGATGAAGCCAATCCTGCGGCAGATAAAGTCAACGTGACCATCAACACCAACAGCCTCGATACCAACCATGCTGAGCGTGATAAACACCTGCGCAGCGCGGATTTCCTCAACACCGGTAAGTTCCCGCAGGCAACCTTTGCTTCTACCGCCGTGAAGAAAGAGGGTAAAGATTACAAGATCACCGGTGACCTGACGCTGAATGGCGTGACCAAGCCCGTCACGCTGGATGCAAAATTGATCGGTGAAGGCAAAGATCCATGGGGCGGCTACCGTGCAGGATTTGAAGCCAGCGGTGAGATCGTGCTGAAAGAGTTCAACATCAGCAAAGATCTTGGCCCGGCATCGCAGAAAGCTGAACTGATTATTTCGGTGGAAGGCGTGCGTAAGTAAACGAAGTACAGCCTGAAGTCCGCAGACCTCAGGCTGTTTTACGCTTATTTTTTATCTGGCGCCGGAATTGCCATCGTCATGTTCAGCAAACCACGTGATTTGTTGAACACTTTGTTGCCATTTTCACGGCCCGCACGGCGTGCGCGCTGCTCCTCTGGCGACAACGTTGACTCTTCCATGCAGATTGGGCTGCAGCAGTTGTTGTACTTTTCAGCGCAGCTTGGGCACTGAATAAACAGCAAATGACAGCCATCATTGATGCAGTTGGTGTGGCTATCGCAAGGCGTGCCGCACTGATGACAGCTGGAAAGAATATCGTCGGAAATACGCTCGCCCATGCGCTCGTCAAAGACAAAGTTTTTGCCCTTGAAACGCACCGGTAAGCCCTGTTCACGCGCCCGACGGGTGTATTCAATAATCCCGCCTTCGATGTGATAAACATCTTTGAAGCCGTTGTGTTTCATCCAGGCGCTGGCCTTTTCACAACGAATGCCACCGGTACAGTACATAACAATCTTTTTGTCTTTCTGATCCTGCAGCATATCAACGGCCATCGGCAGTTGATCGCGGAAGGTATCGGCCGGCACTTCCATCGCGTTATCGAAGCGCCCCACTTCATATTCGTAGTGGTTACGCATATCCACAAACAGCGCATCCGGATCGTCGAGCATCGCATTAACGTCCGCGGCTTTCAGGTAAGCACCCACATCGCTGGCATCAAAGCTGTTGTCTTCAATCCCATCCGCTACAATGCGTTCACGCACTTTCAGGCGCAGCACCCAAAAAGATTTACCGTCATCATCCAGCGCAATGTTCATGCGCAAGTTATTTAGCGCCGCATCAAAGGCATACAAAGCGGCCTTCATCTTTTCGTAGCGGCTGGCGGGCACGCTGATTTGTGCGTTGATGCCTTCATGCGCAACATAGACGCGACCAAACACCTTGAGTTTGGTTAACTCAACGTAGAGGGCATCACGGAAGGCTTTAGGATCGGCAATCTGGAAGTATTTATAAAAAGAGACTGTGGTACGTGGTTCGGTTTCCGCCAACATACGTTCCTTCAGCTCTTTATTGGAAACAAGGTTATGTAACACTGGCATGGTGTTCGTCCTGTTAGCAATCAGAGAAATTTAGCGCGCGTATGATACCCGAATTCTGCCTGATACAAAAATGTTGGTTTGATAAGCCTGCCGGCTGAAATTACACACGCATTTGTGCGCCACAATTGCGTTTTCGTGCGCATACCTGCTGTCGGAAAGCCGTCCTCGGTCTATGCTTGATTTCAGCCAGAATGAAAAAATGGCATAATGACAAAAAATTACAGAAACCGGACTCTCTGGCATAAGACGCAGGATACTGACATTTCCATGACTCAACTTCCCCAACTCACCCGTGAACTCTTCTATCCACGCTATTGGCTGACCTGGCTCGGCATTGGCTTTCTTTATCTGCTGGTGCTGTTGCCCTATCCGGTACTGCATGCAATTGGCTGCGGATTGGGTCGCGTTGCCATGCGCTTTATGAAGCGGCGCGTTGAAGTGGCGCAACGTAATCTTGAAGTGTGCTTCCCCACTATGCCGACCAATGAACGTGACGCGATGGTAAAGCACAACTTCGAATCGGTAGGCATGGGGCTGATTGAAACCGGGATGGCGTGGTTCTGGCCGGACTGGCGTATTCGTAAATGGGTCACCACCAGCGGGCTGGAGCACGTGACTAACGCGCTGGCAGAGAAGCGCGGCATATTATTAATTGGTATGCACTTTCTGACTCTGGAGTTGGGAGCGCGGGTATTTGGTATGCACAACCCAGGCATTGGCGTGTATCGTCCCAACGACAACAAGTTGATCGACTGGCTGCAAACCTGGGGCCGGATGCGCTCTAATAAAAGCATGCTGGACCGCAAAGATCTGAAAGGCATGATTCGCGCCATGAAGAACAACGACATTATCTGGTATGCACCGGATCATGATTATGGCCCGCGCAGCAGCGTGTTTGCGCCATTCTTCGCGGTTCAGGATGCGGCGACAACCACCGGCACCCATATGCTGATTCGTCTGGCAAACCCAAGCGTGGTGCCGTTCCTGGCGCGACGTCTGCCGAACGCGCGCGGCTATGAGCTGAAAATGATGCCAGATATCCGCGACAAATTTACGCTGGAATCTGAACTTGATACGGCTGTGGTGATGAATAAAGTGGTGGAAGAGACGGTGCTGCTGGCTCCAGAGCAATACATGTGGCTGCATCGCCGCTTTAAAACGCGTCCGCAAGGCGAACCATCGGTTTATTAACATTGGTCGGGGCACCCTGTGTGCTCCGCTGTTTATATGCACTAATTTGCCTTTTGGCGCGATCACATGCGGTAATTTATTAGTGAGCCGTGCCAGCCTGAACTTAGGCTGATAGTTGGCTTAGCGCCGCATTTAATCAGACATCACTTTTCTTCAGCACGCAATGTTGACGTAAAATTAACCTTTCCTCGCGCCGCAGCAGCCAAATTCTGCGTTGATGCAGGATTCCCGGAATTGTCACCCATTAATATTTATTCACCAAAGTTTAGCGTTTCGGACCTGATTTCTACGACTTCCAGGGCTATTCCTATTTAATATTGCTAAATCCTTCGGCATCACTTATCAATGAAGTAAAATTAACTTACTAAACAAGGTATTGTCTGATTAAAAAACCCCATATTCCTTTTCATTAAAATAATCGCTTCGCTTATAACTTTATGGAATTGGTTCGTAAAATCGAATCCAGTTAATTTCGATTACAGCACTTAGCTTCACCCGTTCACTTTTAAAAAATATAAAAAGATTACACACAGCAAATATATCTCAGGACAATATAATATGAATAAAGGCATCTACTACTACGTGACGATCAGTACCGATCAGGAAGGTTATCATCTTCTGCATCGGAAAGAGTGCAAACGCTTACCCGTAAAGGAGGACATGGTATTTATTGGCACTCTATATAATTTAAATCAGGCATTATCAACCGCGCGTATTAATTTTAAAAAGGTTAAGCCCTGTATTAAATGTTGTATTCGTTACTCTGCTCCAATTATTCACGAATCAGTACGCCCGGTATTGCATTTCCCGCAGAAAATAGCCTGACCGGTTGGGCGGTTGAATTTCACGCAACCGCCCAACTGATATTTCCTCTCCGCCCTGCACTTCACGATTTTTCGTCTATCCTTCTGTGAAATCCCTTTTTTACAGACATGGAGTTGATGATGAGCCTGTTTACCACCCTTGAAGAAGCCATTGAAGCCGCTCGTGAAGAGTTCCTCGCCAGCCAACCAGAGATCGCTGAAGAAGATGCCAGTGTAAGCCAGTTCGCCCTGCAGAAGTACGTGATGCAGGATGGCGACATTATGTGGCAGGCCGAATTTTTCGCGGAAGAGGACGGTCAGGGTGAATGCCTGCCGATCTCCAGCGGAGACGCTGCACAAGCCATCTTTGATGGCGATTTTGATGAAGTCGAACTGCGTCAGGAGTGGCAGGCGGAAAATACGCTGCACGAATGGGATGACGGCGAGTTCCAGCTGGAACCACCGCGTGACCTTGAAGAGGGCGAAGCGGCGGCACAAGAGTGGGAAGACGACAACAGCCCTTCTGACAATCTATAGTAACGTTTATTCGTACGGACCGTGACTGGCATCCACGGGCAGTAACAGCGTGTCCATCACCAGCGACAGCGGCAAATCGATAATGGTTAGCACGCGCCACGGTCCGTCACGAACGTCCCACTGCACGCCGGGATAATATTGGTTGCCGTGACCTTGTCCGGGAAAGGTGCGGCTGATGATACTGCCACAACCGGTGAGCAGAAGAATCGCGGCGCTAAGCGCGGTTATTTTCAGGAAATAATTCACAACATTTACTCACAATGAACTGGCGTTAGTTTAACCATCTCACAGGGACGATGACCACTCCTTAACACGTAAAGATTGCGTCATATTTCTGGCGAAAAAAAAGCGGCATTTCTGCCGCTTTCTACTTTCTCATCCTCAGCGCTGTGGCAGCGCCTCTGGATTGAGCTTCAGCTTCTGATAGCTTTCCACCCACTGATGATATTTGTCCGCGCTTTCCCACAGGCGTGAGTGCACACGAGCCAGCACCACCGGATCGCTAATCAGCTGCAAACGCTGCTCGCGATTCAGTTTCTCTGGCGCATCGCTCAGTGCCTGATCGACACGACGGTCACGCGCATGATCCAGTAAATCGCTCTGCTTATGACGCGATGTTGCCATCGCCGTCGCCAGCGCGTTAAACGCCGGGTTAAACAGTGCATGCATAAAGCCATTTTTCAGCGCGCGTTGACGATTGATCTGCAGATAGTGATCGGTATCAACCAGCTCTTTAGGTGGCTCATACTCTTCCGGAATCAGGAACAGTTTGGCGTTCTTACTCTTCTGCCCTACCGTTGCACGGCTCGACATCACCGACACAAACGGCGACAGGATCAGCGAGACGACGATCGGCGACAGCCACCACAGGAAGTTCAGATCGAGGAAGCCCATACCGCCCGCCCACACCAGACCCAACAGCATCTGTGAACCATGACGACGGAAAGCTTCGCTCCAAGGCGTCGCATCATCATCACGCTGCGGCGAGTTCCACACCACTTCCCAGCCAAGGAACGCGCTGACCACAAACACGGTGTGGAACAGCATGCGCACCGGCGCCAGCAGCACTGAGAACAACATCTCCAGAATCAGCGAGAAGAATAAGCGGATGGCGCCACCGTAAGGTTTCGCTCCCTTGAACCAGATCAGCACCACGCTCAACAGTTTCGGCAGGAACAGCAGCACCAGCGTAGTTGAGAACAAGGCTATCGCCAAGTCGGGGCGCCACTGCGGCCACACCGGGAACAGCTGGCGTGGTTGCAGGAAGTAGGTCGGTTCCATCAGCGTGTGCACCACCTGCAAGGCAGTAGAAAGCGCGAGGAACATGAACCACAACGGCGCAGAGAGATAGGACATTACGCCCGTCAGGAACACCGCACGGTGAACCGGATGCATCCCTTTTACCAGGAACAAACGGAAGTTCATCAGGTTACCGTGGCACCAGCGACGGTCACGCTTCAGCTCATCCAGCAGGTTCGGCGGCAGTTCTTCATAGGAGCCTGGCAGATCGTAGGCGATCCACACACCCCAACCGGCACGACGCATCAGCGCGGCTTCAACGAAGTCATGCGACAGGATCGAACCCGCGAAGGAACCTTCACCCGGCAGCGGTGCCAGCGCACAGTGCTCGATAAACGGTTGCACACGAATGATGGCGTTATGGCCCCAATAGTGTGATTCACCCAACTGCCAGAAGTGCAAACCAGCGGTGAACAGCGGACCGTACACACGGGTAGCAAACTGCTGGCAACGCGCATACAGCGTATCCATGCCTGACGCTTTCGGCGAAGACTGGATAATACCGGCGTTCGGGTTAGCATCCATCATGCGCACTAAACCGGTAAGACACTCACCGCTCATTACGCTGTCGGCGTCCAGCACCACCATGTAGCTGTAGTTGCTGCCCCAGCGACGGCAGAAGTCATCGATGTTGCCGCTTTTACGCTTCACACGACGACGACGACGACGATAGAAGATCTTGCCGGCGCCACCGACATCACGCACCAGCTCCATCCAGGCTTTTTGCTCGGCGATGGCAATATCGGCATCGTAGCTGTCGCTCAGAATGTAGACGTCGAAGTGTTCGGCATTGCCAGTTCGTTTGACCGATTCCCAGGTCGCACGCAGGCCAGCAAACACGCGTTCTACATCTTCATTACAGATCGGCATGATCAGCGCAGTACGGTGTTCCGGATTCAGTGGCTCATCGCCGGTTGTCGAATACGAAATGCTGTATTTATCGCGACCGATCAGCAGCTGCAGGAAGCCCATCAGCGCAGTCCAGAAACCGGCAGAAACCCAGCAGAACAGGATGGCGAACAGGAACAGAATCCCAGTCTGCAGGATGTACGGCAGGATCAGCTCAACCGACTGCAGCCAGTTCTGGTTGAACATCTCGATAGGATCGATCAGCGTCCAGCCCTGATACGGCAGAATGGTTTTCATGTACCAGGTTGCCACCACGGTCTGCAGAATCGTCAGAATCAGCAGTACGTAACGACGCATGGAGCCAACGTGGCGCCACTTGTCCTCGTTTTTCTGCTCTTCAACGGTGGCATAGCGTGGAGTGGATTTCTGGCCGCGCAGGGAATCCCAGGCGCGCGCAATCGGGTTGGTGCGCCAGATCTCCGGGAACATCAGCGAACGCTTCACTTTCGGCATCGCCTTCAGTGTGGTGCGATCAAGATAATCCTTGCTGAGCTGCTGACCATCCGCCAGTGAGTCCGGCCAGGCCATTTGCACACGGGATGACACCGATTTCAGCGGTGCATCATCCGGGCGCTCGCTGGCGGCGTTATCTTGCCCCAGCGACGTATGAATAGCGTGGAACGCCTGCGCATTCTGCAGCGAATCGCTGAGACGGGCGCGCCCTGCCGCATCAAGCGGCAGAGCCTCCACGTAAGATTGAGGTAGAAATATCGATTTATTCATTGGCAGGTAGCTGATAGCTCCAGGTTTCCGTCAATGTCTTGTCGCCGCTCACCAGCGCCGCACGCATCTCAGTCGGCTGCTTGTTATCTTTCACACGCAGACGCAACACCAGACGCCAGCCTTTGGTCACCGGGTTGTAGCGCACACTCTGCTCAACCACGTCAGCGTTGTTACCCACGCTCACCTGCGGCGCCACTTGCGTATCTTCCGGCAGCTTGCTCATCGCTTTGCCAACGAAATCCACGGTGAAGGCAATAGAACCATCCGGCTGACGCACCAGATTCGACTGCTTCACATCACCGGCAGAGCGCAGCGTGTCTTTTACCCAGGCGATGTCGTCTGAGTGCAGCTGATTCTCGTCACGGGTGAAGTGCAGACGATACTGGAAGTTCATCTCTTTGCCCGGCTCTGGCAGTTTTTCCGGCGTCCAGAACGCAACGATGTTGTCGTTGGTTTCATCGGCAGTTGGAATCTCTACCAGTTCAACACGGCCTTTACCCCAATCACCCTGCGGCTCAACCCAGCCACTTGGGCGCAGGTCATAGCGATCGTCGAGATCCTGGAAACGGCTGAAATCACGCGTGCGCTGCAGCAGACCAAAACCTTTCGGGTTCTCAACGGTAAAAGTGCTAACCGCCAGATGTTTCGGGTTATTTAGCGGACGCCAAATCCACTCACCGTTACCGGCATGAATCGAAAGACCATTTGAATCGTGCAGCTCAGAACGGAAGTTGGTCACTGGCGAAGGCTGGTTTGCACCAAACAGGAACATGCTGGTCAGTGGCGCCACGCCCAGTTTGCCGACGTTATCACGCAGATAAACTTTGGATTGCACATCAACCGTCGATTCTTTGCCCGGTTTGATGATGAAACGATAGGCACCGGACGCGCGTGGCGAATCCAGCAGCGCATAGATCACCAGTTGTTTGTCCTGCGGTTTTGGACGCTCAATCCAGAACTCTTTAAAGCGCGGGAACTCTTCGCCCGACGGCAAGGCGGTATCAATCGCCAGTCCACGTGCCGAAAGACCGTACACCTGGCCTTCGCCAATCACACGGAAATAGCTGGCGCCGAGGAAGCTGGTGATCTCGTCGTCTTTGCCCTTTTTATTTAAAGGATACAACACCTTAAAACCAGCAAAGCCGAGGTTTTTGACTGCATCAGCATCGTGTTTTACGTTGCCGAAATTGAAGTAGTCAGGGTTATATTTAATTTCACGTACTGAAGACGCCGTCACTTCGTTGATTTTCACCGGCGTATCGAAATACATGCCCTGATGATAGAACTCAAGCTTAAACGGCGTGCGCAGTTTGCCCCAATAAGCTTTGTCGTGGTTAAACTGGATCTGCTGATAGTCAGCAAACTTCATTTCACGAAACTGAGAGGGTAAATTGCTTTTTGGCGCTTCGAAACTTTTCCCTGCCAACGCCTTGGCTTGTTTTGCAACATCATCAATGTTAAACGCCCAACTATTGTTGGCATACATAGCCAGCAGAACTGCCGCGCCTACCCAGCGCATCTTTACCAGTCCCACTTTATTATTCACATTATTCAGCACATCCCCCCCTTTCGTGTGCTTAGATCAAACCCGATTATCTTAAAGGATTATTCGGTTTTCCGACAGCGTATGTAATAGATTGTTCCGCTGATTTGTAAGCTGAAAATGTGCTTTTAGGATAATTAAACCCCGCAAAATCACATACAGATTCACCTGATAGTATACCCTGTTTACAGCCGGTAGAATTTTCCTTCGGCATAATCCGGTTTCAGGGCGAAACCGGCAAGTAAACTGACTATTGGAAGATTATGAGTTCAGCTAAACCCGAACGTGAATATTTCCTCGATTCGATTCGCGCGTATTTAATGTTATTGGGCGTGCCTTTTCACGTCTCCCTGATTTACTCCACGCAGAAATGGGCCGTGAACAGCCATGACGCCTCAATGTGGTTGACGGTGCTGAACGACTTTATTCACGCCTTCCGCATGCAGGTGTTCTTTGTTATTTCAGGCTATTTTTCCTACATGCTCTACTTACGCTACCAGCCGCAGCGCTGGTTGAAAGTGCGTCTGGAGCGTGTCGGCATCCCGATGTTGACTGCCGTGCCGCTGATTACCTTGCCGCAGTTTTTCATCACCAAAAATCTCACCGATAAAATCGGCGACTGGAACAGTTTCTCGCTGTACGACAAGTACAACACGCTGGCGTGGGAGCTGATATCTCATCTGTGGTTTTTATTGGTACTGGTGATTCTGACCACGTTCGGTATGGTGGCGTTTCGCTGGCTGAATAAGCAGCAGCGCAGCATCGATTATCAGCAAATTGGCTGGGGCAAATTGACGCTGGCGCTACTGACTTATGCCTTAATTTGGTGTGCGTTCCGCCGCGTGCTGTTTTATTTCGTTCCGGCCGTGTTTGCCGATGGCCTGTTCAGCATTGCCGTGATGCAAACGCTGATGTTCCTACCGTTCTTTATGCTGGGTGCGTTGAGCTGGAAGCATCAGGCGCTGAAAGCGTTGTTTGTGCGCTTTAATCCGGTGATGTGCTTTGGCGCTATCGCAGTATTCATCGCCTATAGCCTGAATCAGCGTTACAGCAGCGGTGAAGGTTGGCTGTATGAAATCGATATGATCATTTCGACGCTGATGGGGTTGTGCATGCTAAACGTCTGTTTTAGCTTCGGCCATAAGCTGCTGAACAGCCATTCGCCGCGCATCATGTATCTGGTGAATGCCTCGCTGTTTATCTATCTGGTACACCATCCGCTGACCATTTTGTACGGCATCTACATCACGCCGCACATCGGCAACAACACGCTCGGCTTCTTCGTCGGCTTACTGATGGTATTTGGCGTGGCGTTTACGCTGTATGAAATCCATCTGCGCATTCCGCTGCTGCGCTTCCTGTTCTCCGGTAAGCCGCAACGCAAATGAAAAAAGGGCCCGCTAAGCTGGCCCTTTTTATCTAAAGCAACCACTCAACCGGCAAGCGCCACACCAGTCGCACCAGCAAGCGCTGCAGCAGCGTGCATTGCGGTTCATGTTTGTGCACCACTTCGCCCTGCTCGTTAGCAAACTCGACCCAATTGACGCGTCCCCACTTATCCAGACGTAGCGTCCAGGCGCGATCGCGCATCCCGGCAATAAAGCGCTGATGCGTTTGCTGCGCCAGGGCTTCACTCTCAATCACCAACCCCATTTCGGTGTTCAGCATGGCGGAACGCGGATCGAAATTGAACGAGCCGATAAATACTTTGCGATTGTCCACGGTGAAGGTTTTGGCATGCAAACTGGAACCTGAATTACCGGTGATACCGCGATCGTGTGGCGCGGTTTGCGGATTGTCCTGCGGCTTCAGTTCATACAGCGCGATGCCGTGGCGCAGCAGTTTTTTGCGCCAGCGCGCATAACCGGCGTGCACCACCGTGACGTCATTGGCCGCCAGCGAATTGGTAAGGATGGCAATCTTCACCCCGCGACGCTTCAATGCCAGCAGCTGCGCCACGCCAGATCGCGTCGGGACAAAATAGGCCGAGATAATATCGAACTGCTGCTGCGGCGTGCCGATGACCTCTAGCATGCGCTGCGGCAGTAAACTGCGGCGTTTTGCTTTGCCGAGCCCTTTACGCGGATCATCACTCAGCAGGCGCGATTCCGCCCACGTCATCTCCAACTCGCCCTGCTCCATCTGGCTGATAAACGACGAGTGCTCCAACCGTGCCAGATAGCGCTCCACCGCTTCACTCTGCTGCCACTCTTGTGGCAAGCGCACTGCCTGATGCGCATCGCCGCTCACATCAACCACCTTGCGCAGCGGCGATACCGCTTTACTGCGCCAGTAGCGTTCGAAATCCTGCGTCACTTCGTCGACCACCGGACCAATCGCCAGGACATCGAGATCGGTAAACAGCGGTTCATCGCCGGTGCCAAAATATTCGTCGCCGATATTGCGCCCGCCCACCAGCGTCGCTGCGCCATCCACTGTCAGGCTCTTATTGTGCATACGTCGATTGAGGCGGGAAAAATCGGTGAGATAACCGAGCGCGCGCAGCGTGCGGAACGAGAACGGATTGAACAGGCGCACGGCGATATTGGCGTGGCGATCGAGTTCCGCCAGCGTTTCATCCAAACCCGGCGTGTTGTTGTCATCCAGCAGCAATCGCACCTTCACCCCGCGCTCGGCGGCGTCCAGCAGCGCGCTGAACAGCAAGCGGCCGGACATGTCGTTGTGCCAAATGTAGTACTGCACATCAATGGTGTGCTGCGCCATGCTCATCAACTGATAGCGCGCAGCAAAAGCGTCCAATCCATCGTTAAGCGGATGGATGCCGCTCATGCCCGGATGTCGTGCGCAACGCGCCTCAACACTCGGTTTCAGCCGGTTGCCCGAATGTTCCTCAGGCGGCAAAGAGGTTGCTGCTTCACTCATAGTGAATCCCTGAAAGCTGTGGACCTATTATTGTTGGTATCAATGCGCGAAGAAGCAATCGGAGGCTTCCTTTTCTGCCCAATGGCGCACCGTCAATTTAGTCTAGACTTAGCCAGGCGTTCTGCATTCTGCATCCGGCGCTCAATGTGAGGAGAGGATTATGACTCAGCAATCCCTGCGCCATCACCCTCAGCTGTTCCGCAGTTTCTTTCAGGGCAGTTTTCCCTGTTCAACCGCCCGTCGCGCAGGCGGACGTCGGCTCGATA
Source organism: Pantoea sp. GbtcB22 (assembly GCF_019091025.1). NCBI lineage: Bacteria > Pseudomonadati > Pseudomonadota > Gammaproteobacteria > Enterobacterales > Erwiniaceae > Pantoea > Pantoea sp. GbtcB22. The sequence goes on from NZ_JAGXKB010000001.1 coordinate 993,633, forward strand.
TGGTGATCAGCAGCGGCCACGACATGCTGCTGGAGAAAGATTATGCCGCACTGGCGCAGGAAGGTTTGCACACCGCGCGCGATGGCGCTCGCTGGCATCTGATTGAAGCCGTGCCCAACGAATATGACTGGCGCACCTTTCTGCCGATGGTGCACGCCGCGGCGCGTCACGATATGCAGATTATCTGGGAGCTGGCGCATTTTGGCTATCCCGATCACCTGGATATCTGGAAAGCCAGCTTTATCGATCACTTTGAACGCTTCGCCCGCGCGATGGCGCAACTGATGCGCGATGAAGGCATCGAAAAGCCCTTTTTTACGCCGATCAATCAGATCTCATTCTGGTCGTGGGCTGGCGCGGATGTTTCCTGGCTCGATCCCTACGCCAGCGATCGCGGTCGTGAGCTGAAGCGCCAATTAGTGCGCGCCTCGCTGGCGGCGATGCACGCCATTCGCGAGGTTTATCCCGATGCCCGCTTTGTGCTGACCGATCCGCTGGTGCAGGTGGCGACCGATCCCGATAACCCTGACAGCAAACCTTATGCCGACGCGCAGCATCAGGCGCAGTTTGAAGCCTGGGATTGGATTGGCGGACGCGATGCGCCGGAACTGGGTGGCCGCGCGGATTTCCTCGATATTCTGGGTCTTAATTACTATCCCGACAATCACTGGTTTTTCTCAGGCGAAACCATGCCAATCGACCATCCGACGCGCCAACCGCTGCACCGTTTGTTAATGCAGTGCTGGCAACGTTATCAGCGCCCGATGATTCTGGCCGAAACCGGAGCCGAAGGTGATGCGCGAGCGCCCTGGCTGCGGCAGATCAGTGAAGAAGCGCGTCTGGCGCTGGATCACGGCGTGGCGCTGGAAGGGATTTCGCTCTATCCGGTGGTGGAGTATCCGGCGTGGGCCGACGATCGACGTTCGCCAGGCGCGCTGTTTGGCCTCGGCGATCCCAATGGCAATCGCACCCTGCATGAGGCGCTGGCGCTGGAGTTGCGCAGTCAACAGATTAAGTGGCAGAACTGGCAGACAAAAAGCTAAGACTGTTGCGTAGTGGCGGGTTTTTGCGGGCAGGTTTGCACATCGAGTGAAGGATCCGCGGGGTGACGCACGTCGGTGAGCCAGGTCATGGTGAAGAGAAACACCACGCCAATTAAACAGGCGGAAAGCAGGCCAATTATGGCGATCAGTTTGTCATCGCTGGTTTCCATCGACATCTCCTTGCAGGCTTCCTTTTCCCGGTGCTGACCTTAACTCATCCACAGCGTAATCATCAGGACGAAGATTATAAGCGTAACCGAAGTGACTGCAAGCACCACAATGGCGAAGAGCGCGTCGTCGAGCGGCTGCCGATAAGGTTCGTCGTGGTCGTCTGGTGGTGCAGGTGAACTCATGATGACTCAAAAATAAAGGCGAGTTTTCGCGCAGGATTGCCGCACAGAGTGTAATGCAATGCGCCCTAAGTTACAGGAAAATTTCTGGCGGAGAAATAATGGGGCGCAGGCGCGCCCCATTGGAGAGCAGATTAGAAATCGTAGCTGAGTGAAACCTTCACCGTGCGCGGTTCACCCTGCGACAAATAGGTGCCGCTGTCATCAACATTGGCCCAATATTTCTCATTGGTGACGTTATCCACGCCCACGCGCCACACCATATCGTTCTGGTTAACCTTCATGCGGTAACGCAGACCCAAATCCAGCGTGGTGTAATCATCCAGCTTCATGTTGTTTGCCAGGTCGGCATATTGTGAACCGGTGTAGTTCAGCAATGCTGTGGCGGTCAAACCGTCCACCGGCTTGATGTCATACTCCGCACCCAGCGCCGCAGTGAAGCGCGGTACGCCGATGGCGTTTTTGCCATCCTGATCGCTGTCACCGGTTTTGGTCATATCCGGATCGATCCAGGTGGCGCTGCTGTTAAGACGCAGGCCCAGCACCGGCTCACCGAATACGTTCAACTCCACGCCACGGTTGCGCTGCTCGCCATTCAGCTGGTAGACCGAATTGTTCAGCACGCCAACCGGCTGTTTGATTTCAAACAGCGCCAGCGATCCGCCGACGCGACCAAAGTCCGCTTTGACACCCACTTCGTTCTGCTTCGCATGCACGATGCCGGTCACGCTACCGTAGTTGGTGGCGGTAAACGGCGCGGCGGTGCCCGGCGTCAGCGATTCAATATGGTTGGCATACAGCGAGATATTTTGCGTGGCTTTATACAGCAAACCGTACGCCGGCAACCAACGGCTGCTGTCGAAACGTGTCGCGGTATCTTCAACGCCGTCATAACCGTAGTTACGCACCACCACTTTTTGATGACGCGCGCCGACGGTTGCCAGCAAGGTGTCATCAAAGAAGCCCAGCGTATCGCTCAGCAGGTAGCCTTGCGAACGTGAACGGTAAGTGGTCAGCGGATCGCTGAACTTAGCGCCACCGGCGAACACGCTATCCGGTTCAGCCACATCCTGCGGGTGATAAATATTTACGTTGGCATCGTTGCCCGACGACATGCGATAGCTGTTTTTCGCATTCGTGGTCATCGCCGAATAACCGAAATTCACTTTATGCGTCACCGGACCGGTGGTGAAATCACCACGCAGGCCAACCATGCCGCTCATGTTGTCCTGCACGCGATTGGTGCGGAAGCGGCCAATGGTGGCGTTGCCGGCGCTGTCGAGGATCTTCGGAATGCCGTAGTTGCCCACTTCATGTGTGTGCTGCGCGCCGAGGCCCGCATAGGCGGTCCACTGATCGGTCAGATCGTATTCGGCTTTCGCCAGACCAAACTCCGACTCGATATCGCTGAACACCCACTTCTGGCTGTAGTTTTTCGCGTTGGACGGCACATCAGGAATGAAATCGATGCCGCTGATGTTGACGCCGTTACGCGCATCGTGGAAGGTCTTTTTCTGGTAGCCAACGTCGAGCGACGTACGCAGACGATCGCCACGATAATCCAGGCCGAGTGACGCAGCGGTGGTGCGTTTTTTCTCGCCATCTACCTCGGTGCCGCCTTCGCGGTTAACCGCATTCAGACGCACGCCGAACTGGTTGTTGTCGCCAAAACGACGACCAATATCGGCGGTGCCGCCCACCTGGGAACCGGACGTGTAGTCCACCCCGATGCGCGTCAGCGGCGTATCATCAGCGTGCTTCGGCTCGAGGTTAATCATGCCGCCTACGCCGCTCTCCGCCGAACCGTTCAGCAAGGCGTTAGCCCCTTTAAAGATCTCCACGCGATCAATCAGCGAGGCATCCATCACCTGACGCGGCACGATACCCGCCAGGCCGCCGTAGGTCATGGCATCGCCGTCCAGCTTGAAGCCACGAATGCGATAGCTCTCGGCAAAGTTGCCGTAGCCTTTCAGATTCTGCACGCCAGCATCGTTGCGCACCACGTCACCGATGGTTTGCGCCTGCTGATCCTGAATCATTTTCGAGGTAAAACCAATGACGTTAAACGGCACGTCCATGGCGTTTTGCTCACCCAGCATGCCAAGGCGGCCGCCGTGTGCAACCTGGCCATCGAGGAAAGCCGGTACCAGATCGTTGCCGCCTGGTTTGAAATCGGTTTGCGGTGTCGCGGTCACGGTCAGCGTCTGCTGCTCGTTTTTCGCGTCAGTTGAGGTTGTGGTGTTGGTGGTAGCAGCCATCACTGGCAAACAACCGGCGCTGACCATTACGGCCAACAGCGTCGGTTTCAGTCCGGGATTGAAAGGCATAGCGCGCATGGGATCCCCTAATGCAAACGAAGTGATAATCATTATTATTGCGGTTTGCGATTATGCGCACTCGTTGTGCGAAAGCAAGAAAAATCCCACTTTTTGCGTTCATATCATGGAGGAGTGGTGCAATGGGTACCCTGCCCGGTCATATAGGGTCGCCATTCATTCATGGCGACCAATGCTTATCACTGAAGAAAGGGTTTTGCTTTGACTAGGTAGCGGGCTCTGACACATCTGCTGTGTCACGGGCCGTCCTCGCGCCGCTAGCGCGGTGCCTTCGGCTTCCACGTCGTGCCAACGGACCGTTCGCGGATCGGCCTTCCCTGGCCGACCCCGAACTGCCTCACGCATCCATACGTGAGGCTCCTGGCCCAACGTAAAAGCCTCAGCGCTGCGAATAGCCCTTTTGCCGCAGCAGACGCGCCAGCGCCTCTGGCAACTGTGCCCTTTTCAACAACATGTACCGAAGCATCCGGCATGCGTTCGTCGCGGACTTAACTAACAAGCGCCATTCATGGCGCCCTGCTATCAGCCTTCGCGCCAGCGTTTAAACACCAGCGAAGTGTTAATCCCGCCAAAGGCGAAGTTATTGGATTGGATGTAATCTGTCTCAATCTGGCGCGCTTCACCGATGATGTAATCAAGTTCACCGCATTCAGCGGCCGGTTGTGACAAATTCAACGTCGGCGCAAACCAGCCTTCACGCATCATCTCAATGCTCATCCAGGCTTCCAGCGCCCCGCACGCGCCCAGCGTATGGCCAAAGTAGCTTTTCAGCGAAGAGATTGGCGTGCTGTTGCCATAGATCGCTGCGGTGGCCTGACTCTCGGCGATATCGCCGCGATCGGTGGCGGTGCCGTGGGCATTGATATAGCCAATCTGCTCCGCCGTGACACCGGCGGTTTTCAGCGCGCGCTCGATACAAATCTGCATGGTTTCACGCTGCGGCTGGGTGATATGCGCGGCATCGCAGTTGGTGTGGAAACCCACCAGCTCGGCATAAATGGTGGCTCCGCGCGCCTGCGCATGTTCCAGCGATTCGAGGATCAAGGTGCCTGCACCTTCGCCAATCACTAATCCGTCGCGCTGCTGGTCGAACGGCGCGGGCGACGTGTGCGGCGCGTCGTTACGCTGGCTGGTGGCGAACAGCGTGTCAAACACCGCCGCTTCGGATGGACACAGCTCTTCCGCCCCACCCGCCACCATCACGGTTTGATAACCGTGACGAATCGCTTCCCAGGCATAGCCGATCGCCTGGCTGCCCGACGTACAGGCGCTGGACGTCGGGATTACCCGGCCGCGCAGGCCAAAGAACAGGCCCGCGTTAACGGCGGTGGTGTGCGGCATCATCTGCACGTAAGTGGTGCCGGTAATGTTGTTGGTGTGCTTTTCCGTCAGCATAGTGGCAAATTCACTCACCGGTCCGGTGCTGCCGGTTGAGGAGCCGTAAGCAATGCCGGTTTCACCGCTGGTCAGCACCGGATGATCGATCAAACCGGCCTGCTCCAGCGCGAGTTCGGTGGCGCGCGTTGCCATCAGTGAGACGCGCCCCATCGAACGAATGCGTTTGCGCGTGTAATGCGCTGGCGGCGTAAAGTCGTCCACCGGCGCGCCGAGCAGCGTGTGCAAGCCGTCGTACACTTGCCATTCCGGCATATGGCGCACCGCATTTTTGCCCTGTTTGATCCGCTCAGCCACCGCGCTCCAGCGCTCACCAAAAGCGGTCACGCCGCCCATGCCGGTTACCACTACGCGCTGAATCACAGCATACCTCCATTGATTGAAATCACCTGACGCGTGACGTAGCCCGCGATGTCCGACATTAAGTAGCTGGCCAGTCCGGCGACTTCATCCGCCGCGCCCATGCGCTTCATCGGGATCAGCTTCATCGCCTCGTCAATCACCAGCGGCTCAAGATCGGTCATGCCGGTATCAATCAAGCCGGGCGCGATGCAGTTAACGGTAATTTTGCGTTTCGCCAGCTCAATCGCCAGCGCTTTGGTGGCACCGATAATGCCGGCTTTGGCCGCGCTGTAGTTGACCTGGCCGCGATTGCCCATGATCCCCGAGACCGAGGAGAGCGTAATAATACGTCCGCCCTTGCGCAGGCCAATCATCGGCATCACGCACGGATGAATCACGTTGTAGAAGCTGTCGAGATTGGTGTGGATCACGCTGTCCCACTCGTCATCGGTCAGCGCCGGGAACGCCGCATCGCGCGTGATGCCCGCATTGCTCACCACGCCGTAGTAGGCGCCGTGTGCGGCGATATCCTGTTCCAGTGCGCTGCGTGTGGCATCGCGCTGCGCCACGTCAAACTGCAAGGTACGCCCACATCCGCCCGCCGCCTCAATCTCAGCCAGCGTCTGCGCGGCACCGGCGCTGTCGCGGTGATAATGCGCCACTATCTCAAAGCCATCCTGCGCCAGACGCAGTGCGATGGCGCGGCCAATACCTTTACTTGCGCCGGTCACTAAAACGCTGCGTGTCATGGCTGAACTCCTTGTTGCAATTGAATTAACTCGTGTTCATTGGGCTGATAGGTATTCAGCCGCCCGCTGGCAATGATCGCCTCGCCGCAGCGGATCTCCCCTTCAAAGCTGCCCAATCGGTCGTCACGCATCAGCAGGCGCATCTCAACGCGCAGCGTGCTGTTGGCGGCGAAAGCGGCGCTGCTGGCACGATAACCGCGTCCGCCAAGCAGCATGCCGGGACGAATCTCACTGTCGCCGCGCTGACGCGCATGAAAGCCCGACCAGACGCCAACGGTCTGCGCCATGATCTCCACGCCGTACCACGCCGGTAAATCGCCCTGTGCGGTGAGAAAAGGGGCCAGCACGCCTGTCGCGTTGATACTGACTTCGCAGATCACGCTGTCGTCGCTAACCTGGATGACGCGATCCAGCAGCAGCATCGGTGCACGATGCGGCAAATAAGCATCTACCGGCAGAAAATCACTCATAAGGCTTTCCTACAATCAGGCAGGTATTGTTCCCGCCAAAAGCAAACGAATTTGAGGCAATCACCGGGCGCGCCAAAGGCTGCGGCGTGGTGATCAAACCGCACGCCGGCAGCGAAGTATCGTGTACCGCCAGCGAGAAATCCTGCGGCGGCAGCGGCAGATGCTGCTGCAGAATCAGTGCGGCTAAAGCCGCTTCGGTGGCGCCCGCCGCGCCCAGCGTGTGGCCGGTCAGGTGTTTGGTTGAGCTACACGGCACGCGATCACCAAACAGGCGGTGAATCACCGCAGACTCCACCTGATCGTTCAGCGGCGTGGCGGTACCGTGCAGGTTGATGTAACCAACATCCTGCGGCTGTAAACCCGCCTGTTGCAGCGCCATCAGCATAGCGCGCTCGGCGCCGACGCCTTCAGGATGCGGTGCCGACATGTGCCACGCGTCCGACGATTCACCGCAGCCGAGCAGCGCCAGCGGCTGCTTTTCGCGCGTCAGCAGCAGCAGCGCGGCAGCTTCACCAATCGAAATGCCGTCGCGATCGGCGCTAAACGGCGCGCAGTGACGTTCAGAGAGTGAATCCAGGCTGGCGAAACCGTTAATCGGCATACGACTTAGCGAATCCGCGCCGCCCACCAGCGCCACGTCCGCTAAACCAGCATCAATCAAACGTTGGCCGCTAATTATGGCGCGCGCACTGGATGAGCAGGCAGTCGAAATGGTGTAAGCCGGACCGTCCAGCGCTAAAAAATGCGCCAGGAAGCGTGATGGATCGCCAAGCTCCTGCATGCGGTAATCGTAGCCCGACAAGGCGTCATCCACCTGACGATCGCCTTCATCCACGCCGGAGGTGCTGGTGCCAAGCACAATCGCCACGCGATCGCGCCCATATTGCGCGATCGCCGCATCCACTACCGGGCGTATCTGCGCCAGCGCGGCCAGCAGCAGCTGATTGTTGCGGGTGTTATGCGCCGCCAGCGCGGCAGGAATCAGCGGCAACGCGCCCTGCACTTCGCCCAGCCAGCAGCGTTTGCCGTCTTGCAGCCAGCCGTCACGCGGTTGCATGCCGGGCGCGTGGCCCGCTTGCAACTGTGTGGCGATGTGCGCCAGGTTGTTGCCCAGCGCATTCACCATGCCAAAGGCGGAGATGTAAATCATGATGAGGCATCCAGATGTTGGATTTGAATCTGATAACCAAACGCACGTTGATCGATGCTGATCGGCTCACGCAACTCGCCGCGTTGCAGATAGCGAATCAGCGTCACCACCTTGCCGGCGGGATCGCGCAGCTCGCGACGATCGTCGATGTCGGTCAGCGTCCAGCCACGCGGCAACTGCGGCTGCCACGCGCTGATCGGCCAGTGGCTCAGCATCACATCCGCCAACACCTGACTGGCGGGCGGCATTTCCGGCAGCGCCATCATCTGCTGCGTGTGAATGCCGTTCTTATCATAGGTGACGCGGAACAGGCGAATGCCAAGCGATGACAAACCGGCGAGGCTCAGCTGCTGTGAATCCGCGCTCAGCAGCACCAGCAGCGACTGGGTTTTGCCTTTGGCGTGGCCGGTCAGCAACTGCTGCTGCTGAAACGCGGGCGAGATGCCCGGCGCCGGCAACGTGACGCGCACGCCCGGTTTCAGCCACGCGGTTGGCCGGTTGAGGTCGCTCTGATGCTGCGCGCAGCCGCTTACCAGCAGGCTTAACAGCAGCAAAATGCCCATTTTCATCGTTGCTTCCTTTTCCCCGGAGCCAGCGCCAACGGCGCCAGCAAGAATGCACAAAAAATCCCGCTGCACAGCACGGTGCCAAAACCGCTGATGGCGGCGGTGCTGCTGAACACCAGCATGCCGAGCGTTAACAGTGTGGTCATCATCGCCAGCGTCACCGCCAGCATGGAGGTTAACGGCGTGCCGCGCGGATTGCTGAAGAACAGCGTGTAGTTGATGCCGATGCCCAGCACCAGAATCAGCGCCAGCAAGGCAAACAGATTGAGGCTCGCGCCGATCCAGCCCAGAGTCGCCAGCGCCGCCGCCAGCGACAGCCACGACGGCAGCGCGCTGCGCATCCCGGCTTTTACGCCCAGCCGTAGCATGTAGCTGCCGGTAATCAGCAATAATGCCAGCGCCAGCAATCCGCTCAGCAGCGTGCGCCAGAAGCGGAACAGTTCATCATAGCTGGCCTTGCGATCAACCCAACTGACGCCCGCCTGCTGGGATGCCAGCTGCTGCAACGCGGCGCTGTTCTTAACGCCGCCGATCGGCACCAGCACGCTGCTGCGTCCGTCCGGCAGCGACAGCCACAGCAGCCGCCAGCCTTCACTCTGCGGGCTCGCCAGCCAGTCGGCGGCGGTCACCGGCATGGCGCTGAGATTGGCATTCGCTACAGTAATGCCCGCCTGCTTCAATCGATCCAGAATGGTTGGTGCAGCCTGCTGTAGCAGCGCTACATCCTGCTGCTGTTGCGCCAGCGAACTCAGCGGCAGCACGCGATAACTTTTGAACCAGCCTTGCTGCTGCGCCTGCTGCAGCTTCGGTGTTAGCGCGCTCAGCCGTTGCAGCGCTTGCTGTTCATCATCGCCCCACACCACAAACCAGGTTTGATCGGCCTGCTGACCGGTCAGCTGCGCCAGCTGACGATCCTGCGCTAACAGCTGCGCCGGGGCGCTTTGCAGATGGGCAATATCATCATCGACCTTGAGTTGTAGCATGCCGCTCAGCGCATAGATCGCCACCAGCGCCGGTAAGCCGCGCTTCAGCCAGTTATTGCGTCGCCACGCGGCCAGCCAGCGCGCCAGCCATACCATCGCCGGAATCGGTCGCACCGGTAAACCGCGTACCAGCCACGGATAAAAACAGATCACCGTCAGGCAGGATGCGCTTAATCCGCTGGCGGCAAATACCGCCAGCTGGCGCAAGCCGGGGAACGGTGCCAGCAGCATCAGCAGCCAGGCAATCGCCGTGGTGCCGAGCGCCAGCAGCAACGTGCCACGCACCTTATGCAAACTTTGCCACGGCGTGGCTTGCTCGCCGTGCACCATGCGTTCCGTCAGATAGTAGAGCGTATAATCGGCCGAGATACCCACAATGCTGAGGCTCATCACTAAGGTGGTGAGATGCAGCTCACCAAAACAGAGCAGCGTCAGCACCGTGCCCGCCATCGCGCCCATCGCCACCGACAATGCACAGAGCGCCAGCGGCCGTAATGAACGGAACACCAGCCACACCAGCAGCAGCAACCCCGCTAACGTTGCGCTGCCGAGGGTTTCGACATCATGCTGCGCGCGCTGGCTGGCATCGTCGCTAAACAGCACCGTGCCACGCGTCAGCAGTTGCGCATCCGGCCAGCGGGTTTTCAGCTGTTGCTCCAGCTGATTAAGCGCGGTCACCAGCTGATGGCTCTCTTTGATACTGAAAGCATTGCTCGCCAGCTCGCCGTGCAGGAAATACCAGCGGCGCTGCTGCGCATCCTTGACCGTCAGCCAGCCGTTATGCAGCAGCATTTTATTGGCGTTCTGCTGCATCGCCAGCTGTGCGCCGCGCACCAGCAGCAGCGGATCGTGGCCGATCTCTTTGCTGCCGACGCCCGCGAAGGCCGAGAACAGCTGCGCCAGAATCCAGTCAGCCTGCGCGTCACCGCCGTTCTGCAAGCGCGCGCGCGTGGCCGGATCGATCAAGTCGTTGCGATGTTGAAACGCATAGGCGCCCCAGCGCTGCATCTGATCGTCATCCAGCGCGCCGCTCACCTGTTTCAGCATCGGCAAGGCTTGCAGCTGCGCTTGCCACCAGGCCGCAACCGCATCGCCGTGGTGATCGTTGGCGCTCACCAGCCACACCAGCTGACGATCGAGGCGCTGCATAAAGCCGTGCTGGATCTCCGCTGGTGCCTGGCCGAGGTTTTGCTGCGGCAATAACGCCAGCACGCTGCTGTTCAGCTGGCTGCGCGGCAGCAAAACCGCCAGCGCCAGCGCTAACGTCAGGCACACCGCCAGCCACAGCAGCGCAACGGTTTTTTCACTGCGCTGGGGCAAAACGGGCTCGCTCTTCATCGGTTAACTGTTTCGGTTCGGTGCGGGTAGCGCTAAGGGTGATCTCGGTTTTATCGCCCTGCTTATCATCCAGCGTGATGCGATTGAGAAACGCCTCGCCTTGCAGATCGATACGGTTAAAGATCTTATTCAGCGGCGCGGCTTTCGGCGTCAAACCAAGTTGCCAGCGGTTGTTGCCCAGATCGTGGAAATCGAGCGCAAAATTCTCACGCAGCACCTTTTCATCTGCCTGGAACAGCGCGCGCAACAGATGGTTGAACTGGAACATCTGCGGATTGCTGTCGGCGGTGATCACCTGCGGCGGCTGACCGCTCATGCTCTGCACCATGCGCTTATCATCAAGGATCAGCATCAGCGGGAACGGCGTGGCTTGCTGCCACCACAAACCCTGCTGCTGGGCGATCAGCAGCTGACCGCGTGACACCAGCGGCTGCGCCATCCCGGCAATGGTGCGCACCTGAACAAAATTGGCGCGGATCACCGGCTGACTGGCGAAGCGCTGTTGCAACTGCTCGAGCGTGACCGCGCTGGCGTTGGCGCAGATCACCAGCAGCAGCAGACAAAGGGTTCTGATCACGGTTTCACTCCCAGGCGTTCAAACAGAATATCGGGCGAGACAAAACACATCTCCTGCGTCGCTGCATTAACCGCCACCTGCAGCGTGTGTGCTTTGGTGGTCACCTGCCCCGCCGCGTTGCGGATCACATAATCAATGCGTAAACGGTTTTCGTATTCGCTGATACTGGCGACGACGCGGACCACCTCTTCGCAGCGCAGCGGCTGGCGGTATTTCACATGGGTATCGACCACCGGCCAGACGTAGCCGCTGGCGGCCATTTCGCCGTAGCTGTAATTGACGCTGCGCAGCAAGGCTTCGCGCGCCACTTCAAAAAAGCGGAAATAGTTGCCGTGCCACACCACGCCCATCGGATCGCAGTCGTGAAACGACACGGTAATGTCCACCTCAGCGCGGTAGTTGCTTTCACTCATCGCGGCTTTTCTCCTCGGGCAACGTCCAGAAATCGTAAAAGTTAAACCAATCCAGCGGCGCCATCAGCGCGTGCTGTTGTAACCGTTCGGCGTAGCGATCGACGGTGGCCTGTAACGCCTGCTGGCGCTGGGCGCGCGGCAGCGAGAGCGGATCGGCAAAGGCTTCGCAGTGCACCCGCAATCGCCCCTGTTCGCGCAGGGCGAACATCAGCAGCACTGGACAGCGCAACGCCGCCGCCAGCACAAACGGTCCCTGGGGAAACGGTGCAGGATGGCCCATAAATTCACTCCACACCACGCGACGCTCGCCGCCGCGCTGGCGATGCACGGCGGTACGATCGCCAACAATCGCCACCCATTCACCGGCATCGAGTTTTTGCTGCAGCAGAATGGCGGTGTCCGGACCGATATCGGTGACCGGCAGCAGATTGACGCCCGCCTGCGGTGCAATGCTCTCCAGCACTTCGCGGAAGCGTTGCGCATTGTCAGTAAACACCAGCGCATTAATCACCAATCCGCTGACCTGTTTGGCCATCGCGCGGCAGGCTTCGATATCACCGAGATGCGAGGCCAGGATAAGATGGCCTTTGCCCTCGGCGGCGCGAATGGTGGCTTCCGCACCTGGCGCGAAATCAATGTCGCGTCCCCATTGCAGATCGCCGCGCCAGCTAGCGACTTTATCCAGCATGCTGTAGCCGAAACGCAGAAAGTGACGATAGCTGCTGAGCGGCGCAGGCAGCGCGATGTTCTGCCGCTGCGCCATCGCCCGCACTCGCGTCAGCCACTGCTGCGAGGCGGCGCGCGCGGTGCGTCCGGTTAGCCAGTAAACCGCCACCACCGGCCACAGCAGCAAGATAAAAGGCAAGCGTCCGGCGCGGCGATAGAGCCACAGCATAAAGCGCAAACCGCTCTGCCCGCGTCGTTCCGGCGTTGCAGACCAGTGTTGCGCATCACTACGCTGACGCAGCAACTGCGGGATGCGTGGCAACATGCCGAAGAACAGCCGCGTGTGCATCCATGAGATGCGCAGGTTGTCACGCAGCGCATCAAAGTGCGATACGCCGCTGGCTGGATAGGTCACGCGCGTGGTGATAAAACGGCTCGGCGTGCCCTGCCAATAGAGGCGCACCATGATTTCGGTGTCGAAATCCATGCGCTGACCAATCGGACGGCGATCGCACAACGCCAGCGATGGCGCGAGCGGATAGACGCGGAAGCCGCACATGCTGTCTTTCAGCGAGAACGACAGCGTTTCCACCCACACCCAGAAATGGGTGATGTAGCGGCCATAGAGGCGCGATTTGGGAATCGAGGCGTCGTAAAGCGGCTGACCGGAGATCAGACAGTGCGGATAACGCTGCGCTTCGGCCAGCATACGCGGCGTGTCTTCCACCTGATGCTGGCCATCGGCATCGAGTTGCAGCGCGTGGCTGTAACCTGCCGCCGCCGCCGCGCGCATCCCGGCAATCACCGCCGCGCCTTTGCCCTGATTGTGGGGTAGCGTCAGCACCCGCAACTGCGGTACCTCCAGCGCCGCAATCTGCTGTTTGGTGGTGGCATCGCTGCCGTCATCCACCAGAATCACCGGCAAGTTGAACGGTGCCAGCCGCGCCAGCACCGACGCCAGCATCGCGCCGTGGTTATAGCAGGGAATCAGCACACAAGGCGTGAAGTGAGAACTCAACACAGGCGGATCTTCCCGCTGCTGGCCACCGTCGCCACATCGCCGTTGATCAGGCTGTAGCTGAAACTGAGCAGCGATTTTTCTGCCTGCCACTGCAGCTGTAACGCCAGTTCGGCATCCGGCGGCACCGGCTGCTGGAACTTGATATTGTCAATCGCGGCGAAAGATTTACCGATGGCTAAACGCGTCAGGCCGTAATGCAGCGCCCAGTCGAGCTGCGCCACGCCGGGCAGAATTGGCAGCGTCGGGAAATGGCCGCGAAACCAAAAGAGATCGGCAACAACGTGCAGGCGCAATGTCAGTGTATCGCCCTGCTGTTCGGCATGCAGTTCAACCGGCAGCATCAAATAACTCCTCAATTTGTGGCCAGGCGCGTTTACTTTGTGCGGTGACAGGAATCGACGTCACCACGCGCCAATAGCGCGGAATCGCCACCGGCTCCAGCCAGGGTTGCAGGGCGCGTTTCCACTCAATTTTTAGCTGATGCAGCGTCGCCGCATCCAGCATCTCAGGCAGCGCCAGCACCACGCCAATCGCGTGACGACCGTGACGCTGAATCGCCAGCGCGGCGGCATCTTCCACGCCGGGCAACGCCAGCAGGCGGCGTTCAATTTCACTCAGCGATACGCGTTTATCTTCGATCTTCACCACGCGATCCTGACGTCCCGCCAGCTGAAACTGGCCGGACGGTTGCTGCACGATACGATCGTCGAGCGCGCAACCGTCATCGGTTTCCAGCAAGGCGGAAAACACCCGCCAGCGTCCGGCGTCCTGCTCACGCAGGGTAATCTGCGGGAAACAGTGCCACAGCGCGTTCTCCTCACGTGCAGAGCGCCAGGCAATCACATGGCAATCACGTAAGCGTGCGCCCCACAAGCTGGAGAGCCAGCGGGCTTCAAGATCCAGCGCGCGCAGCGATTTCACTACGCGACGCGGCGTGCCGGTCGAACCAGAGGTGAACAACACCAGCGTGGCGTCGGCGGCGATTGGCGGTAACGCACCGCTCGCCAGTGCGTCGTCCCAGCGCAGCTGCGGCAGCGCGACTGCCAGCGGCATATCACTGATCACGCCATCCAGGCTGTCGGCCATCTCTTCCAGCTGGGCCGCGCGACAGTGTCCGGGGATCACCGGCGTTTTACCGGCGTGCCACAGCGCCAGCAGCGCGGCGGTAAACGCATAGCTGTTATCAAAGCACAGCGCCCAATATTGGCCGGGCTGGTTTTGCAGCCGATCGGCCAGCGCCCGTACCTGCTGACGCAAGGTGTGCAGCGTATGTTGCTGTTGGCCGTGCCAGGCCACCATGCGATCCGGCGCGCTGAACCAGTCGCGAAGGCTATGTAAGTTCATGCCTGTTTCCTTATGCGCTGACGCAGCAGCCATTCGCCGCCCATCAGCGTGCCCATCAGCAGATAGCTGATGCACCCATTCCAGAGTGTCCAGAGCGTGACATCATTGAGCAGGCAGGTGAGCAACGCCACGCTGCCGTTGAAGATGAAAAAGCCGCACCACACTTGCGTCACGCGGCGGGTATAATGCACCGCGCGCGGTGGCAGATCCGGTTCGCGCAGCCGTGCCAGCCGCTCTACCAGCGGCATGGGGCTCCACAGCGACGCGCCAAACAGCAGCAGCATCGATGCATTGACCACCAGCGGATACCACAGCAGCAGATGTTGCGATCGCAGCAGCAGGCTGGCGAGGCATAACGCGCTGCCCACCAGCGACAGCAGCAGCATCACGCGCGCCATCGGCCCGGCGGCGCGGCGCAGCGTCCAGACGCGCAGCACAAACAGCAGCGCCAGCAGGCCCGTCACGCCGCGCCACTGTGGCTGGGTGAGGGTTAACCACACCAGAAACGGCCACGCCAGCAGCGCCGCTCCGTTTAGCAGCCGCAGCAGCATGCGATCAGGCTTCGTCGCGCATCAGTTGATCGACGGCATCCACCACATCCTGCACGGTACGCACCGCGCGGAAGGTTTCCGGTTTGATCTTACGGCCAGTACGCTTTTGCAGATGCACCACCATATCGACCGCATCGATGCTATCCAGCTCGAGGTCTTCATACAGGCGGGCGTCCGGACGAATATCATCCGGCTCAATTTCAAACAGCGAGGTGAGCAGCGAAGCCACTTCCTGGTAAATTTCGTTTTTGTTCATCATGTTGACTGCTCTCAGGCTTGCTGTTGTTCAACAAACGCGGCCAGTGTAGCCACGGAAAAAAAGTGCGCGCGCAGCGTTTCGCTCTCGGCGGAGAGCTGTACGCCGAAGCGATTTTTCACCGCCAGTCCCAGCTCCAGCGCATCGATTGAATCGAGGCCCAGCCCCTCGCCAAACAGCGGTGCGTCGGTTTCGATGTCGTCAGGGCTGATATCTTCCAGATTCAGCGTGTCGATAATCATCTGTTTGATGTCGTTAATCAGTACTTGCATAACTTAGTTGGTCTCTTCAGGCACCAGCGCCTGTTGCAGATGACGCGTCAGACGACGTGCGGCCAGCGGCTGCGAATCCTCTTCGGCCTCACTAAAGGCGTGGCTGGCAATACGCGATTGTACGCGTACAGTAAAAATCGGTTTAACCAGCGGAATCTGATACCAGCGGCTTTGCTTATCGAGCATGCGCTCGGTGCAGCTGATGTGCACCACACGCAAATCGCAGCCCGCGCGCACCGCAATGTTGGCGGCACCGCGCTGCAGCTTCAGCGGCTCGCCATAACGTGTGCGCGTGCCTTCCGGGAAAATCAGAATGGTATCGCCGCGCGCCAGTCGCTGCTGGCTGTCTGGCAGCAGCGTATCGGCTTCGCTGTTAATCAGGTAATCGGCGGCGCGAATCACGCCACGGAAGAAAATGTTGTGCTGCAGCTCGGCTTTCACCAGGCAATCCATCTCCGGCAGCACCGACGCGATCATCACGTAATCGATCAGTGACGGATGGTTGGCGACGATCAGGCAGCCGCGATCCTGACGCAGCTGTTCTGCGCCAATGATCTGGTAATCGTAAACCCCGACAAAGCGGCAGAAACGCAGGAAGCAGCGGAAGCTCCAGGCGATGCTGCTGCGGGCGATATGGCGACGGCGCAGGCCATCACGCTGCACCAGTAACAGCAGATTGAACCAAATCAGCGACAGTAGCAGGCCGCCCACGCTGAACAGCGTAAAGCTGACGGCGGTCATCACCAGCCGCCAGTAATAGTTGAAACCGGGACGCGCCTCGGTCAGCGAATTATCCACCATGCAGACGCTCCCAGTGCCACTGATGGCGCTCGCCGGCCACGCTAAAACGTGGCGTGTTGTGCAGCATCGCCGCCAGAAATTGCAGACTTTGCGGCAGAGGGTTGTGCAGCTCAGCGGGTTTGCCGGCCTGCGCTTCGCAACGCCATGCCTCGCCCGCCCGTAGCAGCAGCGCTACCGCGTACGGCGCATTAAAGCGATCGATTTCCGGTAGCCACGGACGGTAGTAATCCGGCACCACGCCGTCAAAATCCACCAGCAGCACCTGCGCATAACCCGCCTGATGCAGCGCCGCCACTTCTATCAATCCTTGCTGGAAGCTATCAATACCGGCCGAAACCGAGGATGAAACCAACGGCTGACGCGCGGCGATGGTCAAACTGCCCACCGCTGAGTTGTGAACCGACATGGCGAAATCGGTGGGCGACAGCGCTTGCTGTTCCGCCAGCGCGGTGAGAATGCGCAGATTACGCTCCAGTTCGCCGTGGCGACTGGTGAAGACGATGGCGTCCACGCTATGCCGCGCCAATAACGCCAGCCCGCATTCAACCGCAGCACGGCTGCCGGCGCTGAGACGACGCGCGGTCATCATCGGCAAAAATTGGGGTTTCGCGATAGGTTGCGTGGCATCTAACGCCGGTGCCTGTTGCGCCCAACGTTGCCACTCTTCTGCGGTGCTGTTGCCCGGCGCGATGGCGTGCCAGTCAACAAGGGAGTAAGCGAGTTTCATACCTGTATTCTTTCTTCAGCCTCAGGGATGGTCCGGTTTTCGCTGCGCGGCATCCCTTCCTTGCTCTCTATACCCGTCATCCCATGCGGATGTCGCCGATTAACAAGGCGGGCACGTGGCCCGCCTGTTTCTATTTCGGCAGCGTTACGGCTAACTTTACAACATTATGTCAGCAATCACGCTTCGCGCTTATTTAGCGGCTTCAACCGCCAGTCGCGTCTGGATGCCCTGGCTCAGGTTCTGAATCCAGCGGTTATAGTTGCGGTGAATCTGACCGCTGCCTGCTTTCAGATTCTGGCTGCTGACATACTGGATTTGATAACTGTTCGCGGTGTAGTTCACGCGAATATCCGCGGTATGTCCGCGCTCGGCCAGGTGACCATTCATCACGCCTGGACCCGCTGGCGTCATCACCCAATGGTTAGCGGCGCCCGCCTGGACGATAGCTTGCTTCATTTGCTCATCCGAGTAGCTCTGACCCACGGTCTGGCTAACATTCTGGATCGGCGCGGTACGCGGCGCACAGCCGGTTAACAGGACCGCAGTAACTAACAACGCAAAACCGATTTTTTTATTCATCATTTCCTTTTCTTCCCCTGTCTTTGCATGCCGCTTAAGTGAGCGACCGCGCTGGTAAACTTACCAACACTGTTCCGTTCAGACTGTGTAAAGCGGGCGGATAATAACATTATTTGTAAAGACAAGTAAAAAGAAGCATGAATGACTTTAGAATCGTTTACTGCCGATTTAAAACCAGACGCAGGCCGTTTTACGGCGGAATTTCTACCGAAAAATGGCCTTGCGACATGATGTTTAACCCTGCCAGCCGCCGCCGAGCGAACGATATAGATCGATTTGCGCTAACAGCAGCGTATTTTTTACTGACACGATATTCAGCTGAGTGCTGAACAGCGTGCGCTGGGCGTCCAGCTCATCCAGATAAGAGGCGTAACCATTTTGGTAACGGTTGTGGGCAATGCGATACGCTTCCGCCACGTAGCTCTCCTGTTTCTGCAACTCCGCCAGCTGCTCCTCGCTACGGCGAATGGCATCCAGCGCGTTATCCACGTCGGAGAAGGCGTTACGCACCACTTTTTCATAACCGTACAGCGCCTGATTACGCGTCGCCATCGCCACATCCACCTGAGCAGTCAGCGCTTCGCGATTCAACAGCGGAGCCAGAATGCTGCCGCCGATGCTCCACAGGCGGAACGGATTATCCAGCAGCTGATGCAGTTCGCTGCTTTGCAAGGTGCCGCTGGCGGTGAGATTGAGCGACGGCAACAGTTTGGCCTGGGTTGACGCCAGTGACGCGTCGGCGGCCAGCAGCTGGCGCTGCGCCTGCACAATATCGGGACGGCGATTCAGCAACTGCGACGGCAGCAGCGATGGCAGGGTTTGCGGCTTGATGTGGTCGAACTGGCTGCTGCGCGCAATTTGGCGCGGATTCATGCCCACCAGCACGCTAAGCGCGTTCTCCTGCTGCTCGATCTGATGCTGCAACTGCGGGATCTGCGCTTTGGCGGTTTGATATTCCGAGGCGGCCTGCATCCATTCAAGGCGCGAGGTGTAGCCGGTTTCAAACTGGCGCTGCGCCAGGTTGAGCGAGTTTTTGCGCGTCGCCAGCGTTGCCTGGGTTACGCGCAGCTGTTCATCCAGCGCACACAAGCTGAGATAGCCCGATGCCACCGAACTGGCGACGGTGAGCTCAGCGGCAGAAGCGGCAGCACGCTGCGCATCCAGCGAAGCTTCTGCAGCGCGAATGCTGTTGCTGCGGCTGCCCCATAAATCCACCTCGTAGTTAGCCTGCAGCAATCCCTGAAATACCGCGTTTTCATACGGCTGACCGGTGGCCGCCGACAGCGCACGCTGATGCGTAGCCGCCACGCCCGCCGACAGCGTTGGGAAATTATCGCCCTGCGCGGCACGCAACTCGGCACGGTATTGATCCACGCGCGAACGCGCGGTGAGGACATCGCTGTTGTGCTGCAGCGCCTGCGTGACGAGGCGATTAAGATTGGCATCGCCAAAATTCTGCCACCATTGCGCCTCCGGCAGCGCATGCGGGCCCACCTGCTGACGCCAGCTCTCAGGAATCGGCAACGATGAGGGCGCTTTTTCCACTTGCGTTGCACAGCCGCTCACCATCAATGCCACACAGGTGGCTAACAATAAGCGCCTCATGGCGCATCCTTGTGCGGCTCTGCGGCGGTATCAATGCTTACTTCCACTGACATGCCCGGACGCAGTGCTTGCAGATCGTCATTCAAAATTTTGATGCGCACCGGAATGCGCTGGGCAATTTTCACAAAGTTGCCGGTGGCGTTATCCGGCGAGATAGCACTGAATTCGGAACCGGCGGCAGGCGAAATAAACTCGACGCGGCCATCGTAGTGCTTACCGTCCAGCGCATCGACGCGGATATTCACCGGCAAGCCAGGACGTACGCGCGCCAGCTGGGTTTCTTTGAAATTCGCGATGATCCATTTGTTTTCTGGCACCACCGAGGTCAAACGCGTACCGGCGGTCACATAGCTGCCTTTACGCACCGACAGCTGACCGAGCTGGCCGCTGTCTGGCGCGATGATGCGCGTATTCGCCAGGTCGATATTTGCCAACTCCAGCGCCGCCTGCGCACTGGCAACATCGCCCTGCAGTGACGCGCGATTCACCACCACAGTTTGCAGATTCTGTTGTGAAACGGCCACCTGCGCATCCGCCTGACGCAACTGTGCCTGCGCCTGGGCGTTCGCTGCGCGCGCGGCGTCGCGCTCACGTACCGACAGCGAGCCATCAGCCGCCAGATTCTCAACGCGCTTGAGATCGAGGCTGCTTTTCAGCGCCTGCGCTTTGGCATTTTCCAGCGCCGCTTTATTGCTGAGAATGTTGGCTTCGGCACTTTTACGCTGCTGCTGGTTATTATTCTGCGCGGCGATTTTCATATCCAGCTGCGCCTGCGCCTGATGCACGCGCTGACGATAGATACGATCGTCGATGGTCATCAGCAGTTGGCCTTTGGTCACTGGCTGCAAATCCACCACGTTCACTTCGGTCAGATAGCCATTCACCTGCGGGCTGATAAAGGTTACCTGGCCACGCACGTAGGCGTTTTCCGTGGACTGAACGGTGCTGGTGAACGGCCACAGCTGCCAGGCATAGAGGATCACCAGCACGCCGACGATGACAATGCCGCTGCCAGCGGCGATGGAAAGAATGCGTCGGCGGTTGGTGCGCTCGCGCTCCGCCGCCTGAATGTCGTCCTGTTGGCTCATGAATTCTCCGTCGGGGTTACTGGTTGTGCCGCATTCATTTTAGTCTGACGCCAGTTGATATAGCGTAAGCGCGTCAGGCGATACAGCACCCAGATTAAGGTGATGAAAGCCAGCGCGGCGGTAAGAAGATAAGTATCGTTATAGGCCAGCACGTTGGCTTGCAGCGTCGCCACCGTTTGCAACTGGCTGCTGCTTTGCGCGCTGAGCAGCACGCTATCCGGCAACTGGCTGCTAAACAGCGAGCTGTACTGGCTAAGGCGTTCGGTCACGTTGGGATCCAGCTGCGACAGCTGATCGCCCAGCAGGCTGGAGTGGTATTTTTCGCGCCACGTCTGGAACGTGCCGAGAATGGCCGCGCCAATAAGGCCGCCTAAGTTCTGGCTCATGCCGAACAGCACCGAGAAGCTGACCAGGTTTTTCGGTTGCGTCACCACGCCGCCAATCCCCAGCAGCATGGCAGGCCCGAGGAAGAAGGCGCTGCCGAAACCGAGCAGAAACTGGCTAAAGTAGAGATTGTGGGCACGCGTCAGCGGGTTGGATTGCGCATCCATCAGCGAGGCGACGATCATCACCACCAGCGACACGACAATTGGCCAGCTCAGATGCGTAGGTTTGATGGTTAATGCGCTGGCGATCATGCCGCAAATCACCCCGGCAATGATCGCTAACGCCAGACCGCGCATCTGATCGTTGAGTAAGCCGAGTTGCTGCAGGAAACCGACCGCGCCGGTGTTTTGCTCGGCCAGCAGAATACGCATCATGATCATCACAATGCCCAGCCGCACAATCGTGCCGTTGCTGAGCCAGCGGGTATTCAGCAACGGATTCTTACGATTGTGCTCGACGACAATCGCCGCCACGATCAACACCAACGCCAGCGCCAATGCCACACCGAGCCACGGCGTGCTGAACCACCATTCGATGCGGCCCAGCGACAGCACCGCGCACAGCAGCGCCATGCCCGGCGCCATCAACATGAAGGTGAGGAAATCCATCTTTTCAAAGGCTTTGATGCGGTCGCCGGGCGGCAGTTTCACCACCAGCACGCAGCCCAGCGAGATCATCGCCAGACCGAGTTCAAACAGGTATAAACCGCGCCACTCTTGCAGCTGCAGCAGTTCGGTGGAGAACAATCGTGCCAGCGGAATCGCCAGCTGCGATGCGGTGATGCCAATCACCAGGGCTTTAAGCCGATGCTTCGCCGGCCAGGCCTGAATCTGGTAATAGATGCCGAGCGAACTGAGCGCCGCGCCGACCATGCCGTGCGCGGTGCGGACAATGATCGCCGAGCTGAGATCGTTAGCCAGCAGGTGGAAAAATGCCACGATCACATACAGCACCAGAAACGCTTCGGTGAACAGCCGCAGACCAAACTGCTGGCGGAACTTCACCAGCAGCAGGTTGATGGAGATGTTGCCCATCACATATACCGCGGGCAGCCAGGCGATCTCATTGCTGTAGGCGCCGAAGGTGCCTTGCAGATTGGTAAGGTTGGCAGAGACCAGCGCGTTACTCAGCGCGCCGGTAATCGAAATCAATAAGCCAATGATGCCAAACGCGATGCGCTTCGAAGGCGAATGCAGCGGCGTTGAGGGCGAGCCCGGCAGCATCGGCTTCTCATGCGGCAGCCATTCGCGCGGAGCATAAGGATTACGTTTTGCCACGGTTAAACGCTTCCCAGACGCGCGAGCAGCTGTTGCAGCACCTGTTCCGTTATCGCCAGCGATGCAGGATCGATATCCGCCAGCAACTGTGCACGTAGCGCATCGGCCTGCGTTTTCACTTCGGCAAAGGCCACGCTGCCCTGCTCCGTCAGAATCAGCAGGCGTTTGCGGCGATCTTCCGGCGGCTGCACGCGCGCCAATAGCTGCTGCTTCACCAGACGATCCACCAGCGGCACGACGCTGGCCTCTTCCAGACCAAGCAACTGCGCCAGCGCTTTTTGCGTTGGCGGCTCGGCGGCGGTGGCAACGCTGGCAATTGCCATCCAGCTGCTCATGCTCAGTCCGCTCTCTTTGAGGCGACGATCGACAGCCAAACGCCACGCGTGCGCGGTGAGATGCAGCAAACGAGAAAAGGGTTGGGGATAGTCGCTCAAAACGTAGTGGCCTAATGGTTAGGTATCTAACTAAACGGGAGCGTTATTATAAGGTAAGCCGCTCGCCAATGAAAATTTTGCTTACACCTGCAAACGTAGTTGGCAGGACAAAAAATCTCCAGCTTTCTTTATCAGTTGTACAACTCACCGAAAATTTGGCGGTTTGGGCTTATTCTTGTATAGCTTTTAGAAAACATTACAAATCATAAGTAACTGTTAAATAAGGGCTAGCACAAATTGCTTAAAATCCAGCTTGTACAAGTTGTGCTGGATTGTATAAGTTTACGTCCCGTGAGCCAGGAGATGGCTCCGTAACGAATGATGCACTTTGCGTCGCCTCTGAAAGTGTTGTGGATTTCCACCTTCAGAGGTGTCTTTTTGCGTTGGTTGATGAGTTGGGTGTTGCGCGCCTGTCCGCGTGCAAATTTTTTCATCATGGAGCTGAAGGCACATTGCCATCAGGCCGATCTTAAGGGCTTCACATATGCAAAACGCCGCACACAGTAGCGCTGCCATCGCTGACTATTTCAAACTGGCCGGTAACAGCGACAGCAGTGAAATGGAAGTTTTCGGGCAGATCATCGCCGAAATCCTGCAAGCCGGTATGCCGGTTTCTAATAAAGCGATTATTGCTTCGCTGATTAACCGTCTTGAGATGGAAAGCGATGTGATTCAGCTGGATATTTATCGCCATCTGCTTGAATTGGTTGTGAATAAAACACCTGACGATCTCGCGGTCTAAAGCCGGATTCCAGGGATGGAATCACCCTCACCTGACCCAACGCGCTAGCGTCTCACCTTATTGCCCGGTAACATCCCTTCTCGGAAAATCCTAACTGGTTACTGCCGTACCGCGACGGTATGCGCACAATAATAAAAGAGCCTGCACAATTTATGAGTCAACCAACTGAGCGCACCACTGCGGTGGAGAGCGATATCACTGTGGGGCGCGTTTTACGTTCGCCTGCCCTGCTAACCCGCGAGTGTCTGGCCGGCATTATTACCGCGCTGGCGCTGATCCCGGAAGTTATCTCCTTCTCCGTGATTGCCGGTGTCGATCCTAAAGTCAGCCTTGTTGCCTCGGTGGTGCTGTGCCTGACGCTGTCGATTCTGGGTGGTCGTCCGGCGATGGTCACCGCAGCGGCCGGTTCGGTGGCGCTGGTGATCGGCCCAATGGTGCATGCGCACGGCGTTGAATACATCCTGCCGGCGGTGATTATGGGCGGCATTATCCAGATTATCTTTGGGCTCGCTGGGTTGTCGCGCATGATGCGCTATATCCCGCGTTCGGTGATGATCGGCTTCGTTAACGCCCTCGGCATCCTGATCTTCTTTGCGCAGGTCCCGCACGTTTGGGGACAATCCGAGTTGGTGTGGGTGCTGTTCGCCGTTACGCTCGCCATCGTGCTGCTGCTACCAAAAGTGCTGAAAAGCGTCCCTTCACCGCTGGTGGCGATTGTGGTGGTGACGGCGGTGGCGTTGCTGCTTGGCTATCGCGTACCGAACGTGGGCGATGAAGGGCCAATGACCGCCGGTCTGCCAGGCTTCACGACGCTGCTGGTCCCAATCAATCTGCACACGCTGCAAATCATCTGGCCCACCGCCTTGAGCATCGCCTTTGTGGGTTTGATGGAATCATTGCTGACCGCCAAACTGGTGGATGACATCACCGATACGCCTTCCGCTAAACGCCGCGAATCCTGGGCGCTGGGCGTCGGCAATATTCTTGCGGGCTTCTATGGCGGCATCGCCGGTTGCGCGATGATTGGCCAAACCATCGTTAACGTCGAGCTGGGCAAAGCACGTACGCGTGTTTCGACGGTCGCGGCGGGTATCGTGCTGCTGTTATTAGTGACCGGACTGAGCCAGATTATGGCGCAGATCCCGATGGTAGTACTGGCGGGCATTATGATGGTGGTAGCGGTGAAAACCGTGAACTGGCACAGCCTTCAGCCGGCAACGCTGAAACGCATGCCGTGGTCGGAAACCTTTGTAATGGTGCTGACGGTGGCGGTCACCGTGTGGACCGGTAACCTGGCGATTGGCGTGCTGGTTGGTGTGATTCTGGCGATGATGCTGTTCGCACGCCGCATCGCTCACGTGATTCACGCTGAACGCCAGCTGAGCGAGGATGGCCAACAGGTCAATTACACCGTGCGCGGCCCGCTGTTCTTTGGTAGCAGCAATGATTTGTTTGAACACTTCAATTACGGCCACGATCCAAAAACTGTCACCATCGATTTGACGCATGCGCAGATTTGGGACGCTTCCAGCGTGGCGGCCCTTGATGCTATCGAATATCGCTATCAGCGCCATGGAGCGAACGTCACCTTTATCGGGCTGGATAACCGCAGCAGCGATTTCCGCGAGCGGCTGAGTGGCAATCTGGGATAGAAATATTAGGATTGAGACGAAAAACGCCGGAAATCCGGCGTTTTTTATGGTTACTGCCGCGCTTCGCTTGCGAAATTTGCTGTCACTGACTTTGCTTAGCTCATGGTCAATCCTTTGATCTCTTTGGGATTGGTTACTCAATCGCTTAATTATAAGGAGCAGCAGATGAACGTTTTAGCAAAAGCAGCATTGGTGACGTTAACCTTGGTATCGCTGGCGGGTTGTATGCACAAGAGTGATGCGGTCGGCAACGATGGGCGCCCACATGCGCCAAGTAACCAACCGGTGCCGGGTGCCAGCGAAGGTGCAGGTCCGGTGGGACAACCGCAATCGTAATGACTTGCCCGGCTTAGCCGGGTTTTTTATTGGCGATGAGGTAAGGACAAAAACAAAAAAACCGCCCTTGGGCGGTTACGACATTACTGCTTATTGCTTTATTTTATTCGTTTTATCGACTGCAAATATGGTGCCCGGGGCGGGACTTGAACCCGCACAGCCATAAGCCGAGGGATTTTAAATCCCTTGTGTCTACCGATTTCACCACCCGGGCAGGGTATAAATTGGAGGCGCGTCCCGGAGTCGAACCGAGGTAGACGGATTTGCAATCCGTTGCATGGCCACTCTGCCAACGCGCCTTTAATCTGATATGTAATTCGTTGAATACGAACCACTAAATTTGGAGCGGGAAACGAGACTCGAACTCGCGACCCCGACCTTGGCAAGGTCGTGCTCTACCAACTGAGCTATTCCCGCATAATCTTCGTCTTTCAATTTGTTGCTGCGTTAGCTTCCTTAACTCACACAGGTCACTTACTGAAGTAAGCTCTCTATGATTCGTTCAGTTGCTGCCTTGCTACAAATTGAAATACTCGATTCTGTATTTCTTCATCGAACTTGCTGATTTTGTTCAGCTTCTTGCAGGCTTGCTGCCGTTCGATGCGATGCATTCTACTTATCTGACGCAGTGAGTCAACAGAATTATCCACACACTGCGTCCGTTTGCTGCTTTTTAAATCGCATCGATCAGCTATCGAGCAAATCGCCGCGCGCTGCGCTTAAATACTGGAACATTGACCAGAACGTCAGCACGGCTGCGATGTACAGTGCGACCACACCCACGCCAACCACCGTGGCTTCTGGACGCCACAGCAGGGCAAACAGCGAGAACATCTGCGCGGTGGTTTTCACCTTGCCGATCCACGACACTGCCACGCTGCTGCGTTTGCCGATCTCCGCCATCCACTCACGCAGCGCAGAGATAATGATTTCACGCGCGATCATCGTTGCCGCAGGCAGCGTAATCCACCACGCGTGGAAATGCTCCGCCACCAGCACCAGCGCAATCGCCACCAGCACTTTATCCGCAACCGGATCGAGGAACGCGCCAAAACGCGTGGTCTGCTTCCAGCGACGCGCTAAAAAACCATCAAACCAGTCAGTAACCGCAGCAATCACAAAGATCAGTGCAGTAGCAAAGGGAGCCCATTGAAATGGCAGATAAAACGCCAGGACAAAAAAGGGAATAAGTACGACTCGAAACAGGGTAAGACACGTCGGAATGTTAAATTGCATATGCCAGTAACTGTCTGGTGTGAGTAGGGTTTCATGTATGTTGCTACATTGCCCCCCCTCTTTCAACGTTAGTGTTTCAGTGAGTAGTAGATTTTTTCCGCCAGCGCGGTGGAAATTCCCGGCACTTTGGCAATCTCTTCGACGCTGGCATTCATCAACGGTTGCAGGCCCCCCATATACTTGAGCAGCTGCTGGCGCCTTTTGGGCCCCACGCCTTCAATACTTTCCAACGCACTGGTGTTCTTCACTTTGGCGCGTTTTTTCCGGTGACCTGAAATCGCATGATTGTGAGAGTCATCACGAATATGCTGAATCACATGCAGCGCAGGCGAGTCCGGCGGTAAGGAAACGCCCTCACCTTCCGCTTCAAAGAACAGCGTTTCCAGCCCGGCTTTACGATCGCTACCCTTCGCCACGCCGAGTAAAATCGGACGATCTTTATCCCAGGGTACATTCAACTCGGCGAAAACCTGTTTCGCCTGCGCTAACTGACCTTTACCGCCGTCGATGATGATCACGTCGGGGATTTTGTCCTCTTCCAGCGCTTTGCCGTAACGACGGCGCAGCACCTGATTCATCGCCGCGTAATCATCGCCCGGCGTGATGCCCTCAATGTTGTAGCGTCGGTAATCCGAACGCAGCGGACCATCACGGTTGAACACCACGCACGACGCAATGGTCTGCTCGCCCATGGTGTGGCTGATGTCGAAGCACTCCATGCGATGAATGGTGTCGAGCTCAAGGAACGTCGCCAGCGCCGCCAGACGCTGCTGAATGGTCGAATGCTGCGACAGCTTGGTAGTCAGTGCCGTTGCCGCATTGGTGCGCGCCAGTTTCAGGTAGCGTGCACGGTCACCACGCGGCTTACTTTGAATGTTCACTTTACGTCCCGCCAGCGCGCTCAGCGATTCCGCCAGCAGCTCACGTTCCGGTAGTGTAAAGTCCAGCAGAATTTCCGCCGGCAAAGTGCGCGCTTCACTGCCTTGCAGATAGAACTGCCCGACAAAGGTTTGTACCACTTCGGTCAGTTCGGTATCGGCAGGTACTTTCGGGAAGTAGCTGCGGCTGCCGAGCACTTTGCCCTGACGGATAAACAGCACGTGCAAGCAAGCCATGCCAGCATCAAAGGCCACGCCCATCACATCCAGGTCTTCACCCTGATTGGAGACAAATTGCCGCTCGGTTACGCGTCTTACCGCTTGAATCTGGTCGCGTAAAATCCCGGCCTCTTCAAAACGCAGTTCCTCACTGGCATTTTCCATGCGCTTGACCAGCTGATTAATCACCTGATCATCTTTCCCCGCGAGGAACAAACGCACGTAATCGGTTTGCTGCGCATACTCCTCTTCGCTAACCAAGCCGGAAACGCAGGGTCCAAGGCAGCGGCCAATTTGATACTGCAAACACGGGCGCGAGCGGTTGCGATACACGCTGTTTTCACACTGGCGAATCGGGAATACCTTCTGCAGCAGCGCGAGGGTTTCACGTACCGCATAGCCGTTCGGAAACGGGCCAAAGTATTCGCCTTTGGCGTGCTTCGCGCCACGGTGCATCGCCAGACGCGGATGGCTATCGCCACTGAGGAAAATGTAAGGATAGGATTTGTCATCGCGCAGCAGCACGTTATAGCGCGGCTGGTAGAGCTTGATGTAGTTATGCTCCAGCAGCAGCGCTTCCGTTTCGGTGTGCGTCACGGTGACGTCGATGTTCTGAATGTTGCTGACCAGAACTTCAGTTTTGCGACTGCCCACCTGCGTACGGAAGTAGCTGGTCAGGCGCTTTTTGAGGTCTTTGGCTTTACCAACATAGATCACCGTGCCGGTCGCATCGTACATACGGTAGACGCCGGGTTGGCTGGTCACGGTGCTGAGAAAGGCTTTGGAATCGAAAACGTCACTCACTACTGATTAATGGCTCCGCATTGAACAAGCCATGTCGAATGGCCAAATGCGTTAACTCGACGTCGCCACTGATATTCAACTTGCTGAACATGCGATAGCGGTAACTGTTAACGGTTTTAGGGCTGAGACTGAGTTGTTCGGAAATTTCCGTCACTTTCTGCCCGCGTGTGATCATCAGCATAATCTGCAATTCCCTTTCCGACAAACAGCTGAAGGGGGATTCGGCTTTTTGCGGTTCGATCTGGCTGAGTGCCATTTGCTGGGCAATATCCGAAGCGATATAGCGTTGCCCTGAATGCACCGAGCGAATCGCACTCACCACTTCCTGCGGCGCGGCGCCTTTACTGAGATAACCCGCTGCGCCCGCCTGCATCACCTTCGCCGGCAGTGGATTTTCAGTATGAATGGTGAGCATGATGATGCGGATATCCGGGTTAAAGCGCACAATTTTGCGTGTCGCTTCCAGGCCGCCAATACCGGGCATGTTCATGTCCATCAGCACTACGTCAACCGGATTGCTGCGGCACCATTTCACGGCGTCTTCACCGCACGCCGCTTCACCCGCAATAACGAGGCCTTTCATATCTTCCAGAATGCGGCGAATACCGGCGCGTACCAGTTCATGGTCATCAACAAGAAGCAGGCTGATCAACGGGACGTACTCCGCAGGTTAAGAAAGGGAAATATATTTCAGAACGGTCATCTTACCGGTTTTCAGGTGGAAAAAACATCTACAGTCACAGATAAATCTCAAATGAACTGATGCAAATCAATAACATTTCTTTGATCCAGCTTTTACTGCAAAGGGCAATGAGATGCAAAATGAGATAAGTTAAATTGTTATTAATATCATTAAGTTATAATTTATAGCTCGATTTTATTGTCGCATTCCGATCGCCTGGTAAATAACAGCTAAACGCCAATTCTGGTTGCTGACAAATAGCGCAATGCGCAATTAAAAAGCGGTCTGACTTTTACCGCTTCGCTTCATTAAAATTCATCTGAAAACCCTATGATATACTCTCTTTCTTACGCACAGGAAGAATGTGTCAACATTGAGTAATACCCCCAAGGAGTCAATTATGAGTGATGAAGATTTCGCAACTTCACGAGACACGCAGGCGCTGGCCGACGAAGTCGCCTGTCTGAAAATGATGGTGACGCTGATTCTGAAAGGAATGGGTCAAGCCGATGCCGGTAAGGTGATCATCAACATGGAGCGTTATGTGCAAGCTTCGTTAGGCGATAAGCCGCAGGCGGAAGTGTTTAATAATACAATTCGTCAGATCAAAACCGCTTACCGTCAATAAGCGATGTGCCCCGCGCGAAATGCGCGGGGTATTTAGCTGTGTGATTGCCAGTTTACTGAAACACCCAGCGACGGCAGCACCTCTTCCGGGCTAAAGCGTCGTGTACCCCGATATTTCTCCGCCAGCGCCGGTTGATCAACCGGAATGCGAATGGCAAACAGATTGTCTTCAGATTGGATCAAGCCCGGTGAGAGCGGCTCGTAGACTACCTGATGCTGTTCGAACATCTTCTCAAGCATTGGCGTCGCCGAACTGATCAAATACTCCATGCCGCTCAGTTCTGCTAATTGCACCGAGTGCCACAAAATACTCAGCGGTAGCTCCGCGTCCACCTCAAGGCGCGCCGAGAAGCGCGACATTTCCCATACCTTTTCCTGATCGAAAGGCAGAATAAAACCTTCCGGCACCTCAGGTTCATGCCACGGCAACAGACGTGCGCAGCCGCAAATACCCTGACGAGCGTTCCAGGCAATCAACCAGGTGACATCCGAACGATCAAAACGATCGTACTCTTGCCCTGGCGTACTCAATCGCGGTGGAATCGACCACCCTTCGCCGCGCGCAAACACGCTATAGCGATACGTTCCCAGTTCTGCCAACAGTGAGGACGGCATATCCTTAAGCTGTGTTTGAATTACTTTCATCATGCGCCTCTGACATCCCCATGTATGCAATGATTTCTTTGAGCCAGCCTGGCAACGTTGCGCGCAGGGTAGACAACTGACACGGGAGAAGGAACTACTAAAATTAGTAGTTGCTTTTTCGCTATATCAGGCCAACCGCAGCGGCATAACAGGCAATCTGCGTTTTATTGGAAACATTAAAACGCTTTTGCATATTCTTTTGGTGAAAATTCACCGTATGTTCAGATATGGCTAAAATAAGTGAAATTTCCGCCGACGTTTTTCCTTCCGCCGTCCATTTTAAGATTTCTAATTCACGCTGACTAAAATCGTTAGATAAAACGACCATAGAATCGTCATTCAAACGCTCCAACACGCGCAAACTCAGTTCCGCCAGAAGATGCAGTTTCACCTCAAGCTCTATGCGCAAGTGTTGGGTCTTACTGTGAAGTGTCGATGCAATAGATAATATACCAATGGTACGATTTGGTGCCATTGCTGAGCAGGAAAAGCCGCTCATTAATCCCGCGGCGTTGGCTTCTGCCCACAAATTGCCCGCACCGGTAAATAAATCGCGCGTCCATTCAACACCCCGTCCCGGCCGCTGACAGAGTAATAGCACCGGATCGACCTTATAATAGTTCTCGCTTTCGTAGCGTTTTACCCAGCCTTCCGGGTATGTACTGAACAAAAACAAGCGCGGCCGGGTAAAGGGCACCGGATGCTGAACCAAAAAAGCGAAGTAATCGAAACCCAGCTTTTCAATCTGCTGTTGCAATAGGGATTTCAATTGCGTCACTTGCGTTAGCGCCAGAAATTCATTTTCCATTTCGCCTCGCCAGACGAAATAATTATCGGTCGTCATTATTGCCTTAGCGCTGTTTCACGCTTTTACATTCTGAAATTAGTTCGTGTTAACGCAAAAAATAAATTAGCCAGACAAAAAATATTGATTGAAAAAGGAGCAAATTTGCCAGCAGCTAGCATAACTCTTCTACTGTCAATGCGTTAACGTAATGAAAATGTGTAAGTTCACGTTAATTGTTAACAGGTTCACAACTTTAATTCCTCAGCAGATTAGAATAGGATTTTTCTGAAGTAGTTTCAATCATCCAGTTGATTGAAAATGATCGTTAGATTGATAAATTTTTAGCATCGTCATTAACTAAAATTATTGATGCAAAAAGCAGATTGTTTTGCTGTGAAAGGGGTTTGTACGGTGAATGAGTTTTGACTTAATGTTAATCCCACCTATTTCTGCGGTTAAGATAATACATTAAGTAATGATGTGATTTCTCTCACGCTGATTAACGGCTACGCTTAATGCTAGCGGAGTGAAAAGATGCATTGGAAGACAGTGCTTCAGTAAGGCTCAGGCGCATTGTCGCATGTAGGTGGGAAACTTAGCGGAACTGACTATGTTGAACCAGTTTGCATTACCTTTCCTTGTTCTGGGCGTCTGCACTGCCCTGATGATTTTAAAAGATCTTTTTCGCCATCCACATCCGGTGGCGGTGATGAATATCATTTGGCCATTAACCGGTTTGTATATGCCTTTTATTGGCTGGATCGTCTGGTGGTACTTAGGCCGTAAACCATCACAACAGCAAAAACTTGCGCTATTGGTTCCACAAAAAATACGCAGTAACGCCAGCTGGCAAACTATATTTATTTCCACGTCATTATCCGCAGCGGCTTGTATATTTGGCGATATAATGACAATCCCGATAGTCACTTTACTAAAACACTTTGCCATTAATCCGACGATAGGGATGCAGGCGCTTATTTGCGTTATCGCTTCATTGTTTATGGGATTATTTTTTCAATTTCTGGCGATTCGCCAACTTGAAAAACATTCATTTGGCAGCGCATTATATTTGGCGCTGAAAACCGAAATTTTCCCCCTGCTGATTTTTCAATTAGGTATTTTTATCTTTATGGCGTTGGCCCTAAAGTTTGTGCTGAACGAGCAGGTCAATCCGCTGCTGGCGGCATTCTGGTTTATGCTGCAACTGGCCATAATGATTGGCTTTATTTTCTCCTGGCCGGCTAATCATTTCCTGATAAAACGTGGGCTTAATCCTGCGGTATAGCTAACGGCAGTAACCCGAACCGCGCATGCCAAGATGAAAATGGCTGGCATGCGCGGCGTTATAATCGGGCCCCAGCGCGTTACCGAACGTCGCACAGCCGTTACGCCACAGCGCATGCAGTCCTGACGCCGCATCCTCAGGCTGTTGCCAGTTTTTTCCTACCTGCAACCAACGCCCATTTGCCAGCTGAAATCCGGTAATATCCCAGGCATCGGCGCTGGCGTGCTCACTCAAACGCCCTTCCTGACGATGATAAATATTGCGACAGGCGTAGCTGCCAACATGGGCAATGCGTTTCAGCGGACTGTTGAAACCGGCCTGACGTAATGCGCTGTCGCTGTTAATCACAAACATGGTGCTGGCCACCGCCATCGGACAGCTGGCGAGAAAACTGCTGCTCAGCGTGACGTCACCGTAGCCGCTGATGCGTAGCGGCTGCTCAATCGGGCAATTCCCTTGCATTGGCGGCACGGCACGAAACTGCACCAGCCGCTGTTCACTGGCTTGCCGCATCACCGCCAGGCAGGCAGCCGGATCGCCACTCAGCTTTTTTAGCTTGTAACGCGTCATCCAACCGGGCGGATCGGTAACGTTGAGCGGTGTAAAGGGGTTCCACTGAGGCGGCAGATGCGTTTTCAACCACGGCAAACTAAACCAGCCGCATACAGCCAACAACGCGACGGCGAACAGAGCGCGCACAATGCCTCACTTTTCCTGATGAAATGAACTAACAAGTGTAGAAGTCATGTGCGCGGAAAGTGACGTAAATCGCTTAATTGTTGAAGATTTACGCAAAATGACTGCGCTTTAAACTCTGTAAATAATTACTGACAGAGCAAAGCACGTAAAAGGTCACAAAGGGGGAAAAACCATTACCGAAACGGGTTGGCTTTCCACTATCTTATGCCACTTGCCTGGACAAAGGCTCATAACGAATGCCCTAAATAATGTGAGCCGCAGGAAGGCGGCAAGTGTGTGAATCATGGGGAGCTTAATTTAGTCAGTTCCTGGGGTGAACACGCGTAGCCAACGCATCTGCGGCTTGAAGTATGACGGGCAAAACAGCCAATAGAGCTGACACAACATCTCGACAGGAAAGAAAAATTTATGGTTGATCAATCAAAAGAGGCGCTCGCTACGGCCGAACAGCCGGATAAACTCCAGCGTAACCTGCATAATCGTCACATTCAGTTAATTGCTATCGGTGGCGCCATCGGCACGGGGTTGTTTATGGGCTCGGGTAAAACCATCAGCCTCGCGGGCCCGTCGATCATTTTCGTCTACATGATCATTGGCTTTATGCTGTTCTTCGTCATGCGCGCCATGGGCGAACTGCTGTTGTCCAACCTCGAATACAAATCCTTTAGCGATTTCGCTGCCGATTTACTCGGTCCGTGGGCGGGCTATTTTACCGGCTGGACGTACTGGTTCTGTTGGGTGGTGACCGGCATTGCCGACGTGGTGGCCATCAGCGCCTATTTCCAGCTGTGGTTCCCGGACTTCTCCATCTGGATGAGCGCCCTGCTGTGCGTCTTTGTCTTCCTGGCTTTGAACATCGCTACGGTGAAGCTGTTTGGTGAGATGGAGTTTTGGTTCGCGATTATCAAAATCGTCGCCATTGTGGCGCTGATCATCACCGGCATTGTGCTGGTGAGCATGCATTATCCGTCGCCGAACGGTGGCACCGCGTCCCTGAGCAACATCTGGGATCACGGCGGCATGTTCCCGAAAGGCTTGAGCGGCTTCTTTGCTGGCTTCCAGATTGCGGTTTTCGCCTTTGTCGGCATTGAGCTGGTCGGCACCGCGGCAGCAGAAACCAAAGATCCGCACAAAGTTTTGCCGCGTGCAATTAACGCCATTCCGCTGCGCATTATTATGTTTTACGTGCTGGCGCTGATGGTCATCATGGCGGTGACGCCGTGGAATCAGGTGCTGGCGAATCGCAGCCCGTTCGTTGAGATGTTTGTGCTGATCGGCTTGCCTGCCGCCGCCAGCATCGTCAACTTCGTGGTGCTGACCTCCGCCGCCTCGTCCGCCAATAGCGGTATCTTCTCCACCAGCCGCATGTTGTTCGGCCTGGCGGAACAAGGCGTAGCGCATAAAGCCTTTGGTCGCCTCTCGGCGCGTGCGGTGCCAACCACCGGCCTGTTCTTCTCTTGTCTGTGTCTGCTGGCGGGCGTGGCGCTGATCTACCTGATTCCGGATGTGATGACGGTGTTCACCATGGTCACTACGGTGTCGGCGATTCTATTTATGTTCGTCTGGACCATCATCCTGTGCAGCTATCTGGCGTATCGTAAGCAGCATCCACAGCGTCATGCTGAATCGAAGTTCAAAATGCCGCTGGGCAAGTTTATGTGCTGGGTATGCATGGCGTTCTTCGCCTTTGTGCTGGTGCTGCTGACGCTGCAGGAAGACACCCGTCAGGCGCTAATGGTCACGCCGCTGTGGTTTGTGATGCTGACCATGGGCTGGTTGTTACGTCGTCGTAAAGCCTGATTTATCACGGCTACGTTAAGGCTGCCTTTTGAAAGAAAGTGCAGCCTTTTTCTTTTTTGACAGAAAGCGCACCTCATCAGCAAACACGCTTCACCACGAAGTCACAATCTCTCCCGCAGCTTATGCCACGCCTCACCCAATGCAGGACGCACCGAAGGTTCACGCTGCGGTGCTAGCTCCGGCGACTGCGGCGATCCCAGATTGAAGGTAAAGGTGTAATCCGGCTCTTCCCCCATCCGCAAATCGCTGATCAACGTGCGATCGCCCTCCTGCTTCATTGCGTAAAACCCATGACTAAACCACGCTACACGCTCGGCGTGCCATTGCCCTTTGAACGGCGTAAACAGCGCGGGTTGACGATCGTGCCAGCTTATCTGCAGCGAACGCCCCGGTGACAACAGCGACCAATAGGCTTCGCCATAACGCTCTGGCGTCATGATCACCGTGCGCCACACCAGCGTATTAAACGCGGTTGGCGTCACCAGTAGTTGCTCCGGTTGCACTGATTGCTGCGCCAGCGCTTGCTCAATGTGTTGCGTCGCCATGCTCTGTGCCACCATGCTCCAGCCGAGATAAAGCGTACTCACCAATAATCCCGCCTGATTCCAGCGCAAGCCCACAGCATCGCGTCGCCACAGGGCGACGAGCAGCGCAATTAGCAATGGCAAGGTATACAGCGGATCGATGATATACATGCTGCCAATGGCATAAGGGAAATCGGTGAGCGGCAGGCCCAGCTGCGTACCGTAAACGGTGGTGAGATCCAGCAGCGGATGCGTCACCAGCGCCAGCCACATCGCCAGCGTCCAGCCGCGCCAGTGCGCGCGACTGCGTGTCGCACCGGCCACCAGCCAGCCGAGCAGCGGTGCAATTAAGGTGAGGATTATCAGCGCATGACTTTCGGTACGATGCAGCGTCATATTGCGGATGGCATCGCCGTGATCGATAAACACGTCGAGATCCGGCAAGGTGCCCGCCACCGCGCCCACCAGCGCCGCTTGCCACAGCGGGACGCGCTTGCCCATCACCGCAACGGTGACCGCCGCGCCTAACGTCAGTTGTGATAACGAATCCATGCACTCTCCTTGAAAACGCGGGATCAGCGCACGCGGATCCCTTCAATTATCATGCGCTGCACGTTTTCCAGCGTCTGTTCAAAAAACGCCGCATCGTTCAACGTCTGGCCGGTAATCGCTTCCACCTGTGAGGCGAAATCCGCATAGTGCTGCGTAGTCGCCCATAGCAGGAAAAACAGGTGCTGCGGCTGCACACCCGCCAACCGACCTTCGGCGATCCACTGTTCGATAATCGCCGCTTTCTCATCCACCAGCGCTTTTAAATCACCGGCCAGTTCACCTTTCAGCAGCGGCGCGCCCTGCAACATCTCAAGGCAGAACAATCGCGAAGCTTGCGGATGATCACGCGAGACTTCCAGCTTAAGGCGAATGTATTGACGTATCGCGGTCAGCGGATCGTGATCGTGCTGCAGCGCGCGCAGCGGCGCCAGCCACACATCAAGAATCTCTTTTAAAACAGCCACATACAGCACTTCTTTCGACGGATAGTAATACAGCAAATTGGTTTTGGAGACGTCGGCGCGCTCCGCCACTTTATCCAGGCTGGTGCCGTGAATACCGTATTGCGAGAAGAAGGTTAACGCCGCTTCCAGAATGGCTGCCCGCTTTGCGGCGACCGCTCGCGAACGGCGTCCCGGTTTTTTTTCATCGCTTTTCACACTGTTACCTCTTCCGTCCTGCGTCAACGCATCATAACAAAGGCCTTCTTTCCTGCCTAATCGCCCGCCTGCACCTTTTTTGACCATGCGGCGCATGAAAAACGTGCAAAACGTTTTGACCAAACGGTCTGAAATGGACCAATTACTCCAGTTTAGAACAGGCGATACTTTTAACGCATTGTTATTTATCTCTTTTAAAAATGTGGCACAGCCTTTGCAATTTTGTGATGGAGCGCCGCCCGCAGGATGCGTGCAGGAAGCAGCGCAGCGCGTGAAGCAGTCCCCGTCTAATGCAGAGAGGTTTCACATGAAAATTGGCGTTTTTATCCCGATTGGTAATAACGGCTGGCTGATCTCCACCCATGCGCCGCAGTACAAACCGACTTTTGAACTGAACAAAGAGATCGTGCTGAAAGCAGAGCATTATCATTTCGACTTTGCCCTTTCGATGATCAAACTGCGCGGCTTCGGCGGCAAAACCGAGTTTTGGGATCACAACCTCGAATCCTTCACGCTGATGGCGGGACTCGCGGCGGTGACCTCACGCATTGAGATCTACGCCACCGCCGCCACGCTAACCTTACCGCCCGCGATTGTGGCGCGTATGGCCTCCACCATTGATTCCATCTCCAATGGCCGCTTCGGCGTCAACCTCGTCACCGGCTGGCAGAAACCCGAGTACGAGCAGATGGGCTTGTGGCCGGGCGATGCTTACTTCTCCAGCCGCTACCAATATCTGACCGAATACGTCACCGTGCTGCGCGATTTGTGGGGCACCGGCCAGAGCGACTTTAAAGGCGAGTTCTTTACCATGAACGATTGCCGCGTCAGCCCGCAGCCGCAGAAACCGATGAAAGTGATCTGCGCCGGCCAGAGCGATGCGGGCATGGCGTTCTCGGCGCAGCACGCCGATTACAACTTCTGCTTCGGCAAAGGCGTCAACACGCCAACTGCCTTCGCGCCAACCGCCGCGCGTATGAAGCAAGCTGCCGATAAAGCGGGCCGCGACGTCGGTTCCTATGTGCTGTTTATGATCATTGCCGCCGAGAGCGACGAAGCCGCACGCGCCAAATGGGAGCACTACAAAGCCGGTGCCGATGAAGAGGCGCTCGCCTGGCTCACCACGCAAAGTCAGCAGGACACCAAATCTGGCAGCGACACCAACGTGCGCCAGATGGCCGATCCGACCTCCGCCGTCAACATCAATATGGGCACGCTGGTGGGTTCTTACGCCAATGTGGCACGAATGTTGGATGAGGTTGCATTAGTCGATGGCACGCAAGGCGTGTTGCTCACCTTCGACGACTTCCTGCAAGGCATCGAAGATTTCGGTGAACGTATTCAGCCCTTAATGCAGTGTCGCCACGATTTAATCGCATCCCAGCAGGAGGTTGCCTGATGAGTACCGTTGTTTGCGCCCATACCTCAAGTTTACCGAACGTCACCTTGCCGGCGCGCCCGGAAGCCATCGCGCTGCCGCCCGCGCAAAGTGCGCTGATTGTGGTGGATATGCAGAACGCCTACGCCACGCAAGGCGGCTATCTCGATCTGGCGGGCTTTGATGTCTCCGCTACCAAGCCGGTGATTGCCAAAATCCATCAGGCGGTCACCGCAGCGCGGGCCGCCGGGATGCAGATCATCTGGTTCCAGAACGGTTGGGACGACCAATACGTTGAAGCCGGTGATGCCGGATCGCCTAACTTCCACAAATCTAATGCGCTGAAAACCATGCGCAAGCGCCCGGAGTTACAGGGCACGCTGCTGTCGAAAGGCGGCTGGGATTATGCGCTGGTCGATGAACTGGTGCCGCAGGCCGGCGATATCGTACTGCCGAAACCGCGCTACAGCGGCTTCTTCAACACCTCGCTCGACAGCATGCTGCGCAGCCGTGGCATCCGCCATCTGGTGTTTACCGGCATCGCCACCAACGTCTGCGTGGAATCGACGCTGCGTGACGGCTTCTTCCTGGAATATTTCGGCGTGGTGCTGGAAGACGCGACCTATCAGGCGGGTCCGGCGTTTGCCCAGCAGGCGGCCATTTTCAATATCGAAACGTTTTTTGGCTGGGTCAGCGATACCGACACCTTCTGCGAAACGCTGAAAAGCTAACGCCTCGATTCACCTGCAAACCGATAAGAAGAGGATTTCGCCATGCCTAAAAGTGTGATTATTCCGCCCGGCACCGGTATGCCCATAGCGCCATTCGTGCCCGGCACCTTAGCTGACGGCGTCGTCTACGTCTCCGGCACCTTGCCGTTCGATGCCAACAACAACGTGGTGCACGTCGGTGATGCCGCCGCGCAAACGCGTCACGTGCTGGAGACCATTAAAAAGGTGATCGAAACTGCCGGCGGCACCATGGAAGACGTGACCTTCAACTCGATTTTTCTCACCGACTGGAGCAACTACGCAGCGATTAACCAGATCTACGCCGAATACTTCCCCGGAGATAAACCGGCGCGCTTCTGCATTCAGTGCGGCTTAGTGAAACCGGATGCGCTGATCGAAATCGCCAGCGTTGCGCATATCGGCAAACAGGAGGCGTGATGCATCTGGAGATCCAGGGTTTAACCACTGAAGATGCGCCGACGCTGGTGCTCGCTTCCGGTTTAGGCGGCGTCGCCGGTTTCTGGCAACCGCAGCTGGCGGCGCTGACGCCGCATTATCGCGTGGTGACGTACGATCAGCGCGGTACTGGCCGCAGCGCCGATACGCTGCCGGACGGCTACAGCATGACGATGATGGCGGCGGAACTGGCAGAAACGCTGGAACAGCACGGCATTCAACATTACGACATTATCGGCCATGCGCTGGGCGGCTTAATCGGCCTGCAGCTGGCGCTGGACTTCCCGCAGCGCGTGGGCCGCGTGGTAGTGATCAACGGCTGGCTTTCGCTGGATGCGCACACGCAGCGCTGCTTCCAGGTGCGTCAGGATCTGCTGATGAACGTCGGCGTCGAAGCCTTTGTGCGTGCGCAGCCGCTGTTCCTCTATCCCGCGGAATGGCTGGCGCGCAATCAGGAGCGCATTAACGCTGAAGATGCGCACCATGTCGCCCATTTTCAGGGCATGGAAAACCTGCTGCGTCGCTTGCATGCATTGAAAAGCGCGGATTTCCGCGCACATGTGGGGCGCATCTCCCAGCCGGTGTTGGCGATCTGCAGCCAGGACGATCTGCTGGTGCCGTGGAGCTGCTCACCGCAGCTGGCGCAGGCGCTGCCCAACGGCAGCCTGATTGAGATGGCCTGGGGCGGACACGCGATGAGCGTCACCGATGCCGACAACTTTAATGCGCTGCTGCTGCGCTGGCTGGCCGATACGGCTGCGCCTGCCCAGCGAGCGGCCAGCTAATCACAGGAGCCGCCAATGAGCGTGCATGAACTGCCAGTTTTACCCGGTGTAGAACACGATGCGTTTCGTAACGCGATGGCGTGCTTAGGCGCGGCGGTGAATATCATCACCACCGACGGTCCCGCTGGACGCGCCGGATTTACCGCCTCGGCGGTGTGCAGCGTTACTGATACGCCGCCTACGCTGCTGGTTTGTCTTAATCGCTCAGCGTCGGTGTGGCCGATTTTTCGCGAC
Organism: Pantoea sp. GbtcB22; assembly: GCF_019091025.1. NCBI lineage: Bacteria > Pseudomonadati > Pseudomonadota > Gammaproteobacteria > Enterobacterales > Erwiniaceae > Pantoea > Pantoea sp. GbtcB22. The sequence goes on from NZ_JAGXKB010000001.1 coordinate 1,034,064, forward strand.
AACGGTTATCTCTGCGTTAACACCCTGGCCGCCGGGCATGAAGATCTCTCGACGCTATTTGGCGGCAAAACGCCGATGGCAGAACGCTTTGCCGCCGCTGACTGGCACACGCTGGCCAGCGGTTCACCGCTGTTAGACGGCGCGCTGGTGTCGTTTGACTGCAAAGTGGCACAAGTGGTCAGCGTGGGCACGCACGACATTCTGTTTTGCGAAGTGCAGGCGCTGGTACGCAATGATGAAACGCACGGTCTGGCATGGTTTGACCGTGGCTATCATCACCTTTTACGGCAGGACGCCCGCTAACGCCGCCTTGTGCGGCCCGCTTTCACTGACACCCTGGAGATGACGATGGCGAGTTCCTGGTTCCCCCGCTGGCAGAAAAAGTCAGCCATGACCGATGATGGGCTGATTGCGCCGGACGAAACGCTGCCGTTTGCGCAGACGGTCGTGCTAGGCCTGCAGCATGCTGTGGCAATGTTTGGCGCAACGGTGCTGATGCCGTTGCTGATGGGACTGGACCCCAATCTGGCGATTCTGGTTTCGGGCATCGGTACGCTGCTGTTCTTCCTGGTCACCGGCGGGCGCGTACCCAGTTATCTCGGATCCAGCGCGGCGTTTGTCGGCGTAATCATCGCGGTAACCGGCTTTAACGGTCAGGGACTCAACCCCAACCTGGCGCTGGCGCTGGGCGGCGTGATTGCCTGCGGCGCGCTCTATACGCTGATTGGCCTGATCGTGATGAAGGTCGGCACCGGCTGGATCGAGCGTCTGATGCCGCCGGTGGTCACGGGCGCGGTGGTGATGGCGATTGGTCTGAACCTGGCGCCAATTGCGGTGCACGGGGTGTCCGGCTCAATGTTTGACAGCTGGATGGCAGTGATGACGGTGCTGTGCATTGGTCTGGTGGCGGTATTCACGCGCGGGATGATCCAGCGCCTGCTGATTCTGGTCGGTCTGATTGTTGCGTGGGCCATCTATGCACTGCTAACCAACGTGATGGGCTTCGGCAAACCCGTGGATTTCAGCGGCCTTGCCAACGCACCGTGGTTTGGCCTGCCGCACACCACCGCACCGATCTTTGATATGCAGGCCATCGTGATGATCGCGCCTGTGGCGATCATTCTGGTGGCGGAAAACCTCGGGCACATTAAAGCCGTGGCGGGCATGACCGGGCGCAATCTTGATCCCTGGATGGGCCGCGCCTTTGTCGGCGACGGTCTGGCAACCATGCTGTCGGGATCTATCGGCGGCAGCGGCGTCACCACCTACGCGGAAAATATCGGTGTGATGGCGGTAACCAAAGTCTATTCAACGCTGGCCTTTGTGGCCGCCGCGGCGATCGCTTTGGTGCTTGGCTTCTCACCGAAATTTGGCGCGCTAATCCACACCATTCCCGGTCCGGTGATTGGTGGCGCATCGATTGTAGTATTTGGTTTGATTGCGGTGGCAGGCGCACGCATTTGGGTGCAGAACCATGTGGATTTTAATCAGAATGGCAATTTGATCATGGTGGCGACCACGCTGGTGCTGGGCGCCGGTGATTTTGCCCTGAAGATTGGCAGCTTCACTCTTGGCGGCATCGGCACCGCCACCTTTGGTGCCATCATCCTGAACGCGATTTTACAACGTCGCGGCGCCGCGCTGGCGAACGAGGCGGCACGGCAACACCCTTAAGGCTCGAGCGGTGCCTGATCGGGCACCGCTTTCTTGCGGCGTATACGCAGTTCGCTGACGATCACCCCACAAACAATCAGTGCCGCGCCCAGCAGCGCAGCAGCAGGTAGACGCTCGCCCGCCAAACGCCCTACCACGCCCGCCCACACCGGTTCACCGGCGTAAATCACCGTGGCACGCGTCGGTGAAACGCTGCGTTGCGCCCAGTTCATCGTCACCTGAATTAAGGCGCTGGCCGCGCCCAGACCCAACGCGCTCAGCAGCAACGGCGTTGACATGGCAGGAACCAATTCGCCATTCGGGATCATCAGAACAAAGGCGCAGGCCGATGCCACCATCAGCTGAATCAGCGTGACGCGGCGTACATCGACCTGTCCGGCATAACGGCTGATCAGGATGATCTCCGCCGCGATTGCCAGCGTGCTCAGTAAGGTGGCGATTTCACCGGCATTCAGCGTCAAACTGCCATCCTGCGGACCCGCCACCAGCACTAAACCGGTAAACGCCAGCAAAATGCCCAGCCACGCCATCAATCCCGGCGGACGGCGCAGGAATAACCATTGCAGCAGCGGCACCACCGGCACGTAGAGCGCGGTGATAAACGCCGACTGACTGCTGGAAATGGTTTGCATGCCCCAGGTTTGCAGACCGTAGCCGCCGGCAATCGACAGGCCAATCAGCGCCCCGGCTTTGATTTCCAGCCAGGTAACTTGCTTGAGATAACGACGGAAGAAAAAGGCCAGCAGCAGCGATGCCGTAGCAAAACGTAATCCCACAAAAAAGAACGGACCGGAATGGGCCATCGCCCGGTGTACCACCAAAAAAGTGCCACCCCAAACCATGGTAATAAATATGAGCACCAACTCCTGACGCGAAATACGCAGGCTGAGACGAGAAGAAGAAGCGGACATAACGCACCAGAATAATCAGTTGGCGGTCAGTTTGCTCAGAGAGCGGGGAAATTGCAATGCCTGTCACCGCCGGGCGAACCCGGCGGCCGGGGATTAACGGTCAGTCGCGCTATTTCTTGCCGCGGCTGCGTCCCCCTTTTTCACCGGCTACAGACGCGCGCTGTGGGTCGTTTCTAAAATTACCCCCGCTGTTTTTGCCGCCTTTGCGACCCGCTTCTGCGGCCCTTTCACGGTCCTCTGCGAAATTGCCTGATCCTCCACGATGTTCGGCCATCATTTCCTCCACGGATTGAGCATCCAGATTAGGGGCTTATCACGATGCTGCCGTGAAAAGCCTGGCGGCGGATATTCCGCACACCTGATTAAATAATAGACACCGTAGCGGTGAGATCGGCCTGATATTCACAATTTGAAACAGATAATTCACTCATTTCACTGCGAAAAAGCAAATTTACCGCCGCGTTACAAGCAGTTAGCCGACACTTATTGGCACCTGCTTAACCTCTGTACAGCAGCCTGCGCAGGCTCTTCTATACTTTTGAATACTCACCACCCAGCAGGATGAAAACCATGGCAAAGATTTTGGTGCTCTATTATTCGATGTACGGACATATTGAAACCATGGCGCAAGCCGTGGCAGAAGGTGCAAAGAGCGTGAGCGGCGCGGAAGTTACGATATTGCGCGTGCCGGAAAGCATGGATGCCGAACGTTTCGCCCAGGTTGGCGGCAAAGTGAACCAAGCCGCGCCTGAAGCGAAACCGGAAGATTTGCCGCAATACGATGCCATCATCGTTGGCACGCCCACGCGCTTCGGCAACATGGCGGGGCAGATGCGTAACTTCTGGGATCGCACTGGCGGCCTGTGGGCTTCGGGCGCGCTGTACGGCAAAATCGCCAGCGTCTTTGCTTCCACCGGTACCGGCGGCGGCCAGGAGCAAACCATCACTTCCGTCTGGACCACCCTCGCCCACCACGGCATGGTGATTGTTCCCATCGGTTATGGCACTAAAGAACTCTTCGACATCTCCCACGTACGCGGCGGAACGCCCTACGGCGCCACCACCCTGGCGGGCGGAGATGGATCACGTCAACCTTCGGCGGAAGAACTGGATATTGCCCGTTTTCAGGGCCAACACGTCGCCGGACTGGCGGTAAAGCTACAGGGATAAAATCCACAACAGGAGACCTTCATGACAACAGAACAGTCGAAAGAGCATCACGTAGGCGAATGGGCATCACTGCGCCACACTTCACGCGAAATCGCTGAAGCCATTTTTGAGGTAGCCAACTACGACGAACGTTTAGCCGAGCAGATCTGGAGCCAGCAAGGCAGCGATGAAGTGCTGATTCGCGCCTTCAAAAAGACCGACCAGGATGTTCTGACCTGGGACGATAAAACGGTCGAGCGCAAAAACGTTTGAATTGCAGGCGGGCATTGTCCCGCCTTTGTTACCTTTACATCACCAAGGAGCCTTGTATGTCAGCCTATCAAAGTATCAATCCAGCCAATAACCAACTGCTAAAAGCGTGGAACGAGCACGATGATTCCTATGCACAACAGGCGCTGGAAACCGCAGATGCGCTTTATCATTCCGCGTGGAGTAAAGGCGATATTCAACCGCGTCTGCAGGTGCTACACCGTTTAGCCGATTTGATTGACCAACGGGCCGAAGAGCTGGCGACCATCGCCAGTAAAGAGATGGGCAAACTGATTGGCCAGAGCCGTGGTGAAGTAAAAATCTGTTCGCAGATCGCCCGCTACTACGCTGAACATGCCGCGACATTTTTACAGCCGCAACCCTACGCCAGCGATGTGGGCGATGCCTGGCTTGAGTACCATCCGATTGGCGTGATCGTCGCGGTCGAGCCGTGGAACTTCCCTTACTATCAGCTGATGCGTGTGCTGGCGCCAAACCTGGCGCTCGGCAATCCGGTGCTGGCGAAACACGCCAATATCGTGCCGCACTGCGCCGATGTGTTTGAAAAGCTGGTAGAAGAAGCCGGTGCGCCAAAAGGCGCATGGACCAACCTGTTTATCTCCACCGATCAAGTCGCGGATTTGATTGCCGATCCGCGCGTGCAAGGCGTGGCGCTGACGGGTTCCGAACGCGCCGGTAGTGCCGTGGCGGAACAGGCCGGTAAACACTTGAAGAAATCGACGCTGGAGCTGGGCGGTAACGATGTGTTTGTGGTGCTGGACGATGCCGATATCGATGAAGCGGTACGTCAGGGTGCGCAAGCTCGCCTCAGTAACTGCGGCCAGGTCTGTACCGCCGCCAAGCGCTTTATTTTGCATGAGAAAATTGCCGATACGTTTATGGCCAAATTTAGCGCGGCTCTGCAATCGGCCACGCCGGGCGATCCGCTTGATGAGAAAACCACGCTTGGTCCGCTCTCTTCAAAAGATGCGCGCGATCGTTTAGTGAAGCAGGTTGAGGAAGCGGTGCAAAATGGCGCGCGCGTGGAGTTTGGTGGACGCGCCATTGATGGCGTCGGCTGCTATTACCAGCCAACGGTGCTCACCGGTCTGACGCCAGACAATCCTGCTTACTATCAGGAGTTCTTTGGCCCGGTAGCACAGGTGTATGTGGTGGCGGACGATCGTGCCGCTGTGGCACTGGCGAATGATTCAAATTACGGCCTGGGCGGTTCAGTCTGGACCAAAGACATTGCGCGCGGCCGTAAGATGGCATCGCAGATTGAAACCGGCATGGTGTTTATCAATTCGCAGAGCGATACCTCCGCAGAGCTGCCGTTTGGTGGCGTGAAACGTTCCGGATACGGACGTGAGTTATCGGATCTGGGGATTAAAGAGTTCGCCAACCAAAAATTAGTGGTCATCGCCGGTTAACAGGCACAAAAAACCCCGCCGCGGCGGGGTTTTCTTTAAGCAGCAAACTCAGTTACTGGTCGCTGCTTTGGCCGGTTCTTCTGATTTGGCCGGCGTTGCATCGGCTTGCGCTTTCTGTGCCGCTGCCGCATCAGCCTTGGCTTTGTCATCCGCTGCTTTCTGGGCAGTGGCTTTCTCCGCTTTGGCTTTCTCGTCTGCCGCTTTATCCGCCTTCACTTTCTCTTCAGCCGCTTTCGCGTCTGCAGCCTTCTGTGCTGCGGCTTTATCCGCTGCTGCTTTGTCTGCGGCTGCTTTATCCGCAGCAGTCTGATCGGCTTTCTGCTTAGCGTCATCTGCGGCTGGTGCTGCGGCCGCAGGTGCTGGCTGTTCTGCCGCAGCCGATGCCGCAGCAGGCTGCAGTGGCGTACCTTGCAGAGCACCGTTCAATGCGCCGGTGAATTGATCCCAACTGCAGTAGCCGTTGGCATCCGTTTCACAGCCCGCCAGTTGCAGCGTGACGCGCTTCGGTGGATTTTTCAGGCTCAGCACATCGGCATCGCGCAGCTGATCGGCCGTTTGATAGACGTACTCAATTTTCAGCAGATCTTTGTTGTTCTTCACATCGTGCCAGCGTTCGAATACTACCTGGCCGCCAATCGGCGTTTTCTCATCGTTGCCCGGCAGTTCATAAGGCTTAACCTGCAGCGCGCTGAGTAAGGAGGCGATGTTGGAATCATGACCAACCATCAGCGTCACTTTTGGCGCGTTGGCTTTATCCTGATCGACTAACTGGCTGCGGATGTAATCCACCAGCGGTGCGGCCACTTCGCGCGCCACTTCAGGAGAGGCAAACAGCGCATCCTGATAACCGTTTTTGATCGACGCCAGCTCTTTCCACTGTTCAGGCGTTTTGATCTGGCCCCAGGCAACCTGATCGGCCGGGAAACCTTCGTAATATTGCAGCGTAAACGCATCCACCAGCGAGTTGCCGATTTTCAGCGGACCGCTTACGTTCGGCTCTTTACCGTTATCCGCGCTGAAAGTGTTATCGCCGCTGCTCAAATCACACTGCTTTTTGCCGTTACAGGCCGGGGCAGATTTGTAATCGACGATTTTTTCCAGCTGCTGGAAGGCAGGCTTCAGTGCCAGCTTTTCATTGGCGGCGGTCATAGCAGCCAGGGCTTTCTTGTTGAATTCATCGCTGCCGTCGGTGACGACCGGATTGAAGATCGGATCCATGGTGCCCATCGCATCCTGATGCGTGACCGCGATATCACAGCCAGGGAAGGCGCCAGTGATAAAGTACTGCGCGGTCGCCACGGTGCGCTGAAGGCTGTTGGCGTAGACAAAGATGTTGCTGCTGTCCGGGCAAGTCCCGTTCTGGACTAAGCCCTGCTGTGCCAGCCACTGACGGGTATAATTCCCCATGTAGACTTCCAGCACGCCACCTTTGGTGGTGAGCTCACCGCCCGCGACATCCCACTGCGGCCAGCTCTTTTTGGTGGATTGTTCCAGTACGCTGCCGTTGTTGGCGAGCGGCGCACGCAGGTTATGACGGCTTAACATCAGCACCTGCTGGAGTTGCATATCTCCATCCGCAGCATAGGCGGACATGCCCATCGGGAGCGCAGCGATGACTGACAACGCGCAAAGACTCAGTTTCTTGATCATTGTGCCTATTCCATAATTCATCAGTGAAACACTCTGGCTTTCAAACGATTAGCCCGCCAAAGAGCGAATTACCGCACAGTGTAACTCAGCTTGCATCGGAAAATCGCCAGATGTTTGCAAAAAACCGTGCATGGAATATAGCAGTTAACGCGCGTGGCGTCGGGGAACGGCAGCAGATGGAAAAGCCACGCGATGTTTTTCGGAATTTGTGAACGCAGAAAAGCAAAAAGCCCGCATTTCTGCGGGCTTCTTTAATATGGCGGAGGAACAGAGATTCGAACTCTGGGATGGTTTCCCATCGACGGTTTTCAAGACCGTTGCCTTAAGCCACTCGGCCATCCCTCCGGGGATTTTTTTGTTGCGTCACTCTGCAAGAGTGAATGGCGGAGGAGGAGAGATTCGAACTCTCGGATGGTTTCCCATCGACGGTTTTCAAGACCGTTGCCTTAAGCCACTCGGCCACCCCTCCGCAATGAGGCGCACTATAAACATCCCCCATAACGATGTAAAGCCTGCAATGAATCGTTCGGCTGAAAAACAGCCAAATTCTATTTTTTCGGCGTCAATTTCGCCATTCTGCTCAGCGAAACAGCAATTTATCGCGTAAAGATGGGTAAAACGCCTTTTCTGTCTTTCAGGCGCTGCGTATCCTCGTGCCATATTTGGTGTTTCTCTCTTTAAGGAGCGCATGATGGAAAGAATTTTTAGCTCGTCGCAGCAATCGTTAGTCAGCACCCACAAGGTGCTGCGCAATACTTATCTGTTACTTGGCTTTACGCTGGCCTTCTCGGCCGTCACCGCCACACTCAGCACCGTGTTTGCCTTGCCTTCACCGGGCCTGATTCTGATGCTGGTCGGCTTTTATGGCTTGATGTTCCTGACGCATAAACTGGCTAACAGCCCGGCAGGTATTCTGGCGGCCTTCGCTTTCACCGGCTTCCTCGGTTACTGCCTTGGTCCAATCCTGAGCTCGTTCCTCACTGCAGGCATGGGTGATGTGATCGCCATGGCGCTGGGCGGCACCGCGCTGGTGTTCTTCGGTTGCTCGGCCTACGTATTGACCACGCGCCGCGATATGTCATTCCTGAGTGGCATGATGATGGCGGGCTTTGTCGTGCTGCTGGTGGCGGTGGTTGCTAATATCTTCCTGCAACTGCCTGCGCTGCATCTGGCGATTAGCGCCCTGTTCATCCTTTTCTCTGCCGGTGCCATCCTGTGGGAAACCAGCAACATCATTCACGGTGGTGAAACCAACTATATTCGCGCCACCGTAAGCCTGTATGTTTCGCTGTATAACATTTTTGTTAGCCTGTTGAGCCTGCTGGGCTTCGCTAACCGCGATTAAGCTGCCGCAAGAGTTGTCAAACCCCGCTTCGGCGGGGTTTTTGCTTTTTATGGCCGGGCGAATTTACAATGTGTCGATTAACGCCATGAGGAATGACTGTGAATTTTGCTGGTAAAGAGATTGCCACCGATGCGGAAGGCTATCTGAAAAATAGCGCGGACTGGAGCGAGCCGCTGGCTGCTGCCATCGCGGAGCAAGAAGCGATCGTGATGAGTGACGCGCATTGGGAAGTAGTGCACTTTGTGCGCAACTTTTACCAGGAATTTAATACGTCGCCGGCGGTGCGCATGCTGGTGAAAGCCATGGCGCAAAAGTATGGCGAGGAGAAAGGCAACAGCCGCTATCTGTTCCGTCTTTTCCCGGAAGGCCCGGCCAAGCAGGCGACCAAAATTGCCGGATTGCCGAAACCAGCCAAATGCCTGTAATCAGCCGGTGGTGAATCGCGTAGGCATCTCCCTGGGCTGATGCGGCTCCACCAGCACTTTATCTACCCGCGCGCTACGCGGCCCACCCGCTTTGAGCCAACTGATCAATGCATCGACCTGCTGCGCCTCACCGGACGCCAGCACTTCAACGCTGCCGTCCGCCAGATTGTGCGCATAACCGTTAAGATTCAACTCTCTGGCCTGCGCTTGGGTGTGGTAGCGAAACCCCACGCCCTGCACGATGCCGTGCACCCAAATTTTGCAGCATGTGGTAGCCATTGCGTTCTCCCATCGTCTTGCGTTGCAATTTGCCGCCATCCGCCGGAAAATGGCGCCTCATTTTTTCAGGTAAGCATAGCAAACTATGACCGTTCGATTGATTCTCACAAAGGGACGTGAAAAATCCCTGCTCCGCCGCCATCCGTGGGTGTTCTCTGGTGCCGTTGCACGTATGGAAGGTAAAGCCCAGTCTGGTGAAACCATTGATATCTGTGACTGCAATGGCAAATGGCTGGCTCGCGCCGCGTATTCTCCGCAATCACAAATTCGCGCACGCGTCTGGAGTTGGCAACAGGATGAGTCAATCGACATCACCTTCTTCGTGCGCCGCTTTGAGCAAGCCCAGCTGTGGCGTGACTGGCTGGCGAAACGTGATGGGCTGGACAGCTATCGTCTGATTGCCGGTGAGTCTGATGGCATGCCGGGCGTAACCATCGATCGCTTCGGCAACTTCCTGGTGATGCAGCTGTTGTCTGCGGGTGCCGAGTATCAGCGTCCGGCCATCGTCTCCGCCTTACAGCAGTGTTTCCCGGATTGCGCTATTTACGATCGCTCAGACGTGGCGGTGCGTAAAAAAGAGGGACTGGAGCTGGCGCAAGGGCCGGTTTCGGGTGAACTGCCGCCACCGCTGCTGCCGATTACTGAACACGGCATGAAGCTGCTGGTGGATATTCAGGGCGGTCATAAAACCGGCTACTACCTTGATCAGCGTGACAGCCGTTTTGCCACGCGTGGCTACTCAGATAATGCACGCGTGCTGAACTGCTTCTCTTACACCGGTGGTTTTGCGGTTTCTGCCTTGATGGGCGGCTGTCGTGAAGTGATTAGCGTTGATACTTCGCAAGACGCACTCGACGTGGCGAAACAGAACGTTGAACTCAATGGTCTGGATGTGTCGCGTGCCCAGTTTGTGCGTGACGATGTGTTCAAACTGCTGCGTCGTTATCGCGACAGCGGCGAAAAGTTCGACCTGATCGTCATGGATCCGCCGAAATTCGTAGAGAACAAGAACCAGTTGATGGGCGCGTGTCGCGGCTATAAAGATATCAATATGCTGGCCATTCAGCTGTTGAATCCTGGTGGCGTATTGCTGACCTTCTCCTGTTCTGGCCTGATGCCAACCGATTTGTTCCAGAAAATCATCGCTGATGCCGCCGTTGATGCCGGTCGTGATGTACAATTTATAGAGCAGTTCCGTCAGGCAGCCGACCATCCAGTGATCGCCAGCTATCCTGAAGGGCTTTATCTGAAAGGTTTTGCCTGCCGCGTGCTGTGACTTGAAAACGCTGTCCCTGCCTCCATATTGGTTACAGGGCAGTCTTTTGGGAGGTCACAATGATTACGACTAAATTTGGAATTGGACAGCAGGTCCGACATCGTCTCTCCGGGGTGCTCGGCGTTATCGTGGATGTCGATCCGGAGTTTTCGCTTGATGAGCCAGAAGTTGATGATGTCGCTGCCAGCGAAACGCTGCGCGCCGCGCCCTGGTATCATGTGGTGATGGAAGATGAAGAAGGCGATCAGGTGCATACCTATGTCGCTGAAGTTCAGCTGGCGGGGGAAACCTCCTTCGAACATCCCGAACAACCTTCAATGGATGAGCTGGCCGCGTCAATTCGGCAACAGCTGCAGGCACCCAGCCTGAGACATTAATCAAACGGCGACTCCGGTCGCCGTTTCTGTTTTAGTGCCTAATCCCCAGCCGAGGAATTTCAATTTTTGGACAGCGATCCATTATCACGGTCATACCCGCATCTTGCGCCAGCACCGCCGCCTGCTCATTAATCACGCCCAGCTGTAACCACAACGTATCCGCACCAATGGCGATCGCTTCCTGCGCTACGCCCCATGCCGCTTCGGCATTGCGAAACACATCTACCATATCCACTTTTCCGGGTACATCCGCCAGCGTGGCATAGGCGGTTTGACCAAGAAGTTGCTGTCCCGCCAATTTAGGACTCACCGGAATCACCTCGTATCCCTGATCGAGCAAATATTTCATCACGCCATAGCTCGGGCGATCGGGGCGGTCGCTGGCGCCCACTAACGCGATACGTTTGGTTTTAGTCAGCACATCGCGAATCGTTTGATCATTCATCTTTTTTCTCCTGGTTCATTCGCTTAAGTGTAGATGGCATTGCGCATCAGGCTGCAACTGTTGGTCACCAGAACTTTGCGCAGCAGCACGAATAAATATGTAAAAATGTAAATTTACTGCCATAATGTAATACTTTGCTACACATAATCGATTTACCCCCTTCTGCCGGGAGTTGAAATGAAGCTGTCTTTAACTGCTACGGGTTTACTGCTGTTGCTCGTATCAGCCTCATGCCAGGCCATCACTCTCAAGCTCGATCCCGAGATCGAACTGCTGGTGCTGGACGGGCGTAAAATTTCTGGTTCGCTGCTGAAAGGCGCAGGCAGCCTTGAGCTGGATCGTGGGCAGCATCAGTTTCTGTTTCGTGTGGAAAAACCGGGCACTGACGCCGCGCACTTTCAATCCGTGCCGATGATTGTCACTTTCAGCGCCAATGCCCATTCGGTGGCAATTCGCTTGCCTGCGCTCACTAATCGTCGTGAACGTAGCACCTTCGACAAAACCCTCAACTTTCAACTGATTGATGAACGCGGCATAGAAATCACCAGCCTGCGCGACCATTTGCCGAAGCCAGGTGATAACGATTTCGAAAAGGCGATGGTGAATTATAATCGTGATGCCCACGCCGCTTCGGTTCCGCGTTTTGCCTTACATTCGCTGAGCGCCAGCGAGGCGCAGTTGAATCTGGATTACGCCTGGCAAGACGTTAGCGATCTTCCCTCTTTGCATGGCTGGTTCAAGCGTTTTGATGCCGCCACACGTCTGCGTTTTATTAGCTGGATGAAAACCTTACGCGCAAGTTGATAGTGATGAAACGCCAGGGGTAAACTCCTGCATTAACACATAATGCATGAGAAGAAACAGGAAGCCCTATGGAGCAGACCGTTCGTACCCTTCAGGTTCAGAAACATATCGCCCTCGTTGCACACGATCACTGTAAAGCCTCGCTGCTGGAGTGGGTGCAAACCAACCAAAGCACGCTGCAACAGCATGTGTTGTACGCTACCGGCACCACCGGCAATCTGATTAATCGTCATACCGGATTGGATGTTAACGCCATGCTAAGCGGCCCGATGGGCGGCGATCAGCAAGTGGGTGCGTTGATTTCGGAAGGTAAAATTGATGTGCTGATTTTCTTCTGGGATCCGCTGAATGCGGTGCCGCACGATCCAGATGTCAAAGCGCTGCTGCGCCTCGCCACGGTGTGGAATATCCCGGTGGCCAATAACCGCACCACCGCAGATTTTATTATCCAGTCACCGAAGTTTGCCCAACAGATTGAGATTCAGATTCCAGACTATCAGCGTTATCTCGCCGAACGCCTGAAACCCTAATCATCAGGCCTTACGGCTTTGTGGCACACCTAATTCGCGCAGGTGCTCGACAAATACCGAAGGCCGATCTTTATCGAACATCAGCCACACCTGCTGGCGCGCACGCGTCATCGCCACATACGCCAGCCGTCGCTCCTCCGCATCCGGGAAATCTTCCGGCTGCGGCAGCAAACCCTCTTCCATGATGGATTCCCGCGCTTGTGCCGGGAAACCGTCGCGTCCCTGATGCAGCCCCAATACAATAACAAAATCCGCCTGTTGTCCTTTGCTGGCATGGATCGTCATGAAATCCAGCTTTAACTTTGGCCAGCGCGTTTTAGCTTTATCGAGGATTGCCGGCCGCAAATGGTGGTAACGCGCTAGCAGCAGTACGCGCTCTTCGGGTTTGGCATAACCGCTCAGTTTATCGAACAGCGCTTCCAGTTGATCCTGCGGCAGCAAAGTCACCGATTTTTTATTACCTTTGCTCAAGCTGTTCAGCGGCTTGCGCAGCTGATGCGGGTTCTGTTGTACAAAGCGATTGGCTATCTCACCAATACGATCGTTAAAGCGATAGGTGGTATCCAGCACGCAGCGATCGCCATCGCCGAAATAGTGATGGAACGCGGTGGTCAAACTCATTTCGGCACCGCTAAAGCGATAGATTGCCTGCCAGTCATCGCCCACCGCGTACAGGCTGGTTCGCTTGTTTTGCTGACGCAGCGCCGTCAGCAGTGCGGCTCGCTGCGGTGAGATGTCCTGAAACTCATCGACCAGAATATGCTTCCACGGGCTGATAAAACGCCCTTTCTCCAGAATGGCAATCGCCTGATGAATCAGCCCGGAGAAATCGACCGCGCCCTCCTCTTTCAGCGCGCTTTTCCATGCCTTTAACAGTGGCGCCATCAGTTTGACACGCTTGCTGAAATTATCGCGCTGCGCTTCTGCCACATCCGCGATCATTGCCGCCTGCGCGCCGCCGTGCATGCGCATCAAGCCCAGCCAGCGCTCCATGCGCGATGCGATGCGCTGCGCCAGTTTGTCATCTTGCCAAAAGGGACCTTCGGGAATCTCCCACTCCAGCTCATCCTGCAACCACTGACGCCAGCCGCTGGCCTGCGCTTTTTTGCTGTTGCACTGCTCGCGCCAGGTCTCTATCAGCAACTGTCGCCGCGCCTTGCTGTCGCTTTCCAGCTTGCTAATCACCGGTTGTTTGTTACTGCCTTCGCGGATGATATGCAGCGCCAACGCATGGAAGGTACGCGCCTGAATCGCGCTTTCACCAAGGCGCGTTTGAATACGGTCATTCATCTCTTCTGCCGCCTGACGACCAAACGCCAGCAACAGAATTTGATCCGCTTGCGCCAGCTTGCGTTTCAGTAGCCAACCGGCGCGCGCCACCAGCACCGAGGTTTTGCCACTGCCCGCCCCCGCCAGCACCAGCAGCGCGTCTTCGCCATTCACTACAGCTTCGCATTGCGATGGATTGAGCGGCGTGGTTTCAACCGTGGAAAAGAATTCGTGATAGTCGCTGAGGATCTTACTGGTCCATTGGCGATTGCGTTGGCGGATCGCCGCTTCACCCTGCTCCAGCCATTGCTGGCAGAATTCCCAGCGCTCACGACAGTTATCAAACTCGGCAATACGTGCGAGAGGCAACGGCAAGGCAGAAAACTGGCGTGTAATGCTCTCTTTTACCGCGCTCAGCTCACTGCGTTTCAACCAGCGATCCTGTTGGGTGAAGGCGAGGATTTCCTGCTCCAGCGCGACCAACACCTCCGCGCTCACCTCGCTCATCTCCTGGCTCCACTGCTGCCAGGCGTGCTGCAAGTAGTGGAAAAAGCGCTGCGTTTCCTGCCATTCGGTACCATGCAGGCGCACCACTTTCTCATCTGGCAGCAGAAACTCCAGTTCGCCCCATACCATGCCGCGTTTACAGGCAATGTTGAGCAACTGGTTAAACGGGATCAGATATTCATGGCGATCGCCACTGACTTCCACGCCGGCGGCCAGCAAGCGCACCCGATTATAGGGATGCTGTGCCAGACGTTTACCCATTGATGTTGCTTTCAGTTCCATGTCCGCACCGTCATGTGGAATTCGATATCGCGCAGTTTACCTGTCAGACTCTTGGCGCTCCAGCCTTAAAACAGGCTAAACTTGGCGCCACATATTGCGGATTACAAAAGGAAAAACACGTTTATGCGTACCGTACTTAATATTCTTAATTTCATTCTCGGCGGCTTTTTCACCACCCTCAGCTGGCTGTTTGCCACCCTGATGAGCATCGTGCTGATTTTTACGCTGCCGTTGACGCGCTCCTGCTGGGAAATCACCAAACTGTCTCTGCTGCCCTTTGGCAACGAAGCGGTGCATGTCGATGTGCTGCGCCCCGACAGTAAAAGCCATGTGATGAATACCGGCGGTACCTTCCTTAACATTTTCTGGCTGATACTGTTTGGCTGGTGGCTATGTCTGGCGCATATCTCGGCCGGTATCGTGCAGTGTCTGACCATCATCGGCATTCCTGTTGGCATCGCCAACTTCAAAATTGCCGCGATTGCGCTGTGGCCGGTTGGCCGTCGCGTGGTCTCCGTTGAAGAAGCGCAGGCTGCGCGTGAAGCCAATGCGCGTCGCCGCTACTGAGGCCGTTCAATGATTCATGACGCCTTGCCAGGCTGGCGACGTTATCTGTTTAACAGCAGCCTACGCTATTTGCTGCGCATCTTCTTTGCCTTAACCGGATGCGCGGCGGTACCGTGGTGGCTGCACCAAATCGAGTGGACCATTCCGCTGACGCTGGGCGTGGTCGCCGCGGCGCTGGCGGATCTCGACGATCGCTGGATTGGGCGTGTACGCAATCTTTTGATCACCCTGGTGTGTTTCTGTATTGCTTCGGTGTCGGTGGAACTGCTGTTCCCCCATCCGTGGGCGTTTGCTCTGGGTCTGGCGCTTTCCAGCTGGGGCTTTATTTTGCTCGGTGCGCTGGGACAGCGTTATGCCACCATCGCCTTTGGTGCGCTGCTGATTGCGGTTTATACCATGCTGGGCATCGGCTTGTTCCCGCAGTGGTGGATGCAGCCAGCGCTGCTGTTGATCGGTGCCCTTTGGTACAACTTGCTGACCTTTGTTGGTCATTTGATGTTTCCGGTGCGCCCGGTGCAGGAACAGCTGGCAGGCAGTTTTTCCCAGCTGGCGCGCTATCTTGAAGCCAAAGCAAACCTGTTTGATCCCGATGGCGGCGATCAGGATGACGCTACGCTGGTTGCCACGGCGATGGTCAACAGCCAGTTGGTGGCCCAGCTCAATCTCACTAAAAGCACCATTCAAAGTCGTTTGCGTGGCGACCGCGGTTCACGCAGCACGCGTCGCAGCCTGCACTACTATTTTGTCGCGCAGGATATCCATGAACGCGCCAGCTCCTCGCATCTGCAATATCATTTGCTGCGTGATAACTGGCGTTACAACGAAGTGCTGTTCCGTTTCCAGCGCCTGATGAACATGCAAGCGCGCGCGTGTCGGCAACTGGCGGAGACCATTTTGCTGCGTCAGCCGTGGCATCACGACAGCCATTTTGAACGCACCTTTGAACGGCTGGAAACCGCGCTGCAACGACTTCAGCAGAACGAGCCGCAGGATCCACACATTCACGCACTGTTCTGGCTGCTGCGTAATCTGCGTGCCATTGATGCGCAACTGGCATCGATTGAGTCAGAGCAGATGCTGGCCGAACCGTCCCCGCAGAGCGATCACCATCTGTCACGGGAAGGGCTCAGCGGCTGGGCGGATATCCGCTTACGCCTGAGTCGCCATCTCAGCCCACAATCGGCCCTGTTCCGCCATGCAGTGCGTATGTCGCTAGTGCTGTGTGTTGGCTACGCCTTTATTCAAATCACCGGCGTCGATCGCGGTTACTGGATCTTGCTGACCAGCCTGTTCGTCTGCCAGCCCAATTACAACGCCACCCGACGACGCCTCGCCTTGCGTATTGGCGGTACCTTAGCCGGCATCGCCATCGGCCTGCCGGTCTTGTGGCTGGTGCCCTCGATTGAAGGTCAGCTGGTGCTGATCGTGCTGAGCGGCGTGCTGTTCTTCGCATTCCGCCAGATTCAATATGCGCAAGCCACGTTGTTTATCACCTTGCTGGTTCTGCTGTGCTTCAATTTGCTCGGCGAAGGCTTTGAAGTGGCGCTGCCGCGCGTGGTGGATACCTTGCTTGGCTGCGGCCTGGCATGGCTAGCCGTGGCTTTTGTCTGGCCCGACTGGCGTTTTCGCAAAATCACCGCCGTTGCCGATCGAACATTGGATGCCAACTGCCGCTATCTGGATGCGATTATGGAGCAATATCATCAAGGCAAGGACAATCGTCTGGCTTATCGCGTGGCACGTCGCGATGCGCATAACGCCGATGCTGAGCTAGCGTCAGTGGTGTCAAACATCAGTGGTGAACTTAAGCTACAACAACCGCTACGTGAGAACGCGTTTCGACTGCTGTGTCTGAACCACTCCTTCCTCAGCTATATCTCGGCGCTGGGAGCGCATCGCGAACAGCTGGCAGATAGTACCTTACTGACCTTGCTGGATGACGCGGTCTGCTTCATAGAAGATGTGCTGCAGATCGATCGGGTTACGGATGCGCAAGCCACAGAGATGCAGCAGGCGCTAATGCAGCGCATGAGCGAGATGAAAAACAGCCCGGATACACGCGCACCATTAGTGATTCAGCAATTGGGATTGTTGGTCGCGCTGCTGCCCGAAATTGCCCGTCTACGCCGCACCCTCCTCAACGATTAAGGCTGCTGATGCTCCGCCGCCGCATGCTGGCGGAGCATTTTTAAATACCAGGCATAGAGCTCTTGCCGGATGGCGCTGGGTAACGCCGCCTCATGATGTCCTGATATTGCACCTTCCAGCGCCAGCAGCGTTTTTAACCCAATGTGCTTATTCACCGCGCGTAGTTTCAGCCAGCTTTGTCGCGATCCTGTTTCACACAGCAACCGCACCGAACTGATCCCCACCTTATGCAGCATCAGCTCCAGTCGCAGGCTTAAATTCGGCAGATCTTTCAATCGCAGCGAGACAAGTCTGGTAGCCGCTTCCTCCTGTGCGGCGCGCAATGAGCTAGCCGATAACTGCAATAATTGTTCGGGGTTTTGCCATAACTGTGTATCTACTTTGAAGTAGCTTAAGGTCACCGGCACGCCACGCTTGCGGTAAATCAGCGGTTCGAGTGAACGCTGTGCGTTATAGACGTGAAGCGCCTCGCTGGCTCGGAGATAAAGCGCATCTTCATTGATATAAGCGAAAATCACCTTCTCAATAGTCAGCGCATACCCCCCAAATTGCGTACGCGATTCAATTTTACCTAATGCCGCCAACTGCGCTTTCGATTGCTCAACTACCGGGTTATATCTCTTCATAACGCCCCCTTCAATGGATTCCATGCGCGGGAAATTTCCTATAAAAGCTCGCAGATTCATCTGGTTAGAAGATAAAAAAAACGATTTAGCTGTTCAATGAATAAAAGCAGGAGTGCGGGATCTTGTGCAGAAATTGCGAGGCGTTTTCAGAAATTGAGGTTGATCTTTATCCAGGAAGTCATTACTGTACATCCATACAGTTCATTACTGAGTGATTAAATTATGCGTACTCATTTCTCTGGCCCTGATGATCGTTCACATCGTTTCGCTTCACCTGGCTTAGCGCAACCTTCGCTGGGTGGAATTACTGAACTGCGCTCCAGCGAACAACCTGAAATGATGCAACTTATGCTGCTTCCGGTACTAAAACAGTTGAGCGAGCAATCGCGCTGGCAGCTGTGGCTCACTCCGGCTCATAAGCTAAATCGTAGCTGGATGCAGCAGTCGGGATTGCCGTTAGAAAAGAGTATGCATATCACCGAATCTGAGCGTTTTAACACCGTTGAAAGTATGGTGAAGGCATTACGTACGGGTAACTACAGCGTCGTGCTTGCCTGGATTCCGTACGAATTAAGTGATGAAGAGCGTTTAGAATTGGAACAAGCAGCGGCGGAAGGTGAAGCACTCGGTCTGATTTTGCGTCCACAGGGACGTCAATATGCTCATTCCAGACAACCTAATGCGTCAAAAATTCCCTCAGATTTGTTTCATTAAGTAAATCCAGGAATTTTCTCAGCATTTTTTTTGCAAAAGTTGCATCTAAGCTACTGATTCTTTTCCCGCCAGCTATGACAATGGCTTAGACGCTTTTTTGTTTTCTAAGACCGAAGATTTAGCCATATGTTTTGTTAAAATGTGTGTATAAATCGCTGTTTTTTTGCTGCCCGGCGTCACATCATACTTGTAAGTTTCCAATCTCGTTGTAGACTTTAGCTCGCCAGGGTGCTCAATAACCTCCGTTTTTTCGGTAGAGTCAAAAGCGAGCGTTTAGACCCGGCGAAGGATTAACACAAAGAGCAACCTTTTTGCTCATTGCCTATTTGGATGATAACGAGGCGCAAAAATGAAAAAGACAGCTATCGCAATTGCAGTGGCACTGGCTGGCTTCGCTACCGTAGCGCAGGCCGCACCTAAAGATAACACCTGGTACACCGGTGCTAAACTGGGCTGGTCTCAGTATCACGATACTGGTTACTACGGTAACGGTTATGAGAACAACAACGGTCCAACTCATGAATCTCAGCTAGGTGCTGGTGCATTCCTGGGTTATCAGGCGAACCCGTACCTGGGCTTCGAGCTGGGCTACGACTGGTTGGGCCGTATGCCTAACAAAGGTACCGTGACCAATGGCGCATTCAAAGCACAAGGCGTTCAGCTGGCTGCTAAACTGAGCTACCCAATTACCGAAGACTTCGATGTCTACACCCGTCTGGGTGGTATGGTATGGCGTGCTGACTCTACTCAGACCAACCCAACTACTGGCCGCATCAGCGACCACGACACCGGCGTTTCTCCGCTGGCTGCTGTTGGTGTTGAATACGCACTGACCAAAAACTGGGCAACTCGCCTGGACTACCAGTGGGTTAACAACATCGGTGACGCAGGTACCGTTGGTGCACGTCCAGACAACAGCATGCTGAGCGTAGGCGTTTCTTACCGTTTCGGTCAGGATGAAGATGCAGCGCCAGTTGTAGCTCCGGCTCCAGCTCCAGCGCCAGTTGTTGAAACCAAGCGTTTCACCCTGAAGTCTGACGTTCTGTTCACCTTCAACAAATCTACTCTGAAGCCAGAAGGTCAGCAGGCTCTTGATCAGCTGTACAGCCAGCTGAGCTCAATGGATCCGAAAGACGGCTCTGTTGTAGTACTGGGCTTCACCGATCGCATCGGTTCAGAGCAGTACAACCAGAAACTGTCTGAGAAGCGCGCGCAATCTGTAGTTGATTACCTGGTATCTAAAGGTATCCCTTCTAACAAGATCTCTGCACGCGGTATGGGCGAATCCAACCCAGTTACTGGCAACACCTGTGACAGCGTGAAAGGCCGCAATGCCCTGATCGACTGCCTGGCGCCAGATCGTCGCGTTGAAATCGACGTGAAAGGTATCAAAGACGTTGTAACTCAGCCACAGGCTTAAGTTATCACGCAGTAAAAAACCCCGCTAAGGCGGGGTTTTTTTATGGCTGAATGTAATGAGAACGAAAAGGATTCTACTCTTTTTCCGAGCCACCATTTCCGAGGATCGCCTGCAGATCTTGCTTCAGCGTAGACATCTGGCTGGCGTACTTCTCTTTGCGTTCAGCATCTTCAATTAACTGAACTATGGTTTCTGACAGCGTATTACTGCGACGCTGCGCCAATCCTGCCAGACGCTGCCACACCAGATATTCCAGATCGATCGATTTCTTACGCGTGTGCTGATGCTCAGCATTAAAGTGACGTTTACGACGTGCACGTATTGTCTGCTTGAGACGATTCTCCAAATCTGGATGAATGTGCTGGGCGATCCACTCGTTAACCTCAACCGGGCTGTTTTCCATCGACAACAACGTATCGACCGCAGCTTGCGCCGCACTAAGCTCAAGATGACGGGTGATCAGTTCACCCTCCCGATGCTTTTTCACCAGGTATTTCCACTTCCATCCACTTTCAAGATTTTCGAGTTGCTGGTATTTCATCGGAATCTCATCGTGATCACGTAACAAACTAAGAATAACAGCTTTTTTCCTGGATGCAGCAAGGAAAAACATGTTGCAGCCGTCACAATCCGGGCCGGAACTCCGCCGTGATTAACCAGGTTGATTCCTGTATAATCGCGCTTTTCCTAAATCAGACTAATGCGAATATTTTGACCAGCACTCAAATTACGTGGCAAGCCCTGCAGCCGGATAGCGACCGCTACCAATCCATTTTCTCGAACGTCTCACTGGAAGATTGCGATAGTCTTGCCGCGGTTCAGCCGCGTCTGCTGAATGCGCTGGCGCATTTGCATCATCAAACCCTGGGTTTTCCGCTGCTGCTGTTACGCAGTCAGGAAAACAGCGATTACCTGGCCTGCATCGCCGATGCGGCGCAACGTTTCCAGCCGGATGAAATTTCTCTTTACGGTGGCGACTATCATGTGATGGGCGATACCGTCAGTCTTCTACCGCCAACCGATATCAATCGCCCCTTCACCAGCCAGGGCGGCGTGCATTTCGCCGACTGGATTGAAGCTGAACAGTTGTTCGGTTGCGTACGTCAATATAAAGACCGTGTGCAGCCTGAACCGGGCTTACTGCATCGCGCCAATGGCGGTACGTTGATTCTTGCGGTCAACACTTTACTGGCACAGCCGCTGCTGTGGCTGCGTTTGCGTAAGTGTATTGAGCAAGGTCGCTTCGATTGGTATTCACAGGATGAGCGTCAACCATTGCCCGTCGCCATTCCCCCGCTACCGTTGCAACTGCGTCTGGTACTGTGTGGCGACCGTGATGCACTGGCCGCCTTCCAGGAAATGGACGTCGAAGTTCATGAGATGGCGCTGTATAGCGAATTCGAAGAGAGCTTACAAATTCTCGACGAAGATGACATGACGTCATGGTGCCAGTGGACGCTAACGCAAGCCGAACAAGCCGGATTAGCGCAGCCTGAAGCCGATTTCTGGCCATTGTTGATCACCGAAGCAGCACGCATGACCGGTGATCAAGACACGTTGCCGCTTTGCCCGCGCTGGCTGCGTCGCCAGCTGCAAGAAGCGGCGCTGCATGGCGACAGCATCAATGGCGAAGCGTTGAAAGAAGCGCTGGAAGCGCGCCAATGGCGTGAAGGCTTCCTCGCCGATCGCATGCGTGATGAAATCCTGCTTAATCAGATCATGATTGAAACCGAAGGCGAAGTGGTTGGGCAAATTAACGGCCTTTCGGTGGTTGAGTTCCCAGGCCATCCGCGTCCGTGGGGAGAACCTTCGCGCATTACCTGTGTGGTACACCCGGGCGATGGCGAGTTCACCGATGTGGAGCGCAAAGCCGAATTAGGTGGCAACATTCATGCGAAAGGCATGATGATTATGCAAGCCTACCTGATTGCCGAGCTGGAACTAGAGCAACAGCTGCCCTTCTCCGCTTCACTGGTATTTGAACAATCCTATTCCGAAGTGGATGGCGACAGCGCCTCGCTGGCCGAACTCTGTGCGTTAATCAGTGCGCTGGCTAATCAGCCGGTTAACCAGCAGATTGCGGTGACCGGCTCAGTTGATCAGTTTGGTAACGTGCAGCCCGTCGGCGGCCTGAACGAAAAAATTGAAGGCTTCTTCCAAATCTGTCATTCACGTGAATTGACCGGCAAGCAAGGTGTCATTTTCCCTGCCAGTAACGCGCGCCATCTCAGTCTGAATCAGGATGTTGTGGAAGCGGTTAAGGCCGGACAATTCCATCTTTGGGCCATTGAGAGCGTAGATGAAGCGTTGCCGCTGCTGACCGGCATTGCCTGGCAGAGTGAAAGCGGCGAATCTCTGCTTAGCACCATTCAGGAACGTATTACCCAGCTGAACCAGCAGGAAGCTCGCCTGCGTCCGTGGCCACTACGTTGGCTCAACTGGTTCAACCACAGCTGATAACATTGCTCAGCGTACAACTGTTCGCTAATATTCGGGCTTCACTAAAAGAAGGCATATTGAGAACATGGTAGATAAACGCGAATCCTATAGTAAAGAAGACCTGATTGCCTCGGGTCGCGGCGAACTGTTTGGCGAAAATGGACCGCCGCTTCCATCCAACAACATGTTGATGATGGACCGCGTGGTCAAAATGACCGAAGACGGCGGTAAATTCGATAAAGGTTTCGTCGAAGCCGAACTGGATATCCGCCCTGACCTGTGGTTCTTTGACTGCCACTTCATTGGCGATCCGGTAATGCCGGGTTGCCTCGGCCTCGATGCGATGTGGCAGCTGGTAGGTTTCTACCTCGGCTGGCTGGGCGCAGAAGGTAAAGGCCGCGCGTTGGGCGTGGGTGAAGTGAAGTTCACTGGACAAGTCCTGCCTACCGCCAAAAAAGTGACCTATAAAATTCACTTCAAACGTGTGATTAACCGTAAACTGGTGATGGGCGTGGCAGATGGCGAAGTCTTCGTTGACGGGAACCTGATTTACTCTGCGACCGATTTGAAAGTGGGTCTGTTCAAAGACACCTCAGCTTTCTAATCCTTCCAAATGAAAACCTCCGCACGCAGCGGAGGTTTCTTCCATAATGTTAGACATCCAGCAGTGCTAGGCCACCGCTGACCTGTCCTCCATGGCTTGACGCCAACCTCCCAACCAGTGAGACCGTGCATCGATCAATTGATAAGGGCATATCTCTTTCGAGCGGCCCGTAATACCGGCTTGGTAGCCTCGTGAATGTGCTCGTTCCAGGCGGTCTCTCTTCTGTCTCTTCATGCCTCGTTTCCCTCATTTCAGGTCTGGTGGAATCTGGGTGGAAAGAAAGAGTGGCGATATAATGTTCAACCACAGTAATGTTCTAACCCGATGCCGAAGAAAGGTCAATGCGCAAAATTCACGCCAATGTCATGTTTTTGACGTTAAAGTGCCATGTAGAATTGTCAGTTGATCGTCTATCTGGCTGATTAGGCAATAAAAAAAGCCCCTGATTTGACTGCGATCACACTACAGTAAATCAAGGACTTAGCATAAGCATCGAACAAATCTTAATTTAGCGAAACGACACTATTTGCGATTTGTTGTGCGGTTTGCTGCCAGCCGAGAGCCAGAGTACGTACCAGCGCATCATAGCCATCTTCGGTTTGCGGCAGCGTCAGATTAAAGCCATGTTTGATTAGGCGTCCTTGATGCTGCAGTAACCATTCGCCACTCACCACCACTTGTCCATCGTAGCGTCCCTGGAAACCGGTAACGTTTACCGACAGCGTATCGTGCGTATCGCCCAGCGGCGCACCGGCAACCAGGCGGCCAGGTAGCGCTTTACTGAGATTACTGATCAACGTTTGCTGCAGCTGTTGATCGAGCGGACTGGCCCACAGGTTATTGGCTGCAATCACGTACTTCACATCGCTGGTCTGATAGACCAGGCCGTTGCCCGCCATGTAATCCGGTACAGTTACTTGCTCAACCCAAATCATCGGTTGGCCAGTGCCCGCGGCACTTTCAACGCGCGCCACATTGCTGCCCGCAGGCAGCTGATAATAGGTATTTTCAATGGTGCTGCTGCAGCCTGCCAGCAGCAACAGCGCCCCGATAATTAGCCCTTTTTTCACTGTTTCGCCCTCTTTGGCTGTGGATCCTGGCCCGGCTTGGCCTCAAACACCAGCGCGTTACTTTTGCTGTTCAGCGTTTTCAGCACCGGCTGCAGTTCTCGCAGTACCTGATCAAGCCGCTGCATATCGCCCACCAGCTTGCTGTAAGCCGGTGAACCTGGCTGCAGCCCTTTCATGCTGCGGTTCAGTTCGCGCAAGGTTTGCTGCATGTCTGAAGGCAGGGTTTTCATCGCCGGATTCGCCGTGACCTGATTAAGGTTATCCAGCGTTTTCTGCAACCGCTGCAGGGTGCGCTGGCTCTCTTTCAAGGTACCTGTGGCTTCATTCAGTACTGGATTAAGTGGCAAGCCGTTGATCTTATCCAGCGCCGCCATCAGTTTCTGCTGAATCTGCGCCAGGCCGCCGCTGACGGTTGGAATCACTTCCAGGCCAGCCACCTGATTCGGGCCTTGATACGCCGGTGCGTTATCGTAGAAATCGAGGTCGATAAATAGCGCGCCAGACAGCAGGTTGCCGGTTTTCAGCGTCGCACGCAGACCGCGTTTTTTGCCATCCTGCAGATGCTGCTCAAGATTGAAATCTCCGCCCAGGCGATTAACAAACCGATCCGGCTCAATGCGAATCAGCACCGGCACACGATAATCCGTATTCAGCGCCTGATTCACGCCCGGAATCATATAAGGCACTTGTGACACCGTACCCAAACGAATGCCGCGGAACTCAACCGGTGCGCCAACCTGCAAGCCGCGAATTGAATCGGTGAAGAACAGCAGGAAATCGGTATGAGCACTGTAGAGCGAATCCTGGATGCTGCGCTGATCGTCGTACAGATGGTATTCCGCCTTGTTCTCCGCCGCCCGGCCCAGCTCAGCGCCGTCCGGCACATCAAAGCTGACGCCGCCGCTGAATAGCGTAGTGAGCGATCCCATCTCTACGCGCATGCCTGATGCAGACATATCGACGGCAATGCCGCTGTCTTTCCAGAAACGCACGTTGGTGGTGATCAGGCGATCGTAAGGCGCCGAGATAAACAGCTGATAAGTCATCATGCGTTTATCGGTATCAAAGTTGCTGGTTTCCACTGAACCTACGCGATAACCGCGGAACAGCACCGGATCGCCCGCATTAAGCTGACCGGCTTTTTTGCTGTCGAGCGTTATGCGAATGCCTTTGGCATCCGGCGGCGCCAGCGGCGGTGCATCCAGCAGTTGATAACGTTCCGGCTTATCGCCCTTCGCGCCCGGCTGCAGCTCGATATAGGCACCGGAAAGCAGCGTGCCCAATCCGGTAATGCCTTCGCGACCAATTTGCGGTTTCACCACCCAAAATGCGCTGTCGCCCTGTAGCAACTTTTCCATGCCCGAATTAAGACGCGCTTTAATCTCTACATGGTGCAAATCGTCGGTCAGAACCGCGCTTTCCACCACACCGACGTTGACGCTGCGGCTCTTAATGGTGGTTTTGCCGGCTTCGATGCCTTCCGCATTTTCGGTAATCAGCGTCACTTCCGGGCCCTGATGGCTGAAGTGATAAAAAAGAATCCATCCGCCGATTAACAGCGTGACAATAGGTACAATCCAGACCGGCGACCAGCGTTTAATCTGGTCGACCTTAGCAGTCCCGTGATGGTTGTCCGTCAAGACGCGGCTCCTTACGTTCAGTTTCTCGTTGTCGATCCCACAGCAGGCGCGGATCAAAGGTCATTGCGGCAAACATGGTGAGGATGACCACCATGGCAAACAGCAGCGCGCCCGGCGCAGGATACACGCTCATCAGCCGACCCATCCGCACCAGCGCAGAGAGAACGGCGATTACAAACACATCAATCATTGACCAACGGCCAACGAATTCAACCACCTCATAAACCACGTGCATCTTTTCATCATCGCGCCCACCGCGTCCGCTGCCGTGCCAGCACAGCCAGGCAATCGCCAGCATTTTCAGCGAAGGCACCATGATACTGGCGATGAAGATCACCAGCGCCACCGGCCACGAACCGTCGCTCCACAACAAAATTACCCCGGCCATAATGTTCGAAGGATATTGCGAACCGAGCGTTTCGGTCACCATGATCGGCATAATATTCGAGGGAATATAGAGCATCACCGAGGTGATCAGCAGCGCCAGCGTCCACTGCAGACTGTGCTTGCGGCGCGCATGCGCCTTCACACCACAACGCGGGCACGCCAGTTGGTCAGCGGGCAGAATCGCGGTACAACACGGACAGCTACGCAAACCTTGCTTCAGGCCGCTAACACCGGCCAGCGGCGTTTTCGGCAGCGGCGGTAACGGATTGATGCGGTGCCACACCCAACGGCGATCAACACATTGAAAAGCGCGCAATTGCAACACGCAGAACAGACACCACGGCCAAAAACTGCTGCCGAGGCCAATCTCACCATACGCCATCAGCTTAACGAAACTGACCAGCACGCCAGCCATAAAAATTTCCGCCATGCCCCAGCTACGCAGCTGAAACAGCACGCGCGCCAACCCAAGCCGCAGGTTGTGCGGCATGCGGACGTTATTGACCAGCAGAATAATGGTGATCATGCAGAAGGCAGGAATGCCCTGCACAAACAGCAGAAACAGCGTTGCCAGGCTGCGGTAATCTTCGCGATCCATCACCTGGGGGATTTCCAGCAGCGATATCTGGCTGCTCAATCCCGCGACGTGCATATTGATGAAAGGAAACAGATTGGCCAGCACCAGCATAAACAGCGCCGAAAAGGCGTAGCCGGTCGGACGTCGACGCGGCTCCTGCCAGTTGGCTTGCAGCGTGGTGTGACAACGCGGGCAACGCGCACGGCTGCCAACCGGTACAGCGGGCAGCTTTACTGTTAAATCACACTGTGGACAAAGACTCCACTGATGCGCTTGATCCGCTGCACACATGCTGACTCCTTCCGATTACGCGCCGTTTTTCAGTGCTTCCAGCTCTTCCCAGCGTTCGAACGCCACTTCCAGCTCCTGCTCGGTTTGCGCTAACGCATCCAGAACCGGCTGGGTTTTATCGTGTGGCTGGCTGAAGAAATCTGGATGACTCATTTTAGCCTGCAACTCACCGATGCGGGTTTCCAGCTGCTCCAGTTTTTGTGGCAGCTGTTCCAGCTCACGTGCCAGGTTATAGCTTAGCTTGTTGGCCGGACGTTTGGCGGAGTCACTTTTCTCAGCGGTTTTCACCGGTGTAGCCGGTTTAGCCTGCGAGGCTTTGCCCTGCTTATAGGCTGCGCGCTGCTGCTGAGCATCGTGATAGCCACCGACAAAGGTGCCGATTTCGCCGTTGCCTTCAAAGATCCAGCACTCGGTCACGGTGTTGTCGACGAATTGACGGTCGTGGCTCACCAGCATCACGGTGCCCTGATAACCATCCACCAGCTCTTCCAGCAATTCCAGCGTTTCGACGTCGAGGTCGTTGGTCGGTTCATCGAGAATCAGCAGGTTGCTTGGCTTGAGGAACAGACGCGCCAGCAGCAGGCGGTTACGCTCACCGCCGGACAAGGCGCGCACCGGCGTCATGGCGCGTTTCGGATGGAACAGGAAGTCCTGCAGGTAACCGAGCACGTGGCGCGGTTTGCCGTTAACCATCACTTCCTGCTTACCTTCAGCGAGGTTATCCATCACGGTACGATCCGGATCCAGCTCAGCGCGGTGCTGATCGAAGTAAGCGATTTCCAGCTTGGTACCGCAATGCACGCGGCCGCTGTCGGCTTTCAGCTGATCCAGCATCAAACGCAGCAAGGTGGTTTTACCGCAACCGTTAGGGCCAATCAGGGCGATTTTGTCGCCGCGCTGCACCTGAGTAGAGAAGTCTTTCACCAGGGTTTTGCCACCCACGCTGTAATTGACATCTTCCATCTCAAACACGATTTTGCCTGAACGTGCCGCTTCGCCGACTTGCATATTGGCTTTGCCCATCACTTCACGACGTGCAGAGCGCTCGTTACGCAGCGCTTTCAAGGCACGTACACGGCCTTCGTTACGCGTGCGGCGCGCTTTGATGCCCTGACGGATCCACACTTCTTCCTGCGCCAGCTTGCGGTCAAACTCGGCGTTCTGCATCTCTTCGACACGCAGCGCTTCTTCTTTGCCGGTCAGGAACAGATCGTAGTTGCCCGGCCAGGAAACCAGCTTGCCGCGATCAAGATCGACAATGCGCGTCGCCATGTTGCGAATAAACGAACGGTCATGCGAAATGAAGATGATGCTGCCGGTGAATGTCTTGAGGAACGTTTCCAGCCAATCAATGGTTTCGATATCAAGGTGGTTGGTCGGTTCGTCGAGCATCAGTACGCGCGGGTTGCTCACCAGCGCGCGGCCCAACGCCGCTTTACGCAGCCAGCCGCCAGACAGCGAAGACAACTCGGTATCCGCATCCAGACCAATCTGCTGCAGCACATCGTTGATGCGGCTATCCAGCTGCCACAGATTCTGATGGTCAAGGATGGTTTGCAAACGACCCATCTCGTTCAGGTTCTTCTCGCTCGGATCTTCCATCACCAGATGGGAAATCGCGTGATAAGCCTTGAGATGCTCCGCCTGCTCGGCCACGCCTTCGGCAACGAAGTCATAAACAGAACCGGTAATGTTGCGTGGCGGATCCTGTTGCAGACGCGCCACCACCAAATCCTGCTCATAAATGATGCGGCCGTCATCCAGCGGCTGTTCGCCGTTGATGATTTTCATCAGCGTCGATTTACCGGCGCCGTTACGGCCAACCAGACAGACGCGTTCGCCCTCTTCGATATGCAGTTCGGTGTTATCCAACAGCGGCGCATCGCTGAACGAGAGGTAAGCGCCATGGATACTGATCAGTGACATAAAACTTATTCCTTACCGGCGTGGCTAACCAGCCAGCAGTTGTGAATTTGACGGTTGCGCGCGAAATCCTGCGACAGCGTTTTTTGGGTAATTTCCTGCGCCTGCAGACCCAGACGTTCTAAGCCGTCGAGATCCATTTTGAAGCCGCGCTTGTTGTTGGAGAACATAATGGTGCCACCGCGACGCAGCAAACGTTTCAGGTTCTGCATCAGCATCATGTGATCGCGCTGCACGTCGAAATCGTCTTCCATGCGCTTAGAGTTAGAAAACGTCGGCGGATCGATAAAGATCAAATCGAACTGTTCGTCACTCTCACGCAACCAGCTCAGGCAATCGGCGTGCAACAGGCGATGATTACGGCCGGTTAAACCGTTAAGGCGCAGGTTGCGCTCGGCCCACTCCAGATAAGTACGCGACATATCCACGGTGGTGGTGGTTTTCGCGCCACCCAAACCGGCGTGTACGCTGGCGGTGCCGGTATACGCAAACAGATTGAGGAAATCTTTACCTGCGCTCATTTTGCCCAGCATCTGGCGCGCGATACGGTGATCGAGGAACAAACCAGTATCCAGATAATCGGTGAGATTCACCAGCAGGCGCGCATCAAATTCCTGCACTTCGAAGAAATCGCCCTTCTCACCCAGCTTTTGATACTGGCTTTTGCCTTTCTGGCGTTCGCGGGTCTTCATTACCAGACGATTCGCCGGGATCTCCAGCACGCTCAGCGTAGCGCTGATCACATCGAACAGACGCTGACGCGCTTTGTTGGCGTCCACGGTTTTCGGCGGCGCATACTCCTGAATCACCACCCAATCAGCGTAACGATCGACCGCTACGTTGTACTCAGGCAGATCGGCGTCATACAGACGATAGCAATCGATATTCGACTGACGCGCCCATTTCTCCAGCTTCTTCAGGTTCTTGCGCAGGCGGTTAGCAAAATCTTCAGCGATCTGCGCGCCGCCTTCTGCGCTGGTCGCAGCCAGCTGATAGTTTTTCTGCACGCACTCCAGCGGACCATTTTTGGCTTTGAACTGGCGATCGGCACGCAATTGCAAGCAGCTCAGCAGCTCTGGCGAGGCGCTGAACAGCGACAGATTCCAGCCGCCGAAGTGCTGCTTCATGATGCGGCCCAGCTGGCTGTGCAGCGCAATCAGCGCCGGTTCGCTTTCCAGACGCTCACCGTACGGCGGGTTGCTCAATACCGTGCCGGTAATCTCTTTGCCCGCCAGCGGATTCTTCAGCTTAATCACATCCTGCTGCGCAAAGGTGAACAGCTCGAACACGCCTGCACGACGGGCGTTGGCGCGCGCTGATTCCAGCACGCGACTGTCATTATCGTAGCCAAAGAAACGGGCGGTCGCAGCGGCGGTACCCACGCGTGCGCGCTCTTTCGCGGCAGCATGAACTTCCTGCCACGCAGCCTGATTGTGTTTCTTCCAGCGATTGAAGCCCCAATGGGTACGCAGCAGGCCAGGCGCGCGATCGCAGGCAATCAACGCCGCTTCCAGCAGCAGCGTACCGGAACCACACATCGGATCGACCAACGGCGTGCTGCTCTGCCAACCGGAACGCATCACGATGGCTGCCGCTAAGGTTTCTTTTAGCGGCGCTGCGCCGGTTTGCTGGCGATAGCCGCGCTGATGCAGTGAATCACCGCTTAGATCCAGCGCGATGCTGACGCGATCTTTGTTGAGCCACGCATTGATGCGGATGCCCGGTTGTTCACGATCAACGTTCGGGCGCTCCAGATTCTGGCGGGTAAAACTATCGACGATGGCATCTTTAATGCGCAGCGCACCGAACTGGCTGTTGCGGATCACCTCGTTGGTGCCGCTAAAATGGATGGCAAAACTGGTGTTGCTGTCGAACATCTCGGTCCACGGGATACTTTGCGCACCCACGTAAAGATCGAGATCGCTCCAGACGCCAAATTCTCCCAGCGGCAGCAAAATGCGCGAAGCCAGACGGCTCCACAGCAGGCTTTGGTACATTACATGGTCGTCGGCCTGGAAGTGGACGCCGCCCTGCACCACCTGCAAATCCTGCGCACCCAGCGCGTCTAGCTCACTTTTCAAAAGCTCTTCGAGCCCACGCGCCGTACTGGCAAACAGAGAATTCATATCGTCACTTTTTACTCTTGCTTAAATTGCTGCGCATTATAGCGAATCAGCGTGCTATGTCATAAAGTTAGCTTCTTTAAAACTTATGACCCCTTTTTTGGAGTGGTGATGATTACGCTTTCACGCCTTTACATCCATCCCGTTAAATCTATGCGCGGTCTGCAACTGTCACATGCGCAGGTGCTGGAAAGCGGTCTGGGCTTTGATCGCATCTTTATGGTGACCGAACGGGACGGCACGTTCGTGACCGCCCGCCAGTTTCCGGAAATGGTGCGCTTTACCCCGGCGCTGCTGCCGGACGGGCTGTTTCTGCAGGCACCGGATGGTTCGCAGGCGCTGATCCGCTTCGCTGATTTCACCGCTGAGCAGTCACCCACCGAAGTCTGGGGCAACCATTTCACCGCGCGCGTTGCACCTGACGCGATCAACAGCTGGTTAAGCACCTTCTTCCCGCGTCCGGTGCAGCTGCGCTGGACCGGCGTGCAACCGACGCGCCGCGTGAAGCGTTTTGATCATGTGCCGCTAAGCTTTGCCGACGGTTTTCCTTACCTGCTGGTGAATATGGCCTCGTTGCAGGATCTGCAGCAGCGCTGTCCGGCCAGCGTGCGCGTTGAGCAGTTCCGTCCCAATCTGGTGGTGAGCGGCGCGGCTGCCTGGGAAGAAGATAGCTGGAAACGCCTGCAAATTGGCGAGATCACCTTTGAGATGCCGAAACCGTGCAGCCGCTGCGTGTTTACCACCGTCGGTACCGAAAGCGGCCGTAAACATCCTGATGGCGAACCGCTCTCGACCTTGCAGAGTTTTCGCAGCGCGCAGGATGGCAGCGGCGATATCGATTTCGGCCTGAATTTGATCGCCCTTAATAGCGGCATTATTCGCGTCGGCGACGCGGTGACCATTATCGAGAAGCAAACCCCACGCGCTTACGGTGCGGGCGTCGTGGTCGAAACGCTGGCGCCAGCCGCCAGCAGCCGCAGCGCGGTGACCATCGATTATCAGGGTTCGAGCTTTAGCGGCGACAATCAGCAAGTGCTGCTGGAACAGCTGGAAATGCAGGGTTTCCGCATTCCCTACTCGTGCCGCGCCGGGATTTGTGGCAGCTGCAAAGTGACGTTGGTGGCGGGTGAAGTGAAAGCACTGAAGAAAAGCGCGGTGCGCGCGGATGGTACCATCTTAAGCTGCAGCTGTATTCCGGCAGGCGATATCGAACTGGCGTAAGCCGATTACACCGCCCGCGCAAAGTGGGCGGTTTGTTCCTGCTGCTGCGGACGCAGACGATCGTTCATGATCTTAATCGCATCACCCAACTGCATACCTTTACCCGCCACGGTTAGCGCGTTTTGCGCTAATAAGCACAGCGCGGCATTTTCACCGCTTTCAACCACAAACAGTTGTGCCTGTTCGCCGCTATCAGCCAGCGTCACCGCCACCATATCGCCCGCAGCGGGCTGCCAGCTGTGCGCATGATTCGTGAAGTGCCAGCTTTTTGGCATCAGGGGTTTGAGAAAACGACTGGCCACCAGCGCGTTTAACACTAATTCCGCACGCTGATCGCCTTTTAATCCACTCTGACGGCAACGTTCTTCAAAGCTAAAATAGAGCGCGGCGTCATCAACGCAAAAACCGCTGACATTAAAGGCATCAGGCGTCAGCATTTTGCGCGAGAAGCGCGAGCGAAATAACATGCCGTCGGCTAAATCCAGCATCATGCGGTCATGATCAGCGTCGAAATACCAACGCCAGTTGTCATCAGGTTTGATTTTCATGATCTGCCCTGTGGTTTATCGCTGCGCTAAACGGCGCTTAATTAAAAAAATAAATCTGAGAAAAAGCTGAAAAATGCATCAGCAGGACAAAATATAAACGAGCCGAAGGGATAAATAAACCCCTCGGCGCAGTAAAGTGGGAAATGTCTTAGAGGTGGGTCACGATATCTTTAATTAAGCCTGGGCCTTTATAAATAAATCCAGAGTATATCTGCACTAATGTTGCACCCGCGGTAATTTTCTCACGCGCAGAAACCAGCGAATCAATACCACCGACGCCGATAATAGGTAAGCGGCCCTGCAGCTCTTGCGCCAGGCGGCGAATCACTTCGGTGCTGCGTGACTGCACCGGACGACCACTTAATCCGCCCATTTCTTCGGCGTATTTAAGGCCGGTCACCAGCGAACGATCAAGCGTGGTATTGGTGGCAATCACACCATCAATATTGTGGCGCACCAAACTGTCGGCAACCTGGATCAATTCTTCTTCAGTCAGATCCGGCGCGATCTTTACCGCCACCGGCACATATTTAAGGTGCCTTGCTTGTAGTTCTTGCTGTTTTAATTTGATGGCAGAAAGAAGATCGTCCAGCGCTTCACCATATTGCAGCGTGCGTAATCCTGGCGTGTTGGGTGACGAAATATTGATGGCGATATAACCGGCGTGGGCATATACCTTTTCCATGCAGATCAGATAATCGTCTTTGCCTTTCTCGACCGGCGTATCTTTATTTTTGCCAATATTGATGCCGAGAATGCCCTTAAAGCGCGACTTTTTAACGTTGGCAATCAGATGATCAACGCCGAGATTATTAAACCCCATGCGGTTAATAATCCCTTCGGCAGGCACTAAGCGGAACATACGCGGTTTATCATTTCCCGGTTGCGCCAGCGGCGTTACCGTTCCCACTTCGACAAAACCAAAGCCCATCGCGCCGAAGGCATCAATGCACTCGGCATTCTTATCGAGACCGGCCGCTAAGCCGAGCGCGTTCGGGAAGGTTAATCCCATGCAGGTAACCGGACGTGATGGCAGCGACTGGCGAATCAGCCCTTCCAGCGGGGTGCCGCTAATAAAACGCAGTTGTTGAAAGGTGAGTTCGTGCGCACGCTCAGGATCAAGCTTAAACAGCGCTGGCCGGACGATAGGATATAACATGCACTCTCCTCAATGACGGAAACCAGGGAAGTCGGGGTGCACGGGAAAATGTGCGCCAGAATGGTAAGGTGCGCTGGCGCAAAAGTAAATTGTTCTACTGCATCACAATTTGATCGTTATCAGCGTCGTGCAGAATAGCGGCCAAGCTGTTCGCGACACGCCTGCAAGCCACTGTAAATCGTCGGGCAATACCACATCAGCTTCAGACGCGCGCTTTGCTGCAATACATTGCGCACCAGCTGATTCACCTGCGGTTGCCAATCCGTTGGGATCACCATGTGATTTTTGCGCATCTGCGCCAGGCAGCTGTGCATCACCGTTTGGTAATAGCTATCCAGCAACGCTGCATCCACCGGCAGATGCCGATCGCGCAGGAACTGTTCGCTGCTTTCACGCGCAATAAAGTAATTTTTCACATAGGAAAAATCGCGCGTGCTTTGCGACAGCGACGTCAGCATAAAGCGTTTGTAGTAGTAGCTTTGGCTGGTGCAATAAATGTTACGCGCCTGCAGATAGAGCGCAAACATGTAAGGCGCATCTTCATGGTTTTGAATCGGCAGAAACTGCAGCGCCAGTTGATCAATCAAGCGACGCGAAATAATGCTGCTCCACACGACGCGATGCGCCGACTGATGCTGCATCAGCGTACGTAAACTGGTGCTGCCGCCGGGCAGCAATCCACTGACATGACGCTGGTGAATGGTTTGATAGTGGCGCTGCGCGGCAGGCACATCAAAAAACATTTTCGCGCCAAAGCAGAACAGATCGATATCTTCATGGCGCGCCTGCACGCGACGGAAGTCGGCGAACAAATCGGTGGAGACAAAATCATCGGCATCCATGAAGTAAACAAAATCACCGGTTGCCACAGAGAGCCCTTTCATACGCGCGGCGCTGACGCCGCCGCGCTCACCGCTCAGCAGGATCACCTGCGGATGCTGGGCCGCAAACGCCGTGAGCCAGGCTACGCTGCTGTCACTGGAACCATCGTCGATAACAATGATCTGTTCCGGCGGCGATGACTGACGCAGCAATGAACCCATCGCTTCTGGCAGCCAGGGCGCGCAATTCCAGTTCGGTATGATGACCGAAACCGTAGGGATACGGTGAGATGACATCATGCTCATCCTCTTTCCTCAACGTTAAACAACGGAATTCTAAGACGCTTCAACACCACACTGTGCAGCAGACAGCAGACGCCGAGGTTGAACGCGCCAATCAGGCCAAGCCACAGCAGGTTGAGCCAGCGATTTTGGTTCCACTCGATCGGCAGCAAGGTGCTCAGCCAGGCGACGACGGCAGAAACCGCCCAAATCAGCATCACGTCGCGGGTTAACCAGGTGAAATGAATGCCCGGCGCAAAGCGGCGATGCACCAGCCACGCCCAGCCCACCAGATAGAAGATGTTTTGGCCCAGCCACAGCCAACCGGTGCCGAGTGCGCCGTAGTGAATGGCACACCAGATGTTGAGCGGCACCAGCAGCACGGCAAAGCAGGTGAAGCCTTTCATGTGCAGCTTGAGGTTGCCGTTGATGTATTGCAGGTGATAGAGCAAACCGCAGATGGCCTGAATGCCGCTGCCCAACGCATACAGGCTGAGGACAAATGACATCTCATCAACAATCTGACTTTTCTGCGTCCACGCCCACAGCAGCGGGCCGGCGTAACAGGCGATGGTGATACTGAGCGGCGCCATAAAGATCGCCACCGCCTGCGTAGTGTAGCGGTAAAGTTTCAAGGACTCCGCATCGCCCTCTTTGCGGGTTTTCATGCCGGTCATGCGTGGCACAATGGCCTGCATGATCGGGCTACTCAGCAGCAGAATGCCGGTCGCGGCGGTAGCCACCACGGTAAATGAACCGTATTCACTTAGCGGCAGCGTCTTGGAGAGCACCAGTCGGTCAATTTGCGAAATAAAGGTCCACACCGCACTGGAAAATGCCGCGCTGAGCGCAAAACGAATAAAAGGTTTCAGCACCTCTTTCAGATCGCCGCGCTTCTCTTTGCGCGCCGCTTTGGGGATCAGCTGGCAGGATTTGTAGATACAACAGGCCGCTTCGGCAATCGACACCAGCAACTGCCAGACAAAGAACGCCAATACCGCATTAGAGAAGAATTGAATCACCAGCACCGCGCCAAAGGTGCGCAAGGTGGTGATAATCAGGTTGACGCCGTTCAGCCACACCTGATGTTCGAAGCCCACAATCACGCTGCGATACGGACTGGTGCGCCAGCGAATCGCGGCAGTGATCACCATAATCGCCACGGCAATCACCACATCGCCCGCCGGAAGATGACGCGCATCCAGCCAGTGCGTAGCAATCCACGGCGTCGCCAGCCAACCCAATACCACCAGCACAATCGTGGAGAACAGGAAGAATTTGGTTAGCGTGGCAAACAGCGCCGGGAACCAGACAAATTCCGCCTGATTAGCACGATAGCGCGCCGCTTCCCGCATCAAAGTGGTCGAAACACCGGCATCGAGTAATTGCAGCCAGGTTAATAAGATCGAAAAGAAGCCCACTAAACCGTAGGCTTCCATTCCTAAGTGTTGAATATAAAGTGGTACAACCAAAATACCTGACAGCGTCAGATAGATTTGACCAACATAGTTGGCAATCGCGTTACGTTTTATAGACATAGGTGTTTTGGCATCTGGGGATTATCTCAGTGGCCTTAAGCGTGACATAAAAGTATTCACGCGCACACCGGAGTTATTCTTAAAATTAACGTTGGTGCTAAGCGCCCAGCCTTTTTCTCATTTTCATCATAGAGAAATAGATGTCAGGTTGTTTCAACATAAGTTTTTCCATTGCACCCTTGGCCGGGAAGTTTTCCGCAAAGTAGGTTAATGCATGGCGGGTATTATCTGAGAATTTATCGGCACCACTTAACTCGTGCTGGACTAATTGTAATAAGCCGCTGCGTAAATAACTTTCCCGATAGCGGTTTCGCTCCGGAATATAGTGTGACAAACGCGTGAGTTTTTCATAATCAGTAATAAATTGCTGATAGGTTAAGCGCGGCGAGGCCTCTGCTTTAGTGGTCAGCGACGCTTCACTGGCGTAGTCGAGCACCCACGCGGTTTGCGTATGCAGTAAGCCGGCCAGCATCACATCCTGAATACGCGTCAGCGGCCCTCCCGCGCGGGCCAGGCCAGCACGCAAGATTACCGCAAAGCCGCCCTGCTGCCACCAGCGCTGCGCATGCAGTTGCTGAAACAGCTGCAGAGAAGAGTGTAAACCGTTCGCCAGCTCGCGCTTCGCCAGTGAGACCACAAAACAGTTCAGTTCGGGACGCTGGTCACTGAGCTTTGCCACGTCCTGCAGCAGGCTGACCGGCAAGGCGCTGCGCTCAGCGCTGAACAGCAGGAAATCATCTTCAGCCGGCGTGCTGTGCGGAAAGGTCGGCAGCAATGACGAGGTGAGATGCGATCCCGCAGCATCGGGTTGCAGCCAGTAACATACCAGCTCTTCTGCAGCGTTAGGCGAAGGTGAGATGCAATTGAAGGTGGCAGGCGCGACCCGCTGCTCAGTTAAATCCTGAGCAAATGAAGAACTACCCATATATATCTCCCTAAAAATAAATTGGTTTGCCGCAACGGCAGTTCACGCCACAAAACGCGGGCGTAAATAAATAAGTGAAATATCGTTATCGTGTTCTAGCGGAAATTAGCTCAACCAATTATAAACAGGCCTGGAATTGTAATTCCAACCACGATTAGCATTAACATGTAACTTACGAAATTAATTGTTCAGCGCGGCTACATGAAGTGTGATGTTGATCGGCGAAAATTTGCATGACTTGTAACAAGCGGATTGAATAGTGCGTATTTTATTAACCTTTATTCGCGTTTAGACATAAATTTCGTGAAATAAAAACCACGGTAAATTAGGAAATAAACAACTGATGCTCAGTTTTATCCGATTCATGAGGGAGTGAATAGTGGAGAATTATTTATCTTTTTCCATAACTTTCAATATCAAGCACTGCATGCAATCGGTAACTGCGCGGTCTGTATAAATATATTTCTCTGGTTACTACTCTGTTTTACCCATGCATTACGCCCTTTAATCATTAACGTCATTCACTGAGGCCGCAGGATTTATATAACCGCACCCTTGCAGCCTCGCTTTTCAGATTATACCTAAGCGCCTGAAACCTGCGTTTTCATCCCCTATTTATATGTCACTGGCTATCCCATTTTGCGACTTAGGATTACCAGATAAATCATTTAAGCCTCGCTGCCTGCTCTGACAGTATTGAACACATCAGTTCTGAATATCAGATAATCAATAACTTTCAGTTATAAGGAGTGACCATGCGGGTTATTACGCTGGCGGGCAGCCCTCGCTTCCCTTCACGCTCTACTGCGCTGCTGAGCCTGTGCCAGCACGCGCTGGAAGCACGCGGTGTCGAAGTGATTCCATGGAATATTCACAACTTCCAGCCTGAAGATTTGCTCTATGCACGCTTCGATTCTCCCGCATTGGCCGCGTTGAAAGCCGATTTGGCGCTGGCGGATGGCGTAATTGTCGCCACGCCTATTTATAAGGCTTCGTTTTCCGGCGCACTGAAAACCCTGCTCGATCTGCTGCCCGAGCGCGCGCTGGAACACAAAGTGGTGTTGCCACTGGCCAGCGGCGGCAGTGCTTCACATCTGCTGGCGGTGGACTACGCGCTGAAGCCGGTACTCAACGCGCTAAAGGCACAGGAAGTGTTGCACGGCGTGTTCGCCACTGACGGCCAGGTTACCGATTACGACCGCCAGCCGCTGCTCGATCCGCTGCTGTCGCAACGCATTGATGAAGCGCTGGATACCTTCTGGCACGCGCTGCATCGTCGCCACCCACCTTACGCACAAGCGGTATAAAGGAAGAGAGATGAAAAGGATATTGACGGGTTTACTCATGCCAGCCGTCGCGGCGCTGCTCACCTTGAGCGTGAGCGCGCAGGCCGCCGACGCACCTGAACAGTTGCGCATCGGTTATCAGAAAGGTTCGGTGAGCATGGTATTGGCGAAAACCCACAAGCTGCTGGAGCAGCGCTTCCCGCACACCAACATAAAGTGGGTGGAATTCCCGGCGGGCCCGCAGATGCTCGAGGCGCTTAACGTCGATAGCATCGATTTGGGCAGCACCGGCGACATCCCGCCGCTGTTTGCTCAGGCCGCAGGTGCCGATCTGCTGTATGTCGGCTCGGAGCCACCCAAGCCGCAAGCCGAAGTGATTTTAGTGCCGAAAGACAGCCCAATTCACAGCGTGGCCGAACTGAAAGGCCATAAAGTGGCGTTCCAGAAAGGCTCCAGCTCGCACAACCTGCTGCTGCGTGCGCTGGAACAGGCCGGACTGAGCTTTAAAGACATTCAGCCAACCTATCTGACGCCTGCCGATGCGCGCGCCGCGTTTCAGCAAGGTGATGTTGATGCCTGGGCAATTTGGGATCCTTACTACTCTGCCGCGCTGCTGCAAGGCAACGTGCGCGTGCTGGCCGACGGCAGCAAACTCAATCAAACCGGCTCCTTCTATTTAGCCACGCGCAAATACACCGAGGCGAACGGCGCCTTTGTGCAGCAGGTCCTGAATACCTTCAGCGAAGCCGATGCGTTAACGCGCAGCCAGCGCGACCAGAGTATCGATCTGCTGGCGAATGCGATGGGCTTACCGAAACCGGTAATTGCCAGCTATCTCGACCATCGTCCACCGACCACCATTACGCCGGTCAGCGCCCATACCGCGCAGGCCCAACAGCAAACGGCCGATCTGTTTTATGCCAATCATCTGATGCCGGTAAAAGTGAATATTGCTGACCGCATCTGGCATCCACAATCCGCCCAGCCTAAAGGAAATTAATCATGAGCGTATCCGTATTTTGGTTTCTCCCGACGCACGGCGATGGCCACTATCTTGGCACCGCGGAAGGTTCGCGCCCGGTTGATCATGGTTACCTGCAACAGATTGCGCAGGCAGCGGATCGCCTTGGCTTCGGCGGCGTGCTGATCCCTACCGGCCGCTCCTGTGAAGATGCCTGGCTGGTGGCGGCGTCATTGATTCCGGTTACGCAGCGTCTGCGTTTCCTCGTCGCACTGCGTCCGGGCGTGATTTCACCGACGCAGGCGGCGCGTCAGGCCGCCACGCTGGATCGTCTGTCGAATGGTCGCGCGCTGTTTAATCTGGTCACCGGCGGCGATCCGGAAGAGTTAGCCGGCGATGGCGTGTTCCTCGATCACCGTGAACGCTATGAAGAGTCCGCTGAGTTTACCCGCGTCTGGCGGCGGGTAAGCGAAGGCGAAACCGTCGATTACGAAGGCAAGCATGTGAAGGTGCGCGGTGCGCGTCTGATGTTTAAAGCGGTGCAGGAACCGCGTCCGCCGCTGTGGTTTGGCGGATCATCAGATGCCGCACAGGATCTGGCCGCTGAACAGGTCGATGTCTATCTCACCTGGGGCGAACCGCCGGCGTTAGTTAAAGAGAAGATTGAGCAAGTGCGCGCCAAAGCGGCGGCACAAGGCCGCACCGTGCGCTTCGGGATTCGTCTGCACGTGATTGTGCGCGAAACCAATGAAGAAGCGTGGCAAGCGGCGGATCGCCTGATTGCCCATCTCGACGATGCCACCATTGCCAAAGCGCAGGCCGCGTTTGCGCGCACCGATTCGGTAGGCCAGCAGCGCATGGCCGCACTGCACGGTGGACGTCGCGACAAGCTGGAGATCAGCCCGAATCTGTGGGCCGGTGTCGGCCTGGTGCGCGGCGGCGCAGGCACCGCGTTAGTGGGCGATGGCCCAACCGTGGCGGCGCGCATGCAGGAGTATCAGGATCTCGGCATCGAGACCTTTATTCTCTCCGGCTATCCGCATCTGGAAGAGGCTTATCGCGTAGGTGAGTTGCTGTTCCCGCACCTCGATTTGGCGATTCCGGAAGTGCCGAAGCCGCGCGTGGTGCAAGCGCACGGTGAAGCGGTGGCCAACGATTTCACGCCGCAAAAAGTGTCGCAGAGCTAAAGGAGCAGATGATGGCGAACGTTAAAACCAGGCTGACCAATGCTGTATTGCCGTGGGTGTTGCCGGTGGTGCTGATTGCGCTGTGGCAACTGGCATCGCAAGTGGGTTGGCTGTCGACGCGCATTTTGCCGTCGCCGGAAAACATCCTCATCACCTTCTGGAAGCTGACGGTGAGCGGAGAACTGTGGCAAAACCTGGCGATCAGCAGCTGGCGTGCCGCCATCGGTTTCTCTATTGGTGGCTCGATTGGTTTGATTCTGGGTTTGATTACCGGCACCTCGCGCGTCGGCGAACGCTTGCTGGATACCTCGGTGCAGATGCTGCGTAACGTGCCGCATCTGGCGCTGATTCCGCTGGTGATTTTATGGTTCGGCATCGACGAATCCGCCAAGATTTTCCTCGTGGCGCTGGGCACGCTGTTCCCGATTTACCTGAATACTTATCACGGCATTCGTAATATTGATCGGGGTTTAGTCGAGATGGCGCGCAGCTACGGCTTGTCTGGCTGGAGCCTGTTCATTCAGGTGATTCTGCCGGGTGCGCTGCCTTCGATTATGGTTGGCGTACGTTTTGCCCTTGGCCTGATGTGGCTTACGCTGATTGTCGCCGAAACCATTTCCGCTAACTCTGGCATTGGTTATCTGGCGATGAACGCCCGTGAATTCCTGCAAACCGACGTGGTGGTGGTGGCCATCATTCTCTATGCCCTGCTCGGCAAACTCGCCGACGTCGCGGCACAACTGCTGGAGCGCGTCTGGCTGCGCTGGCATCCGGCTTACCAAGTGAAGGAGAACGCATGAGCAACGCAACCCTAAATCCGGCGCGCTTAAATCGCGGTACACCGGTTGGCGTGAATGGCGTCAGCAAGCAATATGGCGATCGTACCATCCTGAATAATATCGACCTGCACATCCCCTCCGGGCAGTTCGTCGCCGTCGTCGGCCGCAGTGGGTGCGGGAAAAGTACCTTGCTGCGTCTGCTGGCGGGTCTGGAATCCACCACGCGCGGGGCGTTGCTGGCGGGTAATGCGCCGTTATCCGAGGCACGCGAAGATACGCGTTTGATGTTCCAGGATTCACGCTTACTGCCGTGGAAAAAGGTGATTGATAACGTTGGACTGGGACTGAAAGGCCGCGAATGGCGCACCGCCGCGCTGGAAGCACTCGAAGCCGTGGGATTGGCGGATCGTGCCAACGAGTGGCCTGCCGCGTTGTCTGGCGGGCAGAAACAGCGCGTGGCGCTGGCGCGTGCGCTGATTCACCG
Organism: Pantoea sp. GbtcB22; assembly: GCF_019091025.1. Taxonomy (NCBI): domain Bacteria; kingdom Pseudomonadati; phylum Pseudomonadota; class Gammaproteobacteria; order Enterobacterales; family Erwiniaceae; genus Pantoea; species Pantoea sp. GbtcB22. The sequence continues at coordinate 1,076,410 of NZ_JAGXKB010000001.1, forward strand.
CCCAGGTTTGCTGCTGCTCGATGAGCCGCTCGGGGCGCTGGATGCGTTGACGCGTATCGAAATGCAGGGATTGATTGAGTCGCTGTGGCAGCAGCATAACTTCACCGTGCTGCTGGTGACGCACGATGTCAGCGAAGCGGTGGCTATTGCCGATCGCGTATTGTTGATTGAGGAAGGCCAGATTGGCCTGGATTTGATCGTCGACTTACCGCGCCCACGCCGTCGCGGATCGGCACGTCTGGCAGAGCTGGAAGCGGAAGTGCTGGATCGGGTGATGAAGCGCGGCTCGTCAGAACAGCCGTTGAAGTTTGCGCAGCAGAGTTAATTAAAGACGCGCGATAAATCGCGCCGCTACAAATGCATACATTTATTCGTAGCGGCGCAATTTATTGCGCATGGTTTTCTTACGCGTTTAACGCCTTGGTGATTTTCTCGTACAGATCGCCCGACAGCTTATCCAGCCCTTGCAACGTTTCCAGCGCTTTACGCATCAGCGCCTGACGATCGGCATCGTAGCGTTTCAGGCGAATCAGCGGCTCGATCATGCGTGCAGCCACTTGCGGGTTGCGCGTGTTGAGATCGGTCAACATCTCCACCAGGAACTGATAACCGCTGCCATCTTTAGCGTGGAACGCCGCGGGATTACCAGACGCGAACGCACCAATCAGTGAACGGATACGGTTCGGGTTGCCCATGGTGAACGAACGGTGATTCAGCAGCTCACGCACGTTGCTCAGCACGTCCGCCGCTGGACTGGTGGCTTGCAGCACAAACCATTTATCCATCACCAGACCATCCTGATGCCAGCGCTCATCGTAGGCCGCCAGCAGCGTATCGCGGCACGGCAGGTTCGCCGCCACCGCTGCAGACAGCGCCGCTAACGCATCGGTCATGTTGTTTGCCTGCTGATATTGCGCCTGCACCAGCTTGTCCGCCTGTGCCGCATCGGCGAAGGCCAGGTAACCGAGGCAGACATTTTTCAGCGTGCGCTTGCCAATCTCCGCGTGCTCAATTTTGTATTCGCTGCTTTGGTTGGCCAGATAGAGCGCAAAGAATTCGTCACTCAGCTCTTTAGCCAGCGTGCGCACCAGCGCATCGCGTACTGCTGAGATCGCCAGCGGATCGATGACATCAAACAATTCAGCGATTTCATTCTCAGACGGCAGCGAAAGAATCAACGCTTTCAGCGCCGGATCGCCCTGCTCATCCAGCAGCACAGCGCGGAACGCATCTGCCACATGCAGCGGCAGCGATAGCGGCTGGCCCTGCTGATGACGTGCGACGTTGAGGCGAATGTAGGTTGCCAGCAGGCTTTGCGCCGCATCCCAGCGCGCAAAGTCATTACGCGCGTGGCGCATCAGGAAGGTGAGTTGCGCATCGCTCCATTTGTAGTCGAGCTTCACGGGCGCAGAGAATTCACGCAGCAGCGATGGCACCGGCTGGAAGTAAACGTTATCGAAAATAAAGGTCTGGAACTCTTCGGTGACGTTCAGCACGTGATGCACCGGATGACCGTTATGCTGCAGCGGGATCACCTTGCCTTCGTTATCGTACAGTTCGATATCCAGCGGAATGTGCAGCGGCAGCTTCTCTTTCTGCTCGGCGGTGGCCGGCGTGCGCTGGGTGACGTGCAGCGTGTACTGTTCCAGCTCTGGATTGTAGTCATCGCGCACCGTCAGAACTGGCGTGCCCGCCTGGCTGTACCAGCGGCGGAACTGCGACAGATCGACGTTCGAGGCATCTTCCATCGCCTGCACGAAATCATCGCAGGTGGCGGCGCTGCCATCGTGACGCTCGAAATAGAGTTGCATGCCTTTCTGGAAATTCTCTTCGCCCAGCAAGGTGTGCATCATGCGGATCACTTCTGACCCTTTCTCATACACCGTTAAGGTGTAGAAGTTGTTCATTTCGATCACCTGATCCGGACGGATCGGATGCGCCATTGGGCTGGCGTCTTCCGCGAACTGCGCACCGCGCATCACACGTACGTTATCGATACGGTTCACCGCGCGCGAACCGAGATCGGAGCTGAACTCCTGATCGCGGAATACTGTCAGCCCCTCTTTCAGGCTGAGCTGGAACCAGTCGCGGCAGGTCACGCGGTTGCCGGTCCAGTTGTGGAAATATTCGTGACCGATCACCGCTTCAATGCCGAGGTAATCTTTGTCGGTGGCAGTTTCGGCTTTCGCCAGCACATATTTAGAGTTGAAGACGTTAAGTCCTTTGTTCTCCATCGCCCCCATATTGAAGAAATCCACCGCGACGATCATAAAGATGTCGAGGTCGTACTCAAGGTTAAAGCGCTCTTCATCCCACTTCATACTGGCTTTCAGCGAGGTCATCGCCCAATCAGCACGATCAAAGTTGCCGCGATCGACAAAGATCTCCAGCGCCACATCACGGCCTGAACGCGTGGTAAAGCTATCACGTAATACGTCGAAATCACCCGCCACCAGCGCAAACAGGTAGCACGGTTTCGGGAACGGATCTTGCCACTTCACCCAATGGCGGCCATCTTCATGGCGACCGCTCTCCAGCTTGTTACCGTTGGAGAGTAAATAAGGATAACGCGCGGCATCGGCAATAATGGTGGTGGTGAAGCGCGCCAGCACGTCTGGGCGATCGAGATACCACGTAATATGGCGGAAACCTTCGGCTTCACATTGGGTACAAAGCGCATCGCCGGATTGGTATAACCCTTCCAGCGCGGTGTTTTTATCCGGATGAATGTCATTAATGATGGTCAGAGTGAAGTTGTCCGGTAACTGGCTAATGAACAACGCGCCCTCTTCTTCGCGGTAATGCGACCACGGATTGCCATCCACCGCCAGCGATACCAGCGTGAGATCTTCGCCATCTAAACGCAGTTCCGCATCGGCAGCGCCAATACGCTTCACCTGACTGACCGCCGTGACGCGCGTCGAAGCTGCATCAAGATCAAAAGTCAGGTCGATATCGGTGATGGTGTAATCCGGCGCACGGTAATCGTGGCGATATTTAATTTGCGGCTGTTGCGTCATGAGTCCTTCTCGCATCGTTAAATCGTTAATATGTTGACCCGTCAAAGTCTAAGCGGGTTGTGCCTCTGTTGCCACGGTCAATGCGTGCGTTCGTTGAAAAGGCTACAATTCATTAACAATGGCACAAATGACCCTCGACCTGCCACCCGCAATTATGGTGTGATCGCGGTCATTACTGTTTTATACTCCTGCGTCTTTATGACTTTGTTGAACACCGGGCTCTGCTCCGCGGAAGAGGATGCTGAAACGCACCATGACTGGACATGCTTCCCCGATTTTGACCACGCTGCTTGATACCGATGCGTATAAGCTTCACATGCAGCAGGCCGTCTATCATCGCTATTATGATGTCCCGGTTACGGCGGAATTTCGCTGCCGTGGCGACGAACTGCTCGGTATTTATGCGGACGAGATCCGCGCACAAATTGAAACCCTGCAAACGCTCGCCCTGAGCGACGATGAGTATCACTACCTCAGCGGGCTGCCTTTCTTCCAACGCGATTACCTTGACTGGCTACGCCAGTTCCGCCTCGATCCCTCACAAGTCAACGTACGTAACAACAACGGCCATCTGACCATTCAGATCAGCGGGCCGTGGCGTGAAGTGATTTTGTGGGAAGTGCCGTTGCTGGCGCTGATCAGTGAGGTGGTGCATCGCCATCGCACGCCGCAGATGGGGGTGGATCAGGCGGTTGCGCACTTGCAGCACAAGCTTACGAATTTCCGTCAGCAGGTCGGCGATTGGGATATGTCGCGCTTCCAGCTAATGGATTTCGGCACCCGTCGCCGCTACTCCAAAGCGGTACAGGAAGCGATCGTCGCTACGCTTAAAGCGGAGTTTCCGTGGCTGGTGGGCACCAGCAACTACGATTTGGCACGTCGCCTGCAGCTTAATCCGGTGGGTACACAAGCGCATGAATGGTTCCAGGCGCACCAGCAAATCAGCCCGGTATTGGCGAACAGCCAACGTGCGGCGCTGCAATCCTGGCTGGATGAGTATGACGATCAGTTAGGTATTGCTTTAACCGACTGCATTACCATGGATGCTTTCCTGCGCGATTTTGGCCCGGGCTTTGCGCATCGTTATCAAGGCCTGCGCCATGACTCCGGCGATCCGCTGGAATGGGGTGAAAAAGCCATTGCGCACTATCAGCGGCTGGATATCGATCCCAAAAGCAAAACGCTGGTGTTCTCGGATAACCTCAATCTGGACAAAGCGCTGGCGCTCTATCGTCACTTCGGCCAACGTGCCAACGTGGTGTTCGGTATCGGGACGCGCTTGTCCTGCGATATTCCGGGCGTTACGCCGCTGAATATCGTGATCAAACTGGTGAGCTGCAATGGCAAACCGGTGGCAAAACTCTCCGACAGCCCCGGCAAAACCATTTGCCAGGATAAAGCCTTCGTGCGCGCCTTGCGCAAAGCCTTCGATCTGCCGCTGGTTAAAAGAGCCAGCTGATTCTTATAGCAGGGCGCTTGCGCCCTGCTCTCACGCAACAAATCTCCTGTTTACCCGGCAATTTTGCTTGTTTCCTGTGGGCTCGCAAGTAACATAGCAAAACCCTGAAAAAGGGCTTTTATCCACCTTCTTTTATATATAGAGAGAACTTTATGAGCGTTGTGCCTGTAGCGGATGTACTGCACGGCCGTGTCGCGGTTGACAGTGAAGTCACCGTACGTGGTTGGGTGCGTACCCGAAGAGATTCCAAAGCTGGTCTTTCCTTTATCGCCGTTTACGACGGTTCCTGCTTTAATCCCGTTCAGGCCGTCGTCAATAATTCTCTGAATAATTATCAGGATGAAGTGCTGCGTCTGACCACCGGCTGCTCGGTAATCATTACCGGTAAAGTGGTCGAATCGCCGGGCGAAGGCCAGGCTTTCGAGCTGCAGGCGACTAACGTTGAAGTTACCGGCTGGGTTGACGATCCGGATACCTATCCGATGGCGGCGAAACGTCACAGCATCGAATATTTGCGAGAAGTGGCGCATCTGCGTCCGCGTACCAACCTTGTAGGCGCCGTGGCGCGCGTGCGTCATACGCTGGCGCAGGCGCTGCATCGCTTCTTCCACGAAAACGGCTATTTCTGGGTTTCGACTCCGCTGATCACCGCTTCGGATACCGAAGGTGCTGGCGAGATGTTCCGCGTTTCGACGCTGGACCTGGAAAACCTGCCGCGCGATCCGCAGGGCAAAATCGATTTCGATAAAGACTTCTTCGGTAAAGAAGCGTTCCTGACCGTATCGGGCCAGCTCAACGCCGAGACTTACGCTTGTGCGCTGTCTAAGGTGTATACCTTTGGTCCGACTTTCCGCGCCGAAAACTCCAACACCAGCCGTCACCTGGCGGAATTCTGGATGCTGGAGCCGGAAGTGGCGTTCGCGACGCTGGATGATGCGGCCGCATTGGCAGAATCCATGCTGAAGTATGTGTTCCAGGCTGTGCTGAATGAGCGCGCCGACGACATGGCGTTCTTTGCTGAGCGTGTAGACAAGGATGCGGTTGCGCGACTGGAGCGTTTCGTACAGACCGACTTTGCTCAGGTGGATTACACCGATGCGGTTGAAATCCTGCTGAAAAGCGGCCAGAGCTTCGAGAACCCGGTCTCCTGGGGCGTGGATCTCTCATCCGAACACGAGCGTTATCTCGCCGAGCAGCACTTCAAGGCACCGGTGGTAGTGAAAAACTACCCGAAAGACATTAAAGCCTTCTATATGCGCATGAACGAAGATGGCAAAACCGTAGCGGCGATGGATGTTCTCGCGCCGGGCATCGGCGAAATCATCGGGGGTTCACAGCGTGAAGAGCGTCTGGATGTGCTGGATGCACGTCTGGCAGAAATGGGCCTCAATAAAGAAGATTATTGGTGGTATCGTGACCTGCGCCGTTACGGCACCGTGCCACATGCCGGCTTTGGATTAGGTTTCGAACGATTAATCGCCTATGTCACCGGCGTACAAAATGTAAGGGATGTTATCCCCTTCCCACGTACCCCTCGCAACGCGAATTTCTAAATTTAGCGATTAATTATAAGTAATTCATATATATAAAGAGGTCGGCCTAGCCGGCCTTTTTTTATTTTTGTAAATTTAGAGTTCTCTCACAAAGTTCCCGAATTTTTACAAATTGTCATACAATTTTTCCTTTTGATACTTAATTGCGAGATTTGAATCATCTTCGGGCTAGAATTAGCAACCCTGTGATGGAAAGATGCGTGCAGACACAGGAGACATCAAACTTCTTTCAAGGTTCTGTAAAGATTTCTTGGCAGCAGTGGCAGATGTCCAAATAACTCCAATGAGGGTAATAAAAAATGATGAAGCGCAACATTCTTGCAGTGGTTATCCCAGCTCTGTTGGCTGCTGGTGCAGCAAACGCAGCAGAAATTTATAATAAAGACGGCAACAAGCTGGACCTGTACGGTAAAGTCGATGCGCGTCATCAGTTCTCTGATAACTCAGGTTCAGACGGCGACCAGACTTATGTGCGTTTCGGCTTCAAGGGTGAAACTCAGATTAATGACCAACTGACCGGTTACGGCCAGTGGGAATACAACATTCAGGCTAACAACTCTGAAGGCGCTAGCGATGCTCAAAATGGCAACAAAACCCGTCTGGGCTTTGCCGGTCTGAAAATTGCCAATGTCGGTTCGTTCGACTACGGCCGTAACTACGGTGTAGGTTACGATCCGCTGGCATGGACCGACGTTCTGCCAGTATTCGGTGGTGACTCTGGTTACTCTGATAACTTCATGGTTGGTCGTTCGAATGGTCTGGCGACTTATCGTAACAACGATTTCTTCGGTCTGGTTGATGGACTGGCGTTTGCTGTTCAGTATCAGGGTAAAAATGAAGAAGGCACTAACGCTAACAGCCGCAGCCTGAGTCGCGCCAATGGCGACGGTTGGGGTTCTTCTCTGACCTATACCTCTGACATCGGTGTTGGCGTTTCTGCTGCATACACCTCTTCAGACCGTACCAATGGCCAGGAAGCGTCCTTCTATGGCAACGGCAGCAAAAAAGCTGACGCATGGTCAACCGCTCTGAAATATGATGCGAACAACCTGTACCTGGCAGCAATGTACGGTGAAACCCGTAATTCAACCTGGATTTCAACTGATGCTACCGATATTGCTCCAGCCCGAGGCGGCGCAATCAATAAAGAGCAGAAGTTCGAAGCAGTTGCTCAGTACCAGTTCGACTTCGGTCTGCGTCCATCCCTGGCATACGTCCAGTCTAAAGGTAAGGACATCGAGACCTGGGGTGATCAAGACATCTACAAATATGTTTCTGTTGGTGCGTACTACTATTTCAACAAAAACATGTCTACCTATGTTGATTATCAAATCAACCTGATGGACGAAAACGACTTCACCCGCGCGGCTGGCATCTCTACTGATGACACCGTTGGCGTTGGTCTGGTTTACCAGTTCTAATCACCCGATTAGCATTGCGTAATACCTAAAAACGGAGCCCTCGGGCTCCGTTTTGCATTTCAGTGATCGGCTTCGCAATTAGCTTATCTACTTTATCTCACCGACATATTTCTTTTTTATATCAGCGGTTGGCAAGCGTGCCGACTGACGTTAACCTGATAGCTCATTTCGCTAAAGTTCACCTAAACGGAACTGACTCATGTTTGAATCGATCTCTGCCGCACCCGCCGATCCTATTCTGGGACTGGCTGACCTTTTTCGTGCCGATGACCGGCCGAATAAAATCAATCTTGGCATTGGTGTTTATAAAGATGAAACCGGTAAAACGCCGGTCCTCACCAGTGTTAAAAAAGCTGAGCAGTATTTGCTGGAAAATGAAACCACCAAGAACTACCTGAGCATTGATGGTCTGGCGGATTTCGCACGATGCACGCAGGAGTTGCTGTTCGGCAAAGAGAGCGCGCTGATTTCTGCGGGTCGCGCATGCACCGCACAAACGCCAGGCGGTACCGGCGCCCTGCGCGTAGCGGCAGATTTTCTGGCAAACCAGACCAGCGTCAAGCGCGTTTGGGTGAGCAACCCAAGTTGGCCTAACCATAACAATGTCTTCAACGCTGCTGGCCTTGAAGTGTGTGATTACGATTATTACGATGCCGCAAGCCACAGCCTGGATTTCGACGCCATGGTGGCATCGCTGCAGGAAGCCAAAGCAGGCGATGTAGTGCTGTTCCACGGCTGCTGCCACAACCCAACTGGCGTTGATCCGTCTGCAGAGCAATGGCAACAGCTGGCGCAACTGTCGCTAGAGAAAGGATGGTTGCCGCTGTTTGATTTCGCCTATCAGGGCTTTGCTCGCGGTCTGGATGAAGATGCGCAAGGGCTGCGTATTTTTGCCGCATCACATCAGGAACTGATTGTTGCCAGCTCTTACTCGAAGAACTTCGGTTTGTATAATGAGCGTGTAGGTGCATTAACGCTGGTTGCAGCGAGCAGCGACGTGGCCAAAACTGCGTTTAGCCAGGTGAAATACACCATTCGCGCCAACTACTCTAACCCGCCGTCACACGGCGCGGCGGTCGTCGCCACCATCCTCAGCAATGACGCGCTGCGCACCATCTGGATTCAGGAGCTGGCCGATATGCGTCAGCGCATCCAGCGCATGCGTCAGCTGTTTGTGAACACACTGGCGGAGAAAGGCGCTAATCAAGACTTTAGCTTCATCATCAAGCAGAACGGCATGTTCTCATTCAGCGGCCTGACCAAAGATCAGGTAGTGCGTCTGCGTGAGGAGTTTGGCGTGTATGCGGTGAACTCGGGTCGCGTTAATGTGGCAGGCATGACGCCAGATAATATGTCGGCGCTGTGTGAGGCGATTGTCGCAGTTTTATAAATCAGGCGGCAAATAACGACAAATGGGCCAAAAGGGCCCATTTTTTTATTCTTGCAGGAACGGATTGCTGATGCGTTCGCGGCCTAGCGTCGAGATAGGCCCGTGCCCCGGCACGAAAGTCACATCATCGCCTAGCGGCAACAGCTTGGTTTTAATCGCATCGATCAGGTCGCTGTGGCTGCCCTGCGGGAAATCGGTGCGTCCAACGCCACCGTTGAAAATCACATCTCCCGAAATCAGAAGACGCCCTACACGATCAAAGAACACAATATGTCCCGGCGTATGGCCCGGACAAAGCAGCACTTCCAGCGTGACATTGCCAACCTGCACAGTTTCACCCTCTTCCAGCCAGCGATCGGGCGTGAGCGGCGCGCACTCGGGCATACCGAACATGCGGCTTTGTGTGGGCAGATTATCTAACCAGAAAGCATCGAGCGGATGCGGACCGACAATGGGCACCTGATAATGTGCCGCTAGCTCGGCAGCGGCACCAACGTGATCAAGATGTCCATGCGTGAGCAGGATCTGCGACGGCGTTAAACCACGTTCTGCCAGCACGGCTTTGATGGTTTCCGCATCGCCGCCGGGATCGACCAGTGCGGCTTGTTGGGTTTCGTCATCCCATATAACTGAACAGTTTTGGGAAAAAGCCGTAACCGGAATAATTTGGTAGTTCATAGCGCTCCATGACCGACACACGCAGCGCTGCCGGTATCAGGACCAGTGCCTTGCGGGCCCGGTATCTATGTGTACGAAGTTGCTGCGCGGGTAATATCCTACACCACCGGCGCGCATAGATAACGCCGCTTTGCGAACATTGCTCAACGAAATTCCCTCAATGTGGAAATCCATCGCTTGTCCTTTAGTGTGATAGCTTTTTTTCGCCACGCCCGGGCCCGATTCACGCAGCATGGTGTTGGTGGCTAAGGTGCGGTAACCCGAGATCAACTGCACCGGCTTACGCGTATCCAGCAATGTTTGCAGGCGGTAAAGCTGGTCAAAAAGATGGGGATCGATGGTCTTCACCTGATTGGCGCGGTAATCACGGAAGAAGTGATTTAAGCGGGCTAACTCATCCTTGTCATAACGCTTACCGTTAAAAAACTCCGTTTTAAGGGTTTCACCGGTGTGAAGGTTACTAAGCGTCAATACTCGTGGGCGGGCGGTGGAAAGCGAAGCCAGAGCGGAGTCAGGAAGCAGTGATAATCCTGCTGCTGCGCCTCCAATCAAGAGTAATCGACGACGTTGAGAATCAATATTAGCCATGAAGCGAGGTTACCTAATCTAAAGCGGATAAAATATGTGCGAAAAGTACACAAGGCCGAACATTAACGTCCGCCTAAGACTCAGTCAACCCAGAATATGTTGCAGAAGACCAAAACCAGCTCAAAATCAAATTTTCGAGACTGGTCTTGGTTAAATTCATGTGAAGAGAAAACAGCCAAATCAATTACTAGAGTAACAACTGACCGGCTTTATGCAGTACCTGACTACCGGAACGGGCGGGATTATCATAATTGTAAATATCTGTACGATATTGCGGCTGGCCGTCATCTGCGACCCATGCGGTTAAATAGTAAAGGTTCACAGGAATACGATGGCGAATCGGCACGTAACGGGTATTTCCCTCTTTCAAGGTGTCTGAGATACGGCCGTCGTTCCAGCCCACATCCTGCAACAGCAGATCGGCCAGTTCTGAGGCTTTATTCACGCGCACACAGCCCGAACTGAGCGCACGAATATCGCGCTGGAACAGGTTATGGTTCGGCGTATCGTGCAGATAAATCGCATCCGAACTCGGCATGTTGAATTTGTAGCGACCCAGTGAGTTGGTTGCGCCCGGCGCCTGTCGAATGCGATACGGGAAGCTCGCAGCCGACACCATACGCCAGTCAATCATCGAAGGATCGATCACTTCCGCATCCGCACTCCAGCCCGACAACAGCGTATAACCGTGCTTATACAGATAAGTCGGATCTTGTTTCACCTTCGGCACAATATCCTGGCGCACCAGCGTGGTTGGCACGTTCCACGGTGGATTGAGCACCACATTATTCAGCGCGCTACGCATCAGCGGCGTTTTGCGGTCAGGACGACCCACAATCACGCGTGATGACAAAATGGTGGCGCCGTTGTTGTAGTAGGTCAGCGAATAGTTGGGAATGTTCACCATGATGCCGTTATGCATATCATCCGGTAGCAGACGCAGGCGCTGTATGTTGAGCGCCAGCAGCGAAGCACGCATCTGCGGCGGCACATTCAGCCATTCACGGGTACGCGGACCAATTGCGCCGTCATCGGCCAGTCCCTGCCAGTGCTGGAAGCGTTTAACGCCCTCCACCAGCGCAGCGTCATACACGTTGGGTCCGGTTGCCGTCGGATTAGCAGCCACATTATTGGCCACTTCAGGCGTCGCAGCGAGTGCCGGAGCCGCATCAATATCATCAAAGTTTGCCGCAGACGGGCTCACCGCCACCGGCTGATTGCTTTGGCTCACCGGAACCGGCGCAGTTGGCACCGCGTCTTCCGCCGGCGTTGGCGTAGTACTATGGCTGGCGGTCAACATGCCGGTGCGTTGCAGAATCTCACGCAGCGCAGGCACATCATTACTGATCTGCCCTGGGCGTAGCGTAACGGTATCACGCAGCTGTGGCCATGGGCGATCGTCGGTGAGTAGCGTTTTCAGCGCATTATGCATCGGCGCATATTGCGGATGCTGCGGTTGCAACGAGACCACAAAAGTCCGGCTGCCGCCGCCGTTCACCGCATTTTGCCATTGATTGATGGCCGCCAGAGATGGCATGGTCAGCTTGTAAGGCACATTGCTGTAGAGCCAGGTTTCGCCCTGTGTCGGCACATTGGCAACAAACTGCAGATAGCCAAGCATCGCATCACTGAGCACGATGTCGCGCGCCAGGCCTTTGATGTTCGGATTGGTCAGACGCTCAACCCAGCGGGTGAATTGCGGCTGCACGCCAGAGAGCGCCACTTCCGCCAATTGCTGCTGGAAAGCCTGCACCGCTTGCGGGTCTTGCCATAGCGGAGCCATATCGCGCGACGCATAAATACCGGCTAAACCGGGCAAATAGAAAGGTTGTTCAGTGGCGCTGAACGCCTGCTGAATCTGCTGCTGGCTGGCAGCAACCGACATCGAACTGTGGTGCGTTAAATTGGGTAGCGTGGAGGTGATGGCCGCATGGCTCACAGCCTGCGGCGTTAGTACCAGTGACAAACCGAGTGCTACTGCAGCACGACTCATTTTGCTCTTATTGTTTAGCAACATCCCTGCCCCCTTCTCACCAATGACATAGCGCCCTGTGATCGCCATGTACAGCCATACTCATAATGTTGAGTATACGAATAAAAAACGGCATCTGCCTCTCAGTGCAGATGCCGCATACAGATTAAACGTAGTGCTGTTTTTTAACCAGATTAAGCGCTATGAATTCTCATATTCAAGACCGACCTTAGGACTTTGATCCTTGCTCGCTGCAGGATTTGCCGAGAAGCCGCGCAGCCCAACCACATGCACATGTTCGGTGTTATTGAACATTTTACGCACCAGTTTGTAGGTGGTGCCTTTTTCCGGGCTGATGTTCTCTGGCGCCGCGATGATCAGCTGCATCTCCAGACGTTCGCACAGCTCAAACAGTGTGGCGATCGAACGCGCATCAAGACGTGCCGCTTCATCGAGGAACAGCAGACGACACGGGGAAATATCTTTGCCACGCAGACGACGTGATTCCTCTTCCCAGCTCTGTACCACCATCACCAGAATCGACATCCCGGTACCGATCGCTTCACCGGTAGAGAGCGCGCCACTTTCTGCACGCAGCCAGCCGTCAGTACCACGGTTCACTTCCACTTCCATCTCAAGATAGTTGCGGTAGTCGAGCAGCTCTTCGCCAATGGTTTGCGGCGTGCGCTGGCCCATATCGATCTGCGGATTCAGGCGCTGATAAAGTTTCGCCAGCGCTTCCGAGAAGGTTAAGCGGTTGCTGGTAAACAGATCCTGATGCTGTTCATGCTCTTCCGACAGCGTATCCAGCAGCGTTGAGTGCGCTTCACGCACGTTCACGTTGAGGCGCACGCTGCGCACCTGACCAAAGCTTACCGCCTGCAACCCCTGGTTCAGCTGGCGAATACGGTTTTGCTCGCGCTGGATGGTTTTACGAATGATGTTCGCCGCACTGCGTGAGCTGATTGCCAGCGTCTGTTCACGCGCCGTCAGCTCTTCGGTCAGACGATTCAGCTCAATCTCCATCTGCTCGATGGCTTCAACCGGATCGTCGGTACGAATGATGTCCTGGCGAATACGTTCGCGCAGATGCTGATACACCGCGATAAAGAACTGAATCTTACGTTCCGGACGTTTCGGATCTTCAGACATACGCAGCACATCGCGCAGATGTTCGTTATCCGCCACCGCCAGACGCAGCGCACCCAGCGCCTTATCCGACATGGAACGCAGCTCATCACCGCTGAGATAGGCGAGCTCGCGACGATGCAGACGACGTTCAACGCCATTCTCTTTCACCAGACGCAATACCGTGCACCAGCCCGCTTTCGCGCTGACCACCTGCTCACGAATCTGATGATAATCGCGTTCCAGCTTGCGCAGTTTTTTCTGCAGGCTGTCCATTTCGGCTTCACAGAAGGTGATCTGTTTTTCCAGCTGGTTGCGACGCGCACGGTTGTGGCTTAGCGCGCTATACAGCTCATCACGACGAATGCGCGCGCGCTCTTCTGCACTGGCATCGGCATGCACGCCGATATCCTGCATCTCTTGCTGCAACTCTTTCAGCATGTCGCGTTTGGCATCGTATGAACTTTTTAGCGAAGCCAGCACCTGCGAATACTGCGTCAGCTGGGCCTGATGTCCACGCAGACGTTCGCGTGCGCGGCTGCGCTCGCCTTCCGCCTGCTCCAGACGCTGACGCAACTGTTCGTTGAGATCGCTGTTGCCACCCAACATGCCAGCCGAACTTTCATAGCTGAAGTGCGCGCGGCGCTGCACCACTTCGGTCAGCGCAAAGGCTTGCTGACGCGCATCACGCTGCTGCTGCTGTGCCTGCTGATAGTCGCGCTGCAGCTGATCGTGCTGCTGCGGATCGCTTTGCAGTACCGCAATCAGCGGCTCCAGCTTGCTGAGTTTGCTGCCGTGCTGATGCAGGAAACGCGCGGCTTCCTGTGCTTCTTCAACGCGCTCGCGGATCTCTTCACAGCGATCGCCAAGCGTGTCGTCGAGCAGCAGATTTACGCGCGGCAACAGGCGGTTCAGCTGGCTGACGCCCTCTTTTGCCTGCTCAAACTGCGCGCGCTGCTGCTGATTGTCATTTTCATGCTGCGCCAGCGCCCGCTCCAGCTCGCCACGACGGCTGTTAAGCTGACGAATCTGCGCTTCCGGATCTTCGTCAAACGCCACCGCTAAATGGCTGCCGATGAAGCGGCTAAAGGATTGATGCAGACGCTGGGTTTTCTGTACATCAAACGACAGCGTGGCATAACGTTCAGCCAGCTGTTCACGTTCGTTGTTCAGCAACTCAAGCTGGTTTTCACGCGCCGCGCGACCAAACAGCGGCACTTTCGGGAAGCGGGAGTAGCGCCACTGACGCTCAGCCACTTTCACCACCACCGCTTTTTCCAGCTCTTCGACGCTAAATACGCTGTCGTCAAAGGCTTGCGGATCGCCTTCAATCAGATAGAGATCTTCCGGGCACTCGTCTAAACCGTCGAGCAGGTCGCGCACCAGCGACAGATCTGGCACCACGATGGCGTGGCGCGATGGACCGTATAGCGCCGAGAAGTACGGTGCATCATCCAGCGTAACGTCATCATAAATTTCCGACAGCAGCACGCCGCCAAAACGTTCCGCCAGCTGCGTCAGTCGCGCATCTTCCGCACCGCCCGGTTGGCTCAGACGTTCAATCTGCTGTTCAACTTCGCGCTTACGCGCGGCCAGCTCGTCGCGCTCAACCGTGGTTTCACGCTCGCGCTCCAGCAGTTGCTGCATAAATTCGGTGATTTGCTGGCTGCTGCTCAGCTCCTGACCGGTTTGCTCGCTCAGCTGCGTCAGGATTTCCTGCGCCGCCAGCCAGTGTGGCGCACGCGCGGTCAGCGCAGTGATGCGTTCACGCAGCTGCTCCAGCTCCTGACGCATCAACATGCGGCGTTCACCGGCATCGGCAACGCTGCTATTCAGTTGCTCAATCTGCGCTTCGAGTTCACGCTGCAAGCCGTCCAGCGCATCCGCATCGTATTGCTGGCCCTGACGTTTGCAGAAATCCGCCAGCAAACGCTCAGCATCATGCTGCTCACGCAGACGGGTTTCTAATTCATTGAGGCGCAGACGCAGCGAGGAAAGCTGTTCGGCCTGGTGGCGCTGATTGCCAGCGTCGCGCAGTAATTCGCGCCCCACTTGCCACGCATCCTGACGACTGACGTCACCGGCGATGCTGGTAACTAACGCTAACGCTTGCTCAAACTGGCTGTGTGCCGCTTCGGCGACGCTCAGTTTCTGTTCCAGACGCAGCAGGCGCTCGGTGGCTTCTTCTTCACGCGCCTGGAAGGTTTCCTGCCATTCGGCCGCGTTATCGATGGTTAAATCAGGCAGCTGACACTGCGTGCGCGCCTTTTCCAATGCTTGCAAAGCTTGCTGATACTGGATTGCCCGCGTCTGTTGCACGTCGAGCGCCTGCTGGAAATCGGCGAGTTGGCTTTTTAGCTCATCGACTTCCACTTCAGCCGCTTCGGCGCGTGCTTCATTCTCTTCCTGCACTTCGCGCGCTTCGGCAACCACTTCGTTCTGCTCTTCGAGGCGATAGGTCAGCTCTTCCAGATCGGCATCATAACGCTCGATTTTTTCCTGCTGGCGCATGGCGGTTTGCACCAGATTCAGATGGTCGCTAGCGCCCTGATAATCGCTTTCCAGATCGCTCTCAGCACCGCTGTGCTCGGCCAACTCGCGCGCCATTTCAATGTGGCGATACTGCTCGGAAATCAGCTGGTTGCGGCTGGTAAACAGCTCATTACGCAGCTGCAGCGCGCCGTCGAGGTGAATTCGACGCTCGTTGGCGTGGCGCATGTAGTCGGCGGAAACGTAGTTGGTGGCTTCCGAGATCAGATGCTTAAACAGGTCGCGATCGGATTGGGTGACGCGAATCGCTTCCAGCGTCATGCGGTTTTCCCGCAGTGCAGCTTCCATATCCTGGAAGGCTTTACGCACGCCGCCATTTTCTGGCAGCAGGTAATCGCGCAGTGAACGGGTGATAGCGCTGGAGATACCGCCGTACAGCGAAGCTTCAATCAGGCGATAAAACTTACTGCGATCGCTGGCGTTACGCAGACGACGCGGCACCACGCCGAGCTCGAACAGCACCGCATGGTAATCGGTGACCGAGTTGTACTGTTTGAACTGCACGCCTTCCTGTGCTTCCACGCGCTCCTTTACTTCCGTCAGCGGCAACACGCGCGCCTGGCGGTTATTAAGGATTTCGGTCAGCATATCCGTAGCCTGTGAATCGCTCGGCAAGCCGTGAATACTGAATGGTTTGATATCGACCTTTTTATCGCGTCCCGCTACCTGCTGCAGACGTACGCCAACAATCACGCGTTGATGGCGTGAGTTGACCACATCCAGCACCGAATAGCAGACACCAGCGCGCAGCTTACCGTGCAGGCCTTTATCGCGCGAACCCGATGTCGCACCGGCTTCGGTGGTGTTACGGAAGTGCAGCAAGGTTAGGTCAGGGATCATCGCCGTCACGAAGGCGGCCATGGTGGTGGATTTACCCGCACCGTTACCGCCCGAAAGCGTGGTGACCAGTTCATCAAGATCAAAAGTACGGGCAAAGAAGCCGTTCCAGTTGATCAGCGTTAGCGAACGAAATTTACCGCGTTCAATCATGCTTGTTCATCCTCCGCGTTATCACTCGCGTCGCTTTCAGCGTCAATATCGTTATCTGCTTCATCGTTCTCAGTCGCAGCCGGCGCACTTTCCAGCGTCATCGCTTCACCGTCACGTATCAGGCGCAGCTGCGCTTCACGCGCATCGTCACCGCTGCGCACGTCGGCGCCAAAGCGGAACACTGATTCGGTGATGCGGAATTTGCTGCTGTCGTTGCCCATAAACCACACCATGCCGAGACGACGCAGGCGGCTCAGCGACGCACGCATTTTTTCCTGCAGCTTGGCGCGATCAAGATCGGAACCGGTAGAACGCTGATTGACCAGCTTGAGCAGTTTGCTCTCATCGGCCAGCGACAGCAGTTCGTCGTACAGCTCTTGCTGGGTAAAAATCCCCTCATTCGCCAGACGTTCCGGGCTGAGATAGAGATAGCAAAGAATTTTGCCCACCATCATATCCAGCTCGGACAACACCGAGCGCGGAATCAAAGTGGTTGAACGCGGACGCAGATAGAAGAAGCCTTCCGGCGCGCGGATCAGCTCAACGTTGTAGCGCGCGTAAAACTCTTCGAGATATTCCTGGTAATCCATCAGGAAGGCGTGATTATCCAGCTCTTCAATGCCAATGTGGCGACCCGCGCGTAACTGGCTATCGAGCGCCGGGAAAATCGGGTTTGCCAGAGCCAATGCCAGTTTGACTGGCATCACTTGTTCAATATTTGTCGATGACATGTGCCTGCACCTTGGCTCCGTAATCATTAATGGCCTGCCATTGCGCAGGCAGACCGGCTAAATCAGCTTCGGCCACGCCGAGTCGCACCGCTTGATCGATGACGATACGCGCCAGATCAAAGTGGCGCGCGCGCGGATACTGCGACAGATAGTCGCGCATCACCGTGGCCAGATGGAGCGGCTTCTGCTCCTGCTTATAAATCTGCAGCGCCTCTTCGATCATCGCGGCCAGCTGCTCGCGAATCTCATTAAACTCTTCGTATTCCATTTCCGGCGGCAGCTCGCCCATCACCTCGTCATTACGCAGCGTCATCTCTTCATCGCGCATATCGTAGAGACGATCGGCATTGGCGTAGGTCAGCGCCCACGGCTGATCGAAATAGTTTTGCACCGACAGGCGTAAACGCTGAGCAAACACGCGGTTCTTATCCATGTCGATGGCGGTACGAATAAACTTGTGTACATGGCGGTCGTAGCCGATCCACAGATCGATAGCCTGCTGGCCCCAGCTGATGATGCGATCGAGCTTGTTTTGCAGGTCAAACACCAGCTTATCGACAAAGCCCAGATCCGGGCTGCTCAGCGTCGCATCCTGGATGCGCAGCAGGTTGGCCTGCAGCTTATCGCCGGCCGCCTCCAGCGTATCCTGCAGTTCACGCAGCGTACCGGACGTTTCCGACAGCAACATTTCACAGCTGGAGATCGCCGCGCGCCAGTCTTTGTTAAGCAGATCGGCAATATCCGTTTTCACCGCTTGCTGCTGCTCATCCATCAGACGCTGCGTCATGTCGATGCTATCGAAGATTTCCGCCACCGAATATTTCAGCGGCGCAAACACGTTACGATGCCAGTGGAATTCATCACCGTCTTCTTCGGCGGCATCCGCGGCGCGTTTCAACTCCTGCGCCACAATCGACAGCTGCATCGACAGGCGCAGCGTGGAGAACTCGCGCTGGCGGATGTAATAGTCGGTAATGCCGATGGCGAGTGGCGTCAGGCGATAGATGGCATGCCCTTCCGTCAGCTCGCTGGTAAAGCGGTTCAGCAAGCGCTGACGCACCATGTCATTGATGGCGTTATTGGCACGGACATGCACAGTTTCGTGGGTTTGTTCGAATGCTTTGCTAACGTGACGAAACGCGTCAATCAGCTCGCCTTCACTCATCTCGCCGTCCATGCGCTCACCGTTTAAGGTGGCGATGGCCAGCAAAAAGGCCAGACGTTCTACCGGCAGCGCAAGCGAAAAATCGTTCTTGCGCGCCCATGCCACCAATTCGGGGACCGTCTGGGAAAATTCGCTCATAGTTGATCCTTCTGGCTGGGTTTGCGCGCGGTCACGTGGATATAGCGCCCTAAGCTTAAAAAGGGCTCCTGGCGACAGAAACGCCGTTCCATCTCAATGATTTCCTCAACGCTCTTCCCTGCGCCGGGTTGCGGCTTCATGTAATCACAGAAGACGCGAATGCCCGCACGCCGTTCAATTTCAAATCCGCAGTTTGTCAGCCAACGCGTCACATCATCCGGATCGCGCGGGAAATCGGGCGACAGCGTGCGCTTTTTACGTTTGCTCATATTGGCGCGCATATAGCCGAAGTTGCCAAGCGTCAGGGTGCGGAAGGTTAAGCCGTGCGCGTTGTAAAACATCAACGACAACACGCCACCGGGCTTGAGCGTGTGCCACAACGCTTGCAGCACCTCTTCCGGATGCGCGACCCATTCCAACACCGCGTGAAACAATACCAGATCAACCTGCGTATCCAAATGTTCGCCCACCTGCTGGGCGCTAATTTGTTTGAATTGCATGTTGTGGCTCACACCCGCGGCAAGCGCATGGGCTTCCGCCAGCTTCAGCATCTCAGCAGAGAGATCGCACAGCACAACCTGATGACCGCGCGCCGCCAGCCCGCTTGAGACTTGTCCCACGCCGCCGCCGGCATCCAGCACCTTCAAGGATCCGGCAGGCAATGTCGGTAACAGAGCTTCCAGTTCGTCCCAGACAATCGCCTGGCGCACTTGCCCTTTGCGCGTGCCATAAATGTTCTGTGAGAATTTGTCCGCCAGATCGTCAAAGTTACGATCCTGCATGATGATGGCTCCGCTTTGCTGCATTCAACTTGTGCTATTTTGTCACAGGCTCAACAAGAATGAACCTTTCATGCCGCAGTAACCGTCTGGCAGCTGTTTTTTTGGACAAAAGAGGCCATATTCGATGTTTTTCGCTTTTAAAAAAGTCATTGGCGGGATGTTGCTTCCCTTGCCGCTGCTGTTATTACTGATGGCGGCAGGACTTTTGCTGCTCTGGTTCAGCCGCTGGCAAAAAAGCGGCAAAATCCTCATCTCTTGCAGCTGGCTGCTGCTGCTGATTTTGAGCCTGCAGCCGGTTGCCGATCGCCTGCTGTCACCGCTGGAAAATCATTATCCCACCTGGAACGGTAACGAGCCGGTCGATTATATCGTGGTGCTCGGCGGTGGCTATACCTTCAATCCGAATTGGGCACCGAGTTCCAACTTGATTAATAACAGTCTGCCGCGCGTGGCCGAAGGCGTGCGTCAGTGGCGTCGCTATCCGCAGGCCAAAATGATCTTTACTGGCGCAGCAGCCGGCGAAAACCCACGCAGCAGCGCCAGCGTGGCGGCCGAAGTGGCGGAAAGTCTGGGCGTGCCATCAGCAGCGATTATTCAGTTGGATCAACCAAGAGATACGATTGGCGAAGCTCGCGCGGTGAAACAGACGATTGGTGAACACCCGTTCTTACTGGTGACTTCCGCCAACCATCTGCCGCGTGCCATGCATTTCTTTCAAAGTGCCGGCATGAATCCGCTGGCCGCACCGGCAAATCAGTTGGCGGTGACCTCGCCGCTAAACTGGTGGGAACGCGTTATTCCGTCACCGCTGTGGCTGGCACACAGTGAGCGTGCGATCTATGAAACGCTGGGACAAACCTGGCAGAAGCTGCGCGGTGACGATCTCACCTCAACCCAGCCAGGGGAGTAATTGCGCGCGGGCGTGATCGAAGCGCGGACGGTCAAACTGTCCGCTGCTGACCAACGTGTCGACGCAATCCCACAGCTGATACAACCAGCGCCGCCAGAGAAAACCTTCCGCCACGGGCGCGCGCTGCAGATAGTGCTGCAGCAGTGACGCTTCTGCGCCGCTATCCGCCAGGCGCATCAGATCGTATTCGCGCGGTGCCCAGAGAATGTTGCCCGGCTGCATCATGGCAATAAGCTGATCGCTATACGCATCTTTTAACATACTGGCTAAGCGCAGGTTGCCGTGCATCAATACGCAGGGATCGTCAAAACCGTTGAACAGACGCGGTAATAGCTGACGGCTGCGAAACAGAATCTGACGATCTTCCAGTGTAAAAAACGGCGGTGACAAATAACCCAGCGTTGACCACAACACATCCACTCGCTGGCGATACCATGCGGGCCAGTTATTCTCCTGCACGCTGTCCACGCTGCCGACTAAGCCATGGCTGTCAATACGATGCCACGCCAGCACGCCTTCGACGATCTGTTCGCACAGCTGTTCCCAGCGCGCTGCGCTGCGGGCCGGAGCTTCCGCAGAAACACCGTTAAAGCGTGCCATCAGCAACATTTCATGTACCGGCTTTTGCTGGCTAAGCACCAGACCAAACACGGCAGGCACGGCGATCAAGCCATCATGACCGAGCATGGTCAGTTTTTTAGCTTCCAGCGCAGCGCGTCCCTGATGACGAAAATACTTTGCCACCAGCGGCATCGGTTTACCGGCGTTATCGTAAAGCGCATACAGTCGCGTGTGCGCCTGCTCGCTAATGGTTTCGAGACGACTGATGCTTTCACCAAGCACCAACGCGAGTTCTGAACGGAGCTGTTCCATGCAATATCCTCCGACGTCAAAGGGCTGGAATATGCTGGAGGTGATGGCGGCGCAAAGCTTAGCGCCAGATCAAACTTTCAGGCCAGCGAGAGCCGCTGGCCGGTCGGAGATTAACCCTGCATAGCGAGACGAACCCGCTCAAGGTCTTCCGGCGTATCCACCCCAACACTTGGGATAGTTTTTGCCACCGCGACGTGAATCTTTTCACCGTACCACAGCACGCGCAGCTGTTCGAGCAACTCAACGTGCTCCAGCGGGCAAGGTTCCCACGCAATGTAGCGACGGATGAAACCGGCGCGATAGGCGTAGATGCCAATGTGGCGGAGCAGCGTGTCGCCAATCTGCTCGCGAGAACGCGCATAACGCTCGCGATCCCAGGGAATGGTGGCGCGTGAGAAGTAGAGCGCATAACCTTTGGCGTCCATCACCACTTTCACCGCGTTCGGGTTAAAGGCTTCTTCTGCATCGGTGATCGGCACCGCCAGCGTCGCCATCCCGGCTTCAGATTGCGCCAGATTACCTGCCACCTGACGTACAATCTCCGCCGGGATCATCGGCTCGTCGCCCTGCACGTTAACGATGATGGTGTCGTCGGCAAACTGATACTTTTCGATCACTTCGGCCAAACGCTCAGTTCCGGACTGATGATCGACCCGCGTCATGCACACTTCGCCGCCGGCCGCCGTTACCGCCGCAGCCACATCCGGATGATCGGTGGCGACAATTACGCGATCGGCACCCGATTCACGGGCGCGTTGCATAACGTGTAGCACCATCGGTTTACCCTGAATATCCACCAGCGGTTTGCCGGGAAGACGCGTTGAAGCGTAACGCGCAGGAATAATGGCAACAAAACTCATGGATGAATCTCTTCAACAGACAGCGTACGCGCTTCCACTTCCAGCAGCACTGGAATACCGTCACGTACCGGGTAAGCCAGGCCATCCGGTTTACAGATCAGCTCTTGCTGCTCTTTGTTGAAATAGAGTTTTCCGTTGCATACCGGGCAAGCAACGATTTCGAGTAAACGGTGATCCATAATCTTCTCCATTCAGGACCGATTCAGACGGGTAGCATAGCATAATAGCGTGCGCGTGAATGACGCACTCAAGCCGGACAAATGGCAGCTTTATTCACCAATCGACCAGCGAGTTGACCAGGCAGCCAGCAGTTCTGCCGGCGCATTTTCGATAATCACTTGGTTGGCGCCTTGCCACGCGGCGAAGCGATTAATGGCTTTTTGGACGTCATTAAGGAAAGCGTTACTGATGCGTGTGCCCTCTTCCAGCCAGAATGCACGAACCACTAATTGCTGCGCCTGACGCTCCATTTTGGCATCAATGCGCGCTTTCAATAATCCGCGATGCAGGACCGGCAGGACAAAATAACCATATTTGCGCTTTTCCGCAGGCGTATAGCACTCAATGCGGTAATCAAAATTAAACAGCTCCAGCGCGCGACGACGATCCCAAACCACTGGATCAAAGGGTGACAACAGCGCGGTATGTGTGGCAGAGAGTGGCTTTTCCAGCAGCGGCAATAATGCGTGGTGTAACCACATTTCGCCCAGTTGCTCGACCTCAACACGCACAATTTCTCCGCGCGCAGCCGCATCCTCAAGCCATGACTTGAGCGGTGCGCGTTTGAGCCGGTAATAATCGGCTAACCAACTGCCACGGAAAATGCCGAGACTGCATGCGCTGTGACTCAGCATCTGTAACACCGCTTCGTCTTCACTTAACGCATGCTGTTCATCAATCCAGTCCGGCATCACGCGGCTGTGCAGATCGTAAACCCGCTGGAAGTTGCGCCGCTCCACCACCATCAACTGACCCGCACTGAACAAATTCTCCAGATGACGCTTATGCGGCTTCCACGCCCACCAGCCCGGTTTGGTCTGTTTATCATTACTGAAATCGGCTGCTCGCACTGGGCCGTTGACGGAGATGTGTTGCAGTAGGTCAGTGATTTCCTGTTGATGTTCCTCAACCCATCGTTGGTTGTACTTCCAGCCCAGTCGCTGCGGTTCCAGCATGCGGTGGCGCAGCAACGGGTAATCTTCGAAAGGAATAAAACAGGCTTCATGAGCCCAATATTCAAATAATGCGCCCGAGGCCAGCGCTTCTTCCAGCCAGTTGGTCTGATACGCGCCAAGGCGGCTAAACAGCACCAGATAAGGACTGCGTGCCACCACATTGATGGTATCAATTTGCAGCAAAGACATCTGACGCACAGTCGCGTGTATATCAGCAAAGCGCGCACGTCGGCCTAAAGGACGTAACAGTCCCTGAGCAGCCAGATGCAGATGACGAGCAGTTTGCAACGAGAGGGAAGCGACGAGGTTCATAACTCCATTCCCTTTTTGGTGGTTAGCGCGAACGGGCGTCTCGCGCGGTAGTGCAGAGATGGGTGATATCGTCTAACAAGGTTGTCACCGCCGCGCCTTGCAGATGCGCATCAACCGGCAAATACCACCAGTTTGGGCGAGCAAAACTACGGCATTTTACCGCATCTTTTTCCGTCATCAGCAAGCACTGATCTGCCTGAGTCAGACGCCGCAATTCGTCTTCGCTGTAAGCATGGTGATCGGCGAAGGCAATTTCAGCCACTGGCTTGATGCCTTGCTGCTTAAGCGTGTTGAAGAAGCGCGGCGGATGACCTATGCCGGCCATCGCGACAATTTCCGGCAATTGCGCTAACGCCACGCTTGCACCGTTGATCAGGTTGACCGCCAGACCGGGCTGCAATGACATCGCAATTTCGCCCGCCTGCGCATCGCCGCCGTTAACGATCACCGCATTTACGGTGCTAAGTCGTGAGGCGCGTTCACGCATCGGCCCAGCCGGTAACCACCAGCCATTGCCAAAACGACGCATCCCATCCACCACCACGATTTCGCGATCGCGCTGCAGCGCGTAATGCTGCAGGCCATCATCGGTGATAATCACATCCAGATCGTGCGCAGCGAGCAAGCCTTCTACCGCCAGACGCCGCCGTGGCGCAACGGCGACCGGCACTTGCGTGCGTTGAGCGATCAGCACAGGTTCATCGCCGGCCTGCGCCGTGGGCGTTTCAGCGGTAACCAGCAGCGGATAACGTTCAGCTTTTCCGCCGTAACCCCGCGACACCACGCCAGCACGTACTCCACGTTGTTGCAGCGCCTGCACCAACCAAATCACTACGGGCGTTTTACCATTCCCACCTGCGGTGAGGTTCCCCACCACAATCACAGGGCAAGGCGCACGCCAACTTTTTCGCCAACCGCGCTGGAAGCTGAGGCGAATCAATAGGGTAATCGCCCCATAAAGCAGACTCAGTGGCCATAGCAGCAGCCATAACGGCGAACGCCCGCTCCAGATGCGTTCGATCATTGACCGAACTGCAGTTTGTGAAGCTGCGCATAGGCGCCCTTCTGTTCAAGCAGCGCGCTGTGAGTACCGCGTTCGACAATGCGACCATCTTCAACTACGACGATCTCATCGGCTTTCTCAATGGTCGACAGACGGTGCGCAATTACCAGTGAGGTGCGATTTTTCTGCAGCTCATCAAGTGCGGCCTGAATCGCCCGCTCAGATTCGGTATCGAGCGCTGATGTGGCTTCATCGAGAATCAAAATCGGGCAGTCGCGCAGTAACGCACGCGCAATCGCAATACGCTGACGCTGACCACCGGAAAGCAGCACGCCATTCTCACCTATCACGGTATCAAGGCCATTATCCATCTTCTGGATAAAGTCCATTGCATGCGCCATGGTCGCAGCCTGCTCGATTTGCTCGCGCGTGTATTGACCATTACGGGCATAAGAAATGTTGTTGGCGACGGTGTCGTTGAAGAGATGAACGTTCTGGGAAACCAATGCCACTTGATTACGCAGTGAACGCAGGGTGTATTCGCGCAGATCGTGGCCATCCAGCAGAATTTCACCGCTATCAATGTCGTAGAAGCGCGTCAGCAAGCTGGCCATAGTGGATTTACCAGAGCCAGAACGGCCGACCAGTGCAACGGTTTTACCGGCAGGCAGCGACAGGTTGATATCACGCAGCGCAGGAATTTCACGGCCTGGATAGGTAAAAGTCACGTTGCGGAATTCCACATCACCCTTAGCACGATCCATTTCACGCTTGCCGTTATCCACTTCCTGCTCACTGTCAAGAATCGAGAACAGCGTCTGACAAGCCGCCATACCACGCTGGAACTGCGCATTCACGTTGGTCAGTGACTTGAGCGGACGCATCAGGGCGATCATTGATGAGAACACCACGGTGATGGTACCGGCTGTCAGCGTTTCCATCACGCTTGGGAAACTGGCGGCATAAAGCACAAATGCCAGTGCCAGCGAGGCAATCAACTGGATTACCGGATCAGAGATTGAAGATGCTGACACCAGTTTCATGCCTTGTTGGCGCATCCTGTTACTGACCTGAGAAAAACGCTTGGCCTCCACTTCCTGGCCACCAAAGATCAGCACTTCTTTATGCCCTTTTAGCATCTGTTCGGCGCTGGTGGTGACCTGTCCCATGGTGTTCTGCATGTTCTTACTGATGCTGCGGAAACGTTTGGAAACAGTACGAATAGCAAAGGAGACGATCGGTGCCAGCACAATGAGAATCAAAGACAGCTGCCAGCTGTAATAGAACATCATGATGAACAGGCCAATGATTGAGGCCCCTTCACGCACCACCGTAACCAGTGCACTGGAAGAGGAAGAGGCCACCTGTTCAGAATCGTAGGTGATGCGTGACAGCAGCGTCCCCGTTGATTGCTGATCAAAGAAGGTTACCGGCATGCCCATCATATGGCCGAACAGGCGGCGACGCATATTCATGACCACGTTGCCGGACACCCATGAGATGCAGTAACTGGAGATGTAGCTGGTCACGCCACGTACCAGCATCAGGCCAATTACCACCAGCGGCATCCACAGCATTACGGATCTGTCTGCTTTACCGAAGCCATCATCCAGTAAAGGTTTCAACAGAGAGAGCATCAGGGTATCGCCTGCCGCATTGAGTATCAGCGCCACCGCTGACACATACAGGCCAGCCTTGTGGGGCGCAATCATCGGCCAGAGTCGACGGAATGTCTGCCACGTTGAGAGATCTTTATCTTGATGCATTATTTATTCACGCTGTTTGAAATAGCCGCTCATTCTACCTGGAATCGCGTTTGACGCCAAACCACTGATGGTACCATCGAGGCATTATTTGCTCTCTTAAGCCCTTAATTTGCCAATGACCTTGTCTGATACCCACATGAATCTGACCCGATTGTGCCGTGTCGTACCACATATAGCCTTGCTGACGATAGCGTTGCACCACGGCTGGCGCAGGCATACGCCAGGCGTTATACCGCGCCACCGAAGCAAATGCTGCTTTCCCAGCAACATTACGTAACAGTAATGCGCCTGATGAAGTCCGACTACCATGGTGCGGAACCTGCAAAATTGTCGCGTTCAGAGCCTCTTTTTCCAGCGCGACAATTTTTCTCTCGGCTTCTAACTCAATATCCCCGGTGAGTAACACGCTAACGAGCCCGTCATCGACTCGCACCACACAGGAATCGTTATTTTGTCCCTGGGTCTGATTCTCCGGCGGCCACAAAGCGGTAAATTGCAATTTGCCCCACTGCCACCGCTGACCACGGAAGCATGGCAGGTGTCCGTCTTCCGCCAGGGCACTACGAATTGCTACCGCTGGATTAACTTTGAGCAATGAGTGTAGCCCACCACGGTGATCAAGATGCTTGTGGCTTAGTATCAAAGAATGGAGGCTTCTGCCGTGATACTGCAACCATGGCAGAATGACGCGCGATCCGGCATCATCCTGTTTCCAACCCGGTCCAACGTCATATAACACCACTTCATTGCCCTGTGTAATGGCAATCGCCAGGCCATGCCCCACATCAATCATGTCGATTTGCCAGTCATCACGCTGTGCAGTGCTGCGCCAGAGGATGATTGCGAGTATCAGGCTAAAACACGGCATCACACTGCGATAAATCAGCTTGCTGCGCCAGAGAACTAATCCTACCCACAGCAGCACGACAGCAGGTAACGTATCGCTCCATGCCCACCAGCCAGCGGGTAACCACTGCAGCAGGAGCATGACCTGGCTTATGGAAAGATCCGCCAGAGACCATAATCCCGTTGAAATCAGCGGCACTGGCAATAGCATTGCCAGCAATATTAGTGGCACCGTGACAAAAGACACAACCGGCACCGCGATCAGATTTGCTAATAACGCACTCAGGCTTATTCCCTGAAACAGGAAGATTTGTAGTGGAGCCATGAGGATCATCATTCCTAACTGCAGATGTAGCAATTGCAATAACAGCCATCGACGCTTTGCGCGAAAGCGATGTGTTAATGGAAACCATTGATACCAGGTAATCAGCATCGCGACCGCCAGTGCCGACAACCAAAAGCTTTCTGACAGCACAGTTAATGGATCCAGTACCAGCAAAGCGCCGATACATAACGTCCAGACTTGCCAGCCACTGAGCTGCCAACCGGCGCTGCGCATCCCTATCCATAATATGAGCGCGATCATCGCGCGCTGGGCCGGTGCATGACTGCCAGAAACCCACGTGTAAGTCGCTGCGGTCATAACACTAACCAGCAGCGGAAATAAATGACCAATCAAATGACCCGGCAAAATTACCTGGATAGTACGCGCCAACAGCCATCCAACGCTGGCAGCTAATGCAATATGCATTCCCGAGATTGCCATCAAGTGGGCAGTACCTGTTTCCCGCAGCAACTGTCGCTGCTCTTCAGTCATGTTGATACGTATACCAAACGCTAAAGCCTGCATAATTGCCGGTTGTTTGAGCGTATCGAATGCGGGTAGATGATGATTAATTAAACGCGTCCGCCAGTTGCAAGTTAGCGATTCCACCTGCTGACTGATGATGCGCCCTTGCAGCGGCGTGTGATTAGACAAGGCAAAGCGCTGCAGATCGAACTCGCCTTCATTTAATCTGCCGTGGACGGCACGCAGTCGCAGTTTCATCTGCCAGCGCTGACCGGCACAGTACGATTGCTCCATCAAAGCATTATTGAGCGTGACAAAGAGAGGTGGAAACTGATAACGCTGACCGACACGCAATATTTGCACGGTTAATTGCTGCTTCTGTTCACGAACTTCAGTCACACGTACAGTGGCTTCAATTGAGGCGGCAGTCAGATCCCCAATGGCACTGACCATCTGGCGGGCTTCAGTCAATGTCCAGGCCACCATTAAGAGAGCAATTCCTGCAAGCCGTAGCAACGTGATTGGCATCAACCTAAGCGCCACAGCGAATACAACCATGATGACTATTCCGTTGGCAGCGGGTATGTGCGGCAATATGCCCAACGGCAATGCCGAGGCAATCATCAATCTGGCCAGAACAATCCAGTTCATATGCATTATTACTCTCCCTCATTGGCGGAAGAGTGTGCCGAGAAAAGCAGGGATTGACTTCATTGAAAAGAGAGTGTGTCGCGATGGATTCCGAGACTTTTGCAGAGATTACATTGATGAGACTTCATTTTGGAAAGCAGATCTCAATTCCGCATACTCTAAGCAAAAAAAAACGACACCCTAAAGTGTCGTTTTTGTCGTTCGGTAACGGCTTAGCCGTAGATGTTCGCACGGTCACGCAATTCTTTGCCCGGCTTAAAGTGGGGAACGTATTTACCTTCCAGATCCACTTTGTCGCCCGTTTTCGGGTTACGACCCGTACGCGGTGCACGGTAATGCAAAGAAAAGCTGCCGAATCCCCGGATTTCAATGCGCTCGCCCTGGGCCAACGTAGTGGCCATGTGCTCAAGCATCTCTTTGACCGCATCCTCAACGACTTTCGCCGGAATATGAGTATGCTGGCCAGCAAGTCTCTCAATTAGTTCTGACTTGGTCATGTAACCTCCGGTTAATCCTTATTTGGAAAGGTATGACAGCTTTTACCGAAACCGGACGATTTTCATCGTCCGGTGCCTTAGGTCGATTACTCGCCTTTAGCCGCTTTGAACGCTTCAGCCATCGCGCTAGAGAAGTTGCTGCCTTCATCCTGTTTGGTGTTAACAGTGTTGATAGCTTCTTTCTCATCAGCCTGGTCTTTAGCACGAACAGACAGGCTCACAACGCGGTTCTTACGGTCAACGCCGGTGAATTTAGCTTCAACGTCGTCGCCAACACTCAGAACCAGTGTTGCGTCTTCGATGCGGTCCAGAGAAGCTTCAGAAGCGCGCAGGTAACCCTCTACGCCATCAGCTAGTTCTACTGTAGCACCTTTCGCGTCAACTGCAGTGACTTTACCAGTCACGATAGCGCCTTTCTTGTTCAGGGTGATGTAGTTGTTGAATGGATCTTCAGCCAACTGCTTCACGCCCAGAGAGATGCGCTCGCGCTCTGCATCAACCTGCAGTACAACGGCAGCGATTTCGTCGCCTTTTTTGTACTCGCGAACGGCTTCTTCGCCAGTCGCGTTCCAGGAGATGTCAGACAGGTGAACCAGACCGTCGATGCCACCGTCCAAGCCGATGAAGATACCAAAGTCAGTGATTGACTTGATTTTACCTTCAACGCGATCGCCTTTGTTGTGGGTCTCAGCGAACAGCTGCCATGGGTTAGATTTGCACTGCTTCAGACCCAGGGAGATACGACGACGCTCTTCATCGATGTCCAGAACCATTACTTCAACCACATCGCCTACGTTTACAACTTTAGACGGATGGATGTTTTTGTTGGTCCAGTCCATTTCTGAAACGTGTACCAGACCTTCAACGCCTTCTTCGATTTCTACGAAGCAGCCGTAATCAGTCAGGTTGGTTACACGACCAGTCAGGCGAGTGCCTTCTGGATAGCGCTTAGCGATAGCAACCCAAGGATCTTCGCCCAGCTGTTTCAGGCCCAGAGATACACGGGTACGCTCGCGGTCGAACTTCAGCACTTTAACAGTGATTTCGTCGCCCACGTTGACGATTTCGCTCGGATGCTTAACGCGTTTCCAAGCCATATCGGTAATGTGCAGCAGGCCATCAACGCCGCCCAGATCCACGAATGCACCGTAGTCAGTGAGGTTCTTAACGATACCTTTAACTTCCATGCCTTCCTGCAGGTTTTCCAGCAGCTGATCGCGCTCAGCGCTGTTCTCAGATTCGATAACTGCACGGCGTGAAACCACGACGTTGTTACGTTTCTGATCAAGCTTGATTACTTTGAATTCAAGCTCTTTGCCTTCCAGGTGCAGAGTATCGCGAACCGGACGAACGTCTACCAGTGAACCTGGCAGGAACGCACGAATACCGTTCAGCTCAACTGTGAAGCCACCTTTAACTTTGCCGTTGATAACACCGGTAACAGTTTCAGCGTCTTCGTAAGCTTTTTCCAGCGTGATCCAAGCTTCGTGACGTTTAGCTTTCTCACGGGACAGCAGGGTTTCACCGAAGCCGTCTTCTACTGCGTCCAGCGCAACGTCAACTTCGTCGCCTACCTGGATTTCCAGTTCGCCGGCTGCGTTCTTGAACTGCTCTGCAGGAATTGCAGATTCAGATTTCAGACCCGCATCAACCAGAACTACGTCTTTGTCGATAGAGACAACAACGCCACGAACGATGGAACCCGGACGGGTTTCGATTTCTTTCAGGGACTCTTCAAAGAGTTGAGCAAAAGATTCAGTCATATTGATAATCTTAGGATTCTTCAATTTAACGTCCACCTGACTTCATTGTCGGATGGGGTTGTTTCACATGCCCTGCACCGGGTCCTTGGTACAGGGTTACAGCAATTCGGTTGCCGAAAGATTAAATGCCCAACTTACGCTTAGCATAATCAAGCGCCTTTTCAATCACTTGCTCAATCGACATACTGGTTGAATCCAGTACCAGAGCATCTGTGGCAGGCACTAAAGGGGCGATGGCACGATTACGATCGCGGTCGTCGCGTTCCTTTATCTCGGATAAAAGGCGATCAAAGTTAACATTAAAGCCTTTCTCCTGCAACTGTAGCATACGGCGATGCGCACGCTCTTCCGAGCTAGCGTCGAGGAATATTTTCACTGGCGCATCAGGGAAAACCACGGTTCCCATATCGCGTCCATCGGCGATTAAACCGGGCTCTTCGCGGAATGCGCGTTGGCGTCGAAGCAATGCCTCACGCACCCGCGGAAAAGCGGCAACGCGCGATGCGGTGTTGCTGACTTCTTGCGTGCGGATTTCACCGGTGACATCTTCACCTTCAAGAACCACCTGCATTTCACCGTCAACCGATAGAAAACGCACATCAAGATGCGCAGCCATCGGTACTAATGCTTCCTCGGACTCAATATCCACCTGATGGTGAAGTGCGGCCAATGCTAAAACGCGATAAATAGCGCCAGAATCCAGTAAGTGCCACTGCAACGACTCCGCCATCGCTTTACATAAAGTCCCTTTACCCGCGCCACTTGGCCCATCGATGGTAATAACCGGGGCGATTGCCGTCATTGTTCTCTCCTGTTGCTGCGTGCTTATTGTCAGCCCTTCCAGGCCGCCTGGATTGCGCGGCATTATACGCTGCCTGCGTCGGGTTAGTACCCTTTAGCGTAGACAGCGCTAGAAATATAGACAGATTCAGAAGAATTTCCGCCTGATAAGGCCAGAAGAGAGCAAAGAAACCCGGCGCTGTGCACCGGGTTAGACGATCAGGAAGTATGACTGATTTTCGCCAACTGCTGGAAATAGCTCGGGAAGGTTTTCGCAGTGCAGCCTGGATCAAGGATGGTTACCGGCGTATCGGACAGAGCCACCAGTGCGAAGCACATTGCCATACGGTGATCGTTGTAAGTACCGATGTCCGCATGTTGCAACTGAGCCGGCGGTGTGACACGAATAAAGTCTTGCCCTTCTTCTACTTCCGCCCCCACTTTGCGTAACTCAGTCGCCATCGCAGCAAGGCGGTCGGTCTCTTTTACGCGCCAGTTATAGATGTTGCGCATCAACGTGGTGCCTTGAGCGAAGAGTGCAGTAGTTGCAATTGTCATTGCCGCATCGGGAATATGGTTCATATCCATATCGATTGCCGTCAGCGATCCGCGTGTGCAAGAGATATAGTCATCTCCCCACTCAATCACTGCGCCCATCTTTTCCAGCACATCAGCAAAACGGATATCGCCCTGCACGCTGTTGCGGCCAATACCGGTTACACGTACGGTACCCCCTTTAATGGCAGCGGCAGCGAGGAAATATGATGCAGAAGACGCATCACCTTCCACCAGATAATCGCCCGGAGACTGGTACTGTTGCTGCCCTTTAACCACAAAACGCTGATAGTCCTGATTATCAACATCCACACCAAAGCAACGCATCAGGTACAAGGTGATATCAATGTAAGGCTTAGAAACCAGATCGCCTTTTATGGTGATGATGGTGTCTTGCTGCGCCAGTGGCGCGGTCATTAGCAATGCCGTGAGGAACTGGCTGGATACACTGCCATCGACGCTGACTTCCCCACCAACAAAACCACCATTAAGACGCACTGGCGGGTAATCGGTCTGTTCGAGATAGTCAATCTTTGCTCCGCCCTGACGCAGTGCATCAACCAGATGACCAATCGGACGCTCTTTCATGCGTGGCTCGCCAGTCAGAACGATTGACTGCTCGCCCAAACAGAGCGCGGCAGCCAAAGGTCGCATCGCTGTACCTGCGTTACCGAGAAACAGCTCAAGCGGTTTTTCAGCATGTAAAGGGCCCGCGTTACCTACTACTTCGCATACGGTGCGATCGTCTGAGAGCGTATAGCTGACACCCAGCGCTTTGAGGGCATTCAGCATGTGCTTAACGTCATCGCTATCAAGCAAGTTAGTCAGGCGGGTGGTGCCCTTTGCCAGCGCGGCCAGCAAGAGTGCGCGGTTCGAGACGCTTTTTGAACCCGGTAAGTTTACCGTGCCGTCAACGCGAGCAATCGGTTGTAGAGTCAGGGAGTCCTGCATGTGAAACCAAATCTCCAGAAAATACGAGACCCCATCATGTGACGGGGTCTGATACCAGACAAGCTGGCATGAAAAAGCAATTAGCCGTGGCGACGTTCGAAGTCGACCATGAACTCAGTGAGCGTTTTAACCCCTTCCAGCGGCATCGCATTGTAGATCGATGCACGCATACCGCCAACTACGCGATGGCCTTTCAACGCGTGCAGCCCAGCCTTGAGAGACTCTTCCAGGAACACTTTGTCCAATGAAGAATCGGCTAACTGGAATGGCACGTTCATACGTGAACGGTTTTCGCTTGCGACATCGTTGCGATAAAACGCACTGTTATCAATCACGCCATACAATAAGTCGGCTTTTGCCTGATTCAGCTTGTCCATCTCAGCCACGCCGCCCTTCTCTTTCAGCCATTTGAATACCAGGCCAGAGAGATACCATGCGAAAGTCGGCGGAGTGTTAAACATCGATTCATTTTCGGCCAACACCTTGTAATCAAGGATAGAAGGCACATAACGTTGTGCTTTGCCTAGCAGATCTTCGCGCACAACCACTAAGGTTAAGCCCGCCGGGCCGATATTTTTTTGCGCGCCAGCGTAGATCACGCCATAGCGACTTACATCGATTGGACGAGACAGAATAGTAGAAGAGAGATCGGCAACTACGACTTTATCGCCAAAATCCGGCTCTTCATCGATAGCAATGCCATCAATCGTTTCGTTCGGGCAGAAATGGACATAAGCCGCATCATCATTTAACTGCCATTCACGCATTGGTAATAAAGCACGCTTACCATCACGCGTAGTTTTGATATCAATGGTATTTGGCGAGCAGAATTTCTCAGCTTCTTTAATTGCGCTGTGAGCCCAGTAACCGCCGTCAATATAATCCGCGGTTTTTGCATCACCCAGCAAGTTGCCGGGAATGGCCGCGAACTGCGCACGCGCACCGCCATGGCAGAATAAAACTTTGTAGTTGGCTGGGATCTTCAGCAGATCGCGAAAATCTTGTTCTGCCGCTTCTGCAACAGCAATAAACTCTTTACTGCGGTGACTGATCTCCATCACCGAGGTGCCTAATCCGTGCCAGTTTGTCAGTTCTTGTTCTGCGCGACGGAGCACTTCTACCGGCAGCATAGCCGGGCCAGAGCTAAAATTATAAACCTGAGTCATTTCCCCTCACCACTGTCATATCGAACGGTTATGAATACCCAACCGGTTTTATCATTGCCTCCAGATGGCTGCAATCATTAATCCGGCAGCGATCACATTTCCAGAGCCAGCTTCACCGCAGCTTATGTCATAAATGCATTAAGCCATGGAATTTTGTGAGGTTGTTCCAGAAAGAAAAATCGGCAAGCGGAATGGCGTAACAACCTTAACCAGTCTGAGATAAATTTGGCTGACTGAATAGCGAAGCACGCATAAAACCCGTATTATTGCGCGCTTTACGCCCACCCCATTGACTTAAGAGAGCGCCACCATGACGCAAACGTTTATCCCCGGAAAAGACGCCGCACTGGAAGATTCCATTGCTCGCTTTCAGCAGAAACTGCAAGACCTTGGTTTCAACATTGAAGAAGCTTCCTGGCTGAATCCGGTGCCACACGTCTGGTCAGTACACATTCGCGATCGCGACTGCCCGCTGTGCTTTACAAATGGCAAAGGTGCTAGCAAAAAAGCCGCTCTGGCTTCAGCGCTGGGCGAATATTTTGAGCGCCTCTCTACTAACTATTTCTTCGCCGATTTCTGGTTGGGTGAATCCATCGCTAATGGTGATTTTGTTCACTATCCGAATGAAAAATGGTTCCCGCTCACTGAGGACGACAGCCTGCCAGAAGGCATTTTGGATGCGCGCCTGCGCAAGTTCTATGATCCTGATGAGAGCCTGGGTGCTTCTGAGCTGATTGATCTGCAATCCGGCAATGACGAGCGTGGAATTTGTGGCCTGCCATTTACCCGTCAATCTGACCAGCAAACAGTGTATATCCCGATGAACATCATCGGTAATCTGTACGTTTCGAATGGTATGTCTGCCGGTAACACCGCGAACGAAGCGCGTGTACAGGGTCTTTCTGAAGTGTTTGAGCGTCATATTAAGAATCGCATCATCGCCGAATCCATCAGCCTGCCAGAAATACCAGCAGAGGTGATGCAGCGTTATCCTGGCGTAATTGAAGCAATTGAACGTCTGGAAGCAGAAGGTTTCCCAATCTTCTCATACGATGCGTCACTCGGCGGCAAATACCCGGTTATCTGCGTTGTGCTGTTCAATTTAGCAAATGGTACCTGCTTCGCTTCGTTTGGCGCACATCCGGACTTTGGCGTCGCACTTGAGCGAACCGTTACTGAACTGCTGCAGGGCCGTGGTCTGAAAGATCTCGACGTGTTCACACCGCCGACGTTCGATGATGAAGAGGTAGCGGAACACGCTAACCTGGAAACGCATTTCATCGATTCAAGCGGTCTGATTTCATGGGATATGTTTAAAGACGATGCCGATTATCCTTTCGTCGACTGGAGCTTTGCGGGTACCACTCACGAAGAGTTTGATACGCTAATGGCGATCTTCCGTGCGGAAGATAAAGAAGTCTATATCGCTGACTATGAACATCTGAGTGTTTACGCTTGCCGCATTATCGTGCCGGGCATGTCTGATATTTATCCAGCAGAAGATCTGCTGCTGGCAAATAACAGCATGGGCGCACCACTGCGCAAAACCCTGCTGGCGCTGCCAGACAGCCAATGGGAACCCGAAGCCTATCTCGAGCTGATTGTGCAACTGGATGAGGAAGGTCATGATGACTTTACTCGCGTGCGCGAGCTGCTGGGTCTGGCATCAGGCAAAGATAATGGCTGGTACACGCTACGTATTGGCGAGCTGAAAGCTATGCTGGCGCTGGCCGGCGGCGACCTGGATCAGGCTCTGATCTGGACTGAATGGACGATGGAGTTTAATCAGTCCATCTTTAGTGAAGAGCGCGCAAACTACTACCGCTGTCTGCAAACCTTGCTGCTGCTGGCAATGGAAGAGGAACGCGATCCGCTACAATATCATCGCGCCTTTATTCGTATGTACGGCCAGGCTGCTGTTGAGGCTGCTTCAGCGGCAATCAGTGGCGAAGCGCCCTTCTATGGATTGCAAGCGGTCGATCTGGATCTGAAAGCTTTCCCTGCGCATCAATCATTACTCGCTGCCTATGAAAAGCTGCAGACAGCTAAACGTCGTTATTGGTCACAAAAATAGCCTTAACGCTTAAATTTCCATTTATAGAAATTAGGGTATTGGTCAATGGCACTGAAAAAATCAGTGCCATTTTTTTATATTGATCATACAAAGAGATTTAAGTGCATTATTAAATAACAATTCAGCTTTAATCGTTAATGATATTTAACAAAATCTAGTTTTGCCCGCAGCCACCTTCAACTTATTTTGCATAAATTAAAAATTATTTATTACAATAAATTCAATAATTTAAGCAGCACTCAGACGCATTTACGCTTCGCTTATCAGCTACCTTCCGGTCAAATATGATCCACATCAATTTCTGACCTATACTCCTTTGTTAATATCTTTACAGGCAATTTTTGGAGAGCGTTAGTGTGAAAGCTGACAACCCTTTTAATTCATTATTACCGGCGGCAATGGCGAAAGTTGCAGAAGAAGCCGGCATATATAAAGCTACTAAACGTCCTTTAACCACCTTCTTCCTTGCCATCACTGCTGGCGTATTTATCTCAATCGCATTTGTCTTCTATATCACTGCGACCACCGGAAGTGGAGCAATGCCCTACGGCATAGCAAAACTGATCGGCGGTATCTGTTTCTCGCTCGGTTTAATGTTAGTCGTGGTGTGCGGTGCTGACCTGTTCACCTCAACTGTTTTGATCGTGGTGGCAAAAGCCAGCGGCCGTATCACCTGGCTGCAACTCGGTCGACACTGGTTGACGGTCTATATCGGTAACCTGTTTGGTGCGCTGTTCTTTGTCGCGCTGATCTGGTTAGCCGGTGAACACATGGTGGCGAATGGTGCCTGGGGTTTGAATGTCCTGCAAACCGCTGACCATAAAATGCATCACACCTTTATTGAAGCAGTGAGTCTCGGCACGCTCGCCAACCTGATGGTTTGCCTGGCGGTGTGGATGAGTTATTCCGGCCGCAGTCTGATGGACAAAATGTTTGCGATGATCCTACCGGTGGCGATGTTTGTTGCCTGCGGTTTTGAACATAGCATTGCCAACATGTTCCTTATCCCGATGGCCATCGTTATCCGTGATTTTTCCAGCCCGGAATTCTGGCAAATGGCTGGTGCAAGCGCAGCACAGTTCCCATCACTAAGCGTTAGTGACTTTATTGTTAACAACCTGATTCCCGTGACCATCGGCAACATTATTGGCGGCGGATTATTAGTCGGTTTGACCTACTGGGTAATCTATCTGCGTGGCGATGAGCCGGTGCATTAATGAATTGGTACGGGCGTGCTGAGTCAGCGCGCCATACGTCAAAGTCTCCCTAAATAAGGCAGGTATATCATGTCCGAACTGAATGAAAAAATGGCGTCAGCCTGGGAAGGATTTAGCGCCGGCGAATGGCAGAACAGCGTCAACGTCCGTGACTTTATCCAGAAAAACTACACACCGTATGAAGGCGACGAATCCTTCCTCGCTGGCGCGACGCCGGCCACAACTAAGCTGTGGGACAGTGTACTTGAAGGCATCAAAATCGAGAACCGCACCCACACGCCGGTAGATTTTGACACCGATCTGGCTTCAACCATCACCTCTCATGATGCCGGCTACATCAGCAAATCGCTGGAAAAAATCGTTGGCCTGCAAACTGAAGCACCTTTGAAACGTGCCATCATCCCGTTTGGCGGCATCAAAATGGTTGAGGGTTCTTGCAAGGTTTATGGCCGCGAACTTGATCCCGCGCTGAAAAAAGTCTTCACTGATTACCGCAAAACCCATAACCAGGGCGTGTTCGATGTTTACACCCCTGACATCATGCGCTGCCGTAAATCAGGCGTGTTGACGGGTTTACCGGATGCCTATGGCCGCGGTCGTATCATCGGTGACTATCGCCGCGTTGCGCTGTACGGCATAGATTTTCTGATGAAAGACAAAGTTGCGCAGTTCAATTCTCTGCAGAGCGATATGGAGAATGGCGTTGACCTCGAAGCCACCATTCGCCTGCGTGAAGAGATCTCTGAACAGCACCGCGCACTGGGTCAGATCAAAGAGATGGCTGCGAAGTATGGTTCAGATATCTCGCTGCCCGCTACCAATGCTCAAGAAGCCGTTCAGTGGACTTACTATGGCTATCTCGCGGCGGTGAAATCTCAGAACGGTGCGGCAATGTCCTTTGGTCGCGTATCCACCTTCCTTGATGTGTATATCGAGCGCGATATTCAGGCCGGAAAACTGACTGAAGAAGAAGCACAGGAACTGATTGACCATCTGGTGATGAAACTGCGTATGGTGCGCTTCCTGCGTACGCCTGAATACGATGAGCTGTTCTCCGGTGACCCAATCTGGGCAACAGAATCACTGGCGGGTATGGGCGTCGATGGTCGTACTCTGGTGACTAAAAGCACCTTCCGTTTCCTGAATACGCTTTACACCATGGGGCCATCTCCGGAGCCAAATATGACCATCCTGTGGTCAGAAAAACTGCCGGTTAACTTTAAGAAATACGCCGCAAAAGTGTCTATCGATACATCCTCATTGCAGTATGAGAATGATGACCTGATGCGTCCTGACTTCGACAACGATGACTATGCTATCGCCTGCTGCGTTAGCCCAATGATTGTCGGTAAGCAGATGCAGTTCTTCGGTGCGCGTGCCAACCTGGCAAAAACCCTGCTTTACGCAATCAACGGTGGCGTTGATGAAAAACTGAAAATGCAGGTGGGTCCGAAAGAAGCACCAATCACTGACGAGATTCTTGATTACGACATCGTGATGGAGCGCCTGGATCACTTCATGGATTGGCTGGCTAAGCAGTACGTCACCTCCCTGAATATCATTCACTACATGCACGATAAGTACAGCTACGAAGCTTCACTGATGGCGCTGCACGATCGTGACGTTTATCGCACCATGGCCTGTGGTATCGCGGGTCTGTCTGTTGCGGCTGACTCACTTTCTGCCATCAAATACGCCAAAGTGAAAACCATCCGTGATGAAGATGGTCTAGCGGTAGACTTTGAAATTGAAGGCGAATATCCGCAATTTGGTAATAACGACTCTCGCGTTGATGACATGGCGTGCGATTTGGTTGAACGTTTCATGAAGAAAATTCAGAAACTGCAAACCTACCGTAACGCGGTGCCAACTCAGTCAGTGCTGACCATCACTTCTAACGTGGTTTACGGTAAGAAAACCGGTAATACGCCAGACGGACGTCGTGCGGGTGCGCCATTCGGTCCGGGTGCTAACCCAATGCACGGCCGTGATCAGAAAGGTGCGGTGGCTTCACTGACCTCCGTCGCGAAACTGCCCTTTGCTTACGCGAAAGACGGCATCTCTTATACTTTCTCCATCGTGCCAAATGCGCTGGGTAAAGATGATAACGTGCGTAAAACCAATCTTGCTGGCCTGATGGATGGATATTTCCACCATGAAGCCAATATTGAGGGCGGTCAGCATCTGAACGTTAACGTGATGAACCGTGAGATGTTGCTGGATGCGATGGAACATCCTGAGAAGTATCCGCAGCTGACCATTCGCGTATCCGGTTATGCTGTGCGCTTCAATTCGCTCACCAAAGAGCAGCAGAAGGATGTAATTACCCGTACGTTCACTCAGTCGCTGTAATCGTAGTTCACTGAGATTGAAAGGCTCCTGCGGGAGCCTTTTCTCCACAAGTCCGTTTTGCCAGTTTGCTGGTGCTGGCGACCTGGCAAAATCGACTTTCACTTTTAGAGCACAACATAGATTGTGCTGCCTGATATTCAGGCCCACCTGGAGAACTCATCGCAATGTCAACCATCGGTCGTATCCACTCCTTTGAATCCTGCGGCACCGTTGACGGCCCAGGCATCCGCTTCATTACCTTTTTTCAGGGCTGCCTCATGCGCTGCTTGTATTGCCATAACCGCGATACATGGGACACGCATGGCGGTAAAGAAGTTACCGTTGAAGAGTTGATGAAGGATGCGCTCTCATATCGTCACTTCATGAATGCATCTGGCGGTGGCGTGACGGCGTCGGGTGGCGAAGCGATCTTACAAGCGGAGTTCGTGCGTGACTGGTTCCGCGCTTGCCAGGCAGAAGGCATTCATACCTGTCTCGACACTAACGGCTTTGTTCGTCGCTACGATCCGGTGATCGATGAATTGCTTGATGCCACTGATTTGGTAATGCTCGATTTAAAACAGATTAACGATGATGTGCATCAGATTCTGGTGGGCGTTTCCAATCATCGTACGCTGGACTTTGCGCGCTATCTGCAGAAGAGAGGCAAACGCACCTGGATCCGCTTTGTAGTGGTGCCTGGCTACTCCGATGATGATGACTCCGTTCATCGCTTGGGTGAGTTTACCAAAGATATGGATAACATAGAGAAGATCGAATTGCTGCCTTACCACGAGTTAGGCAAACACAAATGGATCGCCATGGGCGAAGAGTACAAGCTGGATGGTGTTAAGCCGCCGAGCAAGGAAACCATGGAGCGAGTGAAGAATATCCTCGCCAGCTACGGCCATGAAGTGATGTATTAACCGCAAACAAAAGGGGAACCACCGGCTCCCCTTTTTACTATTTCATGGGAATGCGTTAAGCATGTGCGACCGGAGTAGCCTGATGATCGGCTTTGCGCAGTAACATCACCAGATAAACCAGTGCAACTGCAGCAATCATCACAAACAGCAGGCGGTCAGAGTAATTTTGCATCAGCATTGACGTCATTCCCGGCCCCACCAAACTGCCCACGGTATAGCTAAACAGTAACGCCTGATTCATTGCCACTAACTCATGATGCGCGACGGTTTCGCACGCCCAGGACATCGCCACCGGATAAAGTG
This sequence comes from Pantoea sp. GbtcB22, assembly GCF_019091025.1. Taxonomy (NCBI): domain Bacteria; kingdom Pseudomonadati; phylum Pseudomonadota; class Gammaproteobacteria; order Enterobacterales; family Erwiniaceae; genus Pantoea; species Pantoea sp. GbtcB22. The sequence goes on from NZ_JAGXKB010000001.1 coordinate 1,117,724, forward strand.
TAAAACCCGCAAGACCAAGCACAAACAGCGCTGGCGCCATCGCAGTATCACCTAACATAGCAATCGCACCCAGGATAACCACAAACACTTGCACACGCAGCACCATCAGGCGACCAAAGCGATCGGCTAAACGTCCTACCGGCCACTGACCGACAATGCCGGAGCTGACCAGTAACGCCATCCAGTAACCGACGTTTGCATCACTCATGCCCTGATGTGACAGATACAACGGCATCAAGCCATAAAGTGAGCCGAGAACGATACCGGAAATAATGCAGCCATTGATGCCGAGACGAGAACTACGACGACGCAACATAACCCAAAGGCGCCCCGTTGAAGCTTCTTCTGTCGCAGCGCTGGTATTGACATGCACAAATACTACCGGCAATACCGCACAGATAATCAGTGCAGTCACCCATGGAATCACGTGGAGCAGTTCGGTTGACACGCGGCTCACCAGCAACTGGCCTGCAACAGTGCCGAGGTAATAGATGATCATATAAGCCGCCAGCAACTGACCGCGATTACGCACGGTACCGCTGCATAACAAGGCACTCTCAACCACCACCCAAATCAGTGCACAACCGACACCTGCGGTAAAGCGCAGTAATGTCCAGCTATAGAAACCATCCAGTATCACCATGCCCATGGTCGCTACGGCAAAAAGCACGCTGGCGAGGTAAAAACAGCGATTAAAACCATAACGAGTAATCAACCAGCCCGCGAGCAAGGTGCCCAGCAAGTTACCGGTGTAATACGATGAGCTAGCCATTCCCACTTGCCAGGTTGGCAATTGATCATGGGTAAGCCAGAGCGGTACCAGCGTATTAAGCACAGCGATAGACACCGTCATAAGCATTAAGCCGCAAAGCAGCAAAACGACGGGGCGCGACCAGGTTGACATAGGGAATAAAACCAAAAGAAATGACGATAATTGCGCGCAGTTTGCCATCGGCTATCTTAAAGTCAATGTGCAAAAATTCGTCGCCGCACGATTTGCTGCGGAACAATTTATTTTTTTTATCTTCAGAGGGTTAGAAGCATGATGAGGGATACAAGTGCGGCATCTATCTATTTGAATTTACGATTTTTAATGGTTAATAGCCATTTCTTGTCGATAACGTTTATTTCTTATTAATTCCGACTAAAAAATAATTATTTTGCCGCTTAAGAAACAAAAAACCCGGCATTGCCGGGTTTATATAATTGCGCGTTGATTAGCCAACGAATTCCAGTCCGCCCATATAAGGACGCAGTACTTCTGGCACTTCAATGCGGCCATCTGCTTGCTGATAGTTTTCAAGCACAGCCACCAGAGTACGACCCACCGCCAGACCAGAACCGTTCAGCGTGTGCACCAAACGCGGTTTCTTGTCGGTTTTGCTACGGCAGCGCGCCTGCATACGACGAGCCTGGAAATCACCCATGTTGGAGCAAGAGGAGATTTCACGATAGGTGTCCTGTGCTGGCAGCCAAACTTCCAGGTCGTAGGTCTTGGAAGAGCCAAAGCCCATATCGCCGGTGCAAAGCAGCACTTTACGGTATGGCAGATTGAGCAACTGAAGCACTTTCTCTGCATGGCCCACCAACTCTTCCAGTGCATCCATGGAGGTTTCAGGCGCCACAATCTGCACCATTTCCACTTTATCGAACTGGTGCATACGGATTAAACCACGCGTATCGCGCCCGTACGAACCGGCTTCAGAACGGAAGCATGGCGTGTGCGCAGCAAGTTTGAGCGGCAAAGATTCTTCTTCAACGATCTCATCACGCACCAGATTGGTCAGCGGCACTTCAGCGGTAGGGATCAGCGCATAGTTGCTGCTACCCGCTTCTTCGCCCAGCGGCTTGGTATGGAACAAATCTTCACCAAACTTCGGCAGCTGTCCGGTGCCATACAACGTTTCCTGATTCACCAGATACGGAACATAGGTTTCAAGATAACCGTGCTGCTGCGTATGCAGATCAAGCATAAACTGGCTAAGCGCACGGTGCAGACGCGCAATCTGGCCCTGCATCACAATGAAACGTGAACCCGTCAATTTCACCGCGGCGGCAAAGTCCAGACCTTTGGCGGCTTCACCCAGCTCAACATGATCTTTCACCGGGAAATCGAACTGGCGCGGCTGGCCCCAGCGGCTGACTTCCTGGTTCTCGCTGTCATCTTTACCCAACGGGACTTCGTCAACCGGGAGGTTTGGCAATGCGAGGGCAAAGTCACGAATTTCGTTCTGCAGGGCATCCAGTTCTGCTTTAGCCGCATCCAGGCGTTCGCCCAGCGCGTTCACTTCCTGACGCAGCGGCTCGATGTCTTCCCCACGTGCTTTGGCCTGACCGATGGATTTGGATCGGGAATTACGCTCAGCCTGCAGATTTTCAGTTTCTACCTGCAAGACTTTACGACGCTCTTCAAGCGAACGTAAGGTTTCCACATCCAGTTTAAATCCTCGGCGTGCCAGTTTTTCTGCGACTGCGTCTGGCTCGTTACGCAGCAGGTTGGGATCGAGCATGCTAATCCTGTGTAATAAAAGGTTGATTGAACGAATGGCGGGACTTGCATCCCTATGGAATGCAATGAAATCCTTGCTCACCTTACCGTAAGGTGTTTATCAGCGGTAGCGTTTTATCGGGCTATTTTGATCCTGCTCAGCCAGCCAGGCGAGTTTTTCGCCAATTTTCCCTTCGAGCCCGCGATTAGTCGGTTGATAGTAGCGCGTCTGCGCCATTTCAGGCGGGAAATAGACTTCGCCAGCGGCATAGGCGTTAGTCTCGTCGTGCGCATAACGATACTCTTTGCCCAGCCCCATCTCTTTCATCAATTTGGTAGGGGCGTTGCGTAAATGTTCCGGCACATCGTAGTCAGGAAATTCGCGCGCATCGCGCATCGCGGCTTTGAAAGCGGTGTAAACGGCATTACTTTTGGGTGCGCTTGCAAGGTAGACAATCGCCTGGGCAATCGCCCTTTCGCCTTCGGCTGGACCGACGCGCGTAAAGCAATCCCAGGCCGCTAGCGCAACCTGCATGCCGCGCGGATCGGCGTTACCCACATCTTCCGAGGCGATAGCCAGCAAACGGCGTGCGACATACAGCGGATCGCCGCCGGCGGTGATGATTCTTGCATACCAGTAAAGTGCCGCATCAGGTGCTGAACCGCGAACAGACTTGTGCAGAGCGGAGATCAGATCGTAGAAACGATCGCCTTTGTTATCAAAACGCGCCGCTCTTTCACCGGAAACTTCGTTGAGTAATTGTGGCGTTAATTCACGCTGGCCTTCGGCATTGCTTTCAGCCATATCCGCCATCATTTCCAGCGTATTCAATGCCCGACGCGCATCACCGTTCACCAGTTCCGCTATCATACGGCGCGTATTATCTGGCAGCACAATATCGCTTTTGCCATAACCGCGTTGGTCATCCTGCATCGCCTGCAGCAGAACCTGTTCAATATCTGCAGTGGTAAGAGACTTGAGTAAATATACGCGGGCACGGGATAGCAGCGCGGAATTGAGTTCAAACGAGGGATTTTCAGTGGTGGCACCAATAAACGTAATGGTGCCATCTTCAATATGTGGCAGGAAAGCATCCTGCTGACTTTTATTAAAGCGATGGACTTCGTCGACAAATAGGATGGTACGTCGACCCACCTGACGATTTTGTCGGGCACGCTCGATCGCTTCACGAATCTCTTTCACGCCAGAAGTGACAGCAGAAATGCGCTCAACATCAGCTTTACCGTAATGGGCGATAATCTCGGCTAATGTCGTTTTCCCTGTCCCAGGCGGTCCCCACAAAATCATCGAATGCAGATGCCCAGCCTCAATGGCGCGCGGCAGCGGTTTACCGGGCGCCAGCAAATGCTGTTGCCCAATGTAGTGTTGCAGCGTCGCCGGCCGCATACGCGCGGCCAGCGGCTGAAACTCATTCGATGGAGCGAAATCCAGAGACAGGTTACTCACCGTGACCTCACTGACGTTGATCGTCCACCGTTACCCCTTTTGGCGGCGTAAAGGTGAATTTGTCTGGGCTAATAGCGCCGTTGTTTTGGCTCTTCAGCTGATAATCGCTGTGCTGACCATCTTGCTCAATCGCGCTGAACTTATTGATGGTGCCAGACGATGTCACATTGATGGTGAACTGCTTGAGGTTGCCATCACTGCTCTTCGGCGTTAGCTCAAAATTATCGCCCTGCTGCTTGATGTTGTACTGTTTCCAGTCGCTTGGCTGGTTACGCGCAATCAGCATAAACGGCGTATTACTGGCTGCATTTTGCAACAGGCTAACGCTGGCTTGTTCAACGAAGGGATTGTAGAACCACAGATTTTTGCCATCAGAAATAATTACGCTTTCATCCGGCGCGGTCATGTGCCAGTTAAACAAGCTTGGGCGCTTCACCCACAGCTCGCCTTCACCATCCTGCACGTTGGCGCCGCTGCCATCGGTCACTTTCTGACTGAAGCTGGCATGGAAGCTGTTCACTTTATTAAGACGCTGTTGCAGATCGCTGGACGCATCCGCCAATACTGATGCGGAAACAAAACTGGCCAACAGGCCACAGGCAATAACGCGTAATTTCATCTGATTCGATTCCTTATTCATTGTTTCCCGACACTTACGGCATTAAAGGTAGTTGCCGTCCTGTCTCTTCGACAGGAGAAAAAGCCGAAAGCTCCCGAAGATATGGGGATCGACCAACAGATAAACAATGGGCCAGTGTTAACTGGCCCATAAGCAGACAACTGCACGCGATAAATTACATCTCGTGTGGCGGCGGCGAAAGCACTTCGCGGTTGCCGTTATGTCCCGGTTCAGAAACGATGCCCTGCGCTTCCATCTGCTCGATGATACGTGCGGCACGGTTATAACCGATACGGAACTGGCGCTGAACCCCAGAAATGGAGGCACGACGTTTTTCCACCACGAAAGAGACCGCCTGGTCAAACAGCGGATCCAGCTCTTCATCGCCCATCATTCCGCCAGCTGCACTCTCGCTCTCTTCACCAGCAGTAATGCTTTCGATGTATTGCGGGCGACCGCGTGCTTTCCAGTCCTGAACCACCGCATGCACTTCCTGATCGCGCACGAATGCACCATGCACACGTACAGGCATTGAGGAGTTTGGCGGCATGTACAGCATGTCACCCATCCCCAGCAGCGATTCTGCACCGCCCTGATCGAGGATGGTACGTGAGTCGATCTTGCTGGAAACGGTGAAGGCGATACGCGTCGGTATGTTGGCTTTGATCAGACCGGTAATCACATCAACCGACGGACGCTGTGTCGCCAGCACCAGGTGAATACCCGCCGCTCGCGCTTTCTGAGCCAGACGAGCAATCAACTCTTCGACTTTCTTACCGACCGCCATCATCAGATCGGCAAATTCGTCGACCAGCACCACGATATAAGGCAGTTTTTCCAGCACCGGAGGTGTGGTGTCCATGCTATCGCCCGGTTTCCAGAACGGATCCGGAATCGGTCGACCCATCGCGGCAGCCTGCTCAATCTTCTCGTTATAGCCGGCCAGATTACGCACGCCCAGCGCAGACATCAGTTTATAGCGACGCTCCATTTCACCAACACTCCAGCGCAGCGCATTGGCCGCATCTTTCATGTCTGTAACCACTTCGGTCAGCAAGTGAGGGATGCCTTCGTAGACTGACAGCTCGAGCATTTTCGGATCGATCATGATAAAGCGCACTTCTTCCGGCGTGGCTTTATACAGCATGCTAATGATCATGGTGTTAACGCCCACTGATTTACCGGAACCGGTGGTACCGGCAACCAGCAAGTGCGGCATTTTCGCCAAATCAGCCACCACCGGCTGGCCAGCAATGTCTTTACCCAACACCACTGCAAGCGGTGACGGGTTTTCACGAAATTTAGGGCAATCCAGTACTTCGCGCAGATAAACGGTTTGACGATGTTTATTTGGCAGTTCAAGCCCGACGTAAGGCTTGCCTGGAATCACTTCCACCACGCGCACGGCAACCGCAGACAGAGAACGCGCCAGGTCACGCGACAAGTTAGAAATACGGGAAGCTTTAACGCCTGGCGCTAAATCGAGCTCGAAGCGGGTAATGACCGGACCAGGTGAAATACCTACAACCTCCGCCTTCACTCGATAATCAGCCAGGCGTGCTTCAACCAGCCGCGCGGTTTGCTCCAGCGCAAACATATCCACCGGCTCTTCTTCTGCCGGTGGTGACGTGAGCAGATCCAGCGTGGGCAGCGGCGTAGAAGGTTTTTCCAGCGGCTGTTCATGGCGAACCAGGAACGGATGGAACAAGCTGTCCTGCACCGGCGCAGCAGGTTTCACTGGTGCAGGCGGCGCAGAATAAGCTTCCTGTTCCGGCGACGACCATGGGCTGGATTCAGCACTCAACGACGGCATTGCCGCTGGCTCCGGCGCAGCAGGTTGTTGCCACGGCGCGGGCTCTTCCGGCTCTGGCGATGCAGAAATAGTGAACAGTGGCTCGCTCGGGCTATCGTCGACCAAATCTTTCATTGGTGAAAAATCAAAAGCAGACGACGTATCCAGATTAAATACCGGTGCTTCCTTCACTTCAGGTTCGGTATAGCGTTGCTGCTGCTGATCGGCGAACTGGCGTGCAAGTTGAGCCTGCTGCAATGCATCCTCATCATCAGGCTCAGACGCTTCCTGCCAGCTTTCACCGTAACGATTCTGCTGCTGCGACGCGAAGGCTTCACGCAACTGCGCCTCTTGCAGCTCAACATCCTGTTCCTGTGGAGGAACGCTGTAAGACGCAGTGACTTCTGGCTGTTGCTGCTCAGCATCTTTAGCCTGCTCTTCCGCCATACGCTGCGAAGGCAACTTAATGCCGTACGAAGCTAACTCACGTCGTGTTGGCAACTTAACTTTGTTTGGACGCGGCAACTCTGGACCAATGCCCTGCTTCACCTGCGGGTTATAATCACGCTCGGGTACGATATCGAAGGCAGGTGAATAAGCAGCAGGTGATGTCGCTGCTTTGACTGCTCCAGCGGCAAGTGAAGCGGCGGCGAGACTGTTTAAAGGTGCAGAAGATGAAGCGGCATCCTGCCAGTTGCCCATGCTCGGGCCCTCATCATCATCAGCCGGCGAAAACGGTGAAGGTGCTGCTTCACCTGGCATCTCGAAACGATAGAGCGGAGCAGAAGGCTGCGCGATTGGTTGTTGCGCTGCAGCAACAGGCTGAGGAGCCGGAGTCGACTGAGCCGTGGCTTCGGCAACGCGTGGCATTGCGTCGGGTTCGGCAGATGCGGCTGGAGCAGGCTGCATAGCAGCTGGAGTTTGCTGTGCGGCTTGCGTAGTAACCGCAATTGCAGCGGCAGTTGCCGCACTCGCCTTCGCCAGCAGCGGATCGTCGCTCAACTCCGCAGCAACCGGTTCGCTCACCTTGCGCGGTTGAGCTAACAAGACATCATCGTCGTCATTAACGGAGTGTGCAGCATGCATCGGAGGCGACACCTCATCAGCAAGCTCTTCGTCGTCGTATTCTTCTTCCTGCCAGGGTTCGTCATGTCGTGAACGATTGCTGGCAAAGGTCAGAACACCCATCACCACGCCGCCGATCTTCTCGGCAATCGTCAGCCATGACCATCCGGTGTAAAGCGTGATGCCGGCAGCCCAGACGCACAGCAGCGTCAAGGTGCCGCCAGCCGAACTGAACCACGGCGCCATCGCATTGCTGACCAGGCTGCCGATTACGCCGCCGGAAGCAAAATACCAGATGTCATCTACGTTGAGCGCCGCCAGACCACAGGTCGTTACCACCAAGGCCAGCACGCCAATCAGGCGTAAACCAACGGCAAAATAGTCGATGTAATCCTGACGATCGCGTTGGCGGAAGGTGATCCAACACAGACCAATAATGACGGGAGGAATGGCGTAGGCCATCACGCCAAAGATGAACAATAGCGTATCGGCCAGCCATGCGCCGACGCTACCACCCAGATTATGGATAGGTTCGTGCCATGCGGTTTGTGACCAGCTTGGATCTGACGGGTTAAAACTAACCAGCGACACCATCAAATAGATGGCGAACAAGGCCACAAGAATGAGCAACGCTTCCAGCAGACGACGTCCACTGCTCAGCGGTTGTAACGAAACATCTTTATCTTCTGTATATTCCTGGCTCAAGAGAACTCTCCAGGTGCCTGTAAATTAAGAAGGCAACAACGTCGGGCATGCCCGACGTTGGTCCTGTATGAATTCACAGGAGTGTACCGAAATCCTGCAAGCTTTGCACCTGCCCTGCACTACCGGGTTTTGATCACCAGACGATTGCTCTGTTTGACCTCTTCCATCACCACGTAAGTTCGGGTGTCGTTTACGCCCGGCAGACGCAGCAAGGTCTCACCCAGCAATTTACGATAAGCGGACATATCCGGTACGCGGGTTTTCAGCAGGTAGTCAAAATCACCGGAAACGAGGTGACATTCTTGAGTTTCCTCAAGTTTTTGCACGGCGGCGTTAAATTGTTCAAACACATCTGGCGCACCACGATTCAGAGTAATCTCAACGAAAACCAGCAGTGAAGCATCCAGATAATGCGGGTTGAGCTGCGCGGTGTAGCCCAGAATGAAGCCTTGACGCTCGAGGCGGCGCACGCGCTCAAGACATGGAGTTGGCGATAATCCAACACGTTTGGAAAGCTCGACATTAGAAATTCGACCGTCTTTCTGCAGTTCATTCAGAATATTTCTGTCGATACGATCTAAATCTTTTCCGGGGCGTTTCTTATTGTCTACCATTATTATTGTCTCTCTTAATTCCTTCCCTTTACCTGCCACACCCTGAAAACGCTCATTGTTCAGGGCCTTACTGAAGTGAAGACCATAAGCCTGTGCAGTAACGCGTCCATCCGTATGACGCATGTTGTCTGTCCACATCATGCGTCACTACCAATGTCAGGCTGAGTTTATTCGGCTAAAAAGCCCAAAACAGAAATGAAATTCTGTTTTGAATCGCTAAATATTCTCTGCTTCTCCCAATGTTTTCGCAAAAGCGCAGGCGATTGTCAAAGTAAAACATCCAAATTCAGTACAAGATGCCAGATAGAGTTCTGGGTTGCTGTTTTTAAATGAGAATTTTTATGCTGCTGCACCACTAATTGCCGAGCATTGCCCCCTTTTGGCGCAACGCGCGTGCAAAACTTGCACTCATCGTCTACGCCGCTCGCAGTGATTGTTAACAAAATTGCTGGAGCCTTTTTTTGCGGCGTTAATTTCCCTACAATCAAAAACTATGTTGTCAGAAAAAAATTGAGGAACGCATGAGTACGGCCAAACACAGTAAGCTGCTCATTCTGGGCTCCGGCCCTGCCGGTTATACTGCTGCGGTATATGCAGCGCGCGCTAACCTGAATCCGGTGTTAATTACCGGACTGGAGAAAGGAGGTCAGCTCACCACCACCACCGAAGTGGAGAACTGGCCAGGCGATGCAAACGATCTGACCGGTCCAGCGTTGATGGAGCGCATGCAGGAGCATGCCGAGAAATTCAACACCGAGATCATTTTTGACCACATTCATACCGTCGATTTGCAGAACCGTCCGTTCCGTCTGGTCGGCGACAGCGGTGAATACACTGCTGATGCGTTGATCATCGCCACTGGCGCATCGGCACGTTATCTCGGATTGCCATCAGAAGAAGCGTTCAAAGGCAAAGGCGTCTCTGCTTGTGCGACCTGCGACGGCTTCTTCTACCGCAATCAGAAAGTTGCCGTCATTGGTGGCGGTAACACTGCCGTTGAAGAAGCGCTTTATCTGGCTAATATTGCTGCAGAAGTGCATCTGATTCACCGTCGCGACAGTTTCCGCGCTGAGAAAATCCTTATTGACCGTCTGATGGAAAAAGTGCGCAATGGCAACATCGTGCTGCACACCGACCGCACGCTGGATGAAGTGGTTGGCGATCAAATGGGCGTGACGGGCTTGAAACTGCTGTCTACCAAAGGTGAAGCGGCTGAATCACTGGACGTCGCTGGTTTGTTTGTCGCCATCGGCCACAGTCCAAATACCGCAATTTTTGATGGTCAGCTGGATTTGGAAAATGGCTACATCAAAGTGCAGTCTGGTCTGCACGGCAACGCCACGCAAACCAGCATCCCAGGCGTGTTCGCTGCCGGCGATGTGATGGATCATATTTATCGCCAGGCAATTACCTCTGCCGGTACCGGCTGTATGGCGGCGTTGGATGCGGAACGCTTCCTCGATGGACTGGTTAAAAACGATAAGTAAGTTGTTAATAACCTGATCATAATCGCTAAAAGGCGGCCAGTTTTGGTCGCCTTTTTTGTTACCTGCGTGCTACAGTTCACGCGCCCGATATTGCTGGGTTTTCATCCGGGATTTACATCTCTTTTGAGTTACCAAACGGCATCGCATGAACAAATCACGGCAACAAGAACTTCTCCGCTGGCTCCGTCAGCAACGTCATCACGGTGCGCGCAACTTACGTGCGGCTTCGCTGCTGGGTTTTGCTGGCGCATTGGTCATTATCGCCCAAGCCTGGTTACTGGCTTCGCTGCTGCAAAATCTGCTTGTCGCACAGCAACCGCGCGCATCACTGCTCACCGATTTTCTGTTGCTGCTGCTGTGCTTTGTTTTGCGCGCCGGATTGCATTACGCCCGCGAAATGGCAGGACATCGCGCCGGCGTTGCCATTCGCCGTGCGCTGCGTCAGCAGGTTCTGGATCGACTCAATGTGCTCGGTCCCGCCTGGATTCAAGGTAAGCCAGCAGGCAGTTGGGCTACGCTGCTGCTCGAACAAATCGAAGAGATGCAGGAATACTACGCGCGGTATCTGCCTCAGATGTCGCTGGCACTCTTTATTCCGTTAGCCATATTGATCGCCATTTTTCCAATTAACTGGGCGGCGGGATTGATTCTGCTGGTCACCGCGCCACTGATTCCCCTATTTATGGCGATGGTTGGCATGGGCGCTGCAGATGCCAATCGCCGCAACTTTGTTGCTCTCGCCCGGCTAAGTGGTGATTTTTACGATCGTCTGCGTGGACGTGAAACGCTGCGCCTGTTCTATCGCGCTGCGGCAGAGCAAGAAGCAATTGCCGCCAGCACCACCGATTTTCGGCAACGCACTATGGAAGTGTTGCGCCTGGCGTTTCTCTCATCTGCCGTGCTGGAATTTTTTGCCTCACTGGCGATTGCTGTCGTCGCGGTCTATTTCGGTTTTTCTTATCTCGGCGAACTGAATTTTGGTCATTACAGCACCGGCGTAACGCTGTTTGCTGGTTTCCTGGCACTTATTCTGGCGCCTGAATTTTTCCAGCCGTTGCGCGACTTAGGCACCTTTTATCACGCCAAAGCGCAAGCGATTGGCGGAGCTGATGCGCTGGACCAGTTTCTACGCGAAAGTCCCGATCCACACGAAGAGCATGCTTCTCGCGAGCTTTCTCTCACTACACCGCTGCATATTCAGGCTCTGAATTTGGTGGTCATGACTGCTGGCGGTGAAGCGCTCTCTCAATCGCTCAATTTCACTCTCGATACTGGTAAACGTGTAGCGCTGGTAGGACAAAGCGGTGCAGGCAAAACCGCGCTGATGAACGTCTTGCTGGGTTTCCTGCCTTATCAAGGTTCACTGCAGGTTAATGGGCAGGAGCTGCGTGATATCAACCGCGATAGCTGGCAACAATATATTGCCTGGGTTGGCCAAAATCCGCATTTACCCGCGCAAACGCTACGCGAAAACCTGCTGCTTAATAGCCCCATTGATGACGCGACGCTCATGTCGGTTCTGCAGCGCGCGGGCGTTGACGAGTTTTTAGATCGTCTGCCAAACGGATTAGATACTCTTTTAGGCGATGGCGGCGTGGGGCTTTCCGTCGGTCAGGCGCAGCGTATTGCCGTGGCGCGTGCGCTGCTTAAACCGGCACAACTGCTATTGCTTGATGAGCCCGGTTCTGGGCTGGATAGCCAAAGTGAGCAACATGTTATCCGCGCACTGCAGCAGGCGGCCACCCAGCAGACCACGCTGATGATCACGCATCAACTCAACGAGCTCCCTAGCTGGGATGAAGTGTGGGTGATGCAGGCCGGGCAACTGGTGCAACAAGGTCCCTGGCAGCAGCTGATTGAACAAGATGGACCTTTGCGTGAAATGGCGCAGCATCGTCAGAAGGAGATCGCATAATGAATAATTTGTCGCCTTTCCTGCGTCTGTTTAGCCGTCATCCATGGCGTTTGGGACTTGGCATTATTCTCGCCATTATCACTTTGCTTGCCAGTATCGGATTGCTGACTTTATCCGGCTGGTTCCTTGCCGCCTCTTCGCTGGCGGGCGTAGCGGGACTTTATACGTTCAATTACATGTTGCCCGCTGCCGGCGTGCGCGGCGCGGCGATCACGCGCACGGCTGCACGTTATTTTGAGCGTCTGGTGAGCCACGATGCCACCTTCCGCGTGCTGCAACATTTGCGCGTATTCACCTTCAGCAAAGTCATCGCCCTATCGCCGGAACAGCTGGCTCGTTTTCGTCATGGCGAATTGCTCAACCGTTTTGTCAGCGACGTGGATACACTCGATCATCTTTACCTGCGTGTGATCTCGCCGTTGATCGGTGCAGCGGTGGTAATTGTGGTGGTCACCTGCGGTTTGGCGCTGCTGGATGTACCGTTAGCTTTGCTGCTCGGCGGTATGATGCTTTTGACGCTGCTGCTCATGCCGCCGCTGTTCTGGCGGCTTGGCACCTCAGCCGGACACCAAATCGCCCAGCATCAGGCTAACTGGCGCATGCAGTTGACGCACTGGATTACTGGCCTGTCTGAGCTGAAAATTTATGGTGCAGCACAACAGTGGCGCGACCAACTTGATAGCGATGAACAGAAGTGGCAACAGGCGCAACGCAGACAACATTGCCTGCAGGCACTGGCGCAAAGTGTGTTGCTGGTCATCAGCGGCGCGACGGTTACGCTGTTGCTATGGATTTCCGCGAATGGCGTGGGTGGAAACAGTTCGCCGGGCGCATTGATCGCGCTGTTTGTGTTCTGCGGACTGGCGGCGTTTGAAGCGCTGGCCCCGGTTGCCGGAGCGTTTCTGCCTCTGTCGCAGGTGACCAGCGCCGCTAAGCGGGTACAGGAAATCATTGAACAGCCCGCCGCGATCCGTTTTCCCAGCGCAAAGATCAGTAGCCCATCAGGTATCAGCCTGAAAATGGAAAACATCCGCTTCAGCTATCCGCAGCGCCCCGAACCGGTGTTGCAGCATTTTTCCCTATCGTTAAATGCAGGTGAGCATTTGGCGCTGCTCGGTCCAACCGGCTGCGGCAAATCCAGTCTGCTGGCGCTGATTACCCGCGGTTGGGAAGCGCAGCAAGGTTCAATTAGCCTCAACGATAGCGATCTCGCCGCCTGGGATGAAGCTTCGTTGCGTAGCCGAATTAGCGTGGTAACACAGCGCGTGCATCTGTTCAGCCAAACGCTGCGCGACAATCTCCTGCTGGCAAAACCCGATGCCAGCGATGAGCAACTGGTTGATACGTTGAACAAGGTGGGTCTGGCCCATCTCGCCGAACACAGCGAAGGATTGAATGCGTGGATGGGCGACGGCGGTCGACCGTTGTCCGGCGGCGAACTGCGTCGTCTGGCGATAGCACGCGCCCTGCTGCATGATGGCGATTTGTGGCTGCTGGATGAACCCACCGAAGGTTTGGATGCCAACACCGAGCAGCAAATTCTGGCGTTATTGCAACACGTCACCCGCGGCAAGACGCTGATTATGGTGACGCATCGCTTAAGTGGTTTAGACGCCATGGACCGCATTTGCGTTATGGATCAGGGACAAATTATCGAATCCGGTTCGCACGCCGAATTAATCTCAAAAGCAGGCCGCTACTGGCGTTTCCATCAGCGCTTTACGCTATAGTCTTAGCCAACAGCCCTGAGTGTGATTGATGCAATGAGACTGATACAGCTTTCACGAGATTCATTAAATTTCCCACCACCGGAAATGGCGCTGCGCGAGCCCAATGGATTATTGGCGATGGGCGGCGATCTCTCCCCTGCCCGCCTGATGAATGCTTATCAGCGAGGCATTTTTCCGTGGTTTTCTCCTGGCGATCCGATTCTCTGGTGGTCGCCGGATCCCCGCGCGGTAATGCTGCCAGAATCTTTCCATCTCAGCCGCAGTATGGCGCGCTTCCATAAGCGCTCACCGTATCGCGTCACCATGAATCATGCGTTTCCGCAGGTGCTGGAAGGCTGCGCCAGCGGCCGTCAGGAAGGGACATGGATCACTTTCGAAGTGAAACGTGCGTGGTTGCGGTTGTACGAACTGGGCCACGCACATTCGATTGAAGTCTGGTGCGAGCAGCAACTGGTCGGCGGGATGTATGGCCTGGCGCTGGGGCAAATTTTTTGCGGTGAATCGATGTTCAGCCGTCAGGAAAATGCCTCGAAAACAGCGCTCTGGGTGTTCGCGCAACATTTTCTGGCGCATCAGGGCCGGCTGATTGATTGTCAGGTGCTGAATCCGCATACCGCTTCCCTCGGTGCGGTGGAAATTCCTCGCGTTGATTATCTGCAGTACGTGCAAACGCTGGCGTGGCAACCGGTTTCCGAGAGTTGCTGGCACACTCAAACCCTTTTTTGACATCGGTCACCGATGTTTTGCACACAATTCCCGACAAAAGTGATACAATAAGCGAGTTTGGTATGTCGTCCGCGCTTCGCTGTGGCGAGCCGGAATTGCCAGGTTGGGAATCACACACATTTCCCGAAGCTGTTTTGATTGTGCAACTGATGCCGATTGCTACAGATTCTTAGCCCGCTAATCCCCCGCAGACGTCAAAAAACACCCTAATTTATCCGTACTGCACGCGCAACGGCGCGACGCACGGCGAAGCGTTGGCAAAATCATCAACGGTTCTTTACATAAATCATGGAATTCGGCATTATCTTGCCGGTTCAACAGTTTGGTAGTACACCCAGAGGATTCGATGGCCAAAGAAGACAATATTGAAATGCAAGGTACCGTACTGGATACGTTACCGAACACCATGTTCCGCGTAGAGCTTGAAAACGGGCACGTGGTTACCGCTCATATCTCCGGTAAAATGCGCAAAAACTATATCCGCATCCTGACGGGCGACAAAGTGACTGTCGAGTTGACCCCGTACGACCTGAGCAAAGGCCGCATTGTCTTCCGTAGTCGCTAAGTAGATATTTCTATCTCGCGCTGATGGCACAAACTTAGCGCAAAAAAAAGGCCGGATTCGCATCCGGCCTTTTTCATATCTGCAAAACGCTTAGTGTACTGTACCTTCGGTTTTACGTTTTTCCGCACTCAGGAAGTGATAAGTAAGCTGGTTTTTATCTTTATCCAGCGCTACTGATACCGATCCACCATCAACCAGCGAACCAAACAGCAGTTCATTCGCCAACGGTTTCTTCAGATTTTCCTGTACGGCACGTGCCATCGGACGCGCACCCATCGCTTTATCGTAGCCTTTATCAGCCAGCCAATCGCGCGCATCATCGCTAACTTCCAGCGATACGCCCTTCGCATCCAGCTGAGCCTGCAACTCGACGATAAACTTATCCACTACCTGATGAATCACTTCCTGAGACAGGTGACGGAACCAGATAATGTTATCGAGACGGTTACGGAACTCTGGGGTGAAGATCTTTTTGATCTCTTCCATCGCGTCAGTACTGTTGTCCTGATGAATCAGGCCAATCGACTTACGTTCAGTCTCACGCACACCGGCGTTGGTGGTCATCACCAGCACCACATTGCGGAAATCTGCTTTACGACCGTTGTTATCGGTCAGCATACCGTTGTCCATCACCTGCAGCAGCAGATTGAAGACATCCGGGTGCGCTTTCTCGATCTCATCCAGCAGCACCACAGCGTGCGGATGTTTAATCACCGCATCAGTCAGCAAACCGCCCTGATCGAAGCCAACGTAGCCCGGAGGCGCACCAATCAAACGGCTGACGGTGTGACGTTCCATATACTCGGACATATCAAAACGCAGCAGCTCGATACCCAGCGCTTTTGCCAGCTGGACGGTAACCTCTGTTTTACCGACACCGGTTGGGCCCGCAAAAAGGAAGGAACCGACCGGTTTACGATCCTGGCCCAAACCTGCACGGCTCATTTTGATCGCTTCAGTCAGTGCTTCAATCGCATTATCCTGACCAAACACCAACATTTTCAGGCGATCGCCGAGATTTTTCAGCGTATCACGATCGGTTTGTGACACGCTCTGCTCAGGAATACGCGCAATACGTGCCACCACCGTTTCAATATCCGAAACGTTAACGGTTTTCTTACGCTTGCTGACGGGCACCAGACGCGCACGCGCACCGGCTTCGTCAATCACGTCAATCGCTTTATCCGGCAGATGACGATCGTTGATGTACTTCACCGCCAGCTCCACCGCCGCACGCACCGCTTTGGCGGTATAACGCACGTCATGGTGCGCTTCGTACTTCGGTTTCAAGCCGTTAAGAATTTGCACGGTCTCTTCCACAGAAGGCTCGGTGATATCGATCTTCTGGAAACGACGCGCCAGCGCACGATCCTTCTCAAAAATGTTGCTGAATTCCTGATAGGTCGTTGAACCCATCACGCGAATTTTGCCGCTGGAGAGCAACGGTTTAATCAGGTTCGCCGCATCCACCTGGCCACCCGATGCCGCACCGGCACCGATAATGGTATGAATTTCATCAATAAACAGGATGCTGTTACTGTCCTGCTCCAGCTGTTTCAGCAGCGCTTTGAAGCGTTTTTCAAAATCACCACGGTATTTGGTACCCGCCAGCAGCGAACCGATGTCGAGTGAATAGATGGTGCACTCTTTCATCACTTCCGGTACGTCGCCCTGCACAATGCGCCAGGCAAGCCCTTCGGCAATCGCGGTTTTACCCACGCCCGATTCCCCCACCAGCAGCGGGTTATTCTTACGACGACGGCATAACACCTGAACAGTACGTTCCAGCTCTTTATCGCGGCCGATCAGCGGATCGATTCCGCCGACACGAGCAAGCTGATTAAGATTGGTGGTGAAGTTTTCCATACGATCCTCCCCGCCTGCTTGCTCTTCGTTAACCGGATTCTCCGCATTGTTCTGCGGCTGGCCGGGTTCGTCTTTACGCGTACCATGGGAGATGAAGTTCACCACATCGAGACGGCTCACTTCGTGTTTGCGCAGCAGATAAGCCGCTTGCGACTCCTGCTCGCTGAAAATCGCGACCAGCACGTTCGCGCCTGCGACTTCGCTGCGACCGGAGGACTGGACGTGGAATACCGCGCGCTGCAGCACACGCTGGAAGCTGAGCGTAGGTTGGGTATCGCGCTCCTCTTCACTGGCAGGCAGCACCGGCGTGGTTTGTTCGATGAAGGCTTCGAGTTCCTGACGCAGAGCCACGATATCCACCGAACAGGCTTCCAGTGCCTCTCTGGCCGACGGGTTACTGAGCAATGCCAGCAACAGATGCTCGACGGTCATAAACTCATGACGGTGCTCGCGCGCTCTGGCGAAAGCCATATTTAAACTGAGTTCCAGTTCTTGATTGAGCATTTGGCACCTCCCCCAATTATCGCTCTGACAACCTATCTCCTATATGGAGATGGCTTCAGGCTTTTTCTAGCGTACACAGCAACGGATGTTCATTATCTCGTGCGTAATTGTTCACCTGGGCTACTTTGGTCTCCGCCACTTCTGCAGTGAATACACCACAGATTGCTTTTCCATGGTAGTGAACTTTCAACATCAGCTGCGTTGCACGTTCAATATCATAAGAAAAGAACTTTTGCAGAACGTCAATAACAAATTCCATAGGTGTATAATCGTCATTATTCAGAATGACTTTATACATTGAAGGCGGCTTTAACCCTTCGCGTACTTTATCTTCGGCTAGATGTTCAAAATTAAGCCAGTCGTTTGTGTTTGCCATAATGTTCCGTCGAAATTCTGCGTTACGGTTGTGCACATCTCTGCGCCCATTCCTAAAGTTTAACATGCCTGTCAAGCCGGTTTTCAGTTGATAAAAACTGGCCCTAAAAGCACATGCGCGACCTGTATCACAAAATTTGCAATAGCGTTAACTGCCTCAAATTTTGATGAATTTATCCCCGTCCGCCAGGGCCGTTTGCTTGACGGTAAGGTCCGTTTCTCTACATTCTACTAACACAAGCTGATTGAGTTTTAAACAAACTCGACTCACAGCTTCGATGACCTCACCTACTTATCAAAATGTCTTGCGAGGGAAGTAAAAGCATGGAGACGGGTACAGTAAAATGGTTCAATAACGCCAAAGGCTTCGGGTTTATCTGTCCGATTAGCGGCGGCGACGATATCTTCGCACACTACTCCACGATTCAGATGGAGGGATACAGAACGCTGAAAGCTGGCCAGCAGGTTCAGTTTGATGTCCATGAAGGACCAAAAGGCAATCATGCCAGCCTGATCGTGCCCTGTGAAGCCACGCAAGCCGCGGTCGCTTAACGCGCATGCTGTTTCACGTATTCTGACCACTCCCGAAAAAAAATGCCAGCCGCAGACGCTGGCATTTTTATTTGGCGCATCTCACCCTTTCCTCAATCCGCCCGGCCGCGAGCCAACCACATCACGCGCGCAAACAGCTGATCCAGCAACGGCGGAACCGCCTGCGGCCCGCGTTCAGCCGCAGCCATCGCGACGGCAATCGCCAGCTCAGGTTTCGAGCTGTGCTGAATGGCTTTACTAATAATACGCCGCGTGTTCATCGGCGCGTTTAACGGCAGGTGCGCCGTCTGGTAATAAACATCGCTGAAACCCTGCTTAAAGAGAAAATGTTCAATATCCGGTGCCGGAAACTGCGTGAGATGATCGCTTTCCCGTGCCGCCGACGGCAGCTGGCTGCGGGCAGTAGCCGCATATTTGCTGCCCGCCTGGTCGCCGTCGGTCAGCACATGCCAGGCGATGCCCATGCGTTGGGCGAACTTCAGCAGCGGTTTCAAACCCGATTGCGCAAACTCAATGACTTTCACCCCTTCCGCCGCGAAGTGATAGCCACGCTGCCGCGCCAGTTCATTGATAATCCACACTTCGGTCTCGCCTTCCACCAGCAGCCAGCAGCGGGCAAACAGCGCCGACGGACGATTCACGCGGATGTGGAAACCGATACGGCGACTCTCTTCAGCACTTAAACCTTCAGACCCAATGCGCCATGCCGCCACCCGCGTGGATTCACGCACCAGCCGACACATATTTTCCAGTGGCACCTGCGATAGCAGTTCACCCGAGTTGGTGGTGGCGATTTTTTGTAGCGGCATCAGTTCCAGTAAATTCCACGCCACCGACAGCATAATGGGATGCAGCCGCGTCTCCGGATCTTCCACCAGCAGCAGCGGATGCGCGCCCGCCGGCAGCTGTTCATTGCCGTGCGCCTGAATCAACAGCGAGAACATGTGCAGCAGAATCACCTGACGACTGCGTGATTCGGTGCCGGCAATCAGGTGATTAAGTTTATCCAGCGATCGCCAGCCTTCGCTGCCATCGCGAACTTCCGGTGCCACGCGCGGCGCGCTGCTGCCTGACTGCTGCACCAGAAAATAGTGTTCCAGCAGCTGCTGCATAGTATGCAATCCCTGACGCAGCAGATCGTCACTCAGCGTTTGCGGACGCACCACCAAATCGCGCGTCAGCTTTTCCACTTCCTGCGCCAATGCCGTAAGCGTCGTCGCGCGCCGCTCCGCATCGTTGTCAGCATGGCGGTTACGACGGCCAAAACGCGCATCGCGTAAACGCAATACCGGATAATAAGCGCGCAGATGTGCCAACGCTGCGTCGGTGCCTGCCGCTGGCAACACATCGTTATGCTGATCGATGAAACGCCAGCTGGTTTTTACACCCTGATCCTGACGTTTAGCACGCGTGCTGAAACGGATATAGCGGCCATGCTCATCGTGCTGCCAGAAGGGCTGAAACAACGCACTCTCATCATCGCTCTGGGCACGAAAACGAAATACCAGCTGCAACTGGCGCATGCGGGCATCAATATCGCCGGGCGGGAAGTGAAAGTCGTGTTCGGTAAACTGATAAGGCTCGGCGGCGGGCGCCAGCAACAGCGTCAATGCATCGAGCAGGCTCGATTTACCCCAGGCATTTTCCCCAATCAATACATTGGTGTTGGTCAACGGCAATGACAGCCGATTAATACCGCGAAAACCGTGAATATCGATATGTTCCAGAATCATCATACATTCCATCTGCTACTTTGCCTGAGCATGGTCCGCCACGCTGCGTTGGTCAAGTCAGCGCCAGGGGAAAAAGTTTACACTTCAACCGTTTTTCGCTAGCGTGGCAGCCCGCAAATCATGGATAGAAACCTCACATGTACGGATTGATTATCATCCTTTTGCCGCTGATTTTCGGCTATCTGCTGCCGCTGCGCCACACCACGCTTTTACAGGCGGTTGCCCGCACGCTGAGCGCGCTGGTCTACATCATTCTGTTCTTTATGGGCACCAGCCTGGCATTCCTCGATAACCTGAGCAGCAATTTGCTGGCCATTTTCCACATCGCGCTGGTGAGCATGCTGAGCATTCTTGCCTGCTCGCTACTGGCGCTGTGGCTGCTGGAGCGACGCTGGCCGTGGCGTCATCAGCACAAGCCACAAGCGCTGCCGTCGCGTCTGCATATGGCGCTGGAGTCGCTCAAGCTGTGCGGTTCGGTGCTGGCGGGCTTTCTGCTCGGTTTGAGTCAATGGGCGCCGCTGCGTAACGCCTCGACCATCAGTGAATACGCCTTGATGCTGATGCTATTGCTGGTCGGTATTCAGCTGCGCAGCAGCGGCATGACGCTGCGTCAAATCACCATCAACCGTCGCGGCATGCTGGTGGCGCTGGTATCGCTGTGCAGTGCGCTGGTGGGCGGCGTAATGGCCGCGCTGCTGCTGGATCTGCCGATCAAAACCGGCCTGGCGTTAGCCAGCGGTTTCGGCTGGTATTCGCTCTCCGGCATTCTGATGAGCGAATCGTTCGGCCCGGTGATAGGCAGCGCCGCCTTCTTCAACGACCTGCTGCGTGAGCTGATCACCATTATGCTGATCCCGCTGCTGATAACCCGTCAACGCAGCATGACGCTGGGCTTGAGCGGCGCAACCTCGATGGATTTCACGCTGCCAATCCTGCAACGCACCGGCGGCATGGAGATCGTGCCCGCTGCGATTGTGCACGGTTTTATTATGAGTTTGCTGGCGCCAATCCTTATCGCCCTGTTCTCGGCATAACGCATTTTTTCACGCCTGCACGCCAGCTTCATCGTCTACGCTTTCTGACTGACACGTTTTCGCCATCGGCATGGATGGCTCAACACCAGAAAGGAGCATAACGATGAAGCAAACTGTGGCGGCAATGCTGGCAAAAACTTTGGAAAACGCCGGCGTGAAACGTATTTGGGGCGTCACCGGTGACTCTCTCAACGGGCTGAGCGACAGCCTGAATCGCATGGGCACCATCGAATGGATGCCGACGCGCCATGAAGAAGTGGCAGCCTTCGCGGCCGGCGCTGAAGCACAAATCAGCGGCGAATTGGCGGTATGCGCCGGTTCCTGTGGACCGGGCAACCTGCATCTCATCAACGGCTTGTTTGATTGCCACCGCAATCACGTTCCGGTTTTGGCCATCGCCGCCCACATTCCTTCCAGCGAAATTGGTAGCGGCTATTTTCAGGAAACCCACCCACAAGAATTATTCCGCGAATGCAGCCACTATTGCGAGCTGGTTTCCAATCCGGAGCAGCTGCCGCAGGTGCTGGGCATTGCGATGCGTAAAGCGATTCTCAATCGTGGCGTATCAGTGATTGTGATCCCCGGGGACGTGGCGTTGCAGCCGGCCCCGGAAAGCGCACGCAGCGAATGGTATCCGCCGCAGTTGCCGCACGTGGTGCCAACCGCCCGCGAAGTGGCCGCGTTAGCTGAAACGCTGAATGCAGCGAAAAATATCACCCTGCTGTGCGGTAGCGGTTGCGCTGGCGCGCATGACGAAGTGGTGAAGCTGGCAGAAACGCTGAAAGCGCCGATTGTGCACGCGATGCGCGGTAAAGAGCACATCGAATATGATAACCCTTACGATGTCGGCATGACCGGATTGATTGGCTTCTCTTCTGGTTTCCACGCCATGATGAATGCCGATACCTTAGTGCTGCTGGGGACGCAATTCCCCTACCGCGCCTTCTATCCGGCCGATGCCAAAATCATTCAGATCGACATCAATCCGGGCAGCCTTGGCTCACACAGCCATGTGGATATGGCGCTGGTGGGTGACATCAAAACCACCTTGCATGCGCTGCAGCCGCAGCTCACCAGCAAAACCGATCGTCAGCATTTGGACAAAGCGCTGGAGCATTATGTCGATGCGCGCAAAGGGCTGGACGAACTGGCCACCGCTAACGATAAGCTGGCGATTCACCCGCAATATCTGGCCCAGCAAATCAGCGAATACGCCGATGACGACGCCATCTTTACCTGCGACGTCGGCACGCCAACCGTGTGGGCAGCGCGCTATCTGAAGATGAACGGCAAACGTCGTTTGATCGGCTCGTTCAATCACGGTTCGATGGCCAACGCCATGCCGCAGGCGTTGGGCGCGCAGTCGCTGGACAAGCAGCGTCAGGTGGTGGCGCTGTGTGGCGACGGCGGTTTTAGCATGTTGATGGGCGATTTCATTTCGGTGGCGCAGCTCAAGCTGCCGGTGAAACTGGTGATCTTCAATAACAGCGTGCTGGGCTTTGTGGCGATGGAGATGAAAGCCGGTGGCTATCTGACCGACGGCACTGACCTCGAAAACCCTGATTTCGCCGCCATCGCCGCCGCCTGCGGCATCAAAGGCATTCGCGTTGAGAAAGCCTCCGATCTTAACGGCGCGCTGCAGGAAGCCTTTGCGCACGATGGCCCGGTGTTGCTTGACGTGATTACCGCCAAAGAAGAGTTGTCGATGCCGCCGCAGATTAAAGCCGAGCAGGCCAAAGGTTTCAGCCTCTACATGATGCGTGCCATTCTGAATGGACGCGGTGATGAGATCGTGGAGCTGGCGAAAACCAACTGGCTGAGGTAAAACAATTCAGGCCAGACATGATGATAACGCGGGCACTTCGCCCGCTTTTTTATTTCAGGAGAGCGACGTGATCGATCTACGCAGTGATACCGTAACCCGCCCGAGTGCTGCCATGCTCGATGCCATGATGGCAGCCGAAACCGGCGATGATGTCTACCGCGATGACCCCACCGTACACGCACTGGAAGTCGAAGCCGCACGCTTGAGCGGCAAAGCCGCCGCCCTGTTCTTCCCCACCGGCACGCAAGCTAATCTGGTAGCGCTGCTGTGTCACTGCCAGCGCGGCGATGAATATATCGTGGGTCAGCAGGCGCACAACTACAAATATGAAGCCGGCGGCGCAGCGGTGCTTGGCAGCATTCAGCCACAGCCAATTCTGCATGCGGAAGATGGTTCCCTGCCGCTGGCGGAGGTGGCCGCCGCCATCAAACCCGACGATTTCCACTTCGCCCGCACCCGTCTGTTGAGCCTGGAAAACACCCATCACGGTAAAGTGCTGCCGCTCAGCTATCTGGAGCAAGCGTGGACTCTCACCCGCGAGCATAAGCTGGCGCTGCACATTGATGGCGCACGTATTTTTAACGCCGTGGTGGCACAGAATGTGGAGCTGGAAGCGATTGCGCGTTACTGCGACACCTTAACCATCTGCCTGTCAAAAGGCCTTGGCACGCCGATTGGTTCGCTGCTGTGTGGCGATGAGGCCTACATTGAGCAAGCGCGTCGCTGGCGCAAAATGACCGGCGGCGGCATGCGCCAGTCGGGCATTCTGGCCGCGGCGGGGTTGTATGCGTTGAAGCACAATGTCGCGCGTCTCAAAGAGGATCATGATAATGCGGCATGGTTAGGCGAGCAGCTCAGCGCCATCGGTGTTGAAGTGCTCAATCAGCACACCAACATGCTGTTTGTGAAGGTGCCAACAGAGAAAGTTGACGCGCTGAAAAGCTGGATGCAGTCGGGCGATGTGCTAATCAGCGTTGGGCCCGTAACGCGTATTGTCACGCATCTGGATGTCAGCCGTCAGGATCTGCAACGGCTGGTGGCGCACTGGCAGGCATTCCTGCAGCAGTAAACAAACGGCCGCCATTTATGGCGACCAATGCCGCGTATCACTGCGCCGCACCGTACTTCGCTAGTAACGCGCGGGCGATCGCCAGGGTTTCTGCATCGGCGATGCCGCGATAATCACGCGGGCGGAAATGCATTTGAAACGCCGCAATCAGCTTGCGCTGCATCTGCGGCGTGGTCGCCGCCGCCACGTCGTAGCCATAGCGCTGCAGCGCATCCAGCAGTTCTGCCTGATCCACGCCTTCATCCGCCGCGCGTCCGTTAAGATAGCGCTGCACCGTTGCCTGCTCGGGCCAAGCGCCTAAACCGTGCTCTGCCAGCTGCTGCCAGGGAAACAGCGGACCGGGATCCTGCTTACGCTGCGGCGCGATATCGCTGTGCCCGACCACATTTTCCGGCGCGATGCCGTAGCGCTGAGTGATATCTTTGACCAGCGCCATCAGCGCGCTGATCTGCTGCGGCGTAAAGGGCTGCCACTGCAAACCCGTTAAGGTTCGACGATAACCACTGTTGACGATTTCAATACCAACCGAAGTGTCATTAATGCGCGTTGCGCCGCGCCAGAAACTCGGGCCTGCGTGCCACGCGAGTTGGCTTTCCGGCACCAATTGCCACACCACGCCCTTGCCGTTTTTCTGCGGCGGATTCTGCGGAATCAGGTAGTGCGCGCTAACTTCCCGATCGGTCAGCGTCGCCAGCGAATTGGAGAAATCCTCAGCGGTGTAATGAATAACCACCACCTTAATACGCGGCCGCGCGCCCTGCGCCGGATGCGCGGTATCAACCCAGTAACCGTGGCGCGCTTCAATCGATGACTGACAAGCGCTAAGTAACAGCGCCACCGCCAGCAGGACAACCACGCGCATTAGCGAATAATCACGGCGGTGCCGGTGACGCTCACCATCAACATGCTGCCCTCTTTGCCGACAGTTTCGTAGTCGATATCGATGCCCACCACCGCGTTGGCGCCGAGCGCTTTCGCCTGCTCTTCCAGCTCTTTGAAGGCGATCTGGCGCGCTTTGCGTAACTCTTTTTCGTAGGCGCCAGAGCGGCCACCGACGATATCGCGGATACCGGCGAAGAAATCGCGGAAAATATTGGCGCCGAGAATCGCTTCACCCGCGACCACGCCGCAATATTCACTGATGCTGTGTCCTTCCAACGTGGGCGTTGTAGAAAATTTCATGATGTTCTCCTTTTCTGAATCAGCTCGTAGCGCTTAAAAGCAAGGCTATACTCTATGCTAAAAATGGCGCTTTGCCAGTGAACAATAAGGAAATCGAGATGAGAAACAATGCCTTTGCGCTGCTTATTCCCGCAGCGTTGCTGCTAAGTGCTTGTACCACCGTTGAACCAGTGATTAAGGATAATGGCCCGCGCACCGCTGCCTGCGTTGACGGGGGTCCGGACGGCGTGGCGCAACAGTTCTACGATTTACGCGTTAGCCAGCCGACGCAAGGTTTGCCAGACAGCAACACGCTGGCGAAATATCGCCCTTACCTGAGCGATCGCCTGTATCAAAAGCTGCTGAGTGCCAGCAGCCAGAATCCGAAACCAGCGGCGTGGACCCGCGGCGATCTCTTTTCCAGCCTGGCGCAAGGCCCAACTTCAGCGGACGTGGCCAGCGCATCCACCATTCCTAACCGCGACGCGCGCAATATTCCGCTGCGGGTTGAGCTGAGCCGCGACAGCAAAACCTGGCAAGATGAAGTGCTGATGATCCACGAAGGCACCTGCTGGGTGGTTGATGATGTGCGTTATGTCGGCCAGGTGCCCCACGCTGGCGGCGGTTCGCTGACGCAGTTGCTGGAAGCGAAAAAGTAACCGTTCACTTTTCCCGCCGTTAATACCATTGTTTAGCGCGCCGCATCCTTGCGGCGCTTTTTGTTGATATTTTGTGAACAAAACAGGGCTTGCCAGCCCTCATCCACCTTGAGTTGCGCGATTTTGTGCTACGCTTTGGAGGTTTCACTGCTCTTTAATAAATATTAACCCACCACAATTGCATAACTATTCTGGTGACGTTAAAATCCGCGACACTAATTACTATTCATTTTTTGCGCATGAGTATTCAACTAAACGCCATAAACTGTTTTTACGGTACCCATCAGGCCCTGTTCGATATCAACCTGGCTTGTCCGCAGGGTGAAACGCTGGTGTTGCTCGGCCCGAGTGGCGCGGGTAAAAGTTCGCTCCTGCGCGTCCTCAACTTGCTGGAGCAACCGCGCTCCGGCAGCCTACAGATTGCCGGCAACCAGTTTGATTTCACCAAAGCCCCTTCCGACAGCGCGATTCGCGAGCTGCGGCAGAACGTGGGCATGGTATTCCAGCAATATAATCTGTGGCCGCACCTGAGCGTGCTGCAAAACCTGATTGAAGCGCCGTGCCGCGTGCTCGGCCTCAGCAAGGACGCCGCGCGTGCGCGTGCTGAAAAGCTGCTGGACCGTCTGCGCCTGACGCCTTACGCCGATCGCTTCCCGCTGCATCTTTCCGGCGGCCAGCAGCAGCGCGTAGCGATTGCCCGTGCGCTGATGATGGAGCCGCAGGTGCTGCTGTTTGATGAACCGACCGCTGCGCTCGATCCCGAAATCACCGCCCAGATCGTCAGCATTATTCGTGAGCTGGCACAGACCAACATCACACAAGTGATCGTGACGCACGAAGTGGAAGTGGCGCGTAAAACCGCCAGCCGCGTGGTGTATATGGAAAACGGTCACATTGTTGAGCAAGGCGATGCCAGCCACTTTACACAGCCGCAAACCGACGCGTTTGCTAATTATCTTTCGCATTAAGTCAGGATGCTTCTAATGAAAAAAGTTGTAATTGCTGCCCTCCTTGCTGGCCTGAGCCTGAGCGCTTCAGCGGCACAGACATTGCGTTTTGCTACCGAGGCTTCTTATCCTCCGTTTGAATTCGTCGACTCTGATAACAAAATTCAGGGCTTTGATGTCGATCTGGCTAACGCGCTGTGTAAAGAGATGGATGCGACCTGCACCTTCACTAATCAGGCGTTCGATAGCCTGATCCCCAGCCTGAAGTTCCGTCGTTTTGACGCGGTGATGGCAGGCATGGACATCACGCCAGATCGTGAGAAGCAAGTGCTGTTCTCCAAGCCGTACTACGACAACTCTGCCATCTTCATCGCGCAGAAAGGCAAAATGGCTGACGTGGCCGCGCTGAAAGGCAAACGTGTAGGCGTGCAGAACGGCACCACACACCAGAAATACCTCTCTGACAAACACAGCGACATCACCGTTGTGCCTTACGACAGCTACCAGAACGCGGTGCTGGATCTGAAAAATGGTCGTATCGATGCGGTATTCGGTGACACCGCCGTGGTCAACGAGTGGCTGAAGCAGAACGCCAACCTCGCGCCGCTGGGTGAGAAAGTGACGGACAAAGATTACTTCGGTACCGGTTTGGGTATTGCTGTGCGTCAGGGCAACAGCGAGCTGCAGGGCAAGTTCAATGCGGCGCTGGAGAAGATCAAAGCTGACGGCACCTACAAAACCATCTACAGCAAATGGTTCCAGCAGTAATTTCTGATGAATGAAATGATTCCACTCGCAAGCGCCGCCGGTATGACCGTCGGCCTTGCCGTTTGTGCACTGATCGCCGGCCTTGTGCTGGCGATGATTTTTGCTGGCTGGGAATCGCTGCGCTGGAAACCACTGGCGTGGCTCGGTACCGCGCTGGTCACACTGATTCGCGGCCTGCCGGAAATTCTGGTGGTGCTGTTTATCTATTTCGGCGCCTCACAGCTGCTGCTAACGCTCTCCGATGGCTTCCACATCAATCTCGGCCTGTTCGCTATTCCGGTGCAGGTGCAAATTGAAAACTTCGACGTCAGTCCCTTCCTGTGTGGTGTGATTGCGCTGGCGATGCTCTATTCCGCCTATGCATCACAAACCCTGCGCGGCGCGCTGAAAGCGGTGCCGGTGGGTCAATGGGAATCGGGCCAGGCGCTGGGGATGAAGAAGTCGGCGATTTTCCTGCGCCTGATCATGCCGCAGATGTGGCGTCACGCGCTGCCCGGTTTGGGTAACCAATGGCTGGTGCTGCTGAAGGATACTGCGCTGGTATCGCTGATCAGCGTGAATGATCTGATGCTGCAAACCAAAAGTATCGCTACGCGCACGCAAGAGCCGTTTACCTGGTATCTGGCGGCGGCGGCGATCTATCTGATTATCACGCTGTTCAGTCAGTTCGTGCTGCGCCGCATTGAATTGCGCACCACGCGTTTCGAGCGAGGGGCTTAAGCATGCTGGATTACTTACCCGAGCTGCTGAAAGGGCTACACACCAGCCTGACGCTGACCGTGGCATCGCTGATTGCGGCATTGGTGCTCTCTGTACTTTGCACCATCGTGCTGGCGCTCAAAGTGCCGGTGCTCAATTGGCTAGTGAAAGGCTATATCACGCTGTTCACCGGCACGCCGCTGCTGGTGCAGATCTTCCTGATCTATTACGGTCCCGGCCAGTTCCCCAGCATCCAAAACATTCCCTGGTTGTGGCATCTGCTGTCGCAGCCGTGGCTGTGTGCGCTGCTGGCGCTGTCGCTCAACAGTGCGGCTTATACCACGCAGCTGTTTTACGGTGCGGTGCGCGCCATTCCGTCCGGTCAATGGCAATCCTGCGCGGCGCTCGGCATGAACCGCAAAGATACGCTGCGCATTCTGCTGCCGTACGCCTTCAAGCGCGCCTTGTCGTCCTACTCCAACGAAGTGGTGCTGGTATTTAAAAGTACCTCGCTGGCCTACACCATTACGTTGATGGAAGTAATGGGCCACGGACAACTGCTGTATGGCCGCACTTACGATATCTCGGTATACGCTGCCGCTGGCCTGATCTATCTGGTGGTTAACGGCTTGCTGACGCTGATGATGCGTCTGGTCGAGAAGCGTGCGCTGGCATTTGAGCGTCGTAACTGATTTATTCCCTGCGGGCGCACTAAAAAAGCGCCCGCTGTTCGTTTAAATTAATAAGCAAAAATATTGCATATAAATTCATTAACTGGCATCGTGTAACCCGTTCCGTCTCTGGCATGGTTTACAGGAGTTACATAATGAAAAAATGGATCGTTGCTGCTGCGCTGGCAACTCTAGCAATGAATGCTTATGCGGCGGAAAAAATCCGCTTCGCCTCTTCCGCCACTTATCCCCCGTTCGAATCCCTTGATCACGACAACCAAATCGTAGGCTTCGATATCGATTTGGCAAAAGCACTGTGTCAGCAGATGAAAGCGGATTGCACCTTCACCAACAACGCCTTCGATAGCCTGATTCCGTCGCTGAAATTCCGTCGCTATGACGCAGTGATTTCCGGCATGGATATCACCGCCGATCGCAGCAAGCAGGTCGATTTCACCCAACCTTACTACGCTAACTCGGCGATTGTGATTGCGCATAAAGGCCAGTTCACCGACTTCAGCCAGCTGAAAGGCAAACGTGTTGGCGTTGAGAACGGCACCACACATCAGAAATACCTGCTGGAGAAACATCCGGAGGTGATTGCGGTGGCGTATGACAGCTATCAGAACGCGATTCTCGACTTGAAAAACGGTCGCCTGAACGGCGTGTTTGGTGATACGGCGGTGGTGAATCAGTGGCTCAAGGCCAATGACGATCTTAGCGCGGTAGGCGAGCACATCACCGATACCGACTTCTTTGGCACCGGTTTAGGTATCGCGGTACGCAAAGGCAATGCGCCGCTGCTGAACGAGCTGAACAGCGCGTTAGTGGCATTGAAAGCCAACGGCACCTGGCAGCAAATCAACCAGAAGTGGTTCCCGGAATAAGCATTATGGGATGGCGGAGCGTGCTGCCTGCCAGGTTCTGCACGTCCTCCGTGCAGGTGAACGTTACGCCGTCCCACCCTTCTTGCTCAGCAAGCACAGCACTTCAAAATGCGCGGTATGCGGGAACATGTCGAACAGCTGTACGCGGCTCACGTCATAATCAGCCAGACGCGCGATATCCTGCGCCATGCTGCTGGGATTGCAGCTGGAATAGAGAAGGTAATCCGGCGCCATCTCACTGAGATAAGCACACAACTCTGCGCCAATACCGCGACGTGGCGGATTCACCAACACCAACTGCGGCACCGCTTCCCGTGAAGTGGCGAACTGCGTGGAATCCAGCGCGGCAAAACTCACTTTTTCTAATCCCAGCTGCTGCGCCGACTGCTGCGCACAGGTGATGGCTTCAGCATTGATTTCGATGCCGGTCAGCTGCATTTCGGGCGTTGCGCAGTGCAGGCCAAATCCCCCAACGCCACAAAACAGATCCCACATGCTGCTCACCGGCAACTGCGCGACCCAATCGCGCGCGGTGGCATAGAGATCGGCCGCAACCTGTGGATTGGTTTGGAAGAAGCTTTGCGGGCGAATATAGAGCGGAACCTGATTAAAGCGCTCCGCCAGCGCCTGATCCGGCGTCAGCGCAATCTCTTCGTCGCCTTCAAGAATCGCCATATGCACCGGCTGAATATTGGCGGAAATCACCTTCAGCTGCGGCAGTTGGTGTTGCAGCCACGGCAAGGCGTCACGCAGCTGCTGCAGCTTGCTGGTGGAACGCAGCACAAAACGCAGCATCATGCCGCCCTGCGTACTCTCCGTCAGCAGCAGAAATTTCAGCTCACCGCGTTTACGCGCCACGTTATAGGGCGTTAAACCGGCGCGGGCGATAAAGGGTTTGAGCTGCGCGAACACCGCACTGAAGCTGTCAGGATAGAGCGGGCAAGCGCAGAGATCGACCGGTTCACCGTCGCGCGCCACCATGCCCAAAATCGGCCGCTCTACGCTCCCGCTGACTACCATTTTGGCCTTATTGCGAAACCCTTGCTGCGCGGATTGCACCGGCGGCAGCCATTCGCCCACCGGCTTTTCAGCCAGCAGTTGTTCAAGCAGCGACTGCTTGTCGTTGAGCTGTTGCGGATAGGGTTTTTCCAGCCACTGGCACGAACGACAGCGACCGGCATCATAAAGCGCGCAATGCATGCAAATGCCTGTTTTCAGAATCGGGAGAAAAAATGGGGGGCGATTGTATCACCGGCGCCGGAAAAAAGCGCGACTGCTGGCGGGCACATACAGCAGCCCTAATACCAACACATCCGGGAGCTTTTGCAGCAGCGTGTGATGAATGATTTGCGCATTACTCTCACCGGGAATGCTAAAAATTTCCGGGTAGATCCAGCCCACCGATGCCATCAACATGTAGATCAGCACAATGATTTGCGTCGCGACATAGCCCCAGCGCCCACGATTGTTGCCGCGCATCAGAATAAAGGCGCAGCGCAGTTCAAACAGGAAAATCAGCTGGCTAGCGATAAAGATCAGGGTAGAATCCCAGGCTTGCGCGCTGCGATGCACGAAGTTGGCGAGTTCGTCGTAACCCAGTTCGTTGGCCAGCATCAACACGCTGAGGCAACGCGTAATGATGATAGCGCTGCCCGCCACCATCACGGGCACCGGTGTAGCGTTAATCATTGAACCGTGTTTCAGGGTTTCCGACATGGTGTCGCTCCGTAACCATAATAAAACGGGCCGATAAAATCAGCCCGTTCTTATAGTGACAAATGTTACGGCTTTCAGCCACGTTTTGCTTTCTGAATATCGCGTAAACGCTGCTTTTCTTCGTGCGCCATAAAGCGCCAGGCGATAAAACCAACTAAACCGACGACAAACAGAATCAGCGAGGCTAAAGCATTGATCTCCGGATTGACGCCACGACGCACAGTGGCGAAAATCGCCATCGGCAAGGTGGTCGCGCCTGGGCCGGTCACGAAGCTGGCAATCACTAAATCGTCCAGCGACAAGGTAAACGCCAGCAGCCAGCCGGTAACGATCGCGGGCGCGATCATCGGTACGGTGATCACAAAGAACACTTTCACCGGCGTTGCGCCGAGATCCATCGCCGCCTCTTCAATTGAGCGATCCAGTTCACGCAGACGCGAATTGATCACCACCGCCACGTAAGCAGTACAGAAGGTCACGTGCGCCAGCCAGATGGTCAGCATGCCGCGATCGCTCGGCCAGCCAAGGGTGTTGCCCATCGCCACAAATAGCAGCAGCAAGGACAAACCGGTGATCACATCAGGCATCACCAGCGGCGCCGTCAGCATAAAGGCGAAGCCGTTGTGTCCACGGAAGCGGCCAAAGCGCACAATCACCACCGCCGCCATGGTGCCGAGCACCACCGCCATGGTGGCTGAGAGCGCGGCGATGGTCAGGCTGAGTCCCACCGCATCCAGCATCGCCTGATCCTGGAACAATACGTTGTACCAGTGGAACGAGAAGCTCTCCCATACCGTGACCAGCGGCGAACTATTGAAGGAATAAACCACCAGCAGCAGCATCGGCGCATAGAGGAACATAAAGCACAGCAGCAAAATCACAGTGCGCCACGGAGAGCGAATAGTCGGTAACTGGCTCATTCTTTCTCTCCCACTTCACGATTCTGATGCTTGTGGAACCAGATAATCGGCAATATCAGAATCAGCAGGATGATCACCGCCAGCGCGGACGCTACCGGCCAGTCACGGTTGTTAAAGAACTCCTGCCACAAAATACGCCCAATCATGATGCTGTCCGGACCGCCGAGCAGTTCCGGGATCACGTACTCGCCGACCGCCGGAATAAACACCAGCATTGAGCCGGCAATAATCCCGCCTTTGGTCAGCGGCACAATCACGCTGAAAAAGGTCTTCAGCGGACGTGCACCGAGATCCAGCGAGGCTTCCACCAGCGAATAATCTATACGCGTCAGCGCGGTATAAATTGGCAGCACCATAAACGGCAGATAGCAGTAAACGATCCCGATATACACCGCCGTGTTGGTGTAGAGGATCACCAGCGGATGATCGATAATGCCGAGCCACATCAGGAAGCGGTTGAGAATGCCGTTGTTGTTGAGCAGGCCCATCCACGCGTAAACGCGCACCAGGAACGAGGTCCACGATGGCAGGATCACCAGCAGCAGCAAAATAGTGCGCATTGACGGCTTGCTGTGCGCCACCGCCCACGCCAGCGGGTATCCGATCATCAGGCAGATAATGGTGGAGATGCCCGCCACTTTCAGCGACGTCAGGTACGCATCGGCATACAGCGGATCGTCGGTCAGCGTGAAGTAATTACCGAGATTGAGTACCAGATTGAGCTGACCATCGGCCCAGGTGACCAAATCGGTGTACGGCGGAATAGCGCGCGCAATATCGGCAAAGCTGATCTTCAGCACGATCAGGAACGGCAGCAGGAACAGCAGGATCAGCCACAGATATGGCATGGCAATCACCAGCTTGCGGCCGTGCTGCATCTTGATGCGCGTCGCCCAGCGCTGCAGCGGCGTGCCCACCACTTCGGGCTCGCTGCGTTGAGAAATCTGGCTCATATCGCCCCCTTAAACCGTCAGAACCACACAGCTGTCGGCGTCCCAGCAGAGACGCACTTCATCGCCCCACGTTGGCGCGCCTTTGCGGTAGCGGTGGGCGTTTTGCAACTGTGCGCTGATCATCTGGCCGCTGCGCAGGCGCACGTGATAAATCGACAGGTCGCCGAGATAGGCGATATGCACCACTTCACCTACGGCAAAGTTACAGCCATCGGCAGGCACCTCTTCGCACAGCATCACTTTTTCCGGACGCAGCGCCACATGGACCGGCACGTTATCGACGACAGAAACATCGGTCTGCACTTTCAGCGGATGCACCAGGCCCGGCGCATCGATGATCAGCGCGTCTTCACCGCGTTCGCGCAGTAAGCCTTCGAACACGTTTACCGAACCGATGAACTCGGCGCTGTAGCGGCTGGTGGGATGCTCGTAGATCTCTTCCGGCTCACCAATCTGCACAAATTTACCGCGGTTCATGATGGCGATGCGGCCCGCCATGGTCATCGCTTCTTCCTGATCGTGCGTCACCATTACGCAGGTGGCGCCGACGCGCTCGAGAATATCGACCACTTCGTGCTGCATGCGGTCACGCAGCTTTTTATCCAGTGCGCCCATCGGCTCGTCGAGCAGCAGCAGTTTGGGCCGCTTCGCCAGGCTACGCGCCAGCGCCACACGCTGACGCTGGCCGCCAGAGAGCTGATGCGGCTTACGCTTCGCGAACTCCTGCATATGCACCAGCGACAGCATCTCTTCAACGCGGCTGCTGATTTCGCCTTTCGGCAGTTTGTCCTGCTTCAGGCCAAAGGCGATGTTCTGCTCCACCGTCATGTGCGGGAACAGTGCGTAGGACTGGAACATCATGTTGATCGGGCGCTGATAAGGCGGAACATGGGAGAGATCCTGGCCATCCAGCACGATCTGGCCGCTGGTGGGCGGTTCGAATCCCGCCAGCATGCGCAGCAAGGTCGATTTACCACAGCCGGATGCGCCCAGCAGCGCAAAAATCTCACCTTTGTAAATGGTCAGACTGACATCATCCACGGCGTGCTGGCCGTCAAACGATTTAGTCAGGTTGCGAATTTCCAGCAGCGGCGTCATCGCCTTAGCCGTTTTATTTGGGGGGCGGGGAATCGCGTCGTTCACTAACATTTCTCCGGCGCTAAAATCGCGCGGCACAGCCAGCCGCTAAAAATGGCACAACAGAGGCCATTACTGCGCCTCTGCTGTCGTCTTCAGGCAATAATCGTTCAGAACGAATTACTTACCACTTTTTACTTTAGTCCATGCACGGGTGCGCACACGATCCAGTTTCGGATCCTGGACCTTGAGCACAAACAGTTTGGCCATGGCATCCGGCGTTGGGAAAATGCCCGGATTGTTGCGCACGTCCGCATTGATCAACGGCAGCGAGGCTTTGTTACCGTTGGCGTAGTTCATGTTGTTGGAAACGTCAGCGATGACTTTGGGATCCATCATGTAATTAAGGAATTGGTAGGCGCCTTCCACATTTTTCGCGTCTTTTGGAATCGCGAACATGTCAAAGAATGCCAGTGCGCCCTGCTTTGGCACGATATAGCCGACATGCACGCCATTGTTGGCTTTGTCCGCACGATCTTTCGCCTGCAGGATATCGCCCGACCAGCCAATCGCCACGCAGATGTTGCCGTTCGCCAGGTCGTTGATGTACTGCGACGAGTGGAAGTAACGGATGTTCGGACGCAGTTTCAGCAGCAAATCAGTGGCTGCGCCAGAGTAATCTTTCGCGTCAGAGCTGTTGGGATCTTTGCCAAGGTAGTTCAGCACAGTAGCGAAAATCTCTTCCGGCGCATCAAGGAAGGAAACCCCACAGCCTTTCAGTTTTTCCAGGTTTTCCGGTTTCAGCACCAGATCCCAGCTATCCAGCGGCACATCTTTGCCCAGTGCGGCTTTCACTTTATCGACGTTATAGCCGATGCCGGTGGTGCCCCACAGATAAGGAATCGCAAATTTGTTACCCGGATCGTGCTGCTCCAGTTTCTTCATGAGATCGGGATCAAGGTTTTTGTAGTTCGGCAGCTTGCTCTTATCCAGCTCCTGGAATACGCCGGATTGCAGCTGACGCGCGAGGAAGCTGGAAGACGGCACCACCACGTCATAACCGGTGCTACCGGCCATCAGTTTACCTTCCAACACCTCGTTGGAATCAAAGACGTCATACACCACTTTATCGCCGGTCTGCTTTTCGAAGTTCGGCACGGTATCCGCCGCGATATAATCGGACCAGTTATACACATGTACCGTACTGCCTTCGGCCTGCACACCGCCGGCCGCAGCCATCAATGCACCAGCAACCACACCTGACAACCATTTTTGACGTTGGTTGAACATGTTTTACTTCCTCCTGAGCGGGTCATCACAACGCTGCATACACGGCGATCCGGACGTTGCGTTTTCTGTTAAATCACAGGCACACAATGAATCAATATTCAGCGGGAGTTTAATAGCAAAAACCTATACCTGCGCTGAGGTTGCACGTCTCAAGCAGCCCCGCAAGAATAGCCCCCCCGCACCACCTTCACCAGATCTCAGCTTAAAAAAGCCTTTTTGCGATGAGTTATGCATGTTTCTGCTATGGGGTTTGGCACTAGTGGCATAAAGCACGACTAATATCTGGCAATAAAGGGCAAAGTGCAGAATAAAAAGTGGTGGGGCAAAAATGAAAACTGCCGCAAAAAGCGGCAGTTAGCGAGGCGGGGAACTCAGTGCAGCATCGCGTGGCTGCTGGAGCTCGGCTGTCGCTCCTCTTCTTCTTCAACCACCAGCAGGTGGTTAGCAAAGGCTTCCATGATTACCATAGAAACGCCCTCTTCACTCTGCTTCATAAAGTGGGAGAACTGCCCGAAGGTTAATCCGGCGCTGGTACTGATCGACTGGCAGACAATCAGCTTCGGCAGATTGTCGTCCTGAATATCAACAAAGGCTTTAATCGTTAGCGAACTGGCATTGATCTGCGAGAGATCGCCCACCAGCGGAATCAGCGCCGTAGGTTTTACTTCTGCCAGCGCGGAGAAGAGGATAACGTTATCCACCAGGTCAATTTTTGCATCAAACACCCCGTCAAAATTCTGCATGTGCGGCAGGTGCAGTGCCTGACAGGCATCGCATTCGAACCAGGTGATATTTTGTTGATCCAGCCAGCGACGCAGTACGTCAATGTCCGGAACGACCAGTGAATCCATCGTAATATCCTGTGGGGTGAAGAAATAAGCGCCTTAGCTTACGGAAAAACCGATCTGGATGCCACGAAAACCGCTGAAAAGCGCCGGTTAGCCGCCGGTTTTAGGACGATAGCCGGGACAAGCGTGCTGCTCAATCCACGTGATCATCATGGTGGCGATATCTAAACCGGTAATGCCCTCAATCCCTTCCAGTCCCGGCGAGGCGTTCACTTCCATAACCAGCGGACCACGCTGGGCGCGCAGGATATCCACACCGGCCACTTCCAGCCCCAGCGTACTGGCGGCTTTCACCGCGATTTCGCGCTCCTGTTCAGTGATCTCCACCGCACGCGCTTTGCCGCCGCGATGCAGATTGGAGCGAAAATCGCCCTCTTTCGCCTCGCGCTCAATCGCTGCCACCACTTCATTGCCAATCACCAGGCAGCGAATATCGCGTCCTTGCGCTTCCTTGATGAACTCCTGCACCAGAATATGGGCATTGAGGCCACGAAAAGCGTCAATCACGCTCTCCGCTGCCTGCCGCGTTTCCGCCAGCACCACACCGATGCCCTGTGTGCCCTCCACCAGTTTCACCACCAGCGGCGCACCGCCCACCATCGCGATCAAATCATCAGTATCATCCGGCGAAGAAGCAAAACCGGTGATCGGCATATCAATGCCCTCACGCGCCAGCAGCTGCAGCGAACGCAGTTTGTCGCGCGCGCGGGTAATGGCCACCGATTCATTGAGTGGATAGCTGCCGCGCACTTCGAACTGACGCAGCACCGCGGTGCCATAAAAAGTGGTAGCGGTGCCGATGCGCGGGATCACCGCATCAAAATGCCCCAGCGCCTCGCCGCGATAGTGCACCGCAGGCGAATCGGAATTGATGTTCATGTAGCAGGAGAGCGGATCGATCATCTGCACTTGATGGCCACGCTCCTCCGCGGCGTCGCGCAGACGCTTACACGAATAGATCGATCCATCGCGAGTGAGAATGGCCATTTTCATTACAGAGTTCCTTGTGCTTAGCGCGTCGCCCAGCCCTGCTGATGCAGGTAATCCAGTATGAAGGGACGCGTTTCTTTGATAATCAGACGCTGAATCAGCTGACTCCAGGTTTCGGAACGCTGGTTGCTATCACGCTGCTGATAATAGGCGGTAATTTGCTCATCGTATTGCGCCAACAGATTTTTATCGACTGCATGATAGCGGTTTTCATGTACCAGCATCGCGTGCGGCATGCGGGGTTTAACATCGGGTGTATCAGCCGGATGACCGATGCAGAAGCCGAACAGCGGCAGCACAAACTTCGGCAGTTCAAGCAGCTCGGTCACTTCAGCGATGCTGTTGCGAATCCCGCCAATAAATACGCCGCCAAGGCCCAGCGATTCCGCCGCCACCATGGCATTTTGCGCCATTAGCGCGGTATCAACGCAACCGAGCAGCAGCTGTTCAGCACGCCCCAGTTGCGCATCCGGGCAGATCTGTTGATGACGATTGAAATCCGCGCAGAACACCCAAAACTCCGCCGCCGCGCTGACCCAAGGCTGGCCGCCGGTCAGCTGGACCAGCTGCTCGCGCTTAGCGGGATCGGTGATACGAATAATTGAGGAGCACTGTAAAAAGCTGGAGGTCGAAGCCGCTTGTGCCGCTGCAATGATGGCGCTGCGTTGCGCCTCGTCAATGCCCTGTTCGGTAAAAGCGCGAATGGAACGGTGGCTGCACAGTAAATCGATAGTCGGCGTCATAAATTCTCTCCGGTGGTTACTTCTTTTTGTTGGAATGATTGAACAATTGCGGGGCCATCGCCTTCGCCGTGCGCCACATCATCATCCATGCGGCAGGCAGCATCAGCGCGATACCAAGAAAAAACAGCAGCGTCGCCAGCGGCTTTTTGGCGATGAAATCAGGTGCGCTCACCCAATCGTTGGTAAGCAACAAGGCGCCAATCACGGCAAGCACGCCGAGCACTTCGAGCAGCAACACGGGTTTGGGTAATGTGGCGAGATTACGCATGCGATGGTTCCTTGATTGTTCTTTCAGCGTTAGCCGCATTTTACCCGATGTATAGGCGGTAAGTATTAGAGTAACAGGTATATTCTTCTTCCTTTAAGCAGGATGGGCGGGCATGATGTGACGCATTATTCACGCTGTGATGTGATTCTAGTCACAAAACAGCAGCGGAAGGAGAGAAGCAATGATTGCAGTGATTTTTGGCCGTTCTAGCTGCCCTTACTGCGTACGTGCGAAAGAGTTGGCGGCTAAGCTGACCAGCGAGCGCGACGATTTTAACTATCAGTACGTGGATATTCAGGCCACCGGCATTACTAAAGCCGATCTGGAAGCCCGTGCCGGCAAGCCGGTGACAACCGTGCCGCAGATTTTCCTCGACGATCAGCACATCGGTGGTTACACCGAATTCGCTGCCTGGACCAAAGAAAACCTGGGTATCGAAGCCTAAGAGAACGGGCCTGCGGGCCCGTTTTTGCAGGTGCTATTCGGCTCGCATTGCCAGCATAATCCGCAGCAAGCGCACCAGCAGCGCACCACAACCCGCCCAAAACAGCGCACTCAAACTCCAGGCCACAATCAACAAGCCGCTGTGCGTCATTGGCACCGCCAGCATTAACCACATCATACCCAGCAGCGTACCGCCTAGTGCGACCCACAAGGTGCTGATAAGCGGACTTTCCGGCTGCAGTAGCGCCATCACACATCCCGGCAGTAAAAACAGCAGTAATTCTGGCTGTCCGCGAACGGCTTGTTCACTGGCGGCGGACCAGAAATGATGTGCATAAATAAACACCAGCGTATAAAGCATCACGCCCAGAATGGATGCTGGCCAGCGATTATTGCGCTGCAACATAATTATCCTCAACTTTGACGTTAACAATTATGAAACTTTTACTGCCCTGATGCGCACGACTGGAAATAAAAAGAAACAGCTGGAGGCGAAAGGAATGAAAACTGCCGATAGCTGAGGGTGTTAATTATGATTAGAATGACGCCGCTTTAGATTTCGGCTTGAACGCTTTTGTTGCAAGAACCTTAACGTTCGGCACAAGATAGCGAAAAAAGTCCCTCTCATCAACTGGTTACAGGTTAAGAAGAAGTTAAACCGTGAACATTAACGTCGCAGAATTGTTAAGCGGAAATGACGTTCTGTTATTATTTGTCGTTTTAGCCCTCGGACTCTGCTTAGGTAAATTACGCCTCGGTTCGGTCCAACTCGGTAATTCCATTGGAGTCCTGGTTGTTTCGTTGATTTTAGGTCAACAGCATTTCGCCATTAATACTGACGCATTAAGTCTTGGCTTTATGTTGTTTATTTTTTGTGTTGGCGTGGAAGCCGGGCCTAACTTTTTCTCGATATTTTTCCGCGACGGTAAAAACTACTTCTTTCTGGCGATTGTCATGGTTGTCAGCGCGCTGTTAATCGCCCTGACGCTCGTCAAAGTATTCGGCTGGGATATTGGTTTAACCGCGGGCATGTTGGCCGGTTCAATGACCTCAACGCCGGTGCTGGTGGGTGCTGGCGATACGTTGCGGCAAAGTATCAGCGACAGCCATCAGCTCATTTTAATGCAGGATAACCTCAGCCTCGGTTATGCCCTCACTTATCTGGTGGGTTTAGTCAGCCTGATTTTTGGCGCCCGCTATCTGCCGCGCCTGCAGCACCAGGATCTGCCGACCTGCGCGCAGCAAATCGCGCGCGAGCGCGGCCTCGACGCCGATAGCCAGCGCAAAGTGTTTCTGCCGGTGATCCGCGCGTATCGCGTGGGTCCGGAACTGGTGGAGTGGAGCGGCGGTAAAAACCTGCGCGAGCTGGGCATTCATCGCCAGACCGGCTGCTACATCGAGCGTTTGCGCCGCAACGGTATTCTCGCCAGCCCGGACGGTGACGCGATGCTGCAGCTGGGCGACGATATCTCGCTGGTGGGCTATCCCGATGCGCACGCGCGTCTTGATCCCAGCTTCCGTAACGGCAAAGAGGTGTTCGACCGTGATTTGCTGGATATGCGCATCGTCACCGAAGAGATCGTGGTGAAAAATCACAATGCGGTGAACAAGCGCCTGAGTCATCTCAAACTGACCGATCACGGCTGCTTCCTTAACCG
Source organism: Pantoea sp. GbtcB22 (assembly GCF_019091025.1). Lineage (NCBI taxonomy): Bacteria > Pseudomonadati > Pseudomonadota > Gammaproteobacteria > Enterobacterales > Erwiniaceae > Pantoea > Pantoea sp. GbtcB22. The sequence continues at coordinate 1,158,555 of NZ_JAGXKB010000001.1, forward strand.
GGTGATTCGCAGCCAAATCGAAATGCCGATCGATGACAGCATTATGCTGAACAAAGGCGATGTGCTGCAGGTAAGCGGCGAAGCGCGTCGCGTGAAAAGCCTGGCCGATCGCATTGGCTTTATCGCCATTCACAGCCAAATCACCGATCTGCTGGCCTTCTGCGCCTTCTTTATCGTCGGCTTGATGGTCGGGATGATCACCTTCCAGTTCAGCAATTTCAGCTTCGGCATCGGTAACGCCGCTGGATTGTTGTTCGCAGGCATCATGCTGGGCTTTATGCGCGCTAACCATCCTACATTTGGCTATATCCCGCAGGGTGCGCTAACGATGGTGAAAGAGTTTGGCCTGATGGTGTTTATGGCGGGCGTAGGTCTGAGCGCGGGCAGCGGCTTGCAGCACGGTTTCGGCAGCGCCGGCGCGTTGATGCTGCTGAGTGGCTTGCTGGTCAGTTTGCTGCCGGTGGTGATTTGCTATCTGTTCGGCGCTTACGTGCTGCGTATGAACCGCGCGCTGCTGTTTGGTGCCATCATGGGCGCGCGCACCTGTGCGCCAGCGATGGAGATCATCAGCGATACCGCGCGCAGCAGCATCCCAGCCTTGGGCTATGCAGGAACGTATGCGATCGCGAATGTTTTGCTGACGCTGGCCGGTACCCTGATCGTGATAATCTGGCCGCTTTTGCCTTTATAAAAATATTTTTGCGCTGTCCAGAACTTTCTTCTGGGGTCGCAGTCTGAATAAGTGCCACTGCTTTTCTTTGAAATCCCCAAATTGTGGAGCCCGCCGGTCACTGACTTGCGGGTTTTTTTATGGCTGCCATTTTGCCGCTTAAGGTTCTTCTCAGACAAAAATTCCATCCTGCCACTCTGATGTCGATTTTTTAAATCTTCATGCAACTTTCATCAAAGTTAAACACTCCAACAACCCGCGATAAGATTAAGAGCGCGACTATTTATTCCTGGTTCGGACGCTTCTAGGCTATCAGCTTTATTTTGCAGACAATTTTGCTCTGCTGTTTTTCGGGTAAACAAGACGAGGACAAGGAATCGTGATGGAAGCATTGAACCACACGCTCTTTTTATGGATTAACGCTACAGAGGATTCACCGCAGTGGCTGATCACTCTGGCGACTTTTATCGCCAAAGATGTGATCGCCATCGTACCACTGCTGATTGTGGCGCTGTGGCTGTGGGGACCGCGCGATCAGGTGCAGTCTCAACGCGAGCTGGTGCTAAAAACCGGCATGGCGCTGCTGTACGCGCTGAGCATTTCATGGTGCGTCGGCCAGCTGCTGCCGCATCCGCGTCCGTTCGCTATTGGTTTTGGCCATCAGTTACTGTCACACCGACCTGATGATTCCTATCCGAGCGATCACGGCACCACCATTTTCACCTTTGCGCTGGCATTTATCTTCTGGCATCGCCTTTGGTCAGGTGTGGTGTTGCTGGTGATAGGCAGCGCCATCGCCTGGTCACGCGTCTATCTTGGCGTGCACTGGCCGCTGGATATGCTGGGCGGATTCCTGGTTGGCTTGCTGGGTTGTCTGGCGTCGCACATGGCGTGGCAGCTGTATGGCGAACGCATGCTGGCGTTTACGCATCAGGTGTATCGCGCGCTGTTCGCCATGCCGATTAAGAAAGGGTGGATTCGTGAGTAAGCGATGGGGTCGCCATTAATGACGAGCCTGTAAAAAACGGTGCGCATCAAGCGCACCGTTTTTGTCTCAACTAAACCACTTCCCGAACCAGCCGTGGAATTTCATCATGATGAAATCCCAAATGCGACCAACAAAGCCACCTTCCGGCACAGCTTCCATCGTCACCAGCGGACGTTGCTCAATGGTTTTGCCATCCAGCTGGAAATCGATAGTGCCCACCACCTGATTCTTCTCCAGCGGCGCTTCCAGCTGCGGTGAATTTAGGGTAAAGCTGGCCTTGAGGTTTTTCATCTGCCCTTTTGGCACGGTGATCGCGGCGTCTTTTGCGACGCCAAGATTGACCTGGCTGCGATCGCCAAACCAAACGCGCTGCTGCGCAAACGGTTTATCGGCCTTAATCGGCGTCACGGTTTCATAGAAGCGGAAGCCCCACGTCAGCAACTTCTCACTTTCGCGGAAACGCGTGGCATCGGTCGCCGCACCGAGCACCACGGAAATCAGCCGCATATCGCCTTCGGTTGCCGACGCCACCAGATTGTTACCCGCGCCGGAGGTGTGACCGGTTTTAATGCCATCCACCTTGAGATTGGTGCTCCACAGCAGACGGTTGCGGTTCATCTGCTTAATCTTATTGAAAGTGAACTCTTTTTCGCTGTTGATCGCATACTCTTCCGGCACATCGCTAATCAGGCGCTGGCCGATAATCGCCATATCACGCGCGGTGCTGTACTGCCCTTCGGCGTCCAGGCCGTGTACCGTCATAAAGTGGGTGTTTTGCAGGCCAAAGGCTTTGACGTAGTTGTTCATCAACCCGATAAACGAATCCTGGCTGCCCGCGACATAATCAGCCAGCGCGATACAGGCATCGTTGCCGGATTGAATCACCACACCTTTATTCAGCTCAGAGACCGGAATGCGATCGCCGGGCTTAAGGAACATCAGCGATGAGCCGCGCAGCTTGGGATTGCCGGTTGCCCACGCATCCTGGCCGATGGTAACCATGTCATCGTTGTGAATCTTGCCCGATTTCAGCGCCTGGCCGACCACATAGCTGGTCATCATTTTGGTCAAACTGGCGGGATCGAGGCGTTGATCGGCATTGGATTCCGCCAACACTTTGCCGCTGTTGTAATCCATTAAAATCCAGGCTTTGGCGTCAATTTGCGGTGCCGCAGGTGCCTGTTCAGCCAGGGTGGCTGCGGGGATAAAGAGTAAAAGAAGTGAAGACGCAGCCAACGGCCGCCAGACAGAAGCGAAGGTGTTTTTTCTCATGAGCGTGACCAGATTGTCCTTGTTAAATCTCGGTTTTCTTGCAGGCAAGACATGTCTTGCCCCACGCTAACGGTTCAGGCCAGCGAAAAAAACCGCTCAATCGTAAAGTTTTATAGAGTTTATTAGAGTAACCCTGGCACCAACCGCGCAGCGCCGCCACTTTTGCCCATCTGACTATTGAAAAATTTTGCGTGTAATTCCGATTTTTCGCAGAACGGTTAAGCCAGTCACAAATTTCCGCTAACCTGAACTCAGTCAGCCTGAGGAGAGCCGCGATGGACTTAGCCATTTTCGATTTGGACGAAACCCTGATTTGTGAAGACAGCACCAGCCTCTGGCTGCGCTGGTTGGTTTCACAGGGCTTTGCCCCCGAAGAGATCATCCAGCAGGAGAAAATCCTGATGGAGCAATATCACACCGGTACGTTATCCATTGAAGAGTATATGAACACCACGCTGGCGCCACTCGCCGGCATGGCTACGATGACCGTTGAAGGCTGGGTACGCCGCTTTATCCATCGCGACATCATGCCGCGCGTGTTCCCTGCCGCCCGCGAGCGTATTGCGTGGCACCAGCAGCGCGGCGATACGGTAATGATCATCACCGCCAGCGGCGATCATCTTGCGGTGCCCATTGCCGAACGCCTTGGTGTACACGGCGCGCTGGCGATAGGCGTGGAAGTGGTGGATGAACGCTACAGCGGACAAACCTACGGCACCATGACCTATCGCGAAGGTAAAGTGACACGCCTCAGTGACTGGAAAGCGTTACAGCAAGATCAACGCTTTGAACGCACCTGGGCTTACAGCGATTCGATGAATGATTTACCGCTGCTGGCACATGCCGATCATGCGTGGGTGGTCAATCCCAATCCGCTGCTGCTGCAGGAAGCACAACAGCGCGGATGGGAAGTGTGTAACTGGGCACGCTAATTTAACCGCGTGGGGCGCTGGCTGTGTCTGGCAGCCCCACTTTCAGCAGCTTGCCATTGGATTCATCGGTTAGCACGTACAGATAACCATCCGGGCCTTGCCGCACATCTCGAATACGCTCACCACGATTTTCCAGCAATCTCTGCTCCTCCACCACTTTCTCGCCGTTGACCTGCAAGCGAATCAAACTCTTCTCTTTCAGCACACCAATAAACAGGGAATTTTTCCACTGCGGGAAGCGCGCGCTGTTGTAGAACGCCATGCCGCTGATGGCCGGCGAGACTTTCCAGAAATGCAGCGGTTGCTCAGTGCCTTCCACTTCACTGCCCTTTGCTTCCGGCACTTTCTGCCCGCTGTAATCAATGCCATGCGTCGCCAGCGGCCAGCCGTAATTTTTGCCCTTCTCGGGGATGTTGACCTCATCACCACCGCGCGGGCCGTGTTCGCTTTCCCACATTTGCTGCGTCCACGGATTGAGCGCCAGCCCTTGCGGATTGCGCATGCCGTAGGACCAGATTTCCGCGCGCGCGCCTTGACGATCAACAAACGGATTGTCCGGCGGGATTTCACCGTCTTTGGTCAGACGCACGATTTTACCGGAGAGCTTATCCAGCTGTTGCGCGCTGCTGCTGGCGAAGTTGTCACCGAAGGCGATATAGAGAAAGCCCTGGCGATCAAACGCCAGTCGCGTGCCGATATTGGCGCCGCCCGACAGCTTCGGCGTTTGCTCCAGCACCACTTTAAAGTCACTCAGCTGACGGTTGTCATCGCTCAGGCGACCATAACCCACCACGCCACCAGCCCGACCGCTGGCATCGGCGGTGGTGTAGCTGAGCCACACGCGGCGGCTTTCGGCGAAGTCCGGTGCCAGCACCACATCCAGCAAGCCACCCTGACGATTCGCCCACACCTTCGGCACCCCGTCGATCGGTGGCGACAAGCCTTTACCCGGCTGCCAGCTGCGCAGCTGGCCGGATCGTTCAGTGATTAACAGCGTTTGATTATCGGGTAGAAAAGCCACGGACCACGGATGGTCGAGCTTGTCCTGAAGCACCTGAACCTGCACATCGGCAGCGAATAACGGTAAGGACGTGCTTAAAGCGCCAAACAGCAGCGCGGCGGGCAGTAAACGCATGGCATTCTCCTTTATCGCAGTCTGCCGTAAAGCGTAGTCAGCGCGTGACAAAGGATGTGCAGGATTTACAAAACATTAAGCCCGGCACGCCGCCGGGCGAGAATTTACTGTGCGGGGAAGGTCAGCGCATCGCGGACCATCTCGTCGATGCCCGGACGCAGATCGTTGAGTGTGATTGGCGCACTGTTGTTCGGCAGATTTTTACCAAATGCCTTGCGCACCACCTTGATCAGCGGCTTGCCAGTTTGCGCATCCAGCGCTTCCATTTCGAGGAACAGCGCGCTGTTTTGCGTGCGATGTCCAGTCGCTGCCATGGTGCTGGCAACAACAGCGGCAATTGGCACCACTTCATAGAACTGCACGCCTTCATTTTCGGCAGAAACGGCGGTGATAGCGGTTTTAACTACCAGCGTGTGAGGGCCTTTTTGCGTCACCAGCGGTTTACGCTGGGAAATCGCGTGCTTGAGTTGCGTATCGGTATAGCTGCGGATCGCATCCAATGTTTGCTGATCGATACGTGCCGTGGGATGCGCCGCCGGATAATAGACCACTGGCGTATACACCACGCCTTTATAATCAGCATCATGGTAATCGGGTGAAATCCAGCGCAAGGTCGGTTTACCGCTGGGCGACTCGGTGGCCTTCAACTCACTGTAATCGCCGAGAAATCCTGAATATTGTTGTTGATTAGTCACATGAGAGGTACAGCCCGCCGCCAGTATTGCCAGCGTTAAAACAGAAGCATAAAGGTGAAATCGCATGAGAAAGCCCTTATCAGAGGTAATTGCTTCTCAAGTGTAGGAGGTCGTCAAAAACGTGGCGGGAAATATTAACGAAATGCGAGGATAACCACCTGCAATGCAGGTGGTTAGGCGGAATTACTCGAAGCAGGTTTCCGGGTTTTCCGACAGCGAAATAAAGGATTCACCGCCTTTGGTCAGGGCAATGATTCCGCCACTCTCAATATCATAAACCCATCCATGCAGGCGAATTTTGCCTTTACTCAGCGCTACCGCTACGGAAGGGTGTGTTTTGATATTGTTCAGCTGCGCAATCACGTTCTCTTTCACCATTTCGTTGAGACGCTTCTCAACGGAATCGTAGTTACGCTCTTCCACCACCGCTTTCGCCGCGTTGGCGTAGTGCAACCAGTGATCGACCGCGGGCATGGTTTCGAGATCGGCATTGGAAGCAATGGCGTTCATGGCACCGCAGTTAGAGTGACCACAAATAATAATTTCGGTCACGCCCAAAGCGACAACCGCGTACTCAATGGTGGCGGACACGCCGCCCGGCTCTGGACCAAACGGTGGCACGATATTACCGGCGTTTCGGATCACGAACAGCTGACCCGGCTCCGACTGCGTCACCAGCTCTGGCACCAGACGGCTGTCTGAGCAGGAGATAAACAGGGCTTTGGGATTTTGGTTGGATGCCAAACTTTTGAAAAGATCCTTCCTTTCAGGGAACACATTCTGTTGAAAATTCAGAAAACCTTTGACGATCTCTTGCATATGTCTGCTCTCACATTATCCACTTCTGCCCTGGCAGTGAGGATTCACTATCAGTGCGATTTGAAATTTTCAGCGAAGATAACAACTTACCTTCACCGACCCAACATTTAAGCAAAAGGCGCCAGCTTACACAACTCGGATCGCCACAGAGGGCCATTGCGCCAGCGAGTGAGCCGCACCGCCAACAGAGTTAAGCACAATCATCATGCATTAGTTACCCCATAAGGAGATTCTTACACAGCCTATACATTTTCCCCGGCAACCTCTGTACAATCGCCCCCCTATCCACACTAATTATGATGAATTTTTATCCTTATGAGCCATGTCAAAAATCCACCGCGCGTGGGGTTCGTCTCCCTCGGCTGTCCGAAAAACCTCGTCGACTCTGAACGCATCCTGACGGAGCTGCGTACTGAAGGCTATGACGTGGTGCCACGCTACGATGATGCGGAGATCGTCATCGTTAACACCTGTGGATTTATTGACAGCGCCGTACAGGAATCTCTGGAAGCGATTGGTGAAGCGCTGAATGAAAACGGCAAAGTGATCGTCACCGGTTGCCTCGGTGCCAAAGTGGATCAGATCCGCGAAGTGCATCCGAAAGTGCTGGAGATCACTGGCCCGCACAGCTACGAGCAGGTGCTGTCGCATGTGCACACTTATGTGCCGAAACCAGAACACAATCCGTTCCTGAGTTTAGTGCCAGAGCAAGGTGTCAAACTGACGCCGCGTCATTACGCTTACCTGAAAATTTCCGAAGGCTGCAACCATCGCTGCACCTTCTGCATCATTCCATCAATGCGTGGCGATCTTGATAGCCGCCCAATCGGTTCGGTGCTCGACGAAGCTAAACGTCTGGTCGAAGCGGGCGTGAAAGAGCTGCTGGTAATCTCACAAGACACCTCCGCTTACGGCGTGGATGTTAAACATCGCACCGGTTTCTGGAACGGATCGCCGGTGAAAACCAGCATGGTGAGCCTGTGCGAGCAGTTAGCCAAACTCGGCGTGTGGGTGCGTCTGCACTACGTTTATCCTTATCCGCATGTGGATGATGTGATCCCGCTGATGGCCGAAGGCAAGATTCTGCCGTACCTCGATATTCCGCTGCAGCACGCCAGCCCGCGCATCCTCAAGCTGATGAAGCGTCCCGGCGCGGTAGAGCGCACGCTGGAGCGCATTAAGCGCTGGCGTGAAATCTGTCCGGAGCTGACGCTGCGTTCAACCTTTATCGTCGGTTTCCCCGGTGAAACCGAAGAAGATTTCCAGATGCTGCTCGACTTCCTGCGGGAAGCGCGCCTCGATCGCGTTGGCTGCTTCCAGTACAGCCCGGTAGATGGCGCAACTGCTAACCAGCTGCCGGATCAGGTACCGGACGACGTGAAGCAGGATCGTTTTGATCGCTTCATGCAGCTGCAGCAGAAGATCTCCAGCGAACGTCTGCAGGAGAAAATCGGCCGCGAAGTGCTTGTGCTGATTGATGAAGTGGACGAAGAAGGCGCGGTGGGACGCAGCATGGCTGACGCCCCGGAAATCGATGGCGCGGTTTATCTGAACGGCGATCGTCAGGTGAAAGTCGGCGACGTGGTCCGCGTTAAAGTGGAACACGCCGATGAATACGATCTGTGGGGCACGCGCGTTTAACCATACTTCTGCTGGTGCGCACGCTTGCGCGCCAGATAGTCAGTATCCGCGCGCAGTTTATCCCAGCACGCTTTGAAAACGGCCGCCGCAGCGGCCTTTTCTTTTTCTGTGGTACGCGGCAGTTCGTTGCCCGCCTCGTCATATTTACGCCCGCCCTGATGATTACTGTAGCGGCGTGCACGCGTATAACCCATCTGAATATATTTGCGCGCCATGTCCATACCGACAAAATCGTCCTGCGCGCGATATGCCTCAAACAGCTGCATAATCTGCTGTGAAGATTCTTTTGCCAGCTCGACGGTGCGAAAACGCCAGTGCGGCAGAATCTCACTTTTATAGGGCTCGACCATCAGCACGCCCTGCTCGCCGCGCCCCACCTGATACAGCTCAGGCTGCTGGCGAAAATTGATGTGCTTGAAATCCTGCTCGTAGTTAAACGCTTTCATCTGTTTTTCCCGCCTCTCATCGTCCCGTGACGTAATTATTTCCTGCTGGCACTTAAGCGATTTGCTTTTATACCGATAACCTGGATATCAGCCTACTTCCTCAGAGACGCACCTATGTTTAAACGAATGAAAATTGTGACAGCCATCATGATGATATTGGTGGTTTTCACCGCGATGCAGGCGATTTCCGGCTCGCTGTTTTTATCATCACTGATTACCGGACAGCATAATTTCACCACCAGTAATCAGCTGTCACATCAGCAGCGTGAGCTGGCCGACGGTTGGCAAACGCTGGTGAAAACGCGCGTGATCATTAACCGCGTCGCCATTCGTATCCTGAAAAAACAAACGGATGAAGCGTCCGTCGCCGCCATCAACAAACTGCTGATCAGCGCGGGTGCGTCACTGGATGAAGCAAAGCAACATTATGACCTCTACCAGAGCATGCCGCGCATTGCCGGACAAAGCGCTGATTCAGCCAGTGTAGTCGACGCTAAATTTGCTGCCTTCGCAGAATTACTGAAACAGTCGGCAGCGTTCCTGAAAGCCAATGATTACGCCGCCTATGGCAACCTTGACGCCCAGCAGGCGCAGGACGATCTGGAAGTCGCGTACAAGCAATGGCGCGAGCACAACGTGCAGCTGCTGGCCGAGCGCAATGCGGAATATGATAATAACTATCAGCACATGCTGGTGTTGGTCGCCGTGATGGCGATAGTTGTGGTGCTGTTGCTGGTTGCGGTGTGGATTCTGGTGCGTCGCATCCTGCTGGCACCGATGAAGCAGGTGCAGCAGCAGATGGAGCGCTTCGCCGACGGCGATCTCTCCGCCCGTTTGCAGGTGGAAGGCCGCAGTGAAATGGCATCGATTGCCGCCAGCCTCAACCATATGCAGCAGTCGCTGCTCAGCACCATTAACAATGTGCGTGATAGCGCGGATGCGATTTTTGGCAGCGCCAGCGAGATTGCCAGCGGCAATAACGATCTCTCTTCACGCACCGAGCAGCAAGCGGCATCGCTGGAAGAGACCGCCGCCAGCATGGAACAGCTTACCGCCACGGTGAAACAGAATGCCGATAACGCGCGTCAGGCCACGCAGCTGGCGAAAACCGCCTCGGAAACCGCCGATAAAGGCGGCAACGTGGTGGATGGTGTGGTGAAAACCATGCGCGATATCGCCGACAGCTCGAAGAAAATCGCCGATATCACCAGCGTGATTGATGGCATCGCCTTCCAGACCAACATCCTCGCGCTCAACGCGGCAGTTGAAGCGGCGCGCGCCGGTGAACAAGGACGCGGTTTTGCCGTGGTAGCGGGTGAAGTGCGCAATCTGGCACAGCGCAGCGCTCAGGCGGCGAAAGAGATCAAACTGCTGATTGAGAATTCCGTGCAGCGTGTCAACACCGGTTCGCAGCAGGTGAGCAGCGCCGGTGAAACCATGCAGGAAATCGTCAGCGCTGTTACCCGCGTCACCGATATCATGGGCGAGATTGCTTCAGCGTCCGATGAGCAGAGCCGCGGCATCGACCAGATTGGTCAGGCGGTGAACGAGATGGATCGCGTCACGCAGCAGAACGCCACGCTGGTGCAGGAATCGGCTAACGCCTCAGCGTCGCTGGAGCAGCAGGCCAGCAGCCTCTCTTCTGCGGTAGCCCGCTTCAAAACCGGCACGCGCCAGGCGACTGCAACGGTGGCGAAAGTGGTGAAACCGGTGATAACACCAACCCGCGCGCAGCCTGCCGCCGCGCACAGTAATGACAATTGGGAAACGTTTTAAGACCGGAGTGGTGCGGTTATTGAAGAGGTCGCCATAAATGGCGACCGGACCCACCATCAGGTCTTCAATTTGGGATCCAGCGCATCACGCAAACCATCACCCAGCAGGTTAAACGCCAGCACGGTGAGGAAAATCGCCAGGCTCGGGAAGATGGCGACATGCGGCGCAATTACCATATCGGCGCGCGCTTCATTGAGCATCGCGCCCCACTCCGGCGTGGGCGGCTGCGCGCCGAGGCCGAGAAAGGACAAACTCGCCGCCGTGATAATCGAGGTACCGATACGCATGGTGAAATAGACCACAATCGACGACACCGTGCCGGGCAGGATGTGACGCATAATTATGGTCCAGTCCGACGCGCCAATACTGCGTGCCGACTCAATATAGGTTTGATGTTTCAGCACCAGCGTATTGCCGCGCACCAAACGGGCAAACGCCGGAATGCTGAAGATCGCCACCGCGACAATCACGTTGCTCATGCCGCTGCCCATAATCGCCACCACCGCAATCGCCAGCAGAATGCCGGGGAAAGCGAACAGCACATCGCAGATACGCATGGTGATGCGATCCCACCAGCCTTCGTAATAGCCCGCCAGCAGACCTAAAACGGTGCCGATCAGCGCGCCAATCGCCACCGAGAAGAAACCGGCGATCAGCGAGATACGCGTGCCCACCAGCACACGGCTGAAAATATCGCGCCCCAGCGAATCAACGCCAAACCAGTGCATCAGCGACGGCCCTTCGTTTAGCCGGTCGTAATCGAAATAGTTTTCCGCATCAAACGGCGCAATCAGCGGCGCAATAAACGCCACCACGATCAGCAGCAGCACAAACAGTCCGGCTAGCAGCGCCACATGCTGACGGCGAAAGCGTCGCCAGAATTCGCGCCACGGCGTGCGTACCCGGTTTTCCGTGATAGTCGGCAGGGTTTTCAATGCCGCGACTCGTCGCCAGTTCTTCAATTGCAACTCCTTACTTGTAGCGAATTGCCGGGTTGATTGCCGCGTACAGCACATCGACAATCAGGTTAATCAGGATGAACTCCAGCGAGAACAGCAGCACTTCGGCCTGAATCACCGGGTAATCGCGCATCTCGACCGAATCCACCAGCAAGCGGCCTAAGCCTGGCCAGTTGAACACCACTTCCACCACAATCGAGCCGCCGAGCAGGAAACCAAACTGCAGGCCCATCATGGTGACCACCGGAATCATCGCGTTGCGCAGGCCGTGTTTCACCACCACCAGCGATTCGCGCACCCCTTTGGCGCGCGCGGTGCGCATGTAATCTTCCTGCATCACCTCCACGAACGACGCGCGGGTGAAGCGCGCCATCACCGCCGCCACCGCCGCACCCAAGGTGATCGATGGCAAAATGTAGTGTTTCCAGCTATCCGCGCCAACGGTCGGCAACCAGCCGAGCTCGACAGAAAACACCTGCATCAGCAGCATGCCGAGCGCAAACGCCGGGAACGAGATGCCCGACACCGCCAGTGTCATGCCGATTCGATCCGGCCAGCGATTGCGCCACACCGCCGAGGTGATGCCAATCGCCATACCGAATATCACCGCCCACACCATGCTACTGAGTGTCAGCCACAGCGTCGGGAAAAAGCGCGCGGCAATTTCGTCAATCACCGGACGTTTCGAGACCAGCGAATGGCCGAAATCGCCCTGCACCGCATTGATCATAAAGTGCCAGAACTGCTTGAGCAGCGGCTGATCGAGGCCGAGATCCTGACGCACCAGCGCCACCACCGAGGCATCCGCTTCCGGGCCGGCAATCAGGCGCGCCGGATCGCCCGGCAGCAAATGGACGAAGAGGAACACCAGCACCGCCACAATCAGCAGCGTGGGAATCAGTCCCAGTAATCGTTTGAGAAAATAGTTGAGCATGCGAAGTCCTGCGCAGCATCGGCCAGCCCGCTAAGGCTGGCCGCGTCTGTTACTTCAGATCGGCCTCATCAAAATTGAATGAGGTATCGGGCATGACATAAAAACCGCTGAGGTTTTTATTGTTGGCTGACAGCAGTTGTTCCACCACCAGCGGGATCCACGGATGATCGTTCCAGATGCGATCCTGCGCGTCTTTGTACAGCTTAGCTTTCTGATCGCGATCGGTGGTTTTCAGCGCATCGGCGAGATCTTTATCCACCTGCGGATTGCTGTAGAACGCGGTGTTGAAGATTGCTGGCGGCCATGAAGTGGTGGCGAACAGCGGCGTCAGCGCCCAGTCGGCTTCACCGGTCGAGGCGGACCAGCCGGTGTAGAACATGCGTACACCGCTCTCTTTCTGCCCTTTGCTCTCTACTTCAGCGGCACGCTGACCGGCATCCATCGCCGTCACTTTCACCTTCACGCCCACCTGTGCCAGCTGCTGCTGGGTGAACTGCAGCACTTTCTGCGCGGTGCTGTGGTTGTGCGAAGACCACAACGTGGTTTCGAAACCGTTCGGGAAGCCCGCTTCTTTCAGCAGTTCGCGCGATTTGGCCGGATCATATTTGATTGCCGGATAGCTCTGCGCAAAGTCGATGCTCGGCGGCACGATGCCGGTGGCTGGCGTGGCGTAACCGGCAAAGGCGACTTTTGCCAGTGCCTGACGGTTGATGGCGTACTCCAGCGCTTCACGCACTTTCGGATTATCAAACGGCTTTTGCGTCACGTTGAGGCTGATGTAGCGCTGCATGATTGACGGCGTGGTGACCACATCGAGCTTGCTGTTGCCTTCCAGCAGTTTGGCCTGCTCGAACGGCACCGGGAACGCAAAGCTCGCTTCGCCAGTTTGCAGCATCGCCGCGCGAGTGTTGTTATCCACCACCGGACGCCAGGTAATGCTATCCAGCTTCGGATAGCCTTTTTTCCAGTAACCGTCCCACTTTTTCACTTTCACGAAGTCGGTCTGGTTCCAGGTATCAAAGGCAAACGGGCCGGTTCCTACCGGATGGAAGCCGATCTCTTTGCCATATTTCTTCAGCGCAGTCGGGGAAATCATCACCGCCGCCGGATGCGCGAGGTTGTTGATGAAGGCCGAGAACGGCTGCTTCAGGGTGATTTTCACCGTGGTCGGATCGACCACTTCGGTGGTGGCGATATATTTGAACAGGTTATAGCGCTTGAGATGGTTATCCGGATTGCTGGCGCGATCAAGGTTCACCTTCACCGCTTCGGCATTGAAGTCAGTGCCATCCTGGAATTTCACGCCGGCGCGCAGCTTGATGGTGTACGTCAGACCGTCGCTGCTCGCCTGATAACTTTCCGCCAGCACGTTGGTCAGCTTCATGTCTTTATCGAAGCCGAACAAGCCCTGATAGAAGGACTTCGCCACCGCCTGCGACAGCGTATCGTTAGCGTCGTACGGATCGAGCGTGGTAAAGGTCGAGGCCACCGCAATCACCGCATCCTTCGCCGCCCACGCGGGCAGCGCCAGCGCCGAACTCAACAAACCGGCAGTGATAACCCCTTTTCGCATAATATGGTGCATCGTTATCGTTCTCCTGTAATCCCTGTCATGCGCGACATCCAAAGATGTGCGGTTGTTTGCTGCTCAGGCGCCGCTAATTGCGTGCCGGGCGACAAAATGGCCCGGTGCCACTTCCAGTAAAGGCGCCACTTCTGGCTCATCGCCCAGCGGGCGAATCGGGCTGGGGATCTCATCCACCATCAGCGCCCGCTCACGATGCCGATGGGCCGGATCGGCCACCGGCACCGCGGCCATCAGTTTTTTGGTGTAGGGATGGCGCGGCTGCTCAAATACCGCCTGACGCGGCCCCATCTCCACAATTTGTCCGAGATACATCACCGCCACGCGATGGCTGATGCGTTCCACCACCGCCATATCGTGTGAGATAAATAAGAAAGCGATACCAAATTCACGCTGCAAATCGAGCATCAGGTTGATGATTTGCGCCTGAATCGACACATCCAGCGCCGACACCGATTCATCGGCGATCACCACTTTGGGATTGAGCGCCAGCGCGCGCGCAATGCAGATGCGCTGGCGCTGGCCGCCGGAAAATTCGTGCGGATAGCGCTGCGCATGTTCCGGCAGCAGGCCGACGCGCTCCAGCAGCCAGGCAACGCGCTTCTCCGCCTGACGACGATCCAGCGTTTTGTGCACCAGCAGCGGTTCCATGATCGAAAAACCCACGGTCAAACGCGGATCGAGCGAGGCGTAAGGATCCTGGAAGATAAACTGGATATCGCGACGCAGCGACGCCAGCGCATTGCCCTGCAGCGCATCGATGCGTTGGCCGTCAAAAGTAATGGTGCCGCCCTGGCTGGCTACCAGCCGCAGCAGCGAACGCCCGGTAGTGGATTTTCCGCAGCCGGATTCCCCCACCAGCGCCAGCGTTTCACCGGCATGGAGATCGAAACTGACTTTCTCCACCGCGTGCACGCGGCGTTTAACGCGATTGAGCAAACCGCCGCGAATATCAAAGCGCGTGACTAAATCGCGCACCTGCAAAATCGGCGGTCGATCGTGACGCACCGTGTCCTGCGGTGCGGCCAGTTCTTCACGTCCGTTGCTATGCAATAAGGGAAATTTAGCCGGTAGCGGCTGGCCGTGCATCGCCCCCAGTTTGGGCACCGCCGCCAGCAACGCGCGGGTATAGGGCTGCTGCGGGTCGGCAAACAGCTGCTGCACCGACGCGCGCTCTACCACATCGCCGCGATACATCACCTGCACGCGATCGGCCATCTCCGCCACCACGCCCATATCATGGGTGATGAAAATCACCCCCATCTGCATCTCTTTTTGCAGCACGCGGATCAACTGCAGAATTTGCGCCTGAATAGTGACGTCGAGTGCGGTGGTGGGTTCGTCGGCAATCAGCAGCGCCGGTTTGCACGACAGCGCCATGGCAATCATTACGCGCTGTCGCATGCCGCCCGAGAGTTGATGCGGATAGCGTGATAACACATTTTGCGCTTCGGGAATGCGCACCAGATCGAGCATGCGCCGCGCTTCCGCCAGCGCCTGCTGGTGACTTTTTCCCTGATGCAGACGGATGGATTCCGCAATCTGCTCGCCAACGGTAAACACCGGGTTGAGCGAGGTCATCGGCTCCTGAAAGATCATCGCCATATCGGCGCCGCGCACTTTGCGCATCTGACCGTTCGACGCGCGCATCACATCCAGCACCTCGCCATTGCGACGCCGCAGCTGGATATCTCCGCTCACTTCGCCGCCGGCCTGCTGAATCAAGCGCATCAGCGCCAGCGAGGTGACGGATTTGCCCGAGCCCGATTCGCCCACCAGCGCCAGAGTTTCACCGCGATGCAGGTCGAGCGACAGGTTGCGTACCGCTTCGGTAATGCGCCCTTCATGCTCAAAGCGCACGTTAAGATCGCGCACCGCCAGAACCTGCTCCGGCGCAAACTGCAGCTGTTGGTCCGTCATGCCTGCTCCTTAGCTGTCGCGGTAAATCGCTACCTCAACATCGCCATTCACATAGGCGAATCCGCGATACATGCCTTCGCTGTTAAACGGCAGCGCCACATTGCCTGCGGCGTCAATGGCAATCAGCCCGCCGCTGCCTTCCAGCTCTTGCACTTTGTCATGAATGACGTTGGCGGTGGCCTGTTGCAGCGAGCGTCCGGCGTAATGCATCTGCGCCGCCACGTCGTAAGCGGCGAGCGTACGGATAAACACTTCGCCGGTACCGGTACAGGAGACCGCTACGGTGTCGTTGCTGGCGTAGCAGCCTGCGCCGACTAAAGGCGAATCGCCCACACGACCGGCCTGTTTGTTGGTCATGCCGCCGGTTGAGGTGGCGGCCGCCAGATTACCCTGAAGATCGAGCGCGACCGCACCGACGGTACCGAATTTGCGATCCGGGTCCAGCGGATCGTCGCTGTGACTGTTTGCTTCGCCATCGTGATCCAGCACCATCTGCTGGCTGTGCAGCGCGCGCTGCAGCTGCTCCCAGCGCTCCGGCGTGGAGAAGAAATCGGCGTCGACCGGCGCTAAACCTTGCTCAGCGGCGAAAGCTTCTGCGCCCGCACCGATAAACAGTACGTGCGGGCTATTCTCCAGCACCTTACGCGCCGCCAGAATCGGATTGCGGATGTGGCTGACGCCCGCGACCGCGCCGACGTCCAGCGTGCGACCATCCATAATGCTGGCATCGAGTTCATGCGTGCCCTGATGGGTGAACACCGCGCCCTTGCCCGCGTTAAACAGCGGACACTCTTCCAGCAGGCGTACGGCTTCGGTAACGGCATCTAACGCGCTGCCACCCGCCGCAAGAATTTGCTGGCCTGCGGTAACGATTGCGGTGAGTTGCTGACGATAGTGCTGCTCTTTTTCGGCGCTCATTGCCGCACGCGTAATCGCGCCCGCACCGCCGTGAATTGCGATAACTGCTTTAGCCATAACCGGTACCCTGTTAAGGAATCAGAACCAAAAACACTGATTTAGAATGGTTTTCATCTTTTTTTGGCAATTTTCGACTATAGAAAGGCACCCTCATCTTGTAAAGCAGAAACTGCCTGCGCGGTCATAACCTTTTATTGTGGATTATGCTTTTTTGGTTGTGATGTGCTTAGCGGATGCGCACCTGTAAAACAGGAAAACCATTTTTACCATTCGCACATTCCGTAGCGGCGCGATTTATCGCGCGATAAATTGCGCCGCCACGAAATGTGCAGTGATTGAGTAAAGTGCACTCTCGCTTAACGGCCACGCATTACCCATAATAGACCGCATCTGAAATTAACCAGGCAGAGATGGACATGGAACCTTTTACCGCAGGATTAATCTCCCTCGAAGACGCGCAGCAAAAGATGCTGCAACAACTGACGCCGATTAGCGATTCGATCAACGTCTCGCTGTTTGAGGCCGCCGGACGCATCACCGCCAGGCCGATTAACTCGCCGCTCGATGTCCCCTCGTTTGATAACTCGGCGATGGATGGTTACGCGCTGCGTCTGGCCGACATCGCACCCGATCGCGTGTTCCCGGTGGCCGGTAAAGCCTTCGCCGGTGCGCCGTTTAACGGTGCGTGGCCCGCGGGCAGCGTGATCCGCATCATGACCGGCGCGCCGATTCCCGCCGGTTGTGACGCCGTGGTGATGCAGGAGCAAACGGAGCAGCGCGACGGCGGCATTGTCATTACCGCGCCGGTGCAGACTGCGCAAAATATTCGTCGCATCGGTGAAGACATTCAGGCGGGCAAACAGGTGCTGGACGCCGGAGTGCGCCTTGGTGCGGCCGAACTGCCGCTGCTGGCGTCGCTGGGGATTGCTGAAGTCAGCGTGCTGCGCAAACTGCGCGTGGCAATCTTCTCCACCGGCGATGAACTGCAGGCGGTCGGCCAGCCGCTGGCGGAAGGTCAGATTTACGATACCAACCGCTTTACCGTGGCGTTAATGCTTAACAAGCTGGGCTGCGAAGTGATCGATCTCGGCGTGATTGCCGACGATCAGGCGGCGCTGCGTACCGCCTTTACCGAAGCCGATCGCCAGGCCGATGTGGTGATCAGCACCGGCGGCGTGTCGGTTGGCGAAGCCGATTTCACCCGTGCGATACTGGAAGAGCTCGGCGCTATCACCTTCTGGAAACTGGCGATCAAACCGGGCAAACCCTTTGCTTTTGGTCGCCTGGCCAACAGCTGGTTCTGCGGTTTACCGGGCAATCCGGTTTCTGCGGCGGTAACCTTCTATCAATTAGTTCAGCCGCTGCTGGCCACCTTAACCGGCCAAACCACGCGCATCATGCCGCTACGCCAACGTGCGCGTGCTACGCAACGTTTGAAGAAATCGCCGGGTCGTCTCGACTTCCAGCGTGCGATTCTCAGCCGCGGTGACGATGGCGTGCTGGAAGTGCGCAGCACCGGTGCGCAAGGTTCGCATGTGTTCAGCTCGTTCGCGCTGGCTAACTGCTTTGTGGTGCTGGAGCGCGAGCGCGGCGATGTGGAACCGGGCGAATGGGTGGAGATCGAAGCCTTTAATAGCCTGCTGGAGGGCTAATGAGCGTTGAGTTGAGCGACAAAGAGATGCTGCGCTATAACCGTCAGATTGTCCTGCGCGGTTTTGATTTTGATGGCCAGGAAAAGCTAAAGGCGGCACAGGTGTTGGTGATCGGCCTCGGCGGACTCGGCTGTGCGGCGGCGCCCTATCTGGCATCGGCGGGTGTGGGACATCTCACGTTGCTCGATTTCGACAGCGTTAGCCTCAGTAATCTCCAGCGCCAGATCCTGCACAGTGATGCGACAATTGGCGTAGCGAAAGTCGCCTCGGCGCAGCAGCAGTTGGCAGAGATTAATCCGCATTGCCAGTTGGAGCCGATTGATGCGCAGCTGGATGACGCGCAGCTCAGCACATTAATTGCGCGCCATGATGCGGTGGTGGATTGCACCGATAACGTCGATACCCGCGAGCAGATCAACCGCCTCTGTTTTCAGCACAAGGTGCCGCTGATTTCCGGCGCAGCGATTCGTATGGAAGGCCAGCTCAGCGTGTTTACCTGGCAGCCCGGCGAGCCGTGTTATCGTTGCATCAGCCGTTTGTTTGGCGATCAGGTATTAAGTTGCGTAGAAGCCGGCGTGATGGCGCCGCTGGTTGGCGTAGTTGGTGCAATGCAGGCGATGGAAACCTTAAAAGTGCTGACGGCGTTCGGTCAACCTGCTAGCGCACGCTTATTGATGTACGACGCGATGAGCGCGGAGTTCCGCAGCATGAAGGTGGCGCAGGATGCGCATTGTGAAGTGTGTGGTGAACAAGGTCGCCATGAATGACGACCTTACAGATGTAAGTCGCGGGTTTTCGTAGGGTGCGCATTCATGCGCACCTGGTTTTTCACAATTAAACAATACCCTGGCTGCGCAGGTAATCTTCATAGTTACCGGTGAAGTCGATAATACGATCGGCTTTCATCTCCATCACGCGGGTAGCCAGCGAGCTAACAAACTCACGGTCGTGCGAGACGAAAATCAGGGTGCCTTCGTACATCTCCAGCGCCATGTTGAGCGACTCGATCGATTCCATATCCAGGTGGTTAGTCGGTTCATCCATGATCAGGATGTTTGGCTTTTGCATCATCAGCTTGCCAAATAGCATGCGACCCTTCTCACCACCGGACAGCACCTTAGCGGGCTTGTTGATCTCGTCGTGACCAAACAGCAGACGACCAAGAATACTGCGCACCGCCTGTTCGTCATCGCCTTCCTGCTTCCACTGGCTCATCCAGTCGAATACCGTCAGATCGTCAGCGAAGTCTTCCGCGTGATCCTGGCCGTAATAACCAATGCGCGCATTCTCAGACCATTTCACTGTGCCGCTATCCGGCGTATGTTCACCGACCAGCGTTTTCAGCAACGTAGTTTTACCGATACCGTTGGCACCGAGAATCGCCAATTTCTCGCCGACTTCTAACATCAGGTTGAGTTTATTAAACAGCGGACCGTTATCAAAACCTTTGGTCAGCGCTTCAACTTCCAGCGCATTACGGAACAGCTTCTTATCCTGATCAAAACGGATAAACGGGTTTTGACGGCTGGAGGCTTTAACTTCTTCCAGCTTAATTTTATCAATCTGTTTGGCACGCGAAGTCGCCTGACGCGATTTAGAGGCGTTGGCGCTAAAACGGCTAACAAACGATTGCAGATCGGCAATTTGCGCTTTCTTCTTGGCGTTATCCGATAATAAACGTTCGCGTGACTGGGTAGCCGCGGTCATATATTCGTCATAATTACCCGGATAAACGCGCAGTTCGCCGTAATCCAGATCCGCCATGTGCGTGCACACCATATTCAGGAAGTGACGGTCATGCGAAATGATGATCATGGTGCTGTTACGTTCGTTGAGCACTTGCTCCAACCAACGAATGGTATCGATATCCAGGTTGTTGGTCGGTTCATCGAGCAACAAAATATCAGGATTGGCAAATAATGCCTGCGCTAAAAGGACACGCAATTTCCAGCCCGGCGCAATTTCGCTCATCGGACCGTAATGCTGCTCCACAGGAATGCCAACGCCCAGTAATAATTCACCGGCACGTGATTCTGAACTGTAACCGTCCATCTCGCCGTATTCGACTTCAAGGTCGGCCACTTTATAGCCTTCCTCTTCGCTCATTTCTGGCAATGCATATATACGGTCACGCTCTTGCTTCACTGCCCACAATTCATTGTGGCCCATGATCACGGTGTCCAGCACACTATATTGCTCGAAGGCAAATTGGTCCTGACGTAACTTACCGATACGCTCATTTGGGTCGAGGGAAACATTTCCACCCGTTGGCGCCAAATCGCCGCCCAGTATTTTCATAAAGGTAGATTTACCGCTGCCGTTCGCACCGATTAAACCGTAACGATTACCGCCGCCAAATTTAACGGAGATATTTTCGAACAGCGGCTTACTGCCGAACTGCATGGTGATATTGCTGGAAACTAACACGGCATTGACCTTTGTTACGCAGTGGAGGAAAAAACAGCGGGCATTATGCCAGAAGCGGGCACCCGGACGCCACCTCTGCGCCAGAGGCAGACGTTACGTTGGGCTAAAGGTGTTGTTGCTCATAAAGAAATAAAAACAACAAAAAAGCCGGGGGCATTTGCCCCCGGCTCCCACTTACAAGGATTGTGCGGATTATTTGATCAGGAAAGTGTCGAGGCTTTTACCTGAATCCAGCGCTTTTTTAATCGCTGCTGGTGTACGGCCCTGACCGGTCCAAGATTTTACTTCACCGTTTTCGTCGGTGTAGGAATATTTTGCCGGGCGTGGTGCACGCTTAGCGCGTTTTTTACCAACTTCCAGAGCGCCCAGTAATTCGTTCGGGTCAATACCATCAGCCAGCAGCATTTCGCGATATTTAGACAGCTTCTCTTCTTTTTCGCGGTTCTGCGCTTCTTCAGCGTTTACTTCGTCACGACGTTCAGTCACGACAACCGTTAATTTTTCCAGAATTTCTTCCAGATCGCTCAATGGCAGTTCACGAGCCTGCGCACGTAATGTGCGAATGTTGTTCAGAACTTTAAATGCGTCACTCATCACAATGTCCTTGCTTAAGGGGGTTAAATAAACTGTAGTGGCAAGATTACCTAATTCAAATAAAAAAATAAATTAATTTTATTGCCCGGATTAATCTGAAGTTGCTTACATATTTCTTACGTTAGGGTTTAAAACGCGGATAACCGCTTTAATTAACCCTGAATTAACAACCGTAATGTGTTCCATATGTAGCAACTGGAATCGATTTCAAAGCAATATTCCCAGGTAATAAACAATCATTTAGCGGCTATTACGCGCTGCAGCATTAGTGAGCATAATGGTAAGCAAGGATTAATGGTGTAACGTAAAACCCGTTTTCATCACGGATTATTATATTGCCCGGGATGAGAGAAGAATCTCATTTTTTCATATCGTGCCGATAAAAAAAGCCGGTGTTTAACCGGCTGCTAAGGGAAATTAATGCACTTCCGTTGCGGGACCAAACACAGAATAGTCTGGCAAATTGACGTTTTGATAAGGTTCCCAGCCACCGCCCAGCGCTTTATATAACGCCACTAAATCAAGTGCACTTTGCATCCGCGCCTGCGTCGATTGCGCTTTAGCTTGCGCCAGTTGTCGCTGCGCATCTAATACATCGAGGAAGGTGGAAATACCCTGACGATAACTGTCGCTGGCCAAATCAAATGCACGTTGCAGTGCGCCGGTGGTTTCATCCAGCGCTATAACCTGCTGCTGATCGGCGCGATAACTGACCAACGCGTTCTCCACATCCTGCAGCGCAGTTAATACCGTTTGCCGATAATCGAGCGCCGCGCTGGCTTGCTGCGCGCGCGCCAATTTTACGCTGGACACTAAACGGCCGCCCTGAAAAATTGGAATCGACAGCGACGGACCAACGCTGAAGAAGTGGCTGCTCCAGTCATCCAGATAGCTGGCATCGGTATTTCGCACGCCCAGTTGCCCGGTGAGCGACAAGCTGGGGAACAGCTCGGCAACGGATACGCCAATATTCGCGGTCTGCGCATGCAGTGTGGCTTCAGCCTGGCGAATATCCGGACGTCGCCGCGCCAGCGTCGACGGAATGCCCACCGGCACCAATTTCGGCAAATCAGGCAGCGGTTTTTTGCTCATCAGCTCGTTATCCAGCGCGCCCGGTGTTTTACCCAGTAGCACCGCCAAACCGTTCATTGCCTGCAACTGCTGCGCCTGATATTGCGGCAGCTGCGCATTCAGCGAGGCTAATTGCGCGCGGGCATTTTCCACATCCGTGGTCGGCGCTAAGCCGTTTTGCTGCTGGCTCTTTGTCAGTTCCCAGGTTTGCTGCGCGACCTCAATTTGCTGCTGCAAGGTCGCCAGCACCGCCTGCGAACCGCGCAATTGCAGATAGGCGCGCGCCACTTCGGCTTCCAGCGAGACCAGCGCATCGTTGCGTTGCTCAATGGCCGCCTGCTGCTGAGCATCCGCGGCTTCCATCTGGCGGCGTACTTTGCCCCATAGATCCAGCTCCCAGCTGGCGTCAAAGCTGCCCTGATACAGGGTGACAGAATGGTCTAAACCGTTCAGCTGGCTGGCGACATCGCTATCAACCTGGTCATAAACGCCGTTGGATTTCAGCAAGCCTTTTAAACCGAGCTGCTGACGGGTCACTTTTGCCGAGCCGTTAAGCGAAGGGAATAACCCACCGCGCGCCTGCGCCAGCTGTTCACGCGCCCCAGCAATACGCAGCACCGATTGTTGCAGCGTTAAGTTGCCGGCAATAGCGCGCTCAATCAGGCTATCAAGCTGCGGATCATTAAAGCTTTTCCACCACAGCGGATTGGTTGCTGCCGCCAGCGGCTTAGACGCTTGCTGTGAAGGCAAATCATGGTAACCGCCAGGTGTGTGCGCCTGCGGCGGCTGATAATCAGGTCCTACGGCGCATCCGGCCAGCAACAGTGACAGCGCCAGCAACGTCAGTGACGGCGTAGAGCGCGAAAACTTACTCATTTTAATGTGCTCCTGCACTGCCTTCGCTCTTGATCGGCGAAAGCAACCAACAAAATGGAATCAATAGCAACGCCACGATACTCAGGCCCGTAAATACGTCGATGTACGCCAGAATACGGGCCTGCGCGATCATCTCCTGGTAGAGCTGCCCGCTCGCCAGCACCAGCGGATCGCCCACTGCGGTGGTGAAATTACGGATCGAATCAGCCCAATGCTGCAGCGTGAGATTGTAAGGCTCATTGAGCGGCGACATGTTGTGCACCATGGTGGCCGATCGCGTCTGCATGCGTTCGGTAATGCCCGCCGTCGACAGCGAAATTCCGATCGAACCCGCGACATTACGGAACATGGTGAACAGCGCCGACGCATCGGCGTTTAATCGCTGCGGCACGGTGATGAACGCAATGGTGGTCAGCGGCACAAACAGGAAGCCAAGGCCAATCGACTGCGCGCTGCGCATTAACACCAGCGTGGTGAAATCAACGTTGGGCGTAAGCCGGGTGGAATAGAAGAAGGCGCTGGCAAGGCAGGTGAAGCCGAATGCGATAATGTAGCGCGTTTGCACAATCGGCATCAGCTTCAGCACGATGGGTATCGTCAGCACAATCAATATTGCGCCGGGCGACAGCACCAGCCCCGACCAGGTTGCGGTGTAACCGAGATCCTGCTGCGCCAGTTGGGGAAGTACCACCGAACTGCCGTACAAAATCATCGCCATGCCCGCCATCAGCAAGCCCGCCACCCAGAAGTTACGATCCTTCATTACGCTAAGATCGACCACCGGTTTGCGTGCATACAGCAGCCAATAAATGGCGCCGATAATGCCGATCACCGCCAGCATGGCGAACAGGCGAATGAAGTGCGAGGCAAACCAATCTTCATCTTCGCCACGATCGAGGAACACCTGCAAACAGCCAAGCCCCAGCGTGATCAGGCTGATGCCAATGTAGTCGATCTTCAGGCGGCCTTTATCCCACTTGCGCTCCCACGGCGGATCTTCCAGCAGCTGGTAAATTGCCATTACCGTCAAAATACCGACTGGAATATTAATGAAGAACACCCAGCGCCAGCTGTAGTTGTCGGTGATCCAGCCGCCGAGCGTCGGACCAATAACCGGCGCGACGATAATCGCAATCGACGATAGACCAAAGGCTTTGCCGCGATCTTCCGCTTTGAAGTAATCGAGCAGCACCGATTGCTGTACCGGCTGCAATCCGCCGCCAAAAAAGCCCTGCAGGATGCGGAACAGAATGATCTGCCACAGCTCCGTCGCGATGCCGCACAGGAAGGAGCAGATGGTGAACATCACGATGCAAATCAGGAAGAACTGCTTGCGGCCAAAAAGGCGGCTGAAGAACGCCGAAATGGGCAACACGATGCCGTTCGCCACCAGATAAGAGGTTAAAACCCAGGTCGATTCGTCGTAGCTGGAGGAGAGCGAACCGGCAATGTGTGGCAGCGCGACGTTAACGATGGTGGTGTCGAGGATCTCCATAAACACCGCCAGCGTCACCGTAATGGCGACCAGCCACGGATTGCTGGCCGGACGCCAGCTTTCGCTCGCACTCATTCCACTGTGACCTTCGGCTCAACCGACAAGCCCAGCGGCAGCGGATGATTGAGATCTAATCCTTTATCGATAACGATTTTCACCGGCACGCGCTGCACGATTTTCACGTAGTTGCCGGTGGCGTTTTCCGCCGGGAAGGTGGAGAAGCGGGAACCGGATCCCATCTGCACGCTATCCACATGTCCTTCCAGCTTCATATCCGGCCAGGCATCGACACTGATTTCCACTTTATTACCCGGCTTCATGCGCGCCAGCTGTGACTCTTTGAAATTGGCATTAATCCAGATTTCAGGCGAAACCAGCGAGAACAGCGCGCTGCCAGCCTGCACCAGCGTGCCGAGTTGCACGTTACGCTTGGTGACAAAGCCGTCGTAAGGTGCGCGAACCTGGGTATAAGAGAGATTCAATTCGGCGGTGTTGAGCTGCGCCTGCGCCTGCTCAACCTGCTGCTCACGCGCTTCCACATTGGTTTCCTGCTGGCGGATTTGCAGCTTCACCTGAGAAGCCACTTCAACCTGCGCCTTAGCGCTTTGCAGTTGCGCTTCAGCCGAACGCAATTGCGCGGCGGCAGTATCAATATTGCGCTGTGAAGTGGCACGCGGATCAACACCGCGCTGGCGACGATAATCGGCCTGGGCGTTAAGCAAATTGGCCTGCGCTTTGGCCTGATCGGCGAGAGCTTGATCGCGCTGTGCCGGATACTGCACGCGGGACAAGGCTAACTGCGCCTGCGCCTGATGCAGCTGCGCCTGGGCCAGACCAAGCTGGGCTTTGGCTTGATCGCGCTGCGCTTCACTGTCGCGCGCATCGATCTCCACCAGCAAATCGCCCTGCTTCACGCGCTGGTTATCGCGCACCAGCAGCTTGACCACATATCCGGCCGCTTTCGGCGCGATGGTCACCGCATTGCCTTCGGTAAAGGCATCATCCGTGCTTTCGATATTGCGCGTGGTGAGCCAAAACCATAATCCCACCACGATCATAATCACCACCACAATGGCGAGAAAAATCAGAGGTTTCTTTCCGGGACGTTTACGTTCTGGTTCGTTGTTATCTTGATGGGTATTGGCGGTTTTTTGCGGATCCTGCTGATCGCGTTCAGACGGTTGATTCTGGTTTTCCATAATTTTTCATCGTAGGCAGTTGTCCCGATTCCCGGGCAAAAACGGTCAACATAACCTTAGATGGGAAATTGACAAATGCCAATGCAACTTTACATAAGCCGACATTGGCACGGTGTTAACGCATGAGGTGTAACAGCAGCCATCCGCCTAACATCGACCAGGCCAGCATCGGGATGGAAAACAAGTGGAAACGCCACCAAACGCGCGCGTCCTGCGCCATCCGCAAGGCAATCAGGTTGGCGAGCGAACCCGGCAATAAGCCAAATCCGCCGATATTCACCGCCCACGCCAGCACCTCCGACGGTGGCACTTTCTGCAAAAGCAGAATGGTGGCGGGAACGTTACTAATGAATTGCGACAAGCCAATCGCCAGCAAATAGATTCCGCCCTCGCCTAGCTGACCGATAGCGGCAAAGTGCGGCTGCAGCCAGGACAAATGCATCAACAGGAAGACATCGATAAACATCGCCACGAACACCAGCAGCAAACTCCAGTCGATGCTGATCAACACGCTGCGCGCCATGATCAGGAAACAGGCCGCCACCAGCAGCAGCGCCCAGCCGGTCATTTTCAGCTCGAGCGCGACGATAAATACGATATACAGCAGCACGCTAATCGTGAACAACGGTTTGCGCCACGCCTGAGTTTCACTCTGCTCATGCTTTTGGATCGCGCGCGCCGGGAAACTCCACCAGGTTAACGCCATCAGCGAAAGCAGTAAAAATGCCGCCAGCGGCGCCATCTGCGCAATGAAACCGGGC
Organism: Pantoea sp. GbtcB22; assembly: GCF_019091025.1. NCBI lineage: Bacteria > Pseudomonadati > Pseudomonadota > Gammaproteobacteria > Enterobacterales > Erwiniaceae > Pantoea > Pantoea sp. GbtcB22. Next base: position 1,185,320 of record NZ_JAGXKB010000001.1, read on the forward strand.
ACGCTGAGCGTGCCGTGACTCCACAGCAGAATGTTTTGCGGGTTACCAACCGGCGTCAGTAAGGAACCCGCGTTCACTGCCAAGGCTTCGAAAATGATCAGGCGCGAAATGGGCAGCCGCGAGAATTTACGCAGCGTCAGCGTCAGCGGCACCAGAATAAACAGCGCAACATCGTTGGTGAGAAAAGTTGAGAGCAACGCGGCGGCGCACACCATGAATAACGCCAATGCGCGTTCATGCTGGAAACGCTGAATCAGACGTGCGCCGAGCACATCAAAATAGCCGCTGTTTTCCAGCCCTTTGGTCAGCATCAGTAAGCCGGTGAGCGTCATGATGGTGTGCCAGTCCACAGCGGAAGGCAGTTGCGACCAGCGGAAATTCGCCAGCGGCAACATGATCACACCCAACAGCAACAACAAATGCAAAATACGATCGCGCATAAAGGAACGAAGCAGATTGGGCATGATGGCGGAAGGCCTTGTAGTTAGCGATTCTCGTAGAATTTCTGGAACACGGCCAGAGTTTCATCACTGACGTGATGCTCCAGGCCTTCTGAATCACGGCGCGCGGTTTCCGGGCTAACGCCCAGCGCCAATAGGAAAGTTTCAACAATATGATGGCGGACGCGGCTCGCTTCAGCCAGCTTCTCGCCTTCGGCGGTGAGGAATACACCGCGATACGGCACTTGCTCAACCAAACCGGTGGTGCCAAGACGCTTTAACATTTTCGCCACGGTCGGCTGGGAAACGCCCAAACGTGCAGCCATATCCACCTGACGCGCTTCGCCAAATTCACGAATCAAATCAGAGATTAATTCAACGTAGTCATCGATCAGCTCACGACGATGCGCCTCGCGCACCTGACGAAATCCTTCGACATGCTCCTCTATCTCTTTTAGCGGGCCCTGGGGCATGTTGGTGGCGATTTTTGCACGACGACTCATCTAACTTCCTCTTTATTATCTGCCGCACTTTACCTGCGGTGCGGGCTGGCTGCGCCCATTGTAAACCAGGCACAAATAAGCACAAATTTTTCCTAAATAGTGTTGGCTAAAGAGTATAGCCAGTGCTATCTTTGTTGATAATGTAAGCGAATAGCTTATAAAGGCTACAAAGAAATGTCGTCATTCACTCGGGAGGTGAACATGACTACCATGAAAAACTGCCTCGACTGTGGCAAATGTTTCCAGGCTGAACAGAGCAAACCGGCTTTTGAGCTGAAATCGCTGCTGTGCCTGTTGACTCGCTCGCCGTTTGCGCTGCGCTTGATGCTGATTGAAAAGCTCACCGGCAAACAGCTGGTTGAACGTCCGTGCCCAAAACTGATCTGGCGCGGCTAACGTTCCCGACGCATACAAATTCCAATAAAGCCCGCTCATGTAGCGGGCTTTGTGTTTCTGGCGGCAGGTAAATCGTTAATCGCGCCCATAAAAAAACGGTCCCGAAGGACCGTTTATTGTGCAACTGGTCTAAGCAAGAACTTAGAAGCTGTAACCTACGCCAGCAATCCAGGTGCCAACGTCAACGTTGCGGATACGGCTCTGCTCGTAACCCACGTCAACAGCGATGTTTTCGATTGGGTTAAACTGCATGCCCGCACCGTAAGAGAAACCGTAGTCGCTTGAATCAGACTTAGAACGTACTGAATTGTCGTTCTGCTGGTATTTACCGTAACCCACACCAACAACACCGTAGATGCTCGCCCAGTCGTTCAGACGGTAAGCAGGACCACCGGTGATGCCGTAGTACTGAGCTTTGTTATAAGCGCCAGCATCAGTACGATCTTTTTCGGTATAGGTGAAAGAACCGATCCAACCCAGTGGGTTAGTACCGTCTTCGTAACGATATTTCAGGTTGAAGCCGTTTGCTTTGTTAGCAACGCCTTGATAATCGCTCTGAGCGTAACCACCGGTAACGGTGCTTTGTGCCATGGCAGAACCTGCAGAAACTGCAAGTACACAAGCCAATGCTGAAAGACATGCAATTTTTTTCATAACCACCTCAAATGTGAATATACTTCTCTCCTGACAACGCTTTAAATATAACAAAAAACAGCAAGAAACTCTGCCCGCATTTTGTTGTCTAACAGATTGTTTGGTGTAACAGAAAGTTAATGAAGTTTCCTATGTCATTCATTTTACTTATAAAAAGCATCATATTCCTGCAACATAAATAACGATCACAAAAAATGCCTTTAAGTAAATTCCTAAACTAACCTGACGTTTCTTTACGGAAATGGCACTAAAAATGGCCAAATTCTGACCTGTCAGCGCGTTTTATTTCCCCGATTCGCGTCTCCTTATTTGCCTGAGATTCCATTACACTGAGCGCTTGTTGCTCTACTGTTAATAAATAAAAGGAATGGATTACAGGATGTCTGCCCCTCTGACGACCAAAAATATGGCCCCGGTGTTGTTCCCTATTGCTGTGCTGCTGATTGCCATGCTCTCACTACAGGGCGGCGCTTCACTGGCAAAATCGATGTTTTCCACCGTTGGCGCCACCGGCATTACCGCGCTGCGTCTTGGTCTTGGCACCCTGATTCTCTGCATTATCTTTAAACCCTGGCGTTTGCGCTTCACGCGCGAGCAGCGCAAACCGCTGCTGATGTACGGCTTGGCGCTGGGCTGCATGAACTATCTCTTCTATTTAGCGATTCGCACCGTGCCGCTGGGCGTTGCCGTCGGATTGGAGTTTTTGGGTCCGCTGACTTTGGCGTTGATCGGCGCGCGTCGTCCGCTTGATTTTCTTTGGGTGTTGCTGGCGGTGGCGGGTTTGTGGTTCCTGTTGCCCATCGGTGAAGGGATGAGTCATATCGATCCGCTCGGTGCGTTGCTGGCGGTAGGCGCGGGTGCCTGCTGGGCGGTGTACATCCTTGCAGGACAGCGTGCCGGCGCGGAGCATGGTCCGGCGACGGTGGCGATGGGTTCGCTAATTGCCTCGGTGATTTTTGTGCCGCTCGGCCTGACCTTTGCCGCGCCGGGCATCTGGCATTGGGAAGTATTGCCGCTGGCACTGCTGATCGCCCTGCTCTCCAGCGCCATTCCCTATTCTTTAGAGATGATGGCGCTGACACGACTGCCGGCACGCATTTTTGGTACCTTAATGAGTCTGGAACCGGCGATGGCGGCGTTATCAGGCATGTTATTCCTGGGCGAGCTATTGACGCTGAAGCAGTGGATTGCGCTGCTGGCGATCATCATCGCCTCGGCCGGTTCAACGCTCACCATGAAACAAAAAAGCGCAAAAATAAGCGAAGTCGACATTACGCATCCGCAATAAATATTCAATAATTCAGCCTGCTGCGCGGCAGGCTAAATATAGAAGCATTCTCATTATCATTTTTAACGCGGTATTAAGATTTTTCCGTTATTATTTTGCAACACGTTTAATAAATAATTAACATACCTCACAAGCATCTGTTTTAACTGAAATAATCGTCAAGATGCACAATCCCTGAGCAATATTAAGGTTTATCTATTCCTGTCATTGATTTAATCAACCCTGCAAGTTAAAAAACTGCTGCTATACTTATTTCCGTGCTTGATTAGGACAACCATCAATAAGAGGACATTAATGATGAGTACCGCAAAACTGGTTAAAACTAAATCGTCTGATCTGATTTACACCCGTAATGACGTCGCTGACAGCGATAAAAAAGCGACCATCGAGGTGCTCAACCGTCTGGTAGTGGAGTTTATTGACCTGTCGCTGATCACCAAGCAGGCGCACTGGAACATGCGTGGCGCCAACTTTATTGGCGTACATGAGATGCTGGATGGTTTCCGTACCGCCATTACCGATCACCAGGACACTATCGCTGAACGTGTAGTTCAGCTAGGCGGCGTGGCGCTGGGTACCACTCAGATCGTCAACGATAAAACACCACTGAAAAGCTATCCGTTGAACATTCACAGCGTGCAGGATCACCTGAAAGCGCTGGCCGATCGCTATGCGATTGTGGCGAATGACACGCGTAAAGCTATCACTGAAGTCAGCGATGAAGATACCGCTGACATCTTCACTGCGGCATCGCGCGATCTGGATAAATTCCTGTGGTTTATCGAATCGAATATTGAATAAATTTCAGTGTTATAACGAAGGCGGGTTATCCCGCCTTTTTTTACGTCTGTAACATTGTGGTGCTTTTTTTGACGTTGTTAACATTTCCTTAATCCCTTCTTTCGCTCTCCCCGCCCTTGGTGCACACTGTGCCTGCACCACAACAGCACCACGCACCAAAATGAAGCACCAATAAGGTGCAAAACTTTTCTTCTGCGCAAAATCGTGTCAGCAAGTGCTTAAAACTACTGATTTCGAGCAAAATGAAAAGTTGGCATAATTTTTTCATATGATAGGCCGTACATCGGGCCACCAGGCCTGAGGGGTAATAAGGAAAAAAATGATGAAGTCATTGATTAAAGTCTCCGTGGCCGCGCTGGCGCTGGCCTTCTCGCTTTCCTCCACCGCAGCAGACAAAAAACTGATCGTCGCAACCGACACCGCATTCGTTCCCTTTGAGTTCAAACAAGGCGATAAATACGTCGGTTTTGACATCGATCTGTGGGATGCCATAGCGAAAGAACTGAAACTGGATTACGCCTTCAAGCCAATGGACTTCAGCGGCATCATTCCTGCGCTGCAAACCAAAAACATTGACCTGGCGCTGGCGGGTATCACCATCACCGAAGAACGTAAAAAAGCCATCGAGTTCTCTGACGGCTACTACAAAAGCGGCCTGCTGGTGATGGTGCGCGAGAATGAAAAAGACGTTAAGAGCATTGACGATCTGAACGGCAAAGTGGTGGCGGTGAAGAGCGGCACCGGTTCGGTGGATTACGCCAAAGCGCACATCAAGTCTAAAGACCTGCGCCAGTTCCCTAACATCGACAACGCGTACATGGAGTTAGGCACTAACCGTGCTGACGCCGTGCTGCACGATACGCCGAACATCCTGTACTTCATCAACACCGCCGGTAAAGGCCGCTTCAAAGCGGTAGGCGAGTCAATTGAAGCGCAGCAGTATGGCATCGCGTTCCCGAAAGGCAGCGACGACCTGCGTGAAAAAGTGAACGGCGCCCTGAAAACTCTGCGCGATAACGGCACTTACAACACCATCTATAAAAAATGGTTCGGTACTGAACCAAAATAATTGCGGCCTGAGCCGATTTTTCCAGCAGGGAGCCTGACACTCCCTGCTTTTTACATTTCCACGCAACAGATTTTGGAGTCACACCATGGAGTTTGACTGGAGCGTCATTTGGCCTGCCCTGCCGATTTTAATCGAAGGCGCCAAAATGACCCTGCTGATCTCGGTCCTCGGCCTGGTCGGCGGTTTAATTATCGGTTTAGTTGCCGGTTTTGCCCGCGCCTACGGCGGCTGGATCACCAACAACATCGCCTTAGTCTTCATCGAACTGATTCGCGGCACGCCAATCGTGGTTCAGGTGATGTTTATCTACTTCGCCCTGCCGATGGCTTTCCCGGATCTGCGTATCGATCCGTTCAGCGCGGCGGTGGTCACCATCATGATCAACTCCGGCGCTTATATCGCGGAAATCACGCGCGGTGCGGTACTGTCGATTAATAAAGGCTTCCGTGAAGCGGGTCTGGCGCTGGGTCTGTCGCGCCGCGAGACCCTGCGTTATGTGATCATGCCGCTGGCCCTGCGCCGTATGCTGCCACCGCTGGGTAATCAGTGGATTGTCAGCATCAAAGATACGTCGCTGTTTATCGTGATTGGCGTGGCCGAACTGACGCGTCAGGGTCAGGAGATCATTGCCGGTAACTTCCGCGCGCTGGAGATCTGGAGCGCCGTTGCCATTATCTATTTGGTTATTACGTTGGTGTTGAGCTTTGTGCTGCGCCGTATTGAGAAAAGGATGAAAATTCTGTGATTGAATTTAAAAACGTCTCGAAGAATTTCGGCCAGACTCAGGTTCTGCACAACATCAACCTGAAGATTAATCAAGGCGAAGTGGTGGTGATTATCGGACCTTCCGGTTCCGGTAAATCCACGCTGCTGCGCTGCATCAACAAGCTGGAAGAGATCACCACCGGTGAGCTGGTTGTCGATGGCATGAAGGTCAATGATCCAAAAGTGGATGAGCGACTGATTCGTCAGGAAGCGGGCATGGTGTTCCAGCAGTTCCATCTGTTCCCACAAATGAGCGCGCTGGATAACGTCGCCTTTGGTCCGATTCGCGTGCGTGGTACGAAGAAAGAGGAAGCGCATAAGCTGGCGCGTGAGCTGCTGGGTAAAGTGGGCCTTGCCGAGCGTGCACACCACTTCCCGTCTGAGCTTTCCGGTGGTCAGCAACAGCGCGTGGCGATTGCGCGTGCGTTGGCGGTGAAACCGAAGATGATGCTGTTTGATGAGCCAACCTCAGCGCTGGATCCCGAGCTGCGTCACGAAGTACTGAAAGTGATGCAGGATCTGGCGGAAGAAGGCATGACGATGGTCATCGTGACGCACGAAGTCGGTTTCGCCCAAAAAGTGGCTTCGCGTCTGATCTTTATCGACAAAGGCACCATCGCAGAAGATGGCAACCCGGACGATCTGATCACCAACCCGCCGAGCGACCGTCTGCGCGAGTTCCTGCAGCACGTATCCTAAGCTCTGCCATTAAACCGTCGCCCATTTTCGGCGGCGGTTTTTTACATGCACCATTTGTAGCGGCGCGATTTATCGCGCCACTACGGCAGGTACCACGATTCAATTTTCCTTTTCAAAATCTTCACCTTCCATCACTGACTATACTTCTCTCTTGTGCCGCTGCGCGAAGCTAAAGGAGAAAAGCGATGTCGTCTGCCAGCCCACCATGGCGTTCAGCCGTGTGGTTACTCTTCAGTTTGTTCACTCTATTTCTCATTCCCCCGGCGCAGGCCGTTAATCTGCCGCAGGCGGCCGTCGCAGCACAGCAGTCGCAAACCCCGGCAGCGGATAATAAAGCCGAAGGCGAACCCAGCTTAGACGAGAAAAAAGCCGCCTATGCCGCGCTGGCGAATATTCTGGATAACAACGCCTCGCGTCAGGAGCTGATCGATCAGTTACGTCAGGCTGCCAACAGCCAATCCACCAGTGACCAACCGGTGCTGGCGCCACCGCAGGCCAATCAGGACGATCTCACGGTACTGGAGAGCGTCACCAGCGTAACGCGTGAATACGGCGGCGCGGTGGCCGAGCAGTTTGTGCAACTGCATGACAACATCACCAATGCGCCACACAAATCCTTTAATCAGCAAACCTTCTTCAACGCGCTGAAATACTTCGCTGCGCTCTCCGCCGCAGTGTTTGCGTTTTACTGGCTGACACGCCGCCTGATGTGGCCGGTGTGGCGCCGCATGGGCCGCTGGGGACGCGATCAAAACCTTGAGCGCACCAAGTGGCTGCACTTGCCCGCCACTATCTTGATGGCCTTTGTGCTCGATATTGTGCTGCTAGCGCTGACGCTGTTTGTCGGTCAGATCATCAGCGACAACTATCACAACAACAACCGCACCATCGCCTATCAGCAAGGCCTTTTCCTTAACGCCTTCGCGCTGATTGAGTTCTTTAAAGCGGTGCTGCGGCTGATATTCTGCCCGCGTTTCCCTACGCTGCGCTTCTTCCACTTAACCGATGCGCGCGCCAGCTACTGGAACACGCGTCTGAGCTGGCTAAGCGGCATCATCGGTTACGGTTTACTGGTGGTGGTGCCGATTGTCTCCAATCAGGTGAATATTCAGGTGGCGGCGCTGGTCAACATGCTGATTATGGGGATCATGACCGGCTGGGCGCTGTGGCTGATTTTCCGCAACAAAAGCAACATCCATCATGAACTGTCGCGTCTTGCCGATCGCAGCTTGAGCTTCTTTGCGCTGTTCATCCGCGCCTTTGGCATGGTGTGGCACTGGCTGGCCAGCGCCTACTTTATCGCGCTGTTCCTGTTCTCGATCTTCAATCCCGGCGACAGCCTGAAGTTTATGATGTCCGCCACGGTGCGCAGCCTGGCGATCGTGGTTATCGCTGCGCTGATTTCCGGCATGCTGACGCGCTGGATTGGCAAAACCGTCACGCTGTCGCCCGACATGCGCCGCAACTATCCCGAGCTGCAAAAGCGCGTTAACGATTGGGTGAAAGCGCTGCTGAAACTGGCGCGCGTGGTCACGGTGTTTGCCACGCTGTTGCTGCTGCTCAATGCATGGAATCTGTTTGATCTCTGGCACTGGCTCACTATTGGCGCCGGCCAAAAAATGGTGGATGTGCTGATTCGTATCGTGATCATTGTGCTGCTGTCGGCAGTCGGCTGGACGCTGCTGGCAAGCCTGATCGAAAGTCGCCTCGCCTCGGATTCGCATGGCCGCCCCATGCCGAGCGCACGCACCCGCACGCTGCTGACGCTGTTTCGTAACGCGCTGGCGGTCGTAATAAGCACCATCACCATTATGATTTTACTGTCGGAAGTGGGCGTGAATATTGCGCCGCTGCTAGCCGGTGCCGGTGCGCTCGGTCTGGCGGTATCATTCGGTTCGCAAACGCTGGTGAAAGACATCATCACCGGCATTTTTATCCAGTTTGAGAACGGCATGAACACCGGTGATTTAGTCACCATTGGCCCGATCACCGGCACGGTAGAGCGCATGTCGATTCGCTCGGTGGGCGTGCGTCAGGATACCGGCGCGTATCACATTATTCCGTGGTCATCGATCACCACCTTCGCCAACTTTGTGCGCGGCATCGGCTCGTTCGTGGCGAACTACGATGTGGATCGCAGTGAAGATACCGAACGCGTTAACCAAACGCTGCAGGGCGCGGTGAAAGAGCTGCTGGAGAACCCGGAGATTCGCGGCATGGTGATTGGCGAGCCGAGTTTTGCCGGATTAGTGGGATTAACCAACCAATCCTTTACCGTGCGCGTGTCATTCACCACCCAGCCGCTGAAGCAGTGGACGGTACGTTTTGCGCTGGATGATAAGGTGAAGAAGCATTTTGATGCGGCCGGCATTAAAGCGCCGCATCAAACGGTAGCAGTGATGCAAACCGGCAGCGATATTACCTCCGCTGCCAGCTTACCGGCGTTGCCGCCGGCGCAATGAGGTTAGCGTTTCAGCCGTTTGGCGCGCGTCGCCGGCGGCTGGAACGTCCAGGCAATAAAGCGGCTCTGCTTCTGACCTTGCGCCATTTCGATGATGCGCACTTCATAAGCATCGAGATCGCGCAGTTGGTCGCGCAGCGCCGGTAAATTCTCTTTGCGTGAGACCAGCGAGGTGAACCAAATAATGGCGTCTGAGTGCGTCACGCTTTCAGCGATCATTTGACCAACGAACTTGCGCTCGCCGCCGTCACACCACAATTCGTTGTGATGGCCACCAAAATTGAGCGGCGCATTTTTGCCTAAGCCAAGGTTGCGCGTTTTGCGCTGACCCACGCTGGCCGCCTCTTCCGCAGATGAATGGAAAGGCGGATTGCACAGCACCGCATGATAGCGTTCATTCTTATGCACCACGCCGGCGAAAATCGCCGAGGCCTCTTTTTGCCGACGCAGACGCACGCCGCGCTGCAAGCCCGGATTACTCGCCACAATCTGCCCGGCCACGGTAATCGCTTCGGCGGTGATATCGGTGCCGGTGAAGCGCCAGCCATATTCGGCGTTGCCAATCAGCGGATAGATGCAGTTCGCACCGCAGCCGATGTCCATTACATCCAGATCGCGTGGAACCACGCCGCCGTTGTCGCTCGCCAGCAGATCGGCCAGCGCATGCACGTAATCGGCACGGCCCGGCACCGGCGACGTCAGATAACCTGTAGGTAGCTGCCAGTTGAGGTTGTAGAACAGCTTCAGCAGCGCCTGATTCAGCAGCATCACCGCTTCAGGATCGGCGAAATCCACCGACAACTCGCCGTAGCCGTTGGGACGCACTTTCACCGCCAGCGGCGGATGGGCTGCGGTCAGAGCAGCAAAATCATAACGGCCCTGGTGGCGGTTACGCGGATGGAAAGGTGACGTGGCGGCTGGCTTGTTCATAGTTTCTCCGGAAAATAGCGCGGGCGTAAGATACTCTGGCTAGCGGCATCGCACAATGCGCTTAATCGAATTCACCGTATTAGATGAGATTAGTGCACCACACTCAGGTTCTCTTATAAGGATGGTTATGACTCGTCAGCGTTACTCTTATCAGCCCCGCGCGGGACACGGTTTGCCGCACGATCCGTTGAACGCCATCGTCGGCCCTCGCCCAATCGGCTGGGTCAGCTCGCAAAGCGCCAGCGGGGTTCGCAATTTAGCGCCCTACAGCTTCTTTAACTGCTTTAACTATCATCCGCCGATTATTGGTTTTGCCAGCAGCGGCTGGAAAGACAGCGTACAAAATATTTCAGAGACCAAAGAGTTTGTCTGGAATCTGGCCACGCGTCCGCTGGCCGAGGCGATGAATGAGAGCTCCGCATCAGTGTCGTCCGAACAGGATGAGTTTGCGCTGGCGGGATTAACGCCGCTTGCAGCGTCACATGTCAATGTCAGCATGGTGGCGGAAAGCCCGGTGAATTTTGAGTGTAAGTTGACGCAGTTGATTCAGTTGCAGGATGCCCAAGGCCAGCCGATTGATAGCTGGCTGGTGCTGGGCGAAGCGGTCGCCATTCATATTGATGAAGCCCTGCTGGAAGAGGGTATTTATCAAACGGCCAAAGCACAGCCAATCCTGCGTGCCGGAGGCCCGTCGGCCTATTACGGCATCAGCGAAGAACTGCGTTTCGATTTGGTGCGCCCGGACGCTCGCCGCTGATCCTTGGTCAGGTCGCCGTAAATGGCGACCATGTTACAAACCGCTCTTCAACACCTCTACCGCCCGCGCGATCTCCGGTGCCAGCCAGCGGTCTTCCTGCCAGTTGGCAACCACCGCGCGCAAGCGTCGCAATGCCTGCGCCGTTCCCTGCGCCAGCTGCTCTTCGCCGTGGAAATCCAGCGCCTGCGCCGCCAGCAGATACTCGATCGCCAGAATCTGCCACACGTTGCCCACCAGCTTCAGCAGCTTCAGCGCCGCGCCGGTGCCGAGGCTGAGATGATCCTCCTGCAAACCCGACGTCACATAGTTATCCAGCACCGCCGGCTGCGCCAGCTGGCGATTCTCCGCACAGAGTGACGCCGCCACATACTGCGCAATCATCATGCCGGAGTTAACGCCCGGCTGCGCCACCAGAAACGCCGGCAAGCCGCTCACCAGCGGATTGACCAAACGATCAAGCCGCCGCTCAGCGATGCTGCCGATTTCCGCCATGGCAATCGCCAGCAGATCCGCCGCCATCGCCACCGATTCGCCGTGCGGGTTAGCCTGCGACACTACGCGCCAGTTATCCGCCGTGCCGAGCACCAGCGGATTATCGGTGCAGGCATTGAGTTCGGTTTCAATCTGGCGCGCCGCGTGATCGAACTGATCGCGGCTGGCGCCATGTACCTGCGGCATGGATCGCAGGCTGAGCGCATCCTGAGTGCGAATGCCAACGCTGGTCGCCAGCAGCGGGCTATCACTCAGCAATGCGCGTAAGCGCTGACCGCTCAGCTGCATGCCCGGACTGGCTTTCAGCGCGATCACTTCGGCATCAAAGGCCACCCGCTGTCCACGCAGCGCCTCAAAACTCATCGCACCGGTGACATCTGCCCAATCCAGCAAACGCGCCGCATCATCCAGCGCCAGGCAGGACAAGCCGGTCATGCACGGCGTGCCGTTGACCAGGCTCAAACCCTCTTTGGCCCCCGGACGATAAGGCTGTAATCCCGCCAGCGTTAACGCCTGCGCCGCGGGCATGATCTGGTTTTGATACTCCACGTCGCCGACACCAATCAGCGCCAGACCGATATGCGCCATATGGCTGAGGTAGCCGACCGAACCCTGCGACGGCACCTGCGGCGTAATATGCTGATTGAGCAGCGCCAGCAGATGCTGCACCAGTACCACCGACACGCCCGATTTGCCGTGGCTGTAATTGGCAATCGCCGCGCACAGAATGGCGCGCGCCTGCTCACGCGTCAGTAGCGGCCCCACGCCACAGGCGTGACTCAGCAGCGTATTGCGCGACAGCTGGCTGAGCTGATCTTCCGGCAGGGTGATGTTGCACAGCGCGCCGAGGCCGGTATTGATGCCGTAAGCGATCTGGCCGCTGGCGACAATCTCATCGACAATCGCGCGCCCCTGCGCAATGCGCTGCCAGGCGCTGACGCTCAAACTGAGTTCCGCGTTGTGCCGCGACACCTGCACCAGCTCTTGCCAGGTTAAGGGGCTGTCGCCCCATACGATGGTCATGCTGGCTGCTCCGCGCCGTGATGGCTGGAGATAAACTGCTTAAAGCGCTGCGATCCCTGCTCGCCAAACATCTCTTCCGGCGCGCCCTGACAATCAATGGTGCCCTGATGCATAAACACCACGCGGTTGGAGACGTTGCGCGCAAAGCCCATTTCGTGCGTCACCACCAGCATGGTGCGCCCCTCTTCCGCCAGGCTGCGCATCACTTTCAGCACTTCGCCCACCAGTTCCGGATCGAGCGCCGAAGTCGGTTCATCAAACAGCATCACTTCCGGATCCATCGCCAGCGCGCGGGCAATCGCCACGCGCTGCTGCTGGCCGCCCGACAGCTGCGCCGGGTAGAAATCTTTGCGATTGAGTAAGCCAACGCGATCCAGCAGTTGCTCCGCCTGAGCGATGCAGCTTTTCTTGTCGCGCTTCAGCACATAGTGCGGCCCTTCAATGACGTTTTGCAGCACCGTCATGTGCGACCAAAGATTAAAGCTCTGGAACACCATGCCAAGGCGTGAACGCAAACGCTCAATCTGTTTCGGATTGGCCGCCAGCTGATGGCCGCGCGCATGGCGTTTCATCTCAATGGTTTCGCCGCCGACACTCACCACGCCAGCATCCGGCGTTTCCAGCAGGTTAATGCAGCGCAGCAAGGTACTTTTGCCCGAGCCGCTGGCGCCAAGAATCGAGATGACATCGCCTTGATGCGCCTGTAGCGAAATGCCTTTCAGAACTTCCATCGCGCCAAAGGATTTATGGATATCAGTGGCGGATAAGGTAACGGGTGATGTGGAATGCATATTACTCTCCGGCAAGCGGTTTAACGGCGGGCATCGGCTTTTTTGCGACATGATGCGCCGGGGTCAGACGGCGCTCTAACAGCGCGTACAGCTGGACGATAATAAAGTTGAGAATCAGGTAGATCGCCGCCGCACAGACAAACACTTCCATGGTGCGATAGGTACGCTGAATGATCTGCTGCGCCACGCCAGTCACGTCCCACACGGTGACGAGGCTGGCGAGTGCGGTGGATTTCACCAGCAAAATCGCTTCGGTGGAGTACGCCGGCAACGCATAGCGCAGCATGATCGGCGCGATAATGCGGCGCAGCAGCAGCCAGCGTGACATGCCGCAGGCGAGACCGGCTTCCACTTGTCCAGCCGGCACGGCGAGCAGCGCTCCACGCAAAATCTCAGCGGTGTAAGCTGCCGTACAGAGTGACAGCGCCAGTACCGCGCAGATAAATGGCTCGCGCAGGAACGGCCAGACGAAGCTGTGGCGGATGACGCCAAACTGGCCAAGACCGTAATAGATGAGAAACAGCTGAATCATCAGCGGCGAGCCGCGAAACACCAGAATGTAGCCGCGTGCGAAGCCGCTCAGCACCCGCCAGCGGCTCATGCGCAGTGACAAAATGCCAATCGCCAATATGCCGCCGCAGAGAAAGGCGCTGATAAACAGGCCAAGCGTCACCGGCAGCGCGGCGCTCAGCTTGAGGAAGGTATCCGAGAGAAAAGCGAAGTCGATCATGCTGCTGCTCCTTAATGCTGCGCCGCAGTGCGACTTTGCCACGCGCGACCAAGGCGCGACTCTGCCCGACGAAACGCATGATTAGACACCAGCGTCAGCACCAGATAACAGGCAGCGCCAACCAGATAAAACGTGAAGTAATCGCGCGTGGATCCCGCCGCAACCTGGCTGGCGCGCATCAGCTCGACGATGCCAGTGACCGACACCAGCGCCGAGTCTTTCAGGCTCATCTGCCACACGTTCGACATGCCCGGCAGCGCGTAACGCACCACCTGCGGCAGCAGAATGCGTTGCGCAATGCGCCAGCGTGGCATGCCAATCGCCACCGCCGCTTCCACTTCGCCTTTGGCCAGCGCCAGACGCGCCGCGCGATACACTTCACCCTGATACGAACCCGAGATGAGCCCGATGGCCAGCGCCCCAATCAGGAACGGCGGCGCTTCGATAAAGCCATCTGCGCCGAACATCTGCCCAACCAGCGTAATCAGGCCGGATCCACCAAAATAGAACAGGTAGATCACCAGCAGTTCCGGGATGCCGCGAAACACCACCGAATAGCCTTCACCCAACCAGCGCAGCCAGCGCTGAGGCGATAATTTGGCGGCCGCCACACCGGAACCGACCACCGCACCAATCATCAGCGCCACCAGCGACAGCAGCAGCGTAGTGCAGGCGGCGCTCAGGATCAGGCGGCCCCAACCATCAGCACCAAAACTCAGCAGGCTCATCATCTTTCACCTCACTTACGGAGTTACGTCAGTTTTAAACCACTTCTCACTGAGCTTTTTCACCGTGCCGTCAGCCAGCGCGGCATGGATCGCCTCATCCAGCCTGGCTTTCAGATCGTTATCCGCCATGCGCACGCCCATTGCTTCGCCCTCGCCCCAAATTGGACCGCCGAGCTGTGGGCCGCTGAAGACCAGATTATTGTTCTCTTTGCGCGCCAGCATTGATTGCGCAAAGGTCACGTCATCGAACACCGCATCGATACGACCGGATTGCAGATCGAGCATCGCATCCGCCGAAGAGGTGTATTCGCGTACCTCGGTATCGCCTTTGAAGTACTTGTCGATAAAGGGCGTGTAAACCGTGCCGGAGGCGATACCAATGGTTTTGCCCTTCAGCGCCGCTTTCAGTGGGGCAATTGCCGCGTTGATCGCTTTCTCGTCGTCATGCAGCTTGATGATGTTGTGATCGGCCGGCAGCAGCGGATTGTCTTTAGTGGTAATAAAGGTGGCGGGCGTTGAAGCGTATGGCGTGGTGAAGTTAACCACTTTTTTGCGCTCTGGCGTGATGACAATCGCATCCATGATCACGTCATATTTTCCGGCGTTGAGGCCGGCGATCATGCCGTCCCAGTTCTGCACCACCAGCTTGCACTGAATGCCCATGCGCTTGCACAGGTCTTCCATCAGTTCCGGTTCAAAGCCGCCCAACTTGCCGCCCGGCAGCGTCAGGTTCCAGGGTTCATAGCTGCCTTCGGTAGCGATGGTGATCGATTTCCACTCTTTCGCCTGGACGGCAATGCCGCTGATCATCAGGCTGGCAAACAGGGTCGTGAGGCAAAAACGGCGAATCGGGGCGCGGTGCGTCATGCGGCTTCTCCTGGCTATTAATCGAATTTGGCAGTCTCTGCTTGTGCAATATTTGCAGATGACCTTTCATGTATATACAAGTTAGCGTGCGGCAGATCATTGTCGGCATAAGCTTTTTGTGAGCCAGCCAGTATAAAAATTAATAATCGATGCGCGGTCTTTACTTGTACATACAACCTAGCAAGCACTATGCCAAATCGGCAAAGCCGCAAATTCAGGGAGATGGTCACGCGATGGACGTAATATTGCACCGCGAGGAGGCAAGGTGTGCATTGTGATGGTGCAGGAACATGAATCGTAGCGGCGCGATTAATCGCGCGTATGAATGGCGACCACATTGCCAATCTGAATAACGTGCAATAAATTGCGCCGCTACGAATAGGTGCGGGGATTTAGTTCGATTTACCGGCGTCTAGAAACGCCTGCATCAGCGGTTTCAGTACCTTCTGCAGCTGCGCTGCGCGATCCTGCTGCCAGGCAAACGGCGGGGTTTCATCCATATAATTGAGCTGCGCCAGCTCCAGCTGCACCGCCTGCACGCCTTGATCCGGCTGGCCGTAGGCGCGGGTAATATAGCCGCCTTTAAAGCGTCCGTTCGCGATCCAACTGTAATCGTTTTGCGCATTACACACCTGTTTGATCGCGTTGATCACCGCCGTTGAACAGCTGGCGCCATCATTGGTACCGATGTTGAGATCCGGTAAACGCCCCTCAAACAGCCGCGGGATCACCGAGGCGATCGAGTGCGCATCAAACAGCAGCGCGTAACCATGTTCAGCTTTCAGGCGTGCAAGCTCCTGCTGCAGCTGTTGATGATAAGGCTGCCAAATCGTGTCCAGATAACCCTGGCGTACCTCGGCGCTCGGCGTTTTACCCGGTGCAAAGGTGGGGCTGCCGTCGAACAGGGTTTCCGGATACAAGCCGGTGGTCGCCGTGGTGTAGAGCGGCTGATTATCCGCCGGGCGATTAAGGTCAATAACAAAACGTGAATAGTGACCAATTAACACGCTGGCGCCGAGATCGCGCACAAAATCGTACAGCAGCGGCAAGTGCCAATCGGTATCCGGCAGGCCGCGCGCTGCGTCGCTCAGGCCGACGTCCACTTCCGGCGTTAACTGCGTGCCGGCGTGAGGAATGCTGACCAGCAGCGGAATCTTACCGGCGGTGAAATGAAAAGGTGTCATTGCGCTTCTCCACGATAAATAACCTGGCAAGGCAATTCGCCGCCCAGCCAGTAAACCAGCTCAGCCGGACGCGCCAGCGGCCAGTGAACAAAATTCGCCACCTTGCCCGCTTCCAGCGAACCGTGCGAGTGCTGTAATCCCAGCGCTTTTGCGCCCCACAAGGTCACGCCCGCTAACGCCTCTTCCGGCGTTAAACCAAACAGCGTGCAGCCCATGTTCAACATCAGTCGCAGCGAAAGCGCCGGTGAGGTGCCCGGATTGGCATCGCTGGCCAGCGCCATCGCTACGCCGTGTTCTCGGAACAGTGCTACCGGCGGACGCTGGGTTTCACGCAACAGATAAAACGCGCCCGGCAGCAACACCGCCACGGTGCCGTGCTGCGCCATCGCTTGCGCATCCGCTGCGGTGGCGTACTCCAGATGATCGGCGGAGAGCGCACCGTAACTGGCCGCCAGCGCCGCGCCGCCCAGCGCCGAAAGCTGCTCGGCGTGCAGTTTCACCGGCATGCCCAATGCTTTGGCGGCATCAAAGACCGTGCGAACTTGCTCAGGAGAAAAGGCCAAATGCTCGCAAAACGCATCCACCGCATCCGCCAACCCTTCTGCTTTCACCTGCGGTAACAGGCGCTGGCAGATGATATCGATCCAGCCTTGCGGATTGTCTTTAAACTCCGGCGGGAAACCGTGCGCGGCTAAGCAAGTGGCCTGCACATCGGCAGGCACCGTTTCCGCCAACTCACGAATGGCGCGCAGCATGGTCAGTTCGCTGGCTTCATCGAGACCGTAACCAGATTTAATCTCTACCGTGGTGACGCCTTCCGCCAGCAGGCGATCCAGCCGCCAGCGCGCACTTGCCACCAGCTCTTGCTGCGAGGCCGCGCGGGTGGCGCGCACCGTGGAGAGAATGCCGCCGCCCTGTGCAGCGATTTCTGCATAGCTCACACCATTAAGACGCTGCTCAAACTCCTGGCTGCGATCGCCGCCAAACACCAGATGCGTATGGCAATCCACCAAACCGGGCGTGATGATGCCGCCGGAAAATTGGTGCTGTTCACGCGCGGCAAAAGCCGGGCATTCACTGCGTGGCCCCACCCAAATCAGTTTTCCCTGATCGACCGCCAGCGCACCGTCGGCAATCAGATTGTAGTGCCCGTCACGCATCGTAACGATGTCGGCCCCCAGCCACAGGCTGTCGATCTGCTCTGTTTCTGCCATCCCACTCCCCTTCGCGTTCGGCGATTTACACTGCGCTTCAAAGTATGTATATGTATATACAACTTTCCGCCATGCAGGATCAATCATGACAACCTATTTTGCCCCACGCGCACTGCTGGCCGACGGCTGGCATGAGCGCGTGCTGATTACCACCAACGCAGCCGGACAGATCACCCAACTCGCGCCCAACAGCGAGCCCGGCGATGCCACGCGTCTTGCCGGACCGGTGATTCCGGCGATAGCGAATCTGCATTCACACGCCTTCCAGCGCGCGATGGCGGGATTGGCTGAAGTGGCGGGCGATCCGCAGGACAGCTTCTGGACATGGCGCGATTTGATGTATCGCATGGTGCAGCGCTTGTCGCCCGAGCAGGTTGGCGCTATCGCCACGCATCTCTACATCGACATGCTGAAAGGCGGTTACAGCCAGGTGGCGGAATTCCACTATTTGCACCACGATGCGCACGGCAAACCCTACGCCGATGATGCCATGCAGCTGGCACTGATGGCGGCAGCGGAGACCGCCGGCATCGGCCAAACCTTGCTGCCGGTGCTCTACAGCTACAGCGGTTTTGGTTCGCAACCGGCCAGCGACGGCCAGCGCCGTTTCATTCAGCAAACCGACGCTTACCTGCAACAGCAGCAGCGCGTGGCGAGCTGGAGCGCGGATAAGCCGCTGCTTAATCATGGCATCTGCTTCCATTCACTGCGCGCGGTAAATGAAGCGCAGATGCACGAAGTATTAGCCGCCTGCCCGCAGGATGTACCGGTGCACATTCACGTCGCCGAGCAGGAGAAAGAGGTTAACGACAGCCTGGCGTGGAGCGGTGAGCGTCCGGTGGCGTGGCTGCTCAATCGCTTCGCGGTCGATCAGCGCTGGTGCTTGATTCACGCCACTCATCTTGATGACGACGAAATTCAGCGCATGGCGGCAAGCGGCGCGGTAGCGGGATTGTGTCCGACCACGGAAGCCAACCTCGGCGACGGCATTTTCCCGGCAGTCGAGTACATCGCGCGCGGCGGCCGCTGGGGCATTGGCTCCGACAGCCACGTGTCGCTTAGCGCATTGGAAGAGCTGCGCTGGCTGGAGTACGGCCAGCGACTGCGCGATCGTCGTCGCAACCGCATCACCTTGCCCAATCAACCTTCCGTAGGCGATCTGCTGTGGCAGCAAGCCGCACAGGGCGGCGCGCAGGCATGTGGTTTGCCGGCGGGTGAACTGGCGATAGGCAAACGTGCTGACTGGCTGGTGCTGGCTGAAGACGCGTTCCTCAGCAGCGTTAGCAGCACAGCGCTGTTGAACCGCTGGCTGTTTGGCGGCCAGCGCGAACAGATCCGCGACGTGTTTGTGGCGGGCAAGCAGGTAATCAGCGAAGGCCATCATGCGGCAGAAGAGCGTGCAGCAGCGAACTTTGCCGGGGCGATGAGGGCGTTACAATGAGCACCCGTTTTGCCTACGACCAGCTTCCGGTCAGCCGCTGGCGCAACGGCGGCGGTGAAACACGAGAAATCGTCAGTTATCCGCCGGGCGACGCGCAGTTTGCCTGGCGCGCCAGCATCGCTACCATCTCCGCCGACGGGCCGTTTTCACCTTTTCCCGGCATCGATCGCGTGATTACCCTGCTGCACGGCGATAGCGTGCTGTTGCGCGGCGATCACGGGGAACACGTTTTACAGCCGCATCGACCTTGGCCGTTTCCCGGTGAATGGGCGATTGACGCCCGCATTCGCGGCAGCTGTGAGGATTTTAATATCATGACGCGCCGCGACAGCTGGCGTTCTCAGGTTACCGTTGAGCAAAAAACGGCCAGCAGTGAAAACGGCGTGGCGTGGGTGTTGGCGGGAGAATGGCAAACATCGGCGGGGGAAAAACTAGCCGTCAATCAAGGTGTGTGGTGGATGGATGAACTTACGCAGCTTGAACCGTTAACCTCAGATGCCAGCCTGCTGTTTGTGATGCTCAGTCGGGTTGAATAAGTGCCGCGTTCCCCTCATCCCAGCCTTCTCCCGCAGGCGGGAGAAGGCGCACTTAGTCCCCTCTCCCGCCTGCGGGAGAGGGTTAGGGTGAGGGAAATCTTTGCTCAACCATGTCCTCTAAAGCGCCCCAGCAACTTATAGCGCGATCCCGGATACAACAGGCGCGCGTAGGTCACAATCTTGTTGTCGCTCCACGTCTGACGACGAATCAGCAGGCACGGCTCATGTTCATCCAGCGCCAGATGCTTACGCTGGCGCAGATCCGGCAGCACCGCTTCCACAATATGCTCACCGGCGGTCAGCGGCGCAACGCGCATCAAATAGGTGTACGGCGTTAGCTGATGATAATCCTGGCTGAGATAATCCGGCGCCACCAGCGGATTGACCAAGCGATCCTCCAGCTGTACCGGCAGATCGTTTTCGTAATGCACAATCAGCGAATGGAACAGCGTTTGCCCGGTGGATAATCCCAGCACCGCCGCCTGTTCCGGATCGGCCTTCATCTGCCCAATCGACAAAATCTTGCAGCTGTGACGATGGCCGCGCTGCGCGATCTCATCGGCGATGTTGTGCACTTCCAGCATCGCGGTGTAGCCCTTCATCTCCGCGACAAAGGTGCCCACGCCCTGCATGCGCACCAGAAAACCCTCGCTGGTGAGTTCACGCAGCGCGCGGTTAATGGTCATACGACTGACGCCCAGCTCGTTCACCAGTTCACTTTCAGACGGCACGCGCTGGTTGGCTTTCCAGTGACCTTCGCGGATTTGGCTGACGATCGCCTGCTTCACTCGCTGGTAAATCGGCGCAGGCTCATCGCCCATCGCCGCAGCCAGCTGTGCTACTGCTGTTTGCTCCGCCATTTCCTGTTCCTTTAAAGAATAATGCCCAAAGTTTACTGTCTCAGCCCGTAAATGTATATACATCTAATTGTGCAAGTCGCCCAGTATTGGTGCAGCTTTCGCCCTGCTCCGGTGCAATCCCGCTGCGTTTACACCGCATAACGCGCATTGCGTCGTATTTCACAGAACAAGAACAATCTGGCATAGCGCTTGCTACTTGTATAGACAAGATTAGACACTTATGCTTCACTCATCGTAATCCACGGCAAATCGGACAGCCACATTGCAAAATATCGGCGTCCCAATCATGCCAGATCACTTGTATAGACAGGAGTAGACTATGTCAGGTTCGGTTCAGGAAATTCGCCTTGTTCCCGGTGAAGTGGACCTCGCTACCTTGCGCACCATCTATCAAAGCAAGGTAACGCTCACGTTGGCCGATGACGCGCGCGCAGCGATTGCGCGTGCCCATGAAACCGTCGATGCCATCGTCGCATCCGGCAACGTGGTGTACGGCATCAACACCGGTTTCGGCAAGCTGGCGCAGACGCAGATCCCTTCGGCGCGGCTGGCCGAGCTGCAGCGCAATCTGGTGCTGTCGCACAGCGTTGGCCTCGGCGATTTGCTGCCAGACAACGTGGCGCGTCTGGTGGTCGCGACCAAAATTATCAGCCTGGCGCGCGGTCACTCTGGCGTGCGTATCGAACTGATTGAAGCGCTGCTGGCGCTGTTCAACGCCGGCGTGATGCCGTGCATCCCGGAGAAAGGTTCGGTGGGCGCGTCAGGCGATCTGGCCCCGCTGGCACATCTTTCCCTGATGCTACTGGGCGAAGGTCAGGTACGCGTCGATGGCGAGTTAATCCCCGCGACCGAAGGCTTGGCGCGCGTTGGCCTGCAGCCGATTGTGCTGGGCCCCAAAGAAGGTCTGGCGCTGCTCAATGGCACGCAGGTTTCGAATGCGCTGGCGCTGCGCGGGCTGTTCGAAGCGGAAAACCTGTTCGCGGCGGGCCTGATGGCCGGCGCACTGTCGCTGGAAGCGATTAAAGGCTCGGTGAAACCTTACGATGCGCGGATCCACGAAGCGCGCGGCCAGCTGGGACAGATCAACGTTGCCGCCGCCGTCTCCTCTTTATTAGCCGGCAGTGAAATCCTCGGCTCACACACTCACTGCGGCCGCGTGCAGGATCCCTACTCGATTCGCTGCGTGCCACAGGTGATGGGCGCCTGCCTCGATAACCTGTCGCACGCCGCGCGCGTGTTGCAGATTGAAGCCAACGCCGCCTCCGATAATCCGCTGGTGTTCAGCGACAGTGGCGATGTGATTTCCGGCGGTAACTTCCACGCCGAGCCGGTGGCCTTCGCCGCTGATATTCTGGCGCTGGCGATTGCCGAAATCGGCGCGATCTCCGAGCGTCGTCTGGCGCTGCTGCTGGATACCGGCCTTTCCGGTTTACCTCCGTTCCTCGTCAATGATGGCGGCGTTAACTCCGGCTTTATGATTGCGCAGGTCACTGCTGCAGCGCTGGCGTCTGAGAACAAATCGCTGGCGCATCCGGGCAGCGTTGACAGCCTGCCAACCTCCGCTAACCAGGAAGATCACGTCTCGATGGCGACCTACGCGGCCCGCCGCCTCGGCAGCATGTGCTTTAACACCGCCGCTGTAGTTGGCATTGAGGCGATGGCTGCGGCACAAGGCATTGATTTCCATCGTCCGCTACAGAGTTCGCCGACGCTGGAGCAAGAGATGAGCCGCATTCGCGAGAAGGTGGCCTTCCTCGATCACGACCGTTTACTGGCGCCGGATATCGAATCCATGCGTCTGTGGGCCAGCGCACCTGCATGGCCTGAATCCCTTACCGCGCTGCTGCCAAGCCAGCGTAAGACTGTTAATTAAGGAATCGATGATGAGCGAAACTTTGACTCAGGCTGTAGCCCGTGAAATCCGTGCGCCGCGCGGTAATGAATTGCACTGCGCCAACTGGTTGATTGAAGCGGCTTACCGCATGATCCAGAACAACCTCGATCCTGACGTGGCAGAGCGCCCGGAAGATCTGGTGGTGTACGGCGGCATCGGTAAAGCCGCGCGTAACTGGGAGTGCTTTGAGCAGATCCTGCGTTCGCTGCGCGCCCTGCAGCCGGAAGAGACGCTGCTCATCCAGTCCGGTAAACCGGTGGGCGTGTTCCGTACGCATGCCGATGCGCCGCGCGTGCTGCTGGCTAACTCGAATCTGGTGCCGCATTGGGCCAACTGGGATCACTTCCACGAGCTGGATCAAAAAGGCCTGATGATGTACGGCCAGATGACCGCCGGTTCGTGGATCTACATCGGTGCGCAGGGCATCGTGCAAGGTACCTTCGAAACCTTCGCTGAAGCGGGTCGTCAGCATTACGACAGCGATCTCAGCGGCCGCTGGATCCTCACCGCCGGTTTGGGCGGCATGGGCGGCGCACAACCGCTGGCGGGTGTGTTGGCCGGTGCCAGCGTGCTGGCGATTGAGTGCCAGGAATCACGTATCGATTTCCGTATCCGCACCCGCTACGTCGACCACAAAGCCTATACGCTGGACGAAGCACTGGCGCTGATTGATCAGGCCAACAAAGAGAAACGTGCCATTTCTGTTGGTCTGCTGGGCAACGCCGCTGAAATCGTGCCGGAGCTGGTGAAACGTGCCAAAGCGGGCGGCATGAAGCCGGACATCGTCACCGATCAGACCTCAGCACACGATCCGATTAACGGTTATCTGCCGGTTGGTTGGGATCTGGCGCGCTGGGAAGCCGAGCGTGTCAGCAACCCGAAAGCGGTGGAGAAAGCCGCGCGCGCCTCAATGGCGGTACATGTGCAGGCGATGCTGGATTTCCATCACATGGGCGTCCCGACCGTGGATTACGGCAATAACATCCGTCAGGTGGCGCTGGATGAGGGCGTGAAAAATGCCTTCGATTTCCCGGGTTTTGTGCCGGCCTATATTCGCCCGCTGTTCTGCGAAGGCAAAGGCCCGTTCCGTTGGGTGGCGCTGTCAGGTGATGCGGAAGATATCTACAAAACCGATGCCAAGCTGAAAGAGCTGTTCCCGGATCACCAGAATCTGCACCGCTGGCTCGACATGGCGCAGGAGCGTATCGCCTTCCAGGGCTTACCGGCGCGTATCTGCTGGCTGGGTCTCGGCGAGCGCCACAAAGCGGCGCTGGCGTTCAACGAAATGGTGCGTAACGGCGAGCTGAAAGCGCCGATCGTCATCGGTCGCGACCATCTGGATTGCGGTTCCGTGGCGTCACCGAACCGTGAAACCGAAGCGATGAAAGACGGCTCGGATGCGGTATCCGATTGGCCGCTGCTCAATGCCCTGCTGAACACCGCAGGCGGCGCGACCTGGGTGAGTCTGCATCATGGCGGCGGCGTCGGCATGGGCTTCTCGCAGCACTCCGGCGTGGTGATTGTGTGTGACGGCAGCAAAGAAGCCGATGCGCGTCTGGGCCGCGTGCTGTGGAACGATCCGGCCACCGGCGTAATGCGTCACGCGGATGCGGGTTACGAATTAGCGCAAAGCTGCGCGCAGGAGCACGGTCTCAACCTGCCGATGCAGAAATAACGTCCAACCCGCGCACGCCGCCAATCCCCTCTCTCGCCTGCGGGAGAGGGTTAGGGTGAGGGACAGCGCGCACCTTTCAACATTGTGCAGCATTCCCCTGATCCCAGCCTTCTCCCGCAAGCGGGAGAAGGCGCTCACCAGCCCATTCGCTATATTCCATTCCGCTATACCCTATAGCCAAATTATTCCGTTCCGCGATAGACGCCGCCATACGCTTGCCACTACAGTAAATACATTATTTTGCAGCTCACGCTGCTAATGGAGAGTCTTACCTTATGAGCCTGCCTGCTGCACTGCTGGAAAACGCCCTCAACTGGCGTCGTCAGTTACACCAACATCCTGAGCTTGGTTACCAGGAGCAGCAGACCAGCGAGCTCGTCGCACAGGTCCTCACCGAGGCCGGATTACAGGTATTTCGTGGCTTAGCGGGCACCGGCGTAATCGGCACCTTAGAGAACGGTCCCGGCCCGGTTATTGGTCTGCGCGCCGATATGGATGCGCTGCCGATCACCGAAAAAGGCGCGCCGCAGTGGAAGTCGCAAAAAGCCGGCGTCATGCACGCCTGCGGCCATGATGGTCACACTTCTATTCTGCTGGCGGCGGCTTGTCAGCTGGCGGCTACGCGTAACTTCAGCGGCACCATTCACTTCATCTTCCAGCCCGCCGAAGAGAATCTCGGTGGCGCGCGCAAGATGGTGGAAGAAGGCCTGTTCCAGCGCTTCCCGATGGATGCGGTTTACGCCATGCACAACTGGCCGGGCATGCCGGTGGGCACGCTGGCGGTGAATCCGGATGCGATGATGGCGTCACTCGACTCGTTCGAAATTACGCTGCACGGTAAAAGCTGCCATGCGGCGATGCCGGAAAGCGGGGCCGATCCCATGGTGGTTGCTGCCGAGCTGATTCTGGCGCTGCAAACCATTCCGTCGCGTCGTCTGTCGCCACTGGCTTCGGCGGTGGTGAGCGTGACGCAGATTCACGGCGGCGAAGCGATTAACGTCATTCCTGAGCAGATTGTGTTGCGCGGCACGGTGCGATGTTTGCAGACCGACGTGCGTAATCGCGTGCGCGGTCTGATTGAGGATTTTGTCACGACGTTGCCGCGCCCGTTTGGCGTCAGCGGCGAGATTCACTGGTATCCCGGTTATCCTGTCACCGCCAATCATGCGGAGCAAGCCGAACAGGTGCGTGCGGTGGCGGTTGATGTGCTTGGCGAGGCGCAGGTGCATTGGCAGGTGAACCCTTCAATGGCTTCGGAAGATTTTGCCTGCATGCTGCAAGCCTGCCCCGGCGCCTATTTCTGGCTGGGTGCCGATGGCGCAACGCCGTCCGCACCGCTGCATAACGCCAATTACGACTTTAATGATGAGCTGCTGCCGATTGGTATTACCTTCTGGCAGCAGTTGGTAGAGCGCGTGCTGGCGAAAGCGTGAGGGCGGTCGCCAGGAATGGCGGATGCTTGCTCGTGCCGTCGCGGCGCAATTTATTGCGCAATCGCTGGATGGCGACATTGCCGCCATTGAACAGCGCGATTAATCGCGCCGCTACAGCTTGTGTGCGCTGTAAATGAGGCGCTTAATTCAATGGCTTTATTCTTCACATCCCCGCCAACTGTAACTTCACTTCTGCATCCGCCAGGCTAGCCGATTCACCGGTCGCCATCAAACAACACGCCAGCTGCAAACGCAGCGCCTGCGGCACCGCGCGTTCCCCGGCTAATACCTGATTGATCCACGCGGCGGTGTCCTGTGCGCTTTTGCTTTCCGGCAGTTCCACACTGACTTCCGGCTGGCGCTCAACCCACACTTCCGCTTCTGCACCCGCGCCACGAATGTAGTTAATCGCCGGGCAGCGCTGCGGATTGGCATACACCTCGCCTTCGGTACCGTTGAGCAGAATCGCCGGTGCATCGATATCCTGGAAGAATTTCCCCACGCGCGGCACATATTCCGGATGCGAGACGCTGGCCAGGCGCAGCGCAGCACGTTCGGCAAACGGCGTCGCCAGTTTCGCCAGCGTATGCGCGCTGTTACGCACGCCCATGCGCCAGCGCAGCGACAGCTGCTGCGCCATTGGCGCACACAGATGGTCGATGGTGATAAACGCCAGTTCGCCGTTATCCAGTTTCGCCTGCGCCTGTGCGGCGGAGGTGACAGGCGCGATGTCCAGCGCCGCCAGCACCGCTTCGGTGGTGATGCGCGTGGGATCGTCACTGACGCCGTGCAGCAGCACCGGGAAGCCCAGCTTCACCAGCAGCAGCGCCAGCAGCGGCGTCAGATTGCCCTGACGACGCGCGCCGTTGTAGCTGGGAATGACAATCGGCATGGGACGATGAGCGGGTGCCTGCAACTGCATCATCTGCTGCTGCATCGCGTGATAAAAACCGCGCATCTCCTCTTCGCCTTCGCCCTTGATGCGCAGCGCAATCAGCACGCCACCCAGCTCCAGCTCCGGCACGTCACCGGCCAGCATCGCGCTGTAGAGCGCCTGCGCGGTGGCGAAATCGATATCGCGCGCGTGATTTTTACCGCGCCCAATCTCTTTAATAATTTTATTCAGTTCCATCAGGCATTCCCGCTTCCAGGGCGCGCCGTCGTGCGGCTGCCAAAAATTGATCGTTAGATTTTCTTACTGCGACGTTTTTTCGTCATGTCACTGCTGGCTTCCGGCATCGGCGGTTGCTCAATCGGGAACACCGGTAGCGCGGCCAGCAGTCGGCTGCCATAGGCTTTGTTGAGCAGGCGGCGATCGTAAATCACGATTTCGCCAAAGCAGCTGTGGCTGCGAATCAAACGTCCTACCTGTTGAATCAAGGTAAAGGAGGCGCTCGGCAAGCTCTGCACTTCGAACGGATAGCGTTTCAGGCTCTTCAGCCATTCGCCCTCGGTCAAAATTACCGGACTGTCTACCGGTGGAAAAGCGATTTTATGGATATGCACCTGCGACAGCAGATCGCCTTTCAAATCCAACCCTTCGGCGAACGATTGCAGCCCGACCAGAATACTGATTTTACCGGCTTCGACGCGTTCCCGATGCAGCGCCACCAGGCGCGAACGCGGCTGATCGCCCTGCACCAGCATCGACAGGCGCAGATCAGGAATATGTGCGACAAACTGCTGCATCGCGCGGCCACTGGCGAACAGCACCAGCACCCCTTTGTGCTTCTCTTCGGCGATCTGCTGGCGGAAAAAGCGCGCCATCTCGGCAATGTGCTCCGCTTCCTGCGCCATCTGCGGTTCAAACTGCATCTGCGGAATCACCAGCTTGCCCTGGTCGATATGGTTAAACGGTGAATCCAGTGCCACAAAGCGGTCGCCGGCTTTCTCACTCAGGCCGGACATTTCCTGCAAACGGTTGAAGCTGTTGAGCGAGCGTAAAGTAGCTGACGTCACCACCACATGCGGGATTTTGCGCCACAGGATTTTTTCCAGCTGATCGCTCACGCGAATGCCCGCGCAGTGGAACAGCAGATGCGCCTGGCCTTCTCGGATCTCACGCGTAATCCACTTCGACACCGGCGCATTGGAAGCTTTCTCCATCGCCGCCAGCCGCCACAGTTTGCTGATCGACTCGAACCAGCCGAAGTGGCGATTGAGCTGAATGATAGCTTTATGCAGCCGCATGATATCGGCTTTCCCGGTTTGCTCGCCCAACTCGTTGAGCAGGCCTTCGCTTAAGCCGCGCAGCGCGTCACTCAGCTTGAACAGCCGCGCGCACAGGCTCAGCAGCTCTTCCGGCAATTCACCCAGTACAAAGCGGAACTCGCCCGGCTGATTATGGCCCGGCAGCAGCGGATTGAGCGCATCGCACAGGATCTGCAGCAGCTCGCGCATTTCATCGCAGTGGCCTTTCAGGCGTTCCGGATTGGTGAGCGGCGGCGGCGATTTTGGGCGGAACTGCGCCATGATAGTTTCCACCAGCCGCACAAACAGATCGAGCTGCAAACTGCTCCAGCCGGGCGTGATCTCCGCGCTCATCTCCAGCGCATCGCGCGCCACTTCCGGCAGATGATGGCCTTCGTCCAGCACCAGCATCAGGTTTTTCGCCGGTGGCAGCACCGATTCATTCTCCATCGCCGCCATCACCAACGCATGGTTGGCGACCACCACATCCGCCTGCTCAATTTCGCGACGCGCGACAAAGAACGGGCATTCGCGATACCAGCGACAGTGATGCCCGAGGCAGTTGGCTTTGTCGGTGGAGAGGCGTTGCCACAAGCTGTCCTCGATGTTGACATCGGTGTGATCGCGCAAGCCATCCCAGCGGTAGCTACTGAGCTGCTTCTCTAGCTTGGCGCAGAATTTCTGCTCCTCTTTCGAGCCGGTGACCGCCTCTTCATCCAGATAGAGCAGCAAATCGCCCTGCTGATCTTCGGTCGCCGCCAGCGCCGCAAGGTTGCGCGGACAAACATAGCGTCCACGGCCAAAGGCGGCAGTAAAAGTGAGATCGGGGATGATTTTCTTCAGCAGCGGCAGATCCTTGCTGAAGATCTGGTCCTGCAACGCCACGTTGGCGGTGCTGATCACCAGCCGCTTCTCCTCGGCGCGGCTCACCGCAATGCCGGGAATCAAATAAGAGAGAGTTTTGCCGACGCCGGTGGGCGCTTCAATCGCCAGATGACGACCTTCGTCACCGGCCAGACTTTTCGCCACTTCGGCAATCATCTGGCGCTGCGGCGCGCGCGGGATAAAGTCAGGAACCTGCTGCTGCAGCGCCTTATACCATTGCGCAATCTGGCTTTTTATCGCTGCTGTCAGGGCCATTTTCGTTACTGTTTGCTGAATTGGCCTGTATTTTTACACAGTATTGGCGCAGCGTCAGCTTTCGCTGCTATTTTTTCGCGCTGGATTCAGAATTTCACGCATCGCGCGGATTAAGGTTTCACGCGCGCGCCCACGGCGGAACGCAAAAGAGAAAGGCGCGCGGAAGTGGAAATGGTGCGGCAGCAGGCGGCGCAGCGTGCCCTGCAGTTCCCCGCTGCGCGCGTAGTGCTCGGGCAAATAGCCAATGAAGCGGCCAGAGAGAATCAGCGTCAGCTGCGCTTCGATGCTCTCAACTGAGGCGTTGCTCTGGCGGAAGCCGCGCTTGTTCAGCTCCTGCTGATTCCAGTAACGCCGCGTCACCATGCCGGTTTGCTGCACGGTGCGCACATCCGGATGACCCTCAGCCAGCGGATGTTGCGGGCTGCAATAGAGCCAATGCTGTTCTTCGTAAAGCGGAATGGTCACCAGATTGCTGGCGCGCAGCGGAAAGTGCCCAATCGCCAAATCGAGCCGATCCTCCAGCAACTGCTGCTGCAACTCATTGGGATCGCGCACGCTCAGATTAAAGAATACCGCCGGAAAGCGCTGGTTAAAGCGGGCGATAGCGGCAGGCAGATCCAGCGTGCTATCGGTGACGGTGGCGTCCACCACGCCAAGCGAGAAAGTGCCGCCCTGCGCGCTTTTCAGCGTCTCTACCTGCTCCTGCCAACCCGCCAGCGTCGCCAGCATCTCCTGACTGTAGCGATAGAACTGCTCGCCTTTGCTGGTCAGGGTAAAGCCGCCGCGCCCGCGCTGACAGAGGATAAAACCGAGCTGGCTCTCGAGCTCGCTCATGTAGGCGCTGATGGCCGGCGTGGTCATGTTCAGCGCCTGCTGCGCGCGCGAATAGCCCTGATTTTCCACCACGCTGGCGAACACCTGCAGCAGTTTAAGATTGGGAAGCGTCTGCACCGATTTTCCTTCAGAGATTGCTGACTAAAGTTAAGTAATCTCTGAAGTGATTATCGGCTGTCAAGGATTTTTCCGGCGCGCGGGCTGGGTAATGATGGGTTTCACCTGACTGAAGGAGTGCGTGATGACCGATCTCCCCCAGCCGCAAGGCGGCAACGAAATGCCCCGTTTCGCCGGACGCGGCACCATGATGCGTTTACCCGCCGCTGAATCACCAGCCGATTTGGATGTGGCGTTCGTCGGCATTCCGCTGGATATCGGCACCTCGCAGCGCAGCGGTACGCGCTATGGCCCACGCGCCATCCGCGCCGATTCAGTCATGATCCGACCCTACAACATGGCCACCGGCGCCGCGCCCTTTGATTCGCTGCGCGTCGGCGATCTCGGTGATGTGCCGATCAACACTTACAGCCTGCTGAAATCAGTCGATATCATTGAAAACTATTATACCGAGCTGAATAACTGGCCGATTATCCCGTTAACGCTGGGCGGCGATCACACGCTGACGCTGCCGATTTTGCGCGCGCTGGCGAAGAAGCATGGGCCGATGGGGCTGATTCACATTGATGCCCACACCGACACCAACGACGAGATGTTTGGCGAGAAGATCGCGCATGGCACCACGTTCCGCCGCGCGGTGGAAGAGGGCCTGCTCGACTGCCAGCGCGTGGTGCAAATCGGGCAACGTGCGCAAGGTTACGCCGCCGATGATTTTCAGTGGGGCGTCGATCAGGGCTTCCATCTGGTGCCCGCCGAACAGTGCTGGTATCGCTCCATGACGCCGATGATGGCCGAGGTGCGCGCGCGTATCGGCGACGGCCCGGTGTATCTCTCTTACGACATCGACAGTTTCGATCCCGCGTGGGCACCCGGCACCGGCACGCCGGAAGTGGGCGGTTTAACCTCGATGCAAGGGCTGGAGATCGTGCGCGGCTGTCGTGGACTCAATCTGGTGGGCGGCGATCTGGTGGAAGTCTCGCCGCCGTACGACATCAGCGGTATGACCTCGCAGCTGGCGGCCAATATCCTTTATGAGATGCTGTGCGTGTTGCCCGGCGTCCGTTACACAGAGAACAAGTGATGACACAACAAAATCTGGTTTTCCCGGCGCGCGTGCTGCGCGGTGCGGGCGTGATCGACCAATTAGGCGCGATCTGCGCCGGACTGGGACAGCGTGCGCTGCTGATTGGCGGCCATCAGGCGTTGCAGGCAGTAGAAGCGCAGGTTCGCGCGCAGCTGCTGGCGGCCAACGTCACGCTGTTAGCTCAAGAGTGGTTTGGCGGTGAAACCTCGATCAATCAGATCAATCGTCTGGCAGCGATGGCCAGCGAGCTGCACGCTGAGGTGCTGATTGGCGTGGGCGGCGGTAAATCGCTGGATACGGTGAAAGCGGTAGGCGCACAGATTGGCGTGCCGGTGATCACGCTGCCAACCATCGCCGCCACCTGTTCCGCGGTGACGCCGCTGAGTATTCGCTATGACGATAACGGCAATTTCTTCGACATCTTCCCGCTGCCGCAGGCACCGGCGGCGGTGATCATTGACAGCGAGCTGCTGGCTAAAGCGCCCGCCCGCTGGCTGGCCGCCGGGCTGGGCGATACGCTGGCGAAGTGGTACGAGTTCCGCGCGGTCAGCGCACGTCATCCGGCACGCGAGGGCAATGCGCTCTCGTCACTGGCGCACAGCCAGATCTGTTATGACTTAATTGGTGAACATGGACCGGCAGCCTATGCCGCAGTGCTGCGTGGTGAGAGCAGCGCGTCGCTCGATCAGGTGCTGGATGCGATCTTCACCTGGGCAGGATTAACCTCGCTAATGAGCAACGGCGCACACGCGGCGGCTTCGCATGCGATTTATGAAGGCTTTACCTTCTGCGATAAAACCCGCGAGTTTGGGCACGGCTTGCTGGTCGGCTTTGGCAATCTCTGTTTGCTGGCGCTGGAGAACCGCACCGATGAGGAAGTGCTGGATGAGATGCGCCTGGCGCGCGATTGCGGCGTGCCGCTGACGCTGAGCGAGATTGCCGAGCTGGATGAGAGTGAGCTGGCGCTGATTGTGCGCGAATCAGTGCATGCGCCGGATATGGAGAACATGGCCGAAACGGTGACCGAAGCGCGCTTGCTGGCAGCGATAGCGCGGATTGAGGGGTTAGCAGGCAGGGTTTAGTTTGTGCTCGCTGTGGCTTGAATGTGCTCGCTGTGGTTTGAATGTGCTCGCTGTGGTTTGGATGTGCTCGCTGTGGTTTGGATGTGCTCGCTGTGGTTTGAATGTGCTCGCTGTGGTTTGAATGTGCACGCTGTCCCCCTCCTCGGTCCTCCCCCATAAATGGGGGAGGAAGATGCTGCCACATATTCGTTCTGAAGCTGCATGTGGCAGCGTCTCCTTCCCCCATTAATGGGGGAAGGCCGGGATGGGGGACAGCGAGCACACACCAAAAGGAAAAAATCACCCAATCCCCAACAACCCCACCACTTCCCGCACATCCGCCACTTCATCCAGCTCCAGACACACCGCCTCGAGCTGTTCGACCTGCTCCAGCGGCAATACGCGCGCGGCCAAACTGCGGTATTTCGCCAGCAAGGCATCCAGCGTGAGCGGATTGGTTGGCGCGCCTGACGGCACCGGCACATGCTGCTGCCACTGCGCGCCCTGCCCGGTTTCCAGCCGCACCCACGGCTCGTCGTCGCGGCTCTGCTGCTCATCGATCACCAGCTCAATACGTGCCAGCAACGCTTCCACATCGGGATGCAGGCGTTTGGCGTCGTCATAACTGGCCAGCTCCGCTGAGCCGTACAGTGCGCGCGCCGCCAGCGCATACGGCAGGCTCATCTGCGCCGCCGCCAGGCTGTGTAACTCGCGTCCGCCGCACATCTCCAGCAGGAACGGATTAACGCCCACCACGATGCGCGCGATCTGCTCTACCCGCACATCATGCTGTTGCAGCAGGATTCCCAGCGCATCAATCGCCGCGTGGGTGCCACGGCACGAAGCGTAGGGTTTGATTGAGCAGCGCGCCAGTTTCCACACCTCGCCGAGATCGGCCGTCAAAGCCTGCGGCTGCTGGGTTTCCGCTGCTAAGGTTTGCAGGAAGCCGCCCCAGCGCGGTTCAAACACCACTGAAGGGCCGCTGATACCGCGTTGTGCCAGCAGCGCGGCCTGTACGCCGCCTTCTGCTGCGCGCGCGGCATGGAGTTTCTTGGTGTGCGATCCATCGTGAATAAAGCCCCACAAACCGCCGCTGAAGCTGGCGGCAATGCCCAGCGCAGACGCACACTGCGCGCGATCCAGCTGCAGCAGCGAACAGACCGCCGCCGCCGCACCAAACACGCCGCAGCTGGCGGTAGAGTGCCAGCCTGCGCCGTTGTGCGCCGAGTAACCGCCGCAGGCTTCTAACACGCGGCGGCCAACGTCATAGCCGATCACCATCGCCACCAGCAGCGCTTGCCCGTCCACCGGCTGCGTCGCCAGCGGCAAAGCCGCCAGCAGCGCCGGGATCACCACCGCACCGGAGTGATCGCAGCCGCCGGTATCGTCGAGTTCATACATGTGCCCCGCCACGCCGTTCAGCCACGCCGCCTGTCGCGGATTGGCCTGCTGCGCGCTGCCCCAAATCTGCGCCTGTTCGCGGCCACCTTCGGCCTGCACCAGCGCCAGACACTCGCGCCAGATCGGGCTGTCGCAGCCCGCCAGCGAAGCACCGAGCGTATCAAGCAGATGGCGTTTCGCCTGCTCCACCAGCGGTTCAGGCAGTTGTGCAAAACGCGTCCCGGCGATAAAGGCCGCCAGTTGATCAAGCGAGTTCGCCATGCGCACCTCCAGTGATGCGGGTAAACACCTCCGCCGGATGGCAGACATCGTTATCCGGCTGCGTCTGCCAGTGTGCCGCCGCCTGCTCAGCGGTGGCGATCCACACATTGTGCTGTTGCAGCATGTCGAGCAGCGCCCGCAACAAACCAATGCGTCCGGCGGTGCCGATGATTTCCGGATGCAATCGCAGCAAGTAGCACAGGCCAAAGCGGTGAAAGCCGTGGAAATCCTGCGTCATATTCGCCAGGGTTTCGCCATACGGCGCGATGCGCGATTGTCCCGGCGGAATAGCCGGGCTGAGGTTAAAGGCGAAGTACGGCTCATCTTCCAGCGTGTAGTGCATCGGCAATTCCACCAGACGCGTACCGGGATGGAAGTACGGCAAATCGTCGCCGCGCCAGCTCGATGACCATTGAATGCCGCGTGCGATCAACGCCTGCGCCAGTCCCGGTTTCCACTGCCCGGCGGGCGTGCGGAACCCCGTGATTTTGCGTCCGGTTATCTGCGCCAGTTTGTCGCAGCCGCGCGTCACGCTGGCGATCTGCTGCTCCAGCGTCAGCAGCGAGAAATCTTCGTGGGTATCGCCGCTGCAGGCGATTTCATGGCCGCCGGTCACGATGCGCTGCACCAGTTCCGGCTGCTGTTCGGCGACAATCGCGGGCATACACCAGCTGGCTTTGAGCTGCTTTTCTGCCAGCAGCGCCAGCAAGCGATCGACGCCGCGCAGTGTGCCGTAGCGCCACACCGACAGCGTTTTATCGCGCCCCGCCACTGCCGGAGCCTGAGTGAGAATGCCGTGAATATCGTTGAAATCGATAGTGAGGATCGCCGCCGACTGGAAACCCAGCGGCCAGCGTGAAGGTTCAGTCATGCTGTTGCTCCTGCAAATACCACTGCGCCACCGCGTCGCAGCGCGCAAACCAAACGTCATCGCGCGCCGTCATATGTGCAAACAGCTGTTCCAGCAGCAACAAGCGTCCCGGCTGGCCAGAGATTTTCGGGTGGAACAGCGTGGTGAGGCACAAGCCTTCATCCATCGCGCCATCGAACTCGCGCTGCCAGTTATCACGCGTATGCGCATAGCTGGCGATGCGGTCGCCACCTTTGGGGAAGTCGGGCTGGCGCGTGTAGGCCAGCGAGGCGTAATCATCCATCTCCCACTTACCGGGGATCTCCACCAGCGGCGTATGGCCCGCCACCGGAATGCTGTAAGGACGATCGTCGCCGCGCATGCTGCTGGAGTAGATCACGCCCGCGTCACGCAGGATTTGTGGCGTTTCGGCATGCCAGTCGCCCGACGGCGTACGAAAACCGCAGGCGGTGATGCCCAGATGCTGGTGAAAGACTTCAGCGGATTTCGCCATGACTGCGCGCTGTTCATCCGGTGAAATCGCCCAAAAGGATTCGTGGCGATAGCCGTGATAGGCCACTTCGTGGCCCTGTTCGATAATCGCCTGACACTGCTGCGGCCACTGCTCCACCACCCACGCCGGCACAAAGAAGGTGGCGGGAAGGTGGAAGGCGCGCAGCAGGTCAAGCAGACGCCCGAGCGCGCGGTACGGCCCGTAAGCCCCAAAGGTAAAATACTCTGGCGTTGACCACAGGCTGCCATTCAGCATGGCATCGCCGGTGGGACCGTCGAGGTCAAACGCCAGCGCCATACAGCCGCGTTTACCCTGCGGCCAGCGCACTGCGCCCGGTTGTTGCATCTGCGCGCTCCTTTAGCCCTGGTTGACGGTGGCCTTCGCCACGCCGTTGTCTGCCAGACCCCATTTGCCGAGGATTTTCTGGTAAGTGCCATCGGCAATCATCGCGTCGATAGCCGCCTGAATCGCGGTGGTCAGCTCGCCCGCATCTTTACCAATCGCCATGCCGGTGTACTGGAAGGAGAAGGCTTTATCCAGCGCCTTATATTTGCCCTTTTCCAGATCCATGATGTACGGCAGCGTTTCACTGCCCTGCACCACGCCATCCAGACGGTTCTGACGCAGCTGAGTGCGCGCATCGGCGGTGCCTTCGGCACCTACCACAATGATCGCCGGCTTACCGGCCGCTTCACAGTGTGCTTTTGACCAGTTGGCAATCTCCTGCGGGAAGGTGGTGCGACGGCTGGTACCGACTTTCTTACCGCACAGATCCATCGCGCTGTTGATGTCGCTGCGCGCGGATTGGGTGTAGAACTGCGGGCCGGTTTTGAAGTAATCGATAAAGTTCACCACCTGCTGACGCTCTTTGGTGTCCGTCATGCCGGACATCACCAGATCGACGCGCTTGGTCACCACCGCGTTCACCATCTGTTCGAAGGCGATCTCCTGCCAGTTGATCTTCACGCCGAGTTTTTCACCAATCGCCTGGCCGAGGTCGTAGTCCACGCCGGTCAGCTGGTTAGTCGCCGGATCTTTAAAATCCATTGGCGGATAGTTCGGCATGATCGCCACCGTCAGCCCTTTCTCTTTGATCGCCGCGGGTACGGCGATGTCTGCCCAGGCAGAGGATTGCAGCAGCAGCGCGGCACTGATGGCACTCAATAACAGCTTTTTCATATTCACCCCGGTAATGTTTAAAGAAGAATCGCGTTAATAAAGTTTTTCATCCGTGGATTTTGCGGGTTCAGCAGAATGTCTTCCGGTGCGCCCTGCTCGATAATCCGTCCCTCGTCCATAAACACCACCTGATTGGCCACCTCACGGGCAAAGCCCATTTCGTGCGTGACCACCAGCATGGTGGTGCCCTCTTTTGCCAGCTGACGCATCACCGCCAGCACTTCGCCCACCATCTCCGGATCCAGCGCCGAGGTGGGCTCGTCAAACAGCATCAGTTTGGGTTTCATCGCCAGCGCACGAGCAATCGCTACGCGCTGCTGCTGACCGCCGGAGAGCGACTGCGGATAGTCGTGCGCTTTGTGCGCCAGACCCACGCGATCGAGCAGCGCCATCGCCTCTTCGCTGGCTTCGCGCCTTGGGCGCAGCAGCACGTGACACGGCCCTTCGATGATGTTCTCCAGCGCGGTTTTGTGTGGGAACAAGTTAAAGCGCTGGAACACCATGCCGGTTTGCAGGCGCTGACGCGCAATCTGTTTGTCGCTTAGCGCATGCAGTTTGTTACCGGCGATGCGATAGCCCGCCAGCTCGTTGTCGACCCAAATTCCGCCTTTATCGACCTTCTCCAGCTGGTTAATGCAGCGCAAAAAGGTGCTTTTGCCGGAACCGGATGGACCGAGGATGCACATCACCTCGCCGTAGTTCACTTCGAGGCTGACATCCTTCAGGGCGTGGAACTGGTCGAAATATTTGTTCACCTTGACGGCGCGCACGATGTTTCTCATGTTGGGCTCCTGTTTACTGACGCTGACGATGGCCGCGTGAGAAATAACGTTCCAGTCGGCTCTGTCCAAACGACAACACCGTGACCACAATCAGGTACCAAATGCCTGCCACGAACAGCAGTTCCATGACGCGCGCGTTGGCGAAGTAGATGGTTTGCGTGTTGTAGAGCAGTTCCGAGTACTGAATCATGCTGGCGAGGCTGGTGGTTTTGATCATGCTGATAAATTCGTTACCGACCGGCGGCAGAATCACGCGCATCGCCTGCGGCAGAATGATGCGCTGCAACGCCTGCAGACGCGGCATGCCGATGGCTTTCGCCGCTTCGTATTGCCCGGTATCCACTGATAGCAAGCCCGCGCGCACCACTTCCGAGGTGTACGCGCCCTGATTGATGCTCAAACCGAGCAGCGCGGCGAGGAACGGCGTCATGATGGTGACGGTTTGCACGCTGAACACGCCGGGAATGCTGATGGTGGGAAACACCAGCGCGAGGTTGAACCACAGCAGCAGCTGCAGAATCAGCGGCGTACCGCGAAAAATCCACGCGTAGCCCACGGCGATGTAGTGCAGCACCGGATTCGGCGACATGTACATGATGGCGGTGATGACGCCAAACAGTACGCCGAGCCCCATCGCCAGCACCGACATGATCAGCGTGTTGACCACGCCGTTGAGAATCGCCTGGGCGGTAAAGAACTGGCCGACAAACGACCATTCGATATTGCCGTGCGCAAAGGCGTTTACCAGCAGCGCCAGCAGCAGCAGAATCACCGCCGACGCGGTGATACGGCCGTAGTAACGGCGCGGCACCACTTGGTAACGATCGAGATCGTAATGCGTCTGCTCGCGGCTGTTGTTCAAACCCGGCTCAATCGGCGTTGATTGCGACATAAGTTCTCCTCAGGCGCGTGGGCCAGCGTAATCTTCGGTCCAGCGCTGCTGATCCTGCATCAGGGTTTGCAGACGTGCCAGTTGCTCACGTACGCGTGCCGGTGCGGTACCGCCGTAGCCGCTTCGGGCCGCCAGCGCGGCTTCCAGCGTCAGCGCACTGCGCACCTCCGGCGTTAAGCGGACATCTACCGCCTGCAGTTGCGCATCGCTGAGATCCGACAGACCGCAGTTTTCGCGCTCGCACAATTGCACCAGTTGGCCGGTGATCTCATGCGCTTCGCGGAACGGCACACCGCGCATCGCCAGCCAGTCGGCCACTTCGGTCGCCAGCGTGAAGCCGTCCGGTGCCTGCTCGCGCATCACGTCGGTGTTGAATTTCAGCGTCGCCATCATGCCTGCCATCGCCGGTAGCACCAGCAGCAGCGTATCCACCGCATCAATCACATTGCGTTTGTCGTCGCTGAGATCGCGGTTGTAGGAGAGCGGCATCGCTTTCATGGTGGTGAGCAGCGCCATCAGATTGCCGACCAGGCGGCCAGCGCGGCCGCGCGTCAGTTCGGCGATGTCCGGGTTTTTCTTCTGCGGCATGATGGAGCTGCCGGTGGCGTAGCTGTCATGCAGCTCGACCCAGCGGAACTGGCGCGATGCCCACATGCACACTTCTTCGCACAGGCGTGACAGGTTGATGCCGATCATGCTGGTGACAAACAGGAATTCAGCGGCATAGTCGCGGCTGGCAACGGCATCAATGGAGTTTTCGCACGGCGCGAGATAGGAAAGATCGGCGGCGGCCTGCTCCGGCTGGCGCGCAATGGCGGAACCGGCCATCGCAGCGGCACCGAGCGGACAGCGTGCGCTGCGGCGATCCCAATCCTGCATACGTTCAATATCGCGGGCAAAAGATTGCGCGTGAGCCAAAAGTTGATGACCAAAAACAATCGGCTGCGCCTGCTGCAGATGCGTGAAACCGGGCGCGACGCTTTCGGTGTGCTGTGCCGCCTGCTCGACCAGCGCCTGCTGCAAGGCCAGCAGCGCGCTCACCACCTTGCGACCGTTGTCGCGCAGGTAAAGACGCAGGTCGTTAACGGTTTGATCGTTACGCGAACGCCCGGCGCGCAGCTTGCCGCCCAGCGGACCTAAACGCTCGGTCAGCGCGCGTTCGATAAAGGTGTGCACATCTTCGTCGGCGGCAATGGGATGTAGCTGACCGGCGCGATAATCGGCGTCTAACGCGTCAATGGCCGCCAGCATGGTGCTGAGCTCTTCGGCGCACAGCAGCTCGCCGCGTGCCAGTTCACGGGCATGCGCCCGGCAGCCCGCCAGATCGTAAGGTGCCAATGCAAAGTAATAATCCGGGCTACGAGACAGCGCGGTTAAACTCGCCGCCGGTGCCGCTTTAAAACGCGCGCCCCATAACAGTTCGGCATTATCAGACATGCTATTTCCCCTTACAGATAATCACCAGCGATATGAAAAAGGTATGGATGAACCAGTTGAAATAATAAAAACTTATTTTATGACCACACTGGTAAATAGGGCCTATTTCAGGTTCACTGTACTTTCACCGCAATTATTCCGGAGTTGAATAGCAAAAATGGAAAGTAAAGTTTCCCAGTCCGGAAACAATGCAAATAATCGCAGCGATAATGCGGTTCTGGCACTGAGTAATATCGATTTAAAATTACTGCGGGTATTTAAATGCGTGGTAGAAGCGGGCGGATTAACTGCTGCCAGCCACGAATTGAATATTGGTCTGGCGGCGATCAGTAAACAGGTTTCCGATCTGGAAATTCGTCTCGGCATGACGTTATGCAGCCGCGGACGCGAAGGTTTTGAGCTGACGCAGTACGGCATCAACGTCTACCAGGCCACGCTGGAGCTGTTCGTCTCGCTGAATCTGTTTCGCGAGCGGCTGCACAACAGCCGCAACGAACTGCTGGGCGACATTGCCATTTGCGTGGTGGATAACACCATCTCCGACCCGCAATCTCCGGTCACCGCAGCGGTGCAACAGCTGCACCAGAAAGCGCCAAAGGTACAAATTCGACTGCAAACCGCGCAATTAGATGATATTGAACGCGGCATCAGTGAAGGCCGTTTTCATTGTGGTATTGCACCGGTTTATGAAATGAAAAGTGATTTTGATTACTTCCCGCTTTATAAGGAATATTCAAAATTATATTGCTCTATGTCACATCCTTTATATTCTGGATCGTGCGATAAAAATATATCGCTGGACATATTACGTGAGCAGAAAATTATTAATCATTTATATGTGACGCCGCGCGACGATCGTCGCATCATTCCCTTACAGGACAGCGGCGTGCAGGCGGTTCAGGTTGAATCTGTCGCCATGCTGATTTTAACCGGCCATTTT
Source organism: Pantoea sp. GbtcB22 (assembly GCF_019091025.1). Taxonomy (NCBI): domain Bacteria; kingdom Pseudomonadati; phylum Pseudomonadota; class Gammaproteobacteria; order Enterobacterales; family Erwiniaceae; genus Pantoea; species Pantoea sp. GbtcB22. The sequence continues at coordinate 1,225,633 of NZ_JAGXKB010000001.1, forward strand.
ATTGGTTATTTACCGGAACATTATGCCGCCGCGTTTATTGCGCGTGGGCAGCTGTGTGAGTTGGGTGATGATTCGACTCGCCGTGAAAACCCGTTTTGTTTGATGATGAAGAAGGGCCGCAAAATAAACCCGATTATCCGGCTGTTTATGCAGGCGCTGGGGATTGGCGAGGCGGAAGGACCGCACTGAGTTGGTGCATTTTGGGATTGTGCTCGCTGTCCCCGGTCTGTGCTCGCTGTCCGTCCAGGTTTGTGCTCGCTTTCCCCGGTCTGTGCTCGCTGTCCCCCATCCCGGCCTTCCCCCGCAAGCGGGGGAAGGAGACGCTGCCACATGCAGCTTCATCACTGACATATGGCAGCATCTTCCTCCCCCATTTATGGGGGAGGACCGAGGAGGGGGACAGCGAGCACAAGCACAATCACAAGCACAATCACCCCAACACCTTATACATCACCGTAGTCGCATCCAGCACACCTTCGGTTGACTCGGCATACAGCGGAATCGACCCAGCAATCTGCCAATCCATCGACAAATACAATGTGGTTGCCACGTCGCCGCTGCGCGTATCCAGCACCAGCAGGGTTTTCCCCTGCTGTGCCGCCAGCTGTTCCGCCTGCTGCATCAGGCGGCGCGCGATGCCCTGACGTCTGGCGCGGGGATGCACCAGCAGCTTACTGATCTCCGCCCGATGGCGACCGTTCGGCATTGCGCTGAATCCCACCATCACCGTCGCCACAATCACGCCCTGCTGATACGCCACCAGCAGCTGATTGTCGCCGCTCGCCAGGCTGTAAATTTTGTCCTGCCAGAAGCGCTCAATGGCCGCGCGATCGTTCGCATCAATAAAGCCCACGCTGGCGCCATCGGCGACGCAGCCCTGCAGCACATCACACAATGCCGCCAGCAGCGGCTGCGCCTGGGTGGCGCTGAGAGGTTCGATGTCAATCATGGTTTGCATACCACCAAAATGTAGCGCGCGCCGCCTTCGGCATGGGCGGCAAACGCGGATTTGCCGGTGAGATGAAAGCGCAGACAGTCGCCTGCCTGCAGCGTCCAGTGCTGATCGTCCATGCTGATCGTCAGCTCGCCCGATTGCAGCCAGATGTGCTGCTCCAGTCCCTGAATCGGCGGCGCATCGTAATCAATGCGCGCGCCAGGACGCAGCACACCTTCCACCACTTCCGCTTTAAAGTGGCTGGCGGGCGGTGATACGTTGCGGCGCTGGAAGCCGCTAGCGTCATCGCGCCATACCGGCTGTTGCGCCGCTTTCAGCAGCAGCGCGGCCTCCTCTTCCACCTCGCTCAGCAGGCGCGACATGGTCAAGCCGTAGGCCACGCAAAGGCGGTTAAGCAAAGCGGCTGTGGGGCTCGTTTCGGCGCGTTCAATGCGCGACAACGACGCCCGACTGATGCCGGTCGCCATCGCCAATTCATCTAATGACCAACCGCGTTGTACGCGTAATTCAGCCAGTCGCGCCGCCAGTCGATCGTCGGTATCCGAAGCAGACATCTTCACCTCTCATATACGGGAAATAAATCTCACATATGAGATATGACCTTAAATAAATAAAGCGGTCAAGTTGTACAATTAAAAAATCATTGTACAACCCAGTCGTGGGGGTTAAGGTGTTGTTATGCAGGTCAGAATTTTTGAGGACTTTATGGCCTTATACAGTATCGGGGATGTGGCCGAACGCTGTGGAATCAACCCGGTAACGCTTCGCGCCTGGCAGCGACGTTACGGTCTGTTAAAACCCCAGCGTACCGAAGGTGGTCATCGGCAGTTTGATGATGAAGATGTTCAGCGTATCGAAGAGATAAAACGCTGGATAGAGAGCGGCGTGCCCGTTGGCAAAGTGAAAGCGTTGCTGGAAGGCGCGACGGTCAATGTGGATGACGGTTGGTCGGCGCTGCAGGAAGAGTTGATGAGCGTACTGCGCCACGTTCGCCCGGCGAAATTGCGCGTTAAAATTGCCAATATTGGCCGGGAACATCCGGTGGATGCGTTGATCGATCACGTGTTCGTGCCGGTTCGCCAGCGTCTTGGTTTAGATCAGAACACCGCGCGCACCATGTGCAGTCTGCTTGATGGCGCGCTGATTGATTATGTGGCGTTTTGTCTGGCCTGTGGACGTAAAAAAGCCGGTAAAGATGCCTTGATGCTGGGTTGGGCGGTGGAAGATCGTACCCGCATCTGGCTGGAAGCCTGGCGTTTGTCGCAGCAAGGCTGGCGCATGGATGTGCTGGCGGAGCCGCTGGACATGCCGCGCCCTGAGTTATTCCCCGGACAAAACCTGTTTATCTGGACCGGCAAAAAGCCGACGCGTCGTCAGGTCGAGCAGTTTGAACACTGGCAGGCGCAGGGTTTTGCCATTCACCTGCACGACCCCGCATAAGTAAAATCGCACACACGGCCTTTGCCTGGCGTGGTGTGCGCGTTATCATGCCGCCCTAAATTTCTTTTCTCAGGTCTCCTCATGAACTGGAATAAACTCCTTATCGGTTCCCTGTTTGCCATCATGGCGCTTGGCGGCATGGGCGGCATGATGCTGGTCGGCTACAGCCTCATTGTGCATACCCACTAAGTTTGCGCTGCACGCGCTCTAGCAGGCGATCGCAAATTAACGCCAGCAGCGCCACCAGCAGCGCGCCCTGAATCACATAGGCGGTGTTAAAGCCGCTAAGACCGATAATCACCGGCGATCCCAGACTCTCCGCGCCCACCGTGGAGGCGATAGTTGCCGTGCCGATGTTGATCATCACTGAGGTTCGCACGCCCGCCATGATCACCGGTGCCGCCAGCGCCAGCTCAATCTGCCACAAGCGTCGCCACGGCCCCATGCCGAGGCCGACCGCGATTTCACGATTGCTGGCCGGTACGCTATCTAAACCTGCCAGCGTGCCCTGCAAAATCGGCAGCAAGCCGTAGAGAAACAGCGCCATTACCGCGGGCGTGGCACCAAACCCCATCACTGGCACCGCAATCGCTAACACCGCAACCGGCGGAAAGGTTTGCCCGGCCGCCGCCACGGTTTCCAGCAGCGGACGAAAGGCGCGCCCGGCGTGACGCGTAGCAAACACCGCACAGGCAACGCCGACCAGCAACGCCAGCAGGCTGCCGCTGACCACCAACGCCAGATGCGCCAGCGCCAGCCGCCAGAAACTCTCCTGCTGATACAGCGGACGCTCGAGCTGTGGAAACCAGTGAGCAAACAGCGGACCGCTGTGCGGCAAGCCCCACAGTAGCAGCAGAAAGGCCGCCAGCAGCCAGTAGAGCAGATCGCGTAACAGCCGCATCAGCTCGCCTCCCGCTGGCGCAGCAGATCGCTGAAGTGCAGCACGCCCAGCGGCTGTTGCTGCTGATCGATCACCGGCAATTTATCGGTGCGGCGCGCAATAAATTGCGACAGCGCTTCACGCAGCGTAAGCGATTCGGCAATCGGTTCGGCGTCCAGCCATTCACCGCGCCGCGCCGCGCTGCCCGCACGTCCCAGCGCCAGCAAACGCACGCCGAGCTCGCTGCGACCAAAGAACTCGCGGGCAAAGTCGTTCACCGGCTGCGTCAGCAGATCGATTGGCCTGCCCTGCTGCACGATTTCGCCGCCGTCCATCAGCACCAGCTGATCGGCCAGCGTCAGCGCTTCGTCGATGTCGTGCGTCACCAGCACCACGGTGCGACCGGACATTTTCTGAATGCGCAGCATCTCGTGTTGCAGCGCCAGACGGTTGACCGGATCGAGCGCACCGAAAGGTTCATCCATCAGCAGCAACTCGGGATCGGCCGCCAGCGCACGCGCCACGCCGACGCGCTGCTGCTGTCCGCCCGACAGCTGATGCGGCATGCGCGTCGCCAGATGGCTGTCGAGATTGAGCAGCGCCAGCAGCTCATCGACGCGTTGAGTGATCTTCGCCTGCGGCCAGCCGAGCAGCGAGGGCACGGTGCCGATGTTCTTCGCCACGTTCCAGTGCGGAAACAGGCCAATCGACTGAATGGCATAACCGATGCGGCGGCGCAACGCGCGCGCATCCATGTTTTCGATGGCTTCGCCAGCAAAACGGATTTCGCCGCTGTCGTGCTCCACCAGCCGGTTGATCATCTTCAGCGTGGTCGATTTGCCCGAACCGGAGGTGCCAATCAGCACGGTAAAACTGCCCTTCTCAATCTTCAGCGACAGGTTACGTATCGCCTCTTTGCCAGCGAACACTTTGCTCACCTGGTGAAATTCAATCATGACGTCTCTCCAGCAGTGCCGACAGTAAACGCAGCAGCGCATCAAAAATCACCGCCAGCGCCACCACCGGAATCACGCCCAGCAGCACCAGATCCAGCGCGCTGCTCAGCAATCCCTGAAAAACAATGGCGCCGAATCCGCCCGCCCCAATCAGCGCCGCGACAACCGCCAGGCCCACGGTTTGCACCACCACCACGCGCAGCCCGGAGAGCCACACCGGCAGCGCCAGCGGCAGTTCGGCGTGCCAGAACTGTTGCCACGCGCTCATGCCCATGCCGCGCGCGGTTTCACGCACTTCCTGCGGCACCTGCTGCAAACCGGCCACCACGCTGCGCACCAGCGGCAGCAGCGCGTAGAGCACCAGCGCAATCAAGGCCGGTGCAATACCGATGCCGCTGATGCCCCAACGGGCCAGCAGCGGAAAATGCGCCACCAATCCCGCCAGCGGCGCAATCAGTAAACCGAACAGCGCCACCGACGGCACCGTTTGAATCAGGTTAAGCACGCTAAATGCGGCATTCTGCCAGCGCGGACGCCGCGCAATCGCCAGCCCGAGCGGCAATCCGATGATTACCGTCGGCAGCAGCGTGCCGCCCAGCAGCCACAAATGCTGCGTGAAGGCCGCATCAAACACCGCCGTGCGGTTGGCGTACTCTTTCAAAAGCGAGAGACGATCAAGATGACCGCTGAGTAACAGCGCCAGCGGCAGCAGCCAGATTTGCAGGTTGAGCACAATGCGCCACGGGGTACTGCGGGTGATTTGCCGGACCGCTTCCGCCGCCAGCAGCAGCGCCAGCGCCGCCGCACACCACAAGCCGCTGCCAAACGCGGTGCGCGCCAGCGGGCTCCCGCTGTTCGCCAGTTGCGTGGCCTGTTGTCCGGCCAACCAGATGAGTAAGGCCAGCAGCACTTCCGCCGCCAGCAGCACCGATATCGCGTGAATGCGGCGCGGCGGCCACCACAAGCTCTGCCACAGCCACAGCAACGGGATGAACAGCAGTATGCTGTTGGTCACCTGCCATAACGTCAGCGGCTGGCCAGAGACCAGCCGATTGGCGGCAAAGCTCAATAGCGGCAAGGCAAACAGCGCCAGCGTGATAAGCGCGATTAACACCAGCAGCACCGGCTGCTGGCGCGGTCGGAATAACAACGACGACACTGCTTACAGCAACTTATTGGTCTGTAGCCACTGTTTCGCGACCTGGCTGGCATCCTGACCATCCACCGCGATCTGCGCATTCAGCTGCTGCAGGGTTTTCTCATCCAGCTTGCTGAAGACCGGCTGCAGCCAGTTGCCGATGTCCGGATATTGCTTGAGCACGCTTTCGCGGATCACCGGCGCAGGGGCATAAATCGGCTGCACGCCTTTCGGATCGCTCAGCGTTTGCAGGCCCAGCGCCGCTACCGGACCGTCGGTGCCGTAGGCCATCGCCGCGTTCACGCCAGAGGTTTGCTGCGCCGCCGCTTTGATGGTCACGGCGGTGTCGCCACCGGCCAGCGACAGCAGCTGCGCCTGCTCCAGTTTGAAGTTGTAGGCTTTTTCAAACGCCGGTAACGCATCGCTGCGTTCAATAAATTCCGCCGAGGCAGCCAGTTTGAAAGTGCCGCCTTTTTTCAGGTAAGCGCTGAGATCGTCCAGCGTGTTGAGGTTGTTCTTCTGCGCCACGTCGCCGCGCACCGCAATCGTCCAGGTATTGTTAGCTGGCGCGGGCGTCAGCCACACCAGATGATTTTTCTCGGCGTCGAGTTTTTTCACCTTCTCGTAGCCCTGCTGAGCGTTCTTCCACGCCGTGTCTTTTTCATCGTTGAAGAAGAATGCGCCATTGCCGGTGTATTCCGGGTAGATATCCAGCTCACCAGCGGTGATCGCGCCGCGCACCACTTGCGTGGTACCGAGCTGGATTTTATTGACGGTTTTTACCCCATGTTTGTCCAGCACCTGCAGAATAATGTTGCCGAGTAGCGAGCCTTCGGTATCAATTTTGGAACCAACTTTCACCGGATCCGCCGCCTGCGCTGCACCCATGCTCATTGCCAATGCCATCATTCCCAATAAACCCTGCTTTATCATCCCGCTTCCCTCATTTGTTTTCATTGTGTGACTATCAAGCGTAGCCTGGCGAAAGGGGATAGGCGCGGTCAAGCGGCTTACTTCGTGCTTTTTTTGCTATCAATTGCCTATCGGTTATAACCAAAACGCAGCACATATAACCAATTGGAATTTTCGATGTTAAGACGGCGGCTTATGCTCACAGTCCCACTCCTTACAATAAATTACAAAACATCATGACCGACTTAGCTTCTCCAGCGCATGTCGCGCAGGCAGGGAATGTCCCCACCGGTGAGACCAAATGGATCCGCAGCGCGGCCGATGTCTCCGGGCTGGTGAACAACAGCAACGAATCACGTAGCAACGCGCGCATCGTCATCGCGATTGCGCTGGGCGGCGTGTTCCTTGACGCCTACGATCTCGGCGCATTGGCGTTTGGCATCAAAGACGTGACGCGCGAGTTCCAGCTGACGCCCGCAGGCACCGGCATGGTGGCATCGGCGATTACCTTCGGTGCGATTGTTGGGGCGCTGATTGGCGGCTACCTCACCGACAAAATCGGCCGCTATCGCGTGTTTATGGCCGACATGTTCTTCTTCGTGGTGGCAGCGTTAGCCTGTGCGTTTGCGCCAAACGAATATGTGCTGGCCGGTGCGCGCTTTGTGATGGGCCTCGGCGTCGGGATCGACTTACCGGTGGCGATGGCGTTTCTCGCCGAGTTTTCGAAGCTGCGCGGGCAAGGCAATAAGGCCGCCAGCGTGGCGATGTGGTGTCCGACATGGTACGCGGCGATCAGTATTTCCTACCTGCTGGTCCTGCTGCTGTATGCGGTGTTGCCCGAAAGCCACACCGATTGGCTGTGGCGTTTGATTCTGGGTTTTGGTGCGGTGCCTGCGCTGCTGATCATCGCCATTCGCAGCCGTTACATGAGTGAGTCGCCGATTTGGGCAGCCAATCAGGGCAACCTCACAGGCGCGGCGGAGATTCTGCGCAACTCTTACAACATCAACGCGCAGGTGGCGGATGACGCCGATCTGACGCCGCAGAAAGCGGTACGTAAAGCCAGCTGGCGCAACTACGGCGCGCTGCTGCAGGGCGTCTATCGTCGTCGTACCATTCTGGCAACCGTCACCTCCATCGCCTCGTCATTTGCCTATAACGCGGTGGCGTTTGGCCTGCCGGTGATTATCTCCAGCTTCTTTGCGCAATCGATGCTGACCACCATTCTGGTGTCGCTGGCGCTGAATCTGCTGTTTGCTTTTGTCGGCGGCTTGCTGGCGGTGCGGCTGGTGCCGCGTCTGGGCGCGTGGAAGATGTCGGTGGCCGGTTACGCTTGTCAGTGCGTGGCGCTGCTGGGATTGGCGTTGATTGGTCGTCCGGAAGGCGGCGAACAGGCGGCGGTGGCGATTGCCATGCTGGCGCTGTTCCTGTTTGGTCAGGGCTTTGGTCCCGGCTCGCACACCATGACATTTGCCTCGCTAAGCTATCCGGCTTCGCTGCGCGGCGTGGGCGTCGGCTTCAACCAGACGCTGATGCGCGGCAGTTCCACCGTGTCGCTGTTCACCTTCCCGCTGCTGGTGGCGGCGTTTGGTACCGGCGTGTTCTGGGTGATTTTCCTTGCGCCGCTGATTGGCTTACTGGCGCTACTGGCGATTCGCTGGGAGCCGTCGGGTTACGACGTGGATGCGGAAGATTTTCAGTGATGGATTAACAGAGGTCGCCATAAATGGCGACCTTCGTCTTTAAGCCGTCAGGCGAAACTCGCCCAGCGTATTGGGAATGCGCGGGAAGGTATGCAAAAACCACGGCGTGAACTGCGCCGGATTCTCCTGCATCTCCTGCTGAATCTGCGCAATCGAGCGATAGCACCATGCATCCGCCTCTTCCGGGTTGAGGACCGGCTGCTCATCGCTGATGGCGAAGAACACGTGCCCATATTCATGCTCGGTCAAGCCGTTACTCAGCGGCAGGTTGTAGCTCAGCTCAAACACCGGCGTTAACGCAACATTCATGCCCATCTCTTCACGCAAACGGCGCTCGGCGGCATCGCGCGTGGATTCCTGCGGATAGGGATGACTGCAGCAGGTGTTACTCCACAATCCACCACAGTGATATTTAGTGCTGGCACGGCGTTGCAGCAGCACTTCATGGCGCGAATTGAACACGTAAACCGTCACCGCGCGATGCAGCAATCCTTTTTCATGCACTTCCAGCTTTTCCATTTTGCCGATAGGGCGATCGAGGTGGTCAACGAGAATAACTTCAATGGCGGGCATGACAACTCCTTCGGAAAATTCGCAGCTATTGTACACAACCTCCAAGGGGTTGATGGAGGAAATAGCGCACATTCCGTGCGTTAACGTGGGCACATTAAAGCGTAGCAGCCTGCGGAGGATTCATCGTAAAAGAGGGTAGATTGACGTTATCGCCCTAACTCTTTCAGCTCAATTGGCGGACAGTAGCAGGATGCGCGGGCAGCTTATCGCATGAAGCGCCCCACACCTGGTTGTAAATGAAGTCTGTCAAACCTTCGATCACACACGCGTTCGAGATCACAACGTGCCGATGTGCCACCCAACTTTCATTGCGCTATTCCTTTAATATGAATTTAAAGCCTACGCTGCGTCAGTTTGAATTTTGAATGTAAGGTGAAATGACATCAAGTGCGGCAATATCTTTCCAAAGTTGCTTTCCTCATAGTTCAGCCAAGCGTTTAGTCGAGTCATGAATGATGTCATTAATTACTTGAACATTTTAATGATCCAGCGTTATTATATCTGAACATATACCGTTATTAACTATCCCAGTTATGATTTAGTAGATTGTATATGGCTAGTTGAAGCCCTGCGTACCTTACTATCAGCTAACTTGTTAAAATATAGCAACATTTCTTTTATCTATTCATGACAACCCTCTAAGTATGCATATTATTGAATATATACATATGTTAACTTTTTAAGGATAGTGGAGGTTCGAATCAGTCAACGGAGGATTGGATTTGGGATAATGTATGAGATGAAGTACCAAACTTGACACCGACGCATTAAACTAACGATTATCTAATTGAATAAATATCAACATGTAATTTAAACAGCATGCCATAAACTTAATTAAATGTGAGATATCAAAATGGAACTTAGATTAAAAAACATAACAAGTTATAGTAAAGAACAAACCACAAAAATAGACTTAAGAAAAAAAATAAACATTATTTATGGACAAAATGGCGCTGGGAAGTCAACAATATCCAATTTTTTCTATAACATGAGCGATGCATCTTTTAAGGAATGTGAGTGTACATTCATTCAACATTATCGACCTTTTGTATATAATGCTAAATTTATTGAAGAAAACTTCTTCAATACTGCCGAACAAAAAGGAGTTTTTACCCTTAGCAAAGAAAATGCTGATATCGAAAAGGAAATAGCCGAAAAAGAATCAGAAAAACAATCACTTACAAAACAATACTTAGAAAAAAAGGCTTATTTGGATAATTTAGTTGAAAATGAAAATAAAGCAGAAATTAAATGTATTGATGCAGTCTGGAGTAAAACAGAAAATATCAGAGCATCCTCTTTAAAATCATTAATGAAAGGAAGTCTAGGCAGCAAAAAATCATTCTTCGAAAAATTAAAGCCTTCTCAAAGGCTTCCTGGAATAGATCTTAACTCACTCATTCAAGAATATGATGAGTTACTAAGACATAACAATATAGAATCCCCAACAATTACCTTACCAATAAAAGACTTTTTATTACCTAGTGAACATGACCTATTAGCAACACCTATTATTGACCTCAGTAATAGTTACCTTTCTGATAATATAAAAGAATTGAATAACCTTGACTGGGTGAAAACTGGTAAAGAGCTATATCTTAGAGAAAAAACTTGCCCTTTTTGCCAAGAAAAAACAATAAGCGATGACTTCACAAAAGCTATCGAATCAATCTTTGATGAAAGCTATAACAAAAAAACAAATCAAATAAAGATAATTAAAAACAAATTAAGCAAGGAAATGGAAGATAACTTACAACTGGTCGAACTTGAGCTAACACAATGCTTAATTTTAACTGACGATGAAAAAAATAAATCTTTAACATATATAAAAGTATTGCATAAAATTCTTAGTGCAAACATTTCATTACTCAATGATAAAATAAACAACCCTTCGATATCGATTACTTTAAATTTCGACAACGAATCCTACAATAATATTTTCGAAGACATAGTTAAATATAATATTAAAATTAACGACATTAACGCAAAGTCTAAAACTTTCAAACGTAGTGAAAACATTATTCAAGGAAAAATATGGGCAGGAGCGAAAGATTTTTGCCATATAGACTTTGATGACCTAAACAAAAGCAGCTTGAAAAATAAATCATTAATAGAGATCGCAAGAAAAGATTTAGATTTAATAATTAAGAAAGGAAAGGATAATAACAATCGGATATCAGAATTACGTACTAATGTCTCGAACATTGATTTAACAATAGATTCTATTAACAACAGACTTAAAAACCTTGGCATTGACAATTTCAGCATAAAAAAACACTTATCTAGCGAAGATAAATATGTCATCTCGCGTGCAGACAATACCTCTACTGAAGGGGTATATCGCTCACTTAGTGAAGGTGAAAAAACCCTAATTACTTTCCTTTATTTTATAGAATACTGCAAAGGGAAAACTGATAAATTAGATTATGATAACAGGGAATCGCTTATAGTTATTGATGATCCAATTTCAAGCTTATCGCAAAACTACATTTATGATATAGCATCAATGATTCACTTTGAAGTTCTGGAAACTCCTCAACCTAAGAAGATAATAATACTTACCCATAACTTATACTTTTTCCATGAATTGGTTAAATTGGCGCCCCGAAGCAGAAATGATAAAATTTTCAAGAGAGATTATAGTCTAGGAAGAATAAGCAAAAACACGCATAGTACTTTCGAGGAAATTGAAAAAAGTAGTTTGAAAAATGAATATCAATCTTTATGGCAGTTATTAAAAGATGCTCAAGATGGAAAAATTAATAAAATTATTATACCTAACATAATGAGAAATATACTTGAATATTACTTTGCATTCGTACATAAAACAGATGCACTTCAAGCTGAACTCATAAAGCTTGCTAAAGATGAAAATAACCAAAGCTTTAGAGCATTCTATCGTTTTATTAATAGAGGCTCACATTCAGATGCAGTAAACATTTCAGACATGGGTGACATTTCACCTCAAAAATATATAGATCAATTAAAGAAAATATTTATCATGACTGGCGACGAAAAGCATTATATTAAAATGATGGAAATAGATGAGCCGGACGAGGAAGATGAGGTTGCTACCGCTTAGGCCGCATATCATCGGGTTGGGTAAGAACGACGGTGTTTACACACCGTCTCCCAACGACCAAAACGATAGCGATTGTACTGACGTACGTTCACTAGTTTTAACATGAGGTAATCTCCATGCAAGCACCATTGTTGCCAATAGCAGCCTTTACACCCTTTGTATAAAGCTAATACGAAGAGTTATGCAAAGTAGATATCCCAAGCGGTAACCCGGGGATTTTATTGTATTCTGATGAAAAGGTCCACTACATACCATCGAATTAGTTGTATAAGCTTTTTTTCACGTAAACGTTGTTAACGTTCCCCACGTCAAAATAATGGTTTCCATTACAAAGGAGTGAAAGCTTGGTTAAGCAAATCTATGGGATCTAAATGCCTTCGACTTACATGCCTCAACAAAAAAGTTAATGATGAGTTGTTAAGAGGTGCAGTTGATTCAAAATCGACTGAATCGCCCGCAATCGCCGATTTTTGATCTTTTATTGAAGGGTAAGTTAGTTGATCGCTGCACAGGTGCCAATACTACGCTGCATACCGTGCGTGAAGAGATTCGTAATCAGTTTTCGCAAGCGGTTTGATAGCGGTCGCCATGCATGGCGACCGACTCCACAAAACTTACAGCTTAAAGCTTTGCACCACCTGCTCCAGCTGCACGCTTTGCTGCTGCATCGACTGCGCGGCGGCTGAAACCTGCTCGACGAGCGCGGCGTTCTGCTGAGTGCTGCCGTCCAGCTGGGTAATCGCCACGTTAACCTGATCGATGCCCATGCTCTGCTCGCGGCTCGCTGACATGATTTCGCTCATCAGCGTAGTCACGCTGCTGACGCCCTGCATCAGCTCATCCATGGTTTGCCCGGCCTGCTCCACCAGTTGGCTGCCGGTATCAATATTCGCCACCGACTCCTCAATCAGCTTCTTAATTTCACGCGCCGAGTTAGCCGAGCGCTGTGCCAGGTTGCGCACTTCCGAGGCCACCACGGCAAAACCGCGCCCCTGTTCACCGGCGCGCGCCGCCTCTACCGCGGCGTTCAGCGCCAGGATGTTGGTCTGGAAGGCGATGCTGTCGATGACGCTGATGATATCAACCACTTTGCGCGAAGAGTGATTAATCGCGCCCATGGTGGTGACCACCTGACGCACCACTTCGGTGCCGCGTGCCGCAACCTGCGACGCGCCATCCGCCAGCTGATTCGCATGCGTGGCGTTATCGGCGTTCTGACGCACCGTGCCGGTCAGCTCTTCCATTGATGCTGCCGTTTCAACAATCGAACTGGCCTGCGATTCGGTACGCGCCGAGAGATCGGCGTTGCCGCTGGCAATTTCACGCGAAGCCGCCGTAATCGCCAGCGCGCTATCGCCCACCTGACGCATCAGGCCTTGCAGATAGGCGATGAACTGGTTGAAGCTCTGCGCCACGGCGTTGAATTCCGGGCTATTACTGGCGGGCAGACGCTGCGTCAAATCGGCACCGCCGGTCGATAAAGCTTCAATGTTGCTGTTCAGCACCGCGAGGCGTTTCATCATGGCGCGCACAAAGCCCAGCAGCACCAACAGCAGGATCACCGCCAGCGGAATCTGCACCAGACCCAGACGCGTCAACATGCTGTGAGTTTGCGCATCCAGCAAGCTCGACGGCACATCGCTGGCGAGATACCACGGGCTACCGGCAATCGCCTGCACGAACAGCGTGTGTTCGCCATCTTCACCTGCAAAGGTGGTTTGCGCGGGCTGGCTGCCCGCCTGCGCCAGCAGACCTTTTAACGCGGACGCCATCGGCAGCTGGGTATCGGCGAGGTTTTCCAGCTTCGGCGCACCATCCACCAGCGCGGCGTTACCCACCACTTTACCGTCAGCTTCAACGATCAGTACGCGGCCCTGAATCGCCTCACCCATCTGTTTTGCCAGCTGGTTGAAGAAGCCGAGCGTTACGTCAATGGTCGCTACGCCCCATACGGTGCCATCGCGATAGATCGCCATTGCACAGTTGGTACGCGGCTGCGGGCTGGCGGCATCCTGATACGCTTTCGCCCACGCGCACTGGCCCTTCGGCGCAGCCAAACCATCTTTGTACCAGGATTGCTCCCAGTATTTGTCGGCGGCGTCCGAGTTCCAGTAAGTGTTGACCTGCAGCTGGTTACTGGCGTTGCGCGCAAAGAACGAGCTGTTTTTCTCTTTGGCCGGATCGCGACGGTTCGGTAACGGCCAGATGCCACCGCCGAACACGTTGCTGTCCTGATATTGGTTAACTAAGGCGGGCAGCAAGGTATCAATGGCTGCGCTGTCCATCACGCCTGCGGCTTCGGTAATGGCGCGCTGCTGTGCCTGGACGCGGTTCATCTGCTCGACGATGCGTCCGGCCAGGCCGTCCACTTCGTAACGTACCAGACGACTTTCATTTTCGGAGAGTTGCGGAGCGATAAACTGATTAATTACCAGCACGGTAACCAGCATCAGACCGGCAAAAAAGGCGACCAGCGTCGCGGTGAAACGGGATTGTGTTGTTTTGAACATTATGTGTGCCCTTACCCTGGTTGGCGAGTTGCCTGATCGAGGTTAACGGCGTGTTAATGGGGAACTTGAGGTGAGCACGATCACAAAGCAGTGAAATAGTTGATTTGGGTGATAATTTAAAATCGTAGGGTCGGCATCGATGCCGACCTGATTTACGGAGCGGGAGTTTCAACCACTTCCTGGCGCGGCCGGAACACATGATTATTGCCGTCCGCCAGCAAACGTTGCAGCAGCTGCTGCCCACCGCGATCGTCAGCCTGCGCAAACTGGCGTTCGGCTTCAGTAATTGGCGTGGACCACAGCAGATTCACGCGATCGCCATCGCGTTTCGGCAGGCGGAATTGCGCCGCTTCGGGAGCGAGATCGTTGGCCAGCAGGAAGCTTTCAAAGCCAACCGGCGCCACTTCCGACGCCAGCGTATGCCCTTCGCCAATCCAGGTCAGGCGCGCCCACGGCAGATGGGCAAACTCAGCCAGCGCGCTCGCCATCTGCACCGCATTGGCTTCGGTCATCACTTCACCGTCTACCGCCATCGCCAGCTCGACGCGGCGATACTGCGGCGCCAGCTCGTCAAACAGGTGATCCACCTGCGGCATCGGACGGATCCCCATGCCCAGCGTCAGGAAATACCAAACGCCATTGTGCAAGTGCTGCGAAATCGCCATTGGCGGCCAGTTGCCTTGATCGATGGAGTAATATTTTACCGATTCGCCAAACTGCGCCTGATAACACTGCATCAGCTCGCGCTGCACCACATCCCACAAGTGTCCGTCGTGCCAGTCACGCCAGAAGTGACGCTGCTGTTCAGCGCGCGCGTAGTAATCGTTGGTGGAGGCCGATCCCAGCGGTGCGGTCAGGCGATTCTCTTTGATGCAGGCAGCAGAAAAACTCACCTGCTTATCCTGATACAGGCTCCAGCCGGGGATCACCGCCAGCAGCTGGCCGTAATACCACAGCGCGGCGCCGTCGTCGCTGGGCTCCCACAGCACCTGTAAGCCGGCGGGATCGAGCATCGGCTCGGCTTCCAGCGTGCGGCAATACTCGGCACTCAGCAGCGGCGCGATGCCCTGCTCCATCGCTTCACGATCTTCCTGCGCGGGCGCAGGCAGCAGGTTACGCAGCCAGCAGCCGCGCACCGCGTATTGGCTGCGAAACAGGTCATTCGGCCAGATATAAAAATAGGCCGTACGCGCATCCTGCTCGACGATCGCGGTTAGTGTGTGTTGCTGATTCGGCACCTCAGCAATCAGAGGTTGGTGGGTCATAACGCCTCGATATTACCTGGAGGAATCCATTTTCCCCGAGAATAGAGCAGGATCGGCACTCGTGCCATGTGACACAAGGGTAAAACTCTCAAAGTGCCAGAAGGGAAAGATGAGTGCGGCTTATCAATTGCCGCTTAACACGCTGACAAGCTTCAGATTAATTTGCGATTCTTTTACCATTTCACGTGATATGGTTTGCGCATTCACCTCTTTGGAGCTGCCATCATGGTGCTGCAAAACCTCGATCTGAACCTGCGTGACGTGGTTATTTTCGCGATGTTGGTGTGGCTGTTTATCCGTTATACATGGGTGATGACGTCGCTGACGCTATTGCTGGGCGGCGTGGCGTTGCTGGTGTTATTACCGCTTGATATCTATTACAGCCTGCTGCCGCTGGCGCTGATTGGCCTCGGACTTGGCATGATGCTGCACCATTATCAGCAACGTCAGCAGGCACTAAAACGTGAAGCGCGCACACCGCGCACCTACACGCAGAAAGAGGATGAGCTGCATTTGTAACGCTTAGCGGCCCATGCGCTGCATGGCGCGAGTATAAGCGCCGCGCTGAATCGACCAGCGCAGCAGCCCCGCAATCACCGCCATTTCCCGATCCACACGCCACTGCGTTAGCGGCCCAACTGGCTGCTGAATCTGCTGTTGTGCCCAGTCAGGCAACAATCCCATTCCCGCTTTCAGCATCACGCGCATTGCCGGTTTCGCCTGCCAGCTAGGTGCAGGCGCGTTAATCAGCAATTGCATCACCTCCAGCGTGCGCGCATCACAGAGCAACTCGGGCCGCATCATCTGTAGATACGCCTCAACCGCCTGCACGCTTTTCGGCACCCGCTGTGCGCCAAGCGCCTCGGCAACTAATGCCGCTTCCTGATAGTAACGATCCTGATCGGCCAGGCTGAGCTGCGGATTTTTGTAGCGCAGATGCGCCGCCAGAAAACGGCTGGTTTCCGCGACGTGTACCCAGGTGAGCAGATGCGGATCGCTGGCGGCATACGGCTTGCCCGCGTTATCGACGCCGGTGACGCGCAGGTGAATCCGTTTGACGCGGTCGATGAGGATGTTGGCATCGGCGGTGTTACCGAAGGTGGTGACGGCGATAAACTGGCTGGTGCGCCGCAGGCGGCCCATCATGTCCTGCCGGAAATTGGAGTGATCCCACACGCCCGCCAGCGCCGCCGGATGCAGCATCTGCAGCATTAAGGCGCTGATACCGCCGCACAGCATCGAGGGGAAGTCGCCATGGACGCGCCAGATAACGTGGTCCGGGCCAAATAAACCGGGATCGCCAGGCGGTTGCGAGATGTCGAATTCGTTGAGTGACAGGCCGTTGAGGCGGAAGACTTGCTGTTGGATGCGTTCGCGGATGTTCATGGGTTTGTGCGCTCATTGGCCTGGTCGGCATGAATGCCGACCCTACAAATCACCGAAGCATAACATGTAGGGTCAGCATTCATGCTGACCGAGCGAAAGAGCGCAACAATCTTACTTACAGATAATCAAACTGCGCATCCTGCGTGCGCACTGAATCCAGTCCAATCATCACGTTGAATTTGCCTGGCTCGGCAACCTGCTGCATCTTCTGGTTCCAGAATTTCAGCGCATCAACGTCGATCTTAAACTTCACGGTCTGCGATTCACCGGCTTTCAGCATGATGCGCTGGAAGCCGCGCAGCTCCTGCACCGGACGGCTAATGCTGGCGACCGGATCGTTGAGATAGAGCTGCACCACGGTTGCACCATCGCGTTTACCGCTATTGGTCACGGTCACTGACGCTTCCACCGAGCCGTTACGCGGCATAGTGCGTGACGACATCTTCACCGGCGACACCGTGAAGCTGGTGTAGCTCAGGCCGTAACCAAACGGATAAAGCGGACCGTTCACCGCATCGTAGTAGTGCGAGGTGTACTTGTTCGGCTTGGCGAAGTTGTAGGGACGACCGGTTGGCAAGTGGTTGTAGTAAATCGGAATCTGTCCCACCGAACGTGGGAAGGAGACCGGCAGCTTGCCCGACGGGTTGTAATCGCCGAACAGCACATCGGCGATCGCGTTACCGCCTTCGGTGCCGCTAAACCAGGTTTCCAGCATCGCATCGGCTTGCTGATCTTCCTTCACCACCGTCAGCGGACGGCCGTTCATCAGCACGATCACCAGCGGTTTGCCGGTGGCCTTCAGTGCGGCCAGCAGCTTCTGCTGACTTTCCGGGATCACCAAATCGCTGCGGCTGGAGGCTTCGTGCGCCATGCCCTGCGCTTCACCCACGGCAGCCACCACCACATCAGCTTTTTTCGCCTGCGCTACCGCTTCGTCAATCAGCTCCTGCGGTGAACGCTTGTCCACGCTGACCGCCTGCTCATACAGATTGAGGAAGTCCTGAATGCCTTTGTTGTCGATGATGTTAGCGCCTTTGGCGTACAGCACCGTGCCTTTGCCCGCCATCGCATTGCGCACGCCTTGCAGCAGCGGAATCGACTGTTTCGCCACGCCGGCGGCCGACCAGCTGCCCATGATGTCGCGCTGGCTATCCGCTAGCGGACCCACCAACGCAATGGTGGCGTCTTTCTTCAGCGGCAGCGTTTCGCGCCAGTTTTTCAGCAGCACAATGCTTTTACGCGCCACGTCACGCGCTTCGGCGCGATGTAAACGGCTTTCCGCATTGGTGTCCTGCGGATCACTCTCTTTCGGCCCTAAATGGCTGTAAGGATCGTTAAACAAGCCCATGTCATATTTGACGTTCAGCACATGGCGCGCGGCATCGTCCACTTCCGCCATGCTCACCGCGCCGCTCTTCACCAGGCCCGGCAGATATTTGCTGTAGTACTCGTCGCTCATGCTCATGTCGATGCCTGATTTCATCGCAATGCGCACCGCATCCTGTGGATCGCTGGCCACGCCGTGTTTAATCAGTTCTTTAATCGCACCGTGATCGCTAATGGTGATGCCTTTGAACTTCCAGTCGCCGCGCAGGATGTCTTTCAGCAGCCAACTGTCTGCCGTAGCCGGCGTGCCATTCAATGAGTTAAGCGCCACCATTACGCCACCGCTGCCCGCATCCAATGAGGCTTTATACGGCGGCAGATAATCCTGGAACAGGCGCTGCGGGCTCATGTCGACGGTGTTGTAATCTCGTCCACCTTCCACTGCGCCGTAGGCCGCGAAGTGCTTCACGCTGGTCATGATCGAGTAGCGATCCGCCGCGCTTTTGCCCTGCATGGCTTTCACCATGCTGCTGCCCATTTGCGCGCTGAGGAAGGTGTCTTCACCAAAGCCTTCCGAGCCGCGTCCCCAACGAGGTTCGCGGGACACATCAACCATCGGCGCCCACGTCATGTTGAGGCCGTCATCCGCGGCTTCATAAGCAGAGACGCGTCCCACCTCGGCGATGGCATCCAGATCCCAGCTTGCCGCCAGGCCAAGTGGAATCGGGAAAATGGTGCGCTGACCGTGCACCACGTCATAGGCGAAGAACAGCGGAATTTTCAGGCGACTGAGCTGCATCACCTGATCCTGCATGGCGCGAATATCCTGACGCGTCACGGTGTTAAAAATTGCCCCGACCTGACCGTGCTGAATCATGTCGCGAATCGCCGATTTTGGCGTATCCGGTCCTACGCTGATCAAACGCATCTGCCCGATTTTTTCATCAAGGGTCATTTTGCTGAGCAGCTGATTCACAAAGGCGTCGCGCGCCTGTTCAGTCATCGGATGTGGGCCAAACAGATCGTCCGCGAAAGCGGGTTGCATGGCTAAGGAGACAGCGAGGCTAACAGAGTAAATCCATTTCATCAGGTCGGGTTCTCTTAAGTGACTGCGCAATATCGAAATAACCGGGGCAGTTTGCCACAAGATGAGGATAGCAGGTAGCCACCATGTCACACCGCGCTCCTGTCGCTGGCGCATGCTACAGTAAAAGCGCCATGTTAAAGACAAGGATAGGCCAATGAATAACAACACTTCGCACCCTACTCTGCTCGCCGAACTGCGTCGTCTGGTCGGATCGTCGAACCTGTTAACCGACGCGGAACAGACCGCGCGCTACCGTAAAGGTTTTCGCTCGGGCGAAGGCGAAGCGCTGGCGGTGATTTTCCCCGGTTCGCTGCTTGAGCTGTGGCGTGCGTTGCAGGCGCTGGTGAGCGCCGATGCGATCATTTTGATGCAGGCCGCCAACACCGGCCTGACCGAAGGTTCCACGCCAAACGGCAACGATTACGATCGTCCAGTGGTGATCATCAGCACCTTGCGTCTGGATAAGTTGCAGCTGATCGACAACGGCAAACAGATCCTCGCCTTCCCCGGCAGCACGCTGTATCAGCTGGAAAAAGCGCTGAAGCCGCTTGGCCGCGAGCCGCATTCGGTGATCGGTTCCTCCTGCATTGGCGCCTCGGTAATGGGCGGGATTTGCAATAACTCGGGCGGTTCGCTGATCAAACGCGGTCCGGCCTACAGCGAAATGGCGCTGTTTGCGCAGATTGATGCCAGCGGCAAACTCAAGCTGGTGAACCATCTCGGCATCGATCTCGGCCATTCGCCGGAAGAGATGTTGGGTCGGCTGGATGACGATCGCTGGCAGCAGAGCGATGTGCGCTGGGATGAACGCCACGCCTCGGATCATGAATACGCCGACCGCGTGCGCGATATCCATGCAGAGACGCCAGCGCGCTTTAACGCCGATGAGCGTCGCCTGTTTGAAGCCTCCGGCTGCGCCGGTAAGTTGGCGGTGTTTGCCGTGCGTCTGGATACTTTCCCCACCGAACCGCAGCAGCAGGTGTTCTACATCGGCACTAATAATCCGGCGGAACTGGGCGATATTCGCCGCCATATACTGGCGGAATTTACCCATCTGCCGGTGGCGGGCGAATATATGCACCGCGACATTTTCGACATCGCCGAGGTGTACGGCAAAGATACTTTCGTGATGATTGATAAACTCGGCACCGACAAAATGCCGCTGTTTTTCACCCTGAAAGGCCGCGTGGATGCCTGGCTGGGCAAGCTGAACTGGGTGAAACCGCATCTCACCGATCGTTTATTGCAGCGCGTCAGCAGCTGGCTACCGGCGCATCTGCCTAAACGCCTGAAGCAGTATCGCGACAAATATGAGCATCACCTGATGCTGAAGATGTCCGGCGACGGCGTCGCCGAAGCGCAGGCCTATCTGACCGAATATTTCCGCGAAGGCGGCGGCGCGTTCTTCGCCTGTGACGCCAAAGAGGGCGCGCACGCGTTCCTGCATCGCTTTGCCGCCGCCGGTGCTGCGGTGCGCTATCACGCGGTGCATGCCGATGAAGTGGAAGACATTCTGGCGCTGGATATCGCGCTGCGTCGTAATGATGAAGCGTGGTTTGAACGCCTGCCGGCCGAGTTCGATAACGATCTGAGCCATCGTCTCTACTACGGCCACTTCTTCTGCCACGTCTTCCATCAGGATTACATCGTGAAAAAAGGCGTGGATGCGCATGCGTTAAAAGAGAAGATGCTGGCGATTTTAGCCGCGCGCGGCGCCGAGTATCCGGCCGAGCATAACGTGGGCCATCTGTATCAGGCGAAACCGCAGCTGCAGGCGTTTTATCAGCAGCTCGATCCCACCAACAGTTTTAATCCAGGAATTGGGAAAACCAGTAAGCAGAAGGGTTGGGCGGTCATAAAATAAACAACGATGTGGCCGTGTGTCAGGCCCCATCTTTTCCGATCCGTAGCGGCGCAATTAATTGCGTTGTTTTGACCTTTTCATCGCGGTCAAATTGCGCGATAAATCGCGCCGCTACAGTAGGTGCAATCACGTCATTATGGCAACGGATCGCTTTGCTGATCTTGTGCTGCGGCCACGGCGCGGCGCTCGATGATCATGGTCTGCGGCGTCGACAGCATAATGCCCTCTTTACGCAGACGCGTCAGAATATCGAACAGCAGATCGCTCTTGGCACCGGAAATCTGGCGTTGGCCGGCAACGTTGCCGGTGACGCTCAACACGATACCCGCCGGCGTCAAATCTTTGAACGACACGGACGGCTCCGGCGTCTCCAGAATACGTTCGTTCTCCTGATACACTTCCAGCAGAATTTCACGCACCCGCACCGGATCGATATCCAGCGGGAACGTCAGCAAGATGGTGACCACGCCCTGTGCGTTACCCATGGTGGCGTTACGCACGTTCTGCGAAATAAATTGCGAGTTCGGCACAATCACCGTCGATTTGTCGCCCAGTTGAATTTCGGTGGCGCGCACGTTAATACGACGGATATCCCCTTCAATGCCGCTGATGCTCACCAGATCGCCCACTTTCACCGGGCGCTCGGTCAACAGAATCAGGCCGGAAATAAAGTTCTTCACAATCTCCTGTAAGCCGAAACCGATACCGACCGACAAGGCGCTCACAATCCACGCCAGTTTGTTCCACTGCAGGCCCATAATCGACAGCGTCAGCAGGATAATCAGCACGTAACCGATATTGCTAAACAGCGTCACCAGCGAAACGCGCATGCCGACGTCCATGGTGGTTTTGGGCAGGAAATCTTTATCCAGCCAGCGACGCACCGAACGCAGCACGTAAATGCCCACCACCAGACAGAGAATCGCGTTGACCATGTGCGCCGGCACAATGTTCAGCGACTCCAGCCCTTTGCCGCCCCAGAACTCAATCACCTTCTGGATCAGCTCAATCGGCGTTGATGAGGCAAAGGTGCCGTTCAGCAGTGCCAGCGCCAGAATGGCAATCAGCACGGTTTTACCCAGCGCGCTGAGCAGCGTCGCCGCCTGTTGCAGGTAACGCTCATCAATATTCAGCGTGGTTTGCAGGCGCTTGCCGGTGGCATTGCTGGTGGAGAACAGGCTTTCGCAGCCGTCATTCACCAGATGGCTGAGGAAGTAGAACGAACCAAACAAAATGCCGCACCAAATCACTTCATAGCTAAGGAAGCGCGCCAGCGTGACGTAACCGATGATCAGTGAAATCAGGATGCCGAGCGCCGTCAGCATCAGCGCCAGCTGCACCAATCCCACCAACGTTGAACGCGCTTCAGGCTGCTGACCTTCCTGCACCATGCGGCGGCGTACGCGGTTGATGCGCATGCCGATCGCCAGTCCGGTACTGCCAATCAGCAGCGCGGTCAAGCCGTTAGCAAAAATGGTGGTATTCAGGCTGGTGCCGACGCTGTAGTTGAAGGCTTCCACCGTCTGGAAAATAAACACCAGCGCCGCAGTGAACGGCGGGAACGGCTTCAGGGCTTGCGCGACTTCGTTGGAGATGGCCGGCAAACGCCAGCTTGGGCGACGTGTGGAGAGGAACGCGCGGCCTAAACCGGCAATCAAGCCGCAATAGACGCTGAGCTGCACCAGCCGATCAACAAAATCCTGCACATCACCCGAGACTTCATCACGGCGCGTAAAGGCCAGCGCGATGAAGTTAAAGGTGATCACCACCGCGGCCAGCGTGGTGAGCGCGGTGGTGGCGGCGAGGAAGCTGCGACGTAAGCGCCCTTCCGGCATTTTATGAATGCTGACCCAGGCAAAGAACTCTTCGCTGTAGCGACGGCCCAGCGTCATCACCAGCATCGCGGCAAACAGCCAGGCCACGGTGCCGAAACGCCAGCCAGATTCCCACGACAGCGCGGCGGTGTCCTGCAATTCAGTAATGAACTCGCTGATCTTCTCGCCATCAAGATCCTGACTGCTGAGCAGCGGCGCCCAGAAGCGCGGGCCAAGGATACTGCCAGAGTTCAGCGCCAGCTGGCTTTTCAGCTGGTCACGACGCAGGTTGACGATCTGCGATGACAGCACCAGCGCACCGTTTTTGATGCCATCGGCTTGTTTGATCTGATCGTCCAGCTTGGCTTTCTGGCTCTCCAGCGCCGCACGTTTGCGCGTCACTTCAGGCGTCTCTTTCACGCCGCTGTCGGCTTTCGGTGCCGGGCCAAGAACCGCCAATTGTGCATCCAATTGCTGGCCCTGCGGGATCAACGCCTGGCCGAGGGTTTCGGCATTACCGGAAAGGTCCAGCGCCATCTCATTAAGCTGGTTGAGCTGGCTTTCATTGGTATCGCCCGAGACCTGGCCTTTAATTTTGTCGAGAATTTTCTGCATCTTAGGCAGCTCGACCGAGGCATTCACCTTGGGTGCGGCGTCCTCTGCCTGATCGTTGGGCGGCGTATCTGCGGCCACGCTCAGCGTGGGAGCTAACAGCACAAGCAGCAGTAAAAACGGGGTAAACAGATGACGAAACTTGAACATATGAATGAGATTCCAGCGTAATAACAGCCGATAAACGCAAGTGCGATCGTGAATGGCGGCTAGTTTAAGACGTTGCCGACACTGAAACTATAGGAATGAAGGTGTAAAACTTTGGCGCTAACGATAAGCGTTTTTGCAGATGAGCGTAACAACACAACGCTCAATCTGTAGCGGCGTAATCTATTGCGCATCCTGCAGAATCTGCAATGGGCAATAGATTGCGCCGCTACGGTATGTGCGTGCTTTAAATCCAGTTATTCATTATTCGCGGTCAAACCTGACTTCTGCTTTTTGTACGCCAGCGCAGCGGCCGGAACCGGTGCGGCTTTGCCGGTTTCCAGCCAGTCGCGCAGGCGGTTGGCATCGGCGAAATGGGTATATTTACCAAAGGCATCCAGCACCACCAGCGCCACCGGACGGTTATTGATCACCGTACGCATCACCAGGCAGTGCCCGGCTTCATCGGTATAACCGGTTTTGGTCAGCTGGATGCGCCAGTCGTTTTTGTACACCAGATGATTGGTGTTACGGAACGGCAGCGCGTAGCTCGGATGTTTGAATACGGCGGTGTCTTCTTTGGTGGTGCTCAGTTCGCCAATCAGCGGGTACTGTCGCGTGGCTTTCAACAGCTTGACCAGATCTTCCGCGCTGGAAACGTTCTGAATCGACAGGCCCGTCGGCTCGACATAGCGCGTGTGCGTCATGCCAAGTGAGCGTGCTTTGGCGTTCATGGCGCGAATAAACGCATCGTAACCGCCCGGATAGTGATGCGCCAGGCTGGCGGCAGCGCGGTTTTCCGAGGACATCAGCGCCAGTAGCAGCATGTTGCGGCGGCTAATTTCGCTGTTCAGTTTGACGCGGGAGAACACGCCGCGCATCTCAGCGGTATGGCTGATATCCACCGACAGCATTTCATCCATCGGCAGTTTGGCATCCAACACCACCATCGCCGTCATCACTTTGGTGAGTGAGGCGATCGGACGTACGCGGTTAGGATGGCTGGAAAACAGCACTTTGTTGTTTTCCAGATCGACAATCATGGCACTGCCGGAGGCGATTTGCGGTTGGGCAATAGGCGCCAGGTTTGCGAGTGCCGCCGGCGCAGCGAGCGCGGGCGTTATAGCGGCTGGCGCGGCGACAAACAGCGCCAGCGACAGCAAGGAAATACGCATTTTTGCAGACATCGTGTCAAAAAAATCCGGTCAGGAGTTTTGCGCTGTGTTGAGACACAGGCCGCCCGCAACAATCCAGACGGGATGCGGGCTGGCAGCAGTATCATACGCACTTACCTGAGAAATTTCTTATTGAGATTGTTTCCGGGCGTTAAAAAGGTCGCCATGAATGACGACCTTACGAGGTGAGTGCGTGTTGCGGGAAGGTCGCCATTGATGCCGACCTGGCTTTCCTCAGAACAACCGTGGCCCGTAACCCCACAGAACCACTGTCAGCGCCAGCAGCACTTCAAACACCAGCACACCAATCGCCAATGTCGATCCGGAGAAGCGCAAGCTCTCATCACGGTCGATGCTCAGGAACACCGGGATGCCGACGTAAAGCAGATAACCGGTGTAAACCAGCACCATCGCGCCCACCAGCACGCACAGCCACACCAGCGGATAGAGCGCCACCAGCCCGCTGAGGAACAGCGGCGTGGCCACATAGCCGGCAAACACCGTACAGCGCTGCAAGCTGGGACGTTGCGGATAGTTACGCGCCATCCAGTGGATCACGCGGCCCATTACCGCCACGCCGCCGAGGATAATCAGATAGAACAAAATGCCGAGACCGATACCGGTCAGTAGATTTAGTTGTACGAACTGCCCTTCGCCCAGATTCCAGCCCAGCTGCGTGGTACCGATAAAGGCGCAGATCACCGGGATCGCCGCCATTAGCAGAACATGATGGGTGTAATGGTGCGAAACGCTCTCATTTTCCTGTTTAATATCGCGCATTTCCTGACCTGGATGCGCCAGTAAACCCCAGACATGATTCATACATTTACTCCTTTGCTGCGATGGGCTGCCCTTACAGCCAACGGCCTGATCAACGGAGGCAGCGTTAGCTCAAGTATAATCGTCGGCGCCGTTTTTGCGGGGCGCCACACAAATTAAGCCGCTGGTATACACTAATAGCGATTTCACACTTTGCAGGGAGGATAATTTGCATCTCGATATCAATGGATTAATCACCCAATACGGTTATCTGGCGCTGCTGATTGGTTGTATTGCCGAAGGGGAAACGTTCACGTTGTTAGGCGGTGTGGCGGCGCATGAAGGCTTATTGCACTTCAGCGGCGTGGTGCTGGCGGCGATGGTCGGCGGCATTATTGGCGATCAGCTGCTGTTCTGGCTGGGACGCCGTTATGGCACGCGCATTTTGCGCCGTTTCAGTAAACATCAGGAAACAATTGGCAAGGCTAAGCGGCTAATTCAAAAACACCCGAGCCTGTTCGTGATTGGCGTGCGCTTTATGTACGGCTTCCGCATTGTCGGGCCGATCATTATTGGCACCAGCCGCCTCAAGCCGCTGCGTTTCTTCATTCTGAACGTGGTTGGTGCGGCGCTGTGGGCGCTGATCTTTGTCTCGCTTGGCTACTTTGCCGGACAGATTGTCGCGCCGTGGCTGCACAAGATCGATCAGCACCTCAAGCCGCTATTGTGGCTGGCGGCGGCGGTGATTTTTGGCATCGTCTTGCGTTACATCATTCGCCACTGGAATCACCGCCGCGCCGGTTGATTACGCGTGGTACCCCTTAAACTGCGGATTGGCCAACATAAAACCACCGTCGACAATAAACGATTGTCCGGTGGTATAAGTTGCCCACTCCGAACAGAGCCATGTCACTAAACTCGCCACTTCACGCGTATCGCCGGGACGCCCAATCGGGATTTCCGGCATACGTCGTCCTTGCTGGTCATCTTTCATATCGTTCATCGCCGTGGCAATTGCGCCCGGTGCGACCGCGTTCACCAGAATATGGTGCGGTAAGAGACTCAGCGCCATCGATTTGGTCAAGCCGCCGAGCGCATGTTTGGCAGCGGTATAGGCGGAGGCATCCGGCAGCGGCGTGTGTTCATGCACCGACGTAATGTTGATGATGCGTCCGCCGTCGCCCTGATCAACCATATGACGCGCGGCAATCTGCCCGCAAAGAAACGCGCCATCGACATCCACGTTGAACACTTTGCGCCAATCCTCAAAGGTGACATCGAGAAAGTCGGCTTTGGTCATCACGCCGGCATTACACACCAATACGTCAATGCGCCCCAGTGAGTTGATCAGCTGCGTCAGTTGCTGTGCGCCGGCTTGCGGATCGGAGAGGTCAACCTGCCGCACCTGCGCCTGCTGTCCACGACTTTCCACCATGCGCGCGGTTTCCTGGGCGCCCTCTTCATCCGAACTCCAGGTGATGCCCAGCGTATAACCCGCTTCGGCCAGCATCACCGCACAGCTGCGGCCAATGCCTGAACTGGATCCGGTAACCACAGCGACTTTCTGTTTTCCTAAGCTCATAACATTCTCCTGATTGAGGGTGTCTTTACAGTATAGAAGTTATCCTTCTGTGCCTCGGGGCCGCCGAATCTGCCGTTTCGTCTATAGTTACCAATTACCTACGGCAAAGGGGGCACGATGAGCGAGATTAAACGCAGAATAGACGACCATGGCGTGATTGGTGATTTACGCACCTGCGCACTGATTGCTAACGATGGCACCATCGATTATCTCTGCTGGCCGGCGCTTGATAGCCCGTCGGTTTTCGCCGCGCTACTGGACAGCGATGAGGCCGGCCTGTTCTCCCTCGCGCCGGACTGGAAAAATGCCCGCCAGCAACAGCTCTACTTACCGGATACCAATATTCTGCAAACCCGCTGGCTGGATGACGCCGGCGTGGCAGAGATCACCGATTACATGCCGATCTGCGATGAGCAGAGCAAAGTGCCGCGTATCGTGCGCCGCGTAAAGATGGTACGCGGCACCGCCACCTTTCATCTGCTGTGTGCGCCACGCCACGACTACGCGCGTGCCGAAACCACCACCGAACTGCGGCCCGGCGGTATCGCCTTTCTTGCGTCGGGACAACCGGCGTTGCGCCTCAGCGCTTCGGTGGTGATGACGCGCGAGAATCACAGCGCGGTGGCGGAATTCACTCTGAAAGCCGGGGAAACCGCTGAGTTTGTCTTTGGTAACGATGACGATCCTAACGTGGCCACCATCGCCACCGAGCACTGTTTCCACGACACGCTGGAGTACTGGCGACGCTGGAGCAGCCACAGTTCCTATCGCGGCCGCTGGCAGGAGATGGTGACGCGTTCAGCGCTGGCACTGAAGTTACTCACTTCGCATCAGCACGGTTCCATCGCCGCCGCCGCCACCTTCGGCTTACCCGAAGAGTTGGGCGGCGAGCGCAACTGGGATTATCGCGCCTCGTGGATCCGCGATGCCTCATTCAGCATGTACGCGCTGATGCGCCTCGGCTACACCGAAGAAGCGCGCGACTTTACCAAATGGGTCGGCCGCTGCGTCGAGCACAGCCACGACGACACGCCGCACCTGCAAGTGATGTATCGCCTCGACAGCGGCACCGAGCTACACGAAACCGAGCTGCTCAATCTTTCCGGCTACGCCAATTCACGTCCGGTGCGCATCGGCAATGATGCCTGGCGCCAGACGCAGCTCGATATTTACGGCGAACTGATGGATGCCATTTATCTCGCCAACAAATATGGCGAAGCGATTTCACATCGCGGCTGGAAGTACGTCTCCGATATGATCGATTACGTCTGCGTGAACTGGAATCAGCCCGATGCCGGGATCTGGGAAATGCGCGGCGAGCCGGAACATTTCCTGCATTCACGCCTGATGTGTTGGGTCGCGCTCGATCGCGCACTGCGCCTTGGCCTGAAACGTTCGCTGCCGATGCCGTACGACCGCTGGGATAAGGTGCGCAGCGAGATCCGCGACGATATCTGGCAGAACTTCTGGAACCCGGAGCTGGGCCATTTCACCGCGACGCGCGGCGGTAATTTCCTGGATGCTTCGATGCTGCTGATGCCGCTGGTGCGCTTTGTCAGCTCCACCGATCCCGACTGGATTTCGACGCTGGACGCGATTAAAACGCATCTGGTGAGCGACGGTTTAGTCCGACGCTATAACATTCACGAGACGCCTGCCGATGCTTTAACCGGCGGAGAAGGATCTTTCGGTGCCTGCTCATTCTGGTATGTGGAGTGTCTGGCGCGAGCCGGTCGCGTACATGAGGCGCATTTTGAGTTTGAAAAGCTGCTGAGTTACGCCAATCCGCTTGGTTTGTACGCCGAAGAGTTCACCTCACACGGCGAAGCGTTGGGTAACATGCCGCAGGCGTTGACGCATCTGGCGTTAATCAGTGCCGCTTTTTTCCTCAATCGTAAACTGAGTAATGAAGTGACGCTGTGGCAGCCGTAAAAATTCACATTTTGGGCTGCGGATCGAAGGGAATTATCGGGTAAAGACAAGGAATTGCGTAAAGTATGTGCAGCCAGTAAAAATCCTGATTTCCATCAATGCGCCAATGCACATATAATGCGCAGCGGGTCATACTGACCACGATGGATTCGACACACTGACAAGCCTGAAACATGGCCATAACGACTTGAAAAACATGAAAATGAGCATTCGCGCGTTCGCTTCACTCGCCCTCGCACTGGCGGCGTTCAGCCAGTCGGCATTTGCAGTAGTCTATCCGCTGCCGCCGGCTAACAGCCGTCTGATCGGCGAAAACATTGAAATCACTGTCCCTGATGACAGCAAACTTCCGCTGGAAGCCTTTGCTGCACAGTATCAGATGGGCCTCAGCAATATGCTGGAAGCCAATCCGGGCGTTGACGTTTATCTGCCAAAAGCTGGCACTAAAATGATCATCCCACAGCAGCTGATTCTGCCTGACGCGCCGCGTGAAGGCATCGTGATCAACAGCGCTGAGATGCGTCTTTACTACTACCCGAAAGGCACCAAGACCGTGGTCGTGCTGCCAATCGGTATCGGCGAGCTGGGTAAAGATACGCCGGTCAACTGGACGACCAAGGTTGAGCGTAAGAAAGATGGCCCAACCTGGACGCCAACCAAAGCGATGCACGCAGAATATGCGGCACGCGGCGAGAGCATTCCTGCGGTGTTCCCGGCGGGTCCGGATAACCCGATGGGCCTGCACGCGCTCTATATCGGCCGCCTGTATGCGATTCACGGCACTAACGCCAACTTCGGTATCGGCCTGCGCGTTAGCCACGGCTGTGTGCGTCTGCGTGCTGACGACATCAAATGGCTGTTCGACAACGTGCCGGTTGGCACCCGCGTACAGTTCATCGATCAGCCGGTGAAAGCCACCGTTGAGCCAGATGGTTCGCGCTACGTGGAAGTACACAATCCGCTATCGACCACCGAAGAGCAGTTCAATTCACGCGAAGTGGTGCCGATCAACCTGACTTCCGCTGTAACCAAAGTGATTGCCGATGCCAGCACCAACCAGGATGCGGTCAACAACGCTATCCAGGCGCGTAACGGTATGCCGATCAAAATCAACGGTCCAGCTGGCGAAGTGCAGCCAGCACCGGTGCCGGTTCAGGAGTCTTCTGACGCATTGCCGAAAGAAGAGCCAATGACACCGCAAGGTATCAACGGCGCAGCGCCAGCAGCGCAGCCGGCCACCAGCCTGTAATCGTGAGTTAAGAAGCGCAATAAATTGCGCCGCTACAGATACATGCACCTACCGTAGCGGCGCGATTCATCGCGCAACGTTAATCAATCACGCGGTCGTCGAAACGCCAGCCAACCCGCCACCAGGGTAAACGCCAGCACTACCAACACCAGCAGCAAAAAGCCGTGCGGATTATTCGCCAGCGGAATCCCGCCCACGTTCATGCCAAAAAATCCCGCCACGATATTGATCGGTAACGCCAGCACGGTGATCACTGTCAGCAAAAACAGCGTGCGGTTGCTCTGCTCCATCAATCGTGCGGCAATCTCTTCCTGCAGCAAACGAATTCGCTCCATCAAACTCGCCAAATCATTCAGCGCCACGCTGAACTCTTCGGTGAAAATTCGCAGCTCGCCCAGGGGTTCACGCTTTAGCCATTTGGGCGGACGATTCAGCAAGCGGAACAGCGCCGCCGGTTCCGGTGCCAGCAAACGCTGCACGCGCAGCAGCATACGACGCAGTTGTCCCAGCTCACGGCGATTGGTTTTAATCGCCGCACTCAGCAAGCGCTCTTCAATCGCATCCACCGCCTGACTGGAACGTCGCACCACTTGCTCCAGCTGCGCTTCCTGCTCGCCAAGCAGCCACAGCAGCATCGCATCCGGCTCGGCGAACTTCAGTTCATTCATCTGCTGATGCATGCGTTCGATCATGCCAACCGGGCGAAAACGCGCGGTGACCACCACACGCGGGCAGCACCACATCCACAACGTGGCGTTCTGCGTGCTGCGCTCCTCTTTACTGAAGGTGACGTCATTGAGTACCGCCAGCAGCGCATCGTTTTGCTGGGCTAAACGGGTGCGCGGCGAAGCAGAATGTATCTCGTCGAAAAAATCGTGGTCTACGCCAAAGTGGTCCTGAACCCAGCGTTCAGCACGCGCGTGATTAAGGTTGATGTGCAGCCAGATAAAGGTCGACTCCGGCAGCTGCTGCTGCGCCAGCTGGGCCGCTTCGCGTGCATTGAGCCGCTGTGGCAGCGACGCGGGCGTAAAAAGATAACCATGAATCAGTCCGGCGACGTCGTTATTGAAGTCCGGCAGCGAGGCGAGCGGTAGTACGGGCTGGAGCATTAGCAGGTCATTCCCGAGCGGTCAGATCCACAGCGTGCGACAGGGATGTTGCAGCAAGATGACACCGGGCGTGCGCCATCATCATTCTGTCATACAAACCACGTATCACACTGCCATTAACGGGTGCCGTTCGAGCATCGTGATTTAACACTGAGGTGTTTTATGGCTGAAAACAGTTTACCTGCATCGACCTCCTCGTCCCACAGCGGACGCCCGAACCTTAACCGCGGCAACGGCCCTGCCTCACGTCTGATCTTTGTACTGTTGCTGATCGCTGGCCTGCTGTATGCCGGCATCAACCTGTTTAATGACGTTGAAGAGACCGGTGCGCCGGTCACCAGCTACATACCGTTCCTGCTGCTCGGCGTGGCGCTGATCATTGCGCTCGGTTTTGAATTTGTGAACGGTTTCCACGATACCGCCAACGCCGTCGCCACGGTGATCTACACCCATTCACTGTCGCCGGGCGTGGCGGTGATGTGGTCCGGTTTCTGTAACTTTTTGGGCGTGCTGCTCTCCAGCGGCGTGGTGGCGTTCGGCATCATCTCGCTGCTGCCGGTGGAGTTAATTCTGCAAGCGGGCAGCGGCCACGGCTTTGCCATGGTCTATGCGCTGCTGTTCTCGGCGATTATCTGGAACCTCGGCACCTGGTATTTTGGTTTACCGGCCTCCTCTTCGCATACGCTGATCGGTTCGATTATCGGCGTTGGCGTGGCGAACGCCTTGCTGCATGGCCGCAGCGGCACCAGCGGCGTGGATTGGGATCAGGCAATTAAAGTCGGGTATGCGCTGCTGCTGTCGCCGATTGTCGGCTTCGTCTGCGCCGCGCTGCTGCTGCTGGCGATGAAAGCCTTTATCCGCAATCGCCAGCTGTATGAAGCGCCGAAAGGTAATCAGCCGCCACCGGTATGGATTCGCGGCTTGCTGATCCTCACCTGCACCGGCGTCTCTTTCGCGCACGGCTCGAATGACGGGCAGAAAGGCATGGGCCTAATCATGCTGATTCTGGTCGGCACCATGCCGATTGCCTACGCGTTGAACCGCTCGCTGCCGCCGGAGCAGATTCCGCGCGTCGCCGCCTTGACTCAGGTGACGGAACAGCAGCTGCTGACGCTGCAACCGGCGCCCGCCGCCATGCCCGCGCCGCGCGAGGTGCTGACCGAATTCGTGCGCACCAGCCAGACTCGTCCACAGATGTTGCCGGCGCTCGGCATGATGCTGGGCGATATCGGCGACCAGATTCGTCGCTACGGCGCAGTGGAGAATATCCCGGCGCAGGCGGTGACCAACACGCGAAACGACATGTATCTGGCCTCCGAAACCATTAAGCATCTGCAAAGCGCCAAAGTAGCGCTGCCGGAAGAGACCGCGCGCAACCTGGCGGCGGTGAAGAAAGAGCTGGATGCCGCCACGCGCTTTATCCCGATGTGGGTGAAAGTGGTGGTGGCGATAGCGCTGGGTCTCGGCACCCTGGTTGGCTGGCGTCGCATTGTGGTGACGGTGGGCGAACGCATCGGCAAAACCCATCTGACCTACGCGCAAGGTGCCAGCGCTGAGCTGGTAGCGATGGCGACCATCGGCGCGGCCGACGCGTTTGGCCTGCCGGTTTCTACCACGCATGTGCTCTCTTCCGGCGTCGCCGGTACGATGGCCGCCAACCGTTCAGGTCTGCAACTCGCCACCATCCGCAATCTGGCGATGGCGTGGGTGCTGACGCTGCCGGTGTCCGTGTTACTTTCGGGACTGCTTTACGCCCTGTTTATCCACTTTTAACTGCGGTAAACAACGGCGGCGCACGGGGGTTTGCCGATGAAGCGTTATTCGCTCAGCGCTTGCGCGGCCGTCTGCCGGCCGTGTTGCTGGTGCAGACGCAGCGTGATAGCAAACGCCCCCAGCACCATCAGCGCCGCCGCCAGATAGACCGATTGCATGCCCCAATGCCCAATCAGCAAGCCCGCCACCGGACCGGTTAATCCCAGTCCTAAATCGAGAAACGCCGAATAGGTGCCGAGTGCCGAACCCTGATCCTGCTGCTGTACACGCTTCACCGCTTCCACGCCCAGCGCCGGGAACACCAGCGAGAAACCGCCGCCGGTGAGGAACGCGCCCAAATCCACCAGCCAGATGCTGTCGGCCTGCCAAATCAGCAGCAGTCCGGCACACTCCAGCACAAATGACACCAGCGACACTTTCAGGCCACCGAAACGCGTGATGTAGCGACCAAAACCGAGACGCACAATCACAAAGCCGAGGCTGAACAGCGTCAGCGCGAACGCCGCACCGCTCCAGTCGCGGCTGGCGAAATAGAGCGTGATAAAGGTGGAAATTACGCCGAAACCAATGGTGCCAAAGCCAAGCGCCAGCCCAAACATCCACACGCGGCTGACCACGCGATGAAACGGAATGCGCACGCCGGCGGAGACGCTGACGCCCGCTTTGCGACTCGCCATCCAGAATCCGGCAACGCCCATGATCGCCACTAAACCAGCAAAGCCGCTGATGCCAAACCACTGATTCAGCAGCACGCCGAGCGGTGCACCAATCGCCATGGCGAAATAGGTGGCTACGCCGTTCCACGAGATCACCCGCGCGGTTTGCAGCGGACCGACAATGTTCATGCCCCACAGCGTCGATCCGGTACTGCTGAAGCTTTCGCCCACGCCGAGGAACAAGCGCCCCGCCGCCAGCAGCGCCAGGCTCAGCAGCGGCATGTCGCTGCACAGCGCGGCGATAATCGATAACACGCCGCTCATGCCGCAGAACACCAATCCCATCATCACCACGCGCTTCGGACCAAAGCGATCCGCCAGACGACCGGAGTGCGGGCGGCTTAATAACGTAGCGAAATATTGCAGGCTGATGATTAATCCGGCGATGAACGAGCTGAATCCAAGCTGGTTATGCACGAATCCCGGCAGCACCGCGAGCGGCAAACCCACCGAAAGGTAGCAAAAGAAGGTGAAAACAATGACGGAGAGAATACGTTTATTTAACTGAGCGTTACTCAGTACAGCGGCGTCAGACATGGAAAGTGGCGTCGGGGATCAGGATTAAAGTAGGCGGTCACTATAACCTTAGCGTGCTAAGAGATCGCGGGTTTTTTAGTTATAAAGTTTATGCACTTGTTGAGAAGGTCGCCATGAATGGCGACTCTACGAGGATTTGATTATTGCTGCGGCATGGCGCTCGATTGCGGTGGCGATGTCGGCGGAGACTTTGAGGGTGCGCACTTCGCTGAACAAGCCGTCGGCTTGGTGATACGCCTTGCGCAGGTAGCCAAGCCACTGCTTGATGCGCGCCACGTGATACATGCCGGTATCGCCCTGCTTTTCCAGCTGAGTGTACTTCAGCAACAAGGCAACCACGTCGGGCCACGCCATCGGCGCTTCGTTGTACTTCACCACGCGCGCCAGATTCGGCACGTTGAGCGCGCCGCGCCCTATCATCACCGCATCGCAGCCGGTAATGCGCATGCAATCCTGCGCGTCCTGCCAGTTCCAGATCTCACCGTTGGCGATCACCGGAATGCGCAGACGCTGGCGGATTTCGCCAATCGCCTGCCAGTTAATACTTTCGGCGCGATAACCGTCTTCTTTAGTACGACCATGCACCACCAGCTCGCTGGCACCGGCTTGCTGCACCGCATCGGCAATCTCAAAACGACGATCGCCGGAATCCCAGCCCAACCGCACTTTTACCGTCACCGGCAGATGATCCGGCACCGCTTCACGCATCGCTTTCGCGCCGCGATAGATCAGTTCGGGATCTTTCAGCAAGGTGGCACCGCCGCCGCTGCCGTTGACCAGCTTCGACGGACAGCCGCAGTTGAGATCAACGCCCCAGGAACCAAGTTCCACCGCGCGTGCGGCGTTCTCGGCCAGCCACTCGGGGTATTGCCCGAGCAGCTGCATGCGAACGCGCGTGCCTGACGGCGTGCGGCTGTGGTTATGCAGCTCAGGACACAAACGATAGAAGGATTTTACCGGCAGCAGCTGATCGACCACGCGCAAAAACTCGGTCACGCACAAGTCATAATCATTCACCCCGGAGAGCAGCTCACGCACCAGCGAATCAAGCACGCCCTCCATCGGCGCCAGCAACACCCTCATGACGTTAGGCGTTCCCGGTTTTCTTTGGCGCCGGACGACGACGACCGCTGTTGGCGGCTGGCGCAGCCTGGCTTGCGCCCTGCGCTGGACGACGCGCGGAACGCGCTTCACCCTGCGGACGTGGCGCATTGCCGCTATGCGGGCGAGAAACATTGCCGGCCTGGCCGCGACCCTGGCCTTGACCACGTCCACCTTGACCGCGACCGCCGCCCTGCTGCTGACGACCGTTCTGGATTGGCTCGGCTTTGATGCTGGGATCGACTTCGAAACCAGGCAGCTCGATGCGCGGGATTTCACGCTTCAGCAGACGCTCAATGTCACGCAGCAGTTTGTGTTCATCAACACACACCAGCGACAGTGCCGCGCCGGTAGCAGCCGCACGGCCGGTACGACCGATACGGTGCACGTAATCTTCCGCCACGTTTGGCAGCTCGTAGTTCACCACGTGTGGCAGCTCTTCGATATCCAGACCACGCGCCGCGATGTCGGTCGCGACCAGCACGCGAATGCCGCCGGATTTGAAGTCAGCCAATGCACGGGTACGCGCGCCCTGGCTCTTGTTGCCGTGGATTGCGGCGGCGGTAATGCCGTCTTTGTTCAGCTGCTCAGCCAGATGATTGGCGCCGTGTTTGGTACGGGTGAACACCAGCACTTGCTGCCAGTTATCACGACCAATCATCAGCGACAGCAGTTCCCGCTTGCGCTTCTTATCCACGAAATGCACTTGCTGTGAAACTTGCTCAGAGGCGGTGTTACGACGCGCAACTTCAACCTGTTCTGGGTTGGTCAGCAGTTTTTCCGCCAGGGTTTTGATCTCGTCAGAGAAGGTGGCAGAGAACAGCAGGTTCTGACGCTTAGCAGGCAGACGCGCCAGCACGCGACGGATGTCGTGGATGAAGCCCATATCGAGCATACGATCCGCTTCATCCAGCACGAGGATTTCAACCTGTGACAGATCAACCGCGTTCTGGTGAGCCAGATCGAGCAGACGGCCCGGTGTCGCCACCAGCACGTCAACGCCGCCGCGCAGTTTCATCATCTGCGGGTTGATGCTCACGCCGCCGAATACCACCAGCGAACGGATATCGAGATATTGGCTGTACTCACGCACGTTCTCGCCAACCTGAGCCGCCAGTTCGCGGGTCGGGGTCAGGATCAACGCACGCACCGGGCGGCGGCCACGCGCCGTGGACGGTTTTGCAGTCAGACGCTGCAGCAACGGCAGCGTAAAGCCGGCGGTTTTACCGGTGCCGGTTTGGGCGCTCGCCAGCAGGTCACGACCAGCCAGCACCACAGGAATGGCCTGACGCTGAATCGGCGTCGGCTCTTGGTAGCCTTGTTCTGCTACCGCACGCAAAATATCGGCACTTAAGCCGAGAGAGTCAAATGACATGCAGGTGTATTACTCCGAACCGTCCTGACCGCCGTAGGCGATGTAGTTTTCAGGAGGGATATGACGCAAGCGCGGGGCTCACGTGTGAAAAGGGCACAAACTACCATGCGTAAGGGCGCGAGTTTAGCAGCTTTCCGCGCAGACAGCATCCATAAAAAAAGGAGCCGCACTGGGCTCCTTTTTGTCAGGTCCGCAGGGTTGCGGTCCCTAATCGATCAACTGCGCTTCTTCTCGATGCGCTGAACCGGCTCTTTCGCCAGCAGTGAAACCAGCGCCGGTCCCACCAACATCACCACGCCGAGGAGACCAATCAGCAGGTTGTTGTGGATAAAGCGGGAGATCAGGAACAGCGTTAACATCGCTGCGCCAAAGTAGTAAGTGGTGGTCACCTCTTCGAGGGAATCACCCATTCTACGTAAACGGGCACTACGCTGCATGACCAGCATGGTAATGAATACCACCGCATAAGCTGCCACCAGGGTACTGCTCACTTCAACCAGCGCCCTATGTTTCCAGCCCCAAACCAGTGCGGCAATCACCAGCAGGTGCATTGCAATGTGCAAACAAGTTTGTCCGGTAACAATCTGAACACGATTAGACCATTTCATTCTCTTCTCCTGGCAGACCCAACAGGTCGCCCAAGTGTATCTGGCTGGAGGCCAGACGAACGTCCTCAATGTAAAGCAAATTTCGGATTACGCCCTAATTTTCTGCCCTTAACACCATCCATTTGTGACAAAGACTACACTTTGTGCTGTTGATGATGAAAAGGAGCGCGTCGAAGTATGCCACAAAATACGCAAGGATTTTCATTTAAAGTCCTGACGATCAATACCCACAAGGGTTTCACCAGCTTTAATCGCCGCTTTATCCTGCCGGAATTGCGTGACGCTGTTCGCGCCACGTCGGCGGATATCGTCTTCCTGCAAGAGGTAATGGGTACCCACGCCATCCATTCGCTGCACATTGAAAACTGGCCGGAAACCTCCCATTACGAATTTCTGGCCGATACCATGTGGAACGATTTTGCCTATGGCCGCAACGCGGTTTATCCCGAGGGACATCACGGGAACGCGATATTGTCACGCTTTCCCATCGTTGAATATGAAAACCGCGATATTTCCGTCGCCGGAAGTGAAAAACGCGGCATGTTGCACTGCCAAATCCGCCTGCCGGATTGGGCGGAACCGCTGCATGTGTTCTGCGTACATCTCGGTCTGAAGGAGAAACATCGTCAGGCGCAGATGAAGATGATGTGCGACTTTATCGATACGCTGCCGCCCGATGCGCCTTTGGTGGTGGCCGGTGATTTTAATGACTGGCAGGTCAGCGCCAATCGCTTTCTAAAACGCGCGGTGGGCTTAGAGGAAGTGTTCAGCATCAAAACCGGCCGCCCTGCCCGCACCTTCCCGGCGCGTTTTCCGCTGTTACGGCTAGATCGTATCTACATCCGCAACGCTACGGTGAGTAAGCCGTGGGCGCTGCCGGTTAAACCCTGGTCTCACCTGTCCGATCATGCGCCGTTAGCGGTGGAGATTTTCCTATGAGTTTCAATTGGCGCGACGGTAATCAGCTCCGTCTGTTAGAAAATGGTGACCAGTTTTTCCCGCGCGTATCAGGCGCGATCCAACGCGCCGAGCGCACGCTGCTGCTGGAAACCTTCATCCTGTTTGAGGACGAAGTCGGCAACGATCTGCACGAACAGCTGCTCAAGGCGGCGCGGCGCGGGGTCAAAGTCGAGGTGATGGTCGATGGCTACGGCTCGCCAGATCTCTCCGACCGATTTGTGGATAGCCTGACGGCCGCGGGCGTGCGCTTTATCTATTACGATCCGCGTCCGCTGGTGCTCGGCATGCGCACCAATGTGTTTCGTCGCCTGCACCGCAAGATTGTGGTGATCGATGAACAGATCGCCTTTGTCGGCGGCATCAACTTCTCCGCTGAACATAACATCGATTTCGGTGCAGAGGCCAAACAGGATTATGCCGTGGAGGTGAAAGGCCCGGTGGTGCTGGATATTGCCCAATACGTGCAGCAACAAATGGGCAGCGAACAGCACACGCGGCGCTGGTGGGGTGCGCGCTCCCATCGCCCGGCG
This sequence comes from Pantoea sp. GbtcB22, assembly GCF_019091025.1. Taxonomy (NCBI): domain Bacteria; kingdom Pseudomonadati; phylum Pseudomonadota; class Gammaproteobacteria; order Enterobacterales; family Erwiniaceae; genus Pantoea; species Pantoea sp. GbtcB22. The sequence goes on from NZ_JAGXKB010000001.1 coordinate 1,264,689, forward strand.
GTCAACGCCATGCCCGGTGAAGCGCAGGTGCTGTTTGTCTATCGCGATAACGACGAACACCGCGACGACATCGAACAGCACTATCTCGCCATGCTGCGCAAGGCACAGAAGGATGTGATCATCGCCAACGCCTACTTCTTCCCCGGCTATCGTCTGCTGCGCGAAATGCGCAGCGCGGCTCAGCGCGGCGTGCGCGTCAGGCTGATTGTGCAGGGCGAGCCCGATATGCCGATCGTCAAAGTCGGTGCCGAGCTGCTGTACAACTACCTGGTCGATGGCGGTGTGGAAGTGTATGAATATTGCCGCCGCCCGCTGCACGGCAAAATAGCGGTACAGGATCAGCAGTGGTCCACCGTCGGCTCCAGCAACCTCGATCCGCTGAGTTTATCACTCAATCTGGAAGCCAATTTGATGGTGCACGATCGCGCTTTCAACCAGACGCTGCGCGACAATCTGGAACTGCTGATTCAGCAGGACTGCGTGCGCGTGGAGGATGACAAGCTGCCGCCGCGCAACTGGTGGCAGCTCACCAAGGGCGTAATTGTGTTCCACTTTTTACGTCACTTCCCGGCTATTGCCGGATGGTTGCCTGCGCACACGCCACACTTGTCGCAAGTTGCTCCCCCCGTACAACCCGAAATGGAAACTCAGGATCGGGTTGAAGCCGATAATTCAGGAGCAAAATCCTAATGTCGAAAAAGAATCCGCGCTGGCAACTGGCGAAGAAAATCCTCACCTGGCTGTTTTTTATTGCGGTGATTGTGCTGCTGGTGGTGTATGCGCGCAAGGTGAACTGGGAAGACGTCTATACGGTGATCGTCGGCTATAACCGCTATGTGGTGCTAAGCGCTGCTGCACTGGTGGTGGTGAGTTATCTGACCTATGGCTTGTACGACCTGATTGGACGAGCCTACTGCGGCCATAAGCTGGCGAAGCGCCAGGTGATGCTGGTGTCGTTTATCTGTTATGCCTTCAACCTGACGCTCAGCACCTGGGTTGGCGGCGTGGCGATGCGCTATCGGCTCTACTCAAGACTCGGTTTGCCGGGCAATACCATTACGCGCATTTTCTCGCTGAGCATCGCCACCAACTGGCTAGGCTATATTCTGCTGGCCGGCGTGGTGTTTGCGGCGGGCATGGTGCCGATTCCCTCCGGTTGGTTCATTGGTGAAACCACGCTGCGCATCATTGGCGCGGTGCTGCTGGTGATGGTGGCGGTCTACTTGTGGGCTTGCGCCTTCGCGAAGAAGCGCCGCTGGACGGTTAAAGGCCAGCATCTGCAGCTGCCTTCACTGCGCATGGCGCTGTTCCAGTTTGCGGTCTCCTGCGCCAACTGGATGGTGATGGGCATGATTATCTGGCTACTGCTGGCGCGTCAGGTGGATTATCCGATTGTGTTAGGCGTGTTGCTGATCAGCAGTATCGCCGGTGTGATCATTCACATCCCGGCCGGGATTGGCGTGCTGGAAGCGGTATTTTTGGCGCTGCTCAGTGGGCAACACGCCTCGCACGGCACCATTATTGCAGCGCTGCTGGCTTATCGCGTGCTCTATTTTATTCTGCCGCTGTTGGTGGCGCTGGTGCTCTATTTGTGGCTGGAGAGCCGCGCGAAGCATTTACGGCAGAAGAATGAGCAGAAGATGGAGAAATCGGTATCGCGGTGAGTTTGTGCGGAGTTCCCCTCTCCCGCAGGCGGGAAAGGGGACAGTTTGGTGCGTGGTTTAGCGGCGGTTGCCGAAGATGCGCAGCAGCATCAGGAACAGGTTGATGAAGTCGAGATACAGCGTTAACGCACCCATGATTGAGGCGCGACGCAGGTTCTCTTTGTCATTGACGTTGATATTCTCGCCAATCGCCTTCAGCCTCTGCGTGTCATAGGCGGTTAAGCCAACAAACACCACCACGCCGATATAGGTAATCGCCCACATCAGCGCCGGGCTTTTCAGCCAGAAGTTCACCAGTGACGCCAGCAAAATACCGATCAGCGCCATAAACAGCAGGCTGCCAAAACGGCTCAGGTCGCGCTTAGTGGTGTAACCGTAGAAGCTCATGGCACCGAACATCCCGGCCGTCACGAAGAAGGTGCTGGCGATGGATGAGTAGGTGTAAACGAGGAAAATACTCGCCATGGTTAATCCGGTTAGCGCCGAATAGAGCATAAACAGTGCGGTGGCGACCGCGCCGCTCAGGCGATGCACCATGCCAGACAACACAAACACCAGCGCTAACTGCGCGATGATCAAACCGAAGAAAGTGATGCGGTTAGCAAACACCAGTTCCATTACTGCAGGTGTGCGGGCAGCAAACCACGAAACAAACGCGGTCAGCAGCAAGCCGCAGGTCATCCAACCATATACCTGCGCCATGTAGGTCTGCAGCGAGGTGGATGCCTGCTGCACGATTGAATCATTACGTGGATATCGATCCATGAAGCGCCTCATTAGCGGTTACGTTAACAAACTCTGTAAGTGTGGAGTGTACACCCGTTTGCGTCAACGGCGCGTCAAGCACTGTTGATAGCGGCCATTTACGCGCTGAGCAAACCACGCGGTGGTGAGATTGCGGGTGATTTTCGGGCTCTCCAGCTTGATGCCCGGCAGCATTTCGCGCGGCAGACGTTTTCCGGCCATCTTATCGGCGAGGATAAAGGTCTGCTTCCACAGCGTGCTGTTAGCAAAATCTTCGCTGTCGCCCTTCTCCAGATCGCGGCGGATTTCGCGATTGCTCATATCCAGCTGCTTGCTAAGGCTGCGCACCGCCAGTTCGGTGGAACCGGCCTGATCGCTGCCATAGACGATGAGGTCGCCATCCAGTGCCAGCTTGATGCCGCTGGCGCGCGCGATGGCCGCCTGAAATGCGGCGTTGCGGCTGGCGTACCAACCGGCGTTGAAGTCGGCGAAGCGATACAGCGGCTGGCTGTAATCGGCCGGGTAGCCAAGCAGATGCAGCGTGCCGAAGTAGATACCACCGCGACGAGTGAAGACTTCACGACGAATCGAGCCGTCAACCGCATACGGATAGCCTTTGGCGTGCGCTTCCGCAAACGCAATGCTGACCTGCATCGGCCCGCCGGTATGAATTGGGTTGAGGTTGCCAAACAGCTTTTGCCCCATCGGCACCATATCGATGAAATCATCAAAAATGGCGCTCAGCTCTTTCTCGCTGCGCACCTTATCCAGACGCGCAGCATAGCTTTCGCCATTTGGTGATTTGATCAGCAGAGCGGTGCGCACCAGAAATGCCGGCACATGCACTTTGGCGGCGCGGCGATCAATCTCGCCCCAGGCGATTTTCGGTAAGCCCGGCACCACCGCATCGGCGCTGAAGTTAGACTCCTGATCGGTAACGGCAATCACCGCGCAGAGGTTGCTGACGCTGGCATCAATTTGCTGCACGCGGAACGCGGTATAGATATCGTCGGCCCAGGCGGATTTCTGTTTAACGTCGCTGGGCAACAAATGCTGGATTTGGCTTTTTACATCGGCGGGCTGACGCGCGGGCGCCTGCGGCTCTTTTTTCGTGCTACAACCGGCCAGCACCAGCGCAGCCAGCAAAGCTGCGCCTTTCATCATCTTGCTCGTGTTCATCCTGCTCCCTGACGCCAACAAAAACCGTACCTTAACGTTTTCAGTGGCCTGCCGCTATCGGAGCCGGAGGATTTTGCGCGCTAGCTCCAGCGTTCAGCGGCCTGATGATCGCTATCTCGGGCATCAACCCAGCGATCGCCTGCGGCGGTGGCTTCACGCTTCCAGAACGGCGCGCGGGTTTTCAGGTAATCCATGATGAACTCGGTGGCGGCGAATGCGCTGCCGCGATGCGCGCTGCTGACGCCCACAAACACGATCTCATCGCCGGGAAACAGTTCGCCAACGCGATGGATCACCGTAACCTGCTGCAGCGCCCAGCGCTGACGCGCGTCTTCTACGATCTCCCCCAGCGCTTTTTCCGTCATGCCGGGATAGTGCTCCAGCGTCAAGGCCGCCACGCTGGCACCGAGATTGTGATTGCGCACTTTGCCGGTGAAGGTGACGAGCGCGCCATCGCTGTCATGGGTGGCGAGTTTTTCGTACTCTTCGCCGACGTTGAACGGCTCTGAACCCACACGAATCCGCGTTTCCATCATCAGCCTCCCGTGACCGGCGGGAAAAAGGCCACTTCATCACCCGCACGCAGCGGATGACTCATCGGCACCAGCGTTTGATTTACAGCCGCCAGCAGCTTGCCGGATTCCAGCGCCAGCGCCCAGCGATCGCCCTTCTCTGCTAACGCCGCGCGCAGCGTGGCGACATCGGCGTAGTCAGGCTGCAAATCCAGTGAAGCGGTGCCGGTTAATTCCCGCACCTGAGCAAAAAACAGCACCTTAATCATGGCTCACCGCCTTGAAGTCGCCGGATTTGCCGCCGCTTTTAGTCAGCAAACGCAGCTGGTCGATGACGATGTCTTTTTGCACCGCTTTGCACATGTCATAGATGGTCAGCGCTGCAACGGACGCCGCCGTCAACGCTTCCATCTCAACGCCGGTTTTGCCGGTGAGACGACAGAGTGAGGTGACGCGCACGCGATTGTGCTGCGGTTCCGCCAGCAAGGTAACTTCCACCTTGCTCAGCATCAGCGGATGACAGAGCGGAATCAGTTCCCAGGTGCGTTTCGCCGCCTGAATACCGGCGATGCGTGCGGTGGCGAACACGTCGCCTTTATGATGGCTGCCGTCAATAATCATCTGCAGCGTTTCGGCGCTCATCAGCACCAGTGCTTCGGCCTGCGCTTCGCGCACCGTTTCGGTTTTGCCAGAGACATCCACCATGTGGGCTTCGCCAGCGGCATTGATATGAGTTAACGATGACATGCTTACAACTTCTTCAAATGTGAGACGAAATTACACGGACGCGTACGCGCATCCAGCTGATCTTCGATAATGCGCTCCCAGGCGCTGCGGCAGGCGTTGGTCGATCCCGGCACGGCAAAAATCAGCGTCTGATTGGCTAATCCAGCCACCGCGCGCGACTGCAGCGTCGAGCTGCCGATCTCTTCATAGGAGATCATGCGGAACAGCTCGCCAAAGCCTTCGATTTCGCGGTCCAGCAGCGGCAGCAACGCTTCTGGCGTGCTGTTTTTGCTATTGAAACCGGTGCCGCCGTTAACGATCACCACTTGCACATCGTCGCTGGCAATCCAGCGCGATACCGTGGCGCGAATGCGATAGCGGTTATCTGGCACAATCGCGCGATCAACCACCTGATGCCCGGCTTCCGCCAGCGCTTCACGCAGATAATCGCCCGATGTGTCATTGCTGGCATCGCGGCTATCCGAGACGGTCATCACCGCCACATTTAAGGCGACAAATTCGCCGGAAGGTTTACCCATGGCCGTAACTCCTGTGTTTAGCCACCAATAAAGGAGAGATTTTGCGTGATGCCGGTGTTGCCCTGATGCAGGAAATGCGTCTGCTTTTTCTGTCCAAGGCTGTGCGCAATGCGCGCCTGCAACTCATCTTGCTGATCGTCAGAGGCCAGCAGATCGCGCAGCGACACGCCGCCGTCACCAAACAGGCACAGATGCAGATTGCCCAGCGCCGAGACGCGCAGGCGGTTGCAGCTGGCACAGAAATCTTTCTCGTACGGCATGATCAGGCCGACTTCGCCCTGATAATCGGGATGACGGAACACCTGCGCCGGACCATCGCTGCGGCCGCGCGGCTGGCGTTGCCAGCCTTGCAGGATCAGTTGGTCGCGGATCACTTCACCGGAGATGTGATGACGGCGGAACAGATCGCTGCCTTCGCCGGTTTCCATCAGTTCGATAAAGCGCAGTTGAATCGGTCGCAGGCGCAGCCACTCAAGGAAGGTGCTGAGGCTGTGGCTGTTCACATCGCGCATCAGCACGCTGTTGACTTTCACTTTCTCGAAACCGGCATCAAAGGCGGCGTCGATTCCCGCCATCACCTCGGCAAATTTGTCCTGGCCGGTAATGGCGTGAAACTGGCGTGCGTCGAGGCTATCGACGCTGACGTTGATATGAGTGAGACCGGCAGCGCGCCAGGCACCTACGTCACGCGCCATGCGATAACCGTTGGTGGTCATCGCGATCTGGCGAATGGCGGCGTTTTCACGCACTGCAGCGATGATGTCGGTAAAATCACGCCGCATGGAGGGTTCGCCGCCCGTCAGGCGCACTTTTTCCGTGCCCGCCGCCGCAAAGGCACGCGTCACGCGACGAATCTCATCCAGCGAGAGAAAACTTTTATTGTGCGTACCGTTCGGCTTATAGCCGTTCGGCAAACAGTAGGTACAACGGAAGTTACACACATCCGTGACCGACAGGCGCAGATAGTAAAAGCTGCGCGCATAGGCATCTGTAAATTGTGGCACCTGAACACCTTTCCAAAGTCGGGAGATGCAGTCATTTCTTTCTGCACCCTGGCAGCTCAAGGCTGCGGCCTTGCTTCCATATCTATAACGACTTAGGAAACCAGGCTTGGGAGTTTGTTGTCATTATGGACAACACGGTTAAAACGAATGGTAGCGCGATTAACGGTTAGCATCCATGAGTGATTTTCGCTATATATCTTGATGCATAACGTTTTTTCACCGCATTTTCGCGACAGGATACGGTAAAATACACCACAGATATTGATGCACATCAGTTCAACTACGCCTCAACGCGAGGACGTCAGTGACAAAGGAGAAACATGAATCGAACCCTGGCAGATTTGGATCGCGTAGTGGCATTAGGTGGCGGACACGGTTTGGGCCGCGTGATGTCGGCGCTGGCACCGTTAGGTTCGCGCCTGACCGGCATCGTCACCACCACCGATAACGGCGGATCCACCGGCCGCATTCGCCGCTCGGAAGGCGGCATTGCGTGGGGCGATATGCGTAACTGCATCAATCAGTTGATCACCGAACCGAGCGTCGCCACCGCGATGTTTGAGTATCGCTTCACCGGCAATGGCGAGCTGGCCGGACACAATCTCGGCAACCTAATGCTGAAGGCGCTTGATCATCTCAGCGTGCGCCCGCTCGAAGCCATCAACATCATCCGCAATCTGCTCAAGGTCGATGCGTTTCTGATCCCGATGTCGGAACAGCCGGTCGATCTGGTGGCGCAGGATGGCGAAGGCAATATGGTGTACGGCGAAACGGCAATTGATGAGATGAAGCAGCCGCCCGAAGAGTTGATGTTACATCCGAATGTATTGCCAACCCGTGAAGCCATCGAGGCAATTGGTGAAGCGGATTTGATTCTGATTGGCCCCGGCAGCTTCTACACCAGCCTGATGCCGATTCTGCTGATGGAAGAGATGGCGCGCGCGCTGCGCCGTACGCCTGCCACCATGGTGTTTATCGACAATCTGGGCCGCGAACTGAGCCCAGCGGCGGCTAGCCTGAATGTGGCCGACAAGTTGGCGATTATGGAGAAAGCGATTGGCAAGCGGGTGATTGATGCGGTGGTGGTGAGTCCGGCCGCCGATATTCGCGGCGTGGAAGAGCGTTTAATTATTCGCGAACCGCTGGAGGCCGCCGACATCAAATATCGCCATGACCGCCAGCTGCTGCGCATCGCGCTGGAACACGCGATTCAGGCCGTTTAATTTCCAGGCGCGCATGAATGCGCACCCTACGAAAACCACGCTGAATTCCTGTAGTGTCGTCATTCATGGCGACCTGGATACCACGATCACGAAGCCGCAATAAACAGCTCGCGCAATTGATGTAACTGATCGCGCACGCTGGCAGCCTCTTCAAACTCCAGATTCTGCGCGTGCTGCTGCATCTGCCCTTCCAGCTCGTGAATCTTCTTCTGCATCGCCTGCGGCGTAAGCGCCATATAGTTGGCTTCCGCTTCTGCTGCGGTGCGTGAGGCGGTTTTGCCTTTACCGCGCGTTTTCACTACGTTTTTGCCGAGCTCAAGAATATCGGTGATCTTCTTGTTGAGCCCTTGCGGCGTAATGCCATTCTCTTCGTTGTATTTCTGCTGCTTCTCTCGACGACGCTCGGTTTCGCCCATCGCGCGCTCCATCGACGGCGTGATTTTATCGGCGTAGAGAATCGCCCGGCCATTGATGTTACGCGCGGCGCGACCAATGGTCTGTATCAGCGAACGCTCCGAACGCAGGAAGCCCTCTTTATCAGCATCGAGAATCGCCACCAGCGACACTTCCGGCATATCTAAACCTTCTCGCAGCAAGTTGATGCCAACCAGCACATCAAATTCGCCAAGACGTAAATCGCGGATGATCTCCATACGTTCCACAGTATCGATATCCGAGTGCAGATAGCGCACCTTCTCGCCGTGCTCCACCAGGTATTCGGTAAGATCTTCCGCCATACGCTTGGTCAGCACAGTCACCAGTACGCGCTCGTTAATCTCAACACGCTTGCGGATTTCCGACAGCAAATCGTCGACCTGCGTCGCCACCGGCCGCACTTCCAGAATCGGATCCAGCAGGCCGGTTGGACGCACCAGCTGATCGATCACCTCACCACCCGATTTTTCCAGCTCGTAATTGCCCGGCGTGGCCGACACGTAAATGGTTTGCGGAGCGGCTGCTTCAAACTCTTCAAACTTCATCGGACGGTTATCCAGCGCCGACGGCAGGCGGAAACCGTACTCCACCAGCGTCTCTTTACGCGCGCGGTCACCACGATACATGCCGCCAATCTGCGGAATGGTGACATGCGATTCGTCAACCACCAGCAAGCCATCCGCCGGTAAATAGTCGAACAAGGTCGGCGGCGGCTCGCCCGGTCCGCGCCCGGAGAGATAGCGCGAGTAGTTTTCGATGCCGGAGCAGTAACCCAACTCGTTCATCATCTCGAGATCGAACTGCGTACGCTGGGAAATACGCTGCTCTTCCAGCAGCTTATTGTTCTCCAGCAGCACTTTGCGGCGCACCACCAGCTCATCTTTGATCTCTTCCATCGCCTTAAGAATGCGCTCACGCGGCGTCACATAGTGCGTTTTCGGATAGACGGTAAAGCGCGGGATCACCGAATCAATCTGCCCGGTGAGCGGATCAAACAGCGACAGCCGCTCAACTTCTTCATCAAACAGCTCAATACGCAGCGCAATGTCGTCCGATTCCGCCGGGAACACATCAATCACTTCGCCGCGCACGCGGAAGGTGCCGCGCTGGAAGGCCTGATCGTTGCGGCTGTACTGCAGCTCCGCCAGACGACGCAAAATGCTGCGCTGATCAATAATCATGCCGCGCGTCAGATGCAGCATCATTTTCAGGTAGAGATCGGGATCGCCCAAACCGTAGATCGCCGAAACCGAGGCCACGACGATGACATCACGGCGCTCCAGCAGCGCTTTGGTCGCCGACAGACGCATCTGCTCAATGTGCTCATTCACCGAGGCATCTTTTTCGATAAAGGTGTCAGAACTCGGCACATAGGCTTCAGGCTGATAGTAATCGTAATATGAGACGAAAAACTCCACCGCGTTATCCGGGAAGAACTCCTTCATCTCCCCGTAGAGCTGCGCCGCCAGGGTTTTATTTGGCGCCAGCACCATCGTCGGGCGGTTGAGGTCGGCAATCACATTCGCCACGGTAAAGGTTTTACCTGAGCCGGTCACGCCCAACAGCGTTTGATGCGCGAGTCCATCTTCCAGTCCCTCTTCGAGACGGCGAATCGCCTCAGGTTGATCCCCTGAAGGCTTGAAAGCGGAGTTGAGTTTAAAGACTTTGCTCATGTTTTAGCGGTTCCAGCAGATGAAGTCGGCGGGCAGGCTGCTAATTCTACTCTGCTATGGCGAATTTGCCAGAAAAAAATACTGGACATAATCACAGTAACCTTGCACGATAATGGCACCTGACGGCGATTCTCTTCAGTGCAATTTAAGCGGCAGGCGGCAAGTTGTTGTTGCGCAATGTTATCCCCAGGCGGAGGATGCTTTTAACATTTGTCAATAGAGTGTCATTAAATTGCAGTCCGATGACAAGGCAGATAATTCGCATGCTTGATTTTAACTAACCTGCTGTTTTAATTCACTTTGACTCAAAAGCCCAGTTTCTCATCATAATGTAGGAAGGCCGCGAATTTACTCGCTTCCACACGGTTTTCAGTCGCTAATGCACAAGGTTATCCACAGTAATGGTGGATAAGTGAATCCAGCCCCGAGCCCATCAGCTGTGTATAATTTTCTCCCGCCCATTCTTAAGCGTGAAAAAAAATTTTTTCGCATTTATTTTTCCCGCCGTGCGTGTCGCATTACCTCCCTTTTTCCGGCTTTACCTTCCCGTGCCCGGCGAAAAGTCAGGCGTTAAGGCCATTTATTTCTCCGGTTATTGCCTTACGAACGATCAAATGCACCAGAAACGTTAAGCAGTCAGCACCGTCAAAGTGCAGTCGGTTTATCACCGCTGGCAATTGTTAAGCGTTTCTCAACTTTTAGCCGCTGATTTGTCAGGTTTCCGCCGCAGTTGCGCCTGAATTCCTAACCTGGCCTGGGAATTGCAGTGTTAGCACTATGGAGTGACGAGTCCATATCGGCGCTTGCCGACGACAGCGGTGTCCATCAATCGTGCACGACTGTATGCCAGACGACACAGAGCGGGAGCATTCAGGCTAATAATCTGGAAGGAGTATGTCAGATGCTGAGTTTACGTTCGGTGAATCAGTTTTACGGTCAAAATCACATTCTGTGGGATGTCGATCTCGATCTGCCGCCGGGCACCTGTACCGGCGTGCTGGGCAGTCCCGGCATGGGCAAAACCACGTTGGTGAACTGCATTATGGGCCGCCTGCCAATTAACAGCGGCTCGATGACCTGGCAGGAAGATGGCGCGCCGCCGGAAGATTTACTGTTGCAACCGGCCGAACTGCGCGCGCGCACCGGCATTGGTTATGTGCCGCAAGGACGGCATATTTTCTCGCAAATGAGCGTGGAGGATAACCTGCTGATCGCCCTGATGGCGGCACAGGACGATCGTAGCCGTGCCATTCCGGAAATGGTGTTTGACCTGTTCCCGGCACTCTATTCATTGCGCCATCAGCGCAGCGGCGAGTTGCCAATGGAACAGCAACAACATTTGGCCCTGGCGCGTGCGCTGGTGCTGCAACCCAAGCTGGTGATTCTGGATGAGCCGACAGAGGGGATGTCGCCGTGGCTGGAAGAGGAGATGGGCAATCTGATTCGTCGGTTAAACCGTGAGTATGGTTTAACCATTCTGCTGCTTGAACAGCACGTTTCATTTGTCCGCCGCGTCGCCGATTATTTCCTGCTGCTGCATCGCGGACGCAATGTGGCGCACGGCAAAGTGGCGCAGCTGGATGATTTGACGGTGAATAAGTGGCTGACCGCAAGGTGAAGATGTAGCCAGGTCGCCGTGAATGGCGACCTGGGTTATTTATTGCGGCAACGTCAAATAACGCCCGCACTCGGCCTGCTGCGCCTGGTCGCGTAGGTGCGGAATCTCACCGAGGAACGGCGCATCAATGCGCTGACGCAGCGTATCCATGTATTCCTGATGACGTTTGCCGGGCGGCTGAATATCATTGGCAATCCAACCCGCAAGGCGTAATCCGCGCGCTTTAATCGCTTCGGCGGTCAGCATGGCATGATTGATGCAGCCTAACTTCACACCCACCACCAGAATCACCGGCAGCTGCTCGGCTTCCACCCAATCGGCGTAAGTTTGCGTCTCCGACAGCGGCGTAAACCACCCGCCTGCGCCTTCGACTAACACCCATTCTGCCTGCTGCTCCAACGCGCGCAAGCCCGCTGACAGCGTGGCAAAGCTAATCGGCCTGCCCTCTTCCGCGCTAATGATATGCGGCGAGGTCGGCTCGACAAACGCCAGTGGGTTCACCTGCTCGTAGCTTAACGACAAGGTGCTGTAGCGCTGCAACGCCAGCGCGTCGCTGTTGCGAATGCCTTGCGGCGTGATTTCGCAGCCGGATGCCACCGGCTTATAGCCTGCGGTGCGTAAACCGGCGGCGCTTGCCGCCTGCAGCAGCGCGCCGCTGGCCACGGTTTTGCCCACTTCGGTATCGGTTCCGGTAATAAACCAGCGTGTCATTTGCTTAAAACTCCATACATCAGGTGATAACTCAGGCGATAACCGGACTCGTCCTGCGGCCAGCGTTGCTCAAGCTGTGCCAGTTGGGAACGCGTTAGCACGCTGGCGCCGCGACCATCGTGCAGGTGCGTGGCCCCAATGCCTTTCAGCGATCGCATAGCGCTGAGCGCACTGGGAAAATGCAGGGTGATAACCTGCTGCTGCGTAGCGATCGGCAGCGTCGCGGTGGCCGCATGAAACTGCGCAGCGCTGAGGAAACGGTTGGCGTGCCGGCGACCATCCCGCTGCGCCCACGCGTGATGCACTTCGTGCAGCGAACCGTCGAGCAGCGTGGAAAACAGCACCGTGCCGCCCGGCCGCGTGACGCGCAAAAACTGCTGCAGCGCAGTATGCAAGTCGCTGCTCCACTGCACCGCCAGATTGCTCCACACGCCGTCAACGCTGGCGTCCGGCAGCGGCACCGCATCGATATCGCCTAACAGATAGTGCTGCGCCGATTGCTGATCGCGCGCGGTTTGCAGCATGTTGGGCGACAGATCGAGCGCCGTCAGCGTACGCCCGCGATCGCGCCAGTAGCGGCTATACCAGCCGGTACCGCACCCGGCATCCAGCAGGTGCGGACCAAAACCAGCGGGCGCCAGCGCCAGCAGCGCATCGCCGCTCAGCCGCTGTAACTGCGCGTGCTGCTCGTAATGCGCAGCCGCACGACCAAATGCCTGCGCCACGGCCTGTTTGTTAACCTGCAGCGTCATACAGCGCCTCCAGCAGACGATCAATGTCATCGGTGTGATGTGCAGCGGTAAGCGTGATGCGTAGCCGAGCTGTGCCCGGCGGCACGGTTGGTGGCCGAATCGCACTGACCCAACAGCCGGCCTGCGCCAGCCGCTGCGACAACGCCATTGCCGCGCTGTTTTCGCCAACGATCAGCGGCTGGATGGCGCTCGCAGAATCGACCAGCTGCCACGGCAAATCCGCCGCACCGGCGCGGAAACGCGCAATGTGGCTGTGCAGTTTTTCGCGCAGCGCATCACCTTGTTGAATCTGTCGCAGTGCAGCCAGCAGCGCGTAGCACTGCGCCGGTGGCATCGCGGTGGAGTAGATCAGATGGCGAGAAAACTGCTCGACGTAATCAGCGGTGGCGTCATCGCACAGTAGCGCCGCGCCGCTGACGCCAAACCCTTTGCCGAAGGTGACGATCAGCAGTTCCGGTTTGACCTGCTGCTGCCAGCAGCTGCCGCGCCCTTGCGCGCCGCTCACGCCGATACCGTGCGCATCATCCACCAGCAGCCAGCCGTTGCCGCGCCGCGTCTCTGCGGCGATCTGTGTTAGCGGAGCGCTGTCGCCGTCCATGCTGAATACGCCTTCGGTCACCACTAGCGTGCCGCCGTCCGACGGCGTTGCCAGCAGCTTCGCCAGGCTTTCCGGCTGATTGTGGGCAAAACGGCGCAGGCTCGCCGGGCTGTGGCTGGCGGCATCCAGCAGTGAAGCGTGCGCCAGCTTATCGGCGAAGATGCGATCCTGCTTTTCCGCCAGCAGATGGATCACCGCCTGGTTGGCGGCAAACCCCGAAATGAACAGCAGCGCGCGCGAATAGCCCAGCCAGTCCGCCAGCTCCGCTTCGAGCTGCGCATGGTGGCGGCTGTAGCCGGTCACATGCCCGGATGCGCCCGCGCCCGCGCCCGTCTCGGCCGCGCCCTGCTGCCACGCGGCAATCACCGCCGGATGCTGGCTCAAGCCAAGATAGTCGTTGCTGGAAAAGTGACGATAACGCTGACCCTCCAGCGTAATTTCCCGCACGCTGTTGTGCTCAACGCGACGCCGTAAACGCCAGCCATCCGCGGCGTGCCGCGCCGTCAGCGCCTCGTCGATACGTTGTGACCAGCCCATTTACACAGCCGCGTTGTAGAACTGCGCGGTATCCGCGTGCAGCAGCTGCTCGCTGAGCTGATGCTGCTGCTCATTGTCACCCGTCGTCGTCGCGGTGTGCTCCGGATTCAGGCCTAATTTGCGGAACAGAATCAGATCCTTGTCCTCTTCCGGATTTGGCGTGGTAAGCAGTTTGCAGCCGTAGAAGATCGAGTTAGCGCCGGCCATAAAGCACATCGCCTGCGTTTGCTCGCTCATCTGCTCGCGTCCGGCAGAAAGACGCACGTGCGACGAGGGCATCATGATGCGCGCCACCGCGATGGTGCGAATAAATTCGAAGGGTTCAACATCATCGTTATCGGCCAGCGGCGTGCCTTTGACCTTTACCAGCATGTTGATCGGTACGCTTTCGGGCGGCGTCGGCAGATTCGCCAGCTGCACCAGCAAGCCCGCACGATCTTTCACCGTTTCACCTAAACCCACGATGCCGCCGGAACACACTTTGATGCCCGCGCCGCGCACTTTATCCAGCGTATCCAGACGTTCCTGATAGCTGCGCGTGGTGATGATGTTGCCGTAAAACTCTGGCGAGGTGTCGAGGTTGTGGTTGTAGAAATCCAGTCCCGCTTCGGCGAGGCGCTGCGCCTGGTCGCCATCCAACGTGCCAAGCGTCATGCAGGTTTCCATGCCCATCGCTTTCACGCCCTGCACCATCTGCTGAAGGTAAGGCATGTCGCGCTCGTGCGGGTTTTTCCACGCGGCGCCCATGCAGAAACGGCTCGATCCCGCCGCTTTGGCTTTGCGCGCCGATTCCAGCACCGCATCCACTTCCATCAGACGTTCCGATTCCAGCCCGGTTTTGTAACGCGCGCTCTGCGGACAGTATTTACAGTCTTCCGGACAGGCGCCGGTTTTGATTGATAGCAGCGTGCTGACCTGCACCTGGCGTGGATCGAAGTGTTGACGATGCACTTGCTGCGCTTCAAACATCAACTCAAGGAAAGGTTTATCGAAAAGTGCCTGAGCTTGTGCCAGTGTCCAGCGGTTTGCCATTGCTTACTCCAGAAAAAGGGGGTTCATCCCGACGATTAACGTGGTTATACTTGTAAACTAAATCTTTTTAAAATGGTTTACAACTCACATGTTCACTCAGGATGACCTCAACTTTGACCGTCAGCATATCTGGCATCCCTACACGTCGATGCGCGATCCCCTGCCCTGTTATCCGGTTGTGGCGGCGCACGGCTGCCAGCTGCAGTTGGCCGATGGACGTGAACTGGTGGACGGCATGTCGTCGTGGTGGGCGGCAATCCACGGCTACAACCATCCGCGTCTCAATCAGGCGCTGCAGCAGCAAATAACGCAGATGTCGCATGTGATGTTTGGCGGCATCACCCATCCGGCGGCGGTGGAACTGAGCCGCCAGCTGGTTGCCATGACGCCTGATGCGCTGGAGTGCGTGTTCCTCGCCGATTCGGGTTCGATCGCCGTCGAAGTGTCGATGAAAATGGCGCTGCAATACTGGCTGGGACGCAACCAAACGCGACAGAAATTCCTTACGCTGAAGCGCGGCTATCACGGTGATACCTTTGCCGCGATGTCGGTGTGCGATCCGGAAAATTCGATGCACAGCCTGTGGCGCGGCTATCTGCCGGAACATCTGTTCGCTAACGCGCCGCAGTGCGCTTTCGATGACGCGTGGAACGAGGCCGATTTCGCCGATTTTGCGCAGCTGGTGGAAATCCACCATCGGGAGATTGCGGCGGTGATTCTGGAGCCGATTGTGCAAGGCGCTGGCGGGATGCGTTTCTACCATCCGCGCTATCTGCAGCAGGTGCGCGAGCTGTGCGATCGCTACGGTTTGCTGCTGATTGCCGATGAGATCGCCACCGGATTTGGCCGCAGCGGCAAGCTGTTTGCCTGCGACCATGCGGGTATCACGCCGGACATTCTCTGCCTGGGCAAAGCGCTGACCGGCGGCACCATGACGCTCTCCGCCACGCTGACCACGCGTGAAGTCGCCGACACCATCAGCCGCAGCGCAGCGGGCTGCTTTATGCACGGCCCTACTTTTATGGGCAATCCGCTGGCCTGCGCGGTGGCGGTGGAAAGTCTGAAGATGATCAGTGAAGGCGGCTGGATAACGCAGGTGGCGCACATCGAACAGCAGCTGCGCACCGAGCTGCTGCCGCTGCGCCGTCATCACGCGGTGGCCGATGCGCGCGTGCTGGGTGCGATTGGCGTGATCGAAACCCATCAGGCCGTGAACATGGCGGCGCTGCAGCACTTCTTCGTTGAACGCGGCGTGTGGATTCGTCCATTTGGGCGCTTGCTCTACCTGATGCCACCTTATCTGATTTCTGCCGCCGAACTGACGAAACTGACGCAAGCGGTCGGTGCGGCACTGGATGTTGCGGCGCATTTCCACCATGATTGAGGGTTCTGCACAACCATAAAAGGAGCGATCATGCGCGTAGTTAGCCAGGATTTTAACGACGGCGATAAGATGCCAGAGCGACACGTTTTCAATGGCATGGGTTACCAGGGCGACAATCTGTCACCGCATCTGGCGTGGGATGATGTACCGGCAGGCACAAAAAGCTTTGTTGTCACCTGCTACGATCCTGACGCGCCTACCGGTTCCGGCTGGTGGCATTGGGTGGTAGCGAACATTCCGGCTGACGTTACCGTGTTGCCGCAGGGTGCCGGTTCCGGCGTGGCGGACTTGCCGGAGAGCGCCATTCAGACGCGTACCGATTTTGGCCAAACCGGCTACGGCGGCGCAGCGCCACCGCAGGGCGAATCCCATCGCTACATCTTTACGGTGCATGCGCTGGATACGGATAAAATTGACGTGGATGAAGGCGCGAGCGGCGCGATGGTTGGCTTTAATGTGCATTTCCATGCGCTGGCCAGTGCGTCGATTACGGTGAAGTACGCGTAACAGTTCAGAATCGCGCTGTTAGGGAATATGCCTGCCTGTTTGATCAGGCAGGCATTTCACTTATCCCAACGAGTGGATAACCACCCACATTGGGCCTTGTCCTACCGCGTAACGCGCCAGCGGATTAAGCAGGCCGCGTTCCTGAATCTTATACACTTCGATGTGGTGCGATTTCTGTCCCGCCGCTACCAGATATTGACCGCTGTGATCAATATTGAAGCCGCGCGGCTGGGTTTCAGTTGGCTGGTAGCCTTCAATCGCCAGCACCGAGCCATCTTCACTGATGCTGAATACCGTAATGGTGCTGCTGGTACGGTCGCAGGCATAGAGGAAACGGCCATCCGGCGTGATGTGGATGTCCGCCGCCCAGCGCGTGTCGCTGAAATCTTTCGGCATCATATCAAGGCTCTGCACGCGCTCAACCTGGCCGTGCACATTGTTCAGCGCCCAGACATCCACGGTGCTATCCAGCTCGTTCACTACGTAGCCATATGCGCCGTTCGGATGGAAGGCCATGTGACGCGGACCGGCACCTTCAACGGTGGTGACCTGCGCTTGTTCGCGCGGAGCCAGGGTGCCGTCTGCGTTCAACTGATACAGGCAGATGCGGTCCTGCTTCAGTGCCGGTACAAACAGCGTTTGGTTATTCAGATCGATATTGGCGGAGTGGCAGCCGTCCAAGCCGCTGATCACCTGACTCGGCGCTTGCGGCAAGCCATCGCTGCCAATCGGGCTGATGCTGACGCAGGCATCGTTATACGAGCCGCAGAACAGATAATTGCCCTGACGATCGGTGGAGATGTGGGTTGGGCTACCCGGCAGCGGTGCTTCACCGGCGAGGCTCAGCGTACCGTCGGCCGCAATGCGAAACGCCAGCACGCGAAAATTCGGACGCACACCGACATAGAGAAAATCTTTCTTCGGGCTCACCACCATCGGCTGCACCTGGCCGGCAACATCTGTTACCTGCAATAACGTCAGTGCGCCATCTTCCTGCAACTGCCAGGCATGAATCTGCTGGCTCTCGGGACTGGCGGTATACACGACTTGTTTCATGCGTTTTCCTTATTCGCTGCCTGATGAAAGGGATAACTGTAGCGCGTTTCATTTTGTCGCGCTGGATTCATTTGTGCCCTGTTTTTTGTCTCAGGGCCGTTGCCGGGTGTAGACTCAATGCTTTGCCAACTCCCGGACGGAAAGTGTAATGAGCTACCGCGTAATCGCCCTTGACCTCGACGGCACCCTGCTGACCCCGAACAAAACCATCTTGCCTGAATCCATCGAAGCGCTGGCCCGCGCGCAACAGGCGGGCGTGAAAGTGTTGATCGTCACCGGTCGCCACCACTGCGCTATCCACCCTTTTTATCAGGCACTTAAACTGGATACACCCGCAATTTGCTGTAATGGCACCTATTTGTATGATTATCCTGCGAAACAGGTGCTGGCCGCCGATCCGCTGGATAAAAGCAAAGCTGCTCGGGTGATTGAGATGCTGGATGAAGAGAACATCCACGGTCTGCTGTATGTCGATGATGCGATGCTGTACCAAACGCCAACCGGCCATGTGACGCGTACGCTTAACTGGGCGCAATCGTTGCCGGAAGCGCAGCGTCCGCTGTTCCTGCAGGTGCCAAGCCTGGCGCAGGCGGCGATTGAGGCTGATTCGATCTGGAAATTCGCGCTGTCGCATCCCGACACGCGCGCGCTGCAGCAGTTTGCCGAACGCACCGAAGCCGAACTCGGTCTGGCGTGTGAATGGTCGTGGCACGATCAGGTGGATATCGCCAAAGGCGGCAACAGCAAAGGCAAGCGTCTGGCGCAGTGGGTTGAAAGTCAGGGCTTTAGCATGCAAGACGTGCTGGCGTTTGGCGACAACTACAACGATCTCAGCATGCTGGAACAGGTGGGGTTGGGCGTGGCGATGGGCAATGCCGATGACGCCATCAAAGCGCGCGCCAAAAAGGTGATTGGCACCAATCTGGAGCCGGGCATCGCCGAAGTGATCTATCAAGAGGTTCTGTAACCGTAAGATGTCGCGGCGCAATTCATGGCGCGGATTTTACTCACACCGCGCAATGAATCCATTTATGCTGCTATCGACACGCTTTTGATCTGCGCATAAAGCCACTGATCCGGTCGAATGCCCAGCTCATCGCGCGCCCACGGCGAAATGCGCGCCCACAATTCGCTGATGCCAATGCGCAGCTTCACTTCCACCTGATCGTCAATCTCCAGCAGTTCAACCACCTGCGCCGGCAGAATATTGCGGATCGAGGTGTTATTCGGCGGCTGCAATGCCAGCGACACATCGGCTGAGGGGATGCGAATACGCAGCGGCGTTTTCAGCGGCTGATTCACCCGGCTCACCCAAATATGCTGATCGCCAAGCGACAGCGCGGTCATTGGGTAATCAGGATGCTGCTCCAGCACCTGCACGCGCAGCACGCTGGTGCGCTCGGCGAGCGGCAGCCACGGACGCATCGCCGAACTGCTCCACACTTTTTCCAGCGGACCAAAGGCTTTCACCTGGCCGGCATCCAGCACCAGCACGTTATCCGCCAGCTGCAGGATTTCATCGAGGCTGTGCGATACGTAAAGAATGGGAATATCGACCTGCTTCGCCAGCTTTTGCAGATAGGGCATCAGCTCACGTTTGCGCGGCAGATCAAGCGACGCCAGCGGCTCATCCATCAGCAGAATATCGGGCGCCGTCAGCAACGCGCGGCCTATCGCCACGCGCTGTTTTTCACCGCCCGAAAGCGACGCAGGAAAACGCGTCAGCAGCGATTCTAAACCCAGCAGCGCCACCAGCGCGTTGAACTGCGGCTTCATTGAGGCCGCCATGCCGTATTGCAGATTGCCGCGCACGCGATAATGTGGAAACAGCCGCGCGTCCTGAAACACATAGCCGATACGGCGCTTTTCCGGCGGCAAATTCACGCGCGTGGCCGAATCGAACAGCAGGCGATCGTTTAACTCAATACGCCCGCTCTGCGGCTGGGTTAATCCGCCAATCGCGTTAATCAACGAGGTTTTGCCCGCACCCGACACGCCGAAAATGGCGGTAATGCCGCTGGCGGGAATATTGACGTTAACGTCGAGCAGGTGCTCGCCCAACTGCTGAGAAAGTTGCAGATTGAGCATTATGCCGCTCCCAGCCGTTTACGGCCCCAGCGCGCCAGCAGCTCAGACGCCACCAGCGACATCAGCGCTAACGCTATCGCCACCGCACAGAGGCGCGCGGCGGTGCCTTCCGCGCCCGGCGTTTCAATCAGGGTAAACATCGCCGACGGAATGGTGCGCGTCTCGCCGGGAATGTTGGAGACAAATGTGATGGTGGCACCAAATTCACCCAGCGAACGGGCAAAGGCCAGCACCGTGCCAACAATAATGCCCGGCAAGGTGAGCGGAAGCGTGATGGTGAAAAATACGCGCCAGCGCCCGGCACCCAGCGTGCGTGCGGCCAGCTCCAGTTTGGTATCCACCGCTTCCAGCGCAAGACGAATTGCACGCACCATCAGCGGAAACGCCATCACCGCCGAAGCGATCACCGCGCCGCGCCAGCTAAAGGCAAAGGTGAAACCGAACCAGTCATACAGCCATTCGCCAATAAAACCGCGCCGGCCTAAGGCGATCAGCAGCAGATAGCCGACCACCACCGGTGGCAGCACCAGCGGCAGGTGGACGATGCTGTCCAACAGGGTTTTGCCCGGAAAGCGGCAGCGCGCCAGAATCCAGGCCATCAGGATGCCAAACGGCAAGCTGCATATCACAGCTACGCAGGACACTTTCAGGCTGAGAAAAACGGCCTGCCATTCGGGATCGCTCAATATCATTTCTTCGGCGTGAATCCATACTGTTTAAACACGGCAGCGGCATCCGGCCCCTGCAAATAGTTGTAGAAGGCTTCCACCGTTGCGTTCTGATGTTCTTTGACAATCGCCATCGGATATTCCACTGGCTTGTGGCTATCTTCCGGGAATCGTCCTACGACCTGCACTTTTTGGCTGGCCACCGCGTCCGAACCATACACGATGCCGTACGGCGTTTCGTTACGCTCAACCAATGCTAGCGCGGCGCGCACGTTGTTGGCTGGCGCCAGCTGCGGGGATAAAGCGTCCCACGCGCCGAGTTTTTGTAATGCTTCTTTGGCATAAATGCCGGCCGGCACGTGATCCGGATCGCCCACCGCCAGACGCTCGCCTTTCAGCAGGCGTTTCCAGTCGGTTTTGCTATCAAGGGTGACCGCTTTAGCCGCGTCGCTTTTCGGTGCAATCAGCACTAAATCGTTGCCAAGCAGCGTATAGCGCGTGCTGCTCACCACGCTGTTTTTTGCCACCACATCGTCCATCCACTGCTGATCGGCAGAGATGAACAGATCGGCCGGTGCGCCCTGATCGATCTGGCGCGCCAGCACCGAAGAAGAGGCAAAAGAGGATACCACTTCTACACCGCTTTTCTTCTGGTACTGCGTCGCAATGTCCTGCAGCGCATTGGTCAGCGATGCTGCTGCAAACACGGTGATTTTCTCTGCGGCCGCGGCATGACCGGCCAATGAAACGCTTAAAACGGTTGCAGCAGCCCAACGGTACTTGATGGTTCGCATTTGTTGCTCCTTGTTACGTTATATATTTGATAATACAACGTACGCGCAAATGCGTCATGAGCTTTATATCGGCAGGATTTTACGGAAGTTCAGAAACAAAACGCCCGCAGGAAGCGGGCGTTGAGAAATTAGTGTTGTGAGCTGTTGGCAGGACGATCGTCGCGGCGGCCAAATTTTGAGATGACGTTGAAAACTTCACCCAGGCCGTAAATCAAACCGAGCATAATCGCCATCACAATCGGCACCATGATGATAGCCACAGCCAGGCTTTTTAACAGTTCCAGCATGGAAACCTCACGCAGAAAATAAAAAAGTGATTGTAACGGTTAGCGAAAAAAACGCACTGCCCTTTTCGTGCTTTTACTTTTAAGCAGTAAACTGAGCGGATTAACCTAAGGAGCTGACATGCAGGCAGAACTTTCTCTCCATATTCGTCTTCAGCAAAAGCTGTTTGCCGATCCGCGTCGCATCGAATTACTGAAACGCGTGCAGCAAACCGGCTCCATCAGCCAGGGCGCGAAACTGGCGGGCATCAGTTATAAAAGTGCCTGGGATGCGATCAATGAGATGAATCAGCTGGCCGATCAAACGTTGGTGGATCGCGCCACCGGCGGCAAGGGCGGCGGCGGCGCGCAGCTGACGCGTTATGGCGAGCGGCTGATTCAGCTGTTCCAGTTGATGGAGCAGATCCAACAAAAGGCCTTCGATGTGCTGCAAAACGACAGCTTGCCGCTCGACAGTTTGCTGGCGGCGATTGCGCGTTTCTCGCTGCAAACCAGCGCGCGCAATCAGCTGTTTGGTACGGTGCTGGCCAGCGATCATCAGCAGGTGCAGCAGCACATTGAGGTGCTGCTCGCCGATGGCGTAACGCGCCTGCAGGTGGCGATCACCGCACGCAGTGCCGAACGCTTGCAGCTCGACAGCGGCAAAGAGGTGCTGGTGCTGATTAAAGCACCGTGGATTCACGTCAGTCACGCTGCCGCCAGCAGCGACAATCAACTGGCTGCGCAGATCAGCGCAATTGAGCCCGGCGATCAGCTTAGCGAAGTATTGATGGCGTTGCCGAGTGGCGAAACGCTGTGCGCGACCGTCACCAATGAGGCGGTGAAACAGCAGAATCTGCAGGTTGGTGCCAGCGTCACCGCCAGTTTTAATGCCGAACACGCCATCATCGCCACACTGCTCTGAAATCCACGCCATGATTTGACTTCCCCTGCGTGGCTGGCTAAAACTGGACGACACGATGCATAAAACGGAATAGATCATGGCTTCATTGCAAATTTCGCAAGGTACGTTTCACCTTAGCGCTACTCGAGCACTGTCCCTTAACGATTTAACCCTCAACAGCGGCGAAAGCTGGGCGTTTGTCGGCGCCAACGGCAGCGGCAAGTCATCGCTGGCGCGCGCCCTATCCGGCGAGTTGCAGCCCGGTAAAGGCAGCGTGCAGCAGGATTTTCAGCGTCGTACGCGCCTATCGCTGGAGCAGCTACAGAAACTGGTCAGCGATGAGTGGGAACGTAATAACACCGATCTACTGAGTGAAGGCGAAGACGATACCGGTCGCACCGCCGCACAGATCATTCAGGATGAAGTGCAAGATGAGGCGCGTTGTCAGGCGCTGGCGCAGCAGTTTGGCATCACTTATCTGCTTGATCGCCGGTTCAAATATCTCTCCACCGGCGAGACGCGCAAAACACTGTTGTGTCAGGCGCTAATGGCGCAGCCGGATCTGCTGATCCTCGATGAACCTTTCGATGGGCTGGATGTGGCGTCGCGCGCCAGCCTGGCGCAAACCCTCAACGATCTGCATCGAAGCGGTTTTAGCGTAGTGCTGGTGCTCAATCGCTTTGATGATATTCCCGATTTTGTCGAGAAGGTCGGCGTGTTGGCCGAATGCACGTTAACCCACGTGGGCGAACGGGGCGCGATTCTGGCCGAAGCGCTGGTGGCGCAGCTGGCGCACAGCGAGAAGCTTGCTGGCATGGCGCTGCCGCAGGCGGATCAACCCGATCAACTGCCGCAGCTGGCCGAAGATGCGCCGCGCGTGATGCTGCGCAACGGCGTGGTGTCGTACAACGACAAAGCGGTGATTGATGGCCTGAACTGGCAGGTTAATCCCGCTGAACACTGGCAGATTGTGGGGCCGAACGGCGCGGGTAAATCCACCCTGCTCAGTTTGGTAACCGGCGATCATCCACAGGGTTACAGCAACGATTTGACGCTGTTTGGCATCCGACGCGGCAGCGGTGAAACCATCTGGGACATCAAGCAGCACATCGGTTACGTCAGCAGCAGCCTGCACCTCGATTATCGCGTCAGCTGTAATGTGCGCACCGTGGTGCTCTCCGGCTTCTTCGATTCGATTGGTTTGTATCAGGCGGTGTCCGATCGGCAAAAAGCGCTGGCGCGTCAGTGGCTGGCGCTGCTCGGTATGGATAATCAGCTGGCGGATGCGCCGTTCCACAGTTTGTCGTGGGGCCAGCAGCGGCTGGTGCTGATTGCGCGCGCGCTGGTGAAACATCCCACGCTGCTGATCCTCGATGAACCGTTGCAGGGGCTGGATCCGATTAACCGCCAGCTAGTGCGCCGCTTTGTTGATGTGCTGATTGGCGAAGGCCGTACGCAACTACTGTTTGTCTCCCACCACGCCGAAGATGCGCCGCAGTGCATCACCCATCGCCTGAGTTTTGTCGCGCAGGAACAGGGTTACGGTTTCCTGCAAGAGTCGCTGCGTTAAATAGCGGTTGCCATAAGTGGCAATCCTACAAACATCTAACGTGCATAGCGCCATTGCCAAAATAATTCGAGCTGCGGCAAGCAGCAGCAGTTCGGAGTATGAAGGCAATGTAAGCGTTACCATTTCATCGCCTGGTAATTCAACAAACATACGCAACAACCCCACAAAATGAGAATCGTCACCTTGTGTAAACGATACCATTTATCCAGACTGGATCACGCTTTCACGCTGGTCTTTGTGCTACTTTGATCAAAATCATTTTTATCTGTTTGCCGTTTACCAGGACTCATCATGGAAAAATTTAACCCGGTCGATCACCCGCATCGCCGTTATAACCCATTGATCGATCAATGGGTGCTGGTCTCACCCCATCGCGCTAAGCGCCCGTGGCAAGGTGCGCAGGAAACCCCGGCACTGGAGCAACTGCCAGCGCACGATCCTGACTGCTTCCTTTGTGCTGGAAACACCCGCATTACCGGTGACAAAAACCCCAACTATAAAAGCACTTACGTGTTCACCAATGACTTTGCCGCGCTGATGACTAACACGCCAGACGCACCGCAAAGCGACGATCTGTTGATGCGCTGCGAAAGCGCGCGCGGTACCAGCCGGGTGATCTGCTTCTCGCCGGATCACAGCAAAACGCTGCCGGAACTGCCGCTGAGCGGGCTGGAAGATATCGTGCGGACCTGGCAGGAACAGACTGCCGATCTCGGTCAGCACTATCCGTGGGTGCAGGTGTTTGAAAACAAAGGTGCGGCGATGGGCTGCTCCAACCCGCATCCGCATGGCCAGATTTGGGCCAACAGCTTCCTGCCAAACGAAGCGCAGAAAGAAGATGACAACCAACGTCACTATTTTGCCGAGAAAGGCACGCCGCTGCTGGTCGATTACGCTGCGCGCGAGTTGAGCGATGGCAGCCGTACGGTGGTGGAAACCGAACACTGGCTGGCCGTGGTGCCGTGGTGGGCGGCGTGGCCGTTTGAAACCTTGCTGCTGCCGAAAGCCCATGTGAAACGCATCACCGATCTCTCCGAGCCGCAGCGCACCGATCTGGCGCTGGCGCTTAAGCAGCTCACCAGCCGCTACGACAACATGTTCCAGTGCTCTTTCCCCTATTCGATGGGCTGGCACGGCGCGCCGTTCAACGGCGAAGCCAACGATCACTGGCAGCTGCACGCACACTTCTATCCGCCGCTGCTGCGTTCAGCCACGGTACGCAAATTTATGGTTGGCTATGAAATGCTGGCCGAAACCCAACGTGATTTAACGGCGGAACAGGCAGCTGAACGTCTGCGTTCTGTCAGCGATGTCCATTTCCGCGAGGCGCAATAAATGTCATTAAAATCCATTACTCAACAGGTTTTCGCTGACACTTTCGGCTATCAGGCGACACACAGCATTCAGGCACCGGGCCGCGTCAATCTGATTGGCGAACACACCGACTACAACGATGGCTTTGTGCTGCCGTGCGCCATCGATTATCAAACCGTGATTGCCTGCGCCAAACGCGACGATCGCCAGGTGCGCGTGATTGCCGTCGATTACGACAATCAGCAGGACAGCTTCTCGCTGGATGCGCCGATTGAGCCGCTGAAAGAGCCAATGTGGGCCAACTACGTGCGCGGCGTGGTGAAACATCTGCAAAAACGCGATGCCAGCTTTGGCGGCGTGGATATGGTGATCAGCGGCAACGTGCCACAAGGCGCGGGCCTGAGTTCTTCGGCGTCGCTGGAAGTGGCGGTAGGTACCGTATTCCAGCAGCTGTATGCATTAAACCTCGATGGCGCAGCGATTGCGGTGAACGGTCAGGAAGCGGAAAACCAGTTTGTCGGCTGCAACTGCGGCATCATGGATCAGCTGATCTCGGCGCTCGGTCAGCCGGATCACGCCATGCTGCTGGATTGTCGTACGCTCGGCACGCGCGCGGTATCAATGCCGGAAGATGTCGCGGTGGTGATCATCAACTCCAACTTCCGTCGTAGCCTGGTGGGCAGCGAATACAATACGCGTCGTGAACAGTGTGAAACTGGCGCACGCTTCTTCAATAAACCGGCGCTGCGCGATGTGACGCTGGAAGAGTTTGAAGCCTCTGCTGGTGAGCTGGATGCGTTGGTGGCAAAACGCGTGCGTCACGTGATTAGCGAAAATGCGCGCACGCTGGAAGCCGCCGATGCGTTAAGCGCGGGCGATCTGAAACGCATGGGCGAACTGATGGCCGAATCGCACGCCTCAATGCGTGACGATTTCGAAATCACCGTGCCGCAAATCGATCAGCTGGTTGAGATTGTGAAAGCAGAAATCGGCCCGCGCGGCGGCGTGCGTATGACCGGCGGCGGTTTCGGTGGCTGCATCGTGGCGCTGATGCCAACCGATCTGGTCGATGCGGTGAAAGCGGTGGTCGCTGAGAAGTATGAAGCGCAAACCGGCATCAAAGAGACCTTCTACGTGTGCAAAGCGTCCGCAGGAGCAGGCCAATGGTAAGTGATGTGAATTCACACGCGCCAGACGGGCAACCGTGGCGCATCACTGTGCTGCGCAATCGCAACGGCATGGTGGCTACTTTTATGGATTGGGGCGCGACCTGGCTGTCAGCGCGCGTGCCAATGTTGGACCACAGCGTGCGTGAAGCGCTGCTCGGCTGTGCCACGCCGTCCGATTATCTGCATCAGGATGCTTATCTTGGCGCGACGATTGGCCGCTACGCGAACCGCATCGCCTCGGCCGAACTGAAGCCGCTTAACCTGCTGCTGGCAGCGAATCAGGGCGCACATCAGCTGCACGGCGGGCCGGAAGGTTTCGATAAACGTCGCTGGCAGATTCTCAGTCAGAGCGAAAGCGAGGTGCACTATCGCCTCGATTCGCCGGATGGCGATCAGGGTTATCCCGGCAATGTGATCGCCAATGTCATCTATCAACTTGATGACGATAATTGCTTGTCGATTCGCTATGAAGCGCAAACCGACAAGCCTTGCCCGGTCAATCTCACCAACCATGCTTACTTTAATCTTGATGCGCATCATGGTGATGCGCGCCAGCATCGCTTACAACTGCACGCCGATCGTTACCTGCCGGTGGACAGCGAAGGCATTCCTAACGCGCCGCTGAAAGAGGTGGCGGGAAACAGTTTTGATTTCCGCCAGCCGAAGCGCGTCGCCGATGAGTTCCTTGCCGATGACGATCAAAAAGCGGTGAAAGGCTATGACCACGCCTTTTTGCTTAACACCGCTGGCGACAGCAGCCAGCCCGCCGCCCATTTATGGTCTGCCGATGGCAAGCTGGAGCTGAGCGTGTTTACTGCCGCTCCGGCGCTGCAGTTCTACACCGGCAACTATCTGGCGGGAACACGCGCCCGTGAGCAGGACAGCTATACTGCTTTCCAGGGCATCGCTCTGGAGAGCGAATTTTTACCGGATTCGCCTAACCATGCAGAGTGGCCGCAGCCCGATTGCTGGCTGCAACCCGGCGACAGCTGGCAGTCCGTGACGCGTTATCGCTTCACGCCGCACTGAGCCACCGGATGAAAAACGCGCACTGCGCTGCCGACAGGCTTACGCCGTGCGTTGTTTTCCGCTATGGTATGGCGCTATTAGTGAGCCGCTTCTCAGTGGCCGCAGCCGGTTTCAATACTAATCGTAAATCGAGCATTAAGGAGTAAAGCTATGGCCGTAACTAAGCTGGTACTGGTGCGACACGGCGAAAGCCAGTGGAACCAGGAAAACCGCTTCACCGGATGGTACGACGTTGACCTGTCTGACAAAGGTCGCACTGAAGCCAAAGCAGCCGGTCAGCTGCTGAAGAAAGAAGGTTTCGTGTTTGATTTCGCTTACACCTCAGTGCTGAAGCGCGCTATCCATACCCTGTGGAACGTGCTGGATGAGCTGGATCAGGCTTGGCTGCCGGTTGAAAAAACCTGGCGTCTGAACGAGCGTCACTACGGTGCGCTGCAAGGTCTGGATAAAGCAGAAACCGCCGCTAAATACGGTGACGAGCAAGTGAAACAGTGGCGTCGTGGCTTTGCTATCACGCCACCAGAACTGGATCGCGCTGATGAGCGTTTCCCAGGCCACGATCCGCGTTACGCTTCACTGACTGACGCGCAGTTGCCAACCACCGAAAGCCTGGCGCTGACCATCGAACGCGTGATTCCTTACTGGAACGAAAGCATTCTGCCGCGCATTAAGAGCGGTGAGAAAGTGATCGTTGCTGCACACGGCAACTCACTGCGTGCCCTGGTTAAATACCTCGACAACCTGAGCGAAGACGAGATCCTCGAACTGAACATCCCAACTGGCGTGCCGTTGGTGTATGAGTTCGATGAGAACTTCAAGCCACTCAAACGTTACTATCTGGGTGATGCTGATGAGATTGCTGCGAAAGCCGCAGCCGTAGCAAACCAGGGTAAAGCGAAGTAAGCGAACGCTGAAACGCAAAAAGGCCAGACGCAAGTCTGGCCTTTTTTATTGCCGCATTGGCTTAGCTGCGGCGCTGTTTGACCGCCTGAGCCAGCTGACGCAACGCCTTCTCAGTGTCTTCCCAGCCGATACAGGCATCTGTCACGCTCTGGCCGTACACCAGCGGTTTGCCGCTTTCGAGGCTCTGATTACCTTCCACCAGATGACTCTCGATCATCACGCCAGTAATCGCCTGCTCACCACCGGCAATTTGCTGTGCCACGTCGTCGGCAACCACCATCTGACGTTGGAACTGCTTGCTGCTATTAGCATGGCTGAAGTCGATCATCACTTGCGGACGCAAGCCTGCTTTCTCCAGACCGGTTTTCACGGCCGCCACGTGTTCGGCGCTGTAGTTCGGCTCTTTGCCGCCGCGCAGGATGATGTGGCAGTCTTCGTTACCGCTGGTTTCGACTATCGCCGAGTGACCATATTTGGTGACTGACAGGAAGCAGTGTGGCGCGCTGGCCGCACCGATGGCGTCAATCGCCACTTTGATGGTGCCGTCGGTACCGTTTTTGAAGCCCACCGGGCAAGAGAGGCCGGAAGAGAGTTCGCGATGCACCTGCGATTCGGTGGTACGTGCACCAATCGCGCCCCAGCTCATCAGGTCGGCCATATATTGTGGCGTGATCATATCGAGGAACTCACCGGCGGCTGGCAACCCGATATCGTTGATATCCACCAGCAGCTTGCGCGCCAGGCGCAGGCCGTCATTGATCTGGAAGCTGCCATCCATAAACGGGTCGTTGATCAGCCCTTTCCAGCCCACCGTGGTGCGCGGTTTTTCAAAGTAAACGCGCATCACCACTTCGAGATCGTCTTTCAGCTCATCACGCAGTGCCAGCAGGCGCGTCGCATACTCTTGCGCAGCTTGGGTATCGTGAATTGAGCACGGACCGATCACCACCAGCAGACGATCGTCTTCGCCATGAAGAATGCGGTGAATCGCCTGACGTGACTGCGCTACGGTTGCAGCCGCTTTATCGGTGGCGGGGAATTTTTCAAGCAAAGCAACAGGAGGCAGTAACTCTTTGATCTCTCTGATGCGTAAATCATCGTTCTGGTAATCCATACACAATTCCATTCAAATTTCTGGCCCAACGTCCGTCGGGCGCAACCCGCCCACTTTAGCCCTTCACGCGGTGGGTGTAAATTACGCACCGCGCTTAAAATGTACATCTCAAATTTGCATTTATATATCCATGCACTAAGCTTTTTAAATGTAAGCACTAAGGAATGATGTGTTTGCAAAATTAAATTTTTAAGTGAAGCGTATAAGGTGGATTTTATTCCATCGCGGCACGCTATTTTCGTCACTCAACACCAGCGGGTGTTAGACGGCAACTATCCATTAATTACTGGAGCATAATGATGAATAAGTTTGCAATGATCTTTCTGACAGCAGCGATGACCATGGGTAGCGGTGCTGTAATGGCTGCGGATAACAACAATGGTGCGGCCAACGCTTCAGCTGAAGCCGGTGCAGCAGCTGGCGGTGCAAAACAAAATCTGCCACCTAATAATGTTGATAACAGCAAAATTAACAGCGGTAGCACCAATACCAACAGCGCAGCAACGTCAGGCACTGACTCAAGCAATATGTCAGCCAACCAGGTGCACAAAAACAGCATGTGCAAAGACGGCAAATGCCCGGACATGAATAAAAAAGTCGACACCAAAGAGGGTGGCGGCCACGTGAAACATAAAACAGACGGTACTTCGCAATAAGTTTCCTTCTGTTTGATCAAGGGAGAGCTTCGGCTCTCCCTTTTATTTTGCCCCCCGCCCTTTTCCGCTATGCTGAAGCAATGAAATTCACAGGAACTGTTTCATGGCTTCATTGCTGCTTATTGATGATCACCCGTTAGTTGCCGTCGCACTGGAAGCGGCTTGCGTTAATGCTCCTATCATGTTGAATATTCACGCCGCTGGCGACGAAGCGCAGGCGCGCCAACTGCTTCAACAACATCCCATCGATTTAATTGTGCTGGATATCGGTTTACCCGATTGCGACGGACTCGAACTGCTGCGCCGGTTGCGCGTGCGTAATCAGCACTGCCCGGTGTTGATCTATTCCGCGCAGCAGAGCCGCCACACGCTGCTCAGCGCCGTGTCGCTTGGCGCTGCCGGTTACGTGGTGAAAAGCCAAAGCATGGCGCAACTGCTGAGCGCGATTCTGGCGGTGCTCGGCGGCCAGCAGGCTTTTCCGCCGCTGCCGGAACGTATCGAACTGCCGTTAACCGAGAAAGAGCAGCAGATTGTAGCGCTGCTGGTGCGCGGCCTTTCGAATTTGCAGATTGGCGAACAGCTGCATATCAGCAATAAAACCGTTAGCACTCACAAGAAGAACATCCTGGAGAAAACCGGCGTACAGTCGGTGGTTGAGCTGGCTGAGCTGTGGAAAGCGCAGCAGTGAGGATCTGTTTGCTGCTGTGTACGCTGCTGCTGAGTGTGATGGCGAAAGCCGATCTGCAACCCGCCAGCAGCGTGATGCTACCCGCGATGATGCCGGCCCCGCACGCCGAGCCGTGGCCTGGCGCAACGTTGCGCGTCGCGGTGCCGGCACAAAACAGCGCACCCTGGGCGATGCGTATTGGCGATCACATCTGGGGCATCGACGCCGACTATCTCAGCGCCCTAAGCCAGTTGACCGGTACGCATTTCACGCTGCAAAGCTATGCCGATCGCGCGCAGCAACTGGCAGCCTTGCAGCGCGGCGAGGTGGATTTGGTGTTAAGTAATCAACATGCCCAGCTCCCATCCGATGTGCTGCTCAGCGACAGCTGGTACAGCAGCCCGATTCGCATCTATCGCAACCGGGATAATCAGCGCGCGGTGATGTTCAATAGCGAAACCGCGCAGCTCACCATTGCCGAAGCGACGCTGGCGCAGTTGCCCACTGAATTTGTGCAGCAGCATCGCTGGCACACCTTGCCGGGCGATCTGCAGGCGCTGTATGCGCTGCTCAATCAGCAAAGCGATTATCTGGTCGCCGATGAAGCCAGCGCCGGTTTCTTGCTGGGCCAGCTGCAGCAAGGACAAATTTACCAAATCACTGCCGATCCTGGCGCGGGCGAATTAACGCTACGCGCAATGACGCGCAATGCCGCGCTGATCCACTGGCTTAACAGCCAGCTGCGCCTGCTGCCCGCCGAGTTCAGCAGTCGGGTCCAGCAGCGCTGGAGCCCGCCGCTGCTGCGTTATCAGGACACACAAACTCTGATGCTGTCGGCCAGCGAAAAGCAGTGGCTGGCGCAACATACTGAGATTCCGTATGCGGTTGAGGCGGATAACGCGCCCTGGAGTTATCGCGACAGCAGCGGCAACGCGCGCGGCTTCGGCATCGACATGCTGAACGCGCTGAGCCAAAGTACCGGCCTGCGTTTTACCCCGCGCTGGGTCAACAATCCGCAGCAGGCCGCCACGCTACTGCAGCAACAGCAGGTGATGCTCAACCTGTTGCAGCCGCTGTATGGCGACGATCCCGGCAGCAATACTTTGCCGGTATGGCGCGCCATTTGGGGCATTTACACGCTTGCCACGCATCAGCCAATGAACTGGCAATCGTTACAAGGCCAGCGCGTGGGCGTATTACGCGACGATCTCGCCATACGTTTGCTGCCGTCAGGTATTACGCCGCAGCCGTTCGACGATCGGACGCAGCTGTGGCAAGCGCTGAATAACGGTCAGATCGATGCGCTGGTAGATAACGTGCTCTCTGCCCGCTGGCGTATGGCGAGTCACGAAGATAATCGTGTGCATCTGGCGTTTGCTGCCAGCGATATCGCCTGGCCGCTGGCGCCGCAGGTCAGTGCTGAACAGCCTGAGCTGCGCGCCCTGCTCGACCATGCATTGCAGCAAATCCCGCCTGATACGCTCAACCAGATGCGCGTCAGCTGGTCACAGCCGCCGCAGCCCGGCACGACGATGGCGATGCGCAATATTCCGCTGATGATTTTGCTTGCGGCAGGCGTAATTATTCTGTTGCTGTTGGGCTTGCTGGCGCGTCGTTACTGGCAGCAGCGCCGTGACCGATTGCAGCGTGAGCAGGCCGAACGCGCCAATGCCGCCAAAAGCCAGTTTCTTGCCACTGCCAGCCACGAACTGCGCACGCCGATGCAGGCGATACTCGGTTTGCTGGAGCTGGAACAGCAGCAGCATCCGAGTGAACGGCTGGCGCTGATGCACAGCAGCGCGCGGTCGCTGATGGCGCTATTGAACGACTTGCAGGATCACGCGCGTATTGAGAGCCAGAGCTTCCGTCTGGCGCCGCGTCCGCTCAATCTGACGCTCTGGCTGCAGCAACAGCAGCAGTTTTATCATCCCTTAATGCGCGATGCCGGGCCGAACCTGATTGCCGAAGCCCTGACGCCGCTGCCTGCCAGCGTGTTGCTGGATGGCGATCGCCTGCAGCAGGTGGTGAATAATCTGGTGGCCAACGCCCTGAAGTTTACCCGCGAAGGCGAAGTGCGCCTGTCGCTGGCGGTCAGTGAGCACATCCAGCTTACGGTCACCGACACCGGCAGCGGCATCCCGCTTAACGAGCAGGCAAAACTGTTTGAGCCGTGGTATCAGGCGCCGTCCGGCAAAAGCCATGCGGTGCAAGGCAGCGGCTTAGGTTTGTTTATCTGTCGCGAGATTGTGCAACGAATGGGCGGTACGCTAACGCTCACTTCAGCACCGGGCAGCGGCACCACAGTCAGCGTGCAGTTGCCATTAGTCGTGAGCCAAGAGCCGTTAACCGAGCGCACAGCCAGCTGGCCTGTTTACCCGCAGCTGCGCGTGGCGATTGTGGACGATCACCCGACCAATCTTTTGGTGATGCAGCAGCAGCTGGCGATGTTTGGCGTTGAGGCGCAGGTATTTGAAGAGGGCCGAGCGCTGCTGCGCGCCGATGCTCAGCGCGCCTTCGATATTCTGTTTATCGACCAGATGATGCCGCGCCCGGATGGTTTAACGCTGCTGCGTATTCTGCGCCGTCGTCAGCGCCAGCGCGGCAGCACCTCGCTGCGCGTGCTCTGCTCTGCAGATGTTCAGTTGCTGAAAATCGCCTTGCTGGATGACGAAGCTCTGCTGCTCAAACCCATTGAGCTCGATCATCTGGCACCGCTGCTGGCGCGCGCAGTAAAAGATCCATTGGATGTCTTGCCAAACAGCTTACTGATTCTGGCGCAGGATAATCAGGCATTTATTCCGCGCATCTGTCAAACCTTGCAGCGCACGCTGCAACAGGATCGGGATTTGCTGTTGAACGCGCGCGATAC
Organism: Pantoea sp. GbtcB22; assembly: GCF_019091025.1. Taxonomy (NCBI): domain Bacteria; kingdom Pseudomonadati; phylum Pseudomonadota; class Gammaproteobacteria; order Enterobacterales; family Erwiniaceae; genus Pantoea; species Pantoea sp. GbtcB22. Next base: position 1,298,591 of record NZ_JAGXKB010000001.1, read on the forward strand.
ACAAAATTGGACGGCGCTGGAACAGGCTGCACACCGCATGAAGGGCAGCTGGTTGATGCTGGGCATTGATGAGGTAGCCGAGCGCTGTCAGCAGTTGATTGAGCAGGTTAAACAGCAGCAGTTGCCGCTTGATGATCTCAATTTACTGATATCATTAACAAACAGGTTACTTAAACAACTGGATAATTATGGCACACACGCATTCTCACGGGACCGCTAACGGCAACCGCAAACGACTGGCCGCGGCGTTTGGCGTAACGGCGCTGTTTATGGTGGCCGAAGTGATCGGCGGGCTGGTTTCTGGCTCGCTGGCGCTGCTGGCCGATGCCGGACATATGTTGACCGATGCCGCCGCGCTGCTGATGGCGTTACTCGCGGTGCAGTTTGCTCAGCGCAAGCCTAACGCGCGCCATACCTTCGGCTTGCTGCGTCTCACCACCTTAGCGGCGTTCGTCAACGCCATTGCGCTATTGGTGATTACGGTGCTGATTGTCTGGGAAGCGCTGCGTCGCTTCTATGAACCCCAGCCGATTGCCGGCGGATTGATGCTCGGCATCGCCATTGCCGGTTTGCTGGCCAATCTGCTGTCGTTCTGGCTGCTGCATCGCGGCAGCGAAGAGAAGAATCTCAACGTACGTGCGGCGGCATTGCATGTGCTGGGCGATTTGCTGGGTTCGGTCGGTGCGATTGTCGCGGCGGTGATCATCATGCTGACCGGCTGGACGCCAATCGACCCGATTTTGTCGCTGCTGGTGTCATTGCTGGTGGTACGTAGCGCCTGGTCGCTGCTGCGCGAGAGCCTGCATGAGTTGCTGGAAGGTGCGCCGGGCCATATCAACGCGGATAAACTGACACGTGAGCTGACGCGCAATATCGATGAAGTACGTAACGTGCATCACGTTCATTTGTGGCAAGTGGGTGAAAAACCGGTGCTGACGCTGCATGTGCAGGTGATTCCGCCATACGATCATGACGGCCTGCTTAAGCGCATTCACCACTATTTGCATGAGCACTATCAGATTGCCCACGCCACGGTGCAGATGGAATATCAGCCGTGCAGCGGGCCGGACTGCGAGTTGTGTTTAGATAATAGCGCCGCGCAGCACGATCACCACGATCATGCTGCGCTGGAAGGTCACGCTCATCATCACTGATGGGACAGCGCGCGCGAGCCATGTTCGCGTGCGCTTTGCATCCACAGGCGCGAACCGTTAAGCGCAATCAGCGTCAGAATCGCGTACTCCAGTGACATGGCATATACGCCCTGACGCGCAAAGATCATCACGCTGATAACGTTGATCACGACCCAAAGCAGCCAGTTCTCAACATATTTTCGCGTCATCAAAATCATCGCCACAATCGACAGCACCATCATGCACGAATCCCAGAACGGGAACGCGTCAGGCTGCAGTTGCGGCATCGCCACGTTAAGCCCCAGACTCTGCATAATGCCGACCGCTGTTTTGGTCAGGAAGGCAAAGACCGGATCGATGTACACCGTCATCAGCGCAATCGCCACCACGCACGCCGCGCCCCAGCCCAATGCTTTCGGCAGCGGCAGCCAGCGAATTCTCAGCTCCGTTTCGTTGTTAGAGGTTTGCCGACTCCACGCGTACCAGCCGTAAACGTTGGCGACGAAGAAGAACAGTTGCAGCAACAAGCTGGCGTAGAGCTGAATCTGGAAGAAAATCACCGCGAACAGCGTGACGTTTATCAGCCCGAAAAAGTAGTTGATGATTTTCTCAAGGCTGGCGAGCCAGATGCAGAGCAGGCCCGCAAGGGTGCCAACGCCTTCGATCCATGAGAGATCGTAGCCGCCAACGCCGAGCGGAATGTGAACCAGAATATTTTGCGTGCTAAAGAAGTCCATATAAGGTGCCTGTGTAACGGGAGCCCGTCATGCATTCCCTTTGATTTTAAGTTTGAGATCTGCAGCAAAGGATAGCATGCGGTTGAGCGGTAGCAACGCGGCCTCACGCAATGCGCTATCCACATGGATCTCATGCGCGCTGCCGCCACGCTCCAGTCCTTCGGCAATCGCTTTCAGGCCGTTCATCGCCATCCAAGGACAGTGCGCACAGCTGCGGCAGGTGGCGCCCTCGCCTGCGGTGGGCGCTTCCAGCAACTCTTTGTTCGGCACCGCCTGCTGCATTTTGTAGAAGATGCCGCGATCGGTGGCGACGATCATCTGCGGATGCGGCAAACTTTGCGCCGCCTGAATCAGCTGACTGGTGGATCCCACCGCATCAGCCAGATCGACAATCGCCTGCGGTGATTCAGGATGCACCAGCACCGCCGCATGCGGATAGAGCGCCTTCATGCGTTGCAAAGCCTGTGTTTTGAATTCGTCATGCACAATACAGGCGCCCTGCCAGCACAGCACATCCGCGCCGGATTTTTGCGTGACGTAGCGGCCGAGATGGCGATCCGGTGCCCAGATGATTTTCTCGCCGAGGCTGTCAAGATGCTCAATCAGCTCAACCGCGATGCTCGAGGTGACGACCCAATCCGCACGCGCTTTAACCGCCGCCGAGGTGTTGGCATACACCACCACAGTGCGATCGGGATGCTGATCGCAGAAGCGGTTAAATTCTTCAATTGGGCAACCGAGATCGAGCGAGCATTCCGCCTGCAAGGTGGGCATCAGCACGGTTTTTTCCGGGCTAAGGATTTTTGCGGTTTCACCCATAAAACGCACGCCCGCCACCAGCAAGGTTTTAGCGGGATGGGTGCTGCCGAAACGCGCCATTTCCAGTGAGTCCGATACGCAGCCGCCGGTCTCTTCCGCCAGCGCCTGAATTTCGGGATCGGTGTAGTAATGCGCCACCATCACCGCATCGCGTTCTTTCAGCAAGCGTTTGATTTTGTTTTTGTAGTGGGCTTTTTCATCGTCGCTGAGACGTGCCGGTTTCGGCGGGAAAGGATAGATCGCGCTTTCAGGATCGAACATCAGGCTCATGACACGGCTCTCGTTTTCTCAATTTAACAAAATTGCCTGTTACGGCAATGATGCGGCATCAAAACCGCTATCGTGTTTTATATGCTAAACACGATAGCGGAATTGCGCGAGAGTGTCGTCTCTTTTTTGCGCGCTCTACAGCAACAATGCGCTGCTCAACGTTTTCTGCGGACTTTCCAGCTCCAGCAGGAAGGCTTTAACGGTGAGTCCGCCTGCAAAACCGGTGAGTTTGCCGTTGCTGCCAATCACGCGATGGCACGGCGCCATAATCGACAGCGGGTTTTTACCGTTCGCTGCGCCCACGGCGCGCACCGCTTTCGGATTGCCGATCTGCTCGGCGATTTGCAGGTAGCTGCGCGTTTCTCCAAACGGGATGGTGAGCAGCGCCTGCCACACTTTTTTCTGGAACTCGGTGCCGACGGTGTCGTACGGCATATCAAACTGCTGACGCTCACCGGCGAAATATTCGCGCAGCTGGCGTTCGGCCTCACACAGAATCGGATGCTGATCGTTACGGCTGATCGGTTTCAGCGGCACGCGCTGCGCCCCTTCGTTTTCCCACAGAATCGCCGACAATCCTTTATCGGTGGCAACAAGCGTGAGCTCACCAACGGGCGTCGCGATGATTTTGGCATGATACATGGTGCACCTCCGGCATATTCTCTGCTGGCGATTATCGCATTTCCGTCGCAGGAAACTGGCTGTTTTCGGTCATCAGCATAAACTGGTTAGCTGTCCGAAAGCAGCGAGTTTTCCTGTTCAGCTTGCGCGACTATGCCGTTTATTTGCCGGAGACGATGATGTTTGATGCTGAAATTGCGTACCAGGCGCTGACGTCGCGCGATAGCCGCTTCGACGGGCTGTTTTTTGTTGGCGTGACATCCACCGGCATTTATTGCCGCCCCATTTGTCCAGTGAAAGCGCCGATGCAGAAGAACTGCCTGTTTTTTAGCAGCGCAGAGGCCGCCGAGAAAGCGCACTTCCGTCCGTGTTTACGCTGCCGTCCGGAACTGGCGCCCGGCTCTGCGCCGGTGGATAGCCATCACCGCATTGCCGATCGTTTAATTCGCCGCATCGAAGAGGGCTTGCTGGAAGAGCAGGAGACGCTGGCAGACATCGCTGGCGAGTTTGACCTCAGTGAACGTCAATTGCGTCGCGTGGTGCAGCAGGAGCTCGGCGTATCGCCTTTAGAGCTGCGTCAGACACGTCGTATGCTGCTAGCCAAGCAACTTCTGACAGAAACCTTTTTGCCGGTCACGGAAATTGCTTACGCCAGCGGCTTCCGCAGTTTGAGGCGCTTTAACGATGTGTTCCAGGCGCGCTATCGCATGACGCCCTCCCGCCTGCGCAAGCAGAATCAACCCGACGCCGTGAAAACCACGCAGGAGAGCGCCGAACTGCGCCTGAGTTATCGGCCGCCTTACGATTGGGATGCGATGCTCGATTTCCTGCAACAGCGCGTGATGAAGGAAGTGGAATGGGTGAACGAGGGCATGTATCACCGCACCGTGGCGCTGGGCAACTGTCGCGGCTGGGTGCGTGTGAGCCATGTTGCGGAGAAACAGTCGCTGAAGGTGCAATTCACAACGTCGCTGACGCCAGCGCTGCCCGCTCTGCTGCGTCGGCTACGCGATTTGTTTGACCTGGATGCGCAGCCACAGCGCATAGCAGAGCATTTAAGCCACGAGCCGTTATTAGCCGAGAGCTTATCGCGCTTTCCCGGCTTACGCGTTCCTGGTGCGTTTGACGGCTTTGAGTTGGGTGTGCGCGCGATACTCGGCCAGCAGGTTACCGTCAAAGCCGCAACCACGCTAAGCAGCCGAATGGCACAGCGTTTTGGTGAGCCGCTGGTGACGCCGTGGTCAGAACTTTCGCGTTTGCCGCCAAATGCGGAGTCGCTGGCGGCGGCGAGCATTGATGATATTGCCAGCCTGGGAATCGTCAGTGCGCGTTCACATGCCATTCAGGCGTTGGCGCAGACCTGTGCTTCCGGCGCATTACGCTTTAACGGTGCGGTGAATCCGGACGTGGTTCAGCAGCAGTTACTGGCGCTGAAAGGCATAGGGCCGTGGACGGCAAGTTATATCGCCATGCGCGCGCTGCGTTGGCCTGATGCGTTTCCCAAAGAGGATATTGCGATTCGTAATAATCTCGGCGGCGTGAGTGCCAAAGTGGCGGAGCAGTTATCGCAGGTTTGGCGGCCGTGGCGCAGCTATGCGGTGCTGCATATCTGGAAAAGTCTGACGCCGGTTAAGGTTAAAAAATAGATTGGGCTTAAAAGCTTGCCAACCAGCCGGAAGGACCGGGCGGTTCCGTAAAGTCGCCGTGGATACATCCCTGTAGGCTCTGCCGGCGCATCCATGCGCCGGAAGCTTTACTCCACCGCCCGGCCCTTCCGTCTTCGTCCAGCATGCGTGCGATTATTTCAAGCAACGACAAAGCATAAGGGCCAGAAAAGGCGGGAGCGGAAGGAGCGAAGCGTCCGAGCCATGGACAAAAACGCCGGGAGCGTTTTTGCACAACGCGAAGCGTTGCCCGCTTGCGGGCGAGCCTCATGGATGAGGCGAGTACTTGCGAGGCCGATCCACAGGGATGTGATGTGTCTTCGCGATCCGTCCCGCCTTTTAGAGCCCGGCCCCCATCCCAAAGCAACACTGCAAAAATTTTATTAAAACGTAAAAAAGCAAAAAGGCGCCTTTAGGGCGCCTTTCTACATAACTGGTGGGTCGTGCAGGATTCGAACCTGCGACCAATTGATTAAAAGTCAACTGCTCTACCAACTGAGCTAACGACCCGCTGTGGGGCTTACAACCTTTACTTGATGGTGGGTCGTGCAGGATTCGAACCTGCGACCAATTGATTAAAAGTCAACTGCTCTACCAACTGAGCTAACGACCCATCAAGGTTGTGAAGCTTACTGAAGAAATCATCTCACTTACAACGGGTTGAGATGGTGGGTCGTGCAGGATTCGAACCTGCGACCAATTGATTAAAAGTCAACTGCTCTACCAACTGAGCTAACGACC